>CAVSCU010000003.1:0-193533 GCA_963726595.1 uncultured Chitinophagaceae bacterium | reverse complement strand
TTTTAGTACGGTTCAAAAGTAGATTCTAATATCATTTTATTACTACTATTATTATTACTATAACCAGATGTGGTAATGTGGTCAGGAACAGCGTGGGTTTGTGCGTAGGGTTGCTGTCCACATTTCCACATCATGGGCGATAGCCCGCCTAATGCATCGTGTGGTCTATAGTGGTTGTAGTCATGAATCCAATTTGCGGTTATCTCTCTTACCTCATCAATGCTATCAAATAAGTAAGCATCTAACACACTCTCCCTATAAGTTTTATTAAAGCGTTCTATCAAGGCATTTTGAGTTGGTTTGCCCGGCTGTATGTATTTAAACTCAATTTCATTTGCAGTGCTCCATGCCTGTGCCAGTTTAGCTACGAACTCTGGCCCATTATCCATCCGTATTTTCCGGGGCTTTCCATATCGGTTTATTAAATGTTTGAGTACCCATATAACTCTGCTGCTCTTTAATGAATAATCTGTTTCTATAAACAATACTTCTCTGTTGTAATCATCAATCACATTAAAGGAGCGGAACTTTGTGCCATTACTTAAAGCATCGCTCATAAAATCAATGCTCCAGGTATGGGTGAATACTTGTGGTATATCCAATGGATCTTTTACTCTTGCACAAAGGCGTTTCTTTACCTTGCGGCGAAGTGGCAATAACATTTGTTTATAGACACGGTGAAGCCTCTTGTGATTGATAATATTGCCCTGATTGCGAAGGCGATAGTAGCATTTCCAAAAACCTTCAACAGGGTTTTGTTTAGCCAGCTTTTGTAAGCTGTTCCATTACGTGTTGATCCTCCTTTACTGATTGATAATGCAGACTGCTCCTGCTGATTTTTAATACGCGACACGCCTTGCCGATGTCTTTAGGACGCTCTTTACGCAGCTCTCCAATTACTCTTCTTTTTTCGCAAGGCTTTACAACTTTTTTTCAATGATATATTTGGCTACATCAAGCTCCATAGCAAGGTTAGCATACATCTTCTTAAGCCGAGCGTTCTCTTCCTCCAACTCCTTTATTCGTTTTAATTCCGATGCCTCCATTCCGCCATAGCGCTGTCGCCATTTATACAGGGATGCTTTACTTACACCGTGTTCACGCGTAATGGCCTCAGCCGTCTTTCCATTATCAAACTCTTTGAGAATACCCGCAATCTGTGCAGGACTGAATGTGCTTTTTTTCATGGTGATTTACGTTTTTAAAATTAAACATTTTGTCTACTTTTAAAACGTACTGTTTTTGGGGGAGCTTACACAGGCGTATACGGCCACATCATATTTGCTTTGGCAACAATTAGTTACAGGAAGAACAGAATGGACAATTGATAACGACGGATTTTCTTTGAATTGGATTAAACAATTTGCATTCAGCAAACAACCCGACATCAATTTCAAATGGAAGGAAATTGAAAGTATAGTTCGAAGTTTCGACCTTAATTACTATAAGTTAAACATAAAACTTGCGTCCGGACAAACAATTAAATTTTACCACGACAGCTGGGCAAAAGATGACTTTAAAGAGCTGATTATAATATTAAACGGAACTTTATTAGAGAGTAAAACTACATCCAACGAGCGTATTGCCAGTAATGGGGGTGGACGATGAAATAATTGGGTGCAGTCTGTCTTGTCCTGAAATAAATTGACTACTGATGGAGTCGACAGTCGTTTAACTAGAACTAATGGAAAGGTTTAATTACAAGATGGATTTGCAGGTGAAGAACACTTGCAAAGGCGGAAAAGACTTTTATACTGCAATAAATATTATTAAACTAAAAATAATCTTATGGGACTTTTTTCATCGTTACTTGGTAATGCAGGTGTTGCTCGTCCAGAAGATCTTCAGCAGGAGTATGGTATGCTATTGATAGATGGTGAGGCAATAGAGATTGGTTTCAAACTTATTAGAGACGTTTTCATCTTTACCAACAAAAGATTAATTCTTGTTGATAGGCAAGGGTTAACAGGAAAAAAAGTTGAATACAAATCAGTTGTCTATAAAAGCATTACCCGGTTCAGTGTAGAAACAGCCGGCAGTTTTGATTTGGAAGCAGAGCTAAAAATTTGGGTTTCAAGCGAGGCGATACCAAGTGTTTCAAAACGGTTTAATAAACAGGTAAATATTTACGACGTTCAAAAAGTGCTTGCGAGAAATGTTTTAGGTTGAAATAGAAACTAGTGTACCATGCTAGCTAACTTTTCGCACCCCCCCCAGTTAGTTTAAGTGTTCCGAAGGCCACTTAAATTACCTATTGCTGAATACTGCGTCCGGTAAAAATCAAGATGTTTAATGTTTTCGAGGTGATATTGACATAAAGAGATAATTACTGCTTCAATCCAAAGGAGCTAAACAAAGTTAGAGTGCGTTTTAATCTTTACCGGACACAGTCCTGCACTCTATTTTACATTTAAGTGTCACTTCAATGAGCAAAGGACAATCACCTGCACATAAAAATTTCACTGCCATCTTGCTCTGCTATTTTCTATACCGAACCATACTTAAGTCAAAAACATTTAACTGCAAAGGCGCTTGCATTATTAAGCCCATTATATTATTTTGTTATTCTTTAATACAAAAAATCTTCCGTATGAGTTTGCCAAAGATTACCAAAGGTGCCCTAGCAAGTATGGATGCCATTGCTGACGGACATCCAGTATATAAAGTATCAATTAATGGTAACTATTATGTAATTAAAGCGGAAACAGCGGGGAGTGGCACTGCAACATCGGATGTGAAATGGGCAAGTAAGATAATGAAAAACGTGGCTCAAGATGCAACCGATATTACCAAGATTAGAATACTGGAGGAAGATGAGATTTTTGAAATTGCCGCAGCATATAATAAGTTGCTAGGCGACCCTCAGGATAAATTGACTTTGGAAGTTACTTTCGATAGTGCAAACACGGTTTGGTATATGATGGTTTTTGACGAAAGCATTATGACGACCAATGACAGTAACTTGAATGATGTAGCTAAGAAAAAACAATTGTTTAATGTAATAAATAGTGGTCGGTTTTGGGAAAAGCTCGGCAAAATTGTAGCTGTAGATTTGTTTACCGGTAATAACGATCGTTTCGATTTTGGTAACTATGATACTTTTACCGCAGCTAACATTGACCAATTTTGGAGTAATAAGGGAAACCTTTTTATCACCATGTCAGGCATCGGCGCAAATTCGCCCGTTGGACTTGATTTTTATTTTACTTCTAATGCATTTGGTGTGGATGAGGTATTAGATCAAAAATATCTTGCCATTATGCGTAGTGAAATTGAAATAAAGAAAGTGGCAGGCATGATCATAGATACCATTATGAAAGAGTTTGCAGGTAGAGAGCTGGGCGATGGTAAAGCTTTCAAAACTAAGATCTCCAATATCTTAAGCAGCCATCTTACTACTGAAGGTAAGTTCAAAGATTTCCTCACCAAATCAATAACACAAGGTTTAAACGAAATAAAAAATTACCTGATTAGAAAAAGAAATGAAAAGCAAGGATGGCAACAAAATGCAATAGCGAATCACGCACCCAAATGGCAAACCAACCCGTTACTACAGCAACAAAATGTGTTACCAAAGCAGGCCATAATTCCCCCCACCATACCAAGCCACAGATATAATAAAAAGGATGATGACGTGCTACCGGTGCAACACAACACCAAAGTGGTTGACAAAGCTGTTTTTCCTGTAAACCTGGAAAAACGTATGAGAGCACTTGGTTGGATCATATAGTTTCTGATATTGCAATGTGAGGCACGCTTAAACGGGTGAGGCTCGTCAGCCTTTATTTTACATTTTCAATCTGCAACTCATCCCATGGTGTGGTGCCGTCCGTTTCTCTTTTAAAAATAAAGTCCGGCGTACTTTCCATCACAATTTCTGCGGTGGTGTATATGGTGCAACCTTCAAGCAAATGGCCGCCTATTGTTCGGCCTGTGCTGTCACTAATGCTTATATGAATGTGGCAGCCATTTTTTGATATGGTGCCTGTGAGACTTACAATTTCAAAATGTCCACTTGCCGTGCTTCCCTTTTCGTTATTTGCAAAACGTATGTTGTACTTAGTAAGGCTGCCGGCGCATGTTACAAGCCACCCTGCAGCTATATTATTAGCCTTTGCATAGTCCTCAAGGCTTTTACGTAGATCTGCAGTGGGTTTAAGTCTTATTGCATGCACCTGTGTGCGAGAACCGCTTTTCATTTCACGAGTAGTTTTACAGCCATACAGCAAAGTGCTGTAAAGTATCAAGAGAAGTATTTTTTTCAAGAGCTTATTCTTTATACCATAGGATTACCAAGGTTGGTACTAAATGTACAGTAATTGATAAGATTTTTCCAGCATGCGCAAGTTTGCCTTACCATTTAAGTATTTCTGCAGAAGTAACATCCGGTTAAAATTTGTCTTTGATTAATCAATTAACATCTAGGCACGAAAATTTTGATACTACAAACGCAGCCATATTTTTCATAACCAACCAGATCGATCAAAGAAAAAAACTAACACATGAGCACAAAAAAAATAGTAATAATTGGCGGCGGCTTTGCAGGCATTAATCTTGCCAAACGCTTAGCTAATAATGCAGCGTTTAATGTAACCTTAGTTGATATAAATAATTATCATTTCTTTCCGCCACTTATCTATCAGGTATCCACCGCGTTTATTGAGGCTTCTAACATCAGTTATCCTTTCCGTAAAATGTTTCAGCATAAAAATAACCTGCGGTTTCATTTGGGTACTATGGTAAAAATACACGGAGAGGCAAACATGGTTGAGACAAATACCGGCAATCTTAATTACGATTACCTGGTTTTGGCCATGGGTTGTGAGACCAATTACTTTGGCATGGAAAACGTGAAGCAGCATGCGCTACCCATGAAAACAATTGATGACGCACTTAACTTACGCAACCACATCTTACTCAACCTGGAGAAACTGGTAAATACATCTTCAGACGAGGAGCGTGCCTCTCTACGCAATATTGTAATTGCCGGCGGCGGACCTACCGGTGTTGAAATTGCAGGCATGCTTGCAGAAATGCGACAAAACATTTTGGCGAAAGATTATCCCGAGTTAGATAATGTAAGGGGCAAACTTTATTTAATAGATGCCGGCCCATCGTTGCTAGCGCCCATGAGCAAAAAATCGCAAGAGGAGGCGTATAAAGTGCTGAACAACTTTGGTGTTCACATTATGCTAAATACTGCAGTAAAAGATTATGCTGATGGTAATGTAATATTGGCCAATGGCGAAACAATACCAACGTGTACTTTAATTTGGGCGTCCGGCGTTACCGGCCGCGAGGCTCCGGGTTTACCTGCATCATCAATTACCCGTGGCAGGCGTATTTTGGTTGATGAAGTTAACAGGGTTAAAGACAGTGACAACATTTTTGCCATCGGCGATATTTGTTTTCAAACTACAGATGCAGCCTTTCCTAATGGGCATCCGCAGCTGGCGCAGGTTGCCATACAGCAAGGTCAGTTACTGGCGAAAAACTTAGAACGATTAGTAAAAAACGAAGCCCTCAAACCCTTTGTTTACAATAACAAAGGCAGCATGGCAATTATATCAAAATTTAAAGCAGTGGTCGATCTGCCTAAAGGTTTTTTCAAAGGTTTTTTTGCGTGGCTTACCTGGCTGTTCATACACATTATACCCATTGCCGGTTTCCGCAACAAGGCAAAGCTTGCATACAACTGGCTTTGGAGTTTTATGACGAACGATCCCACCTTAAGGCTTATCATTCGCCCGGGAGAGCGCGAGGAGGAAACAGCCTACCTTGAACCAAATAAAAATGTATAATTGCACAAGCAAAACTCACATAAATAAAGCCCTTACGTTTGTAGGGGCTTTTTGTTTGTACGGCAGTACTTGCATCAACATCGTTGTGTATTCTAAGATGTAGCCAAATAAATTTTTATGCGGCTAACCTTATTTCATACTTAGTTTGTTTTCTAATAACGGCGAACATTCTTTCTATCAGTTTTGCTCTAATAATATTTAGGGCACTCATTTTTGCTTTGCCTTCCTTTACTTTTTGTTCATATTTAAGTTTTAGTTCTGGATCAAAACGAACTGCACTTATTGCTGCCATAGTTAATAATGATTTCAGTTTTTTATTAGCTAAATGACTTACTCTTGTTTTGCCCCTGATGCTACTGCCTGAAGTATGTTCAAAAGGTGCTACTCCGCAATAGCAATTAAACTTACGCGGATCAGTAAACCGTGTAAAGTTTTCTGTTGTGATTAGCACATGCACTGCTGTGGCAAAACCTATACCTACAACACTTCTTATAAGTTGGTAATTGACTGTAAGTTCCTCGTCTTCACTAATAAGCTTTTCTATTTCCGCCTCAATTTGTTTTATTTCCACTGTCAATATTTCCATTAGGAACTGCGCAGATGCTTGCATTTTTTCATTGAGACTTTCTCCGGCCTGTTCGCTTAGCTCTTTAAGACGTGACTGATAGGAAGCCTTATCAGCTACCAACTTGTCCCTATAAGTCATCAACTGCTGCAAACTGAACTGCTGATCACTTAATGGCTTTACAGGTTTAAGATCTTCTTTGCGCATCCATCCATACTTGCTTATAAACCTTGCATCCACTTTGTCGCTCTTGCCCCTTACCATTCCTACAGATCGTTTAATGTCTAATGCTGGCCGTTTTACATAAGCAATGCACTGCTTGTGCAGATATTGCTCAAGTTGCCAGGTATAAATACCTGTATGTTCCATCACTACCATCAAGCCCGACAAGTCTTTGCCCACATTCTTTTTCAGCCATTTACTTATTGATCTAAACCCCTTATCATTGTTAGTCGTCGGCTCTAAGGACAGCTGCGAACTGTAGAGAAAACAATCAAGAGAACTTTTGCTTACATCAATACCTAAAATTTCAGTGATTTTCATAATTTTACTTTTAGGAAAAAACAACAAATGTTGCCCTGTAACTAAGACCTTTAATAGCCCTCAAAAGCTAACATTCTAATTGGTTCCAGGCAACAGGAAAGGAGGAGAGGTCTAATACACAACTTAAGTCTTACAACTTAGTCACTCTCTTAGTGCACCTCTCTTCTTTTCCAAAATTATTTATTCTCTGTTCACCGTTATTTCAAAGAACTAAACTAAAGGTCACTCACTTGTACTTTTAGTTTGCTAGTCAACTAAAGCGCATCTCAAAGCCATATAATATTGCAGCATGTCATTCACATAATTGCACCCCTGACCCAAAAAGTTACAATAGTACAAGTGAGTGACACAACCGGAGCTGAGATTGGCACAAATGTTTGCCCCAACAAAAAGCAATAAAAGAGATAATGCTATATGCTATCCTTCATATTTTTTGAATACAGAACTGGCGGTATGCCCACCAAAACCAAACGTATTGTTGAGCACGTAATTAACCGGCTGATTAATTGATTTGCCAAGAATAATATTTAGCCCTTCAGGAATATTCTCGTCTAAGTTTTCAGTATTAATAGTACCGGGAATGATGTCGTGTTTTACACTCATAACGCTAATGATGGTTTCAATAGCGCCTGCGCCGCCAAGCAAATGACCCGTCATAGATTTGGTGCCACTTATGGCAACAGGATGTGTGCCAAACAATCTTTTTATTCCCTTCAATTCGCTAATATCACCAAGCCCGGTTGAAGTTGCGTGGGCATTTACATAATCAATTTGTTCAGGGGTTATTTGCGCATCGTCAAGGGCTTTTTTCATACCAAGATAGGCGCCTAAACCATCGGGCGGCGTACCTGTTAGGTGATAGGCATCAGCAGCCATACCGCCGCCTACCATTTCAGCATAAATAGGTGCGCCTCTTTTTATAGCATGTTCGTATTCTTCTAATATTAGTGCACCGGCGCCTTCACCTGCAACAAATCCGTCGCGGTCTTTATCAAAAGGCCTTGAGGCAATTTGTGGCTCATCATTTCTCTTTGAAAGCGCTTGAGCTGCGTTGAACCCACCAATGGATGAGGGCGTAAGTGCAGCCTCAGAACCACCTGCGATCATAATGTTTGCTTTGCCCAAACGGATGGTATCGAACGCACTAATTATTGCAGTGTTAGATGATGCACAGGCTGAAACGGTGCAATAATTTGGCCCGTGTAATTTGTTTCTTATTGAGATGGCGCCTGCAGCAATATCAACAATCATTTTTGGTATGAAGTATGGGTTGAAGCGCGGCGTGCCGTCGCCTGCATAAAAGTCTTTCAACTGTTCCTCAAATGTACCGATGCCACCATTTCCTGTTCCCCAAATCACACCCACTTCATAGCGCTGCATTTCATCCATCCCTGTAAAATCGAGCTGCGCATCTTTAATTGCCTCATCTGATGCTGCAATAGCATATTGTGTATATAGGTCGTATTTTTTTATTTCCTTTTTATCGAAATAATCATTTGCATCAAAATTATTTACCTCACACGCAAAACGGGTTTTAAACTTCGATGCATCAAACTTAGTTATAGGTGCTGCAGCACTTTTACCGGCAACAATATTTTGCCAAAACTCTTTAATGGAATTACCAAGTGGTGTTATGGCGCCCATGCCGGTTACTACAACTCTTTTCATGTATACTTCTTTTATTATTCGATTTTTTTATGTTTATAACAATAAGCGCAAAAGATACGATGCCTGAAATAATTATGCCCAATAATGCCAAAAAAAGGAATATAGTTATCTCAAGCTGGCTAATGGATATCATAAGGAGATCATTAGTAGCAACGAATTTTTGAACTTTATTGAAAAGATTGAGTACGCTGTTAGCAACTAAATGTTGTATAAATAAAAACTCCGATTATAGCACATGAGCTACAATCGGAGTTTAAAAAAGGCGATGGAATTATTGTTTTATAAATTGAATGCGTTCCTCAATATTACTGCCACTCACTTTTATAGTGTATGATCCACGAGGAAATGTTTTAGCAGCTATGGGTAGAGAGTTTAATCCTGCTGATAACGCTGCTTTTCCGTTTAGCAACTGCTTGCCGGAGTTATCAATAACAGTGTAGGTGATGTAATCTTTCTGTGTTACTGTTATTGACAACGTTGCGTTTTCCTTTACAGGGTTTGGATATATTGATAAAGCTGTCGCCTTCGTTTTAACTGATAACGCAACAATGTTTGAGTAAACAAACTTGCCATCTACATCTTTTATTTTAAGTCTGTAGTAAACATATCCTGCTGCATTGAAACTTTTGGAAACTGTAAATGAATATTGGCGAACGTCATTTGAATTTCCCGCAGCAGCCACGCTTCCTACTTTTGAAAAGCTTTTACCATTAACACCTTGTTCCACCTCAAACTGCGAGGTGTTTTGTTCGCTTAATGTTTTCCATGTAAGTAGTGCATTGTTTTTTTGCATGCTACCTGTAAAAGAAACCAGTGATACCGGAAGTGAGTTACATCCCGCCGTTATGTTGGCAGTAATGGCCGATGTAAGTAGTGCGCCATCGGTGGTCATAGCCCTGCCCTCTAATATAGTTCCGTTCTTTAAATTGATAGCACCGTTGTGGCAAACAATAGTACCTTTTATGTTAGCGTAGTTGTTGATGGATACTGCACCACCAATTAACCAATATACGTTTTTAGCCTGCGTACCATTTATTAGTTTAATTGTTGCAAACGTTGTGGTTGAAAATGCACCATATACTTTTAAAACAAACACTCCATCAGCATTACCTTCAGCATTAAGCACCAGTGTATCCGTTAAAAAAGCGGCGCCATTCATGATATATGTATGGGGAGTAAGCACAAGTCCTTTGCCTAACTCAGCAGGAAAAAGTAATTCAATATCCGGCGTTAAACCTTCTAGGTAGGTGCGCACATTTAATAAATCAGCAGAAGCCGCGGCAGTAGAGTTGTCAGGGATAGGATGTATGGTACCCTCTACTAAAAGCGGGTCGTAGCCTGTTGTTAAGCCAACATTAGTTCCAACATCACCCTTAACCCTGGTTATGCTTGATGCGCTATTGGTAACCTCCCCGTTGCGAGAAAACAATGCATAGCAAGCAGTCGTCCCCAAGTTAGGAGCAATAGGTCCTGTAAGGGTAGCACTTCCACATCCGATAGGTATTTTAGCAGTAACACCGTTTACAGTAACGGCACCCGTTGTTGATAGTAACCTACCTTCTACTGTAATACCGGGTGCAAGGTCTATAGCACCGTTATTGGCCACAATAGTTCCCCGCATAGTTGATAAAGTACCGAGGTTTACAGCCCCTTCAACTTTCCAAAAAACATTGCAGGCCAATGCACCATTTATTAAATTTATTTGCGAAGATGCATTAGAATTAAATACCGCTGATACCTTAAAAATGAACACCGCATTGGGATTGTTTTGCGCATCTAACGTAAGCGTATTGCTTAAAGTAGTTTGTCCTGATATGTTATAAACGCCGGCAGTCAATACTTCGCCATTGCCAAGCAACGGTGCATGTGCAAACGTTGCTATGCTATTGTTTAATTGACCGTACGCAGTTTGTAAATCGTTTGCTGCAGCAGCAGTTGCACCGTTTGAGTTAGCCATTACGCCATTTACATTACCAAACCCGGTAATGCCTCCGTTGTGTGTGCCTACATTGCCTGTAATTTGTGATGTGCCGGTATTACCTACCGCACCAGTTTTAGTGAATATGACAAAGTTTGCTGCTGTACCTAAATTGATGCTTTGAGCGAAATTGGAAATGGAGGATAGTGAGGCAATAACAGTTATTACTGTTAGTAAAAATTTGTTTTTCATTTAAATTGGATTGACGTGAAAAAAGGTTTTCACGGTATTGCAAAGGTGCATGCAACGTGTTTACTTATTGTTACACATTTATCCAATTATGTTACAAATATCACACATTTTCTAACGTTAATAAACGCTTATGTTTCAGTTGTTTAAAAAAAGTGGGAGTTAAGCCAGTCACCTTTTTAAATTGATTTGACAAATGTGCTACGCTGCTGTAATGCAGCTTCCATGCTATTTCTGTAAGGTTTAGTTCATCGTACAATAATAATTCTTTCACCTTCTCAATCTTGTGCATGATGATGTACTGCTGTATTGTTATCCCTTTAACTTCTGAAAAAATATTCGCCAGGTAAGTATAATCGTAACCTAATTTGTTACTGATGTATTCGGAATAGTTTAAAAGCGGCAGGTCATGAGAATGTTGAATCATTTCGGTAACAACATTCTTTATCTTTTCTATCAGAATACTTTTCTTATCATCTAGTAATTCAAGCCCGGATTGCGATAAGGTTAGTCGTAGCTTTTCACGTTGTTTAGGCGATATAATTACAAGCATTTCCACCATACCAAGGTCAACAATTGCAAATGGTAGTGACAGCTTTCGCAAGGCATCTATAACCACCATCTTGCAACGAAGGCTTACCATGTATTTAATATATAAATTCATTTTTTTCTTGAGTGATTAAAAAACCTAGGATGTTAAATGAAGTAAAGGAAGGGTACGGTTAATTTGTTAGTGCGACTTTTAAGACAAGGTAATAATCTCTTTATTTAATTTGGCGCAGCCTTTTAAAGTTACCCGATAAAGATTACTGCTTACGTTAATGTTTCTAATATCATTCTAAACAACAAGCATAACTGATAAGATTAATTACAAAGTACGCTGACGCCAATCTCAAATGTTAGCTATTAGTTTCTTTTGCTTTAAATCATCACTATTTAATACAAAGCCTTCCTCCTAACGCAATAGTTGCAGGATGATATGCTTATAGTATTTTCGCACGCACCTAACTTGTAACGAAAATCATTTTATTTTTTTTGATCTAAGTTTGGATGAATCATCATGGAAAATAATTTCGGTAGAATTTTACGCAATCCCTTTTTAAGGGTAATGGCCGTAATAAGGCTAAAGAAAAGGGAGATATCCGCCATTTACTTTTTTGCAGTTTTAAACGGATTGGTACAATTAAGCATTCCTCTTGGCATACAGGCGATCATTAATTTTTTGCAGGCATTTACTTTTAGTACCAGCCTCTGGGTTTTAATTACGTTGGTATTGGTAGGTGTTTTACTTAGCGGTGCATTGCAGGTTTCTCAATTGAAATTGATTGAACGCATTAATCAAAAACTGTTTGCCAGGTATGGCTTCGAATTTGCCTATCGCATACCAAAATTAGATGTAAAGAAGGTTGACGGATATTTTTTACCCGAGCAGGTTAATCGTTTTTTTGATACCGTTTCAATACAAAAGGGATTAGGCAAGCTGCTGCTTGATATACCAACAGCGTCCATCCAAATACTTTTCGGACTAATTCTATTATCACTCTACAGCTCGGTGTTTATTCTCTTTGGCATCTTACTGCTCCTTATTCTTATTCTCATTATTGCTTTAACAAGCAACAGTGGCTTATCAACCAGTTTGGTAGAAAGTGACTATAAATATGGTATGGCCAGTGGCTGGAAGAAATAGCACGATCTTTTAAAACGTTCAAGTTTAATAATCTTTCCAATCTGCATTTGAAAAAAAGTGATCTGTTGGTTGAAAATTATTTGGGCGCACGTACCAAACATTTTAATGTACTGCTGGTGCAGTATTGGTCGCTCATTATTTTTAAGGTGCTTATTACAGCAGCCATGCTTGTTGTAGGCGCTGTGTTAACCATTAATAATCAAATAAATCTTGGTCAATTTGTAGCTGCAGAAATTGTGATCATCTTAATTATGGGATCGGTTGAGAAATTCATCTTCAGCCTTGATAATGTGTATGATCTGCTTACAAGTGTTGAGAAAATTGGTAAGGTTTTAGACAAACCTATGGACACCTATGGTACACTTACTTACCAACCAACAACACAGGGTGTAGATATAAAGTTGGAAAATCTATCATTTAGTTTTGATGAGAAGATCAATGTTTTGAATAATGTTTCGCTATCAATAGCTGCAGGCAGCAAAGTTTGTATAATGGGTGAAGAAGGTGCTGGTAAAAGCATGTTATTAAGAATGCTCACCGGATGTTACACTGATTTTAGCGGTTCCGTTATAATAGACAACATTTCAATAAACCGTTTTATGCAAACAAGTTTGCAACAGCACATGGGCATAATTTTAAGTGATCAAGACATTTTTAGTGGCACTTTGTTGGAGAATGTTACTGTGGGTAGAACAGATTTTTCGCTTGAAAAGCTGGCACAGCTTACCAAATTAGTCGGGTTGCATGATTACCTGCAACAGCTACCTGCAGGGTACGAAACGTTGATGGACACTGCAGGCAAAAGATTGAGCAGATCTATTGTTCAAAAAATATTGCTAGTGCGTGCTTTACTGCACGATCCCGTTTTGCTTTTATTAGAAAATCCCTGGACATCTTTATACTCAACTGTGGCCCAAAGCATTCAGAGTTACATTTTGAATCACATGCCTGGTACTACCGTAATTGTAGTCTCCAATAACCAGGATTTTGCTGGTAAATGCGATCGTATAATTAAAATGGCAGCAGGTTCAATTATAATTTCCGGTACACATGGCGAAGTGCTGTAAAAAAATATGGAATAATGCAGGCATTAAAAGAACTTGTTCAGAAAGATAATAATTACACCATCAAGAGTTTTGATAAGGTGTACAACGCAGGCTATAGCAAAAAATTAAAATTCTGGATTTTGGGATTTTTTATTTTGCTTATTATAATCTTGTTTTTACCATGGACTCAAAACATACAATCGCGCGGCGATGTAACAACGCTGTACCAAAATCAACGCCCGCAAGAACTTAATGCAATCATCCCCGGACGAATTATAAAATGGCATGTAAAAGAAGGAGATTATGTACAAGCGGGAGATACCTTATTACAGTTAGCTGATGTAAAAGATGATTATTTAGATCCCAACCTTGTAGAAAGAACGGTTGAGCAATTAGAAGCTAAAAAACAGAAAGCAGGTTATTATAGTGATAAAGTGGTGGCTACGGGTGATCAGATAAAAGCCATGCAGCAAAGTCGCGATCTGAAAATTAAAGCGCTTCAAAATAAAATAGAACAATTACACCGTAAAATACAAAGCGACTCGGCTGAATGGCAGGCTGCTACTATCGATTTTAATATTGCTAAGGTTCAATTTAATCGCGCAAAAAATATGCTGGACCAGGGTATTATATCTCTGGTTGATTTTGAAAAGCGCACAGGTGCATTTCAAAAGTCGCAGGCGTTGTTAACAGAAAAATTGAATAAATATGAAAATACACGTCAGGATCTGATCATCAGCCGGATTGAAATAAATAATGTAAAACAAGAAACTGCCGAAAAAGTAACTAAAGCCTTAGGCGATCAGGCTAGTACACAAAGCGATAGAGCAGGCGCAGTTGGTGAAGTTGCTAAGCTGGAAAACCAATTACAGAATTATCGTATCAGAGGTTCGCAGCGTTGGTTAATATCACCTCAGGATGGGCAAGTAACCAGCGCAGTAAAAGCAGGTTTAAATGAGATGGTGAAGGAAGGAGAGATGATAGTGAAAATTATACCGACCAATGTTGATTTTGCAGTAGAATTGTTTGTAAAGCCGTTCGATCTAGTGTTGATTGATACCGGGCAGAAAGTGCGATTAATTTTTGATGGTTACCCGGCCATTATTTTTTCGGGCTGGCCCACGGCAAGTTATGGAACTTTTGTTGGAAAGGTAATCGCTGTAGAATCTAACTTAAGTGCTAACGGTTTATTTCGGGTGCTAATAATAGAAGATGAGACCGACCGAGATTGGCCTGTTGGTTTAAAAATGGGGACAGGTGCCGCGGGCTTTGCTTTGCTAAAAGATGTTCCTATCTGGTACGAGTTGTGGCGAAATATTAATGGATTTCCTCCGGTTTATTACAAAACCGAAACCAACACAAAAACCAGCGGCGACAAGAAATGATGAATGGGAAAGCATACAAGCCAAGGCTGATAGGCGTTTTGCTGTTTATATTATGTACAGCTACTGCGTTTGGCCAAGACACTAGATCGTTAACTCTTGATGAAGTCTTAAATATTGTGCGTGCTTACAATCCTGTAGCCTTGCAAGCCAATCTTAAAAACGACAGTGCCAGAGCCATTCTTCAAATAGCACGTGGCGCATTTGATCCTGTAGCAGTTATAGAAAATGAACAAAAGACTTTTGGAGGTACCAATTATTATTTTCATACACAGGCAGGCATTAAAATTCCTACATGGTATGGTATAGAAGTAAAAACAGGAATAGAAGATAATGGTGGCAGCAGATTGTTTAGCGAAGTAACATCAGGACAAAGCAGCTACGCAGGCATTAGTCTCCCCCTGTTGAAAGGCCTGGTGCTTGATAAAAGAAGAGCTGCGTTACAACAGTCAAAAATTCTGGCAAATCAAACAGATGCAGAACGTAGCAATATTTACAACGATCTATTATATGATGCGGCTGCCAGTTATTGGGAATGGGTTAAAAGCTTTCAATTGTATAATATCATATCTCAGACAGTTGCAAATAATCAAAAAAGATTTCAATTTGTAAAAAGCCTATACAGCGGTGGCGACCGTGCGGCGATAGACACCGTTGAAGCCCTAACTCAGTTACAAAACTTTTTGTTTTTGCAGAGCGAGGCTTATTATAACTATCAGAGTGCAGCTTTGGAACTGTCTACATTTTTATGGCTGCCTAATCAGGCTCCATTCCAATTAACATCCAATGTGCTACCTGACACGCTTAGTTTGCAAACGCCTCTAGAAACCACATTGATACCTGCTGTTGAAGAATTAGTTTCAACGGCGAAAAACCAGCATCCTAAATTGCGTTCTTTAGCTTTTAAGCGCGATATACTACTTATAGAAAAGCGCTTAAAAACCCAGAGCCTCTTACCAACTTTGAACGTAAATTATAATTTTTTGCAGAAGGGATACGAACCATGGAAAGGAGTGGGGCAAAACTTTTTTGACAATAATTATAAATATGGATTCGATTTTAAACTGCCAATATTTTTGCGCGAGGCGCGAGGCGATTTAAAGTTAGCCGATCTGAAAATTAACGGAAACGAATTGCAACTAGATCAGGCATCACTTATTATCGAAAATAAAGTACGTAACTATTTCAATCAGGTTTTGGCTCTACGCCAACAGGTTGCTATTTATGAGAGCGCATTGAGAAATTACCAGCAGCTATTATCAACTGAAGAATATAAATTTTCTATTGGTGAAAGCAGTCTTTTTTTATTAAATAGCCGCGAAAACAAAGTGTTAGAAACACGGCAAAAAGTAATTGAACTGAGGGCTAAATATTTTAAGAGTCAGATTGCCTTACAATGGTCTGCCGGCGTTTTACGGTAAGGTTTTGCAGTCGGCAGCAATCAAAAACAATGTAAAGGATTATCCAGCTACTTTACTTGAACCAACATTCTAGGGTTTAAAAGATATTGTGAAAGTAGTACCGGCATTTACTTTACTTTCCACTGCAATTTTTCCACCGAGGTTGTTTATATGGTTATACACCAGGTACAAACCGATACCCTTACTGTCAATATGATTATGAAATTTTTGGTGTAACCCAAAGATCTGATCTTTTACCTGTTCCATCTCGAAACCTAATCCATTGTCTGAAATGATTAGTTGAGTAATTCCATTCTGTTTTGTGGTGCTTAAATTTATTACCGGCCTATAACCTGGTTTAGAATATTTAATTGCATTTGTGATCAGATTCAAAAAAATACTTTCCATGTATGCCTTGTTAAACAGCACCTTTTCAACCTCATCAAAACAATAATTAATGGTTGCACTTGAATTGATAACGAGCGTACTTATTGAACGTAACACAGCCTCCACGCATTCTTTAAAACAGAGCTCTTCTATATTGGCATGTATGGCATCGCGTTCACTTAATATATCAACATAGTTGTTTACTGTTTGCTTTAAACTTTCGCCTGCCATTTTTAAAATTTCAAGAAATTCTAAAGTTTCACTGTCATCAATTTTTGCTGTGTTTATTAAGCTGAAAATGGAAAGCAGGTTATTTACAGGCGCTCGCAAATCGTGTGACGTTGTGTAGGTAAGTTCTTTTAATTCTTTATTGCCTTTGGTTAAGTTGGCAACCAATGCGTTTCTTTCTGCCTCCATGCGTTTTTGATGCGTAATGTTTTTTGCAATTGCAAAAATTAATTGATCATCATCAACCGGTAACGATGTCCACGATAACCAAACTATTTCACCACTTTTAGTTACATACCGATTCTCGAAATTTAGTAAAGGAGTTCTTTTTATCAACTGCTCCCTCACTTTTCTAGTTGTGGGCTGGTCTTCATGATACACAAATTCGTTTATTGGTCTTGCATACAATTCTTCCATTGTATAGCCCAGCAGTTTTGATACTGATGAATTTATCTTTTTAAAAAAGCCATCATAACCTGCTATGCACAATAAGTCTGGAGAGAGTTCGAAAAATAATTCGTAATTGAAAGGGGTATTCTTATTTGTTTTTCCGTTCATTAAAGTTGTTCTGGTCTTTGCAAAGTAGGGATGTTTTTAGAAAGATTGCCAAATCGGCGTTTTCTAAAAAAAACTTTAGATCACTTAAAGACACTTTTAGAACACTTTACTAATTGGTAAAGATGCATTTTGAATTCAATAACAAATTTGTGATTCAAGTGAATATAGACGTCGATTAACTAACAATTTCAGAAACTTTTAAGCTCGAATGAAAATACAATTTAATCCTCTTTATTTATTGCATAATTCTTAAAGCGACCCTACTTTTCAAGAATAAGTAGGGTCGCTTATGCTATATTTTATTTTTCTTATTGTCCCTCCACTTCTTCACTCCATAACCTACGCCTGCTGCCACTAAGAAAGATACACCTCCGTCTATTGGAGCACCCGGATCATTACCTGTTGGACCAGGAGCTCCCGCATCCGGTTCTTCGTTAACATCGATATCAGCATCCTGACTAAATCCAATAGATGGTTGTGTAAAAAACGTGAGTACTAATAAAGCAGTTAAAAAATTTTTCATGGTTTTATTTTGCCGTTAGGATATTAATGCTTGATAACAAGGTTGTTTACGAATGATTGATTTGCACCCCGCACTTCTACTTTATAATTGCCAGTAGAAAGAACAGGCAACGTGAATGCTTTAGTAGTACTGCCACCTATATGCTTGTACATTTCGTTGGCTACTTTTTTACCGTCAGCATCATAAACATTAATTGTGTAGTTGCCTTCTGCGAGAGCAGAAAATTGTAGATTAAGTTGTCGGCCAACCAGCGGATTAGGGTAAATACTAACAACAGCTTGTCCTTGTGCAGATATTACCACTTTTACAATTGCGCTATATTTAAAACCATTCCGATCAATTGCTTTAATTCTGTAGTAGCTTGTTCCGGTTGCATTCGCATCAGTGAAAGTGTAATTGTTTACAGTGCTGCCAACATTAATAGTTCTTGCACCTAAGTAGTTGAAATTGTTGCCATCAACGCTTTTTTCTACTTCATACTTCTGAACATTTGTTTCACCTGCTGCTGTCCAGCTTACTTCAACCTGGTTCACACCTTTTTGGGTTGCCTTTACAGTTATGTAAGAAACTGGTAATGTTGAAGCAGGTTTATAAACTACTGCAAAGCGGCTAAAAAGCATAGAAGCAGCATCGGTTGTTGTAAAACTGTAATCAGTAACACCTGCCGTATTAAGCACTGTAGCAGTAGCGTTGTACTTGTCAACCAGATAAGGTGTAAGGCCGTTTAATGGAAGGTCTTTGGCTGCAATAGATAGTTTATAATTTTGCCCACTGCTCATACCCCAAACCCAAAGGTTAGTGGTATCTATTGCAACTATACTATTTCTAGCTTCAACCATGTAGGGCTTATCGCCATTGGTGATGGCAATGTTTTCGCCCTGGTTAGTAGGCTTGCCTGCATCTTCTGAACCAATAATTGCATTTGAATAAGTAGCATTCCAAAGCCCTAAAGCTCCGTCTACCAAATTACCATCTTTATAAAAATTAATAGATAGTTCACCCATCACACCATGAGCGACACTTGTTCTAAAAACAGGAACGTTATTAATTGTAGACTTATCAGTTTCACTAAAGGTTACCATACCGGCCGTACCAGTTGTACCATTCCATGTGCTGTTTTCAAAAAACACCGCTTGCCCAGACTGAATGTGTAAATAATTACCAGCTGCAGCATCACTTCCACTAGTAGTATAAGGGCTAGCAGGGACCATACGGTAGTTAGTGCCATCAAAGTAAACCAGTCTGTAAGCACCTAACGTTGATTGAGTAGCATCATAAGTCCAAAAGCGGCTATTAATAGCAGTATTATGGCTTTTAAGCGTTTGAAAGTTTACTGGGGAAGCATAAGGATTACCAATTAAACTATATTGATACTTATTGATTGGAAAACTTTGATTGCCTGTTTGAAGAGCACCTGTAGCAGTTAGTGTTGTTGCTTCAGGAGTTGTGTTGGAAAGTATACTGCCTGCACCATTCTTAAATGGACTAGTTACAAAAAGCAAAAAACTATTATTATCGGCACTACCACCATTGGTACCTGAATTAGTAGAAAGAAGACCTGTTCTTGTATTTAAAACACCGACCCATATATTACTTGCAGCATCATACATTTTCATAGAAGGCTGTGGGCCATTGGCAAGACCGTCAGTAGCAACATCTCCTCCCGGCTTCCAAATTTCTGCTCCAGTACCAGGAATAACAGTGCCCCCATTTTGCCAATTAGCAAAAATGCTTCCGGTATTACGAAAAGGAGCCGTTAAAAGTTTCCATGCACGGCGTGCAGGTATAAAACGTTCTACACTTACATTACCAGTAATGGTATTGCCGGAGTTTGTGCCATCATTGGTAAAGTCTGCAACTATTGCTGTATTGGTAGCTGTCGATTTTAACGTAAGCAAACCGGAAGTATTAAAAATGCTATTGTTCACATTACCAAACGAAAGGGCTCCGGTAATATTCAAAACACCTGTTGAGGTAACACTTGTATTGCTTATTTTTAGATTAAGTAATGTATTACCGGAAAAAGTATTGGCAGGTATTGTTTGCGAAGTACTGCCAATCAGTTCTACCGTACCGGCTGTTGAAGTAAGGGTACCAGTGTTATTGATAGCCCTTGCAATTTGAAGCGTGCCGACATTAGTTAGTGTGCCAGTATTGTTAGTTAGGCCCCCTTTTACCTGCATTGTAGTACCTAAGGTTATAGTAATGGTAGCCCCATTGTTGTACAAAGCGGGTGTTTGCGCCAAGGTAAATAGATGCAGGGCGCAAAGAGTTATAAATAGCAGTTTCTGTTTCATATGTTTTTTTATTTTTTCACTTTCCCCGCTCAATTGCACGTTGATATAGCTGGTAGCTGTTAATTTATAGGCATGGTCGGATATAAGTTATTGTGGCATTCCATGTAGGAAATACTCGATAGTCCCTACGATTTGTGCAGCTAATCATTTTTGCAAAAGGTGATTGAATTAGTACGTTCTAAAGGAAGTGAAATTGAAGCTACTTGTTGTAAAGCTGCCACCACCTGTTTTGGTAAAATACAATGACAATACTTGAGCATTAGAAGTGTTGTTCTTATAGGTAAGCGTTCCAGTAGTAGGCGCCCCACCGGAGTAGGCTGGAACTGTGGCACTGGCCAGCACTGTGGTTCCGACTGTCCAAGTTAGTGTACTATTTGGTGTGACAGGTACAATCTGATAAGTCAGACCATCGTCGTCAAAAGAGTAGATATCAAGAGTTAATGTTGCATTCGCCGGCAGTATGAAATTGCTAGAAGTTGTTGAATAAGCTGCAGAGAAGTTCGCATTGTATGGATTTAAGTAACCGGCGCTCTGACTAGTTTGAAAACTTCGCTGCACAGTTGTGGCGGTGGTAGTTTGAGTTGCAAATGACCCGGCTACCGCCGTCCATACCGTTCCACTATAATAATAAAAGCCCGGTGTATTGTCAGTCTGAAAAATCATAAGACCTGTAGCCGGTGAGGCAATAGCATCACGCTGTGCCTGTGTCATTCGCGGCACTAGTACACCTTGCGTGGTAGAGGTTACATCCAACGCCGCAGAAGCATGAGGGCTTGTAGTGTTAACACCCACATTGTTTTGTGCCTGTGTAAACGAGAAAAAGAGACATAAAGACATTAGAGAGAAGAGTTGCTTGCGCATTACTAATTATTTTTAATGCAAATTGTAACAATAATTCACCCCTATAGAGTAATCTGTTAAAAATAGGGGGAGCCCCTATATTCTTCCCTTTTTGGGAAATTAGCAGAGGGGTGGGTAGCTTTGTTGTTTATCAACCATCACTATTACCTGCTTGAAATACCATCATTATATACTGCTTCTTTTTGTTGCCTCGTTTACTTTTTTTTGTAAGGCCAAAAATGGTTCTCATCCTATAAATTTTCAGCAGGACTCGCTTCATGTAGTAGCATTACTGGAGAAGGGCGATTCACTCTATGCGTTACGCACGGGGTACACCACCATTGCTGAGAGCTTGGTTTATTTTGATTCTGCCAATCGTGTTGCCCATCAGCTAAACAATACTTTTCTGATGGCCTACTCCATTTATTACATTGGTAATGTGTACAACGCCTGGAACAAAGAGCCTCAAACCACCCTTCGTTATTACCAGCAAGCCTTCGAACTCTTTAACAGCCTGCCGGATATGCAGGTGAAAGCCTACCAATTACGTTACATCATTGCGCATGCCCTGGACGGCGAAAAACTTGGCGATACCTTACGTTGTATACAAACAATAGAGACAGCTTTACATGATTTACAAACCCTGCCTGACACCGTTCGGCAAAAAATGATCTACCTATCCGACTTCGCTTGGGTAGCTACAAATAGTGGCGCTTATGCACTAGCAGAAAAGGTGCTGAAAATGGTTCCTAGAGGTGGCATAATCAACGACCGGCAAACCAACAATTACCTCGATCATTATTTTCTTACCCGCAGTCGTATTGATGTATATCAACATGGGCTAAGCAATTCACCTTATCTGGATTCATTGGCATTGGCACTTCGCGATTGTACTAATAGGTTTGATAGTGGCTACTACAGCTTTAATCTTTCTGAATTGTACTCAACAGTAGGAAACATCAGTAAAGCTTACAAATATTTAAAGGTAAATAGCGACCTGCAAAAAGGACTGGACAACAGCACCGTATTAAGCACCTTGCAAAGAGAACTGCTGAACCGTGAGTTGCAAACCGAACGTGAAAAGGACCGTCGGACTAAAGAGGAACTAAAAAACAAAAACCTTTTTCTAATCATTATGGGGTTAGCCTTACTTACGTTAGGGCTGATGGTTTTTCTATATTTACTTTATCGTCGAAGGGTTGAGGAACGGAAAGAAGGGGCACGTCAGCAAAGATTTACTCATCTCCTTTTAGAAAAGGTGGAGCTGGAACGTAAACGAATTGCAACTGACCTGCATGACGGCATTAATCATGAATTGCTTAATTTGAAAAACAATTTGCATCTTCAGAACGCCATAGCCACTACGGATGTAGCAAACATCATTACATCCGTTAGAGAAATTAGTCGAAATCTATATCCTGCGCTTTTCGAAACGGTAGGCCTAGCTGCAAGCGTTGAGGGGCTTTGTGAACGAATGCAAAAGGCAGGTTTCTTTGCAACTTGCGATATTGAATACCTGCCAAAGTTGACGAAAGAACAGGAGCTGCAGGTCTATCGGTTGATTCAGGAAGCATTAACTAATGTAGCCAAACATGCTGAGGCGGAAGCTTGTAAGATCACGATTAAAACAACAAGTGAACAGTTTTGGGTAGAAATTAAAGACAATGGTAAAGGTTTTGACCAAGGTAAAATAAAAGGGGACAAAACAACTTTCGGGCTGCAGAGTATGCAGCAAAGAGCCAAAGCGGTGGATGCAAAATTAAGTATACAAAGTACCAAATTCGGCACTATAATTACACTAACAAAATTATTGTAATTTATGGAAACAATTATCGTAGCCGATGATCATCCCATTACACTTAATGGCATTTGCCATTTTGTTGGTTCGCTTGGTTATAAAGTAATTAGTCAATATACCAACGGCATTGCCGCATTAAATAATGTTCTTGCCCTACAACCCGATTACGCAATCCTTGATATATCAATGCCGGGTATGACAGGTCTAGAAGTTTTGGAGGCAATACGTACCCGCAATAAAACTCAGAAGATTATTTTGTACACTATGTATCAGGATACTGCACTTTTTGAAAAAGCAAAATCGTTAGATGTGAACGGCTACGTGCTGAAAGATTTTGCACTGGAAGAACTAAAGGATTGTTTAGAGCAACTGCGGTATAATAAGCAATGGTTCAGCCCAAGACTTGGCGACTTTTTGTTTGTTAAAGAAGCAGTAACTGACAATGAAAAATTAGCTACCCTGTCAAATGCTGAGCGAAAAATTATTTCCTTAATAGCACGACGACAAACGAGCAAACAGATTGCAGACCAACTTTTTATTTCAGAAAAGACAGTAGAAAACCACAGGAGTAATATTATAAAAAAGTTAGGATTACAAGGTGGTTCAAATTCACTTACAAATTGGGCAATTAAGCAAGTAGGATAATTCAGAGAATTTTCTCTTCACTACAAAAAATATATAGGAAGCAAAAGGGATTCTTTAATAAAAAAGTCTGCGAAACTAAACAGTTTGCAGACTTTTTTTAAAGTGGAGAATAGCGGGGTCGAACCGCTGACCTCTTGCATGCCATGCAAGCGCTCTACCAACTGAGCTAATTCCCCGGTGAGGTGCAAATGTATAAGTTGGTGATGAGCAATCAAAAAATTAATATGGTCGCGGCGCTACTTTTTAAAAAGAAAAAGAATCTGAAGGATGATAAGAATAAGAAGCGTGAAACTTAGCCAGTTCTGTGTACGCTTCTGTACTTCTCTTTTTGGGTCTTCTGTTCTGCGTATATTATAACCACTAAAATGAAAGTAGTGATTCATTTTCCAACGCTTACTTCTATTATGAAAGAAGAAAACGGTTTTAGCAACTAATAATATCAGAATTAAAATATAAGTGTAATGCAGAAAGCTATATATAAGTAAATCTATCATGGATTAAAGATTTTAAACAAGCAATCGAACTATTTAATCTGTTTAAAATGTAAAGAAGGACGTTCGATCAAAAATACAAAAAAATTATAATTAAAAAAACTTTGATATATGTTATAAATGAAGGCTTATTAGTTTGTTTGCTAAATAATTTAGTATTTTTGTTTTATCAAATTTTTGATGATGCAAGATAGAGTGCAGGAGAAATTATCCATTTTGGCTGATGCTGCGAAATATGACGTTTCATGTGCATCCAGTGGTAGTAAAAGGAAAAATGAAAACAAGGGTTTGGGCAATGCGAGCAATGGTATTTGTCATGCATATACAGAAGATGGCAGGTGCGTTGCATTATTAAAAATATTATTGACGAATCATTGCATTTTTGATTGCGCTTACTGTGTTAGCAGAAAAAGTAACGATGTAAAACGCGCCGCCTTTACTGTTCAGGAAGTGGTAGATCTAACAATTAATTTTTACAGGCGCAATTATATTGAAGGCCTGTTTCTGAGTTCCGGCATTTTCTCCAATGCAGATTATACAATGGAACGATTGGTTTTAATAGCCAAGAAGCTTCGACTTGAGCATAACTTTCATGGGTACATACATCTTAAAGCAATACCCGGCGCCAGCGATGAGTTGCTTAAACAGGCCGGCCTTTATGCGGACAGGTTGAGTGTAAACGTAGAGATGCCAACAGAAAAAGGTCTTAAGCTTTTGGCTCCTGATAAAAACAGGGATGACATGATAAAGCCAATGAAATATTTAAGGAATGCCATATTACAAAATAGGGATGAGAAGAAGATTTTAAAAAAAGTACCACTGTTTGCACCCGCAGGTCAGAGCACGCAGATGGTAGTAGGAGCGACCCCTGAAAATGATTTTGAAATTTTGTGGATGGCAGATCAGTTTTACAAAAAGATGAATTTAAAACGGGTTTACTATTCTGGCTATGTGCCTATTAGCAATGATAACAGGTTGCCCGCAATTGGTACACCCGTACCAATGATTAGAGAGAATAGGCTTTACCAGGCCGACTGGCTGTTGCGGTTTTATGGCTTTAAGTTACATGAAATAGTTGCTCCAGATGCACCGGTTTTAGACATGGATGTTGACCCCAAACTTGGATGGGCTTTGCGTAATCTCGATTTTTTTCCAATTGATGTAAATAAGGCAGACGTATCAATGATTATGCGGGTGCCAGGTATTGGCGTAGGCTCCGCTAAAAAGATTGTAGCCGCAAGAGCCTACACTAAAATCTCCACCGATCATTTAAAAAAATTGGGCATTGCTCTTAACAAAGCCATCCATTTTATAATTGCAGCAGATAGTATTTCGTTTAAGGATGTTCTTCCCACTAATATCAAAGAAAAGATTTTGAAGACTTCTTTTAGTAAGTATCAACCCAACTTTTCCCCGCAGTTAAAAATGTTTTAGAAAAGATGCAGTTACAATACGATGGCACATTTCAAGGATTGCTCACAACCATTTTTGAAGTTTATGAATATAAATTTAAAGAGGTAAAAGTTATAACATTAGATAGCCATCGTGATTTATTTGTTCCACTGCATGAGGTAAATACAGACTTAGCGAAAGCTGCACGCGTGTGGAAAGGACTTTGCAATAAACTAACAGTGCAAGCTCAAAAAACTTTTTATCAGGCATTTCTTTCAGAGCAGAAAGAAATAGCAACATATCTGCTACAATATGCACAGTATAACCTGGACGATAAGGCAAGCGTAGAAAGAAATTTTGCTCATCCGGTTGTTTCGCTTATTACTCAAACCGCTAAAAAAGTCTATCGCGAAAAACATCGTATGGAAGCTTTCGTACGCTTCCAACTAACAAAGGATGGATTGTATTATGCAGTTTGCCAGCCTGATTTTAATGTATTACCATTGATCACCTCTCATTTTAAAAATAGGTATGCCGATCAGCGATGGTTAATTTATGATGCTGCGAGAAAGTATGGAGTTTATTATGATCTACATACTGTTGAAACTGTTGATATAACGTTTGATGCTTCAACAAACAATGGTAAAAACATTGCGTTTCTTTTAGATGAGAAGGAGCAATACTATCAGCACCTGTGGCAACAATATTTTAGCAGCGCCAATATAGAGGCCAGAAAAAATTTGAAACTTCATTTACAGCATATGCCCAAACGTTATTGGAATTTTTTACCGGAGAAACAAGTCAAAGTATTCTGAAACTTAGTTGGTTAAGGATACACATTTCATTAAATAAAAATGCCTCCTTTAAAAAGGAGGCATTATATGGCAACAATCGTTCGTTAGATAAATGAGGCAGGCAATCGTTATAGATTATCTTATTGTTAATCTTTGCTAAAAATATGATTTAAATCATACTAAAAAATTATTTCTGAGGAAAAGCGATAGTTTTTTATTTTTTTATTGACATTTTAATCTTCCGAACAATTTTTCCATACGGCTTGTTGAAGTACATTGCTCAATAATTACACATTTATGGGAATCTGGCGCCAGGTAGCAGAATATTTATACATCAAAAAACGAGAGCCAAACGCACCTTACTCTCCTTGGATGAGGTATATGCATGGAATGAATCGAATTTCCATCATTATTTTTTTGATAGCTCTGGTTGTGATAATTTTTAGAGTTGTAATACTCCCGCTATTTAAGTAATAGTCTTTAACGAGTTTTTGCAGCGTTGTAAACGATAGCAGCTGCATTGGCTGAAGCATTGCCGCCTGCGGAAAGTAAATCTATTAGGGCTTCGTAGTCTGCAAATAATTGCTGCTTCCGATCTTCATTGTATAATAGTTCGGTTAATTCTTTCACGCAATTGGCTGCGGTAAGCTTGTGCTGAATTAGCTCCTTCACAACGGGTTTATCCATTATAAGGTTTACCAGAGAAATGTACTTGACATTAATAACCCGCTTAGCAATGGCATAGGAGATTGGGTTTCCCTTGTAACAGACCACTTCAGGTACGCCAAACAATGCGGTCTCTAATGTGGCAGTTCCGCTTGTTACCAAAGCTGCACTAGCCTGATTTAAAATATTATACGTTTGGCCACCTTCAACTGACACATTTTTATACCCCTCCATAAAGATTTTGTAGAAATCATCTTCAAGGCCGGGTGCTTTAGCCACAATAAAATGATGATCTAAAAACGATGCGGCTACCTGTAACATAATAGGCAACTTTTTGGCGATCTCCTGCTTTCTGCTGCCGGGCAATAATGCGATGATGTTTTTGCCGGAAGCAATAGGTTGGTGTTTACCTGTGCGCTTAAAAGTTTGTATCACTTCAACAAGAGGATGGCCAACATAATCTACCTTGTAATCAAACTTTTTATAAAAATCTTTTTCGAATGGAAGAATAACAAGCATCTTATCAACGCAGCGTTTAATGGTATGCACGCGCTTTTCTTTCCATGCCCAAATTTGAGGCGATATGTAATAAACTATTTTAATCCCTTGTGCTTTAGCCCATTCTGCAATTTTGATATTAAAGCCGGGATAATCAATTAGTACAAGTAAGTCAGGCTTAAACAGAAGAATATCCTCCTTACAAAACTTTAAATTTTTCAGTATGGTTTTTAAATTGAATAGCACTTCAACAAAACCCATGAATGCCAAATCTCTGTAGTGTTTTACTATGTGTGCGCCTTCGTGCTGCATCAAGTCGCCACCCCAGGCTCTTATGTTTGCATCATTATCCAGTAGTTGCAATTCTCTCATAAGATTACTTCCATGTAAATCTCCACTTGCTTCTCCTGAAATAATATAATACTTCATAATTACATATATATACTAAGCCAGCAACTTAATCAGCAATGAGATTATGGCATAAACACAGGTAGCAATAAAAATTCCTTTAGCGGTTAGATCCTTATGTAAGTTTATGTAGATGGTAAACAACACCGCATTTGCCATAAGCGAAATACTGATCAATGCCGTTAGCAACGACTTTTGGATAGCGATCACTTGCAGAAACTCCGCAAAAGTGAATAATCTAAACTGAATAAAATAGTAAATCACTAACGTAAGCATCGGAGCCAGAAATCCTAAAACGATTCCCACCCATCGGTCATCTCTTCTCAGCATAAAGGTTGAGTGTTTTTTCTAATTTCTCTTTCATTTTATAATTGGTCAAATCAAACTGCACGGGTACTATACTCACATAATTATTATTCAACGCCCAAACATCTGTATCGCGGCCCTTATCAAAGTTTACAAATTCGCCTGTGAGCCAATAGTAGTTTTTGCCATGTGGATCTTCACGTTGAATGAAATCTTCTTCGTACTTAGCGTATGCTTGGCGACAAACTTTTAAACCCTTTAACTGATCGACACTTACTGCCGGCAGATTTACATTTAAACACAAATGTTTGTCTATTATTTTTCTGGATAATAGTTGCTCAACTAACAACCTCGCGTACTTTTTGGCTCCTTCAAAATCAGCGTTTAAACTATAATCTAACAATGAAAAACCTACGCTAGGTATGCTTTCAATTGATGCCTCAAGCGCAGCAGACATGGTTCCTGAATAGATAACATTTATAGAATGGTTGGCACCATGATTTACACCACTTAAGCAAATGTCTGGTTTAGAATGCAGCACCTTATCAACGGCAAGTTTTACACAATCAACGGGTGTTCCATTGCAAGAGTAAGCTAATATATCATCACCAAATTGATTAACCTGAACCATTCGTAAAGGGGAGCCAATAGTAATAGCATGACCCATACCACTCTGCGCCTTATCGGGAGCCACCACCACCACCTTGCCTAAATCTTTTACCGCTTCTACCAAAGCCTTCAATCCGGGTGAGGTGATACCATCATCGTTGGTAATTAATATAACGCGCTCTTCCTTAGATTTTTTTTGTCTTGCAGGTTTTTCAGCTAATTGCTTTTCAGACGCTGTTGATTCTTTTGCTGCTTTAACCTTCGTATTAAGATGGGTTTGATCAGGGCCTGAACCAGGTTTCAACTTAGTTGAAGGTTTTGCATTTGCAGATTCTAATCTTGCTTTATTGTTACTAGTTTGTTTAGCCATAATATTTTATCAAACGCAAATGTGACTATAAAATATATGGAGTCAAAAAATAGTTTTTGAAATACTAAAATAATTAGTATTTTGCGGCTAAACAAATTAGCCCGTATGTCGCAGGCAGGAAAAAACCTTAAGTATTTTAGAAAACTTAGAGGCTGGACTCAGGAAGAGTTCGCCAATAAAATAAAAATCAAACGATCGTTATTAGGAGCATACGAAGAAGAAAGAGCAGACCCACGGATTGAAGTGTTGGAACTGGTAAGCAATATCTTTAAAGTATCGTTAGATGAATTGTTATTGCAAGATTTAAGTGCTAACAAAGCCGGTACTTTCTTAGAGAAACGCAGGTTAAGCAAGTTGCAGTCAAGCGAAAGCGAAATTCAGTTTGTACCAATGAAAGCGGCGGCAGGTTATCTTAATGGTTATGCTGATCCGGAGTTTCTTGATGAACTAAATACTTTCACTTTGCCCATGCTGGCATCTGGTAATTACCGGGCCTTTGAGATTGTAGGAGATAGTATGTTGCCAACGCCAAGTGGTTCTGTAATTGTAGGGGAGAAGGTTGACAGTCTGGAAGATGTTAAGAACAGTAATACTTATGTTGTTATTTCTAAAAATGATGGCATTGTATATAAGCGTGTTCTAAAAAATAATCGTAGTAAGAGTAAGGTTACCTTGGTAAGCGACAATCCACAATACCAGCCTTATCAATTAAACACAGAAGATATACTGGAGCTATGGCAGGCGTCCATGGTGTTATCCAGAGCAAATGTGCAGGCAAGATGGGACGTAAACCAATTAGCAAGCCTGGTAAACAACTTGCAAGAACAAGTGACAACATTAAAAAAGAAAATAAACTAGTTTTTACATGGGGGGTTATAAAGCGGAAGATCATCTTCCGCTTTTTTTATGCGTACAAATCAAAAGCGCTTCTGAAAGTATTACAGTGTGCATCCACAATTATTTTTATATCTACAGAATATCCACCGCCCATGGCAACAACACATGGAATGTTGTGTTGCTTTAGCAAATTGAAAACAAACATATCTCTCTGTTTGCAGCCTTCAATAGTAACCTTTAATTTTCCAAACTTGTCTGTTTCTAAAATATCTACTCCTGAAAGATAGAAAGCAAAATCAGGCTTTACCTGACCAATGAGTTTAGGCAAAGTATCTGCTAATATATTAAGGTATGTTGTGGAGTCTATCCCATCTTTTAGTGGAATATCTAAGTCAGATTTTTCTTTATGAAAAGGATAGTTGTGCGCGCCATGCATGCTAAAAGTAAAAACACGATCTTCGTTTTCAAATATTTTAGCAGTGCCGTTACCTTGATGCACATCCAGATCAATGATTAAAATTTTTTGTGCATGTTGTTGGTAAAGTAAAAGGTTTGCTGCTACTGCAAAGTCATTCAACAAACAAAAACCTTCGCCACGATTTTTAAACGCATGATGCGTGCCGCCAGCAACATTTAGTGCAACGCCATGCTGCATTGCATAATGGCAGCAATCAATCGTCCCTTGTGTGATGATCAATTCTCTTTGGGTCAATTCAGCTGATTGCGGAAATCCGATTTTGCGCTGCTCCGATGCGGTGAGGGTTTGCTGTAGGAGCTTATCAATATATTCCTGATCATGTGTTAGTGCAACGGTTTCAATATCGCAACTTGATGGTGAAAATATATTTGAATGTGTAATGGTTCCTTCGTGTAGTAATTGCGCAGGAATCAACTCATACTTCAACATAGGAAAGCGATGCCCTTCGGGTAACGGATGCGAGTAAATTGGATCGAACGCAATTTTTATTGAAGACAGATTAGTTGATTTAGGTTTGCAATATTCATTATCTGATGCAAAGAATCGCTATCTTATTTAACGGCCACATCCCAAACTTTCGTTCGTCTGGCTTTACCGGATGGGCCATCAATATCGAGTGTTACAATATACAAACCGGGTTTAGTATATGTGTGTATCGGATTTTGTAAAGTGGATGTGGTGCTATCTCCAAAATCCCATTTCCATGAGTTGATTTTACCAAGAGATTCATCTTTAAAAGCAACTAGGCGCCTGCTCATATCTAATATATTGAAGGTCCATTGAGCATCGATGGGCTTTTTAAACTGATCTTCCAGAGGCATCAGACGGAAAGGGAGCAAATAAGACGCGTTGCCATACATGGTGTGTTCTTTTGACAAGTTCCAAAACCCGTTATTTGATTTAGCTTTTACATCATCGAAATCTATAATTGCCCATGATAGGCCGATGTTTTTGTTTTCTTTTAAAACAGATTCTACCGCGCGTGCTGGGCCTTCGGTACCAGCATAATCGAACGGCGTGATCCAAAATTCCAACACCAACCTGCCTGAATCGCCCGGTTTAAAATTGTAATTGTATGCTGCGTTGGCATACGGCATTTCTTTTATCCAAGGCTGACTGCCCCATGCAAGTGCCCAGTCTTTGCCAACTGCAGGCGTAAATATGTGATAGTTTTGAGCTTGAACGCCATGGTAAGAGAAGTAAGCATCCATTTTGTCCATTTCTTTGTTAGGATGAAATCGGTCAATCAACGGGCCGCCTGACTGGTCTCCATCCACTACAATCTCAAAAATATCCTGATGAAGGTCGGGTAGCGTAAAATCCCAATAATTGTCGAAAGCTTCATATAAAAAGTAAAGGCGATTTAACCCTTTTACCCAACCTACTTTTACTTTAACGTCTAAAGTTTTTCTGTCGATGGTATCGTGTTTTTTACTGTCGTCCCATAATTGATCTGTACCTACTACATAACTATCCGGTACTATTTTCCAATCGTCTTTTTTTCCATCAATAGAAGGAATCATATTTGCCGGAAACTGAAATATTTTGAAACTACGTTTGTCCTGGCTATAAACTGTAGAATATAGAAAGGTTAAAAGAATAAGGGCAAATTTCATTTCTACATTACTTAATGGTTACAATAACGTCTGTAGCTAATTGCTGCATCAACTCTTGTACATAGTTTTTAAAGTAAACCGGATCTTTAAAACCGGCATCTGAACCTTCCCATGCAGCTACGGAGTAGTAGGAGATAGGCTGATTGTTGCTCACCTTCATTTTCGCAAAGTAGCTGTTGGAAAGTTTTCCTGTTTTAGGTGCTTCATCTAATCCTATATAGGCATTTGCAGGTACTATCAATGCCAATGGTAACCACCATTCTTTATTGTAAGAATGCCTGTCGTGCGATACTAATGCCACCCATTGATTATTAACCCGAACTTCTTCAGGAGGGTGCGTGGCAAAAATACTTACCATGCCAATTAACAGGTTCTCATCGCCGGTTAGTCCGTTGATATTTACCTTGTTTTGGTAAGCATACATACCCGGCGTGATGGATATTGTTTCTGTAGCGTTGTAAGCATTATTTGCGGGCTTCCAATTATTATAATCAAGCTGTAGCATGGAGCGTACCGGTCCTTCAGTAACAATGTTGAAGGTTGTTTTCTCTACATTATTTACAGCATCATCAACTGTTACGCCAAGCCTTAAAATGCTATCCTGTTTTTTTAATGCAATGCCTCCAATGCCTATTGAGTTTTGTACGGCCATCACATCGCGACCCCATGCTTCCATTACATGATAATTGTCTTCAACTGCGCCTTTTGCGTTGATGCCCACATTTTCCGGTGATATGTATGAAACCTTCTTTCCAAAAACATCTTTAGCGTTTCTTCCATCTAAGTAATGGCGAAAACCTACTTTGTCATTTTCCCATGTAGGCCCGTCTGTTTGGTAACGTTGAAAGCCTAAGGTTTTGGGAAGGTCGTTTTTATAAACTATTTCATTTGTAGCTGGCTCAACAACTGCATTAGCTGACATTCTTTTACCGAAACGAACGCTGGTGCGCTTAACGTAAGTTGGCTGCACGTTAACCCAAGTAAGCGTATAGGATATGCTAGCTTTAGCGGGTATGTCAGCAACGAAAAAAAGTTCATCCCACTTACTGTCTCCATTGGTATCATCAAGCTGGCAAGCAATGGTATCACGATTTGACGAAATGATCAATGGAAAACTGTTGTCTCGATAACGTAATCTATTTCTGCTGATACTAATGGCTTTGTCTTTCAAATCGATTGAAGCCGTGTTTTTTAGAGTGATTTGTTGTGGTCTGATAATGCCCGGTGTTTTAGAAACATTACAGCCGCTTGCAAATAATCCAATACTTAAACTGGCTGATAACAAAATTTTAGTGCTGAATAATTGCATAAAAAGTAGCGTTATAAAAATGAAATTACTTAAGATTTTCGGGATGCATTGGTATTAACATCAGGTCACTATCTGTTAATAAACTTGAATTGATCAATACCCATTTACCGTCAGGACTAATAGACTGGTGTGCATGTGCCTGTGCCGAAAAAGGGCTTTTAGTGTTAGGGCGATGACCTGTTGATAATAATTTAGTTATGCCAGTGGGAATGTGAATGCGATAAACGTTTCCATCAAAAGAGTCGCCAATTGCCCATTGCAGATCTTTGGTGCCGGCAGCGTGCCAATATCCACCTAACTCTTTAGCTTGACCTAAACGCTTCAATTGATTGTTACGAATGTTTAACAACATAATACCGGTAGGATTTTTTCTCAGGCGATCTAAGTGTCCCATTACGTTGAACAGTATATGGTCCGGTCCTGCAAACACCTCATGAGTTACCCATTCGTCAGCGGTTTCATTATATACTGGTCTGTTATTTACTTTTCCATTTTCGTCAACACTTAAAACCCACATGCGTTGTGGTGAGTCTCCACCAGTTTCCCAGCAGTACATCATTTCACCTGATTTGTATGGGTTGGCTTGAAAATGACCTGTTCTAAAAGGAACTTCTGCAAGTTTTGTAGTTACATTTTTATCTAGTGAAATGCTATAGATCTCTGAAAGATCTGCTTCTGGTCGGGTAGAGAAATAAATGCGATTATCATTCACATCTAAACAAGAAGCTGTTGGCTTTATTTCGCTTGGAATGGTTGCTACAACTCGTTCGTACGCAGCGGTATCCTTTACCTGGCAAAGCTTACTGTCGGCTAATAAAGCATCAAGATTAAGCTCGATGACTTTGTTATTTTTAATGCGGTAAGCAACGTTTTTATGATGACCTAATAATAAATCTCCACTTTCGTCACCGGTAGTAATTTGTACAATCTCATGGCTATCCATTGCCAAAGCATAAAATTGTCTACCTCTTCTAGCACTCGTATTACTGGCAAAAGTTACATTACCGCCAGCTTGTGTGTTTCGGTTTGAGGTGAATACTATGTGTTTTCCATCGGCTGTCCAATTAGGATGATCCTGATAGATTTTAGAGCTGCTATGTCTTGATGTAGTTAGCGCCGTAATTTTTACGCCTGTAACCGGATCTATTATAGTTAAGCTTTCAGAGGGAAAACGCTGACCAAAAATGTCAGTCCCTGCCATGTCGAAAGTTTTGTCAACATGCTTTCTGTTTGAATAATCCTGGCCATTAACTATCTGTGCTTGTACGCCATTGTACAGCAAAGATGCCACTCCTAATAGTAGGCCCTGCTTTATTAGATTTATCATTTTCAAATTTCGTTTTGTACGTAATTATTTTTTCCAAAAGGGATGTTCTGCCGGTAATTGATCGCCAACCATTTCTAATAATTGAATGGCATTTAAACACCACTGCGCAGTGTTATTGGTCGATATGTTTTTTACTTCTTCCAACGGTTTTAATACCGTCGATCCCGTTACTAAATTAGGGGTGAACTGGTCGTTGGTTCGCTCGCTCAAAAATGCATTCCATGCTGTGTCAGCAAATTGTTTTTGATTTGTTGTTTTAGCAACATAGGCAGGCAACCTTGCATACCATGGAGTAAGAGTGCCCAGGCGACCTGTCTTGCCAAATTCTTTCATTTGCTCCTCTCTAGATGAGCCATAGAATCTTGAAAATTGTAACCACATTTTATCGAATGTTTTGTCTTGCAACAAATCTTTCAGCTCATAAACTACTTCTGGTCCGCCCATTAATACACTAAGATGAATTGTACCAATCGTATCGTTTAATTGATACATTCTTTTTGTAGCAGGATCGTAACCAAACGCACCTTGTTCGCCGGAAAAGAAACCATTTGACATTTTAGCAAAACTATTAACGCCCTCCATAATTTTATTGCGCCATTGCTTATCGCCGGTGCGCTCCCATTCCGTCATCCAGTTGCCTACAAGAGCAAGCCAATCAGGGCCAACGCGGGCATGGGTCGGGTATTGCGTTTTTCCTAATATCAGGCGTAAAGGATCCAACTCAACCAATGCATTATCCGCAGTTTGCGCTACTTCCCGCATCATATCACCGGTGCGTTCATCAGTAGTAAGGTAATAATAAAATCTTCTATATGCTGCCTGGCTTTCGCGCACCTCTTTCGATCCGCAACCCCAATGGCGCACATTATGTCTTGACCCTAACCCTGCTAACGATCCTATATGGTATACATCTACTTCGCTAGTGTGTCTTGTCATAGCTTCTGCCATTCTAAAAACATCGCCACGGCCCGAGCGTAGGTATGTGTACCAAAACCACATATCTGTTGAGAGTTCTGTATTATCCCAAGCATAGCCACCAACATCATAACGCCATGAGTGACGTACATCATCATAAGTATGCATTACATCACCATAGTTCCAGAAGCCATACCAGTTTCTTTGATCAATTTCCTTTTTGTAAAAATTGATGGCAGTGTCCAGTTGATTTTCTATCCATTGTTTACCGGGTGTTGAGCGGTTAGGTAAACTCCAGTAGCCAAAGACTTTGGCGCTATGGAGGTATTCGGGAGTTGCACTTAATAATGGAGGTTGGCTTGCTACTAAAGCCTGATAGCTTAGCGTTTCGTTGGAAGGTATCGACTCAGCACCAAAAAGTGTAAGTTCGCTAGTACGTGCAATGCCGTAAGGAGTACTGAGACCGGGTTGTACATCTTCATATACTGCAGCCAGTCCATGGTTAACGGTATCGTAGTGCCGCATATCCATGGGTTCGTTATAAGGAGACCATAACCATACTTTCAAAACAGCCGCATCTTTTGTAGCATCTTTTACCTCAACAGCTGCAGGATATGATTGCCAAAAATCTTTGAGTCCAACACCTAAGCCACCTTTCGTATCTCCCACAAAAACAAAACCTTGTGCACGCTTGCCAGCATTTGCATCAATCCACGCACTTTTGGTGTTCGTTCGCTTGCTAATGCTGAAACCGTCAGCAGTATGTTGCACTAACTTATAATCATTCCAAAACGGAAGGTCTTTTAGTAGGGGTTGATAGCGTGGGTTTAATGTATCAGTGTTAATATGCGCGCCTGCAAGTTGGTTAGGTAGAACGTTTTTGTTTTGCAACAGCAAAGGTTTCACTGGTTCTGCCCAAATGCCACTGCCTTCACCGGCAAACCGTACATGGCGGTTGTGTAATTGTTCTTTCATTGGAATTGAAAATACCAACCCAAGACCTTTTATGAAATCAGTTTGATCTGAACCGTCATAAATAACGGTGTTTACTAATCGCACCGCATTGGAACCTTTATAAAAATACATTCTTATACTGAAGGGAAGCCATTGGCGTGTTCCCTTTTCAGCTTGCATAGTGCCTTCAACTTTTACAACAGACCGCACAGATCCCAACTGTTCAACTGACACTTTGGAAACCTTACTTGAAAAATTTTCAATAGCCGGAGTTTCAAAGTTTTCGCCTTGAGGCCCTTTTTGAAGTATTAGGTCAAGTTTTCCGGCAGTGGCTATAAGCCTGTTGTCCATTAGCAAAGAATCAATGAGAAACTTACCTGATTTTTTAATGATGCAACGGAGCTTACCTGTATTGATAGTTACTTCGTTTATAGTTTCCGACACCCAATCAGCATTAGTATCTTTTGAGGAGGATGTACCATCTACTGCAAGTTTCAACGCTCCATCTTTGGAAGATGACATGGCTGCAAAGCCCCCAAATTTTATAGAGCCATCAGGCCAGTAAGCTGTTATCCAACTTTGGATGGGAAGTTGTTTTCCTTGCTGATTTGTCAATTTAAATCCAGCATTCTTCTTTACGGTGCCTTGCGCAAACGGTACACCAAAACTTACTCCTGTTTGCTCAATAATTGGGCTTGCATCAACCCATTTTAGATCAATAGTTTTATTAGTTTGGGCTTTTGCGTTCAAGCCAAATGAAAGCAATAGCAAAGTTGATGTTATAGAGCGAGCGTTGATTTTCATATTTTATGCATTTCAATTATATAAGGCTTAGAACCTTACTAATTATAACCATTGTTTTGCTTTAGCGCAGCATTTGCATTTAACTCCTGTACAGGTATAGGAAGTATTTTTCTAAACTCTGGAGTAACTGTTGTTTTAAACTGCCAAGTGCCAGTAAACCAGGTGCCAAATCGTATCATATCACGTCTTCTGCTGCTTTCATAGATAAATTCTCTTGCACGTTCGTCCTCAATGTTTTTAAGTGTTAGGGTAGTTAAGGTAGAAGCTTTACTTCTTTCTCTTACTTGGTTAACCAAGGCTAAAGCATCGCTTACAGGTCCGCCGGATCTTAACAGTGCTTCAGCTTTCATTAAAAGAACATCTGAATAACGAAGTGTTGCTACATCGTTACCAGCAGCGCCATTTACCCATGTTGCATCGGGCAGCCATTTAAGCACTCTAAAGCCTTCATTTTCTGCAGAGTTTTCTTGATTTATATGTGGAATCAAAACCAGATTGGCGTTGCCACTTATTGTTTTAATAGGGTTGCCATTGCCGTCGAATTGAGGTCCGTTTAATATCATTGTTCTTCTAAGATCCTGGCTTTCGTAGCGGTTATAAGCTTCCTGCATGGTAGTAAAACCGTTCTGCGGCGTAAAAGGCAAATTGTATTTGAAACGAAGATTGTCATGTAAAACCCTTTGGGCAAAATTGTTTCCACCGGCGTTACGTACCGGGTCTATAGAAATAGCATAGATAAACTCAGGAGAATTTTGATTAACCGGAACGAAATTGGCAAAATAATCAGGTGTAAGATTGTATGCTTTTGAGTTGATCACCAGGTTACACATTTCAATACATTGTGCCCAATAGGCAGTGCCAGAATAAACTTCACCATTTAAATAGGTTAAAGCGAGTATAGTCATCGCCGCCTCCTTGGTCATGCGCGGGTAGTAATTTGCACGTGTAATTGTCGTAACGGAAGGCAAGTCTATAATTGCATTCTTTATTTCTGCTACAACAAAGTCAAACACCTCTTTACGGGTTTTATTTGTGGGCAGATTACTAGGCTCAATGCGGGCGGTTGTAACAATGGGTACGTTACCCCAAAGATCCATCGCATAAAAATAAGCATAGGCTCGTACTCCTTTGGCTTCTGCAATTTGAGGCTTTAGGTTATCTTTTTGTGGTGAGCTTTCTAAGCTTTCAATAATGGCATTTGCTGCACCTATTGCTGTAAAAATTTCTGTCCACCCACTTGAAATGCGATTGTTTTGTGGGGTCCAGGCGTGCTTTGAAAATTCAAGATAAACACCACCATCATACCACCTGCCATCTGACCGTGCGGGAATTAAAAATTCATCGGTTCCCAAATTAAGTAAACGCCATCCATTACCACCGTTTACAGTAAAACCCATTCTATTATAAACACCTGCCAATGCAGCTAAAACCTCTGCATCATTTTTATAAAAATTGTCCGGCGTTAGGCGACCGTAAAGGTCTTCGTTAAGTTTGGTACATCCAGTACCTAGCATTACTAAGAGCACTAAACCTACAGTTGCTTTTGTTATTAATTTTTTCATTCCTAAATATTTTTATTGAAGATTCATTTTAAATTAGAACGTGATGTTGGCGCCAACCATGTAAGTTCTGCTTCTTGGGTAAGCCATATAATCTATACCCATAGCCGGGGAGATAACTTCCGGATCAAGGCCTTTATACTTGGTTATGAGAAACAAATTTTGACCGGTAAAATAGAAGCGCAGGTTTTTCAGCATCTTTAAATTTTCAATATGTGGATTGAAGCCAAGGGTTAAGTTATCTAAACGAATAAATGATCCATCTTCAATCCATTTTGATGAGAATATTGCCGGTTGTCCATAAGCAACTTCTTCAGTTAATGCACCTACTAACACATTTTGACCAGGTAGTAAACTAGTCCTTTGCAAATCCATTGCAGTGTTATTAAATACATCATTGCCCTGTACACCTCTTAATAAAAATGATAAATCGAAGGCCTTGTAGGAGAATGAATTACTTAATCCAAAGGTGTAATTGGCCTGAGTGTTACCAATTAAAGTTATATCATCCGTAGCCGAGTATGAGCCATTTTGATTTATATCTTCAAACTGTTGCACACCATTTTTTACGCCCGTATATTTTGGACCATAAAACGAGCCAAGAGGCTGCCCCGGAATGATAGCTTGGGTATTAACACCGGAAATACCAAACCCTGCGGCAGGCTGGTTTCTAATCATCTTGGTACTGTATTGCTCATTGGAAAGACTAAGTACCTTATTGCGATTTCTACTAACATTCAAATCTGCCTTCCAGCTAAAATGCTTGACGATTGATAATGCGGCTACCAATTTGTAATTCCAAACCTCTGTTACGTACCTCGCCTACGTTAGCAACTTGTGTTGCCACAACTGAAGGTGATGGAATAGTAAAGGATAATAAGAGTTGATTGGTTGTCTTATTGTAATAATCCAATGAACCATAAATAACATTGTTGAACAACTGATAATCAATACCAAGATTGAGTTGTGATGTAGCCTCCCATGCAAGATTGGGATTGGCATAACGCTCAGGCGTTACGATAGTTACAGGATTGCCGCCAACTATCAATGTGCTGGAAGTAGCACCTAATGTTTGTTGAGAAAGCAGGTTTGATATTTCCTGGTTGCCGGTTACTCCGTAACTCGCTCTAAACTTCAAATCGTTTACGAAACCATCTTTATTAAAAAACTTCTCATTAGACACTCTCCACGCAAAAGATCCTGAAGGAAACACACCCCACTGGTCATTCTTACCAAAGCGACTTGATCCATCTCTACGCACTGTAAGCGTTAATAAGTATCTATCAAGAAGACTATAATTTACCCTGCCATAAAACGAGATCAGTTTACTTACTTCTTTATATGATGATATAATGTCACGTTGTAAAGCTGCGCCAATGTTGTTATACCGAAATTCATCAGAAATAAAGTTAGAGACCCGATTTCTAAAACCTTCATCGGTAAAATCCTGATACGAATAACCCGCAATAGCGTTGATCTTATTATCGCTGTTCAATTGCTTGTTATACATCAGGGTTGTCTCTAACAACTTGCTCCAGTGTTTTGATGCCTGCAATACTGCAATGCCGCCTGAACCTTGCCCAATGGGGTTTGCTTTCGGTATGTAAGCTTTTGCATCAATGCTCTCTGTTGTATAACCCAGATTTACATTAATGCTCAATGGATCAGTTATGTTATAGGTTGTAGACAGATTTGCCAGGTTTCGCCTGGTGCTTCTAAAATCTTCTAACTGCTCAACATAAGAAAGCGGGTTGATAATGAATGTGCTGATCTGTGTAAATGCACCATTGCTTTCACGCACCGGAAATGTGGGGTTAAAACGTAATGCATCTTTTAAAACGTTGCCACCTTCGCCTGATAGGTCACTAGATACAGCAGCATTATCTTCATCAACCAAAGCTCCACTCAAATTCATATCGATGCTGAGCTTATTGTTAAGAGCTTTATGCCCAATGTTTATTCTACCAGTGTAATTCTTCAGACCTGATGATTTAATGATACCTTGTTGCGATGTATAACCGACAGAAGCGCGATAGGTTGTATTGTCAGCACCACCACTTACAGCCAAATTATGATTATGAGAAATGGCCGTTCTGAAAATTTGATCTTGCCAATTGGTGCTCGATCCGCGGTCAGTAAAGTTGGTAATGTTACGGTCTTTCATAAACTGACGATACTGGTCAGCATTGAGCACCTCTAGAGTTTTAGCCACTTTTGAGACACCTACATATGTATCATAGCTAGTTGTTGACGCACCTGATCGTCCTTTTTTTGTGGTAATGATGATTACACCATTGGCACCTCTGGATCCATAAATAGCCGTAGCGGATGCATCCTTCAAAACTTCTATAGATGCGATATCTGCAGGATTAATTGAGTTAAGAGGATTAACAGGCTCCTGATTAAATACATTGATCAAGGTTGTGCCTATATTACTTTGACGATTTGCGTTTGACAGTTGTAAAGGCACACCATCAACCACATACAAGGGATCGTTACCCGCAGTAATAGAAGTTCCGCCCCTTATTCTTATGGTAGAGGCGCCGCCCGGCTTACCGCTTGAGGCAGTAACGTTGACACCAGCTGCCCGGCCCTGCATTAATTGTTGTGGACTCGTTACTACTCCGCGGTTAAAATCTTCGGGTTTTAATGATGTTACAGAACCTGTAATGTCTCGTTTACGTTGTGTGCCATAACCGACCACTACAACTTCACCGAGTTTTTTATCAGTAGGTACCAACGCGATAGAGAACGTTAACCGGCTTCCAACTTTTAATTGTTGCGCTGCAAAACCAATAGAACTTAAGGTTAATGTAGCATCATCTGAAGGCACAACAATACTAAAAACTCCATCTGAATTGGTGGCAACGGTCTGCCCTCCGGATACGGCTACAGTAACTCCTGCTAAGGGCGTTTTGTTATCCTGATCAACAACTTTTCCTGTGATTGTTTTTTGTTGCGCAACAGAGGTTATAGAAATGCAGAAAAATAGCAATGCAATAGCGCATTGAAAGCGTTTACTTCTTTTCATATGACAAATCGTTTAAGTGAGAGAGGCAATTAGAACAGTAAGTTTTAATTTTAATTTAATAACACTAGCCTGTTCTATCCTGACTTGTCAAAAAATGTCTGCCGATATCTGCACCGAAGACTTAAAGTATAATTTGTTATAGTAAGGTTGATAGGCGCTTTAATGACTAAAACATCTCAACAACAGAAGCTTGCTCTTTGTTATTAGCGTTTGCAGGCAGTATAGCAAAAACTTTATCTTTCGCTTTAGGTTTTATATGAGCTGTGCCTGTAAATTTTCCAAACGCCGGCAGCACCGCATAGTTTGATGTGAAGTAAAAACAAGGAAATTGAAGTGATTGTCGGCCCAAACTTTTAATAGTAATGCAAGGGTGAATGTGTCCGCTAAAATAGTAATCAATGTCATTTGTTGGTTCGCACGCATGTGCCATATCGTGCACAAAGCAAAACTTGTTAACCAATAAGTGATTTTCTACAACATTGATGGAGGTGTTGCTATACCAATTACTTTTCAAAATGTCGTGATTACCTCTAATCAGTGTGATATCCAATTGACTAAAATCATTTCTCCACTTCTCAAACAAAGCCATCTCTTTATTAGCAGTGCTATGGAAAAAATCGCCAACAACCAATAATCTTTCTGGTTTAAAGTAGGTAAGTTGATGCAGTAATCGTTGTAGATCTTCTTTAAAAACACTTTGAGGCACAGCAATACCTGACTTTCTAAAATGCCCCGTTTTACCTAAATGCAGGTCACTCATGATGATCGTCTTTTCATCCTGCCAATAAATGCACCGTTCAGGTGAGAGCCAAAAGGTTTGTTGATGAAGTTGAAATTTTTGAGATAACTGCACGGGACCAATCTGTTTTAAGGAGTGCAAATGTAACGGTGTGTGGCACAATAAAAACGCCGCACTGTTTAATGCGGCGTTATAGTTTGCACTTCTGTGCTTATGTCCATATGTTTATCTTGTTGACAGTTCTTCAGGGTCGGGCATACTACCCCCTTGGTCGCCTTCATCTCCACTTTCCGGATCTATATTTAATTTCGTGCCTTCGTTAGCAAGGTAATCATTTCCCGCACCTGTACCCTTGCCTACGTTGGTAGTGGTATTTTGTTCATGTCTTTCTGTAGTAATTGGTCGGCTATAATCGTTACCCAAATTTGCTCCGCCTTGTTCTAAACCTTGTGAACCTATATCTGATGTATCGCGTGGCATATGTAAAATTTTATGGTTAATTAATACGTTGAAAAGGATAAAAACTGTGCCAAATGATGCTTGTATTCTGCTATTAGTGGGCCGCTAATAAGAGAAATGAATAAATGTTAATGATTGATGGCGCCGAAGCTTGCGCATTACTTTAATTTGCACCACAATGAATTGGGAAACAATTTTTACAACACAACGCACCGGGCAGAGCCAGCCATCAGATGGGCCGCGATCAGGTTTTCAACGCGATTTTGACCGGTTGATCTTTTCCTCTGCCTTCAGACGACTACAAAACAAGACACAAGTATTTCCGCTACCCGGAAGCACATTTGTGCATAACCGCTTAACACATTCGCTTGAAGTTGCGAGTGTTGGGCGCTCTTTAGGAAGTATGGTTGGCAAAAGACTTTGTGAGCAATTCGCCGACACCCAAAGTGACAGCTACGAATTTTATAAGTACGAGTTGGCTAATGTAATTGCCGCCGGATGCCTGGCGCACGACATTGGCAACCCTGCTTTCGGGCACTCGGGCGAAAAAGCTATTTCGGCATATTTTATTGACAATGCTAAAACCCTCATTGATGGAAAAGAATTACGATCTTTTTTTACTGATGTTGAATGGGCAGACATCTCCAATTTTGAAGGCAATGCAAATGCCATTAGAATTCTAACGCACAACTTTAAAGGGAGACTAGGCGGTGGCTTGGGACTGACTTATACTACCATTGCATCCATCTTAAAATACCCCTGCGAGGCAACTGGTATGGATGCTAGTTTTAAGCACCGGAAGAAGTATGGCTTTTTTCAATCAGAAAAAGAAACCATTACACAGATTGCTGAGGTTATGGGTATGCAAAAAGAAGGGGGCGATTCACTTTGCTATAATCGCCATCCCTATGTTTATTTGGTTGAAGCGGCAGACGACATTTGCTATAAGATTGTAGATGTTGAGGATGCGCACCGCTTAGGTATTTTAACTCATACCGTAGTAAGAGATGTTCTTCTTGGTGCTATTGAAAAAGTAAATAGGGCAGGAGAGGACATCAATAAAATCCTTGCCACTTATAACAGAATTGGTGATGAGAATGAGCGTGTAAGCTACTTACGTGCTAAAGCGATTAATATTTTTACGCTAACTGCAGTAGATGTTTTTTGCGATCATCAACACGAAATTCTAAAAGGCACTTTTAATGATACTTTGGTGGATAACATCGATGATTCTTTCGGAGCCTTTAAAGAAATATTTGAAGTTTCTGTAGATAAAATTTATAATCACGATACAGTATTGGAAGTTGAAATTGCAGGTTACAATGTAATGTCAGAACTGCTCAGTTTGTTTGTTCCTGCGTTGCTGAAAGAAAAACCCAGCCATAAGGATAAAAAAGTGTTGCAATTATTTCCACTTCAATTTAGAGAGTTTGAAACTGCAACAAATTCGTATAGCAAAGTGCTTAATGTCCTTGATACCATCTCAGGCATGACAGACCTTTTTGCTACCGAACTTTATAAAAAATTGAAAGGGATAGATATTCCGCAGCACCAATAACTAGCTGCCAATATCATCTGGGGCAAAGGTGCTCTGCTGGCTTAAAGAAGTATCTTGGCCACCGCGATTATCACCTTGTTGTATTGCATTCTTGCTATGCACCACATCATCCAAATCTTTTTCTTCGCTGCTGTCAAAATTGGCTCCAACGGTTTCCTGAAGGTCTCCTACGTTTTTTGAAGTTTCATCAGTCGTAGTGCTTGGGTTCTCACCCTCTAATCCCCTGTGTTGTTGACCCGGGCTTGCATTGGGCAAATCTTTTTTTACTTCATTTGTTTCCATAGCTTAATTCTTTATTTATTATCAAGCTAAAAAACTATGCCTTGCCGGACGCGTATCTAAGCGTTATTTAAACGCACTCATAAACCTTCCGGCAATTTATCCTTTATCTTAGTCGCGAAAAATGGCATATCACTTTTTTGAATTTGTGACTGATGATAAAAAATAAATTGTTTCTAGCCAATGCTGCCAAGGTCTTCCGTTTTCTGATATTTTTTCAAATGCTCGCTGGTTGCAATTGTATAGCGCAAGAGTTGTATCCTATAAAAAGTTCTAATAAATTATGGCACGATAAAGAACTTGAACTTCGCTATAAACCCGATGGAAAAGATTTTGTAATTACCAACGGAAATAGACTTTTTACAAGAGCGCTTTACGGTACGCATACTGCCTTTAGAGTAGAAACAGGTGACCGACCCGAGTTTGCATTGTATATGCCTGGTATGGGTGGCAATTTTAAATTAGGTATTGCATCAAATAATCAAAGCAAGTGGCTTACACATGCTAACACTATTACTGCGCGTTATAGACCCGGTGCAAGATTATATACCATTGAAGACAGTTTACTTGGCAAAGGCAAACTGTATATAGAAATATTGGCCATGGCAGATGCAGAAGGCTTCATTTTAAAAACGAGCGTGGAAAATGTTTCCGTTCCCGTACAACTGCATTGGGCCTTCGGTGGCGCAACAGGCAAAAAGTTTTCACGAGATGGAGATATGGGGCCTGATCCCGAATCGAGTTTTTACTTGAAAGCAGAGAATTGCAAGAACAATAATTATAACATTGAGCAAAAGGGAAAGTTTACGTTGCAATATGGTGCAGGATTACAGGTTGGCCCAGATGGCAGGTATTTTATTGAAGATTTAAATCAAGCAAGTAAGCAGGCACCTCAACAACAGTTGATCGGTGTTTTTAATCCAACTACTTCAATAAAAATTTCAGACGCTACTGAGCTTTCATCACCTTTGAAGTTGTATCAGTCAAACGTTGCAAATGCACCGGTTATAACCGGCACATTGCCAATTGAAAATAATAAAGACCAGTATATTTCAATTTACAATCCATCAACAAAAAAAACACTTAGCTATAGCGAGTTGCCCTTTACTTATAAGCAAGCTGAGGCGGCAAGAAAAAAGTTAGCAGACAGAATTCAGGTAACAACACCAGACCCGTTTATTAATACAATTGGTGGTGCGTTAAGTGTGGCTTCTGACGCTATTTGGGAGTCTCCGGTTTATATGCATGGATCAATTGGCTGGCGTATGCCATTGACGGGCTGGCGCGGGCCATATACAGCTGATGCATTAGGGTGGCATGACAGAGCAAGGACACACTTGCAGGCTTATGCAATGTCTCAATTCACATCTCCGGAAAGCGGGCCAGTTGTACCTGATACTGCGATGAATCTTGCGCGGAGTTGGGAGAAAAACGGCATAGGCATGTTTACAAATGGTTACATCAGTCGGGCGCCCGATGCAAAAAACATGAAGCCACACCATTACGATATGAACCTCGTTTATATTGATGCATTGCTTCGCCACTTTGCTTGGACAGGCGACACAAGTTTCATGAAAAAAACATGGCCTGTTCTAAAACGGCACCTTGAATGGGAGCAACGAAATTTTGATGCAGATAGTAACAATCTGTTTGATGCATATGCATCTATTTGGGCGAGTGATGCGCTACAATACAGCGGTGGCGATGTTTCACATTCATCCAGCTACAACTTTATAGCTTTTAAGCGGGCTGCACAAATTGCGAAAATTGTAGGTGAAGATCCGGAGCCTTATAAAGCAAAGGCAGACAAAATTTTTAGCGCATTAAACCGCATATTATGGTTGCCCAAAAAAGGTACTTATGCTGAGTTTAAAGATCGGTTGGGTAACCAATTGTTACACCCGTCCGCTGCCTTATGGACTATCTATCATAGCATAGATTCAGAAGTGCCCGATAAATTTCAGGCGTACCAAAGTTTGAGATATTTAGACAACAAGATTCCTCATATTCCTATTAAAGCAAAAGGTTTAATTGATGATGATTATTATACCATTGCCACTACCAGTTGGATGCCCTATATGTGGTCGTTAAACAATGTGGCTTTGGCAGAGTCGATGCACGCTTCTTTGGCTAACTGGCAAGGTGGCCGAAATGATGAGGCTTTCAAATTATTTAAAAGTGAAGTGATACAATCGATGTACCTCGGTGGTAGTCCCGGTAACATTGTACAAATATCTTATTTTGATGCCGTGCGTGGCGAGGCTTACCGCGATTTTGCTGATCCAATTGGCATGTTTTCAAGGGCGCTAGTGGAGGGACTTTTTGGGATCGTTCCTGATGCTTTAAGTAAGACTTTAACCATTAAACCGGGCTTACCACAAACATGGAATCACGCCTCTTTTTCAACACCTGATATCTTGTTCGATTTTAAAAGAGATGGAAAGACTGATACCTATAAAATTGTTTCAAAACTTAAGGCTACACCACATTTAAAGTTTCAGATTATAGCACAAGGTCAGGTTGAAAGTATAACGCTAAATGGCAAATCAATTGCATGGAGAAATATTGCAGACGCAGTGGGTAAACCAGTGATTGAGATAAGCACACCGGCTGCAAGTTTATCTTATAATATTAAGATTGTTTGGCATGGCAATAAACCAAATTTTCCACCCAAAGAAAAAACGTACAGCAACGGAAGAATGCTTGTAGAAAAGTTTGCCGATGCAAGTGTGATAAGCGTTTCAGATCCGCAAAATGCATTGCAAAATATAAAGACGACCGGTTCTGGTTTCGCGGCCAATGTTGAAACCGAAAATGGTGATTATACTGTGTTTGTTCAATTGAAGCAAGGCGCTTTATCGTGGTGGATGCCGGTTTGTTTTAAGGTAGCTTCAGCAATTGAACTTGTCTCCACAAAAGATCCGGAACAGAATAGTAATTCGTTTAAACTTCATAATCACACTGCTGAAAATATTGTTGCAACTGTTAGCATAAACGATTTTAAAACATCAACCCAAATTGCTGCGGAAGCAACATCAGACGAAATTTCAGTTCGGGAAACCGAGCTTATTTTGGGAACTAATAATGTGCATATCGATTATGGAAATGGTAAAGCTGTAACCGCCCAACTTATCAATTGGAATGGCCGAAAGCAAACTCAGTTTGAGGTTGTAAATATGACCAGTCATTTCAACGATAAAGTAACGCAGATCTTTAAAAATAGATACCTAAGCCCACGCCCGCAAACCACTACCTTGCAACTACCGTGGCAAGGCATTGGTGATTGGCCGCATCCACATGAAACCTTTGAAGTGGATGATAAAGGTTTAAGAAAAATGGCAGGTGAAAACAATACAATTATATTGCCTCAAGGGCTCCGTTTTGAAACACCCGGCGATAGTAGCAAAAACAATATTTTATTTACATCGCAGTGGGATAATTATCCTGACGAACAAACAGTTCCACTTACAGGCAAAGCCTCGCATGCGTGGTTTTTAATGGCAGGATCAACCAACCCGATGCAAAGCCAATTTACAAATGGTGAGGTGGTTGTTAATTATGCTGATGGTACACATACAACATTAGACTTGCGAAATCCTGAAACGTGGTGGCCTATCGATCAAGACTATTACACGGATGGTTTTGCATTTTCACTAGAGCAGCCAAGGCCTATTCGTATTCATTTAAAGTCGGGCAATGTTGTTGGTGGCGACGAATCGATAAGTAAATTTAATGGAGCGAAAATTTTGGGTGGCGCTGCAACTGTTTTGGATTTGCCTTTGGATGTTTCGAAAACCTTGCAAAGCATTAAATTAAAAACAATTGCTAACGATGTTGTTATTGGTTTGATGGGTATAACACTGTCACGCAATTGACATTAAATTAGGGTAAAACCAATCTATATTAATGAAAAAGAATCAAAAGTCCGGAAGTGCACCTTTTTCAAAAAAGATGGGTTTTTATATCGAGCATACAAGGTACGAGATACTCTTGCTTAGCTTTATGTTTTTAATTTTTGGTAACACCTTATCTCCTGAATCGGATGTTACAAGAGTCGTTTTGATTTATCAGAATTTTTTAGTTGGTGTTATTGTTTTTTATAAGAATGCCTTTATTCGCAATGTTATAATCAGCATCATACTTATTAACCTTGCGATGAATGCGTTTGAAGGGCTTTCAGTCTATTTCAACATCCGAAGTTTACATGCAATATTGTATTTATTATTCTTTTCTCTTGTGGCCAAAGAAGTTTTCAAAGAGGTGTTGTATGTTACAAGAGTGTCCAGAGAATTACTATCCGCGGCACTTTGCGGCTTTGTTATTCTGTGTCTTATAGGCACATTTTTATTTTCATTCATTGACATTTATCATCCTCACTCTTTTTCTAATACCAGTATAAAAGCAGACATTATTGACGACCTTAATTATTTCGCCTTCACAACCATGTTTACACTAGGCTTTGGCGATATCACCCCATTAACTTTAATTGCCAAACGTGCGGTAATGTTGATGGGTCTTATCGGGCATTTTTATACTGTATTCGTTACCGGAATCATTATCGGAAAATATTTGGCAGTAAGAAGTTGACTTAAGATGATGGTCAGACATAAAACTTAAACGCTCAATACAACTTTGGATTTTGATTTGCTTTGATATAATGCAGGGTAGGTAAAATATAAAATAGTAGAAAAAAGAATTAATTTAAAGGTGTAAATCGGGAACACTTTTTTAGTCAATTACTACCTTAAATTGTTTCTTATGAAGCGAAACAAATTCATTGCATTACTCACAAGCCTTGCACTAGCACCCGTAGTTGCATTAGCAAAAAAAGCGCAGTCAACACTTACACGGAAAGACAAGGGATTTAAAATTTCTTCGGGTGAAGGAAGAATCCACGGGCCCATAACTTTAAAGGGTGTCAATTCCAATATTTTAACGGTAAAAATATCAGGAAGTGATACAGATGGTGCACTAGCCATCTTTGAGCAATCTTCACTTTCTCAGGGTAAGGGAACGCCCTTACACATACATCATTCTCAGGATGAAATATTTTATGTTTTAGAAGGTCAATACTTTTTTAAAGTAGGCGAAGAGCAATTTGAATTGACAAAGGGTGATAGTATATTTCTTCCACGCAAAGTTCCCCATGCATGGACGCAAATTTCAAAGAGTGGCAAAATGACGGTAACCTTGCAGCCGGCCGGTAAATTGGAGAACTTCTTTTTGCAAATTGCTGCGCTTGATCATGAACCCTCGCCAAAAGAGGTTGCTAAAATTTTTGCAGATAATGATATGGAGGTCGTTGGGGCACCTATCATTATAAACAACTAGATTAATAATTGCCTTGTCTTGTAAATGCAGTTGTATTATAAAACTTCAAAAAGTTATTCTAAGCCAACCTTATAATCTACCAAATCATTAATCAGCATTAAAAAACCATCATCTGTAAAGCAATCACTATGAAAACGCTTTTGTTTACCTGCCTATGGCTGCTATCTATAAGCGCCATTACACAAACACTTAATAACAACCAAATTAACCAAATTGACAAAGCTATTATTGATGAAATGAAATTTTCTTCAGCACCGGGTGTTGCGCTTTGCATAATTAACAATGGTAAGGTTGTTTATCAAAAGCCTTTTGGTATCGCCAACGTTGGCACTAATACGCCTGTTACAGACTCAACCATTTTTGAAATTGCATCAGTTACTAAAGTGTTTACATCATTAGCGTTGCTTAGCGCGCTTGAAAAAGCGGGGTTAGATGAAAACTCACCTGTAGGTTCAGTTGTCAAAGGACTTTCACCAAAACTTTCGGCTGTAACCTTCGGACAACTGTTATCGCATACCAGCGGAGTGATGGACTACTTTCCTAACGCCAACGAATGTAAAGATGATATGAACCTTTACTTTAAAAGCGTGGGCGATCAGGCTCTTTTTGCAGAGCCCGGTAAAGTGTTCTCATACTCAAACAACGGATTTGCCTTAGCGGGCCTCGCCCTAGCCACACTCACCAAAACTACCTTCGCCAACGCCATCGACCAGTTGGTTCTAAAGCCTTTACAATTAAACAATACTGCTATTAATTTATTTAAGGTTGCTTATAAACCTCTGGCTGCAGGCCACATTGTTAATCCACAAACGCATGAAGCTACCCCCTATCTTTCTGATATGTCTTATGCTCGCATGCAACCTGCGGGCGGTTTGTTTAGCAACATTAAAGATCTATCAGATTTTGCGCTTGCCATTTTAGGTAAAGGCACATTAAATAATAAGCGTGTGTTTAGCGATACAATCATAAACAAAATGGTTAGCAAACATGCAAATACATTTAGCGCGCCTGCATCTTATCTTAGTTATCTGGCCTATCCTAATCCTTCTTATGGGTATGGTTTAATGCGTTTTCAATATAACCACTTAAACTTTATTGGCCATGCGGGAGAAGCTAATACCCAAAATGCTATGTTTTACATGGTTCCCGATAAAAAGTTTGCAGTTATTATGCTTAGCAATCGTGGCTTTTATTTGTTTATGAACAGCTTTAAAAAAATTGTTGAAGTGGTACTTAACGAAAAAGAACTTCAGGTAAAAGCAATAAAAAAAGATCCGGCGCTTTATAAAAAATTGGTAGGTAAATATGTTGTTCCCAGCGTTGCAGGCAGTCCACAGGAATGGTCTGAAATTTTTGAGAAAAATGGCGAGCTATTTATGAAAACGGAAGACAATAAAGAATATCAACTTGAGCAAGTGGATGAACTGACTTTCCGTTTTACCAATCCATTATTTTTAGCTCCAATGGAAATTGCTTTTTATAAAGATGACCTTGGAAACATTCCTTATTTAAACTTCTTTATGCGTACAAGAGTAAAAGTTTTATAAGCGCGGTGTCAATTAAGTATTAAAGCAACTAGGCAATCAGTTTGTTATCATTGTAATTAATTACACTTACAGTTGCTTTAAAGCTGGTGTAGAACTATAACATGAAAGCCCTGAAATTTCCTACTGCACAAACCATTCTTATATTGATAGCACTTGTGGTTATGCTACTAACGTGGATTGTGCCCTCAGGTAAATATGATACCCTCTTATATGATAGTGCTGGCAATTCATTTGTAAAAACGACAACTGATGCCTCCGTTAATTTACCCGCTACGCAGCAAACGCTTAACAGCTTAAACATTAAAATACCTATTGAAAAATTTACAAGCGGCAGCATTTATAAACCTATAAGCATACCGGATACCTATGTTAAAACCACCCCTCAGCCACAAAATATAGGTGCTTTTATAAAGGCGCCTGTAAAAGGAATAATAGCTGCTGCCGATATCATTTTTTTTGTATTGATAATTGGTGGGTTGGTCAACATTATGAACGCAACCGGCGCTTTTGATGCTGGTATAGTATGGTTGGGCAACGTACTAAGAGGCAAAGAGTATTTGCTCATAATTATAGTAACAACCCTTATTGCTATTGGCGGAACAACCTTTGGTATGGCAGAGGAAACTATGGCGTTTTATCCAATTTTAATTCCGGTGTTTCTAGCTGCTGGGTACGACGCTTTGGTTGGACTTAGCTGCATTTTTTTAGGCTCGGCTATTGGTTCTATGTGCTCCGTTATCAACCCTTTTGCAACTATAATTGCATCAGACGCTGCAGGTATCAGCTGGACTACAGGTATTGGCAACCGAATCATAATGTTGATAGTTTGCTTGACAGTAACTGTTTTATATATTCTTCGTTACGCAAAGCAGGTAAAAAACAATCCGGCGCGCTCAATTATTTACGATCAAAAAGCAGAGATCGAACAAGTATTTGGAGCAATTAAAACACGTGGCAATATCCATTTTAATAACAAGCTACGCTTAATACTCCTGGTGTTTTTAGCAAGTTTTTTAATAATGATTTTGGGGATTACCATTTACCACTGGTGGTTTGTTGAAATGGCATCAACGTTTGTTGTTAGCGCAATTGTTATTGCTTTTATTGCTAAAATGAAAGAAGATGTTTTTGTATCAGTATTTGCAAAAGGAGCAGGTGACTTGTTAGGCGTTGCTTTTATTATAGGTATTGCCAGAGGTATTACAATACTAATGGAAGATGGAAATATTAGCGCAACTATTTTGCACTTTGCTACCAGAATAGTAACGGGGATGAATGAAGGTGTTTTTGCCAATACTTTACTTTTTGTTTATGGTGGATTGTCTTTTTTTATGCCATCAACATCGGGCATGGCTGTGTTAACAATGCCCATTATAGCTCCACTGGCGGATGCGGTGCATGTAGGAAGAGAAACTGTTATTGATAGTTATTTATATGGTATGGGTTTGTTCTACATCATCAACCCAACCAGTCTTATTTTAGCAGCGCTGGCTGTTACCAAAATAGGTTTTAATAAGTGGATAAAGTTTGTAATGCCACTTATGTTTATGCTACTGTTGGCTACATTAGTGTTATTAACTATCTCGGTGTATCGTTAAGCAGAATGTATTTAGTTGATAGCATTTTATCGGCCTTTGCGCCGCATGTCCGTTCACATATTTATGTCAAGGTTGAATATGTAATATCGAATTATTAATTCAATTTCTTTACTCTTCAAGATTGCATAACTTAATAGGTAAATTTTCAAATATTGTTATGAATAAAAGCATAGTGTTTTGGATTGCTATTGTAGCTTCCTTCAGTTTAGGATTTGGCTTGAAATCTGCCATCTCATCTTTCGATAATCAAGAGGTTCCGTTTAAGAAAGCAACTGGCATTGGTGGCATCTTTTTCAAGTGTAAAGATCCGGAGAAGGTGCGGCAGTGGTATAAGACACATTTGGGTTTAGCCACCAATAAATACGGTACCACCTTTGTTTGGTTTCAAGGAGCGGACTCAACAAAAAAAGGATACACACAGTGGAGCCCTTTTGCCGCTACCACCAAATACTTTGATCCTTCAACCAAAGATTTTATGATCAACTACCGTGTAGAAAATCTACAGGAACTACAAAAATTATTACAGCGCGACAGTGTGACAATTTTAGGCGAGATGAAGGTGTATAATTATGGAAAATTTCTACACATCTTAGACGTTGAGGGCAATAAGATAGAACTATGGGAAGCCAACGATGAGGAGTATGGTAAATTTGAAGGAGGACTAACTAAATAATCAATAAAGTTCTGCAACCCAATTTCCTTTTTGTAAAATGAAATCTGCTATTTTTAAATACGATTGTTTGCAAATAAAAACTCGCTGTTATGGTGATTTAAATTTTGCTTACTTTGGGTGCTCTCTTTTGTAAAATATATAATCATGATAAAGCTTCAGGTAATTGGTAATTTGGGTAAAGACTGTATAGTGAACAATGTAAATGGCAAAACAGTCATGAACTTTAGTGTAGCCCACACAGAGAAATTTAAAGATGCGCAAGGCCAGCAGAAAGACAAAACCATTTGGGTTGAGTGTGCTTATTGGTCAGACAGAACCGGAATTGCACCTTACCTTAAAAAGGGCACGCAAGTGTATGCAGAAGGTAATCCTGATATAAGAACATATACAACAGCAGATGGTAGACCGGGTACATCACTTAGCTTACGTGTTTCAAGTATTCAGCTATTAGGAGGTAAAAATGAAGGAGGTGATTCTGGTAACAGTTATCAGCAACCTTCGCAGCAAAATAGCTATCAACAGCCTAATACAATGGCCGCTAGCGACCTTACAGAACCTTTGGATGATCTGCCGTTTTAGTATCAATCTTAAAGCAAATGTTAAGAGGATGGTTTTGATAAAGCCGTCCTCTTTTTATTTCTACCTTCACGCCCAATTAGTTTTTTTCCATGACAAAAAAGATTCTCTTTTTATTTTTAGGATGCGTTGCTGCATTAACAATCAACGCTCAAAGGTTGGTTGATTTTGTAGATCCCTTTATTGGAACCGGCGGGCATGGACATACATATCCCGGTGCAACTTTGCCTTTTGGCATGGTGCAATTAAGTCCTGATAATGGCACACAAGGGTGGGGCTGGACTAGTGGCTACCACTACAGTAGTTCAACAATTGCAGGTTTTAGTCATACTCATTTAAGTGGCACCGGCATAGGTGATCTGTGCGATATTTCTGTATTGCCCATTGCAGGCAAACAACCCGACACATCTCAAATGAAAAGTTCCTTCACGCACGAAGAAGAGATTGCTTCTCCCGGTTATTATGCAGTAAAGCTGAAGGACTTTGGCGTGCGTGCTGAGCTTACATCAACCATACGTTGCGGCTTGCATAAGTACACTTTTCCTGCGGGCAGCAATAGTTCCATTCGTTTTAACTTAGGCTTTGCCATCAATTGGGATCAAACAACGGAATCTTATTTTAGAAGAATCAACGATTCTACATTTGTAGGCTATCGTTTTTCTACCGGGTGGGCTAAAGATCAAAAAGTTTACTTTGCAGTGCGCACCAGCAAGCCAGTTAAGAGTACCACCATATTTGCTGATAAAAAACCAGCGTTTGGTGAGGAAATTAAATCAAAAGAAATACTTGCATTTTTAAATTTTAATACTACCGCTAACGAGGTTATTTTAATGAAGGTTGGCTTAAGTTTCGCTGATATTGAAGGCGCAGTAGAAAGCCTTAATGAAGTACGCACATGGTCGTTTGATGTTGTAAAGAAGAGTGCAGAAGATACCTGGGAGCGTGAGTTGAGAAAAATACAGATCAATACAGAGAGAGAAGATGTAAAGAAGACTTTTTACACGGCTTTGTATCATACCTATCTGTCTCCCGTAATCTTTAGCGATCGTTTTGGCAATTATAAAGGCATTAAAGGCAACGTGCAAACGGGCAAGATGATCTTCACCATCCAATCTTTATGGGATACATTTAGAGCCGCCAATCCCTTACTTACTTTAACGCAAACCGAAATCGTTCCATCAATCATAAACTCTTACCTGGCTTTTTTTGATCAGTATGGCTTACTACCCGTGTGGGACTTGCAATTTAATGAGACCAACATCATGACCGGCTACCATGCTGTACCCATTATTGCTGATGCTATTTTAAAGGGCGTATCGGGCTTCGATTACGAAAAAGCATATGCGGCAATGAAAGCAAGTGCTATGCAGAACATAAGAGGCACTAAAGAGTACCGTCAATTTGGATATGTGCCACAGGATGTGGAAGGGGAGAGTGTAACCAAAACGCTGGAATATGCATTTGATGACTGGTGCATTGCGCAGGTTGCAAAAAAATTAGGTAAAACAGCAGACGCAGATGTATTTAATGTTCGCGCACAAAACTGGAAAAACCTTTTTGATAAAAGCACCGGATTTGTAAGAGCTAAAAATAAAGATCGTTCATGGGTTACTCCTTTTAACCCATACTTAAGTGTGTACGGTACCGAAACTCCCTATACGGAGGGCAATGCCTGGCAACAAAGTTTCTTTGTTCCGCACGATATAGAAGGTTTAAGAAAGAGCTTTGCCACTGCTGATGGATTATCAAAAAAATTAGATTCTCTATTTACAGTGCCATTAACCTTAGGTGCCAATGCGCCTCCGGATGTTTCTGGTTTAATAGGTCAATACGCGCATGGTAACGAGCCTAGCCATCACATAGCGTACATGTATAATTACGTGCAACAACCTGCAAAATCGGCGGAGCGCGTAAGAGAGATTATGGAAGGAATGTACACCACAAAACCTGACGGCCTCAGTGGCAATGAAGATTGCGGACAGATGAGTGCCTGGTATGTATTTAGCGCATTAGGTTTTTACCCTGTAAACCCTGCCAGTGGCGAGTATGTTATTGGAAGTCCATTGGTAAATCAGTCGATCATGTTTTTGCCGGGTGGCAAAACTTTTAGGGTAGTGGCAACGGATAATAGTGAGAAGAACAAATACATACAAAGCGCCACCCTTAATGGTAAACCCTACACAAAAAACTTTATTACACATGCTGATGTTGTTGCCGGTGGCGTACTTCAGTTTAAAATGGGTAGCAAGCCAGGCAAATCGTGGGGCACCCGAGCTGGCGACGTACCTTCTAGCATGACATCAAAATAATTTAAACTCAATCGCTCCCTCCCCATGGATCATGAAATATTCTCGTACGATCAGTTATTGCATTTTGTACAACAAGTTTTTTTAAAAATGGGTTGCAGTAATGCACATGCAACCTTAGCTGCAACTGTGTTGGTTAATGCTGATGTTAGGGGAGTAGATAGCCATGGTGTTGCACGCTTAAGTGGCTACATCAGGTTATGGCAGGCAGGCCGCATCAATGCTACGCCCAATATAAAAATTGTACACGAAACCCCCAGCACCGCCGTGGTAGATGGTGACAGGGGGTTGGGTTTGGTAGTTGCTCCATTTGCCATGCAGGTGGCTATTGATAAAGCTGTAAATGTGGGTACTGGATGGGTGAGTGTAAAAAACAGCAATCACTTTGGTATTGCAGGCCACCATGCTATGATGGCACTACCGCACGACATGATCGGCTGGGCGATGACCAATGCAAGTGCGTTGGTAGCGCCCACATTTTCCAATGAAAAAATGTTAGGCACCAACCCAATAGCTATTGCAATACCTGCCGGCGATCAACCGCCCTTTGTGGCGGATTTTGCAACCACTACCGCATCCAACGGTAAGTTGGAAATCTTGCAACGCAAAAATGCTGACGCCCCTTTGGGTTGGGTGCAAGATGGAGATGGCAATGCCACTACCAATGCACACGCTTTAAAAGAAGGTGGCGCCATGTTGCCGCTAGGTGGCGATAGAGAACATGGTAGTCATAAAGGGTATGCGTTGGCCAGTATTGTCGATATCTTTTCGGCTGTGCTTAGCGGTGCAAGTTATGGCCCTTGGGCGCCACCTTTTCCCGCTTACGTGCCAATGCCCCAAAATATGCCCGGCGAAGGATTGGGTCATTTTTTGGGAGCGATGCGTATAGATGCATTTAGGCCTGCCTCCGACTTTAAAGAACATATGGATAATTGGATCAGCCGTTTTAGGCATAGCCAAACCCATTGCCGAACACGATAAAGTTCTAATACCCGGCGACCCTGAGCGTGAAATGGAAGCTGTTCGTATGCGTGATGGCATACCTGTAGTAATGCCTGTTGTGAAAGATTTGAAATCTGTTGCGGAGATGATGGAGGTAGATCTGTTGGGATAATCTACTTTTTTCTTCGACTTTACCTACTTTTAGATTTAAAAGAAGATACATGGAGGTTTCAACAGCAGCCACTGCTACAAAATTAGCGATGCCATTCTTAAATATATTAAAAGATGTTTTGAAAGAAACAAAAGATGAATTTAGTGAATGGTTTCAAATAGGACTTAGCGAATATATAGAAGACCGCAATAAAAAGTTTTCGAACACAAATACATTTATTAGCAGGCTTGAGAAAGTTTTATTTTATGATATTTATTTCCCTTTAAATCTTCAAAGTGCAAATCGCAGAATTTGTTCCGATAATCTCTTAGTTGACATTTTCAAAAAATAGTAATTGTGCTGCGATACTAGGAATGGCTGGTAGTGGAAAAACAATGTTAATAAACATGCATTTCTGCAGTGTTACAGTCAACTTTATTCAATTCCAATTTTTATTGAGTTGCGTGATTTGAATACATTGGGCATCTCTCTGATAGATTACATCTACATAAATATTTTAAAAAATAAAATTAAACCTAGTTCAAAAATTCTCGAAAGAGCTTTGAAAGAAGGAGGATTTGTTTTTTTATTTGATGGATTTGATGAAATCAATTTAGAATTAAAAAATAAAATTATTATAGAAATAGAGCAGTTAATTGATCAATTCAATCAAAATAAATTTTTAATTTCTTCCCGTCCAGGCGCAAATGTTGAATCTCTTCCTAGTTTGAAAATTTTGTTGTTCAACCGCTAACTTATTGACAAATAATTGAGTTTATTAATAAACTTTTATTTAATGCGGACGACCAAGATTTGATTTAAAAGCTAACTTCGTCTGTTAATCTTAATAATAAAGACTACGTAGAATATCTAACAAATCCTCTGCTTCTTTCTATGTACATTCTTACGTATAGAAATTACCCGGAGTTGCCAAAATCAAAAAATAAATTTTATTGGAATGTCTTTGATACTCTGTGTACGAAACACGACAGTATCAGTAAAAAAGGTGCTTATGTACACGAGAAGAAAAGCAAGCTTCAGAATGAGGACTTCGAAAAAATACTTAGGTGGTTTTGTTACGTTTCTGTGCTCGAAGAAAGATTCAATTTTGATGAGCAATATTTATCAGAAAAATTTCAATTCATCAAGCAGGCGCTAAACTTTACATTTGAAGTAAAAGATTTAATTTATGATTTAACAGTTTCAATTTCTATTATTGTTGTTGAAGGCTTAGATTATAAATTTCCGCATAGAACTATTCAGGATTACTTCATGGTTTTATACATTAAGGAGCAAAATGAAGACGCAAAGAAATCAATATATCAAGAAAAGTTCCAAAAGATTTATCCGATAAATACAAATAAAAATATTTTCGATCTTTGCATAGAGTTAGATAAAGAGCCTTTCTTCAAGTTTTATGTTTTGCCACTATTTGAGGAATTTAAAACTTCTTACAGTAATATTGGGATTACTGAAAATGCAATGCAATTCCTAAGAATTTCCGATGTCCAATTCTCAATTACATATAAAGAGGAAATTTCGATGCGAGTTGTTAGTCGTCGCATTATTTCACATATTGATATCTCAAATTTCTACGGTGTAAGATTTCAAGAACTTTTTGAGATTTCTGCAAGTGGCAAATTAGAGAACCATCAGTTATTAAAGCGGTTTATTGACACTGGAATAATTATAGTAAAAACACATTTAGAGGATAAATCTGGGTATTTTGCAAGTTTTAGAGTGAAGGATTTATCTGATCAGGATCTTAAAGAGTTTATACTTGAATATTTCAATGTGACACTTTTTGAAACAATTATTGAGAAGATTAAAAATTTGTGGTTACGACTTTTGGAAGAACATAAAAAAGATCAACAGGCTAATAATGCATTAACTGAATTTGTTAATCCACGTTCATAGAAGAAGCAATGTTTTGCCCCTTGCTAGTTTAAGTTTTCTTTACTGTTTTAAGTGTTTCGAAGGGGCACTTAAATCTTTGACAGTTGTAGGACAGCGTCCGGTAAAACTTAGAAAGTCAATTTAACTTAACTCATTATTTTGTTTAAAAAATACAATGGCAACTCAATATCGTTTTGGGAATAGATTTAAAGTGAGATATTCTTGAGGATAGCAGCAACCCAAAAGTTGATAAAAAGTTTTATTTTTAAACAAATCTTTAGTGATGAACAGACAAGCTATTATTGAACGGACAGTTAAAGCAATCAATCACCTTCCAGAAGAAAAAGCAAAAGAAATTTCTGACTTTGCGGAGTTTACTATGAAACAGTACGAGGATCTGATTTTGAATACCAGTATAGCAGAACTAACTGCGAACAGTAAAGTTTTTGATTTTTTGAAAGAAGAAGAAGACGTTTATACGGAAGCGGATATAAAAGAAATATACAATGGCTAAAGGAGACATTGTTTTAATCACGTTTCCCTTTACTGACTTAAGTGGAAACAAGCTTAGACCGGCTGTTATTCTTGTTGACACTGTTGAAGATGTCACAGTTACTTTCATTACCACTCAAATAAAATGGCAAGAGCCAACAGACGTTTTACTTACGCCTACATCAAACAACGGATTGAAATTGCCATCTTTAATTCGGACAAGCAAATTAGCAACACTTGATAAGGCATTGATCCGTGGAAGAATTGGTAAGTTAAGTTTTGATGAACTCAATAATTTAGATGAGAACCTTAAACTGGTTTTGAAGTTGTCTTAATGCATAGCACTAACCCAATAACTAAACTCTCGTTGCGCCCAACTAACAAACAATGAAACCGCTGCTAAACGGAAGCCCGTGTAAGTTTAAGTGTTTCACAGGGCACTTAGCTTCTTATAGCTTTAAAAACGTGTCCGGTCTTAGAAGATTTGTGTGCGATATTTAATATTATTAAGCGCAGGTAATAAATTAAATTTAAGCGCCGCTTTAAAGAAGATATAATCACGCTACATAAGTCTATTCTAAATGAAAGCATTTTCCATATTTGCGCTTGCGTTTCTTTTGACACTATCTAACAGTTTGGTTGGACAAGTCCCAAAAAGTTCGGAGCTATACATTCAGTTAAAAGTTCAGGATAGCATTTTTTTTGAACGCTCATTCAATCGGTGTGATATAAATTATCTTGAAAATGCAATCGATACGGGACTAACATTTTATCATGATAAAAGCGGCATTCAAACCAGGACCATTTTTCTTGAAAACACTGTGCGGTACATCTGTGGAGATACCATCAGAAAGCCTATTAGAAAGGTTGATGAAGAAAGTTTAGAAGTGTTCCCAATGCATAACAACAACATTATGTACGGGGCTGTGCAAACTGGCAATCATAGTTTTTTTATCAGGGAGAAAAATAAGGAAGACCTTTTGACAAGTCGTGCAAAATTTATTCACCTTTATCTATTAAAGAATGGCAACTGGATATTAAAAGAGGTAATAAGTTTCGACCATCAAGAACAATGACGAGTTGAGAAGCTTTGCGTGATCCTTTCTTACGATTAAGCTTTTATATTGCACGCATCAACAACAAAAGTCAACATCAAAATTTTGCAAACCTGGCTCTATTAAGCACCGGCATAAAGCCCGGAAGCGATGCCTGCCATACTTTGCACTAACCCTATGAAACACCTAACTAAAAGCATAATCGCTTTACTAATCATCACATTTACTTTTTCAAACGCTATAGCTCAAAAACTAGACTTTGAACCGGTGGATGCTTATTGGAAATTAATAGAACCTTTAAAACAGGGCGACACGCTTCCGGTTAAAAAGTGGAATGAGTTTTTAAAAATTGAACCAAACCAGGTTTACATACAAAACCAGGGATTTGATAGTGCTTATCTTGAAAGGCTTAGGAAAACCATTCAAATTGTATACATGCCGCGCTACGATAGCCTTTTGGCAATTAGAGTGGCTGCCATAGATAAAGATCCTTCAACGTATTGGATGACATACAAAGTGTATGTATATAAAAAGTACGAGAAGGAAATGAAAGCATATCAGCGTACCATGTCATCACCAACTTATATGGGCAACGTTTATAAAAACGTGTTTAAATGGCTTCCAAAACGATTACAACATAAAGACACCACCATCAATTTTCATTTTATAGCAATAGAGAACGACGCTATAGCTGGCGGCGGTACAGTAATAGCCACGTTGTGGCAAATGTATATACAAGAGAACCTGAAGGAGGGGTTGTTAGGTGGTCACGAAATGCACCATAATTTAAGAAAGCCTAAGACTTTTGAAAACATACCTGAACATCAAAAAGGAATAATGTATGTGTTGAATGCCATAGTGAACGAGGGAACAGCAGATATGATTGACAAACCCTTAAACATTCTGCATGATGCAGAATTACCTATGGGTACTAAGTTTAAAGAATTTCTTTTAGATCAGGCCGACAGTATTGTGAAGCAGATTGATACAAGCTTAATAAATATGGCTGTCTCAGAAGGAAAGATCTTTAAAACTGAAAAGGATTATCGCAACCTGGTCAGATGGACCAGCGGGCACTGCCCGGGTTACTATATGGCAGACATTATTGTGCGCAACGGCTATAAAAAACAAATGATGAAAAATATTCAGAATCCATTTGCTTTTATTTATCTATACAATAAGGCTGCGAAAAAAGATGCACAAAAACCATCTTACTTTTCCAACACATCTATTAAATATGTAAAACAACTAGAAAAAGACTTTTGGTTAAAAGAATAGTACAGTAGCCAATAAACTCAATACCAAATGTGCTGCACGTTTGCCTGTTCAATCGTAAGTGCCTTGCTGATTCTAAATGGGTAGAAGAGCAGGAATAAATTTAGAATTGTTTCTAATATAATCGAAGACACTTCTACATTTTGTTTTAGATCCGGTGTTATTAAGGGGTTATGTAGACAAACTGGAGGCCTCAACTATTTGGAAGCTTTACAATAAATGCAACAACAACGTTCTTAAAACTAAAAGCCCGGTGCTGTAAACCGGGCTCTCTGCGTTTTCTTTCCTTACCTACTTTTTCTTTTTGCTTGGTTTCCGCTGTGCGGAACTTTTCTTCTTAGTAGGCTTATTTTTTTTTGGTTCAGCTGATTTTTTTGACATACAATCAAAATTTAAGGTTAGTGAATTATTTGCTCATTGCCGTAGCGTTCTCTTCCAGTTTTTCCATGTTTCCCTTCAAAAGCAGTAAGTGATAGCCGAAGCATAAGTAAACGAAGATATGGCTATAAGGATAAGTACAATAGTTAGTAACGATAGACCCTGCCTTTTTTGCAGTGTCGCTTGCTGGTTTAAGTATTCAAAAAGGGGACTTAAATCTTTTAATGCTTAAGGATTGAGTTCGGTAAAAATTAGAAAGTTTACGATAAGTAGTCCTGCTTTTCCTATCTACAATTAAGTGCTTTTTAAAAAACACTTAAAAGAGTGGGGTGCTAAATTATGGCCTGCACCTATGTTGCAATTATCTTCCTCTATGTTATGATAACATGCTTCTATGTTGTGATAACATGAGCTTATGTTGTGATAACATGAGTCTATGTTGTGATGACATGAGTCTATGTTGTGATGACATGCTTCTATGTTGTGATAACATGAGTCTATGTTGTGATAACATGAACCTATGTTATGATAACATGAGTCTATGTTGTGATGACATGAGTCTATGTTGTGATAACATGAACCTATGTTGTGATGAACATGAGTCTATGTTGTGATAACATGAGTCTATGTTGTGATGACATGCGCTCTATGTTGTGATAACATGAGTCTATGTTGTGATGACATGAGCTCTATGTTATGACAACATAAACCTCATCTATTAAGATTTAATATCATTTTAATACATCATGCCAACTTGCATTTAAAGCAACCAAAAACATTGATACACAATATATTGTAAAGGCCTTAGTTTCTATCGAAACTGCGTAAGGCGCCATGCAGGCGGTTGGTTTTAAGTTAACGGATAATAATAAAAATGATTTCGCCGTTATCAAAATGTCAATGATCAAAACATAAAACAACTTATTTAATAAGCAAATTTCGTATGTATGAAAAATGGAGTTACTAATGGCTTTGACAGATTAACGCCAGCGAACCTTATAGCCAAAGCCCGTTTTATTATCTCAGAAATGACAGACAATGTCAATTATTTTCCCTCACCAGAGCCAGCCCTTGCCGATGTAAAAGCTGCTGTTGATACGTTTGAAGAAGCCGCGCAGGCCGCAGAAAACAGAGACCGTGTGGCAATTGCTTACCGTAACGAAATTAGAGATGGCCTTGTAAGTATGTTACGCCAATTAGGCAGTTATGTGAACCTGCAAGCCAATGGCAACCGCACCATAGCTCTCAGTTCCGGCTTCAATGTAGCAAAAGAATCACCTTCTATACCACCTATAACATTTGTAGAAACTCCTGTTTTAACAGCCGGCGTAAATGCAGGAACGTTGGAAGCACGGAGCAAGCGGGTTTTAGGTGCACGTACCTACCTGTATTATATAAACGACGATGCACAATTGCCCATAAGCCAATGGCAGCAATTTACATCCACCCGCAGCCGCCACAGTTTTTCAGGTTTAGCCGGCGGCAAACGCCACTATGTAAAAGTAGGCGTTATAGGTAGCAACAATCAATTAGTATTCAGCGAGGCGAGTAGCTATATACCTCAATAATAAATATATCAGCATCATTACATAGCAGCCCCCGCAGGGGCTGTTGATGTTTGAAAACTTGCGTTTTCTTTGTAGGAAAAGGAGTAGGAATTCAAATTGAGAAAAATTTCCTACAAGAAAAACATTATTGAAAAGCAATGATAATGAGTGATTTATAATTGTTTTTGATATTATGGAAAGGAATTATATTTTCGTCTATTAATAAGTTGTACGTCACCCTATCGGCAACATTCCTTCTATCGACAGAGACACAAAATTCAGATAATACTTACACTATATTTGACAATCTAAAAATCATAATGAGTAAAAACGAAAGAATAACAGAAAATTTGGTTAGGGACATACTGCGTAATCTAAAATACTATGATAAAGAGGACACTGTTGTAGAGGAACAGAAAAGTCAAATAGAAGAAGTAAAAAAACTTTTAAAAGGCGCAAGTAAATCAGGCAAAGGTGGCATTGGAGCTCCTGAATTTATTATTTCAACCTCGGAAACTCCAGACTTTATAGTAATTTATGAATGTAAGGCAGACACAAAAAAACATGAAAGCTCAAACTTAGACAAACCCATTGAGTTTGCTGTTGACGGGGCATTACATTATGCAAAAGCACTTTCAAAATCTTACAACGTTATAGCTGTTGCGGTAAGTGGACAGACAAAGTCAAATCTCAAAATCTCAAATTTTATTTTTCCAAAAGGTGCATTAAAGCATAAAGACCTTGTAAACAAATCGGGTACTAAAATAAAATCAATTGTTTCATTTGAAGATTATATTGAACATGGAACATTTGACCCAGATGTTGCGAAAATAAGACATGACGACTTGATGGAGTTTTCAAGAGACTTACACAACTTCATGAGAGACCATGCAAAACTTACTGAAAGTGAAAAACCTCTCTTGGTAAGTGGAACATTGATTGCTTTGAAAAATAAAGCATTTGCAAAAAGTTACGATGCTTACAAACCTGAAGAACTTCAAAAGGAGTGGATGAGAGTTATCAAAGAGGAATTTAAAAAAGCAGAAATTCCAAACTCTAAGGAATATAGCATGACACAGCCATATTCTTCAATAGCTGTTCATCCAAATTTAGGAAAAGCAGAAGCCAAATTTCCAAAAGGAATTTTATTTGAATTGATAAAAATGCTTAACGAAAAAGTTTGGCCATTCATAAGCGTTTATCATGACTTTGATGTAGTGGGTCAATTTTATGGGGAGTTTCTTAAATATACAGGAGGAGATAAAAAGGCATTAGGAATTGTATTGACACCAAGACATATTACAGAGCTATTTGCTTTACTTGCAAATGTTCAAAAGGATAGTAGAGTACTTGATATTTGTGCAGGCACAGGCGGTTTTTTAATATCAGCAATGCACCAAATGTTTAAGAAAGCTGAAACAAAAGAAGATAAAGAAAAAATTAAAAAAGAATGTTTAATTGGCGTAGAAAACCAGCCGCAAATGTATGCGTTGGCAGCCAGCAATATGATACTACGTGGTGATGGAAAAGCAAACTTACATCAAGGCAGTTGTTTTGACGAAGCAATAACTAAGGAGTTAAAAAAACATAAATGTAATGTTGGGGTATTAAATCCTCCTTATTCACAAAGCGATGAAGCTTTACATGAATTAGTTTTTGTAAAGCACATGCTAGATTGCCTTGAAAAAAATGGTATTGGAATTGCAATTGTTCCGATGCTTGTGCTATTTCAACTCATCCTAGAAAAGAAGAATTATTAAAGCATCATACTCTTGATGCAGTAATGTCAATGCCAAACGAACTTTTTTATCCTGTGGGAATTGTGCCTTGCATCATGGTATTTAAAGCACATATACCTCATAATTCAAGTAACCAAAAAACATGGTTTGGTTATTGGAAAGAAGATGGCTTTATAAAAACGAAACATAAGGGAAGAATTGATGAATATTCCAAATGGGAAACAATACGAGACCATTGGGTTAATACTTATAGAAATCGAGAAAACATTCCAGGTGAATGTGTGAAACAAACAGTAACAGAAAAAGATGAATGGTGTGCGGAAGCTTACATGGAGACGAATTATGATGTTATTGCTAAATCTGATTTTGAAAATGTAGTAAAAGATATTTTTCACTTTTAAATCAATAAATAATTTATAAGTGAGTACATTCTACGACTATTTTGATATTGAATACGGCCAAAGAATTTATCATTCAAAAAGATTTTTGAATAAACTCATTGGTTCTACTCCTTTGATTTCCTCAAAGGGTATAAATAATGGCATCTACGGTTATTTTAATATCATTCCAGTATTTAATAATGTAATAACAGTCCCAAGTACAGGTTCTTTTGGTGCTGCATTTTTTCAAAATTTCCCATGCTGTGTTGATGATAATTGTTTGGTTTTAACCCCAAATAAAAATCTTAACGAAATTGAAATGCTTTTTTTTACACTATTAATAAGGCAAAATAAATACCGCTTTGTTTATGGTAGACAAAATAACGCCATCAAGATTGGGGAATATAAATGTGCCTAAAAAAATGCCCAATTGGATTAATTACAATTGCAATTACAAATACTAATGACATAAAAGAACCACTAAATAAAAAAACTGTAGACTTAAGTATAAATACTTGGAATTGGTTTAAACTCGAAGACTTATTTGACTTAAAAAAAGGCAAGAGACTTACAAAGGCCAATATGTCTAAAGGGAAAACTCCTTTTATTGGAGCTATTGACAAAAATAACGGATATAGAGAATTTATTGGACAACCACCAATTCATGAAGCCAATACAATTTCAATTAATTATAATGGCTCTGTTGCAGAAGCTTTTTATCAACCCAATCCATTTTGGGCTTCTGATGATGTAAATGTTCTTTACCCAAAATTTAAAATGAACAAATACATAGCCTTATTTATTGTCACACTAATTAAATTAGAAAAATATCGTTTCAACTATGGTAGAAAATGGCATTTAGAGCGTATGAAAATATCGTGAAATTATATTACCGATAGACAAGACACTTAATCCAGACTTTAGCCTTATGGAGAATTATATAAAGTCACTTGCTTTTCAAAACAAATATAGAAGCAGCGTCGACAAGGGCGAACGTACAATAACTAAGGTTTCGTTGCGCCCGAAGGGCGAACAATGAAACCGGTGTTGAACGGAACCGGCAAATTTGAGGGTGACTGCTATTATGGAGTTATCGTACAAAGTTTTTAGGGTAACTAGCAGGCGGGGAGCCTGCTTTTTTATGCGTGGCCTTATGGTTAGCAAGGCGTAGGAGATAATGAACCTGTTTGCGTTGGTTTGGGTGCATAAGTGCCCTTACCCATGTGCGTTATGCAACAGGTGCAGTTTGGTTTTCCAATAAATAATGTTGTGGCGGGCCGCGTTGCCCAAACACTTCTATGGTTATGAGTGTTCCGGTTTTGCAGCACGGGCATTTGCGCAGCAATGTGTTTACAGGCTGCTCTTTTCTTGTTACGTGCAGTGATGCCTGTAAAGCCTGCAGTTTGCCACGTTTCCAAGTGCTGCTGAGTATGCCGTAGTGCCTGATGCGCACAAAGCGCAAGGGCAGTATGTGCTGTGCAAACCTTCGGACAAACTCCTCGTTGGTCAGTGTCATTTGCTTTGCTGTCGCTGCCATTGCGATAGTCTTTGTAGGAGAAGGTTACGGTTGCATCATCTACCTGCATAATGCGATGGTTACTGATGGCTACTTTGTGGGTATAACGGCCAAGGTATTCTATCACCTGCTTAGGCCCGCCAAAGGGGCGCTTGGCATACACCACCCATTTTTTGCAAACAAACTTTCCATCAGTGCTTGATCATCTACACCTTTGGCTGCGCAACTGCTGCACATACTTAGCCCTGTACACTTTGCTGAGTGCTTTTACCGCGAACAGAAATTTATCGCTGCGTAGCTGTCGTTTCCACTTGCCTTTATCATCAATGCCACCACCGGGTACTATGCAGTGCAGGTGTGGATGAAGCGATAAGTTTTGACCCCATGTATGCAGCACTGCAATCATGCCCATGCCTACACCTGCTGTTTTACCAAACTGCTGCAAGGTTAGCCATGCGGAAGCAAACAATGCATCGTACACCATTTTAGGTTGATGCAATGCCAACGGGTTTAGCTCTTGGGGCAGCGTAAATACTACATGGTAGTACGTGCATGGCAGCAGGTCAGCTTCACGCTTCTGTATCCACTCTTCGCGCTTGTGCCCCTGGCATTTAGGGCAATGCCGGTTGCGACAACTATTATAACTGATGCTGATGTTGCCGCAATCGTCGCATGCATCCACATGTCCGCCCAGGGCTGCTGTTCTGCACTGCGCAAGGGCTCTAAGGGTTTTTTGCTGATGAATGGTAAAAAAGCATCGTTGGTATGTACCCTGCGCAACACATCGGCTACCTCCTACTTCTGGCTGCATAGTGCAAACACTTTATCGAGTGGACTATTGGGTAATTGGTCGGGTGTTTGGCAAACATGCAAGTACACCATGGTGCTTTCAATGTTGGCATGACCCATCATTTTTTGCACGGTAACGATGTTTACACCATCTTCCAACAAGTGCGTAGCATAAGTATGGCGCAACATGTGGGTATGCACCTCTTTGATGATGCCTGCCTGTTTAGCCACTGTTTTTACTGCCCATTGCACACCGCGCTGACTGTAGCGTCCGTCAAAGTCTTTGCCTTCGGGATTGCCGGTACCTTCAAAAAGAAACTTGTTTGGATGCGCTGCAGAAATGTATTTTTTGATGCCTCGGATGAGGTGTTCACTAAGAGGCACGTAGCGGTCTTTATTGCCTTTGCTTTGCACGATGTGCAGCAGCTTGCGGTCAAAGTCAAGATGTTTTACCTCGATATTGCGCACCTCCTGACAACGCAGTCCGCAGCCATACAGCAGTCCGATGAGGATCTTATGTTTAAGTAGTTGCGCCTGATGCAGCATGGCCCATATCTCTTGCCTGCTAAGGATTACGGGCAATTTTTCTGCCCGTGCAATAGCAGGAAGATGCAAGTGATCATAAGGCAACCCTTCTGTTTTAAGCAGAAAACGCAGACCGTACACGGTGTGTTTAAAATAAGTTTGAGAAGGAGTGAGGCTTCGTTGCTGCAGATCGTACAGATAATCTTTTACCTGTTCAGGATCGAGCTCGGTAGGCAGGCAGCCAAAGTGCAATGCCATGGTGGCAATGTGTCGGCTATAGTTATCAAACGTGCGGGCACTTCTGCCGAGGATAGAAATGTTACGCTCAAAGCGTTGGAGCAAATCTTGAAAGCCGCTAACTTCGCGACAGGCACGGTTGAGGTACTTATTATACCTTAATGCTTCCGGAGATTTTTTTTCGTTGCCATAATTTAGAATTTGTTTAGATCTAAATGTACGGTTAGTCACCGGAAGGCTACCGTAGGTTTAGTTCAACATTCGTATTGCCAATAGTTAGGCGGACGAATGTCAATCAACAGTAGGTTATATAATCATTTTTTAGTTCTACATTTCGGCGGACGTAATTCTAATTCCTAACCATCGGCAATACGTACAACGTTGCACGCCATTTTTTTTGACAACTCTAACTTTATAAAAGCACGACATAAGTGATTAACTTTGGCAAAACTGAATGAAATGTTAGTTGAAAGAACAAATAAAGAAGTAATTATCAGACTTCCTGCTACTGTTGACACAGAAGATTTGCAGGATTTTTTGAACTATGCACGTTATAAAGAATTGACGTCTAATTTTAATGTTGACCAAATTGAAGTTGATAAACTTGCTAATCAAGTGAATTCGAAATGGTGGACTAAAAACAGAAAGAAACTTATAAAGTGAAAATTATCGTAGATACAAACATTGTTTTTAGTGCCATTTTAAATTCAAGTAGTAGAATTGGTAAAATCCTTCTTAATTCTAAAGAACATTTTCAATTTTACACCTGCGACTATTTACGCATAGAAATTCAAAAGCATCGGAGCAAACTTTTGAAGCTTACCAAACTCACAGACATTGAACTGTCCGAGCTTGAGGGACTTGTAACTCATAAAATAAACTTTATTGACGAAAGGTTATTGCCGTCTGAACTTCTGCTAAAAACTGAAGCGCTTTTAACATCAATCGACCCAAACGACACACCTTTTGTAGCATTGACAACCCATTTAGAAGGCAAACTTTGGACAGGAGATATGCAATTATATAAAGGACTAAAATTAAAAAGGTTTAAAAACATTATACTTACAGCTGACCTTTCTTTATTGTTAGACGATTTAGAGCGAGAATAAAACGGCGTGCAACATGAACTGTGTAAAAAACCAAGTAAATCAGCAATAATTTTCAATATAATTATTGTTGAAGATTGTTTGATTTTTCACCACGCCAAATACCTGTTTTAAGAGCTTGTTACACACGGCTATCAGCGCCAGTTTTTTGTTTTTTCCTTTTGCTACCATGCGCTCGAATAGTTGCTTGCAGGCATGGTTGGTTTTAATGGCATTAAGAGAGCACATGTATAAAATATTGCGCAAGGTTTTGCCTCCCTGTTTGCATATTTTAGACCTGGCTTTTATGCTGGTGCCACTGCTAAATTCTCGCGGACTTAATCCCGCATAACTGATCAATTGTTTGTAGCTGGTCATGTCTTTAAAGCCCTGCGTGTATACAATCAATTCCGATGTGGCACGCTTGCCAATGCTCATTACACTACTCACTTGTTTAACCAGTTCGGGCTGCCATTCTAACAACTTTTGTTGCAATTCTTTTTCTAAAAGCAGCTGATTTTTCTTGAGTTCGGTAACCACTTTTTTGAAGGTTTTTACTACTAGTTCGTTAGCCACCGGCAGCTTTTGCAGGCTATGTATCTGGTTGGTAAATGACGTCATTTCTGTGGTTAATTTCTTAATGGCATTGTTAAGACTCTTACACTCAAAGTAAAGCCTGTCGGGCATTTGAGAAGCCTGTGGTTTTCTTTCGATGCCATACTCACAAATGCGTCTTGCATCTTTTTTATCACTCTTGTTACGCTCCAGGTGCATCTGTATATAACGCTTAATTTGCAAGGCATTCACCACGCTATATCTGCACTTGTGCTGGTGAAGAAAAAACATCAGCCCGAGGTGATAAACACCGGTAGCTTCCATAACAAAATGCCAGGAGCAACCCGTTAATTTAAGCAACTGCCGAAAGCCATTTACATCATTTGTAATTTTAAAATGCTGCAGCGTATTGTCTGGCAACTGAAAGCAAACATCGAGCGTATCGCAGGAAACATCGACACCACAAAACAAAATTGTTGATTGCATAAAAACGTTTTTATTAATTTTAAAAAAGGGAAAAAACCGGAAGAACAATCTTACTGCTGACCAACTATCCTAACACGAGTTTAGTACTCAATGAACTGTTCGGCATTAAGTAAGAAAGAAGGCAGGGATAAGCATGTTAGAGAAGCTTTACGCTTAAGGGGTTTGACTATCTTATTCTGCCTTTGTTCTTTCGAAATTTTACTCCTGCTTTAAATATAAGTTTACTGATTTTGTAAACATAGGAAGGGGTTTGGCAAAATACGGGCGGACGGAAGCCGTGTCTCAACTTTTGTATTTCAATTTAGCACATATCCAGCTGGACGTTATAAATTTAGCCAAGTGCAAATCATCAACATAAATTATTAATTTGGCGTCAGTATGCCGGGCTTGATTGCTATGGATAAAAAAAATAAGATTTCAGTTTATTTTCAGGCAGCTACCGTCATGTTTTCCACATAGGGTTGTTGTTTATTAACTACTGCTACTACGCGTAATAATAATTTGTTTCTAATGGCATTTAATACACTCATTCCATTTTTACCTTCTGCCTTTTTACGTTCAAAGTAGTGTTTAAATTCGGGTGAATATTTTAGTACAGAAAGTGCGCAGAGGTGGATCATTTTCTTTAGTTCTTTATTAGCCATTTTATGTACCCTTGGCCGACCTTTTATGCTGGTGCCACTGCTATGTTCAAAGGGAACAACGCCTGCATAAGATGCAAGTTGTTTACCACTTATTTTGCCTGCAAAATTGTTAGTGCAACAAAGCAGATAAACAGCCGTTAGATGACCTATGCCTGGCACTGATTTTATCAGCTCATAATTACGGTAGATGTTCTGATCTGCGGTAATGATTTTTTGTATCTGATCTTCTAAGTTTTTGATAGACTTTTTGATGTCATAAATGGCTTTTCATTAGCCTTACCAAAGAAGATTATGAGTCGTAAAATTGATGATAGCATGCGTGTGGTCGCCGATCATTTAAGAGTACTTAATTATAAACCAGCATTGTCTAATAAATTAACACAAAGTAGATCTTAAAACACTGCAAAATCTGTTGACTTTATATATGGATACATGCAAAGAGGTATTTAATAAAATGAACGCCGGGCAGCCGACAACGGCAACAAAGAAGCCCGGCTCTAAAAACCGGGCTTTCTGTGTTTTAAATTTACCGAGCTTTCTTCTTTGGATCCGCTTTCTTTTGTGCTGAGCTTTTCTTTTTAGTAGGCTTATTTTTCTTCGGTTCAGTTGTCTTTTTCGACATTGATTTAAATTTATTGTTAATGAATTATTTACTCAAGGCTGCAAAGTATATCTTCCTTTTCTTAGAGGTTGTCCCTTTAAAGAACGCAACATTTTAGCCCTAATGTAAGTGATCAAAGATACGGCTATAAGTGGCAATCGCCATCTTAATAAGGTTGGTGGCTTGAGTTTTTGTAACTCATCTTATACCGTTTTTAGGTCAAAATTGGCAATGGCTGCGCGTTAATTAAGATAGATAGGTTTCAATTTAACCGGGAAAGATTAGGTCACTCTCGTTTATAGAATTCCTTTTTCCACAAGACGATCTTGCATTTAATGCAGCAGTTTCCACGCGAGTCTTTATTGAATTAATCAGGCGGGTAAAATATTAAGGGCGCAGCATCAAAATTGATATTTCAGCCAACGACATTAGTTGTAAAAAAAATTACATTTACACACTATGATGGTTTACAACTTAGTACCCGCAAAAACTTTCAGGTAAATAAATGACTATGGAACATACATCAAATAGACATCTTCCAACTCCTTTTGTTCAAACCTATTTTCACGGTACTAAGGCAGATTTAAAAATCGGAGACTTTATTCATGTAGGGTTTTTGTCAAATTATGATGATAGAACTTTAAAACACGTTTATGTTTCAGCTACTTTAAATGCCGCTTTGTTAGGTGCAGAACTTGCAAAAGGGAAGGGAAGAGGAAGGATCTATTTAGTGGAGGCAACTGGCAATGTTGAGGATGACCCCAACGTTACAGATAAAAAATTTCCGGGAAACCCAACAATGTCATATCGTTCAGAACATCCATTTAAAGTAGTTGGAGAAGCTACTGTTTGGCAAGGACATACAATGGAAGAAATTGAGTCAATAAAAGACGGGTTAAGGAAACTTACCGAACAAGGAATTAATATCATTATAGACTAAAACAGTTTTCTAAGGCATCATAAATAGTTGTTTAAGAAGAGCGCTAGCTGTTGTTATAAGTACGTTCATCAATGCTAATCTCACAATAGCAAATCATTAATTGCACTAACGTTTTATACTTCAGCTGGTAGATACTAAAAATTCCATCTACAAAGACTGCTTACACATTTGCATTTAACTTAATAATTCTCTACTTTACTTTAAAATTACATTGCGATATGCATCAATTTTAAAGCGCGGCTGATATGACTTAAACTATCAACAAAAGCTTGTACCGCAACCTAAGTGAAAACCAAAATTCTTGACAGAGGAGTTATCTGAAAATCCTTAAAAGAGTAGGACAGGAAAGCTGAAAACTGAATAGAGTAAGCAAAACACATAAAATCAATTCTATGGCTGATTTAAGAGAATTTGAAGGTGCACTTATGAAACGTCTTAGCCTTGTTGACGTTGACAAGACTTTTTTAAAATCCGCATCGAGTGCAATTGTAAATCTTAAGAAACAAGGTTTGGTTATTGATCGCGTTTATTGGAAAGGAACGCCACGTCCGGATCGCTTTATTATCAATGGAAAAGTTGATCCTGATTTCTGGGGTAAATTCCGTGATCTCGGTTCGGTTTTCAAAAGGTTTGAAGTATTTCCTTATGGCATCATAAATCCTGAAGGATTTAATTTTAAAGGAACAATTGGTATGTAATGGAAAATGTAGAAGCAAGCGAAAGGGTCGAGCAAGTACCCGACCCTTTTCACACTATACAAATACACCCTACGCGTAAGTGCAATTTAGCATGCTTGCACTGCTATTCTAGTTCGGGGCCCGGCTATAAAGAAATGCTTGATATCGGCGCATTGAAAAGATTTTTAGTATATGCTTTTCATCATGGTTTTAATAATTTGTCTATCTCAGGCGGTGAGCCTTTTTTGTACACTGAATTAGAAGAACTATTCAAATTTTCGAAAGCTTTAGGTTATCAAAACACAATGGCTTCTAACGGTATGTTGTTGCAATCTGAACGCAACCAACGCATTTTAGAGTATGTAGATCTCATTGCCATAAGTTTAGATGGACCTGAAGAATTACACGATAAAATAAGAGGGCAACAAGGTGCTTTTAAAAAAATGATTAAAGGGATTGATGTTTTAAAATCTTTAAACAAAGCGTTTGGTTTTATACATACGGTAACATCAGAAAGTTGGGACAAATTGCTGTGGCTAGGAGAGTTTGCTAGCGAGAGCGGCGCCAAACTTTTGCAGTTACATCCTTTAGAAATGTATGGGCGTGCAAAAGAGCAGTTGAATGAAATGGTTATTGATGATACCCTGGCTCATAGAACATTTATATTGGCTAACTATTTAAAAAGCAAATATGCTGATGCAATGGTGGTTCAGGTTGATTTGTTGCACAGAGATTATTTAGAAGAATATCCCCAGATAGTAAATTGTTTTGCACGAGAATGTGCAGCAAAAGGTCAGCTTTCTAACTTGGTTGATACTATAATTATAGAAGAAAATGGCCGGGTATTGCCAATTGCTTACGGCATAGATTCAACCTTTGCAATAGGAAATGTTTACACGTTTGAGAATGATATGTTTAACAAATACATACGCGAAAAGATACCGCTGATTAAAAATTTATTTGATAGAACACTTGATAAGGTTTTTGCCAATAAAGAAATGGATATAATCAATTGGAATGAATTGTTAGTTCAGGAAAGTAGATCTGAGATGTTTGAATTGCAAACTTAAACAACAGTGTTTTTGCATTGAATGAAACGATCATTGTTTTACCATCCTCGTGCTAAATAAAATTTCAATTTTTTATCATCAAAATTGTGATAGATTGCCTCAAAAGGAAGTTAATAGAATTAATTGACAGACTTCGTTTTAGCAAAAGATGGATAGGCACACAAAACTGGTTATTGCAATTTCTTGCATCGTAAAACTAATGCTACACCTGATTGCTGATAGTCATTCAGGGTTTCAAGGCGATGAATTATTACACATTGAAACTGGTAAGCATTTGGCATTTGGCTATATGGAGTTTCCGCCAATGATAGGTTTACTGGCATTCATCCAAAACATTTTCGGCAGCACCTCAATTTATATACATCATATTCTTGCGCATTTTGCAAGTATTCTTATCATCATTTATGTTGCTAAAATAACAATTGAGCTGGGAGGTAAAACCCAAGCAATATTGTTGGCGCTTATATGTATAATTATAGCACCAGGCTTTGGTCGTTCTCAACAACTTTTTCAACCGGTAGTTTTTAGCCAGCTATTTTGGGTATTAAGCTTTTACCAATTGGTAAAATGGGTAAACTTCCCCGTCAAAAAACATTTATGGTACCTGACAGCTTTTGTTATTTTAGGGATTTCTGTCAAGTACGATATGTTGTTTTTTGTGTTTGGTCTGTCAGCATTATTGCTTATTAAAAAAACGAGACTGGCACTTTTGCAATTGCCTATTTGGCAAAATGCAGTTGTAGCTATGTTATTGTTGCTTCCAAATTTATTATGGCAATTTTACAATGATTTTCCTGCAATTAATATGTTTAGCAGGTTATACGAAATGCAATTAAATAATCTCTCCCGAAGCGAGACTCTTTCAAGATTGGTAATTGAGATAAATCCTGTTGTTAGCTTAATAATGATCATACCTGCTTTCATCTACCTTATTAAACATAGCAATGCAGTCAATTTACCATTATCTCTTTCCATTGTTTTATCCGTTGCCATATTATTTATTAGTAACGGCAAGCCTTATTATTTTTATCCTATCATTCTAACAATACTTCCGTTCGGCGCTATCTTTTGGGAACGTCTCAAAATACCAAAAAGAAAACTGGTAGTTTTTTCAATAACATTTTTGTTATTGTTAGGGTCAGTCCTCATACCATTTGGAATGCCTGTTTATTCATTTAACCACTATAAAAAATCCATTTACAAGTACGAGAAAAAACATGTAGAAGGAGGGAAGTTTGAGGTGAAATTTGAAGAGTACTATAGTAACAGAAAATGGATTGTAACAATGCAACAATTAAAATTAGTTTATAATAGTTTGCCTGAATCTGACAAAGAACCATTGATGATATGGGGCAAACATTATGGACAAGCAGGAGCTATAAATTTGTTTAGTGAAGAGTATAACCTGCCTGCTGCGTTTTCGTATCATGGAAGTTTTTATAGTTGGGCGCCCAAGGGCGAAATGCCAAAAACAACTATTGCTTTGAGTTATAGAGTTGGCAACTTTTTTGAGCCCTATTTTAAAGATGTGAAATTGGTAAAAACCATTTACAACCCTTACGCCGATAAAGAAGAAGAATTGTATCAAAGAATTTACGTTTGTAAAGAACCAAAGCAAAGCTTTGATGAATTGAAAGTTTTATTTAAAAAACGGATATTTGAGTAGACCAAAATAGAAAGAGCATCTTGGTTGTTGAATATTGACTTTCTTGCGTTGGTGTTAGCTGAATTCAATTACAACTTCAACAACATATTAGAATAGCACATCAACAAACGCAATCAAATGATCAAAAATATTTTCTTTTTACTGCTGCTGCTTAGCAAAATCCAGTCTATTGCGCAAAACTCCACTGTGCAAGTGCAAGACAAAAAACCTTTCATCCTCGGCGTAATAGATGAGATACAATCAAAAGAATTGAATGAAAAACGATTACTCAATATTTATTTGCCCAATGGTTATAATACAAATGATACAATAAGATATCCTGTAATTTATTTGCTAGATGGCTCAGCCGATGAGGATTTTATCCATGTGGTTGGCCTTGTGCAGTTTAATAGCTTTGAGTGGATCAATCAGATACCAAAGTCAATTGTTGTTGGGATTGCAACTGTTGATAGAAGACGAGATTTTACTTTTGAAACCACTGTAGCAGAAGCAAAAAAACTGTATCCGACAACCGGGCACTCCAGTAAGTTTATATCGTTTATCGAAAAAGAATTACAACCATTTATTCAATCAAATTACAAGACAAATACTTCTAAAACTATTATTGGTCAATCATTAGGTGGACTGCTTTTAGCAGAAATACTTATTAAAAAACCCTTTCTTTTTAATAAGTATGTTATAGTCAGCCCAAGCCTTTGGTGGGATAACGGATCATTGTTAAATCAGCCAATAACAAAACTGGAGAATGCTGATGTTTATATTGGAGTTGGCAAAGAAGGCCTTACACCAACACCAATACCCAGAGTAATGGAGGTTGATGCCAATGTTTTAGCGGACAAAATAAAAAGTGCCAATCTTAAAAATGTAAAAGTGTTTTTCGATTATTTGCCATCGGAAAATCACGCTACCATTATGCATCAGGCCGTATCTAATGCGTTTAGGCTACTCTATGCTACTGAAGCTGTCAAATTATAAAGAGACAAATTATACAGGTTACTAATCGGTGTAGCGATTTTGTTTAACAAAATCCCTCACGCACTACCGGAAAATTTCAACGGTGCGTAGTAAGTGTAGTGATCACTAACAATTAAGAATTTAATATCGCTATATCGTCTAAATTTGCCGCCTAATTAATTTTAACGTGGGTAAGGTTAAGGCCAATGGTTTTAAAGCATCTTATCTATAATTTTTATAATCATGGAATCAAACGACATTAGCAAATGCCCTTATCTTAATGGCAATGCTCAACAAAACGTAGGTGGGAGCGGAACCAAAAATCGCGATTGGTGGCCTGACGGATTACACTTAAACATTCTTAGGCAGCACTCTTCTTTAACCAATCCAATGCAGCCCGATTTTGACTATGCTGCAGAATTTAAAACATTGGACTTAAACGCCGTGAAGTCAGACTTGCATGCGCTTATGACCGATTCTCAAGATTGGTGGCCGGCGGATTTTGGACATTATGGACCTTTATTTATTCGTCTGGCATGGCATAGCGCGGGTACATATCGTGTATATGATGGACGTGGTGGTGGAGGTGCAGGTCAACAAAGATTTGCGCCATTAAATAGTTGGCCAGATAATGTGAGTCTTGATAAGGCACGCAGGCTACTTTGGCCTATCAAACAAAAGTATGGCCGTAAACTTTCGTGGGCTGATTTACTTATTCTCGTAGGAAACGTTGCATTGGATTCTATGGGTTTCAAAACCATCGGCTTTGCAGGCGGCCGTGCTGATACATGGGAGGCACAAGAAGATATATACTGGGGTGCTGAAACAACATGGTTGGGTAACGATAAACGTTATGCAAAAGGAAAACCCGGTCCCGGTCAACACAGTGTATTACCTTCTGACGAAGATGCCGAGGGTAACAAACACGAGGCTATGAAATTGGAAACCCCATTGGCAGCAGCACACATGGGCTTGATCTATGTAAACCCAGAAGGACCTGATGGTAACCCTGACCCAGTAGCAGCAGCTAAAGATATCAGAGTAACATTTGGCCGTATGGCGATGAACGATGAAGAAACTGTTGCACTTATTGCAGGCGGACATAGCTTTGGCAAATGCCACGGCGCCGCTCCTTCGGAAAATGTAGGGAAAGAGCCTGCCGCAGCCGACCTGGATTCACAAGGTTTTGGATGGCATAACAAGTTTGGTTTAGGCAAAGGCCCTGATACCATTACGAGTGGCTTAGAAGTAACATGGACTACAACACCAACACAATGGAGCAACAATTACTTTGAGAACCTTTTTGGGTTTGAGTGGGAATTGACGAAAAGCCCGGCCGGCGCTCACCAATGGGTTGCTAAAGATGCTGCTGAAATTATTCCCGATGCTTATGATGCTTCAAAGCGCCATAGGCCAACAATGTTGACAACGGATGTTTCATTAAGAATGGATCCGGATTATGAAAAAATATCAAGACATTTCCTTGAAAATCCAGATGCATTTGCGGATGCTTTCGCACGCGCATGGTTCAAATTAACGCATCGCGATATGGGGCCAAAAGCCCGTTACCAAGGGTCTGATATTCCTAGCGAAGATTTTATTTGGCAAGATCCAATCCCCGCAGTTGATCATTCGTTGATTGATTCATCAGATATTGCTGCACTAAAGGAGAAGGTTTGGAATAGTGGCATAACCGTATCGCAAGCTGTTGCAACCGCATGGGCGTCTGCATCAACTTTTCGTGGCTCTGATAAACGTGGTGGTGCAAATGGCGCTCGTATTCGCTTAGCACCTCAAAAAGACTGGCATGTAAACAACCCTGCGCAATTATACAAAGTGCTTGAAAAATTAGAAGCCATTAAATCTGAATTTGACCAAAATGCAGGCGGAGGCAAAAAAGTTTCGATAGCTGATCTTATTGTTTTGGCTGGTTCTGCTGCAATTGAAAAAGCCGCACAACTCGCCGGACACACCGTTAACGTGCCCTTTACACCTGGTCGTAGTGATGCGTCGCAAGAGCAAACTGATATACTTTCTGTAAGTTATTTAGAGCCACGCGCCGATGGTTTCCGCAATTACAGAAATACTGCAAGCGGTGCCACAACAGAAGCGTTGTTGGTTGATAAGGCTCAGTTGCTTACACTTACGGCACCAGAGCTAACTGTTTTAGTTGGTGGTATGCGAGTTTTAAATGCAAACTATGATGGTTCTGCTCATGGCGTTTTTACAAGCAATCCGGGTACACTTACCAACGATTTTTTTGTAAATCTGCTTGATATGAACACGGCCTGGAAAAGCGCAACTAATGATAATGAAATGTTTCAAGGTTATGAGCGTAGCACAGGTAAACCAACATTTACAGCAACACGTGCAGACCTTGTTTTCGGATCGCATGCGGAGCTACGCGCAATAGCTGAAGTGTACGCGTGTAATGATGGAAAAGAAAAATTTGTAAATGATTTTGTTGCCGCTTGGACTAAGGTGATGAATCTAGACAGATTTGATCTGGCAAAATAAAACGAGCCTCTTTAAATTAAAAAGGGCAGCAGAATTTACTGTTGCCCTTTTTTTATAAAATTTGGCGAAAAGTGACAGTCTTGTATTCCAGCATTTTTTCAAACATTTTGCGTAAAAGAAGAAAAGAAATGTTGGAGGAAAAACTAAGCCTAATATCCGGCAAATAATATAAGCTTCTTTGTAAAGAATTTGTATTTAAAACTCTAAAACTTATTAATCACCAAAATATCTCCAATGGAAAAATCACTTAACAGAAAGATAAACTTCTTGATAACCTATGCATTTGTAAGCACTTTGTTTATAATTTTTTTTGCGATGAGCAGCTTTGACAAAAAGGATAAGGTTGCAAAATTTGATGAAGTAATTGCGAAAAAAGTAACGGTAATTGGCGAAGACAATTTGCCAAGAATGGTTCTTAGCAACGAGCAACGTCAACACTCTGGCAGAATGAATGGAAAAGAATGGCCAAAGCGTGAACGTCCGGCAGGCATAATTTTCTTTAATAATGCGGGCGATGAGATTGGTGGTTTAGTTTATCAAACAAAAGAGAAAGATGGAAAGATCATATCTGGAATGTCTTTCACCATGGATAATTACAAAGACGATCAAGTATTGCAAATATTGAATGATGAATATTATGCAAACGGAAAAGCTTTTATTGAGCGAGGCATTTCTATAAATCAATTTCCCGCAGGAACCAATATTGATGACAGAAATAAGAAAATAGAAGAGCTGAATAAAATTGTTGATGAGAAAGAAAGGAAGCTTAAACTGAGAGCGCTAATGCAAAAAGAAGGTTCTGTAAATAGACTTTTTATTGGAAGAACAAAGGGCAATAGTTCAGGTTTATTCTTATCTGGTCCTGATGGGCAACCTAAAATGATGATATACGTAGATGAAAAAGGGAATCCGAAGATTCAAACTATTAATGACAAGGGCGAAATAAAAGATTTGATAGAAAGTAAATAAGCTTTGCATCTTCTTAAAAATGGTATTGAACGTTTAGTCGCCGTGTTCTATGCTTAATTGTTTAAGGTTTAAATAAACAAAACCTTACACAAAAATGATTTTTAATATATAAAATCGAATAGTTTAAAACCATTTAAGTGTATTCAACGTTTATCTACAAACTATTAAAAAGAAATTATGCAAAAGATCAATTTGGCAATTATTGTAGCAGCATGTTTTACAACCTTTAGCGTTGTTGCTTGTGGTGACAGTGCTACAACTGCTACATCTACTGATACAGTAGCTACCGAAACACAAATGGAAGAACCAAAAGCTGAAGAAGGTGTTATGGTGGGTGGTGCCAATATGGTTCCATCGAAAAATATTGTTGAGAATGCTGCAGGTTCTAGCGATCATACAACATTGGTTGCTGCAGTAAAAGCGGCAGGATTGGCTGAGACGTTAAGCGGTGCTGGTCCCTACACTGTATTTGCACCAACAAACGAAGCTTTTGATAAGTTGCCAAAAGGTACTGTTGAATCTTTGCTTACACCAGAAAAGAAGGGTGATCTTACATCAGTATTAACTTATCATGTAGTATCAGGCGCGTACAAAGCTGCTGACCTTACTGATGGTCAGAAGTTAAAAACTGTGCAAGGTTCTGAACTTACCGTATCAGTAAAAGATGGTAAGGTTATGATAAATGGTGCAACTGTTACTATTCCAAATGTTATATCAAGCAATGGTGTTACCCATGTTATAGATGGAGTTTTGCTTCCTAAGTAGTCGATTTATTTTTCATTGTTAAGTTTGGAGGTGTGGTTGATAAGGCCACACCTTTTTTGTTGCGTTTTAAATTACTGATCTGCATTAATAAAAACCAAATGTTTAGATTTTACGTAATTAAAACACAGCTTTTATTACATATCAAAATTTCATAGGCTTGAAGTGAAAACTACTATTTCATTTTTTTTACTTTTCTTCTACTTGCTTGCAATGCTTAAGCCGGTGTTGCCATTATTACAAAACGAAGTAGCACATCTTTTTTGGAAGGCTGAACACATTGCTACAGTCCATCACCACCATGGCAATCATCATGAAGCACTTGAAGTTACTGAAGCTGCCAAAAATAATGATTCCGATAAAGATCCTGTATCTAGTAAAACCTCCGACCCCGTATCAGTCCATTTGGTTACCCAACCAGTTTATCATGCTCCAACAATTCTTATTGAAGCATTAGCCTTTCAAACTACTGCCTCCAGCACTTCAACCTTGCATCTTGATAAAATCTATCCTCCTCCAAAAGCATTAATGCTTTTCATCACAAAGATTTAATAGCGTTTAGTAACTAAAGCTCATTTGTATAAGGTTGCCTGTATTGAGCATGCTTCCATATGGGAGTTATATTATCTAAATGATTAATCACAAATTTCAATTGAAGTTGCGCATTTCATAAATGCAACATCTATTGATTTGATGTTTTTTAAACCTTTATACTCATGCATTTTTTTATACAGAGGATTAGATACTCTTTAGTTTTAGGGTTGCTATTGTTTACAAGTTTGGCTTACACACAAACATCATCAAAGGGGATTTATGTTGTAAATGCAATTAGTAAAGTACCAGTTCCTGATGCTTTTGCGCAGAGTGAAGATCTTACCTTCAATGTTGCAGCCGACGAAAATGGATATATCAGTCTAAGAAATCTTCCAGCGACAGTTAATGAGTTAATCTTAAGTCGCATTGGTTTTGAACGAAAGTTGATAGACCTTTCGACCTTGCCATTCTTAAACAATAGCGCAGTAATTTCTATTGATAGTAAAGTTGCAAGTTTAGATGAGGTTAAAGTTGTGGCAACAACCAGCAACAACAATTTCAAAATTACTAAGCGATCTTGATATTCATCTGCGCCCTATCAATAATTCACAAGAAGTTTTGCGCATGGTTCCCGGTTTGTTTATAGGGCAACATGCAGGGGGCGGCAAAGCCGAACAAATATTTATAAGAGGCTTTGATGTTGACCATGGCACTGATATAAATTTAACGGTAGATGGACTTCCTGTAAATATGGTAAGTCATGCCCATGGCCAAGGCTATGCTGATTTGCACTGGGTTATCCCTGAATTGATTGAAAAAGTAAACTTTAATAAAGGGCCCTATTTTGCAGACAAAGGAAATTTTACAACTGCCGGTTATGTAAGTTTTAAAACCAAAGATTACGTTGAAAATAATTTTATAAAGTTAGAAGGCGGACAGTTCAACACCTTTCGCGGGATTACCGGTATAAATCTGATAAAACCAAAAGGTGATAGAAGAGATCAAAGTTTATATTTCGCAGGTGAGGGTTCTTTTACCAAAGGTTTTTTTGAAAGTCCGCAAAATTTTAATCGCTTAAATGGTACGCTAAAGTATCATGGCAGTGTCAGTACTCGCTCTGTATTAACCTCCACCATAACAGCATTCAAAAGTAAATGGAATGCTTCTGGCCAAATACCTGAAAGAGCTGTAGAGGAGCGGATCTAGTTGGTTTTTTTGGTGCAATTGATAATACTGAAGGTGGTAAAACTTCAAGGTATAATGCAAACATAGAATTGTTAAGTAACCTTGATAATGGTGGATGTAATTCGCAATCAGATCTTCTATAGTAAGTACGAGTTCGAACTTTATTCAAACTTTACTTTTTTTAAAGAAGATCCTGATAATGGGGATCAAATTCGGCAGAAAGAAGACAGAAATATATTTGGCTATAATGGCATATATAGCAAAGAGTATTTTATCGGAAATATCAAAACTGAAATAAAAACTGGCCTTCAAGTTAGGTATGATGATGTGAATGATATTGAGTTGACCAGAACAAAAAACAGAACCATAAACACCAGACAAATAATGCTTGGCGATGTAAACGAACTTAACATAGGTGCCTTCTGGTCGCAAAAAGTTTCTGTCTCAAAATTGATTGATATTACTGGAGCCCTGCGGGCTGATTACTTTACTAATCACTATAATGATAAGCTAACAACTCAGCAACGCAACTCAACTTCAACATTATTGAGTCCTAAATTAAATATGTCTGTTAGGGTGAATGACAAAGTGCAATTGTATGTTTATAATGGGAAAGGATTTCATAGCAACGATACCAGCGTAGCAGTGCAAGAAGAGGGAAGAAAAGTGGTACCACCAGCCTATGGTACAGATGTAGGCGGTGTATTTAAAGTAGGCAAAAAAATAATTCTGCAAACTGCATTATGGTATTTATGGCTAGACCAGGAGTTTATATATGTTGGCGATGAAGGTGTAGTAGAACCTGGCGGACAAACAAAAAGATATGGACTTGACTTATCTGTGCGGTACGAACTAGGTAAAAACCTTTTTGCTGATGTTGATGTTAGTCTTGCAAAACCAACGGCACTGCATGTTGCAAAATCTGAAAGTTTTTTGCCTCTGGCACCCAGGTTTACAAGTGTTGGCGGACTTACATACAAAAAGCAGTTTGGACTTAATGGCAGCATACGTTATCGCTTTATGGGTGACAGGCCGGCAAATGAAAACAATAGTACAATTGCAAAAGGATACTTTGTAACGGATGCTGCACTTAACTACACAAAGAAAAAATGGGAGGCAAGTTTTATTATTCAAAACCTGCTAGATGTTAAATGGAAAGAAACTCAATTTGATACTGAAAGCCGCTTACAGAATGAAGTGGCTCCAGTTTCTGAAATTCATTTTACACCAGGTACTCCGTTTTTTGCAAAAGCAAGTTTTACCGTATTTTTTTAAATACACTTTCCTATCACTTTGCCTCACAATAATGCCATACCTATTCGCATAAAAAATGATGACCCACGTATTGCACCTACAATTGATTTATTATTGAGTTTCAAGAAAGCGTTGCATAAATGCAGCTAAAAAACAAAATGGTCTGTTGGCAAAGCCAACAGACCATTTTGTTTTATCGGTTACAAGCTATAATGCAACTTTTAGTTGAAGTGCACCATAGTAACTTGTTTTATTTAAGCAAGTCTAACCTTTACGGCATTAACTCCTTTTTTACCTTGTTCTGTTTCAAAAGTTACTTGATCACCTTCTTTAATAACACCATCCATAAGACCTGTTACGTGTACAAATATTTCTTCTTTTGTTGAGTTGTCAACTATAAAACCAAACCCTTTGGCTTCATTATAAAACTTTACTGTTCCAGTATTCATGATCGTTTAATTATTTTTTTAATTTTTATGGTGCAGTAATTCATCTCAAAAATTTAGTGTGAAAAGAATTACAACCCCTTGGTTTAAATTAAAGATAGATAAATTTATGTACTGTTTAGCCTAACCTCCATTTTATTGCCAGATAAATAACAACAAGCCATACAAAACTCATCATTTTGTGTTGCTTAAATGCAACTGTAATTATTACAGCTAGCATCCATTTAAAATGATTTGCTTATATATTGTTGAGCCATATGCTCAATTGGTATCTAAAAAAAAGTATGAATAAACTTTCTTCGGAAACTTTGTAATTAGTAGTTTAGTATTAACATTATGAAACTTGACATCTACATAAACTATCCGGGACATTGCGAGAAAGCATTTCGGTTCTATGAGAAGCATCTAGAGGGAAAAGTAAAGATGATGATGTATCATCAGCATACGCCTGCTAATTTTCCATCAGATTGGACCTCACCGGTGTTACATGCTATTATCGAGGTTGGTGATACGTTGATAAGGGGTGCTGATGTGGTAAACGCTGAACCAATGCGCAGTAGTTATCTTACGCTTCGTTTTGAAACTGCGGAAGAGGCTGAAAATATTTATAGCATTCTTTCAGATAAGGGTGAAATATTTATGAAGATGGAAAAAACGTTTTTTGCCAATCGGTTCGCAATGCTACGCGATCAATTTGGCACTTCATGGATGATTCTACATATTGATGAAGCAAGTGTAAAGTCGTAAAGTGGAAACCATTTACCTTTTCAGCGTCAACAATTGCACCTCTTAGTTTTCCCACACGTCTAGTCTTTTTACTTTTCACGCTGCATTCCTTTTCTTTTTAGCAATCATCTTATTGTTAGTGCTTGCTGTTCTTAATCTGCACATCTTCAATATTGAATGTGTGACTGTTGTCACTATGCCTTCAATCTAATTGTCTCACTTTTACATTCTCAGCACTATACATAATTGCTAAGGAACTTAAACACATTAAGCATGTTATCATTTATTAAAAATCTTTTTAAACCAAGCCCAGACTTAGCGCAGCTAGTTAGAGATGGTGCCGTAATAATCGATGTAAGAAGCAAGGGAGAGTCACCAGGCCGGCCATATTGTTGGCTCAAAAAATATTCCGTTAGAAAGTGTGAAAGAAGAATCTGCAAAGCTTAAGATTTTAAATAAACCAATAATTACTGTATGCCGTAGCGGCAATAGGAGCGGTATGGCAAAATTTATCTTGAAAAACGCAGGACTGGAAGTTTATAATGGCGGAGCATGGACGAATCTAAAAAGATTGATAAATTAAAAAAGATTAAAGCAATGTTTCAATTTATAAAACAACTCATCGTTCGTAATAAAGATTACCGTACTATGGTAGATAATGGTGCAATCATTATTGATGTAAGAAGTAAGGTTGAGTATTATGATGATCATATAGCAGAAGCAGTCAATATACCCTTTAACAAAATGGCGGGTAAGGCAAAACGATTAAAAGCTTTACATAAACCCATTATAACCTGCTGTCGCACCGGTCTCAGAAGTATAATGGCCAAAAGAGTTTTGCGAAAGTCTCATGTTACAGTTTACAATGCAGGTAAATGTGACCAGTTGAAAAAGCAATTAGATTTTGCAAGGTCGTAACTGCAAGGTCATTGCATTCAATTCATAATAGCACTTATCAGATTAGTAGATCAATGCACCATTTTAGAAAAGTATTTTCAATTGTTATAACACTTATCATATACATTCAGGTTGCCGCACAATCTGAAGTTATTGATACTGTAAAACAAGATACTTCGAGTATAAGCCACGCGCTATTACACGGCACCTTTACTGGGCAGATACGGTATGCATTTATGGCTACGAATAATAAAAGTCCCTTATCTGATTACTATGCGAATGCATTAGGTGCCTCCATCAAATATGAAACGTTGCCCATAAAGGGTTTTAGCGTTGCAATTGCAGCTTCTGATGTAGTAAATGCAGGTTCAGGCAATTTGTCAAAGGTGGATTCTGTTACCGGTAAGCCTAATAGATATGAAGCAGGACTCTTCGACCTTAATAATCTGCAGCAAAAACATATTCCAAGAATTGAAGAATTGTATGTACAATATCAGTTTGCAAAAGGTATTACAAAATTAGGCAGGCAGCGCATCAATACGCCACTCATCAATCCACAAGATGGCCGTATGCGCCCAACGTTTGTAAATGCGTTTTGGACAAAACTTAGTATTCGCAAAACCGTAATTGAAGGGGGTGGATCACGTCAATATTACCTAGAAGTATTACTAAATGGCAGTCGGTTGCAGGGTCAATCGGTCAGTATACTCAGGGGTTAAATATAGATGGGGCAGAGGGAAATTATAAAGACAACCTTCATTCTAATGGCATACTTGCATTTGGTGTGCAACAAGCTATCAACTCGAACTTATCGTTCACTATATGGAATCATTTAGTTGATAATATTTTCAATACGGCTCTTGTCCAGGTCAATTATGAAACTTCGTTAGCCAAAGAGTTAAAGGGGTTTGCCAATCTACAATACATAAGACAGCATCGCATAAAAAATGGAGGCAATCATGATCTTGATAAAACTTATTTTGCAAGTACCAATATTGTAAATGCAGTAAGTGCCCGAACAGGAATTCAATCAAAAGTTTGGGAAGTCTCTTTAAATTATACACACCTATTTAAGCAAGCCAGATATCTGTTTCCGAGAGAGTGGGGCAGAGATCCGTTTTTTACTGCATTGTCCCGAGAGCGGATAGAGGGCAGTGGAAATACAAATGCAATAGTTATTAAAACTGCGTATGCTGCTAAGAAACTCGGATTAAAAACTTCATTGCAAGGTGGCTACATCTTTATGCCGCATACTAAAAATTTTGCTTTGAACAAGTATGCAATGCCATCCTACAAACAATTAAATGCCGAAGTTAATTATACACCAAGTACGGCCCCTGCTTTTAACTTTCAACTATTGGGTGTTTACAAACAACAGGTAGGCAGTAAACCTTTAAATCCTTCTTTAGTTTTCAATAAAGTAAATATGTTATTGATTCATTTTGTTGTTAATTACAATTTGTAGTTTTCGCACATTATAACTTCGACAATTGTATGACTATCACTTTGTAATTAATCATGTGATAATACTTCGTTCGTTTTTCTCAACAGTATCTTGCTAAAATGGTCATCTCAAAATTCCATTCATCAGCTATCTTAGTTTTTTGACTTAGGTAGAAATCAAGATTTGAAAATTACTATCAAGTATGCCTTTCATTTTGGTAGCTATCTTTCAACCCAAGCTAGTAAGACTTAAGGCATGATTTTGAAATAAATCAATGATAGATTGAATTGGTATAGGTCTTTTTGCCGCAAGAAATACTAGTATCATCGTTAAAAATTTGGAAGCAACATGAAGATTACACGATTATTTAAAGAGTTTATTGACAGTGAAAAGACCAGTGGAGTAATCTTGATATCCTGCACCTTAATATCGCTCACACTTGCCAATTCTGCTTGGGGTGATAACTACCAAAATTTTTGGCACACACAATTTGCAGATCATAGCATTGAACAATGGATCAATGATGGATTGATGGCTATTTTCTTCTTACTGATAGGTTTGGAATTAGAACGCGAAGTATATGTTGGGGAGCTTTCGAAACCTAAAAATGCCTTACTACCCATTTTTGGTGCGTTGGGGGGAATCATTGTTCCGGCGGGACTTTATTTGCTTTTAAACTTCGGTACAAATACGGGTTCAGGTGCCGGCATACCAATGGCAACAGACATTGCTTTTGCATTAGGAATATTGTCTTTAATAGGTAATCGCGTACCCAATTCTCTAAAAATATTCTTAACTGCCTTAGCCGTTATCGACGATCTGGGAGCCATTATAATCATTGCCGTATTTTATACGAAAACGCTTTTATGGGTTAATCTGATTATTTCATTAGGCATTTTCGGTTTGCTATTAGTACTAAATAGATTGAGGATAAAAAATTTAATACCCTATTTAATTGGCGGCGTTGCCATGTGGTACTTCATGCTTAATTCAGGTGTTCATGCAACTATTACGGGCATCTTGCTTGCGTTTGCTATACCATTTGGCAATGGCGATGAAAAATCAACTTCCTACATTTTACAACATTTTTTGCATAAGCCGGTAGCCTTTGTCATTCTTCCAATATTTGCGTTGGCTAATACGGCAATTGTAATATCCTCAGATATTGGCCAGTCATTTATGCAGAACTACAGCATTGGCATTGCACTTGGGCTTATTGTTGGCAAACCACTTGGCATATTTGCATTAAGTTTTTTAGCCGTAACATTTGGCCTCTGTAAGCTTCCTGAAGATTTGAACTGGAAAAAAATATTAGGAGCTGGATTTTTGGGAGGCATTGGATTTACAATGTCAATCTTTATAACATTATTGGCTTTTGAAGATGCTACTATTATAAACAATGCAAAGTTTGTAATTCTGATATCATCTCTTATTGCCGGGCTTACCGGGTTTTTAAGTTTGAAGCTAACTTCGAAGCGCGTGTTTGTTGAAGATAATTTGTAATGAATGCGCAAGACATTTATCTGTAATCAATAGTATACATTTTTAGTAGCCGATGTTTTGAATTGAGGCTTGTGTTACAAGTTTCACTTTCAGAATGTTATATGTATCTTGAGGCTATGACAAATAATAACCTTAAAGAAAGTTTTGGAACTTTATCTGAGACTATAAATGGTTTAGCAGCTGCCGGGTATTCTTACGATTTTAATATAGAAGGCGATTGTTTAATATGCCATACAGCAAACATCACCTTATCGCCTCAGGATTTTGAAATCGATAAAGTGTACCGTTTCGAAGGTGAAAGCAACCCCGACGATTCATCAATTGTTTACGCAATTTCATCTACAAAATTTGATCTTAAGGGAACATTAGTTAACGGTTATGGTATTAGTGCAGACGAAGTCAGCTCAACTTTAGTTGAAAAACTTAGGACTAATAAAAGTGCCGAAAATAATGAGCAACGTTCTAATGATGCAACACCACAGCGTCCTGAAGGTAACAGGGTTCTGGATGCTTCTTTAGTTGAAATGGATCTGAATAAGTTTATCGCCCAAATAAAAAATGAATCAACATGGAATGATAGTGACCGCAATTCGGTTACGATCTTCAAGTCTGAAACGTTGAGGATTGTGCTTATGGGCCTTCATAAAAATGCAGAACTAAAGTCTCACAAAGCAAAAGGCATTATTAGTGTACAGGTGTTGGAAGGCAAAATGCATTTTGTTGTTGATGGTAAAAAAAGCCTCCTGGAAAAAGGACAGATGATAGCACTACACGAAAACATTATGCATAGTGTTGAGGCGTTGGACGATACTTTTTTTCTTTTGACTTTTGGTATGGCCAGGTCATAAGTTTTTTTTGAAGAGTATTCCAATGATGACTTACAGGTGTATAAATCTGATAATCATCTAAGAAAAATTTCAATTTCAGGTTTTCAATCTGCGAATAATTTTTACGCTTTTAAGTAAATTTATTAGATCGTAATTCTAATTAATTTCCTACCTTTTATTTCTAAACCAACCTAACATGAAAATCATCTTATCTACATTGATGGTATGCAGTATTGTATGTTCTTGTAATCAACCAAACTCTAAAGAAGTCGAATCGAAAGCGCCCGTAGATTCTCTAATCTCGAACTGGGAAAACAGCTGGAATAAACACGATTCTGCTGGAGTAAGTAACATGTTTTTGTCTGACGCGCTATTAATTGATGATCAATTAATAACTGAAAATTCTAATGATCTATCAACGAAATGGATTCATCCAAACATCAATGTTGTGAGCAATTTGAAATCTACTAAACTTCAAGAATGGTCATCAAACGACAGAGCAGGATACACAGGAAAGTATGAGTTCGACGTTGTTGTAAATGACGCTGTAGTAGCAAATCAAAAAGGCGTTTATACCGTTAACTGGAACAGGGTTGAAGACGGCGGATGGAAGATTAGCACGGCTAACATTCATAGTTTTGCTGAACCTTAATAATTTAAAATATAGTTTAATATTTAACCGGTCGGCATAAGCTGACCGGTTTTTTTATTTTTGATAATTTCAAACAGACATCTAAAATTAAAAAGTGGATTATTGTGATAATAAGTTTTCAACGAACCAAGCATCATTTGCCAAAGTTAAAAGTTGTTTTACCGCGCAGTAATAAGTATAAATTTGCTCCATCAAATAATTAAGCAAATCGTTTTCATGAAAAGTTTAGCGTTAAAAAAATGGGTGTTCATTATTACGTTATTTTATTTACCTCTACAGTCAATGGCGTGGGGCGCTATGGGGCATCGCATTGTTGGTGGCATAGCAGAAAGTTATCTTACTAATAAAGCAAAGAAAAATATTAGTAAAATTCTAGGCAACGAAACAGTTGCATTGGCAAGCACCTGGGCCGATTTTATAAAGTCTGACCCTAATTATAAATACCTAAACTCGTGGCACTACGTTGACTTTGATAGCAACCTAACTTATAAAGCATTTAGCGATTCTCTGCAACGTGACACAGCCGTAAGCGCATTTACCAAAACCAATTTTATTATTGAAGAACTGTCGAACAAAAATTTAGCGGCAGATAAGAAATTGATGTATTTGCGTTTGCTTATACATGTAATTGGCGATTTACATCAACCCTTACACGTAAGCAAGAATGGAACAAATGGCGGTAATGATGTTAAAGTAGATTGGTTTAATAACCCAAGTAATTTACATCGCGTATGGGATGAGCAATTGGTAGAGTTTCAGGGTTTAAGCTATACGGAATATATAAATGCTATCAACTTTACTACTAAGCAGCAACGTAATGAATGGCAAGGGCAGCAAATGTCACAATGGTTATACGATTCTTATCAAATAAGTAATGAACTACACAAAGAAATAAAACAGCCTAATCAAAAACTTTCTTTTCAGTACAGTTTTAATCACTTACAGACAGTGAACGATCAGTTACTTAAGGGCGGCGTTCGATTGGCCGGTATACTTAATCAAATTTTTGGTTAGTCACAAGTTGAAGCAAAAAAAAGGAGGGTTACGAAATCGTAACCCTTCTTTTTTTTGACTTAATGGTTTTACTTCTTCTTAAAATTTATAATTAAAGGCGAAACCTTTATAATCTTTACCTACTTGCGGTACAAAACTCAAATTTTTCATCTTGTCCATTTTATGAAGTTGAGGTATGTATATTCCGGCAGCTGCACCAATTGCATAGCCTAAAAGATTGTCGCTTAAAAAGTGCATACCGGCTTTATAACGCAAGTAACCTACCAATGCAGGAGTTGCGGCAGCCACGGCCCATACTACTGGTTTTAACTTAGAATCCGGATTGAAATCGCTGAAAACTTTAGCAGTAAAAAACGATGCAGCTGCTGTAGCGGCAGTATGTCCCGCAAAAAATGAACGGTGCGCGTCGTTATCCATTCTACCTTCTAAATCAACGCCATTGGTAAAAGTAGGATCATAAACATAAGGGCGGCTTCTATACACAGTACCGGTTGCCATGGTAAACAATGTTCCTGTAACTGCCATTGTTTCTACGTATAATGCAGCAACCTGAAATGCGTTATGTCTTTCATTTTTATTAGCTAGCAACATTACCACAGGCCAGGCGAAAGAAGCATGGAAAGGCACGTAACTGTCCTCGTCAGCTTTCTTTGAATAATATCCCGCATTGCCTCTGTCAAAAAAAGGAAGGTTGTCTTTTGTTTTAGCACGAACTTCTGAGGCAGTTAAATTGCGTTTGTTTGCAATCAGCTGCGTGCCTAAAGCTGTTAAACCAATACCTGCAACAATTATGGGTGCATCAACCTTCCAACTAGTTTTATAGGGTGATGGATAGCGTCCTTCTTTTAAATTTATTACGGGCTTTTCAACATAAATTAAATTATCAATAGCGGCTGGTTGAGATGTTTTTAACACGTCAACATTCATTGTTGACACTGTGTCTGTATAATTGATTTCTTCTTTTGCAACAACTTGAACATCCTGGGCATAAGAAGAAATGATAATTGTAGATGTAATAACGAGCGATAAGATTTTTTTCATAAGATTGATTTTGTGACTAAAAATGTATTGCAAAGAATAATAGAGAATTACACCTTTGATAAATAATTCTATTCAAGTTCTTTAAGCGAAGATGATTTACTACCAGCGAAGTACTGGTCCACTAATTTCATTACTTCTGACGCAACTAAGCCGCCTAAACTATAGTATAATGTAGTTAGTGCTTTCGTTTTTTCAGTACGTCCTGTATGTTGTTGATTCAACCCAAAGAGTTGAGGCATGTAAATAGCACCAATACCTCCAAGTAAACCAAGTGCTCCTCCCTTCAATACTGTATCTTCTTTGCCAACGCCTGCAAGACTATAATAGATGGTATTGCTAGCGATATCGCCCGCCAAAGTTTCTTTATAAAGTGTGTCGTCGTCAGGTACTGTAGCGCCCATACTGTCAAGACCCTTACTTACTGATTCCATCCCCAGAAGATCGAGGCGCGGAGCTTCGTCATCTATCTTCTTAATAATTTCATGTAAAATGGTTACTGCACAAGCTCCCGCTAAACCGCCTGCCAATGCTGATAAAAGTTTCATGTTTCCGTTTTAACAACCACTTAAAAATACAATGCCAACTCTGTGTTCTTTAAGTGAGTACGGTCCGCTCAGCAACAAAAAAGGCCGGCTAAAATTATTGCCGGCCAATTACAGATGCTTATTTTTTATTATCGGGTAGTTCTTCAATTCTGCCATCAAAGGTTATGGGCTGTCTATTGTTGCTTAACACTTGTAAGTAAGCAACTCCGTTTGGATAGATGGTCAGATACATTTCTCTTACTTCGTTATTATCCTTGGGGGTTATCTTAATGCTCCAAGCTTTTTTACGTGTTTGCTCAAGATTATATTGAAAATCTTCTGAAGAAAATTGCAAAGCACTTTTTGTAGGATTGATAGGTGCAGAATAAGCCCTTCCGAAATAGGGAAGGTCACTTTGTAGTTCATCCTCATTAACCAAAACATTATAATACGAAGTAAGAAACATATTTCGTCCGCCCATAGGCGTCATGTTCTCGGCCACAAAAACAAACTTTTTTGCCTTTAGCAACTCTTCTATGTCAACTTTTGCTTCTGCATCATTATCATGCTTCGCCTGTGCGTATCCTGAAACAGTTATACTTATAATTGCCAGGAACATAAACAATTTTACTGCCTTATTTTTTATGGTTTGCATTCAGTATATTTTTCATAAACAACTGTCAAACTACATACCGGCATTAATAGAAATGAAGAAATTTAATTAAGTGAATAGTTAAAACACATTGAGGGGGCGTGCCTTTAATAATTACTGTTCAGCAGCCTTTTTTGCCTCATGAATTAATTCTTTATTGATGCTTACTCCGGCTTTAGCACCCTCAGCAGCAGCCACTACTACAAAATGCATGTCCTTTGCTGCATCGCCTGCTACATACAAGCCTGACACATTGGTTTGCTGAAGTTTATTTGTTTTTACAACCCCTTTACTCGACATTTCACAGCCGAACGCTTCAGCCAGATCACATTGCTGTGTGTAACCATTAACAAAGAAAATTGCATCGCAGGGATGTTCTGAACCATTTCTAAAAACTATCTTTTGTAATCGGTCATCATCACCTTCAACCCTGGCTATTGGCAAGGTCACAACTTCAATATCATTTGTAGCAAGCGTGGCTTTTTGTGATGCTGTTACATTTTGTTTTCCATCAGTATAAAGTGTTACTTTATCAGTCCAGCATTTTAGAGCAAGTGCAAGTTCCCATCCTTGCTTATTTTTTGCATAGATGCCTACACGTGTTCCCTTAATTTCCCACCCATCGCAGTAGGGGCAGTGAAAGATAGATTTTCCATACAACTCTTTGAAACCTTCAACTTGGGGCAATTTATCAGACAACCCGGTTGCAACTAAAAGCTTCTTAGAGTAGTATATGTTGCCTTCTGCATCCTTAACAACGAAAAAACCCTTCTCATTTTTCTTTGCATTTATTATTTTCTTTGGCGAAATAGAGACACCATATTTTTCCAACTCCTTGTAGCAAATTTTAATGAAGTCTGTAGGCTGTATATCGTCTCGGGTTAAATAATTATGCATGCCATGAGAATCGCGATTGCGGTAAGTACCCGTATCAAATAATGTCACTTTTCTAAGACATCTGCCTAAAACAACTGCAGCATTTAGCCCCGCAGGACCACCACCTATTATTATCACATCCTGTAAATCATTACTCATAGTGTTTTGGATGATGCAAACTTAATGCTAGGTGCAGCTTGTTTAATTATTGTGGAACTAAAATCACAAAAAGTAAAAACGTATTTATATGAAATAAGTGGTCTTGTGTCAAGCAATGTCGCCACTCATATAATTGCATTATTAAAATGCTTTCTTTTTCAGAACTTAGGAAATTAAATTATGTAATAAAAAATGCTGCTATGAATAAATGGCTTATTTCAATTTTAGCTATTGCATTTCAAAGTTGCTTGCCATCTCAAGGAGAAAAGAACTTTAAAAGCGAACAACTTCAGCCCGTTGGTGGACCGTGTGAAGGTTGTGAAGCCATTTTCGAAACGCCCGTACCTTTTCTGAAATTACCGCCAGTAGATACTTTGCCTGATTATTATAATGCGTCTTCTAAACTTGTAGTTAGTGGCATTGTGTACGGCCCAGATGGTAAAACACCTGCACCAGATGTAGTTGTTTACATGTATCATACAAATGAAAAAGGAGTATATCCTAAAAAGGGCAACGAGAAAGGTTGGGCTTTACGCCATGGTTTTATAAGAGGTTGGATCAAGACCGGAAGCAATGGTACATATAAGTTTGTTACCGCAGTTCCTGCCGCTTATCCTAACCGAAAAGATCCGGCACATATACACATTACTGTAAAAGAACCTAACAAGAACGAATATTATATTGATGAAATTTTATTTGAAAATGACCCTTTGCTTACTGAAGCAGAAAGAAACAAAATTTTAAATAGAGCAGGGTCGGGTCTGGTACAATTAACCAAAAACAAGGGTATATTTTACTGTAAACGTGATATTTATCTTGGTAAAAACATTCCTAATTATCCGCAGAAATAAAGTTGCATTAGTTGCATTTAACGCTCCATATAACTTGACTTCCATTAATTTCGCAATTTTAAAATTTTGCCTACCCTGCAAGTAGGTCCATAGTAAATGGAACCATAGAATCAATTTTATGGTCTGAAATTATTTTTATGGCAGTACTACATAATCGCGTATCTCAAAAGGAGTTGAAGGAAAAGTTGTATCAGGAAGAAACGCCTCGTATAACGCTCAGCTTTTATCAATATCATCCCATCCAAAATCCTCAGGAGTTTAGGGATAGCTTATACAAACATTTTTGCGAGCTGCAAGTCTTTGGACGAATTTACGTTGCAAGCGAAGGCATTAATGCACAAGTAAGCGTACCATCTTCAAATTTTGAAATTTTTAAGCAACGCTTATTTTCTTATGATTTTTTAAATAACGTGCGCCTAAATTTAGCCGTTGATAATGATGGCAAGTCTTTTTGGGTGTTGAAAATTAAAGTGCGCGATAAAATAGTTGCCGATGGAATTAAGGATGAAAGTTTCTCTATGGCAAAAAAAGGCAAGTATGTAAATGCCTCAGAAATGCATCAGATGTTGCAAGACCCTAATACCATTGTAGTGGATATGCGTAACCATTACGAATACGAAGTTGGACATTTTGAAAATGCCATCGAAGTTCCTTCTGATACTTTTCGAGATCAATTGCCTATGGCGGTTGACATGCTGAAAGATGACAAGGACAAAAACATCATTATGTACTGCACGGGCGGTATTCGTTGCGAAAAAGCAAGTGCATACATGTTGCATAATGGTTTTGGTAACGTCTTTCATTTAGAGGGTGGCATAATTAATTATGCGCAGCAAATAAAAGAACAAGGAAAAAACAGTTTGTTCAAAGGAAAGAATTTTGTGTTTGACGATAGATTAGGCGAAAGAATAACAAACGATATAATTGCCAAGTGTCATCAATGTGGAATGCCTGCAGACGCTCATACCAATTGCAAAAATGACGCTTGCCATTTATTGTTTATACAATGTGAGGCTTGTGCAAAACAATTTGATGGTTGTTGTTCGCAACAATGTCAGCAGGTTTATGCTATGCCATTAGAAGAGCAACAAAAGTTGCGTGAAGGAAAGCAAAATGGTATAATGGTTTTTAACAAGGCACTCACCCGTTTGCGTCCTACCATCGAAGAAATGACGAAAGCCAGATCGCAACAGTAAGTTTGTTAGTCCTATAAGCTCTTATATTACATTGAATACTTAGAATCAACATTTTTAATTAAAGAAACGAAGTAAAATTTTTTCTCTTATGGATTGGATCATTCCGTTAATAACATTGGTAGTTTTAGAGGTTGTTCTGGGGTTGGATAATGTGATTTTTATATCGATAGTTGCAAGCAAATTACCTGAAAATCAGCAGAAGAAAGCCAGGCGACTAGGTTTAATATTAGCAATGTTTTTACGATTGATTTTATTGGGTTTGATCTCTTTAATACTCAAACTCGAAGGAAATTTATTTACGATTTTCGATGTAGAAATTTCAGGAAAAGATGTAATACTTATTGTGGGCGGATTGTTTCTTATTTATAAAAGCGCAACTGAAATACATCATAAAATGGAGGGCGAGTCTGGAGATGAGACGAAACAGATAAAACCTAAAAGTTTTAAAAGCGTTATTGGTCAAATCCTACTACTTGATCTCGTCTTTTCAGTCGATTCAATAATTACTGCCATCGGTATGGTTAATGAGCTTTGGATTATGTATGTTGCCGTTGTGGTAAGCGTAGGTATCATGCTATTTGCATCAGAATCTATCAGTCGATTCATCAATAAGCATCCTGCATTTAAAATGCTCGCATTAAGCTTTCTTTTGTTAATTGGTGTTTCGCTAATAGGTGAGGGGCTTGATATGCATATACCTAAAGGTTACATCTATTTCTCAATGGCTTTCGCTGCTCTTGTTGATATTTTCCAAATGAAAATCAAACCTGATGCACCTGCAGTAGAAACAAAAGAACACTACTTGCCCAAAGAAATGGAGCAAGCCAAGAGCAAAGATTTATTGTAACTATCTTTCTACAGGTTTCTGTCTTTAAGCTTGGATACTTTTAGTAAAACACGTCTTTTAAAGGAATCTTATGTAAAATACATGGCGCAATTTTTTTATATCAAATTTACCAAAGGTGTCATAATTCAAGGAGAAGGTTACTTGCTCAACATTCTAAGTTTTAAAAACTTTCAACACATGGCTGATTTTTAATGAAAATTTTGAAACTTTTTGTTTTTTCTTTGTAAATAATTTATAAAGTAGAACATTTTAGCGCGCTTTTTGTATTTAAATAAGTGTATAAGATTAACTTTGCGAGCATTTTTGCCCTCTTGTTGAAAATTTGTATGAGGAAATTGCAACTAAGGTTACATAATAATGGTCATTAATGTTCTTAACCCCTATAATACACAATAATATATGAGGCAGCTCAAAATTGCCACGCAGATTACCAACCGTGATTCGCAAGCGGTAGAAAAGTATCTGCAGGAAATTTCTAAAATTCCGATGATCACTCCTGAAGAGGAGACCATTTTAGCCCAAAAAATAAAAATGGGGGATCAGAGAGCACTGGAAAGGTTGACAACAGCGAATTTGCGTTTCGTGGTTTCTGTTGCCAAACAATATCAACACCAGGGCTTATCATTAAGTGATTTGATTAATGAAGGAAATCTTGGTTTGATAAAAGCAGCACAGCGTTTCGATGAAACTAAAGGTTTTAAATTTATTTCTTACGCTGTTTGGTGGATCCGTCAATCAATTTTGCAGGCTTTGGCCGAGCAGGGAAGATTGGTTCGCTTACCTCAGAATAAAATTGGTACTTACAACAAAGCAAACAAGGCCTATATGGCTTTTGAGCAAGAGCATGAGAGGGAACCGAGTACTGAGGAACTAGCTGACATTTTAGAGATGAGCGAAACGGAGATCAATAATATTTTCCAAAGCAACACGCGCCATACTTCGTTAGATGCTCCGGTACACGAGGCTGAAGATGTAGCAATGGGAGATTTGTTAGAGGGTGGTTCCGATACAGATGATGATGTGATGAAAGATAGCCTTCGTGAGGAAATTCGCCGGGTATTAAAATCTTTATCGCCGAGAGAAGCTGAAATTGTGAATGCCTATTTTGGTTTGGATGGTGAGAATGGCGTAACAATAGAGCAAATTGGTCAAAAGTATGATCTTACAAAAGAGCGTATTCGTCAAATAAAAGAGAGAGCGATTAAGCGTTTGCAAAAAGCACGTTATAGCAATGCGCTAAAAGCTTATTTAGGGTAATTAAGGTCTCAACTAAAGAATAAATAAAAATCCCCGATTGCAAAAGCAACCGGGGATTTTAATTTAAAGTCTGTTTATAAATCTATTGTCCGCCGGAGTTTGTGCCATTTTCTACCGCACCTTCTTCACTTTGTATCAGTCTCATCAAATCATTCAACTTAGGTTCTAATATAATTTCTGTTCTTCTATTTCTAGCGCGTCCTTCAGCAGTGGAGTTTGTGTCGATTGGTTCAAACTTACTACGGCCGCTTGCAGTAACCCTTACCGGATCAACCTTATAAGTTTCCGTTAGAATTTTTACAATGGCTGTAGATCTTCCCACACTTAAATCCCAATTATCGGCAAAAGTTTTTCCGCGCATAGGTATCGAATCCGTATGACCTTCAATTAAAACATTAATATCAGGATTTACATTTAGCACTTGCGCAAGTGTTCCAAGTGCTTCTCTGCCTTTAGGGTTTACTACCGCACTTCCTGAAGCGAACAGTAAACTTTCTTGTAAGCTCACATACACCTTACCATTTTTTACAGATACAGTTAATTCATTAGAATTAAAATTAATCAACGCGTCACTTATTTTCTTTCTTAATTCTTCTCTGTTTTTACGTTGTTGCTCAATTAAAGCCTGCAATTGCTCTAAGCGGCGTTGTTGCTCGGCAATCTGCGCAGCACTTCTATTAAGTTGGTTTGAGGCATCTTGTAATTTGTTAGAAGCATCTTTTTTAGTTTCATCTAATTGTTGCCCTAGTGCTTTTTCTGGAGTTATCTAGTTGAGCTAAGCGCTCATCCAATTCGGTAATGTGTCTGTTTAATTGACTAATTCGATTTGCAAATTGTGCGCTGTCAGCTCTTTTCTGTCTGATAGTTTCCTCAGCCGCTAAAAACTTACTCTTAGCCACGCACGAGGTAAAATAGAAAGGAATAGCTAAAAGTGTAATGAGTAGTAACCTGTTGTTCATAAGATAATTTGTTTTATTTGTTAACGCAAAATAACTATGCCATGCAAGGTAGTGGCAAGCTGCAACAACGGTATAACTATTTTTTAGCCGCATAAACATTAATTTTGCCGCATGAGTTTTTGGAGATGTCTGTGTTTAATGCTGATTTTAGTTTCGTGCGAAAAATCGATCGAGATACAGCCTGCCAGCAAAACACCATTGTTGGTTGTCGATGCTCAAATAGAAAATGGACAAGCACCTATTGTGCAGCTTAGTAATTCACTTAATTACTTTAGTGCCATTACACCCGCTATATTTTCAAACTCTTTTGTACACGATGCTTTGATTACCATTAGCGATGGCACTATAACAAAAACGCTTAAGGAATATAATGTGCCATTAGGCGGAGGTTATAGCTACTATTTTTACAGCACAGATAGTCAACTACCTGTTTTTCTAGGCACATTTGAGAAGAAATATACTTTGAGTATTACGGCAAACAATAAGAATTATGCCGCTCAAACAACCATTCCAAAACTTACAAAAACTGTTGATAGCCTTTGGTGGAAGCCATCTGAAAAAAACGAGGATACAACAAAAGTGATTTTAATGGCAAAAGTTACAGATCCGAAAGGTTATGGGAATTATATTAGATACTTTACCAGGGTAAACAATGGTCAATTTTTACCTGGCGCTAATTCAGTTTTTGATGATCAGGTAATTGATGGAGCAACTTATGATGTTCAAATAGATCAGGGTATTAGCCGCAATGAGACCATTGAATTTAATAATTATGGTTTTTTTAAAAGAGGTGATACGGCTACTGTAAAACTTTGCAATATTGATAAAGCCACATTTGATTTTTGGCGAACTATTGAGTTTGGATATCAGAGTGTTGGCAATCCTTTTGCATCTCCGGTTAAGGTTTTAGGTAACATAAACAATGGTGCTTTAGGTGCGTTTAGTGGTTATGCAGCACAGTATAAAACGCTCATCATACCTAAGTAATAGTACATCAAAACAAGGCGATAATAAAAACGTAATAAGAACAAATGGAAAATAATATAGAGAAAGTACAATGCCTGATAATAGGTTCGGGACCAGCTGGTTACACCGCGGCGATCTATGCTGCCAGAGCTAATTTAAAACCGGTGTTATACCAGGGTTTACAACCAGGCGGACAGCTAACTATTACAACAGAAGTAGAAAATTATCCCGGCTATGCTGATGGTGTGCAGGGCCCAGAAATGATGGAACATTTTGAAAAGCAAGCCCGCCGTATGGGTGCAGATGTTCGCTATGGTATTGCCACCAAAGTAGATTTTATGGTTTGTCCATACAAAGTATGGGTTGATGATGAAAAAATAATTGAAGCTGACACCATTATTATTAGTACAGGTGCCTCGGCCAAATGGTTAGGTATAGAAAGTGAGCAAAGACTGAATGGTTATGGTGTAAGTGCCTGTGCCGTGTGCGATGGCTTTTTCTTTAAAGGAAAAGAAGTTGCTATAGTTGGCGCTGGTGATACGGCTGCTGAAGAAGCACTTTATCTCAGCAAAATTTGTAGTAAGGTTCACATGCTTATTCGCAGAGATCAAATGAGGGCTTCTAAAATTATGCAGGACCGTGTAATGAAAACAGAGAATATTGTAGTGTATTGGAACACCGTTACAGAAGAAGTTTTAGGTGACAAGAAAGTGGAAGGAATGCGTATAAGAGATACACAAACCAACCAACTAAGAGATGTACCCTTAAGTGCATTTTTTGTAGCTATCGGACACACTCCTAATACAGAAATTTTTAAAGGCTGGCTGGATATGGATGAAGAAGGTTATTTAAAAACAACACCCGGTTCTACCAAAACAAATCTTGAAGGCATTTTTGCAGCAGGGGATGTGCAGGATAAAATATACCGGCAGGCAATAACGGCTGCAGGCAGCGGGTGCATGGCAGCCCTTGATGTTGAGCGTTATCTAAGCCTGAAAATCTTACCTGAATAAATAAACTTGTTAATGTTACTAAAACTAAAGCGATTGAAATTACAATCGCTTTAGTTTTATAGTATGATGACCATCCACCTAAAAAAGCTTTTGTTTGATGCAAGGCATGGCGTGCATGCAGAAGAAAAACTAATCGGTGGAAAATTTCAGGTTGACTTATCGATTGTATATCATCCCACCAATTTGCCGTTGCATCATTTAGATGAAACCATCAATTATGTTGATGTTTATAATCTGGTTAAAAACAAGATGGAGAAGCCTACTTTACTTTTGGAAACCATCGCAACCGAATTATCTGCCGAAATATTTGAGCAGTTCAAACTCGCTGAATCTCTTGAAATTTCTATCATCAAATTACATCCACCAATAACTGCCATACAAGGTTCGGTAGGCGTAACCTTTAACGCAAAAAGAAATCATTAGAAATGAAAATAGTATTTGCAATTGTAATGATGTTTGCTTTGAATGTCGTAAAAGCACAAGATGTTTCTATCATATTAAAAGAAGCGTTAAACTCGGAGCGTGCTTTAAAAGAAGATGCAGCATTAGAGAAGTATAAAGCCGCTTTAAGTATTGAACCAGACAACGTAATAGCATTAGTAAAAAGTGCAGAATTGAATGCGTCCATAGGAGACCGGCAGGAGGGTAATAAAGAAAAGAAAATATATTATGCATCTGCAAGAGAGGCTGCGCAGAGAGCTTTGGCATTAGCTTCTGATAATGTAGATGCACTTTATGTAATGGCGTTATCATCTGCAAAAATGAGTGATGTTGAAACCGATAAGCAACAACTAGTTGGCTTTATAAGAGACGCAAAAAATTATGCAGAAAAAGCACTGGCTATCAACCCAAATCATGCTAAAGCAAATTATGTTTTAGGCAAGTGGCACTTTGATTTGGTTCAACAGTCGTGGGCTAAAAAAGCTCTAGCCAAAACATTGTTAGGTGGCTTACCAGACTCTAAAATAGAAGATGCTTTTTTATACATGGAAAAGTGCAAACTGTTAGATCAATATTTTGTAGCGAACTATTTTGAGTTAGCTAAGGCTTATAAATATGATAACAAACCTGCAAAGGCAATAGCAATTTTGGAGAAGCTTGCAAAGTTGCCTAACAGAACAGCAAACGATGCCACAATTAAAGCAGCTGGAAAAAAAATGTTGGATGGGATGATGTAGCTAAGATGATATATAGCACCGCTACATGCTTTTTTAGTATAATTGCAACCCAATTAAGCTTTAATGGTCGAAAAAGTTTTTAGTACAAACGTTAATGGTAGCAGCAAAAACGCAAGTGACAGACATACGTTAATTGTTGAAATTGCACCGAGCCATGCAGTGTATATTTTCCAGAACCAAAATGGCGTTGTAAACGATTTGGAGATCTTCGGGTGGGGCAATGCGAAAGAAGATTTTGAAGAACATCTCAATCAGGTTGGTGATCATTCTAGTTTACTAAAATACCCTTTTAAGAAAGTGCAGCTTGTTATTAATAACAACGAGTGTATGCTGGCACCTTCGCAAGGTCTTACTACAGAAAAAGCCCGCAACTTTTTGGAAGTTGTTATGGGTAGCAAATCGAATCAGGAGATTTTTATTAATGAAGTTTCTGAGGAAATGAGTGTCATTTACCAGTTTCCATCTCGATGGATTAAAGAATTGGGCAGACACGTTCCTGTAGATTCAATCAAGCATGTTTACACAAGCATTGTTTCAAAAACACTTTCAGGTAAAATAAATGACGATGTTATTTTGAAAGTTTTGTTTTATAAACATCAGGCTATCATTATTCTACTAAACCAAAAAAAGGTTCAGATAGTTAAAACAATCGTTTCTGAAAGTTTTGATGAAGTTGTTTACTATCTGTTTAGCATACTGCAACAGAACGATTTGGAAGCTGCTTCAACAAATTTATACCTGTCAGGAATGGTTGATGTGAGGTCGAAAAACTGCGCGATGTTACATCAACAGTTTAAGAAAGTAATTACTGAAGACTCAAGTGGCAAAAACTTCAATTTAAGTTTTGGAGATAAGCCCAAACATTATCTTACCCCGTTTATAAATTTGGCCTTATGAGGATTATATCTGGTGAATTTGGCGGACGTAAGATTAGTCCTCCAGCAAATATGCCTCACACACGGCCAACTACTGATATAGCTAAAGAAGGCCTCTTTAACATACTGCAAAACAGAATAGATTTTGAAGGCATCAAAACCCTGGATCTTTTTGGTGGAACGGGAAGCATTAGCTACGAGCTTGCTTCGAGAGGTGCTGCAGATCTTACTATTATTGAAAAAGATGCAGCCATGCATGCCTTCATAAAAAAGACCTTAGAAATGTTGAAGGTTGAAAATAGTAAGGTTCTTAAGATGGATGTTTTTCATTACCTATCATCTTGCACAGAAACGTTCGATCTTATTTTTGCAGGCCCGCCATATGCTCTTGGCAACATTGATGATCTGGCGAAGATTGTAGTAGAGCGAAAACTAATTGCGCCTAAAGGATACTTTATTTTAGAACATACGCCACGCAATATTTACGAAAAATTTGAAGGCTTCAGCTTTCAACGCAACTATGGTACAACGTTGTTTTCGTTTTTCGAATCTGTAGAGCAATAGTAATTACAAACAGCTTTTCAAACACTAATTATAAAATGCAATCCATTTTTATTTCAGGCATAGGTACAAGTGTTGGTAAAACGCTTGTATCTGCAATTATAACCGAAGCGCTTCAGGCAGATTATTGGAAGCCAATACAAACGGGCATTACAGGCGAAACTGATTCGGTTGTGGTGCAGAGCCTTGTAAGTAATACAACGTCTATAGTTCACAACGATGGCTATCGATTTACACTAACGGCGCCGCCACATTTAGCTGCGCGCGAAGAAGGTGTAGTAATAAACCTAGAGAAGCTCGAAAGATCATCCAGGCACTTATCTTCTGTAAATGATTATTTGGTAATTGAAGGGCCAGGTGGTATTCTGGTGCCTTTGAATGAAAAAGAATTTCTTTCTGATTTTATTAATCAACTTGATGCCAGGGTTATTTTAGTAAGTCGCAATTATTTGGGTAGCATCAACCATTCTTTACTTACGGCTCAATATTGTAAACAAAAAAAGATAAACGTATTAGGTTGGATATTTAATGATCACTTTATGGACTACGCTGATGAAATAGTGGCTTGGACTGGCTATAAAAAATTAGCATCTATTCCTTTTTCACAAAATCCATCAAAAGAGTTTGTAAAAGAACAAGCCGAAATATTGAAGTCATTATTACAGCCATTGTTATGACCAAAGAACTCATCAGAAAGGTTTACAGCGAAAGGCGCATGGCATTAACTGAAAAAGAACGTGTTAAGTTAGATGACTTATTATTAATTCAATTTCAAAAGCTGCCATTTAAAGGTGTGCAAACTGTGATGAGTTTTTATCCTATGGAAGAAAAGGGCGAGATGGACACATTGTTGTTTACGCGCTTCTTAAGCATTATACTTCCCGATCTTTCTGTTTGCTATCCGGTTATTGATGTAAAGTCAAATTTCATGTCGGCAATTGCGGTTAACGACGAAACGGATTTTGCAGAAAATAGGTACGGCATTTTTGAACCTATAAATGGCACAACAATCGATCCCTTAAGTATTGATATGATGCTTGTGCCACTCTTTGCATTTGATAAAAAGGGATACAGAGTTGGATACGGAAAAGGCTATTATGATAGATTTTTAACCCGATGTAAAAAAGACGTTATCACCGTTGGTGTTTCTTATTTTGAAGCTATTGATAGGGTGGATGACACACAACATTTTGATGTACCTTTAAGCTACTGCATCACCCCTCAAACCGTGTATGAATTTTAATTTCTTTCTGATCAAGTCTGTTAGAATACTTCTTTTCCCTTTTTAGTTTATTGTATGGTTTGGTCATTATCATTAGAAATTTTCTTTTCGATAAAAACATAATAAAATCTGCCAGTTTTAATTTACCACTCATTGGTGTGGGCAACTTGTCTGTTGGTGGTACCGGTAAATCGCCCATGGTTGAATATCTGGTAAGGCTTTTGAAAGATGATTATAACATTGCAACACTTAGTAGAGGTTATAAACGAAAAACCAAAGGCTACCTTTTAGCTCATCAAAATACTACCGCTTTAGATATTGGCGATGAGCCAATGCAGTTTCATTTAAAGTTTCCGGAAATTGCAGTTGCAGTGGGTGAAGAACGCATTGTTGCCATTCCTCAATTATTACACGATCATCCTGAAACGGAGGCCATCATTCTGGATGATGCCTTTCAACACCGCACCGTTACTGCAGGATTAAATATTTTACTAACTGATTGTAACAATCTTTTCACCCGTGATTTTTTTCTGCCTACGGGTGATCTAAGAGATCAGCGATCATCTTACAAAAGAGCCCACATTATAATCGTTACAAAATGTCCGCCTAACTTATCTGATAAAGAGCGCAACAGGATATGGAAAGAAATTGACCCATTGCCAAATCAAAAACTCTTTTTTACAACCATCGAATACGGAACACCTTATCACATTGTAACGAAGGAAACAACTATAATTAAAGCCGAAAGTGAAGTGTTGCTTGTTTGTGGAATAGCCAATCCTAAGGCCTTAAAATCTTATCTGTCAGAACATGTAAAAAGTTATATTGAAAAACTTTACTCAGACCATCACATTTTTACAATTGACGATTTAAGTGAGATTCAGCAAAAGTATAATTTGCTTGAAGGCGAGCATACAATGATATTGACCACTGAAAAAGACGGGGTACGATTATTGAAATTTCAACAAGAGTTAACACCGTTACCACTTTATGTGTTGCCGGTAAAACATGTTTTTTTATTTAGTGAGGGTCAGGCATTTGATGAAAGTATAAAAGCTTTCATCAATAATTTTAAAACAAGAACGCAACATGAGTAAGAAGGAGCACAAAGGAACAAAAGGCAGGAAGGTTGAGACACATATGCCTAAAGGTAAGTTGGAGATAACAAGAAGTGGGATGGGCTTTGTTGTTGTACCGGGACAAGAAAACGATGTTTTGGTACGACCGAATGATTTTAATACAGCGTTGAATGGCGATATAGTAAGAGTGAAGGTTACAAAAGAAAATTTAGGCACTGGCAAGCGCGAAGGTAGAGTAGCTGAAGTAGTTGAAAGAAAGCAAACGGAATTTGTAGGACACATACAGGTAAGCAGCAATTTTGCTTTTTTTATTGCTGATACTGATAAGCCAATGCCGGATATTTTTATTCCACTAGATCAGTTGAACGGTGCCAGAGATACTGAGCGAGTGATAGCTAAAATAACCAAATGGGATAAGGGAGAGAAGAAGCCGGTTGGCACGATCATGCAAGTGATCTCAGCAGAAGACGAGAGTAACATTGCAATGAAGGCTATACTTGCTGAAAATGGTTTTCCATTGTCGTTTCCTGATGATGTGATGGAAGAAGCAGCACGTCTTCCGGACATTATTTCGAACGAAGAAATTTCTACAAGAAAAGATTGCCGCGAGCTTAGAACGTTCACCATTGACCCGGTAGATGCTCGAGACTTTGATGATGCCATCTCTATACAAAAACTGAAAGGTGATCTTTACGAGATCGGAGTACACATTGCCGACGTTAGTCATTATGTGTTACCTGAAACATTGCTTGATGCAGAGGCTTATGATCGCGCTACTTCTGTTTATCTGCCTGACCGCGTAAATCCTATGTTACCTGAAAGAATTTCAAACGAATTATGTTCTCTTCGCCCAAATGAAGATAAGCTTACTTTTTCTGCTATTTTTCAAATGAATAGCAAGGGACACATAAAAAAAACATGGCTGGGCAAAACTGTTATTCATAGCGACCGTCGTTTTACTTATGAAGATGTACAAGAGATCATTGAAAAGGAAGAAGGACAGTTTGCAGAAGACATTTTATTGCTTAACAGCATTGCTCAATTGCTGCGTGGCGAGCGTTTTGAAAAAGGTGCCATCAACTTCTCATCAACAGAAGTTCGTTTTAAACTTGATGAAAAAGGTAAGCCTATTGGTATTGTTGTAAAAGAAAGTAAAGAGTCGCATCAACTCATTGAAGAGTTTATGTTGCTAGCTAATAAGGCCGTTGCAGAGTATGTATCAAAGATAAAAGTCAACAAAAAAGAAGTGCCCTTTCCTTACCGTGTGCACGACCAACCCGATGCAGAAAAGTTGGAGCCTTTCATAGCTTTTGCAAGAAAATTTGGACATAAGTTTGACGTTTCTACTCCCGATAAAATAGCTGTGAGTTTTAATACCATGTTAGAGGCAGTCAAAGGTAGACCCGAACAACATGTGTTAGAACAATTAGGTATACGCACCATGGCGAAAGCTGTGTACACCACAGATAACATTGGCCATTATGGCTTAGGTTTCGATAATTATTGTCACTTCACATCTCCTATACGTCGGTACCCCGATGTACTTGTGCATCGCGTGCTTGAAACATGCTTGCAAGGCGACCCTATGATTGATAAGAAAATGGACGAAAAGTGTACGCATTGCAGTGCACAGGAACGCAGCGCCATGGATAGTGAGCGTGCGGGTAACAAGTACAAGCAGGTTGAGTTCTTAAAGGATCATGTAGGCGAAACATTTGTTGGCATTGTAAGTGGTGTTGCCGGTTTTGGCTTTTTTGTTGAAACCGTAGACCATAAGTGCGAAGGCCTTGTGTCAATAACCAGCTTGTCAGATTATGACGATTTTAGATTGATTGATGGTGACTATTCCTTAGTTGGTAAAAGAAGCGGTAGAAAGTTTAGAATGGGCGATAAGGTTCATATTAAAGTTGTAGCAGCTAACCTCGCAAAACGTCAGCTTGATTTTGAGTGGGTCCTAAATCCCGGTGATGAAGATGAAAATGAAAACGAGAAAGACATCCTGAAAAAAATGCCAAAAGAAAAGGGCAAGAAAAAAAGACATAATTAATTCGATTGTTCTGCTATAACCTTTCTAAAGGGGTTAGCAGTTTTTGAATTGTCTTTATTGATACTTTTGTCACCTAAGTAATTGTGCATGCATTCATTTCAAGAACTCACTAATCTTTTTACTCAACATTTTGATATACGTCATTTTCCAACCCAACCCAATACATTGTATGAGCCTGGGGAATACTTTCTTACAATAGGTGGTAAACGCATTAGGCCCGTAATGTGTTTGATGGGTAACGAGTTGTTTGATGCCATCTCTCCGGATGCATACCAGGTTGCTACCGCAATTGAATTGTTTCACAACTTCACACTTATACATGATGATATTATGGACAAGGCGCCGTTAAGGCGGGGTATGGAAACAGTACATAACAAATATGGAGAAAGCACAGCATTACTTAGTGGTGATGTTATGTTGATACAAGCTTATGATTATCTAAATAAAATTGGAACTAGCTACCTGCATCGCATACTGCACCTATTTAATAAAACAGCACGAGAAGTTTGCGAAGGGCAGCAATTGGATATGGATTACGAAAAGCAGGAAAACGTTCAGCTAAATGAATACATAAAAATGGTTGAACTGAAAACATCTGTTTTAATTGCAGCTAGTTTGCAAATGGGTGCCATACTCGGTGGCGCCGGCGAAGGCAATGCAAAACATCTGTATGAATTTGGTAGAAATTTAGGTATTGCTTTTCAGATTCAAGATGATTATTTAGATGCCTTTGGAGATCCAGACAAATTTGGAAAACAAGTAGGTGGCGATATTGTAGCTAATAAAAAAACGTTTCTTTTAATACATGCTCTTGAAGTTGCAACTGGTAGCCAGGCTGAAGAATTGAAGGCACAATTGCAAAATGCAGAAAGTAATAAAGTAGATAAAGTGCTCTCTATTTTTACCTCCTGCGGGGTAGATGAATGGGCAAAACAATTGAAAGAAAAATATGTGGCGACTGCTTTTCAGCATTTAGAAGATATTGCAGTATTATCTGTGCGCAAAAAACCTTTGAAAGAGTTAGCTCAATTTTTAATACAACGAGATTATTAGTTAAAATGCTTGCGCACAAGCATCATACTTTAAGTTCATCAATTAAACGCTTCAATGGCAAATAGTTTATTTCGTAAAAAATCTATTGATAAAATTTTAGCCGATGCTGCCCAGGGTTTTGATGATGGTCATGGCCATTTAAAAAGGGTTTTAGGTGTTAGAGATCTTACATTTATGGGCATAGCTGCCGTAATTGGTGCAGGCATTTTCAGCAGCATAGGCAAAGCTTGTTACGATGGTGGACCGGCTGTTATTTTTTTATACATCTTTACTGCCATTGCATGTGGCTTTGCTGCGCTATGTTATGCAGAATTTGCATCAACAGTACCTGTTTCAGGTAGTGCGTACACCTACTCTTATGTAGCTTTTGGTGAAATATTCGCGTGGATCATAGGTTGGGATTTGTTGATGGAATATGCGATAGGTAATATTGCCGTAGCCATAAGTTGGAGTGATTATTTTACCGGACTTTTAGATAAAGCAGGTTTGCATATTCCAAGCTGGTTAACCATGGATTTTTCAACTGCTCACACAGGTTATACTGAGGTAAGTGAATTACTATCTCAAAATCAAACACTCGCAAGCATTGACCCATCAATGATAAGCAGGTACGAAGCTTGGGCATACGCTCCGCAACTTTTTGGATTTCATGTTATTATGGATGTGCCGGCTTTAATGATTGTTGCACTTATTACCGCTATTGTTTATGTGGGTATTAAAGAGTCTCGTGCTGCAAGCAATATTATGGTAATCATAAAGTTGATTGTCATCTTTTTAATTATAGTTGTTGGGGCATATTACGTTGATACGAACAATTGGGTGCCATTTACACCTAACGGTTTTTCTGGGGTAATGAAAGGTGTATCGGCTGTGTTTTTTGCCTACATTGGCTTTGATGCAATTTCTACAACCGCAGAAGAGTGTAAAAACCCACAGAGAGATTTGCCCCGTGGTATGATCTATTCACTGATTATCTGCACCATTTTATATGTATTGCTTGCACTTGTGTTAACAGGTATGGTTAATTATTCAACTTTAAATGTTGGGGATCCGTTAGCAATGATATTTCAAGCCCGTGGATTGCCTTGGATCTCAGGCATTGTAGCAATAAGTGCCATTATTGCTACAGCTAGTGTTTTACTTATTTTTCAAATCGGTCAACCAAGAATTTGGATGAGCATGAGTAGGGATGGTTTATTACCTAAGATCTTTTCAAGACTGCACCCAGTTTATAAAACCCCATCATTCTCCACCATCTTAACCGGATGTGTGGTAGCCATACCGGCACTGTTTCTAAATTTAGAAGTGGTATTAGCACTTACAAGTATAGGTACTTTGTTTGCGTTTGTGTTGGTGTGTGCAGGAATCTTAGTGTTGGATCAACGTAAAGACAGACCTCAATCAAAATTTAAAGTACCATATGTAAATGGCAAGTTTATTATTCCGGCAATGTTTATTATCGCACTAGTTATTTTGATTAAAGAAGTGCCTACACACTTTCAATTCATACTTACACTTGAGGGCTTTCCGATGCTTATATTTTGGGTTGTAGCAGCAATCGTTTCGCTTTGGACATTCACCAAAAACTTTTCACTGATACCCGTACTTGGTTTAATAAGTTGCTTCTATCTCATGGCGCAAGAAAGCCATACCAATTGGTTGCGCTTTTTGGTTTGGCTATCATTAGGATTAATTATTTACTTCATTTATGGCAGGTACAATAGTAAGCTGGCGAAGGCTTAATTTTGCGGCATGAATAACGTGATTGACTATTTGGAAGTGCGATGGAAACAGCTAACGGCGTTTAGCAACAAGCAGGATGTGAAGGCCCGCTTGTGGAATGAGCTGGTAGAACACTACAGTCAGCCAAATAGATACTATCACAATCTGGTGCACATTGCTAATCTGTTTTACTTATTAGAAAAAAATATAGACCACACCCAAAATCCTGCGCTTCTTGGTTTTGCCATATTTTATCATGATGTGGTTTACGATACTTTAAGGAAAGATAATGAGGAACAAAGTGCAGCAATGGCACGCCGACGGCTGCAGGAACTTCGTTTAAAGCCATCATTTATTGAAGATGTAGTTTGCCTGATAATGGCTACTAAAAAACATCAGGTAAATCAATATGTGTCATTTGCGAATGACATGGCGTTGTTTCTGGATCTTGATCTTGCAGTACTTGCTGACGATTGGAACGATTACGATTTATACAGGCAAAATATCAGAAAAGAATTTAAACAACATCCTGAACACATTTTCGCAAGTGGCCGTAAGCACGCACTCAAACAGATACTCGATCTAAATAATATTTATTTGTCTTCTTTTTCTAACGGTGGTATGGAAGAGCGTGCCCGTGAAAATTTGACGCGCGAATTGCATCTTTTATAATTCTTGCACGGTTAGCCTCCTGCCTACGTTGTACCTTTGCGCACTAAAGTATTTTGGAATGAAGTATGAGATAGGCGATAAGATTATTGTATTGCATAGCAACGATGAGGGTGAGGTTATAGACATCATTAGCGAAAAAATGGTGATGATTGAGGTGCGTGGCGTTAAGTTTCCAGCTTACATGGATCAAATTGATTTTCCTTATTTCCATCGCTTTACACAGAAAAAACTATTTCCTGAAAAGACGGCACCAAAAACATATATAGACCAGGTTCCGAAAGAAAAACAAAAGCCACAGGCAAAGGTATCAGATGGCATTTGGTTATCACTCGTACCGAAGTTTGACACCGATCTTTTTGGTGATGAAGTTGTGGAGTCGTTCAAAGTGTATTTGATAAATAGAACAGATGAAGGATATCGTTTTAACTATGCTATCAATTTTTTAGGTCAAACAGACTTTGAACTCATCAATGAAATACTACCACACCGTGATTTTTATTTGCACGATGTTTTGTTTGAAAACCTTAATGATAATCCATCCTTCGAGTTTGAATTCTCACTATTAAAGCCCGACAAAAACAAAGCTGATTTTTGCGAAGCAAGTTTTAAAATTAAGGCTAAGCAAATGTTTAAGCGAATTGAAGAACTAAAAGAAAAAAACGAACCATCTATTAATCATAAACTTTTAGATGAATATCCACCAAGACCTTACGAAGCGCCGGCGATTGACTTAACTAAATTAAGTAGCAAAGGTTTTAAGGTGTACGATGCTAAGAATGCCAAGCAACATTTAGAGCCTGCAAGAAGCGTAATTGATCTGCATATTGAGAAGATTGCAGACGAGTGGAAGCATCTAAACAATTTTGAGATACTAACGCTGCAACTAAAAGAATTTGAAAAATGGTACGACCTTGCTTTGGCTCATCGCCAGGCAAGTCTCATTGTAATACATGGTATGGGCAAAGGAAAGTTGAAGGATGAGATACATGATATTTTAAAAACAAGGAAAGATGTAAAACGCTTCGTAAATCAATACGATAGTCGCTTTGGTTACGGCGCTACAGAAATATTCTTTCAACATTAGTTTATGTAAAATTTATAGACACCGGTGGTTTTGATAAACTATTTTTACCGGGCTACAAACCGAACTATCGCCTCAGCAATGGGGAGGAAAGTCTGGACAGCATAGAGCAACTCACCGGTGAATAGCCGGATCTCATTTTATAATGGGAATAGATAGTGCCACAGAAAATAACCGCCTAAACTGTTTAATAAATTAGCAATTAGGTAAGGGTGAAAATGTAGGGTAAGAGCCTACGGTTTGCAATGGTAACATTGCATGCGGGTAAACCTTGAGCGCTGAAATGCCATGTATAGGATCAATTTAGGGCTGCTCGTTCTACGGTCCAGGGTAGGCAGAAACAGGTGTGGCAGTAATGTCCATCGCAGATAAATGATAGTGTTGAAACAAAATCCGGCTTATGAGTTTGTAGCTTTTATCCTTCAGAATTTTTCTGAAGGATTTTTTTTTATATCATACGCAGCCGCACTTAAAAATATGTACATTGTGGGCGTTGAAAAAACTGCTTATTATAATATTACTATGCCTGTTTGGTTATCTGCAAATAGGTTATTTAGTACACATGGCCGCTTTACGCACCAGCGCACGGCGTGAGGCAAGACAGACATTTTTAACGTCTATACCCGACTCCAGTTTGGTAAAATTCTCTGCAATCCATCTTTCCTCAAAAGCTATATGGGAAGAACCAGACAAAGAATTTTGGCTTGATGGAGAATTGTATGATGTTGTTAGAATTGATGCAGATAATAAATCAACCACCTATTATTGTATTGCCGATGCAAAAGAAAAAAAGGTTGTCGAAAAAGAAAGTGAGCTTACAGCAAAAAACCATACTTCAGCCGGTAAAAGCGCCAAAAATTTAAACTACAGTTTTCCTGAATTTACCAATGTTAGTAATCAATTATTAGTCACGTCTCCCATTTCACTTAATAAATGTTTTATTGAATTAAAGTCTAAAGAAATTTTGCAATTCTACTCACCTGATTCTCCTCCGCCACAAGCTTAGCCAATATATACTTTCCTTTCACTTGTGCATTTTTCAGGCACACTATCTTATTTTTTTTCAATTGACGGCCTTCCTTGCAAACTTAATGCGAGTGCAAGTGGTATGTCATCATAACTCAATACATGAAACAGATTATACTCTTTATTATACTTATATTTTTCGGTCTATCTCAATCTTTAATTGCTCAAAAAAAAGTAACAGGAAAAGTTTTTGATGAGAGCAACAACAATGCACTTGCAGGTGCAAGCATAAAAGTTATTGGCGACGGCATTGTAGCTAGTAACATCAGCGGAAACTTTTCAGTTAATTGCGGCTCAAGAATCATTGTCACTTTTATAGGATACAAGCCTGTTGAAAAAACCATAAAAAACTGCGATGAAGATTTTACTATTGGTTTAACGCCTTTGCAAGAAAAACTAAACGAGGTAGAGATTACAGCTACTTCTAGTCAAAGTAAATCATTGTTAAGTCAGCCCGCTTCCATTACTAAACTCTCCGAACTTGAAATTAAAAGAGGAATTGGCTTGTACCTTGATGATGCCATCAATGCAAACATACCCGGCGTTAGCATGAACAGGCGTGCTGTATCATCAGGACAACAATTTAATATTAGAGGCTATGGCAATGGTGTTAGAGGCACCAATGGTGCCAATAGTAATTTTGATGGTCAGGGTTATAAAGTTTACTTAAACGGCATACCAGTTACTGATGCAGAAGGCATCACCATTATGGATGACATTGATTTTGGATCCGTTGGCAATGTAGAAGTTACAAAAGGGCCTGCAGGTACCTTGTATGGTCTGGCCATTGCCGGTGTAGTAAATTTAAAAACTGTAAGGCCTGAAAAAGGAATCACCTCTGTTAAGCAAGATGTATTGTTAGGCAGCTATGGTTTAAGCCGATACACTACAACATTGCAAACAGCCGGAGACCGGTCAGCATTGTTAGTTAATTACGGTCATCAAAAGTCTGATGGTTACTTACTACACAATGCTTCACATAAGAAGTTTGTAAATGTTGCGGCAGACTTTCAACCCAATGCAAAGCAATCTATTAGTACTTATTTTGGCTACAGCAATAGTTACGATGAAAGGGCCGGAGAGCTTACTTTGGATCAATATCGTTTGTTAGACTATAGTGGAAATCCTAACTATATAAAAAACAATGCTCACTCTGAAATTGTAGGTTTTCGGGCTGGTCTTAGTCATACTTATAACTTTTGTAGCAACTTCTCAAACACTACAACTGTGTTTGGTTCCTCATTAATTAATAATGCTAGCTCAGCCGGTGGTTGGACTGATAAAGACCCTGTAAATTATGGTGCACGTACAAGCCTTGATACCAAGTTTGCTTTGGGCGAAGGCATAAGCCTTAGTGGCGTAACCGGTGCCGAAACGCAACAACAGCGTGCACAAATTATTGGTTATGCGATGGTACCTGACAGCAATAACCTTGCAGGTTACAACCGTATCGGCGCCATGCGCAGCAACCAGTTTACAATCAGCTCCACTACATCATTATTTAGTCAATGGACTTTAAATTTACCTAAGGATATTTCTATCACTGCCGGTTTAGGCTATAGTAATATGCGTATAAAGTTGAATGATCGCTTCTATGTAGCCACCGCAAACAGGGCTCCCACAACCTACGATACTACTTACAAAAACATGTTTTCTCCTCATGTTGCTATCAATAAAATATTCAGTAAACAATTTTCTCTCTATGCTTCTTATAGCAGAGGATTTAAAGCTCCTGTTAGTTCTTACTTTTTTATACCAACAACAGGGCAGGTTAATAAAAATCTTAAACCTGAAATAGGAGATCAGTTTGAGGTAGGATCGAAGGGAGCTTTGATGCAAAGCAAATTAATCTATGAGTTAGCTTTTTTCAATGCCATATTCTCTGATAAAATGTATGCTGTTGCAGTTCCCTTAAATGGATCAACAACAACAACGGCTTATACTTATATCGCTAATGGTGGTAAGCAAAATCATAAGGGTATTGAGGCCTTGGTTAAATACTCATTGCTTGAGTCGTCTAAAGGTGTCATTAGTGCCATCCGTCCCTTTGCCAACGTAACTTATTCTGATTTTAAATACGAAGATTACACCTTCCAACGTATTAGACCAAATAGTGGTAACAAAGCAGTTGATACCTTTTATTATAATGGTCAAAATGTTGCAGGTGTATCCCGTTACGTAGCCAATGTAGGTGTTGATTTTAGCTTGAGATTTGGCGTATATGGTAACATAAATTACATGTACAAGGATGGGATGCCTATCACCTCGGATAACACTATCAAGACTACCAGTTTCAACCTATTCAATGCGAAAATTGGCTATAAAAAATCGTTTGGAAAATGTATTGATCTGGATGCTTATTTCGGCGCAAGCAATATTACCAACACGCAATACCCCATAATGGTTTTTATAAATCAACTGCCTGATGCCTACGTTCCAGCTGCATTAAATGCAACGTTTTTTGGTGGTATTAGTTTAAAATACATTTTATAAAAATGTTAGAGCGGTGGCTGTAGTGCCACCGCTTTACTTATTCTTCAATACAAATGAAAATCATAATTGGGATTTTAGCTATTGCAACTGTTTTTGCCGGCTGCGATCGTTTTGGAGACAAGGCAACCAATACAAACGGCCCGAAAATAGTATCAGTTAGCAAGCAACTTACTGAAATTATTTTTGCCTTAGGGGCTGATACAGCTTTGGTTGGCGTTGACATTTCAAGCACGTATCCCGAAGCTGCAAAACGCAAGACTACTGTAGGTTATCATAGAGGTTTAAATGCAGAAGGCATTATTGCATTAAACCCTACTGCAGTTTGGCACGATGGTAATTTGGGGCCTGAGCAGGTTATTGAACAACTGCACAAAGTAAATATGCCTTTGCGGGAGTTTAAAGGCGGCAGCACGATAGACTCCACTAAAGCGCTGATCATCGCCATTGCAAAAGAATTTGGTGCAGAAAATAAAGCAATCAAAATAAATGAAACGCTTGACGCGGATATGGCAAAACTTGACAGCCTTCGTAATACCTATACTGATAAACCTCGCGTTTTAATTATTCATTTTGGACAAGCGGCCAATCAATATTTTGTTTTTAGCCAAAAGGGAGTACCTAATCAAATGCTAGAGTGGGCAGGTGCTGAAAATGCGGCAGATACAGCCCAACGATGGAAGAACCTAAGTGCAGAAGTAATTGCCACTGCGCAGCCTGATGTGATCTTAGCTACAGATTTTGGTTACGACTTACAAGGAAGTTTAGATAGGTTTAAGCAGCTACCCGGCATCGCTTTATCACCTGCGGCAAAAAATAATAGGATATATAGAATTGAAGAACACGACCTCGTATACCTTGGCCCACGCACAGGAAAAAATGTAATGCAGATCATGCAGCTAATACATCAACCCAATTCAGTAAAATAATTTCATAATCAGATGTTGCGCACATGGTTACTACCAGATTAAGTTTTAAAGCATACTATATTATGCTAAGTGTGTTGTTATTAGTGTCGTTAATTTTTTCGATAAGAGTTGGTGCAGTAAACATTTCGTTTTATAAAATAGGTTTGTTTGTGACCCGACTTTTTGAAAGAACAGGTCACGCAGACGTGCCACTAATTGAGGAAGCACTTTTTTGGCAGATACGATTGCCAAGAGTTATTCTTTGTGCATTCGTAGGGGCTGCACTCTCCACTTCCGGCGCGCTAATGCAAGCTTTATTTCGCAACCCAATTGTAGAGCCTGGTTTGGTAGGAACCTCTTCAGGCGCAGCTTTGGGCGCAGCATTTATTTTTGTTATGGGCAAATCAATCACAGGTATTTATGCTGAGGTATTAGGCCCCATCTTGCTGCCATTATTTGCTTTTGCTGGTGGTTTAGCAGCAACAATGTTGGTCTACAAATTATCAAGTGTGTTTGGTAAAGTAAATGTGAACACATTATTGTTAGCCGGTATTGCTGTAAACGCTTTATGCACCGGTGGTACTGGTTTCTTTTCGTACATAGCCCGTGATCCTCAAGCGCGTAGCATTACTTTTTGGAACCTAGGAACGCTTTCAGGCGCTAATTGGAACAATGTAATAATGGTTGGCGCATCTACTTCTATCGGAATAATTATTTGCCTAAAATATGCCAAAGCATTAAACGCACTAATGTTGGGTGAAGCAGAAGCAGGATACCTTGGCGTAGATACCTATAAGTTAAAAATGCGCGTAATGGTGATAAACACTTTTATGGTTGCTATTGCTACATCAGTAGTTGGGGTCATAGGTTTTGTTGGTTTGGTGGTGCCCCATATACTTAGAATTTTAAAGAGTTCTGACAATAGATTTTTAATTATTGGTTCGGCCTTATTAGGTGCCATTTTATTAAACCTTGCCGACATGGTCTCTAGAGTTATTGTTGCGCCTTCGGAATTTCCAATTGGGGTAATAACTGCCTTTGTTGGCGCACCGGTGTTCTTATACATTCTTATTAGCAACAGCCGTAAACAGCAAAAAGATGGTTTATGCTTACTGTAGATAATGTGCATTACAACATAGGCAAGAAAAACATTCTAAACGGCATTAGTATAAATGCTGAGGCTGGTAAAGTACACGTAATTGTTGGGCCTAATGGTTCGGGTAAGTCTACATTTTTAAAAGTGTTTAGCGCAGAAATGAGGCCACGACAAGGTTCTGTATGTTACGATGATCAGGATATTTTTATCATGAGTAAATCAAAGGTGGCAACCATTCGTTCGGTAATGAGTCAAGCTGCAGAACTTCACTTTCCTTTATCTGTAGGCGAAATTGTAATGATGGGTAGATATCCGCATTTTGAGTACAAGCCTTCCAGTAAAGACATTGATATTTGTGTGGAGGTAATGAAAAAGTTAGAGATAGCAGAGTTTACGAATCGAGATTACCTTACTTTATCAGGTGGCGAGAAACAGCGGGTGCAATTTGCCAGAGCCCTGGCTCAAATATGGGAAGTACCCAAAAGCGGCACGCGCTATTTGTTTTTAGATGAACCAATAAATAATCTAGACATCTATTATCAACATCAATTTTTACAAATAGCCAGGCAATTTACAGATGAGCATACTGTAACAATTGCAATATTGCACGATGTAAATTTGGCCATTCAATATGCTGACACAATAACTTTCATGAAGGATGGATTGTCAGTAGCAAGCGGGCCACCTGCAGAAATCATTTCTTCGAATCTTATGAGGAATGTTTTCTCTATTCCGGTTGAAGTTTTACAACATCCAACCAAAAATATGCCCATGGTTTTTTATAATGGTGGGTAGAAATTATGTACTTTGAATGGGCTTTTGTTAGAACTTAAAACACTTTATAATCGTTTAATAAATAGTTTGAAATGACATTTGAGCGAAAAAAAAAGTTATCATCTCAAGAGAGAATAGATCTAATTGAAACACTTCAAAACAGGTTTGAGCAAAACACGCAGCGTCATCAAGGTTTAAATTGGTTGGATGTAAAAGCCAGGCTAGATGCTAATCCTGATAAATTGATAGCATTGTTTGAAATGGAGAGAACCGGTGGCGAACCCGATGTAGTTAGTTTCGATCAGAAAAAACTTGAAATTGCTTTTTACGATTGTTCGCCGGAAAGCCCCAAAGAGCGTAGAAGCCTTTGCTATGATGAAGATGCACTGAACTCAAGGAAAGAAAATAAGCCGAAGGGAAGTGCTATTAACATGGCGGAGCATATGGGCATAGAAGTATTATCGGAACAACAATACCACGCGTTACAACAATTAGGAAATTTCGATATGAAAACTTCAAGCTGGGTAATCACTCCCACTGAAATCAGAAAATTAGGTGGCGCCATCTTTTGCGATAGGCGATACAATCACGTATTCACATACCATAATGGCGCAGAATCTTACTATGCAGCCCGCGGCTTTAGAGGTTTCATAATAGTGTAGATAGTTACAAAGAAAATGGGCGCCGAAGAAGTTATAGTTATGCTACTTGTGCGTTTTATTTTCGGTAAGATTTTGTATTATAGTTGTAAGTGCCTGTAGCATTTTTGCTTGTTCCTCTATATGTCCATGTTGCGCTTCAACATTAATGTATGGGATGAATTGCTGCTGTGCATAAATAGATAATGAGCCATCATCCTTTGCCATTCGGCTTTGCAAAATCACATTGATATCTTGCTCTTGTAATCGCTGAAAGATGGTAGAATCTGTGGTCAAAATAAAGTCATCAGAATCCATTGCCTCATTAATAAAAACTTTATCCGCATTATTTCCCTCCTGATCTGGCACAGTATAACTCAATATTGAATATGCGCTGTCCGTATTGTTATGTAAAGCAATAACGAGTTTTTTATTTTGAATATACTTACGCAAGAGATGATCAGAAAGGGGTATTATAGCAGCTTCTGCCGCCGTCGTATATTTTGACAAGCCTGTCAAACTTTCTTTGCGACCAATTGATGTAAACATTCTATTTGGGTCGATGGCGAAAGTGTTTTTTTGTAATTTGTACGTAATATTTCTGGTTCCATTATGGGCGAGATTAATGAGCGTGCCACCTTTGTTTCCTAAATATATAGTTGCTGCCTGTACGCTTGTATTTTCGTTTTCGTGTAGATTTATAAAAATGATATTCGTATCGCAGGGGGTATAACAATGCTCAATAACTTGCACTTTGGCAGTACCCACAGCAATATTAACCGTATCCTGACTGCAGGCGGATGAGACAACCAATGAAAGAATAATGACAATGAATCTCATCTTCTGCATATTGTAAAACGATTTCGCTCAAAAATAAAGTATGCGTGGTTTAAACCCCTCAGATTTCATTTTCCGTGGTAGAATAATCTTTTATCAATGGATGCAATTGTATTGATTTCAATTAAAAACCATCAATAACATGTTGTATTATTTTGTATCAACTTGTGTCATTTTGCAACATTATTAATCACATTCAAATTGATACCAATACCTTTGGCCGCTCAGGATGGCGAACATCCTAGCTACAAAAAATTACAAAATATGAATACCGAAGCTATAGCGGATTTCAGAAAGAGGATCGCGGTCCTAAGGAGGTTTCTTTGACGTCGATAATAGACAAGCTAAAATAAATGAAGACAAACAGCGCTCATTATCACCCGGTTTCTGGGATAATAACGAACGGGCTACTGCTATTTTAAAAGATATTAAAGTAAACGAATACTGGACGCGGCTGCACCAATCTGTAGAGACCGGCGTTGAGGATTTTGCCGTACTTTTTGATTTTTGGAAACAAGGAGAAACTACGGAAGAAGAAGTGCGCGAAGCTTATGATGCTGCACTCAACGGCATTGAAGAAGCTGAATTTAAAAGCACCCTTAATGAGCCCGAAGATGAACTAACCGCAGTGCTTCAAATTAATAGTGGCGCAGGCGGAACAGAAAGTCAGGATTGGGCGGAGATGCTCTTGCGCATGTATAGAATGTATGGCGAAAAACAAGGTTGGAGTGTTACCGAACTTGACCTTCAAGAAGGTGATGGCGCCGGAATTAAAAGTGCCACCCTGCAGTTTGAAGGCGCCTTTGCTTATGGCTTTTTAAAAGCTGAAAGTGGTGTACACCGGCTGGTTCGCATATCGCCCTTTGATAGTAATGCACGCAGACATACATCTTTTGCAAGCATTTATGTATATCCATTAATTGATGATACTATTGAAATAGAGGTGAATGCTGCAGATGTAGAGTGGGCATTTTTTAGAAGTGGAGGTGCAGGTGGTCAAAATGTAAATAAGGTTGAAACTGCAGTTCGATTAACGCACAAACCTTCGGGCATTATTGTAGAGTGCCAGCAATCTCGTACCCAAGGCGAGAACCGGGAAAAAGCAATGAAGATGTTGAAGAGCAGATTGCATGAAGAAGAGATGCGCAAACGAGAAGCGATAAAAAATGCGAACAACGCTAGTAAGAAAAAAATAGAGTGGGGTAGCCAGATAAGGTCCTACGTTTTTCATCCATACAAGATGATAAAAGACCATCGCACTGATTATGAGGTGGGCAACATTGGCCCTGTTATGGATGGTGAACTAGATGGTTTTATCAAGGCGTACTTAATGATGCAGAAAGAGGAAGCTGCATCTTCATAATGGTAAGTTTTGAGCTAGTATGAATACCAAAAAATTTTTACTAGCTCAAATTACTTTGCTTAAAAATTTGATAGCCCTGGGTAGTTTCACTCGATTTTTACTCAGCGCGAGATCAGTTACCATCTCCCTGCGCAAAGGCTTACGCCAATCCATTGGTGGGCCATACTTTTCTTCAGTTTTTTGTAAGTGTTCCAATGCAATCAAAGTAAAGCCATGCATGCAACTCATTCTCTGTATTGTGGCTTTCTTTAAACTACTTGTTGTTTCGCAATCCATTACACTTTGATGCAACTTTCGACATTCACCAATAAAAAATTTTTGTACATTTTTAATGGATGCAGCTCGATTGACATAAGTATTTAAGCCCGCAAGGGTATCAAAATAAATATCAAAACTATCATTGGTTAGCTGACCGACTATTGCAGATTGATAGATAAATTTCTTTTCAGCTTCACTCCATGGCTCATCTATCAATGAGGCAAACATCAGAGAAGTATGACCATTTTTCTCCCGGCAAATATGTACGATCTCTTCTAAAGTTATTGATGGATCTAATTGTCTTGCAGAAGACGATTGCCATTCTAAGGCTATGCGTAGTTGTTGCAAATATCTTTCTTGCAATGGCCATATATTATTCAATTCATTGTTAAGTGCAATCAATAATTGGGCTTTAGGTTCCAATGCTGTTTCATCAAACTGGCGAGATAGCAACGAGAAAATCTGTTCCCTTGTCCAATCGTGTTCATCAATTAAATCATCGCAAATGGTAGCCATTGCACCCACCAATGTTAGTCGTTTGCGTTCATTGGTCGTAAGTCTTCGACCTTTCAATGCCAGATACATTTGTGCACAGGCCAACACAGTGTAAATAGGATAATAAAAAAGAATTTTCTTCTTTTCTGATTTAGAAAGTGAGTAATTGAGTCGTGCTGTATGTTGATGAACCAGTGGTTTTAAAAAAGATTTGATGAAGGCAGATTGCCTTAATGCGGATGCAGCCATCTCGGCTGAATGATACATTAATTGCACATTATTCATCAAACAGGTTTAAGTTCAAATATATAGTAAGTGTTTTAGTGATAGCCTGATCATATTTCACAACAAGCATCATTAATAGATTCATTTAAAATTTTAACTAGAATCAACCCCAATCAGCTTACTACTATTCACTAATTTCGCTGCTTCAATCTATCAAAAAAAGAACGCTATGAATATTGGATATTTCAGTTACCCAATGCCAGTAAACGAGCCGGTGTTGCAATACGCAGCAGGCAGTGCCGAGAGAAAAGCTTTAAAGAAAACTTTGGAAGCTTTGAAAAAAGAAGAAGCAGATATTCCTATGTACATAGGTGGTAACGAAGTAAGAACAGGAAATAAACAAGCCATCCACCCGCCCCACGAGATTGCGCATACGCTTGGCCATTTTCATGCAGGTAACGCGCAACATGTAACAGAGGCCATTAACGCTGCTATGGAAGCCCACAAAAGTTGGTCAAACAGTAGTTGGGAATTTAGAGCTCACATTTTTTTAAAAGCTGCAGACCTCCTAGCTACTAAATATCGCACGTACATTAATGGTACTACCATGTTGGGTCAAAGTAAAAACGCTTACCAGGCAGAGATTGATGCTGCTTGCGAATTGATAGATTTTTTGCGATTTAATGTGCACTTTTTAAGTGAGATATATAAGCAACAACCTATATCAGCACCGGGCATGCATAATAGAACAGAGTGGCGTGCTTTAGAAGGATTTGTTTTAGCTGTAACTCCTTTCAACTTTACTGCAATTGGTGGCAACCTGCCAACTAGTGCGGCCATGTGTGGCAATGTAGTTGTTTGGAAGCCGGCGAATACACAAATCTACTCTGCCCAAATGTTTATGCGTGTTCTTAAAGAAGCAGGCTTGCCCGATGGCGTGATCAATCTTATTTATGTAGATGGTCCAACTCTAGGTGAGATATGCTTTGAACATCGTGATTTTGCAGGTGTTCACTTCACAGGTTCAACCGGAGTTTTCAATAATATGTGGAAGACCATTGGCGCAAATATGGGTAAATACAAAAGTTATCCGCGCATTGTTGGCGAAACTGGTGGAAAGGATTTTGTGCTGGCGCATAAAACAGCAGATGTTGATACAGTTGTAACTGCTTTAGTAAGAGGTTCGTTTGAGTTTCAAGGACAGAAATGTTCTGCAGCTTCCAGGGCTTATTTACCAAGTAACATTGCCGATGAAATAAAAACCAAATTGATAGCCGAAGTGAAAAAGTTGAAGATGGGCACTGTTGAAGACTTTAGAAATTTTGTTAACGCGGTGATTGATGAGAAGAGTTTTGACAAGATAGCGTCCTATATTACTAATGTGAAGGATGACGCCAATGCATCAATTTTGGTTGGTGGAAACTTTGACAAAGCAAAAGGTTATTTTATAGAACCTACCGTTATCGAGGCAAAAGATCCAAAGTACATCACCATGTGCGAAGAAATTTTTGGACCGGTGCTTACTATATATACCTACGATGCTGAGAAGTTTGAAGAAGTTTGCCAGTTGGTTGATACGACATCTCCTTATGCGTTAACAGGAGCGGTTATTTCTAAAGACAGGGCAGCGGTAGAGTATGCAACAAATGCTTTAAGAAATGCAGCCGGTAACTTCTACATTAATGATAAACCTACGGGCGCCGTGGTTGGCCAGCAGCCCTTTGGAGGTGCGCGTGCTAGTGGTACAAACGATAAAGCTGGTAGCCAACTTAATTTATACCGTTGGTTAAGTGCAAGAACCATCAAGGAAACTTTCAATCCTGCAATTAGTTTCGAATATCCTTTCTTGTCAGAAAGCTAATTTTGAATATTAGAATGTAAAAGGTTGCTCATGATTGAGCAACCTTTTATGTTGAAGCCCTCCGCCTTTTAAAAGTTAGAACAAAAACTCCTACTAAAAATTCATCTATGCAATACCAACCCGCTGCTGATAGATATAAGGAAATGCAATACCGACGCTGTGGAAAAAGTGGTTTGAAACTACCTGCCATCTCGCTGGGGCTGTGGCATAATTTCGGGTATGTAAACATGTTGGAGAATGGTAGAGACATGTTGCGAACTGCATTTGATAATGGCATAACGCATTTTGATTTAGCCAATAATTATGGCCCGCCTCCGGGCTCTGCTGAGGAAAATTTTGGTAAGATATTGAAGATGGATTTTGAAGGATACAGAGATGAAATGATCATTTCTTCAAAAGCAGGCTACTATATGTGGGAAGGTCCCTATGGTGAATGGGGTTCAAAGAAGTACTTGGTATCCAGCTTAGACCAGAGTTTGAAAAGAATGCAATTGGAGTATGTTGATATATTTTACCATCATCGACCCGATCCTGACACACCATTAGAAGAAACTATGGCAACGCTTGATCTTATTGTTCGCCAGGGTAAAGCGTTGTATGTTGGTATATCAAATTACAAACCGGACGAGGCTAATAAAGCTATAGCAATTTTAAATGAACTTGGTACGCCCTGTTTAATACATCAACCCAAATACTCCATGTTTGAGCGTTGGGTAGAAGATGGATTGTTAGAAGTGCTAGCAAAGAATGGCGTAGGTTGTATCCCGTTTTCGCCTTTAGCGCAAGGGCTGCTTTCTGATAAATATTTAAATGGTATTCCTGATGATTCTAGAGTGGCAACTAGTGGTGTTTTTTTAAATGAAAGTCATCTTACAAAAGAAAAATTGCAGCAGGTAAAACAGTTGAATGAAATTGCCGAGCAAAGAGGGCAGAAGCTTGCGCACATGGCCCTGTCGTGGATTTTAAAGGATGAAAAAATCACATCCGTTATTATTGGCGCGAGTAAATCAACTCAAATATTAGATTCAATTCAATGTTTGAAAAATACGGCATTCAGTGCTGATGAATTAAAACGTATTGATGATATCTTAAAAGGATCGATTTAGAAAACGCATCAACCAAATGAGTTAGGATTTTTCATTTATACACTAATTTTGAATTCACATACATCAAAGTCTAATTCATCTTTCAAATGGCCACTTGGCCGATTTTCACCTTTGTTATTGTTAGTGGTACTGGTAGTAATTATTTCGTTTTTAACTCGCGTGGCGCTTCTTATAAAAACCGGTAAAAGTTTCGACTTTACATTTAGAAACGTTTCCGAAGCTTTTGCATTGGGTCTTGTGTTTGATCTTTCAATGGCTATGTATTTGGTCATTCCGTTTGTGTTGCAAATTTGGTTAAGTAGCGAGAAGATTTACAAAGGCAGATGGAAGTATTTTACAATAGCAGCTTTCATTTTAGGCATCATTATTTTGTTTTTTACTAACATAGTGCCGGCTGACTTTAATGCAGATCTTAAGACCGCACTTAATGCTTATGTCTTGCTACGTTTTGCCATTTTTATCTATTTGATTTTTAAATCACCTGAGGGTAGAAAAAAATGGAGAATTGGCGTGTTGTATTTCGACTTCTTTCTTGTTATTTTTTTGCTGCTCTTTAATGCAATTAGCGAATGGTTTTTTTGGGATGAATTTTCGGCAGATATAATTTTATTGCGGTTGACTATCTAGTTTACACCAACGAAGTTTTAGGCAACATTCGCGAGTCTTATCCAATCGGAATTTTGCTTGCAACCATTTTTGTTGTGGCTGCAGGCATATTTATTTCGATTAAACCAATTATTAAAAGATCCGTTTATGCGCATACGTCTTTTACAGTTAGAACTGTAGTTGCCATTGGTGTGTTAGGTTTGGCCGTAGCTAATTATTTTTTAGTAAATGAGCAATGGCGATCTTTTAGTAAAAACGAGTATGCTAATGAATTAGCAGGCAACGGTCTATTTTTATTCGGCAATGCTTTTTGGCATAATGAATTAGACTTCTTTAAATTTTACCAAACCATCTCTAACGAAGAAGCGTTTGCTATTGTAAAAAGCGATCTGGAAACTCCCAACAACAAAGTAACTAGTACTGATCCATTTAATATTGAAAGACAGGTAACGTATGCTGAACCCGAGGCCAAATACAATGTAGTTCTTATAAGCGTTGAGAGCTTAAGTGCAGACTTTATGAAGGCATTTGGAAACACGCAAAACATCACCCCCTATCTGGATTCGCTGGTACATCACAGTCTTTTTTTTACCAATCTTTATGCGTCAGGTACTCGAACTGTACGTGGTTTGGAAGCATTGTCACTTAGCCTTCCTCCATCAGCTGGTCAAAGTATTGTGAAACGGCAGCATAATGAACATTTGTTTTCACTAGCAAGTGTCTTTCGTTCCAAAGGTTATTCTGCGCAGTATTTATATGGGGGCTATAGTTATTTTGATAACATGCAACACTTTTTTGGCTTCAATGATTACCAGGTTATCGACCGCGATTCCATTGCTGCAAAAGGTGTTCATTACCAAAATATATGGGGTGTTGCCGATGAGGATCTTTTTACGCTTGCAGAGAAAACAATTGATAGAGACTATGCTAGTGGCAGGCCTTTTTTTACGCATGTCATGACGGTATCTAACCACAGGCCATTTACTTACCCTGATAACAGAATAGATATTTCGCCAACCGCCCACATTCGCGAAGGAGCAGTAAAATATACGGACTATGCAATCAATAGATTCTTAAAAGAAGCAACCAACAAACCTTGGTTTAAAAACACACTATTTGTAATTGTAGCAGACCATTGTGCAGGCAGTGCTGGCAATGTGCAATTGCCTGTTACAGGCTATCACATTCCGCTCTTAATTTATGCACCTTACATTTTTAAAGCGCCTAAAATTATAGATAGATTTATGGCTCAAATAGATGTGCCGCCTACGATTTTAGGATTGTTACATTTTAATTACAAAACCAAGTTTTTTGGAAATGATATTTTTCATTTGCCGAAGGGTAAAGAGAAAGCTTTTATAAGCACATATCAGGGTCTTGGGTTTTTGCAAAACGATCGATTGATCATACAAAGTCCTATTAAAAAAGTGCATGAATATGTTCCCAACTTTACCACAGGCGATGCCAAAGAAGCACCTTTAGATGACTCTTTAGTAAGAAAAGCGATTGCGTATTATCAGGTATCAGCCTGGTTAATAAAACAGGGATTGTATACCAAGACGAAATAGCAAGCACACTTATACAAGCGTTGTTCAGATGAGACAATTATTCTTACTTGCCAGCCTATAACGGTTTAGTATTTAGAAAAAGCCTTACATTGAAGTAAGAAGATAAAAAACTGATGCGTGTATTAGCCTGGTTAATTGTTGATTTCATTTTTAGAAGGCTATTTTTCTACTTAATTATCTGCATGGCAGTTTTGCATATTTTTAGTGGCTGCCTTACCCGCAAAATTAGTAGCGATGCTGTCGCAATCACTAATGTTGATAGTGGATGGGCTAACAATTCTGTGAACACAGTTGTATTTAGAAAGAACTCTTTAGTCACATACGATGGTCATCAATATGTAGCTTTTTATAATGCAGAGCGTTATGTTGTTTTAGGTAAGCGTAAAACTGGTGGTACAATTGGCAAATAGTAAATACTCCTTATCAAGGCAACGCGAGTGACGCGCATAATATGATAAGCATAATGGTTGATGGCGCGGGTTATCTACACATTGCATGGGATCATCATAATAACCAATTACATTATGCCAAAAGCACTAGTCCAGGTTCATTAACACTTACCAGGCAACTTAGCATGACGGGCAAAAACGAGAGCAAAGTAAGTTATCCGGAATTTCATAAACTATCTGATGGAAGTTCTATTGTTTATGTATAGAGATGGCGGATCCGGACAAGGCAATTTAGTGATCAATACCTATGATGTTCAGCAACAACAATGGACGCAATTACATGCTAATTTAATTGATGGCCAAAAGCAACGTAATGCCTACTGGCAGGCATGTGTAGATGCCAGGGGAACAATTCATATCTCATGGGTTTGGCGCGAGTCGCCGGATGTTGCAAGTAATCATGATATGTGTTATGCCCGCTCAGCAGATGGTGGAGTTACATGGCAGCGTTCAACAGGCGAACGTTATGCGTTACCTATCACAGCAGCTACTGCAGAATATGCCGCCATCATACCCCAAAAATCTGAATTAATTAATCAAACTTCTATGTTTGCTGACGCACAGGGCAATCCATACATTGCCACGTATTGGCGCGATTCAGGGTCAGCCATTCCGCAGTATCACATCGTTTACAAAACAAATGATATATGGCAAACCAGCAATTTGAGCTTTCGTAAAACAGCTTTTAGTTTAAGTGGTGCCGGTACAAAAGCCATTCCCATTGCCAGACCGCAAATAGTAGCATTTGACAAAAGAAAACACTACTAGGTGCAGCACTATTTTTTAGAGATGAGGAACGAGAATCTAAAGTTTCTGTGGTGGTTACTAAAGACATCAGTAAAAATCAATGGAAGGTTTTAGATCTTTCAACTAACTCGGTGGGCTCGTGGGAACCATCTTACGACACAGAACTCTGGAAGCAAAAGCAAATAATAAACCTGTTCGTTCAAAATGTGCAGCAGATTGATGGAGAAGGTAGGGCCAATATTCCTGCACAAATGGTACAGGTATTAGAATGGAAGCCTGGTAAATAAAACGATTGTATGTGTAATAAGATGTATAAATATAAAAACCTGTTTGCGGCTATAATTGGTCTGCTTTTGATGGCCGCTTGTAGCACTTTAAAACAACAAAGTAGTATTACAACATCTAAAAAAGATGTACTGCAAATCATTAACAAAGTGAATGGCTATTGGCAGGCAAACAATCCACCCGAGGCACGTCCGTTTTGGGATGTTGCAGCCTATCATACCGGCAATATGGCTGCTTATGCTGTTACTAAAAATGAGGCTTACAGAAAGTATTCAGAAACATGGGCGGCGCATAATAATTGGATGGGTGCTACATCAACCAACAAAGAAGAATGGAAATATAGCTACGGAGAAAAGAATGACTACGTATTGTTCGGCGATTGGCAAATTTGTTTTCAAACTTATATAGACCTGTACAAACTGGATAAAGATCCTAAAAAAATTGCCAGAGCAAAGGAGGTGATGGAGTATCAAATGAGCACGCTCAGAAACGACTATTGGTGGTGGGCTGATGGACTGTATATGGTGATGCCTGTGATGACCAAACTCTATCCGGTTACCGGTAATAAACTATACTTATCCAAACTCTACGAATACTTTACCTATGCCAATAGCATCATGTATGATGATGAAACCGGACTGTATTATCGTGATGCTAAGTATGTTTATCCAAAACATAAAAGTGCCAATGGTAAAAAAGATTTTTGGGCGCGCGGCGATGGTTGGGTATTAGCAGGCTTGGCAACAGTGTTACAAGACCTGCCAAAAAATGACGCGCACAAAGCGGAGTATGTTACTAAGTTTAAAAGAATTGCAGAGGCCATCAAACAAACACAACAAACTGAGGGATATTGGACGCGCAGTTTATTAGACAGCGCACATGCGCCCGGCCCCGAAACTAGTGGAACTGCCTTCTTCACCTACGGATTATTATGGGGCATCAATAACGGTTACTTAAGTAAAAACGATTATCAGCCTGTTGTAAAAAAAAGCTGGAATTATCTAATCAATATAGCACTGCAACCTGATGGTAAGGTCGGCTATGTTCAACCTATTGGAGAACGTGCAATTTCCGGCCAGATCGTAGATAAAAATGCCACAGCGAATTTTGGTGTAGGTGCTTTTTTATTGGCTGCATCAGAAATGTATAGGTACTTAAAATGATTGCATAAGAGACCTTCTATTTAAACAACAACAGTTTAATAAAAAAAGATTTAAATGATTAAGATGAAAATGAATGCTATTAAATTGGTCTTGTGTGCTGCTTTGATAAATAGCCTTGCATTTGCACAACAAGCTAAAAATGATTGGGAAAATCCGCAGTTTTATGAGCTCAACAAAGAAAAGCCCCACGCAACGTTTATGTTGTTCGATAAGAAGCAGGATGTTATAGAAGATGATTATACGAAGTCGCCTTATTATAAGTCGTTAAACGGCGAATGGAAATTTAATTATGTTGACAAATATGCTAGCAGACCAATAGATTTCTTTAAGGCAGATCTCAACGATTCTAAGTGGAGTAATATCGCAGTGCCATCTAATTGGGAGCTGAAAGGTTTTGGCATTCCCATCTATACAAACGTTACATACCCTCATCCAAAAACTCCTCCTTTCATCGGAGAAAATAATCCCGTAGGCACCTATAGAAAAGAATTTACAGTTCCGGAAAACTGGCAGGGCAATGAAGTGATGTTGCAATTCGGATCTATCACAGGTGCGGCATTCATTTATGTAAACGGACAGAAAGTTGGGATGACAAAAGCATCCAAATCACCAGCCGAGTTTAACATCTCAAAGTATCTAAAAAAAGGAAACAACCTATTAGCTGTTCAGGTATTTCGCTGGCACGATGGAAGCTATATTGAAGATCAGGATTTTTGGCGCTTATCAGGCATTGAGAGGGACGTAGCCATCTATGCTTTGCCAAAATTAGCCGTATGGGATTTCTTTGTAAAGACGGATTTGGATGCACAATATAAAGATGCCATAGTTAGTGCGGACGTTGACTTGCGCCAGTTTGCAGGCAGCAACATAAAAACGGGTTTAGTAAAACTGGAAATACTTGATGCAACAGGAAAAGCAGTTTTTTCTCAGCAAAAAAGATTGGCAAACAGTAATGACAGTATGCAAACCATGCGCTTTGTGGGCAACGTTAAAAATCCATTGAAGTGGAGCGCAGAATCGCCCAATCTATACGATTGTATTATCACATTTGAAAGCGGTGGCACAACAACATTTACCGGTGCAAAAATTGGTTTTAGAAAAGTTGAGATCAAAAATGCGCAGTTACATATCAACGGTGTTTCTACTTATGTACACGGCGTTAATCGTCATGAACACGATCCCATCAATGGCCACGTTCCCTCCAAAGAGTTGATGCTGAAAGACATTCAACTGATGAAGCAGTTTAATGTAAATGCAGATAGAACATCACATTATCCTAACGATCCATTCTGGTATAAGTTATGCGATAAGTATGGTTTATACCTGTAGATGAAGCCAACATTGAAACGCATGCAATGGGCGCATCATTACAAGGTTGGTTCGATACTACCGTGCATCCTGCTTACTTGCCACAGTGGGCGGGCACGCATATGGATCGCACACAGCGCCTGGTTCAACGCGATAAAAATCATCCCTCTGTAATCATCTGGTCGTTAGGTAATGAGGCCGGAAATGGAGACAATTTTAAAGCAAATTACAAATGGGTTAAAGCTTTTGACAATACAAGACCGGTTCAGTTTGAGCAAGCCGGAGAGCAATGGAATACGGATATTGTAGCACCTATGTACCCCGGTATAAGAAGCATGAAAAATTATGCTTCAGACTCAACCAAAACACGCCCTTACATTATGTGCGAATATTCACACGCCATGGGTAACAGCAATGGAAACTTTCAAGAGTATTTTGATATTATACGTAGCAGCAAACACATGCAGGGTGGCTTTATATGGGATTGGGTTGATCAGGGTTTAAAGACAACTACAGCTGATGGCAGAATTTACTATGCGTACGGCGGCGACCTTGGAGGATACCTTTTACAGAATGATGAGAACTTTTGCGCTAATGGTCTGGTAGCTGCAGACAGAACACCACATCCCGGATTGTTTGAGGTAAAAAAAGTGTATGCAAAGATTCTTTTTAAACCAAAGGATCTTGCAAAAGGCATTATTAATATTGAAAACATTTATGATTTCACCAATCTGGATCAATACAATTTCAGATGGGAGTTAATTCAAAATGGTGTGATGATAAAAGAAGGTGTGATTGCTGTAAACCTTGCTCCTAAACAACAAAAAGATGTTACGATTGCATTGCCTGCTCTATCAACAGAGCCGGGTAATGAGTATTTTTTAAACATTTATGCGTCAACAAAAAATGCAACGGAACTTAGTACCCGCGGCACATGAAGTTGCAAGAGAACAATTTAAAATTGCCGGCGATTATTTTGCCCGTACAACATCTTCAGATAAGACATTGCAGATTAAAAAAGATGCCAACAGAATTACCTTTTCATCAAATAATATTAGTGGCGAGATCGATTTAAAACAAGGCACCTATTAAGACGTTATGGTCTTAATAATCGGGGTGACGTTTCATTTCCTGAACCTTACTTCTGGCGCGCACCTACTGATAATGATTTTGGAAATCACATGCCAACTGATTTGGGTATCTGGCGCACTGCCCATATTAATCGAATAGTAAAGAATGTTGAAGTAGGAGACCAGACGAATGTGGGGTTACCGATGAAAGTTTCTTACGAGCTTGCGGGTATTAATGTTCCATATACGGTTGAGTATTTCATACAAAATGATGGCTCAGTTCGCGTTACTGCTTCAATAGACATGACTGGAAGAAACTTACCCGAACTTCCACGTTTTGGTATGCGCATGCAGTTGCCTATGCAATATGATAGCCTGACTTACTACGGCCGCGGCCCATGGGAAAATTACAGCGATAGAAATACAGCATCTTTTGTTGGAGTGTATGGAGATCGCGTAGCAAATCAGTTTACGTGGAATTATATAAGACCACAGGAAGCAGGTAATAAAACAGATGCCCGCTGGCTAACGCTCACTAATAATAACGGACAGGGATTGCGAATAGAAGGCCTGCAGCCGCTTTCATTCGAAGCTATCAATGTTGTCACTGAAGATCTTGACCCCGGTCTTACTAAAAAGCAACAACACCCAACAGACGTCAAACAAAAAAACAATGTACTCTTACATATTGATTTGAAGCAACGAGGCGTGGGCGGAGACAACAGTTGGGGTGCCTTGCCACATGAAAAATATAGATTACTAGATAAAAAATATACGTACAGCTACACCATATCTGCCATAGGACAATGATTAAAAGTGAATCAATCTTAAAACGTTTTTGGACGAATGTTTTTTGAAATTGGATACGTCGAAATGTTTCAGAAATATAACACTTAACTCATAGCGCATTAACTTGTTTGGCACCATGATAAAAAAATATCTTCTTTGTTTTCTAAGCTTCACTTACTTATTATCAGTAGCGGCGCAGGCCGATAAAGCAGATGACAGACGTGTTTGGCTGAGCTATTTGGATAAGATTGCGAGACCAGTTTTATTGAACCTTGCTGCAGACCAATTGAAGGAAAGTATGCCGGTGGTATTATCCATCCATGTAGATAATAAAGATAGCCGAACCAAAGCCTCGTACCTCGAAGCTTTTGGAAGGACTTTAAGTGGCATAGGACCATGGTTACAACTTGAAGGTGGCACAAAAGAAGAAGTGGCACTGCGCAACCAATACCGCCAGTGGGCATTAAAAGCTATTGCAAATGCAGTTGATCCATCAGCAAAGGATTACTTAACATGGAGTGGGGGACAACCCTTAGTGGACGCATCTTTTGTTGCTTTGGGCTTAATAAGATGTCCATGGTTATGGGAGCATTTAAGCGATGCCTATAAGCAGCACGTTGTCACTGCTTTTAGGCAAACCCGTAACACTTTGCCTGCGTACACAAACTGGCTTTTATTCAGCGGTATGATTGAAGCTTTCTTTTGCAAATACGGTTATGAATATGATAAAGTAAGAATTGAATTTGGCATAAGAGAATTTGCACAACATTGGTATGTGGGTGATGGCTTGTTTTCTGATGGGATGAACTTTGCTTTTGACTACTATAATAGTTACGTAATACAACCATATTTAAACAACATCATAGCCGCCCTCAATACCAAAAGCAAGTCGTACGAATGGTTTGCACCAAAGCTTGATAAAATTAGCAAGCGCTATGCTGAAATACAGGAAAGATTGATAAGCGCCGATGGTACTTTCCCAGTCGTTGGAAGGTCTATAACTTACCGCGGCGGTGCGTTTCATCACCTTGCTGATATGGCCTTGCGCCGTCAGATGCCGGCAGGATTGAAGCCTGCACAAGTACGAGGCGCCTTAACTGCCGTATTGAAGAAAACAATGGAGTCTCCACAAACGTTTACGAAAGATGGTTGGCTTAATATTGGTCTTTATGGAAGTCAGCCGGACCTTGCAGATGCATATATTAATACAGGGAGTTTGTATTTATGCGCTAATCTATTTTTACCACTTGGTCTCCCGGAAACCGATGAGTTTTGGTCGGCGCCCACCCAGCCTTGGACAGCAGTTAAAGTATGGAGCGGACAAAATTTCTCTGCTGATCATGCTCTGGATCTACACTAAAGCTAATGGCGTACAGCAGCTGCATAAAACAGAAGGTGCTAATAAAATGTATCATATGGAGAAAACAAAAAAAGCTCATAGAATTTAATTTCTATGAGCCTTTTGTTTTTAAGTGGAGCTGAGCGGAGTCGAACCGCTGTCCAAACATATTTGCCACAAGCCTTCTACATGCTTATTCCGGAATTGTTTGTCGGAGGATGGCAGGAACCGGACAAACCAATCACCTCCTTAGCTGGATAGTCTTAGACTACAGTCACAGCCTTCTGCAGTAGCAACCCGTTTTGTTTTTTTGATTGGGCGGAGAAACGTGGTAACAGGTCAGCCTATTTCCCGGCCATAATGGTTGCTAATTCTCTGAATTAGGCAGCCATGGCGTAAGTATTTTCGCCTTTTGTTTTTTGAGTCTTCAGATTAAAGTGCTAATAACCCAACGCACTGCATGCTTATACCTACAACAACCTATGCTGTCAAAACCAGTACAGCCCCATCGGTAAAAGAACTATTGCAAAGATGCTTGTTTTAAACTGAACAACATTATCTTAATAACCAAATATTACTTAAACAATCTCCAGAAATCAAGTCCTAATGCATAAGCCATCAAACCTAATAAGCAACACCATACCCACCATTTGTGCATACTCCATAAACTTATCACCGGGCTTGCGACCGCTAATCATTTCAACCAATGTAAATAGTGCATGTCCACCATCTAAGAGCTGGTATTGGCAAGATGTTCATAAACGCAAGTATGATAGAAAAGATAGCTGTAAGTGTCCAAAATTTTTGCCAATCCCAAACACCCGGAAACGTGTTGCCAATACTAATAACACTGCCTAATGAATCGCTGGCATTTACCTTACCGGTAAATAATTGCTTCAAGCCTGTAACATATCTGCCCAATGTTTCAAAGCATTTATTAAAACCAGCGGGTATCGATTCCATTAGCGTATAATTCTTTGTAGTTGTACCAAACAATAATAGGGGAGAGCGCATACCAAAACCAATAGCGCCTTTATCATTCAACCTTGTTTCCACGTTCACGGTATCGCCACCGCGAAGTACTGTGAGGGTGGCAGGCACATCTTTCAATCCTTTCTTCTGCTCATTAAACTCATTATAAAACATGGTAGGCTTACCATTAAATGCAATTACCTGATCGCCTTTTAATAGTTTATTATCTGTAAAAACGGCAGTACTTACTACGGTATCAACTATCGTAGGATACCGAACGTCAACAAAACCTCCTAGTTTGTTTTTACTAAGATCGCTTGCCAAATTATTGGGAACAGCAATATCCATTGGTTGTCCATTACGGACAATATTTATTTTTTTGGCCTCGCTTAAGATAATCTCAGCTTCAATGGTGCCAAAATCTTCCAATTTTTTTCCATCAACTCCCAATATATGATCGCCATCTTGTATGCCAATCTTTCGTGCAAGCGAATCAGCATAAACGCCATATTTAACATTTTCAGCCGGTAAATATTCTTCGCCCCAAACCCACATGATCATTATAAAAAGTACAATAGCCAAAACAATATTTACTACAACACCACCAATCATTATAATCAATCGCTGCCAGGCAGGTTTGCTTCTAAATTCATAAGGTTGAGGCGGCAGTTTCATTTGCTCTTTGTCCATGCTTTCATCAACCATCCCCGATATTTTTACATACCCGCCAAAAGGTACCCATCCTAAACCGTATTCGGTTTCACCTTTTTTTGTTTTCCATAAACTAAACCATGGATTAAAGAAAAGATAGAATTTTTCTACCCGGCACTTAAACCATTTGGCCGGAAAAAAGTGACCCATCTCGTGCAACACCACTAATATAGAAAATGATAAAATAAACTGACCTGTTTTAACTGCTACACTGCTCCAATCAATTGCTAATAATGTCATATTGACTCTAACCTCTCAAAAAGGTAATTTTGTTTGCCCTAAATCCTTTGCTAGGTTTAAGAAATGTATAAATATTGTTATAAGTTGGTTGTTGGAACAACAGATAATTTCTATTCAACATTGTTGTGTCACTCACTTGTACTTTTGGTACTGCATGCAATGGCTAACAGCATTTAGTTAATTAAAGTTTGCGAAGTAAGTAATTATTTTGAAAACTGATTGCTAATAAAAGTAATTTTTCTTAAACCGGATGCCTTTTTAGAAAACATCTTTAAAGCACTATTTACATTTGAATTAGTGAAGCAGCAAAACTTCGTGCTTCACCATCACTTTCAAAATATTCTTCCAGTGTTGGGTTTTCAATAAAGGTTACTTTACTCATTGTTTGTTCTACCACTTCAGTCATATCAAAAAGCCAATGCGATTGCGAAGAAATGCATACACAGCAATTTCGTTAGCAGCATTTAAAATGCTAGGCATGTTGCCACCTTTATTTAGAGCTTCAATTGCCAAGGCAAGTTTCTAAAAGTTTTAAGGTCAGGCTCTTCAAAAGTTAAGGTGTTGCATTGATCTGAAAGTTAAGCCGTGGCATATTGTTCGGTATCCGTCTGCGGAAAACCGAATGCATATTGTATGGGCAACTTCATATCAGGCAAACCCATTTGCGCTTTCATGCTGCCATCTTCAAACTGCACCATGCTATGAATAATGCTTTGTGGATGAATTACCACTTGTATTTGGTCAGGCTTCAGATTGAATAACCATTTGGCTTCAATCATCTCCAAACCTTTATTCATTAAGGTAGCGCTATCAATGGTAATTTTTGCACCCATTGTCCAGTTAGGGTGTTGTAACGCATGATCTCGTTTTACATTTACCAGATAGTTTGGCTTTTTACCTCTGAAAGGGCCGCCACTTGCAGTAAGTACAATCTTCTCAATCCGGTTTCTTGTTTCACCAACCAGGCATTGAAATATAGCAGAATGTTCGCTATCAACCGGTATTACGGGTGCTCTTTTTTCCGCAGCCTTCTTCATTACAATATCACCGGCAACCACCAGTGTTTCCTTGTTTGCAAGGGCTACAGGCTTTGCATTTTCAGTGCCTGTAAAGTAGGTTTTAAGCCTGCATAACCCACAATTGCAGCAAGCATTAGATCGTAACAATCCATAGCAGCTACTTCTTCTAAAGCTGCTTCTCCGGTAAATACTTTTACATCTGTTTTAGTTAATGCCTCTTTTACTTTAGCATATTTCTTTTCGTCGCCAATCACTACAATGTTTGGTTTAAACTTTAGTGCCTGCTCTATAAGTAATGTTTCGTTGGTTTGAGCAGTTAAGTATTTCCGCCGTAAAAACTCGGGATTGGCTGCAATAACTTCTAGAGCCTGTGTGCCTATTGAACCGGTAGAACCAAAAATTGCTATTCTTTTTTGAGGCATATTGTATTGATTAAAAAAGGCGGTAAAGATAGTGGATGATAAGTAACCAATTGTTAAAGATTATTCGCAAGACAAAAGGCTGCAATTGCTTCTGCAAGCATGTCTATCGTTGCTTAGGCGAGGCACTTTATTTTGACCACCCAGCTTGCCTATACTTTTCATCAAGTCGATAAATCCATTCTTCTAATAGTGGTTATTTTTAAGCGATTCCAGAATATTTCCTCTTATCAGATCATCGTAGTAAACATTCTTCTCTCTCAAGCTATCATCAACCTTTTTATGTAAAGGATTGACATGTCTGCAGGCTGCATTTTCAAATTCAATAAACCATTCGTGATAACTTTTGCCATCACCTTTTGCTATGTAAGGTGCAACTGTAAACTCAACAATATCTAACATTTTCCTCTTTCAGCGGCTTTCAATAGTGCTAATTCCACTTCTTCGCCAATTACATGTTCGCCAAATGCTGATATAAAATGTTTTATTCTGCCACTAACTACAATACTGTAAGGTTTATGCTTAAGGAACTTGACTGTATCGCCAATATTATAGCCCCATAAACCTGCATTGCTGTTGATGATGAGCGCATAGTTTTCACCCACTTTTACATCCTTCAAGCATAAGTCGCGTAGGATTTTGGTTAAAAATTTCTCCTGCCGGAATAAATTCATAAAAAATGCCGGAGTCAGTGATTCAATAGCAATCCGGGCTCTTTATAATTATCCTGGAAAGCAAAAAATCCTTCTGATGCCGGAAACAAGTTCTATAGTATCAATAGGTTTACCAATCGCTATCAAACAATTTTGCCTTGTAAGGTTCAAAATTTACACCGCCCTGAACTAAGTACTGATAAGTGTTGGAAAAAGATCTTTAATTTTTTTTCCGCTTTCTTCAGTAAGCCTGTCAAAATACATTTGCATCCAGGGTGGAATACCACTGATTAAGCGTCATGTCCTTATTAATTGTTTCCTCAACAATTTTGTCAAGTTTTGTTTCCCAATCTTCTATGCAATTGGTTTCGTAAGAGGGTAGTTGGTTCGTTCTTAAATATCCCGGAACGTGATGGTTTACAATGCCACTTAGTCTGCCGGTAGGTATTCCGCCAACACGATCCAAGACTGGCGAACCACTTAAAAAAATCATTTTTCCTCCTGCAAATTCATAATTGCCACTTTGCGCCATATAACATAGCAATGCATTTCGAGCAGAGTTAATATGGTTGGGAATAGAATCTTTTGTTATAGGAATATATTTGACTCCACTGGTTGTGCCACTTGTTTTGGCAAAATAGATTGGCTTTCCTTTCCATAAGACATTGTGCGTGCCCTCTTTTATTTTTTCGATGTAAGGTTTTAACTGCTCATAATCTCTTATTGGAACTGCCTTAGTAAAATCCTCATAAGTTTCAATGTCTTTAAAATGATGATCTTTACCAAACTGTGTTTCTTTGGCCGTTTTAACGAGATTTTTAGAAAATGCTTGCCTGATCTTCATCAGCTGTTTCCATTCCTTTTTTAATCTGGTATATATGTAATAGGCAAAAGGCTTTGCCAAAAGGGATTTGAAATTCATTCGGTAGAGCGCCGTATAAGTGGGGTACAAATATATAATGGCATTCAGTAGCATCGGTAGCCTTGTTTATAATTAGGCGTCGAGTTTTATTTAATGATCTATTACTTAAGCACATTGTTCCTAATTATTTTTGCACTTAAATCTTTTATGTTTATCAATTAAATGCTACAATTAGTGCAATTGGCAACTTTTGATAATAATATTTTTATCTTTTTTTACTTTCATCCAAATTTTTTCTACAAAACCCCTACCTTTGCCAACCTAATTTTGGAATAGTTATGTTTGCAGTAGTAAAAATCGCAGGACAACAGTTTAGAGTAAAAGCCGGACAAAGCTTATACGTACCTCACCTGCAAGGTAAGTCAGGAGATAAAGTTGAATTCAACGATGTAATGTTGGTAAACAACGACGGTCAATTTTCTGCAGGTGCTGATGCTAAAGCAACTGTAAAGGCCGAAATAGTTAGTGACCTTATTAAAGGCGATAAAGTAATTGCCTTTAAAATGAAAAGAAGAAAAGGCTTCCGTAAAAAGCACGGGCATAGAACTCATTATACACACATTAAAATTGAAAGCATCGCATAGTTTTGAGTTTGAAAACTTTTGGTTGCTGGACAGCTTCTTTGTTTTAATTCTTGAAATTTAAAAAATAATATCATGGCTCATAAGAAAGGTGAAGGTTCGGTAAAAAACGGCCGTGACTCGCAAAGCAAACGTTTAGGAGTAAAAATATTTGGTGGACAACCCGCTATTGCAGGTAATATCATTATTCGTCAAAGTGGTACTGTTTATCATCCCGGTACTAATGTTGGTGTTGGAAAAGACTTTACCATATTTGCATTATCTGATGGCTTAGTTGAATTTAAAAAAGGAAGAAACGATAGAACTACTGTATCAGTAGTTTCTGCCGAAGCGTCAGCTTAAATTATTTTTTTGGCAGTATCGAAATAGTTTTTAATTTTAATACATATTTACTAACCATTAAATTTAAAAACATGGCAACTGCAAAAAAAGCTGCTCCTAAAAAAGCTGCCGCAAAAAAAGCTGCTGCTCCTAAAAAAGCTGCGTAAAAAAGCTGCGGCTCCTAAAAAAGCTGCTGCTGCGCCTAAAAAAGCTCCGCAAAAAAGCTGCTGCCTTCTAAAAAAGCTGCTCCTAAAAAAGCCCTGCCTGCTAAGAAAGTTGCTGCACCTAAAAAAGCCGCTGCTTCTAAAAAAGTTGCTGCACCTAAAAAAGCTGCTGCTCCTAAAAAGAGCTGCAGCGCTAAAAAAACGCGGCTAAAAAAGGAGTTAGTTTTAAAAAGCATTAATTATTTATCCCGGATTCGTCCGGGATTTTTTTTTTTAATGGATTCTATCTCCTCTTACTTCTAATTTTTTCATCACTCCAGTTTCAAATTCAAGCCATTCTTTCCAACGCTTTCTTACCTTTTCTTTATTAATATATGTTTCAGCCAATTCTATAAACAATGCATAATGTCCAGCTTCGCTTTCCATAAATCGGCGGTAAAAATTGCTTAAATATTCATCTTTCAAACCTTCGCTTAATCTTTTAAAACGTTCGCAGCTTCTGGCTTCTATCAAAGCAAAAATGAGAAGCTTATCTAGAAAAATAATCTTCTTCGCTTCCACCTTTTTTTTGAAAAGTCATTAAATCATTTACATATTCATCTTTTCGTTGTCTTACCTAAACTTAAATTTCGTTTTCTCAATTCAGCTAACACCAATCTAAAATGTCCCCATTCTTCAGTTACTATAGGCGATAATTCATTTACCAACTTTTCTTTATCAGAATAACGTTGAATAAGTGATATACAACTTGTGGCCGCTTTTTGTTCGCAGTATGCATGATCGGTTAAAATCTCTTGTAACGAAATACTAGCCAAGATCAACCCAACGTGGATCTGTTGGTAAGTGTAACCCAAGTATATTTTTCTGATATTCTGATATTGATTCCATTCGTAACTAAGTTTGAAATTTGGCAAATATCTTTCAATTGTATGCTACAGTGAAACATATGAAATTTTACATTCTGTAATAGACTTCATCAAAATATTACGTACGCTGCTCTATCAGTCAGTAATTAAAATAATGTACTTTCAGCCCTTAATAGTATTTATATGCGGGTTGTGCCTTTTATTATTTCATCTATCATTACTCTTGGCTTAATCATATCTGTTAAATAATCCACTTCCTATTGGTGCGAAATAAGACACCAATGCTTGGTTCATTTCTTAGTCCTCAACATGGGTTTTGGCAAAATGCTGACGAGGATAAATTGCAATTAAATAAAACTTTAACCTTTCCTAATCTTGACGGGAAAGTAGAGGTATATTTTGATGAACGGCTTGGTGCCACACATTTATGCAGAGAGGAGAATGATGCTTATTTTGTTCAAGGGTTTTTACATGCCAAGTTTAGGTTGTGGCAAATGGAGTTTCAAACCTATGCGGCTGCCGGAAGGTTAAGTGAAATAATGGGCGCTAAAAGTGGCTACAACAGATTTTCTTGCCATCGATAAGATTTTCGCCGTTTGGGAATGGTTTATGCGGCAGAAGGATCATTAAAAGAATTGGAAGCAAACATAACATTACGAAACTAGAACACGGATGCTTATACAGCCGGTGTAAATGCATATATCAAATCGCTAACGCCCGATCAATATCCTTTTGAATATAAATTGCTTTGACTTACAAGCCTGAGCCATGGACCAATTTGAAAACAGTTTTGTTTGCCTACTACATGTCGTACGATCTTGCAGGTACCGAGAATGATTTTGAATTGACGAATGCTAAAAATGTATTTTCGGCCGCTGATTTTGATAAGATATATCCCATCATTCAAGACAGCGTTAGATCCCATTATTCCAAAGGGAACCTTATTTTCAAAATCAAGTCTTCCCTTGGATATTACCCCCCAATGCAGGTCTGAAATACTTTGGATATAAAGATACAGTTGAGCCAACTTTAATGAAACCTGATAAAGGTAATGGTAGTAATAACTGGGCGGTTTCCGGCATCTAAAACACAAAGTGGTAGACCCATTTTATGTAATGATCCTCACTTGAGCTTAAACCTGCCTTCATTGTGGTATGAGATGCAGATTAACCACACCTTCATTTAATACTTATGGAGCTTCGCTACCAGGAGCCCATCTATTATTATTGGTTTTAATGATAGCTGCGCCTGGGGCGTTACCAATGCAATGAGAGATGTACGTGATTACTACGAAATTAAATTTGTAGATACCGGTATGCAGCAATATTTGCTTAATGGCAAGTTGCAGCAGTCCACATTTAGAAAGGAAGTTATTAAAGTAAAAGGTGGAAACGATGTTGTTGAAAATATTGCGATGACGGTATTTGGCCCTGTGATGTATGACCGCAGTTATCCAAACAAACTTAACGATGGTAAATATTATGCTGTACGTTGGAAGGCGCACGAGGCAAGCAATTCTCTGCTTACATTTAATAAACTAAATCATGCAAAAGGTTTCTCTGATTTTCTAAACAGCATATCAACCTATAAAGCACCTGGTCAAAATTTTATTTTTGCATCGAAACGAGGAACCATTGCTATAAAACAACAAGGCGACTTTCCTGCTAAATGGAGAAGACAGGGAGATTTTGTAATGCCGGGAGATGATACTGCTTACGCCTGGAAGGGTAATATACCAGTCAGTGAAAATCCGTTTATGGTTAATCCTGAACGCGGATTTGTAAGTAGTGCAAACCAATTTCCTGTTGATAGCACTTATCCTTATTATTTAGGAGGATCGTATCCGCCATATCGTGGCCTGATCATAAATAGAAAACTGGCTGCTTTGAATAATATTACGCCACAGGACATGCAGCATTTGCAAACGGATAATTACAATGTATTTGCAGAAATGGCAAGGCCTCTCTTATTAAAGTATATTAATAAAGGCAAACTTAACAACGATCAATTAAAATATATTGATGCATTGCAGTCGTGGAGCCTAGAAAGTAATGCTGTTGAAACAGGGCCTACTATATTTAAAGTTTGGTGGGATAGCTTGGAAGTTGCTATTTGGAACGATGAGTTTTCTCAAACCAAGTTACCGATGAAATGGCCTGATGAAAGCACCTTGTTGGAGGGTCTTTTGAAAGACTCTGCTTTTAAATTTGTGGATGATATTAGAACTGCCTCTGTAGAAACGTTGGCTGATGTAGTTCAACTTTCTTTCGAAATGGCATATCGCGAATTGAAAAATGCAGAGGTAAGCAACAGATTACAGTGGGGTAAATTTAAAGATACCGGCATACGCCACTTAACCAGATTACCAGCATTGAGTAGGTTGCATTTACCTATCGGTGGAGGTGAACATATAATAAATGCCACTAAACAATTTCATGGGCCTAGCTGGCGCATGGTTGTGCATCTTACTGATGATATTGAAGCTTACAGCGTTTATCCCGGAGGACAGAGTGGTAATCCTGGTAGCAAATACTACGATACTTTTGTGGATTCTTGGGCTGCAGGTAAATACTATCGTGTATTATTTTTAAGCAAACAACAGGCGCTTAGCAAAAGCTAATGCAAACGGAGTGATGACATTTACAAAAGGATAAGAATTATGAAATTTATTGTTGCAATAGTTTTGTCTGCTTTACTAGCTTTTGCAGGTAGCTTATTTTTCGATTGGTGGATAATTGCCGTCACCTCATTTTTTATTGGTGTTTTTATACATCAACGAGCGTGGTTAGCTTTTCTCTCTGCCTTCATTGGTGTATTTCTTTTATGGGGAATACAAGCATTTATCTTAGATTATAACAATCACCATCTGCTTGCTACTAAAGTTGCATCGATACTCCCATTAGGTGGCTCTTATTTGTTTATTATTCTATTTACTGCATTTGTTGGTGGACTTGTAAGTGGCCTTGCAGCAACAACGGGTAGTTTTTTACTGAAACATAAATCATCAGAATTAAATTACGATGACGAAGCGTTTACATCCTGATCAAAAAAAATGGATGAAAAAACTATAAGACTAAGTAATACGTATGTTTGATCCTGCATGAAACTACTCATCACAACGGTTTTTATATTACTTGGTTTTAATTCTTTTGCACAAAAAATCTTTGGTGCAGTAACTGATGTAAATCAGCAGCCTATACCGTACGCTTCTATTACTATAGAGGGCACTTCTTTAGGCGCATCAGCAAACAGCTTGGGTATTTATAGTATTGAGCTGCAGGCAGGCACCTACAACATTATTTGTAAGCATATAAATTTTAAAAGTAGTGTTCAAAGAGTAAACCTGAATGATAATGATGTTGCAGTAGATTTTAAGTTAGAGCTACAGCAGTATGAGCTGCCTGCAATTACTGTTACAAATGGAAAAGATCCCTCAAATCAAATAATAAAAAATGCAATTAGCCATCGCATGATTTACGAAAATGAGCTAAAATCTTTTACAGCGGAAGTTTACATAAAGGGCCATTTGCAGTTGGAAGATTATCCTAAAAAATTCTTTGGTAAAAAAGTTGATTTTGGCGATGGAGACGACAGTAAAAATAAGATCATTTTTCTTTCAGAAACAGTAGCGAGGTATGCAGTAGAAGAGCCGAAACGAAAAGTAGAAGTACTTTCTACTAAAGTAAGTGGATTTAGTGACGGATTTGGATTTAGCAGTCCGCAAATAATTTCTTTCTACAAAATAATGTTTCACTAGGTAATACAATTAATCCGCGGGGGTTTATTTCACCTATAAGTGAGCATGCTTTCAATTATTACAACTTCAAATTTCAAGGCACTTTTTTCGACAATGGTATTATGGTCAATCGGATAAAAGTTACACCCAAGCGTAGGTACGAACCGCTTTTTAATGGCTACATAAACATCATTGAAAAAGAATGGCGCATTCATAGTTTAAGGCTGAGCGTTCTAAAGGAAAATCAGGCACAGCTAGTTGATACTTTAGTTATTGAACAACTCTATGTGCCTATGAATAATGTTTGGGTGATAAAGCAACAAGTAATTTACCCATCAGTAAAATTATTAGGCTTTAATGCCTCAGGAGGTTTTGTGCAGGTATATGATAAGTTTAATTTTGATCCTCAATTTGCCAAAGGTTATTTTGATGACGTAATACTTTCATTTGATGATAGTGCAAATAAAAAAAGCACCGCTTATTGGGATGATATACGCCCGGTGCCCTTATTGCCGCAGGAAGTTACCGACTATAAAGTAAAAGATAGTCTGGAACAACTAAGAAACGGTAAACTTTACATGGACTCGTTAGATAGGATTAGTAATAAATTGAACCCGTTGGGATTACTTATAACGGGACAGCGTTTTGTAAATACGGCAAACAGATCGTCAACCACCATAAAAGGATTAATCGAAATTTTTAGTTACAACACAGTAGAAGGCTTATCTATAAACATTAAACCTTTATACGAAAAACAACTTGCAAAAAGCGGTCGCAAGGCTATCGATGTATCTCCAGGCATTCGTTATGGAGTGAGTAACAACAGGTTTAACCTAAGTCTTGCCATTAAGTATAAATTTGGTGAGACCTACCCAACATCCATAGCTATTGCAGGCGGCCGAGATGTTTTTCAATTCAATAATGCCAATCCGGTTCGGGTGTTTTGGAATTCGTTGAGAACGTTGGGCGATGAGATCAATTACTTAAAAATATATGAGGCAGGCTTTGCACGTATAGATCTTTCAAAAGGTGTTGGTAGTGGATTGACAATTAGTGGTTCGTTCGAACATCAAGACAGAATTGGATTAAGCAACACGACAGACCACGCATGGAAAAACTTTCCTGACAGAGTGTTTGAACCCAATACTAGTTTAGTTTCTCACAAAGCTTCAATTGTTTCAGTAAATGTAAAGTGGCAACCCGGCGCGCAATACATAGCATATCCTGACAGGAAAGTAAACATTGGGTCTAACTATCCTACAATTAATTTAGGGTTGACAAAAGGCATCAATGGGCTGATAGGAAGCAATGTTGATTTTACAAAATGGACCACTGGAATAGATGACGATATCAACTTGAAAATAGCCGGTCGATTGTTATATCGTGTTACGGCAGGAGGTTTTTTGAAAGCGAAAAATGTTTTTCTTCCTGATTACAAACACTTTACTGGCAACTTGGGAAATGTGGCTGCACCTTATATCAATAGTTTTCAACTATTACCTTTTTACGCCTATAGCAACACAGAAAAGCTTTACACTACCGCGCATGTCGAATATCATTTAAATGGCTTGCTAACCAATAAAATTCCGCTTTTCAAAAAATTAAATTGGTTTCTTGTGAGTGGCGGCAATGTTTTGCTACTTAAAAACCGCAGCCCTTATTCAGAAGTTTTCTTGGGACTTGATAATGTACTTCGACTTGGAAGAATTGATTTCGTAAAATCTTTCACGCAAAAAAGTTATGGTTGGCAAACCTCAGGAATCAGATATTCATTTGCCTTGTTTAAGCTTTAGCTATTGTATCAATTACCATCTTGCTCAGATATAATTTTGCTATAGATCTGAAAATTATCATCATCAAAACACACAAAAGTAATTCGATCAAAAGCATTGGGATTGTCTGAAAGAAATTGGTTGACGGTATTGATCGCAACTGTGGCAGCCCGTTGTTTTGGAAAACCATATACACCTGTACTAATGTTTGGAAACGCAATTGATCTTAAGCGATGTTCAACGGCTACAAGTAGAGAACTTCTATAACAATTGGCAAGTAAATTTTCTTCGTTGTTTTTACCTCCGTGCCAAACGGGGCCCACTGTATGTATAACTTTTTTTGCAGGAAGATTGCCCGCAGTTGTAATAACAGCCTGTCCCGTAGGGCAACCATTCAATTGCATACATGCCTGTAAAATTTCCGGCCCTCCTGCGCGATGTATTGCTCCATCAACGCCACCGCCACCCATTAATGAACTGTTAGCCGCATTTACAATTGCACCTACATTTACTTTTGTTATATCGCCCTTCAATAATTCAACAATCGATCTCATAACTAAAAAAGAGTTTGTACTCCGTGTGCAATTTTATTTTCGTGATTTAGTAACCACCTTTTACGCCACAGTCCGCCGGAATAACCAACCAACTTGGCACCACTACCTATTACTCTGTGGCAAGGTACAATTACACAAAGCTGATTTTTACCATTACTTGTTGCGGCAGCTCTTATACATTTTGGATCGCCGAGTTTTTTGGCTAGATCCATATAAGAAATGGTACGCCCAAAATTGATAGATAATAACTCACTCCAAACACGTTCTTGAAAAGTAGATCCCTGCTGATAAACAGGCAAATCAAAGGTTCTTCTTTTGCCGTTAAAATACTCTATCATTTCCTCCACACAATGGTGTAAAAGTTGAATTGATGTATGTGAAAAAGTTACATCCTGCTCATCATCAACAAACCTTACCTCCGTAATGTAATGTTCGGTAGCAGCTATCTTAATTATACCAATCGGCGACTTGTAATAGGTAACAAACTTTTCGAGCATTAGCCAATTTTTTGTCCGTTGCCTGCACTTGTTTCAGGTTGTAATAAAATTACACGATTCTGTTCGTCATAAACGCCAAGCACTAAACATTCGCTAAAGAAGTTTGCTATTTGTTTAGGCTGAAAATTAATAACCGCAACAATCTGTCTGCCTACCAATTGCGTTGGTGTATAATGATGTGTTATTTGAGCAGCTGATTTTTTAAAACCTGCATCACCAAAATCGATGGTTAGTTGATAAGAAGGTTTTTTTGCTTTTTCAAAACTTTTTGCTTCAACTATTGTTCCTATTCTCATATCAATTTTCTCAAAATCTTCCCAAGTAATCATAATAAAAGTAATTTTGTTTTCACTAAAAATAATCAAGATATGAAACGTAATGCGACAGCGGTTTGGACAGGTTCAGGTAAAGAAGGAAAAGGTCAATTGACAACCCAAAGTTCTGTGCTTGAAAACAGCCAGTACTCATACAAAACAAGATTTGAGGATGGTGTTGGAACCAATCCTGAAGAATTGATGGCTGCAGCCCATGCCGGATGTTTTACAATGAAACTTAGCTTTGTATTAGGTGGTGCAGGGTTTGAGCCTGAGAGCCTTCAAACCAATTGTACCATTACACTGGGCGATGGTGTTATTACTAATTCTCATTTAGTTGTTAAGGCTAAAGTACCCAATATTTCAGCCGAACAATTTAAAGAATGTGCTGAAGATGCCAAAGCTAATTGCCCGGTTAGTAAAGCTTACAATATGGAAATAACTATGGATGCTTCACTTGCATAAAAAAGAAGTTTTTTTTAAAAAGAAAGGCTGCCAATTTTGGCAGCCTTTCTTTTTAAAAATCATTGTAATTAATCATCAAGCATATTACTCAGATTCATAAGTTCATCAAACTTATAGGTGTGCTTCGCGTCTTTAAAACACTTGGCTAATTCTTCCAATTGTATCTGCACAATGCGTTTATGATTTAATGGTTTGAAATAAAATGGAGTAGGGGGAACAGAGATCTTTTTGAAGTATGCCTCGATGTCTTTATGAGTAAAGATCTGTCCGCTGATGGCATCTATGTAAAAATTTATTTTCGATTGAGGATTTTTACTGTCCTCTAATTCGTCATAATCTTTATGGAAAAAGGCCAGTATAAATTGCTTAGGAATGTTGATGGCTTTTACATTAATATCAAGCATTTCGCATAATAGTAAATACAAAACGCCATTACTTATTGCATTGCCTTTTTTACTTTCAATAACCCTATGTATAAAAAAATCGTCCGGGTTATTATAACCAACTTCTACACCTTTCAAGTTATAATAATTGTAAACGATAGAGCATATAACATTTGCCTGTTCAAGAGATGTTAAAAAGCTATTTAATTCTAACCAAACGTTTTTTCGTATGCGCTCGAGTTCTTGTAAAACTGGCGCAGTTAATAATTCGGGATATTGAAATTTTGCAACCAATAAAGATCCAAAAAGCAAATCGTGATAAGGATTATTTTTCCAATCCGTAAAGTCGTTTATTAAATCGTTGTAATGAAGTTTGTGTATCAATAACTCAATACGTAGTTGTACATCTTCGCCGGGTGTATTTTCCCAAAGATTCTCCAGGTTAGGAATAATACCCAAACCATAATCCACAATTCTGTTAGAAACGGTACTAAAAACCTCCTGATCGGGGTCGTCGATCAATGTAAATAACGCGGATATTTCTCGGGTTTCTTGCATGATAATATTTTATGAATGTATAAACAAAATGAACCGGTTACCTCATATGTTCATAAGTCAAAACAAATAAAATTCTCATGCACCTTTCGCATAAGTTATGCCCCTTATGTGCATTACTATTTACGCAAAGCGGTTGCTAGAACTTATAAATAGAAGACAGCAAATCGCGCAAAAACGTTGAGCGTATTCTTTAATAATTTCTAATATTTCTAAGCGTAGCGGCTTATTTTTTTACAGTTGATTTTTTGGGTGCCGATTTTTTGGAAGCAGTTTTTTTTGCTGCAATCTTTTTTGCAAAAGCATCGGGCACCTGAGTTTCAATCATTTTTTTAATTTCTTCAAGCGGCATTGTTGAAAGCTCTTCAGGTGTGTATTTACCGGCCTCGCCTTTGCCGACTACTTTCAGCATTTTTTTGCCAAATCGTAAAAAAGGACCCCATCTGCCATTTTCTATAGATATTTTTTCTGAAGGCCATTGTTGTATGTAGCGATTGGCTTCTTTGTCTATTTTTTTCTCAATTAAGTCTTCGCAATCTTTTTGAGAAAGATCATCAAAATTATAAGCACGGGGAATATTAATAAACAAGTCATTCCATTTGATGAAAGGTCCAAATCTACCTTTGCCCTTGGTAACAGGTTTTTCATCGTACATAGCTATGGGCGCATCTGCTGTTTGCTTTTCACCTATCAGTTCAATGGCTCGGTCTAAGTCAACAGTCAATGGATCTTCACCTTTTGGCAGCGAAACAAATTCCTCTCCCCACCGTACATAGGGGCCAAACCTGCCCATGCTTACTGCAACTTCCTTCCCATCATACTCACCCAAGGTTAGTGGAAGTTTGAAGAGTTCCATTGCTTCCTCCATGCTAATGGTCTCAATACTTTGGTTAGCTTTTAATTTGGCAAAACGTGGCTTTTCTTCTTCGTTGGCCGTATCTCCAATTTGCACCATTGGCCCAAAGCGACCCATACGTGCTATTACTTTTTTACCAGTTTCGGCGTCCATCCCTAATTCTCTCTCACCCTTTGCTCGCTGTGCAGTTTCTAGTGTTATTTCAATATGGTTATGAAAGGGTTTATAAAAACTGTCGATCATGCTGTTCCATTTCAGCTTACCACCTGCAATCTCATCAAATTCTTCCTCGATGCCTGCCGTAAACCCATAATCCATAACCTCTTTAAAGTGCTGTTTTAAAAAGTCTGTAACAACCATTCCCAAATCAGTTGGAAATAATTTGCCTTTTTCTGCACCGGTGTTTTCAATAAGTACCTGATTGCTTATTACGTTGTTGGTATTAAGCGTTAATTGTTGCGCCTCTCGCTTTACGCCATCCTTATCACGTTTCTCAACATAATTTCTCTTCATTATAGTTGTAATAGTGGGAGCGTAGGTTGATGGTCGACCAATGCCTAATTCTTCTAGTTTTTTAACCAATGAGGCCTCAGTATAGCGAGGAGCAGCCCGTGTAAACTTTTCTGTGGCAGACATGCCTTTAAACTCCAATACCTGGTGTTTGGTCAATGGTGGTAAAATGCTTTCATCATCACCTTCTTCTGCATCTTCTTCATCCTTGCTCTCTAAATAAACTTTTAGAAAACCATCAAATTTCATAACCTCGCCAGAGGCGGTTAAACTCTGCTTGTTTGTTGAAACATCAATTTTTGCAATTGTTTTTTCGAAAGCAGCGTCGCTCATTTGCGATGCAATTGTTCTTTTCCAGATCAGTTCATACAACTTTTTACTATCAGGATCATCTGTAGTTTCGTGCTCCATATAAGTAGGACGTATGGCCTCGTGTGCTTCTTGCGCACTTGCATTCTTGCTTTTATACTTGCGTGGTTGGTGGTAATTGGCCCCAAAACTTTTGTTTATCTGGTTCTCAATTTCTCCAAGGGCTGTATCACTCAAATTTGTACTATCAGTACGCATATACGTGATCTTACCACTTTCGTACAAGCGTTGGGCTAATAGCATGGTTCGGCTAACACCATAACCTAATTTTCTACTAGCTTCTTGTTGCAGGGTTGATGTTGTGAAGGGCGCGGCAGGAGACCGCTTCGCAGGTTTTACAGTTACTTCAGTTACAGTATAATTTGCGCTTTTACATCCATCTAAAAATTCTTGCGCCTCTGCCTTAGTTGCTATTTTTCTTGGCAGTTCAGCTTTAAAATTTACCGGTTTGCCATTAATATCTTTCGCACTAAAAATTGCCTCTACTTTATAACTGCTTTCCGTTTTATGATTGTTGATCTCGCGCTCGCGCTCAACTATTAAGCGAACTGCAACACTTTGTACGCGGCCTGCGCTTAAACTACGCTGCATGCCGATCTTTCGCCATAAAACCGGGCTTAATTCAAAGCCAACCAATCTATCTAAAATGCGTCGTGCTTGTTGCGCGTTTACCAAATCCATATTGATGGTGCGCGGGTTTTCAACTGCCTTGCGTATTGCCGGCGCAGTGATCTCATGAAATACGATTCGCTTGGTTGTTTTTGGGTCTAAGCCAAGCACTTCTGCTAAATGCCAACTAATACTTTCTCCTTCACGGTCCTCATCCGATGCCAGCCAAACTTCCTTAGCTTTTTTAGCAGTTTGCTTCAATTCCTTTACAACTTTTTCTTTTTCTTCAGGAACTTTATAACGCGGAGTGTAATTATTATTTAAGTCGATACCCATGTCGTCTTTCTCCAGGTCTCTAATATGTCCATAGCAACTTCTAACTTCAAAATCACTTCCAAGAATTTTCTCAATGGTTTTCGCTTTCGCCGGTGACTCTACTATTAACAGGTTTTTACTCATTGCTCGTTGCTTTTTTGCAGGTAAACTTTACACAATTCAGTTAAACATAGGCATCATTCAATAAAGTTCAACCTAGATCAAAACGATTGTTTTTATATACATCCAAGGTGGAGTTTTTTAAATGAATCGTCCAACTTGTTTAAAATATATAGCGTTGCAATATTAGTGCATAAGTGTAAACAGCAAAATATTTAGCAAAATGATAATAAGTATCTTGTATCAATTTGCAAATGCCAGGCAAATATTGAAGCATAACTATAAAAGCCTAATCCTTCATTTCAGATAAAAACGAGATGATCTTTTTTTGAATATCCGGCTCCTTATAAATGCCGCTGTGCCCCAGGCCCGTAGTAATTTCGAACTTTAAATGTGGCAACTTTTTATTTATAAGGTGTTCCATATCCTCAAAAGGCGTTACCGTATCCTCCCGATCGTGAAGCCATAATGTTGGTGTTGATATTTGTTGAATTACACGGGCAACAGAAAACCATGACGCAGGATTTCCACCAATTTTTTCAATTAATTCATCAAACTTTTTTCGCACCTGAGCACTAACTGATATGTATTGAAAGAACGTATTGATTGATCGGGTTGTTTCTGTTGCAGGTGCTATTAACACCAATCTTTTATGGTGATTATTTTCAAATTGTTCTACTGCCAATGCAACCGCAATTCCTCCAAAAGAATGCGCAATTGTGCCATGAATAGGTCCATATAATTCATTTATTTTTAGAATTACATCTCGATATTGTTGTGCATTAATTGTTTTGCCAGTACTTAAACCGTGTGCAGGTGCATCGAAAGCCAAAACAGTAAATCCTAAGTTTAGCAATGGATTTATATAGTCATCAAATCTATAACTGCTACTGTCAAACCCATGGCAAATTAAAATTGTAAGTCTTAAATCATTACGTTCAGGTGTCCATTTAAAACCTTTAACGCTTTCATTACCAATGTTAAAGGAAAGTTCAGTTGCAATTTTAAATATGGTTGGCGGAACAGTGTATTTACGTTTAGTGTAAGGTGTACATAAAAGATGAAACGCAGCCTCCGCTGCTATCTGTGGCGAAAATGCTTCGAGTACCTTGAATTTTGTAGCATAATATCTTAGTGCGATTCTTTGTATTAATTTCATATTGTGTATAAATCAAAGTAAATGAAAGTTGTTTTAATTGGAACAGGAAATGTTGCAACTATTTTGGGACGAGAGATAAGTGGAGCCGGCCACCAAATAGTGCAAATTGTTGGAAGATCTCATAGCAAGGCAGAAGAATTATCTGCAGAATTTAATTCAAGTGCAACAGATAATATCTTAGAAATCAATGATTCAGCTGATATTTATATTATAGCCGTTTCTGATGATTCGGTTAAGTTGGTTGCGGAAACTCTATCGTTGATTAACGGTGTGGTGGTGCATACAGCGGGTGCATTAGAAAAGGATATTCTTAGTAACGTAAGTTCGTCATATGGGGTTTTGTATCCATTGCAAACCTTAAGAAAAGAAATGATGACACTTCCTGATATCCCGGTTTTTATTGAAGGGAATAATGAAAAAACTACTGAAATTCTTAGTGAATTTTGTAAGAGTTGGGCATCAACTGTCTCAAACAGCACAACTAAGGAAAGGCTTAAGATGCACGTAGCCGCTGTAATGGTTTCCAATTTTACAAATCATCTTTACGAAATGGCAGAAACTTATTGTTTAGCTGAGCAGCTGAATTTCAATGCTTTATTACCATTAATTAAACAAACATCTGAAAGGTTATCTTTTAAGTCACCTTCGGTACTTCAGACCGGGCCGGCAAAACGAGGAGATTCATTGACATTACAAAAACATCTGGAGCTTTTGAAGAATTACCCCGATATCTTGAGCTTTTACCAACTTTTTACGAAATCTATAATCAGCTTACAGTCTGAACGTAAATAAATTAGAAGGTTTAGTTGTTATCTTAAGTAAGATCAATAGGTTTGCATTCTTGTAAGGGGCAACACATATTTTTATGATTGTTTGCTGTAAAAGATTCAATTAAAATACTTTTGCACCCAAAACTGCATTTAAGCAATGTACAATATCACATTCAATTTTGAAGAGAAGGGTAAGCAGCCAATTACTTTTCAAAACATACCGGCGGATCAAAGTATACTCGAGGTTGCTTTAAAGAACGATATAAATCTGCACCACAATTGTGGCGGCGTTTGCGCTTGTAGCACCTGCCATGTTTACATTGAGAAGGGTGAGGATTTAGTTGAAGAGCTTACCGATAGAGAAGAGGACTATATTGATCGTGCAATAAATCCGAGGTTAAACTCACGTTTGAGTTGCCAGTGCGTATTACTTGAGGGCGGCGGAGATATTGTTGTTACACTCCCCGACCAGACCCAATTTTTAGGCGAATAATTTTTTAGATCTTAATAAATATATATACATGGCTGAAATGTTTGAACCTCCAATAAAGTGGAATGACTATGAAGATATAGCTCTGAAATTGTACGAGAAATTTGGAGACGATTTTCCCGAAGGCAAAATTTATCGTGTACGCTTTACTGATTTATTAGAGTGGATTCTACAACTTCCAAATTTTGAAGGAACCAGAGAAGAAAGCAATGAAGGCCATCTTGAAATGATACAAAGTGCCTGGGTTTACGAATGGAGAGACAATCAGTAAACACATAGTTAATGAATCTTCTTGAATCTTTTAAAAGCATTACCACGCTCGTTTTTGATTTAGATGGTGTACTTACAGATGGCACTTTGCTAGTATTGCCTGATGGTGTTATGGCCAGAAGAATGAATATAAAAGATGGTTACGCTTTGCAACTGGCAGTAAAAAAAGGCTATAATGTCGTGGTAATTTCTGGTGGCAACTCAGTTGAGGTGCATGACAGGTTGCTAGCTTTGGGAGTAGATGCTGTTTTTATGCGAGTAAAGGATAAAGTAGCAACATTGAAAGAGTATATACTAGCGCACAATATTAGCATGCAAGAAGTTCTCTTTATGGGTGATGATATACCTGATTTAGAAGTAATGCAGCTTGTTGGTTTAGCCTGTTGCCCAAGTGACGCTGTAGCTGAAATCAAAGAAGTTTGTAAGTATATATCTCCCATAAAGGGTGGTTTTGGCTGTGGAAGAGAAGTTATTGAGAAAGTTTTAAAAAGTCGTGGCGACTGGAGTGATGACACACGCATTAGAGCGAGATAGGTAACCAACCTTTATTACAGTTGTTTGTTATTTATTAATTTGGACTTGCCACATTTATAATGGGTCTCTTAAACAAATTTGTTGAAAATATTAGCATCCTTCTTCAGGCTGGTACGCTGGCCTAATCTGTTATTTATTATTGTAACACAGCTGCTTTTTGTGTACTGTGTAGTTTACCCTATTTTTCAAAACGACGGTGTTTTTCCCAATATACATGGCGTACATTTTTTATTATTAATGTTATCGTCTGTTTTTATTGCGGCAGCAGGTTACATTATAAACGACTATTTCGATTTAAATATAGATTTAGTAAATAAGCCGCACAAACTTGTAGTAGCCAAAATTATAAGTAGAAGGTGGGTTATTGCCTGGCACTTGATATTAAGTGCTGCTGGTGTTGCTTTAGGTTTTGTAATTGACTTACGAACGGATGCCCGGTTTTTAGGTATTGCTAACCTGGTAACAGTGGGCTTATTATTTCTCTATTCAATTTCTTTAAAAAAGAAATTGTTGAGTGGCAATATATTAATATCGTTACTTACTGCATGGGTAATTTTAGTCGTAACATGGTGCGAAGCTAGTAACCTGCTACAACCTAATAGTTTCACCGTAAAAATCACCCGTATTTCCATCTTGTATGCATCATTTGCCTTTATAATATCACTGATACGAGAAGTTGTAAAGGATATGGAAGATATTGAGGGCGATCGCAGATACGGCTGTTATACCATGCCTATAGCATGGGGCATAAATGCTGCAAAAGTGTTTGTTTCAGTATGGCTTGTTGTTTTAATTGCAGCATTAATAATTGTGCAGTTTTATGTGTTACAATTTAGATGGTACTTGAGTGCTGCTTATTGCATTCCGTTTATAATTGTGCCATTGATATTCGTATTCAAAAATTTACTTGCTGCACGTACTTCTCAAGATTTTCATAAACTCAGTTCGTTAATAAAGCTGGTATGTTCACAGGAATATTATCCATGATCTTTTTTCGAATCTATCTATAACTCTTTATATTTCTTACTAATATGGAATTAGGTTATCACTTTGATAACTACATTGCAGGTTAGCAAAATCAATAAAAACTTATTATGGAGAAAATCATTCTTGCTTCGCAATCACCCAGAAGAAAAGCGTTATTAGAATTAGCCAAATTACCTTTTGAAATTGTAGCAAAAAGTATCAGATGAAATTTATCCTAACGATTTGCCTCTTGAAGAAGTTCCTGAATATATAGCCCGGCAAAAAGCCTTAGAAGTAAGTAACTTTTTAGATGAGTGCTTACCATGAACAACATAGTGAAAAAATTTACTTAGCCGCAGATACTATTGTATTAGTTCGACAGATAAAATAATTAACGAAGCCAGAAACCCATACAAGATGCAATAGAAATGCTTTTTAGTTTGTCTGGTAAAAAGCATCAGGTGATTACAGGGGTAGTTATTTATGCTGATAAGGCGAAGCGGTATTTTCTGATGTTACGGAAGTGGAATTTCATCCACTACGCCTTGAGCAAATTGAATTTTATGTTGCAACTTGCAAACCTTTTGATAAGGCAGGTGCCTATGCCATACAAGAATGGATAGGCGCCGTTGGTATTAAATGTATTCATGGAGATTTTTATAATGTGATGGGATTGCCTATAAGCAAAGTATTGCAAGCGTTGAATAATTCTCACCTTAACACTTAATACTGCATATTGGATTTGATCACTTTTATAGCTCTATAATGTTGGTTTGTAATCACATTTCATTTATTAAAATCAATATCGCATAAAGCTTTTGTTTACTGCAAATGTTTATTATGACTGAGCGTCTGTTGCATTTTATATGGCATATTTCAACATTTTGCAAAAGGTGATTTATCAACAGAGCAAAATGAGCGACTGGAAATTTTACATCAGGGAACCTACAACTTAAACCAGGGTCCGGATTTTTCTAATGCGAGTATTAAAATTGAAGATACAAAGTGGGCGGGTAATGTGGAGCTTCATTTAAATTCCAGCGATTGGTATAAGCACAAACATTCTAACGATCAAAATTTTTCAAACATCATATTGCATGTGGTGTGGAAGCACGACCAAGAAATTAAAGATATCAATGGACAGCATATTGCCAACATTATGTTTGCAAAGTAGGGTGCCAAAAATATTGCTTGATAGATATAATGCATTAATGCAATCTGCTACGTTTGTACCGAGTCAGCAACATTTGCCTGCACTTTCACCCTTAGCTTGGTCTGCCTGGAAAGACCGGCTAGCTGTTGAAAGACTGCAACGTAAGTCGGTAAACATTCTCAAAAGTTTGTTCTGAAGCCAATAACCATTGGGAAGAAGTTTTTTGGAGGATGACTCGCCAGGAACTTTGGAATGAAAGTAAATGCTGATATTTTTGAGGATATCTGCCACAAGCTTACCATAACACTTTATTGGCCAGGCATAAAAATCAAATTCATCAATTGGAAGCCTTGCTTTTTGGGCAAGCAAATTTATTAGACAAAGATTTTGATGAAGATTATCCCAAACTTTTGCAACGAGAATTCAGGTTTTTGCAGAAAAAATATCGCTTACAAGTTTTAACATAAAACGCCCTTCTTTTTGCGAATGCGGCCAGCTAATTTTCCAACAATCCGCCTAGCGCAACTTGCTATGTTGATCCATGAGTCAACTGCATTATTTTCAAAAATTAAAGAGACTGAAACTTTGGCATCGCTTAAAGAACTTTTAAGTGTAAAAGCAAATGATTACTGGCATTATCACTACGCTTTTGACGATCAACTCAACTACAAACCAAAGTTAGCTTAGGCAGTCAAATGATCGACAATCTTATCATTAATACTATTATTCCGGTTTTGTTTGCGTTATGGCGATTGGATGTAAAGAACCTGCAAAGTACAAATTGACAAAGCAATGCAATGGTTAGCGGAATTGCCACCAGAAAAAAACAACATTACAACAAATGGCAACATTTGGCGTAGCCAATGCTAATGCATTAGAAAGCCAGGCTTTAATAGAATTAAAAATATGTATTGCGATGAAAAACGATGCCTTGAATGCGCAGTAGGAAATGCTATTTTAGTAAAAGAAGTTCTAATGTAACTGCTTAAGCATCTTTCGAAATTACTCACCTTCTCCCAACACCAGTTTTTCATCCCAGCCAAATTCAATTGTTTTTTTAAGTCATGGATGTAAACTTTCAAATACGGGACAAGTCATTGGCAGCTCTTTCTAATATCTGACGTTGCTTTTCATCAGTTTTAAGTGTTGGAGGAAAGTGAAATTTTACTTTTATCTCGCCAATTCGGCTCGGTCAGTAGCCATTATTTTTGTTATATCTATTGATGTTCCTTTTAAATCTATATCCATATCTCTTGCCTTTAATTCCCATGATTGTTAACATGCAATTGCCTAAAGCAGTGGCAACAAGATCAGTTGGAGAAAACCTTTCACCCTTACCCTGGTTATCAGTTGGTGCATCGGTTTCTATTATGGTTCCGCTTTGTAAATGTGTTGCTTTTGTTCTTAGGTCTCCTTGTAAATTATCTGTGAAGTCATTGATATTTTTTTGCCTAAATTTACAAGTATCAATTTAAACAAACATAAATTAACGTGAAGAAGATTGTTTTAGTAGCATTAGGAAGTGTTGTTTCTTTATGACTTTTGCCCAGGATAAGACCTATAAATGCAAGACAGGAAAAAAAGAATGAACGGAAAGAAAAAATTAATGAATTAATAAAGACAGGAAGAAGAAGGTGCTTTAATTTTTCAAAAACAAAATGCTTTTGGTATTAAACTAACTTCAGATGGTTATGCTGCTTTTTATGAGTTAGGAAGATTGAATACCCCAGTTAAAACCAATCTTTACAGCCTCGAAATTGGTGAACGCAAACATCCCAAAGAAGAAAAACTTAGCCGAGGACAAGGTGGTTTTTCTTTTGGTAATCCGTTTGTTTACGGTAAGATCAATAACTTTTATTTTGCCAAACTTGGCTTTAGCCAGCAACGACTTATTGGTGGTAAAGGAAATAAAAATGGTGTAGCAGTTGCTGCAGTATTTATGGTGGTGGTTTTAGTGCCGGATTACTAAAGCCATACTATTTAAATGTAAGATACTACAGCAGCAGTTTAGACGAAATTAAATATAATAACAACGACTCTGTTTTCTTCAATGTTAGTCGTATAAATGGAAGTTCAAGTTGTTACAAAGGGTTTTAATGAAATTAAATTTGTACCCGGAGCTTTTGCAAAATTGGGTATGCGTTTCGATTATGGCAGATATAATGAGTTTATTAGCGCGATTGAAGTTGGTTTAAATGCGGAAGCTTATACTAAAAAAATGCCTATCATGCTTTTAAATCCGAAAAGCAATTTTTTTAATGTTTATGCAACTATTATTTTCGGTAAAAGAAAGTAGGTATTTTGCTGTCATTTCGCCTTTAATTAGTTTTAAAAAGATTTTTACATTAACATAATTCAATCTTTTGCTTTTATCACTTAATAAAAGCAATTCAAGTTGTTCTTTCTTATATAGATTATGATTGAACTTCCAGTAGTTGCTAAAATAGATGAGCCACCACAAAGTTAAAAAACCAGATTGGCTTAGGGTTAAATTGCCTATTGGTGAAAGCTATAAGCATGTTAGCGGTTTAGTTGACACACATAAACTTCATACAATTTGCGAAAGCGGTAATTGCCCTAACATGGGTGAATGCTGGGGCGAAGGCACCGCCACATTTATGATTCTTGGCAATACTTGCACAAGAAGTTGTGGATTTTGTGCGGTTGCAACCGGTCGCCCAGACCCGATTGATTGGGATGAACCACAAAGAGTAGCCGAAGCTATTAATTTAATGAAGGTGAAGCATGCTGTTTTAACAAGTGTAGACCGGGATGAAATTAAAGATGGTGGAAGTATTATTTGGTACAATACTATTAAGGCAGTAAAAGCTTTAAATCCTCGATACAACTCTTGAAACTCTAATACCCGATTTTAAAGGACAAGCTGAAAATATTCAAAGAGTAATTGATGCTGCACCCGATGTTGTAAGTCATAATATGGAAACGGTTGAAAGGCTTACAAGACAAGTTCGCATACAAGCAAAATATCGTAGAAGTTTAGAGGTGCTTAAAGATTTTAAAGCAAGGAGGCATGCGTACTAAAACCGGTATCATGTTAGGACTTGGGGAAACTAAAGAAGAAGTTATTCAAAGCATGGAAGACCTTGTGGCTGTTGGTACAGATGTATTAACACTCGGTCAATATTTACAACCAACAAAAAAGCATTTACCTGTTCAACGTTTTGTTCATCCCAATGAGTTTAAAGAATTAAGAGAGATTGGATATGAGTTAGGATTTGATTATGTTGAAAGCGGTCCATTAGTTCGTTCATCTTACCATAGTGAAAGACATGTGTTTAAAGGATATGGCCGTAAAGTTTGGGAACAAGAAAAAGAAATGATGTTAGTTTAAATTGTAGAAATTATAAATAGAAAGAGCAAGAATTTTATAGATTCTTGCTCCTTCAATTTTAATGAGCTCCAACAGGAGCATCATAATCTATACCCTGCCTCTTTAAAATTGATTTTGCTCTTACAGCATAAAATGCGAGGTAAGCAAAACAAGCTACGCCAACAAGATAAGACCATTGTATACCTAGTAAATGATCATCAGCACAAGTAACCTTGTAATAAACTTATAATACCACCACCCATAATCATCATTATTAAAAAGCTTGATCCTTCGTTGGTATGTTTACCTAAGCCCGCAATTGCTAACGTAAAAATGCAAGGCCATAAGTGTTGAGCAAAATAACCCAACACTTATAAATGCATAACACGCTTACCATTCCTGATGTAGCATTCCTATAATTAATAGCAGTAATACCCATAACCGAAAAAATAAGCAATTGCCTTGCAGGGTTGCCTTTACTGGCTATATCACCAACAATCATCGCTATAATTACAATGGCATAAATATAAAATGGCGTGATATCGTGATTGGCAATTTTATTTACAATAAGAAAAACAGCAAATGCGAGGTAAGGCATTAAGAAATTCAAGTATTTGCTTAGTGACTTTTGTAATATCAAATGCACCGACTGAAGCAGTCCATCTTCCTATCATTAAGCTTGCCCAAAATAACGAAACAAATGGCGCAATGTTTTCTGTGGGTGTGTCCAATTTCTGCTTCATAAATTCGGTAAGTTGCTGGCAGTAGAAACTTCAACACCTACATATACAAATATTCCGATCATTCCTAAAACCAATTGCGGATAATTTAGAGCACTTTTTTTACTGTCATCGGTTTTTAGTGGTTCTGCACTAGCTAGTGCAGCAGGCTCATCCGTGCAACATAATTTTGTTAGGTAACGAAGAAAATTTAAAAATAACTGCAACTACTAATAAAGGCTGCACCCAATATTAGGTAAGGCGTTTTTACTGCGCTTATACTTGCAACATTTGCACTGCCCGCAGTAACGGTTCCAAATATGGCAAAGCTTACAATCAAGGGCCCTATAGTTGTACCAAAATTATTTACACCACCTGCAAGGCTTAATCTTTGCGAACCTTTACTGGGGTCACCAATAACAATAGCTAATGGATTTGCTGCAGTTTGTTGCAACGAAAATCCAAGACCAACAATAAATAATCCCGTTATCATTAGTAAGAATGATGCAGTTTCAGCAGCAGGATAAAACAATAAGGTGCCGATTGCAGAAATAACCAATCCTAATGCAATACCATTTTTATAACCCAGCCTATTTAAAATATCCCCGCCACTTGCTTTAGAAATTAAATAATAAATGATAGAACCAACCGTGTAAGCCACATAAAATGCAAATGAAATCATTTGCGATTGCCATTGCTCCAGATTAAGTTTTTCTTTAAAAACGGGTATTAGAATATCATTGCTTGCAGCAACAAAACCCCAAAAGAAAAACACTGAAATTAATACACTGAATTGTGGCCAGTTGGTTTGTATTCATTGATTAATGTTGTTAATAAATGATTTATGAGTTGTCAAAATAAAATCAGTTTTATATTATTGAGCGTATTTATTTAAATCAGTGGTTAGGTATAAATTTTTTAAAGAAATATATTTAGCTGATATATATTAATTCGAAAATCCTTCATAACTTGACCGAATTCATCTAAAAACTAACTCAATAGAAGCATGGAAATAATTCATATTAGTGCTGAATGTTATCCTGTTGCTAAAGCCGGTGGATTGGGAGATGTAGTAGGAGCTTTACCAAAATATCAAAATAAACTTGGGCACATTGCTAAAGTTATAATGCCCATGTACCGTACAAAATTTTTATTCGAAAATGAATGGGATGTTCATTATCAGGGCAACACTAATATGGGCGACTGGTTTTTCGATTATACTATTATTAAAGAAAGAAATAACAAGCTTAGGTTTCGATCTTTACCTGTTGGATATTAATGGATTATTGGATAGAGAAAAAGTTTATGGTTATGATGATGATGCGCAACGATTTATTGCTTTTCAAATAGCTGCGTTGGTCTGGATAAATGCATGGCAACATAAGCCTGATATTATTCATTGCCACGATTACCATACAGGCCTGGTTCCTTTTATGATGAAGTACTGTTACAGGTTTGATCAGTTAAGTTAGTATCAACTCTAGTAGTTAACTATACATAATGCAGAATACCAGGGTTGGATGGGATGGGATAAAAGTAATTGGATACCACCATACGATAGTTGGAAAACCGGAATGCTTGATTGGAAAGACGCTATTAACCCACTTGGCAAGTGCTATAAAATGTGCCGATAAAGTAACAACCGTAAGCTGGAGTTATTTTGAAGAATTGAGATATGCAGCCAATGGATTAGAAGCACTGTTTGAGTATGAGAAGGGTAAGTGTGTAGGTATATTAAATGGTATTGACACTGAAGTTTGGAACCCGGCAACGGATACTTACATCGACAATCACTTTTCTACAAATAATGTTACCGAAGGCAAGCTTGCCAATAAGAAAATTCTTTGCGATCGTTTTAATCTGGATATTGAAAATCCACTTATTGTTTTTATTGGAAGACTGGTTGGCGAAAAAGCAGCAGATATTTTACCCGACAGCATTATGTCTTGCTATGTACTCTATGCCGGGCAAAGTTAATTTTCTAATTCTAGGCAGTGGCGATCCCCATGTAGAGTGGCAATTAAGTACAATGAGTGCTAGTTATCCTGGTAATTACAATGCTGTTATAGGCTACAATGAGAAATTAAGTCATCAAATGTATGCTGGCGCAGATTTTTTGCTAATGCCTAGTAGGGTAGAACCTTGTGGCTTAAACCAAATGTATTCCATGCGTTATGGTACATGCTCCTATTGTACGTAGCACCGGTGGCTTAAAGGATACTGTGGTTGATATGGGTGATGAAAATGGCTATGGCATTCAGTTTTAATCATGCTTCAGTTGGCGATATTCATTATTCAGTACAACGTGCAGTTGATGTGTATGCAGATAAAGAAACGTTTGACCAAATGCGAAAAACAATGATGGAAATTGATAATAGTTGGGATAAGAGCGCACAACATTATATAGATGTTTATAGAGGATTAAAATAAACTAAAATTAAATACTGTGTCAACAATATGCAAAACTGTAACTAACTCTGTGCTTGCTGTTATCTTAGGAGGTGGTGCCGGTACCCGTCTTCATCCCTTAACAAGTACCCGAAGTAAACCTGCTGTACCCATTGCCGGTAAATATAGGCTGGTAGATATTCCCATTAGTAACTGTATTAATAGTAACATAAGCAGAATGTTTGTGCTAACACAGTACAACTCTGCATCTCTAAATAAGCATATAAAAAACACCTATCACTTTCAGTGCATTTAGTAAAGGTTTTGTTGATATTCTTGCTGCAGAACAAACCCCTGAAAGTGCGGAGTGGTTTCAGGGAACAGCTGATGCGGTACGCCAATCGTTAAGCACACTTCAATGCATTTGATTCTGATTATATTTTAATATTAAGTGGCGACCAATTGTATCAAATGGATTTTGCTGATATGATTGCTAAACACGCTGCAGCCGGTGCCGATATTACTCTTGGCTACAATTCCGGTAACAGAAAAAGATGCCTCTGATTTTGGTATTTTAAAGGCTGATGAAAACCAAAATATAACCTCTTTTATAGAAAAGCCAACCAACGATTTATTAGTTGACTGGCCAAGTGATACCGGCGCAGAAATGCAACGTTTGGGTAAGGTTTACCTTGCTTCTATGGGTATTTATATTTTCAATAGAAGAGTACTTCAAGATCTTTTAATGAATGTATATCCTGAAGACAAAGATTTTGGTAAAGAGATCATCCCAAAAGTTATTGGCAATTACAAAGTACTTAGTTATCAATACGAAGGTTATTGGGAAGATATTGGACAAATCGGTTCATTCTTTGAGGCTAATTTGGCCCTAACAGATGCCATACCACCATTTAATTTGTTTGATAACAACAATGCAGTATTTACAAGGCCAAGAATGTTGCCGCCTGCAAAAATTAGCGGTACCACATTAGAGCAAACCATTATTGCTGAAGGATCTATAATACACGCAAGCAGAATTGAGCATAGCGTTATAGGTATTCGATCAAGAGTTGGCAATGGTACTACTATTGTTAGCAGTTATTTGATGGGTAATGATTTTTACGAAACATTAGAAGAGATAAATCAAAACTCACAACACGGTATTCCAAAGATTGGCATAGGCGATCGCTGTCATATTAAAAATGCAATCATCGATAAAAATGTGCGGATTGGAAACGATGTACGAATTATTGGTGGTGATGGTATTGGAGATGCGGATAACAAACTTTATACTATTAAAGACAGTATAGTGGTTGTAAAGAAAAACGCTGTTATACCTGATGGATACGTTATACAATAATCCGTCTAAGAATAATTTATAAAGACATCTAATTTAGGTGTCTTTTTTTATAGTACTTTTATTTTCGTGTAAAATATACACATTCTTAAATACCTAACTGATTGCTATGGCCTTAGTACACACGGCGCCTGAAAAATTATCAACCAACAAATTAAAACCTAAACTAAGCCTTGCTCAAATATTCAATATGAGCTTTGGTTTTCTTGGCATTCAGTTCGGTTTTGCACTGCAAAATGCCAATGTCAGCAGAATTTTTCAAACATTAGGCGCCGCTATTGACGACATCCCCATTTTATGGATTGCTGCGCCAATTACCGGTCTTATTGTTCAGCCCATTATTGGGCATCTTAGCGATAGAACCTGGCACCCATGGTGGGGGAGACGAAGGCCCTTCTTTTTTATAGGCGCGTTATTATCTTCTTTAGCACTATTTGCAATGCCCAATTCATCTGCGCTTTGGATGGCTGCAATTTTGCTTTGGGTATTAGATGCATCCATCAATATTTCGATGGAGCCTTTCAGGGCGTTTGTTGGTGATAAATTAGTTTCAAGTCAGCGTACCACTGGTTTTGCAATGCAAACCTTTTTTATAGGTATTGGTGCAGTGGTTGCATCTTTACTTCCATACTTTCTTACCAATTATCTAAATATAGCTAATACTGCCCCGGAGGGTATTATTCCTCCTTCAGTTCGGTATTCTTTTTACATTGGTGGAGTAGTTTTTTTTCTATCCGTGTTATGGACAGTTTTAACATCAAAAGAAGATCCTCCTGATGACATAGCGCAGTGGCAACAAGAGAAAACGCACAGCAGTGGAGTTGCTAATGGTATAAAAGAAATTACTGCCGGAATAATGTCGATGCCAAAGACTATGTTGCAACTGGCCATTGTACAATTCTTTACCTGGCTCGCTTTATTTTCCATGTGGATCTATACCACATCAGCAGTGGCGCAAAATGCTTATGGCACTACCGATACCACAACAAAATTATATCAGGATGCAGGCGACTGGGTAGGAGTTATGTTTATGGTTTATAATGGTGTTTCTGCTATAACTGCATTTTTGCTGCCCATGCTGGCAAAGCGCATCGGGCGCAGGTATACACACATGATTAGTTTAATTATTGGTGGTATAGGGCTTATATCCATGTTCTTTATCAAAGATCCAAACATGCTACTGTTGCCAATGGTGGGCGTTGGGTTGGCATGGTCATCTACCCTAACCATGCCTTATGCAATACTTGCAGGTGCGTTGCCTGCAAACAAGATGGGTTTTTACATGGGCGTTTTCAATTTTTTTATTGTAATACCACAAATCTTGGCCGCCGCCATCCTTGGTTTTTTTGTGAGAACTGTTTTTGATAATAACAGTATTTATGCTTTGGTTGTTGGCGGTGTATCTATGGTGCTGGCTGGTCTTTTAAACATAATAGTAAACGATGCTGATGAGTAAACTTTATAAAATGAAACGTTGGATCTTAATCCTTTTCATTTCTTGTTATTCAATAATTTCCTACGCTCATGATGCAGTGGTGTACCCGACTAACTGGTGGGTAGGTATGCGCAACCCCGTAGTGCAATTAATGATTTATGGTGATGACATTGCTAAGGGTACAAACCCCGTTAGCATTCAATATCCCGGTGTAACCATTAGAAAAGTACATAAGGTTGAAAACGATAATTATTTGTTTGTTGATGTTGTTATTGCGGCAACAGCAAAGCCCGGTATCGTAAAAATCAATGTAAAAAATAGAGGTATTGCAAGTGTTATAAACTTTCCATTAAATGCAAGAAGCGTTGGTAAGGGAACGCAGTTTGCACAGGGCGTTACTTCATCAGATTTTATTTATCTATTAATGCCTGATAGGTTTAGCAATGGAGATGTAAGCAATGATAGGCTTACAGGTGCGCGAGATCAAAGTTTAAATAGAGATTCTATGTACGATCGGCATGGTGGCGATCTGCAAGGAGTGATCAATCATTTAGATTATTTGCAAGAACTGGGCGTTACTACATTATGGATGACGCCTGTGTTGCAAAATGATATGCCTAACAGGACAGAGCATGGTTACGCATTTACCAACCAATATGTTATTGAACCACGCTTTGGTGGCGAGGCAGCTTACAAAAAGTTGAGTGATGAATTGCATAAACGCAAAATGAAACTTATTCAGGATGCGGTGTACAATCATGTGGGCTCTTACCATTTTACAGTGCAAGACCCTCCAATGAAAGATTGGCTACACCAATGGCCTAAGTTTACGCAAACCTCTTATAAAGACCAGCCTTTAATTGACCCGTATGCGGCAACAAGCGATAAAAAGATAACGAGCGACGGTTGGTTTACTAGGCAAATGCCAGATCTCAATCAAACAAATCCATTTGTTGCAAACTACCTGATACAACATGCACTTTGGTCTGTTGAAAATTTTGGCGTTGATGGATGGCGTATTGATACGTACATATACAACGATCTAGAGTTTATGAACCGCTGCAACAAAGCATTGTTAGATGAATACCCCACTATAACCATGTTTGGCGAAACGTGGGTACATGGTGTAATTAATCAGGCTTATTTCACTGAGAATAAGTTTGATGTTCCTTTTAAAAGTAACCTGCCCGGCGTCACAGATTTTCAAACAAACCTTTATGGTATTGCTCCGGCACTCACCCAAAAATTTGGCTGGACCGACGGTGTTAACAAACTCTATCAAACACTTGCTAGCGACTTTGTTTACAAGAACCCTATGAACCATGTTATCTTTTTAGATAATCATGACATGTCCAGGTTTCTGTCTCAGGTTAGTGATGATGTTGAAAAGCTAAAGACCGGCATTGCATGGTTGCTCACCAGTCGCGGAATACCGCAATTGTATTATGGAACAGAGATTCTTATGAAAGGTATAAGCAACCCCGATGGCTTTGTACGGAGCGATTTTGAAGGTGGGTGGAGCACCGACAAAAAAAATAAATTTACGTCTGCAGGCCGGTCTGCAAAAGAAAACGAAGTATTTAACTGGACGAAGACTTTAGGCAATTTCAGAAAAAATTCTTCTGCAATAAAGACGGGAAAGATGATGCAATTTGTACCGGAAGACGGCGTATACGTTTATAGCAGATACGATGCAAAACAAACCGTGCTGTGTATAATGAACACTGGCGAAAATGGCAAGACCATAGATTTCTCAAAGTATGCAGATGCTACCAAAGGCTTTAGTGCTGCACGCGCAATAGTTGGTAATAATGTTTATCTATTAAAAGATAGTATAACTATACCTGCAAATAATATGTGGGTGTTGGAGTTGATGAAGTAATCGCTTAATTAGAAAGAATTGAGTAATTAAAATGAATGCAAAAAAAACGAGGAAGCCTCTAAAGCTCCCTCATTTTTTTATGTATAACCTGTATAAGAACTGCTGAAGCCTATAGTATCTTCAACTCTTCTTACAAATACGTGCTAACTCCCTCAACGGAGATACCCAGATGTTTAGCTAAATTCTTCCACTTTTTTCCGTTCTTATCAGGATTTGGAATGAATACATAAGCAAGGTCAATTGCTTTACCATTTACAAGCATTTCAAATTGGCCTTGACCCAAGTTTTTCATATTTAAAGTGTTCAAACTTTCAAGTTGGCCTCTTTTTGTATCATTCTTTCCACATGGCTCGCAGGTATGCATAATCGATTGTTTTGCCTCGCGAACAGGTTTCAGCGCAAGCAATGCATCATTTACCTGCTTTTGCGAAAGTACTTGCGCCTGGTCTGCAAAAACATTAGTTGTAAATACTAAAGAGCAGATGGCAACGATAAAAACTCTGGCAATGTTTTTTTGAAATTTCTTCATACTTTTTCTTTTTTGTGGTGTTTTATTAGTGTTTATTTAAGCAAGCTTAGTTCAACAGTTGGAGTTAATAGTTTACTTAACAGGTACAAGTCTCCACATTTGGCCTGTTACATTTTGATCATTATTTGTAAAGGTGTTTCCTTTCTTATCGCCATCAGGTCTGTTGCCTTCTAAAGAAAACTTTTCTCCCTGAAATTTAGAACGCAGTTTGTAAATATGATCGCCGTTTTTACTGCTTACCAAGTCTAATCTCCAAAGCTGGCCGGTAGCATTTTTACAATCGTCCATAAAAGCAGCACCCGCTTTTACTGAACCATTTTTTGCATTGCCTTCTAAACACTTCTTATCACCCGCGTCTTTTGACTTTAAGCGATACCAACCTTTATCCTGAGTGTCTGGCACCAATTGCCACATAGTGCCCGTTGCCCCTTTTTGTGATGACATGAAAGCTCCACCATTCATAGTTTTGCTTGCAGCACCATTGCTTTCAAGTGAAAGATCATCGCCTGTAAATTGTGTTCTTAAGTAATAATACCCCTTGTAGTTTGGGCTAAATGCGTTGCCACGTTCCTGTGCAAACAAACTTAGTGTGGTACTGACCGCTGCAATTAGAAGAAAGATCTTTAGTGTTCTCATGTTGTTTTTTTACGCCTACTCTCGTTAGCATTTTCGGCTTACTGCTTCTTTTGAAAGCAAAGAAGAGATGCATGCTTAAAAAGTTGCAGTTTGTGGGATAAAACAGCGATTTTAGGGATAGAATTTCAGGTCAATAAAAGTTCACCTATTGGTGTGGCAAGAGGCTGTCGTCATCAACATAATTTTTAGATACTGGGATGACCTGATTATTAACAACTAGATTTCTTTTGCCGAACTTGTATATTTTGTGCTTATTTACAACATAAGCTCTATGGGTCTGGATAAACATATTTAGGGGTAGCGCCTCCATTATCTGCCTAATTGTAGAACGCTTTTTATATGTTTTTTGAGCCGTATAAAACAGCAGATAATTACCTTCAGCCTCTATGTAGAAAACATCGTTTAATGGCAGCTTCACATTGTATTCGCCATCTTTTACAATTAATGATGGTTGACTTTCAGGATAGTTAAATTGACGAATGGCAAGCTCTACGGAAGCAAGTAGATCAATGTTTTTAAAGGGTTTAGTAAGAAATGCCTGTGGCGCAGAGGCCAGCGCTCTACTCATAATATCTTCCGTATCGTAAGCCGTGAGGTAGATGAAAGGCAAAGCATACTTTTTCTGTAATGCAGTGCCAATGCTAATTCCGTCTTGCTGATCTTCACCCAAATTAATATCGACGATGGTAAGTGCTAATGCTTCCTTGTTCAATATTGCAAATGCTTCACTGGCATTTTTAGCTTCAAAAATTTGGTAACCGTTTTCTAAGAGTACCTTTTTTATCTGTCTTCGGTTTAAAAAGTCATCTTCTACCAACAATATTGTTTTCTGCTCCATTCGTCTACTTATTTAAAATAGATTGTTTGCTCAAATCCATTGCTATTTCTAGTCTCTATCGTTCCATTTAATTGATCAACTAAACCTTCAATTATTTCGATGCCTAGTCCTTTTTTACCTGTCTTGTCAAGATCGAATCCCGGTCCATTATCAGCATAGTATAAGATATTGGTTTGTTTTACTTCGTCTCTCATAAGTGATATGTGTATCGCTCCCTCACTCGGTTTATTGAAGGCATGTTTCATGCTATTACTTATAAGTTCCACTATAATAAGCCCAACGGGGAGTGCTTTTTCAATTGACATAACTTCTATATCGCAATTAACATTTAGACTTATGTTTTCTCCTTCAAGGCTGTAAGAGGTTTTAACTAGTTCCGCGAGTTCCAGAATATATTTGGTTAAACATATTTCATTTACACTGTCTGCTACATTCAGTTTTTTGTGCAGCAATGCTATGGAGTGGATCCGGTTTTGATTGCCTCTGATTATCTCGTCGATGTTATTGAAATTGACCGACTCGCGTTGTATCTCCAAAATACTTATAACGTGTTGCAGGTTGTTTTTTACACGATGTTGTAACTCAGACAAGAGCAATTCTTTTTGCTCCAGCATTTTCGTTAAATCATCAAGCTGTTTGCGAATGATCTTGTTCTGAATTTGGATCTTTCTATTTTTTATAATCACCACAATAGCGGCAGCAACTATTACTACAAGTAGAGAAATTATGAGAAAAAGTTGCTGGTCTTTACTTTTTAATTGAGCCTCACGTTTGTCGTTCTGATAGCGTTCTGTTACCCTTTGTATTTCCGTTGCTTCTTGGTCTTTCAACGCTCCTAAGTAGGCATTATGATAGGCCTTAAAATAAAAGTAGGCCGAATCTTCATTGCCGATTGACTCATAAAGCTTGTGCCTTTGGTTATAACACGTGGCAAAAAGCGCATTGGGGAGTGAATGCTTTTTACACAGTAACAGGGCTGTATCATTATGTCTAAATGCTTTATCGTACTCCTTTTGCTGTTGATATTTTTTTGAAATATTACTATGCATGATGGCAACGCCGGCGTAATCGTTTCGTTGCAGAAACTCTTTAGCAGCAAGCGAAGCAAATTTTATACTCTCGTTGTAATCAGTGTTATTTAAGAGAATGCTTAGTAGCATATAAGCATCGGAAATGTCTCGAAGGTTTTTATAACGTTTTGCATAATGCAAGCCTTCATAAGCATATTGCAACGATGAATCTGCTATACCTGTTATTCTGTAGTAAGATGAAGTACGGATGCAGTAAGAGCTATATAATTCATTAAAACGATGTTCATTATATAATGCATTTGCTTTATCCAGGTAAGCTTTACATGTTACATAATCGCCTGATACTTCGTAAGCTAACGCAGTTAACAAGTAGGCTTTAAAAGCACGTTTAGGAAGTTTAAATTCAATTGCCAGATCAATAGCAGAAAGTGCAACTTCAATAGCTTTCGCATGGTCTTCTTGCAGGCCAAATATGTTTGCTTTATGCAGCATAACTGCAAGCTTTAAATCTACATTTTCTTTTGTGTTGGTTTTAGATGAAAGTATTTTAAGAACCTGATTTGCTTCTACATTGGCCTGCACTAAATTGGAATACAAAATCAGGCTGTCAATTCTTTCTATTTGTTTAGGTATAGGTGATACCTGCGCAATTACAAAGTGCCCCGATATCAACAGGAAAAAGGCTAACGCATATTTGCGTTGCCAGCTTATGATGGAAATATTTTTACTTAAGTGTTTCAAATTTAAAAGAGACAAAGTAAGTCTATCAACATTAAAAAACAGCTTGCGATCATTTTGCGTATAGCTATAACGGGGTTATTTAAACTATATCAACCTTGTGCGTTTTGCACACCAAAATTTAAGAGCAAGGTAAGTAACACGTAATATCTCAACCGAGGAACAATTTTTTAAGCTTTATCTAAAACTATTGATGATTCCGATTTGGTTAAAGGCCGGTTTATGGGGTTTAACATCAGGCTCTGCGTTAGTTATTGGTGCTGGCTTTGGCTTCTACCTAAAAATTCCTCAAAGATTAGTTGCCGCCATCATGGCTTTTGGTAGCGGGGTTCTCATCTCTGCCCTGTCGTTTGATTTAATGGACGAAGCTTATAAAACAGGCGGATTTGATTCGACCTCCATTGGTTTTGTTGGCGGCGCGTTGATCTATACTATAGCTAACATAATAATATCAAAACGAGGCGCTAAGCATAGGAAACGTTCCGGTGAGCAGCAGAACAGCGAGAGTGATGTGGAAGGCAGTGGTAACGCAATTGCTATTGGTGCCTTGTTAGATGGCATACCTGAATCTATAGTTATTGGTGTAAGTATGCTTGAAGGTGGTGCGGTTAGTATGGTGGCGGTTATCGCAATCTTTTTATCAAATATTCCTGAAGGATTGTCTAGCGCTGCAGGTATGAAAAAGGCAGGGCGATCAGCTAAATATGTGTTTCTATTGTGGTCATCCATCGCATTGACCTCCGGCATAGCAGCATGGAGTGGTTATGTGCTTTTTAGTGGATTCAGTCCTGAAATAATTGCAGCTACTACTGCAGTTGCAGCCGGTGCTATACTCGCAATGCTTGCTGATACTATGATACCTGAAGCCTTTGAAGTTGCGCATAATTATGCAGGCCTTATTACCGTACTAGGTTTCTTATGTGCATTTGTCTTAACTAAAATAGCGGGCTAAAAGCATTAAGAATAGCTGTTGTTGCTACGCTGCTAAAACTTTGAGTTTAATAGTGAAGCAGTTTAAACACGTTGAAGCATTTCAGTCTTTAGGAAAAGAGAGATTTTAAGTTAAGCCTAAATGAAATAGAAGAAATGGGCCGAGGAAATTTTAAACTATTCTCTTATTAAAAAATGTATGTTGAAGTAATGAGAAATTATAATTATTTTTCATTTTAAACCGCGCGTTATGAGGAACACATTTGCATTGTTGACGATCATCTGTACAACATTTATAACCTTATCATGCACTTCAAAAGTTGATAACAAACAGGAAAATGCGATTGTAAAAAGTATAGATTCAACTCCTTTTTTAGATGACTCAAAAAATACCAACATTAAAAAAAAGACTAAGCTGCGGTTAAGCAAAGAAACGCCAACTGATGAACTCGTTTTTTTGGGTTGTAAGTTTCACGACGGCGTGTATTCTGCAAGCGTAGATTATAATAATTCTGAAACCGGCTATTCTGCAACGTATGTTTTAAATGTTGAGGTGTTGGATTGCCGGGTTGTAGAAATTGATTTTCCTGATAACAGTAGCTTAGATGATGACCATATATCTGCGGCTGACTTAAATATTGAAGGCATTGCAACCGTTAAAGGAGAAGAAGGCAAAACGTTTGAAGTTCAACTTGACCTTTGATCAGTGCATTAACTGTGGTAATTTTGACGTTTCAAACCAACTATTACAACCTTTTATTTCGGTTGATAATATAGAATGATTGCTCCACCTTTAAAAGTTTTAGTTCTAACCAAATCAAACAGCATTCTGTCATTTATCTCCTCAAACAATGGCATGCCTTTGCCTGCAACCACAGGATAAATACAAAGCTGCAACTCATCAATTAAACCAAGCTTTAGCAACTGCATAATTAAACTGCGACTACCTACAAGTATATTGCTACCCGATTGCTGTTTTAGTTCTAAAACTTCATCTTCCAGATTCCGTGTTGCTATGGTTGCACTTTGCCAGTCAACCTGTTTTATAGTGCGTGAGAAAACTATTTTACGAATGTGGTCTATAGCTTTCGCAAAGTCATTCATTGATTTATCAACGGATGGATTTTCTAAGACGGTGCGCCAAAACTCCATTAACTGATAAGTTGTTCTGCCATATAGAATGGCATCTGCTGTACTTAATAATTGTGTGTAGTGTTGGTGTATTTCTGCGTCGGGGATGCCGGCAGTATGGTCATAAACACCGTCGAGCGTCATGTTGAATGCTGCTATAAATTTTCGCATGGTCTTGGTATTGATTAGAACGAATTTCTAAGTTTTTAAGAACATCAATGTGCATATAAATAATTATCTAGAATATGATAGTCAAATTTAAAATTTAAAGTCTAAATTTTTTCTGACAAACTGCGAGGCTTAATTTTTTAATTTGTGAAGTACACCAACTAAGGCAAGACCCATATGTCAAACTTGTATTAACCAATAACTTTAACCTATGAAAGGCTTTTATACAATCGGGCTTTTAGTTTTATCAAACATATTTATGACTGTTGCATGGTATGGACACCTAAAGTTTAAACAATTCCCATGGTTCTCAAACCTAAGTTTATTTGGAGTAATTATAATTAGTTGGAGCATTGCATTATTTGAATATTCCGCTCAAGTTCCAGCCAATAAAATAGGATTTATTGAGAATGGTGGACCATTTACGCTTTGGCAATTAAAAGTTATACAAGAGGTTATCACGTTAATAGTTTTTACTGTATTTACATTACTTGCTTTTAAGAACGAGACATTAAGGCTAAATCACTTAATTGGCTTTATTTTTTTGGTGCTTGCTGTTTACTTTATCTTTAAGAAGTAGATATAAATCTCGGCAGACTAATGTTTGGTTGCCCCCTTGCTGTTTTAGATGTTCCGAAGGGCACTTAAATCTTTGATAGCTGTAGGACTGTGTCCGGTAAAAAATTGGGATGTTAATTTAATAACCTTATTATTTTGCTTTAAAAACAATGGCAAAAGCTTGCCTACGATAGTGCCATTGATTATTGCACAAATGATTATAGTAAATAGATTTGGAATTGATTTAAATTCTACCGGACACAGTCCTGCATCGTTTTACATTTAAGTGTAACCTACGGAACACTTAAACGAGCGTGGGGCAAGGCCTTTAGTGACCGCTTCAATTTGACATTACCAATGCGTAAACTTCTTTTTATAATATTTCTGTTACCGGTATTCGGGTATGCTCATCCCGGTGTAGGTATTGCTAAGGACAGCAAAGGAAATATTTACTATACTGATTTAAAGCAAGTTTGGAAAATTACTATATCAAAAAAAACTGTAGTTGTTCCGAATGTTCATACTCATGAACTGTACATTGACGCAAACGATAATTTGTACGGTGAAGGAGGTTATTATGATGACCAAGCCGTAAAATTCTATCATTATTTATGGGTGTATCATCCGAATGGTAAAATAGACACAGTCTTAGGGATGAAAGAACAATATATCAATCAGGACTTCTCAGTATCAAAAGACAAAAAAGGAAATGAATATTATATCAAGCGTTTTTTAATTCCACATACTGATACAAGCCATATTTACCGCCGAACACCTGAAGGAAATGAAACCGTTTACGCAACCGGAAATTTTAAGCATGTAAACTGGCTTCACCCGCAAGACGATGGAACGCTATTATACGTATCAGATAATTCTATTTATAGTATCGATAATTCGGGTAATACAAACCTTGTAAAAGAGCATGTAGGCAACACAAGACCGTCTTTTAAATTTTCTCAGAACAGCATTACAATTTGGGGCGTTTGGAAAGACAATGCAAAAAATATTTACGCAGCTGTATTTAGCGACCAAGCCGTTAAGCGAATTGATCCCAATGGTATTATCACCGAAATTTATAAGTCAAAAGGTAACTGGGCGCCTTTACATGGGATATTCGATAATGACAATAAACTATGGGTTTTAGAAAGTTCAGACAACAACGACGTAAGAGTAACATTGGCGGCAATCGTCCCTATCACAATTAAAGAGAAGAAAAGTATGCTGCCTTACGTTATTGTTGGCTGTATTATGTTAGGGTTGGTATTCTTCTATGTGAGGTCCAAAATCAGTTCAGTAAAGTTGCGCAGCGTAAAAAGTTAAGTTGAACATAGCATTCTTCCCTTGCTGGTTTAAGTGTTCCGAAGGGCACTTAAATCTTTGATAGCTGTAGGACTGTGGCCGGTAAAATCAGGGAGCTAGTTGTGTAGGCGACAACACCTACAATTAAAGTAGTGCCATTGATTATTGCATCAATGATCGCGGTAAAATAGATTTAGAATTGATTTAAATTCTACCGGACACAGTCCTGCATTTCGTTTTACATTTTAGTGTAACCTACGGAACACTTAAACGAGAGGGGCCATGTTTATCAGTACGTAAAGTGAGAATTTTCGCATAATTTTATTGTAAAAGCCAACATCATGTTGATAGAAAGAACATCAAGTGAAGTAATTATACGCCTTCCTGCTTCGGTTGACACGACAGGATTGCAGCGACTTGTTGACTATCTTACTTATAAAGAGGCTACCTCTAATTCAAATGCAACTCAAGAACAAGTTGACAAGCTTGCAAGTGATGTAAAAAAAGGTTGGTGGAAAAAGAATAGCAAACGCTTCATTAAATGAAGAAAATAATTGTTGACACCAATATTATTTTTTCATGTTTGCTTAATTCTTATGGTACAATCGGAGACCTGATTTTTAATTCTGAAAACATTTTTGAATTTTATAGTAATCAGTACATGCGGTTTGAGATTAGAAAGCATTGGAACAAACTTATTAAGGTTTCTAAGCTAACTAACGAGAACTTACAGGTTGATTTCGTCCTGCCAGGGTCTCCTTAAGAACTCCCGTGCAGGCGGGCAAGGACCCCGGCATTACATTCGCTTGCTGCCCAGGTGGTGGTTACGTTGATAGCATTGCAAGCAACGAAGGATAAAAGTTGAGTAGTCAAACGTAGCTTGGCGCCCCCTTCCATCGCAAATACCTACCTGATAGCAGTAATATGCAGAAAAGTCAAACTCAGGCAATTTAAGTAATTTGCAGTCTATGAATTCAAGCATTGACATTGAGAACAGATTGCGAGAAATAAAGCCTGTGCTAGTTGATAAATTTCAAGTAAGTAGAATTGGTTATTTCGGTTCACACGCAAGGGGAGACCAAACTATGGATAGCGATTTGGATTTACTTGTAGAATTTTCCAAGCCGGTTGGTTGGAAGTTTTTTACGCTTGAAAAATTTCTTGAACAAGCATTAGGACTTTCTATAGACCTTGTAACAAAAAATGCTCTGAAAGAGCCAATGAAAGAACCCATTCTTAACCAAGTCATTTACATTTGAAACCGAGCGAAAGAGACTTTATTTTATATCTCGAAGACATCGTTTTATCAATGCAACGGGTGCAGGAGTATATAATTGAACTTGACTTTCAACATTTTAAATGGGATTATAAAACGGTTGATGCTGTAATTAGGAACTTTGAAATTATTGGAGAAGCTTCAAAGAATTTACCGGCATTTATAAAAGACAAATACACCAATGTGCCATGGGAGGAAATGTATCGTTTAAGGAATAGAATATCACATGAATATTTTGGGATAGACTATGAAATTATATGGGATATAGCTACAATGGAACTTCCGTTGAATTATAAGGACGTTTGCGCGATTTTGGAACACGAAAAAACTTCAAGAAAATAATACTGCCGCGAGTAACCCTTCGTCCTCCCTGCGTCTCCTTCAGAGCTCCCGTGCAGCGAGTAACGACCCCTGCATTCCCTTCTCTTTTGCGTTCTTCTAAGTTCTTCTATCAAATTACCGTGCAGGATTAATTAGGCCAGCCTCCTACTTCGCCTTTTCTTCACTTGCTAATTAGAATGTATAAATGTCCGGTTTAGAAAAGTAGTAAGGTTTCTATATCCTTTTTAATTATTACTAGTCTGATTATTGCATCAAAAATATTCAGATTTTTATCACTAGCTTTTGATGTAAAAAAACACAAATGGGATTGTACTAACATTCTACCAGTCTTAGGTATCTTTATTCGGGAAAAACACCACAAACTGCAAAAATCAAAGCTTCGAAACTGCTAGGCAGTTTGTTATAAAACAAAGTTTATTTAAATTTCAAAATCAAAAAAATTTTATCTGATGGCAAAGGAAATTACTATTACTGCATTAATAAATGCGCCAATAGAAAAAGTTTGGGATTATTGGACTAAACCCGAGCACATAACACAATGGAATTTTGCTATGGACGATTGGCAATGTCCGAAAGCAGCAAATGATTTACAAAAAGGTGGAAAATATTTTGCAAGAATGGAAGCCAAAGATGGCAGTTTTGGATTTGATTTTGAAGCCATTTATGATGTGGTAAAAGAACACGAGCAGTTAACATATACTATGACTGATGGAAGAAAAGCAACTACTCTTTTTGAACCAAATGGCGGCAAAACAAATGTGACCACAACATTTGATGCTGAAAGCGAAAACCCAATTGAGATGCAGCAACAGGGCTGGCAATTAATTTTGAATAACTTTAAAAAGTATACGGAAATGAACTAAGTATTGCTTACAAGTATGAAAGCGCAACACGGATCTTTTTAGTGTTCATTCTACCTTTATACTACTCATAAAGAAAGTCAACTTATTGCTAAAGGCAGCTTTTTACTATAAGCAACATTGCACGTAATAAGTATAAAAAAAAATATTGAGCTGTATAAGATGCCTTTGCCGCAATAATGTTTGATCGGAAGCACTTGCAAAGCCAAAATTATCTAAACTCATGACTGACACTGTCCTGGTAATTTTAGGGAGTGCTAGAAAAAACAGCGACACAAAGTTTTATGTCGACTTGGTTTTTAAAGACCTTCCTTATAAAATAATAGATCTGCTAGATGCTGATTTATCACATTATTCTTATGATAATGAGTATACTGATAGAGACATCTTTTTAAACCTTGTTGAAGAAATTTTAAAACATAAGCTCATTGTTTTTGCCACACCCGTTTATTGGTATGCAATGAGTGGCGTTATGAAGATCTTTTTTGACAGACTTACCGACCTTGTAACAACTGAAAAAATTATTGGACGGCAATTAAAAGATAAGTCCGTTTATCTATTAGCAGTTGGATCAGATAAGGAAATGCCTTTAAGTTTTGACGTTCCGTTTAAACTGACCTCGCAATATTTTGGTTTGACATTCAAAGGACATATTTACTTCTCAACCAAACACGTTGATGCAACTCAAAACCAAGAAGAAACAATAAAAACGTTTATTGCCGAGATTGGCAATAATGCTGAAATTGCTTCCCGTGATGGTTTAAGTGCTTCAAAAGACATTTAAACTTTCATCTTGGTAATCTTTTTTAAAAGCTCCTGTGCAGCAAGCGGGCACCCCGGCATTCCCCTTGCTGGTTTAAGTGTTCCAAATGGCACTTAAATCTTTCATAGCTGTAGGACTGTGTCCGGTAAAAAATCGGGTAAGATGATTTTACTAAACTCATGTTTTTGCTTTAAAAAACAATGGCAAAAGCTTGCCTTCAGTAGTGCTATTGATTATTGTACCAATGATCGCGGTAAAATAGATCAGGAATTGTTTTAAATTCTACCGGACACAGTCCTGCATTTCGTTTTGACATTTAAGTGTAACCTACGGAACATTTAAACGAGCAAAGGCCCATTGGCTGTAATGCGTGGACACAGCGTGAAGTTTAGAGGGAAATATGAAACGCTTATCTTGTGACCAAAAGATTTGCCGAATTTATTTATCATATCAGGTTGCAATGGAGCAGGGAAGACTACGGCTTCTTTTACTATTCTCCCAGAACTGTTGCACATAAAGGAGTTTGTGAATGCAGACGAAATTGCCAGAGGACTTTCTCCCTTTCCAGCCAGAAACGGTTTCAATTGAAGCAGGGAAAATCATGTTGCGCCGTCTTCAAGAACTTCTTTTGCAAGGGCACGATTTTGCATTTGAAACAACACTTTCCACACGCAGTTTTGTTGGACTAATTAGGCAGGCAAAAGATTTAGGCTACAGCATCAATCTCATTTATTATTGGTTGGACAGTACGGACTTGGCTATTGAGCGGGTAAAAACAAGAGTTTCTGAAGGTGGACACCACATTCCGACAGACACAATAATTCGCCGCTATTTCGCAGGATTAAAGAACTTCATAAATTTGTATAGTGACAAAGTAGATTATTGGATGTTAATTGATAATTCCGGAGCAGGACCTGAACTTATCGCAGAAGGACGAAACCCGGAGGAATATCAAATAGTAAATGTTCAAAAATGGACGCTAATCAAAAAAATTGTAAGCAATGACACAAACTGATATAAAAGATAAAATACTGAAAGGCGGCAAACTTGCAATTGACCGACTTATAGAAAAGAAACGAAAGGACAATTCGTTTATCGTAGTTTCTGAAAATGGCAAAGTAGTTAAGGTTGACGCAAGCACTTTGAAGAGATAGCACTACAGCCAACAAGGGTATTGCCAATAGTTGGGCGGGGACGTTGGAGCAATCAGCAGCAAATCACTTTCAGCTTTGGTTCAGGCGGAAGGAACTCTTTTGAACATCAGAATATATTTTCATCTTTGAATAAAAGTGAACTTCGGTTGGCGGGCGGAGGGTTTTTCTACTCTCGCTTGCTGGTTTAAGTGTTCCGAAGGGCACTTAAATCTTTAATAGCTGTAGGACTGTGTCCGGTTAAAAATTGATAGCTTGTCTTGCCGTGTTCTCCTTCAAAGCTCCTGTGCAGCAGGCAGGGACCCCGGCACTTCCGTTCGTCCTCCGTCTTGCTGTGCTTGATTAAAAAACTCCTGCACATCGTCCATGCACCCCGACATTCCATCCAACTAATTAAATGTAATTGACCAGCAGGCGACTTAAATCCATAAAAAAAGCCGTCCTTATTGCTAAAGACAGCTTTACACTCTAAACTCAAAATAAAACTTTTACTGTGCTATATACGAGGCAGCATCACTAATAACTTCCTGGCCTCTTACACCAACCAAGCCAACTTTAATGTAGTAGCGTTGTCCCGGTACAAGATTGTTAAAGGTGAATTTGGTTTTGTTGTACGAGGTAACATTCCATGCATTAATGCTGTCTGAGGCAAGCAACGTACTGTCGGACGTGATGTAGTAATTAACCGATTTCATACCCGACTGCGTACTCGTTTTACATTCAATCTCACCATTGTTAACACCTAACGATACTCTTGGTGTCTCGGGCTTTACCATTGCCGGACTGTTTTGTGGATGCCTGCTATACGGGAAACCTGACGAAGACAATATTTCTGCATTGCTTTTTGCAACGGCAGTTACCTGCATGCCCAGGTCGTGCAGTAGATCAATTACCCTTGCACGGCTTGCGTCTCTTGCAAGTATTACATCCTTGTCTCTTTTGGCTGCCTTTACTGCCAAAGCAAAATAGATGTCAGCTTCGGCAGTCATAGCCTGCACGTCTGTTTGTAAGCTGGTAAAATGTGGGTTACCCGTCATACTACTAATGATGATGGTAAGGGTTTGACTGAATTCGGGTAGGCTTAATTTGGCAAAGCCATTCGTTACTCTCTTCATAGAAAACGATTGTTTTTTGTTTAAAATATTATTTAAAAAGTTGTCGGCCGGACACTTATATAACTTATAAAACATCTAATTATTTTGTGTTATGACGAATTTTTTTTTGCCTTTTGATCCATTATGCGGTCAATAATGAGTTTGCGAAAGAGAAGAGATTGATAATGAATTAGATAACCAAATCTGCGGAAATGAAAAACCAATCTGCGGAAATGAAAAACCAATCTGCGGAAATGAAAAACCAATCTGCGGAAACGAAAAACCAATCTGCGGAAATAAAAAACCAATCTGCGGAAATGAAAAACCAATCTGCGGAAACGAAAAACCAATCTGCGGAAACAAAAAACCAATCTGCGGAAATAAAAAACCAATCTGCGGAAATGAAAAACCAATCTGCGGAAACGAAAAACCAATCTGCGGAAACAAAAAACCAATCTGCGGAAATGAAAAACCAATCTGCGGAAATGAAAAACCAATCTGCGGAAACAGAAAAACAGTTTGCGGAAATGAAAAACCAATCTTGCGAAAAATGAGGATCCTTGCTGAAAGGCAAACAAAAAAGTAAGTTTTCTTGTCACCTTATGTTTTTACACACTGTATGGTGCAAAAAAGGGTTACATAAAATTAGATTTGAATGAGTAACTTAACTAAATAAATGTATGCATATGGAGGTGATATTGAAAAGCATCTTTCACCGGGGCAAACAGTGCATCGGTATTTTGTTTAAACCAATGCCTCAATATAATGCCGCATTAATTAAAGCGGGTGCTGTATACTCCCGCACCTACACATGCTGGCTGCTACCGCGCCAAAAGCAAAGTATTACTATTATAAAATCCGTGTTTCCTAAAGGTACTCAGTATAAGTACGATCATCTTAAACTGTCTTTAAGCCAAGGTGTACAGCCAATAACTGAAAAGCCATCAACACCACCACAACCATTAACCACGCACGCTGCTAAGGCGCTTATTTACAAACCGCTTTGCCATGGTAACATGCAGGCTTTAGCGCAGTACCAAAATATGCTAATACTAAAAGGGTATAGCAAAAGCACCATCAAAAATTACACATCAGAGTTTCATATATTGTTGCGCTTGCTTGGCACAAAACTCGTAAATACACTAGAAAAGAACCAAATAAAATCGTACCTGTTATGGTTAATAACAAAAAAGGGGTGCAGCGAAGCGCAGGTACACACTGCCATAAATGCCTTAAAGTTTTATTTTGAGAAAGTGTTAGGTCAACCTGCGGTTGTTTACCAATTGCCCAGGCCCAAAAAGCCCATTACGTTGCCTAAAGTTTTAGCCGAAACGCAGGTTGCAAAGCTTTTAGGAGGTATAAACAATCTGAAGCATAAAACGATGATCATGTTTGCCTATGGTTGTGGGTTGCGTGTAAGTGAAGTGCCTAATATAAAAATTGCAGACATAGACAGCAAAAGAATGATGGTAACCATTGTACGTGCCAAAGGCAAAAAAGACCGGATGGTGCCTTTGCCACAGGTTTTATTAACCATGCTGCGCGAATATTATAAGATATATAAACCTAAAAACTACCTGTTTGAAGGGCAGGATGGCGGTATGTATTCTGTAAGAAGCATACAAACAGTGTTTAAGAATGCCAAAGATGACTGCAAACGTGCGTAAGGGCGGCGGCATACATGCTCTGCGCCACTCTTACGCTACACATTTGTTAGAGGCCGGAACGGATATACGGATCATACAAGAACTGCTGGGGCATAATCACCTGCAAACCACTTGGCGCTATACACATGTAAGTACCAAACAATTAGGTAAAGTTGTGAGTCCGCTGGATAGATTACCCCAATAAAAACTTGCGTTTTCTTTGTAGGAAAAAAGAGTAGGGGATTTAGGCATAGAAAAATTTCCTACAAGAAAAACGCTATTGAATAGCAATGATAATGAGTGCGTTTATAATTGTTTTGGGATATTATGGAAATGAATGATATTTTCGTCTATTAATAACGTTATATTCAATAGCCATCATAACCGGTCAATCGATCTTTGTTCATCAGCTTTATTCAGCTTTAGTGCATGGAAGTAGGTTAGCTTCAGCGAGCGATTTTCTATCAACTTCAGTAATGGCTTTTGTATGGAGTTGCCTTATTGTTTTAAAAGACGATGCTCCGCTGCCAACTGTTGGAATGCTAATGAGCGAAGCCGTTCAAACTCATGTCACCCTGTTTTTGCGGGCATTTGTTCTTTTTTCATCACTTGGGTGAAGCGGAAGAATAAGGTTGCAAAAGGCTGATAATTGTAAGTGGTTAGCTTCGCGGCAATTTGGCTACTTAAATATAACATGGGTATTTGCAATAGCAGGGCAGGACGGAAGAGCAATCGTCAGAATCTCGCTATCTGCTTCTGTTCCGGTCTGGATGGAATTCTTTTCGACATCACAATGAACTTTCAATTTTTGTCATTAATTTGTACTTCAGTTGTCCAGGGCTGCAGGTTATAAAATGCCCTGCCATCGCAAATACCTTATCCGTTACAGGCAATTTTAAAACGACACCTTACAACTGCATATGGGATTAGACATGCGACCTATGGGGAAACCAAAACCAGGTTTTGAAAAACGTTTCGTTGACATTTTTGAAATGGTGACAAAAGACAAAATTCCTCAACCTTCATTTCTTGACAAACTCAAAGGCAAAAAGTATCCGACAAAAGACGAACTTTTACAGGAATGGTTTGCAAACCAAATACCAACTTATGAAACTATTAAAGCTCCAAGAGTTGGACGTGACAAAGAAGCCGACGAATGGATTACAAACAAGTACAACGAACTTGAGCAAAAGCCACCCTTAGAACAATTCTTGAAAGAACATGAAGGATATTATGTCATTGAGCTTGCAAAAGAACAAGACGGAGTTCCTGTTTACATTGCAATGGGACAAGATGAAAATGTTTTTAGAGGACAGTTTCTTCAAGACTGTATTGACCTGATAGGAGAAGATTTGGTTAATGAGGCTTGGGAGACCAAACAAGCTGACGAGGCATTAGATTATGGAAACAGGCTTATGGCTGTAGCTGACAGTCTCGCTAAAGAACACAGCTTAGAATACTTAAAAACGCAAAGACTTCCTCCTGAGACCGATGAAGACACAATAGAAAGTAAACTGCATATCGTTTATTCAGTTGCAAAGTGGCTTATCTTTTACGGGAAGAATGGACACGGATATGAAGCTGACTTCTAAAAAAAACTGCCTGTAACATGGGGTATTGCTGCTATGGCGGGGCGACAGAATAAGCTTCGGCTATGTGCAAGCATCAGCGGTCAGTTCCAGCGTGACGAATAACATTTGGCTTTATCAATTCTATCTTCAACAATCATAAATAAAACCGGGCAGCGGTTTCGGGCTGGACGTATCAATCGAATGCCGCCACAGCAGCAAGCACCTGTACGTTGGCTGTAATACTATGAAGACCCTTTTTGTCATATCCACTTTATTAATTTGCACACTCGCTTCTATGGGACAAAAAGTGCGATTGATAGACGATAACTCAACATTTCTTTGTATTGGCGACAGCCTCAGCCATAATTTTATTTCAGACCTAAAGACACAAAGGGTCGACAGCATAATTTCAATTCTTTATGATTACGATAATGGAAGAGTTGAGAAGTCTCTACACCTTATTATATGGACGATGGAAGGAAAAAGCCAAATTAGAAAAATTAGAGGCTGTGATGATATTACAAGTGACACAACATATGCAGTTGAATTAAAGCCAATATTCGCTTTCATTGAGAAAACGAAGTTTAAAGGATTATCAGAGCCTATCAAATCAGACATGGATGTGTCACATAGTATGGGATATTTTACGTCTGTAGAAATAGGTAAAAGGGCGTTTGAGTTAAATGTGAGAGACCACCATCTTAGAAAGACTGAAGCTAACAAAGAAGCTATAGCTGACGCCAGAGTGAAATTGATAGCTATGCTTGCAAAACTTTAAAGAGCAGTACTACAGCCAACAATCGGCTTGGCATTATGGCGGCGGGATTGCTATGGAAAAAACAAGACTATTTTTAGGCTATTTTTATGCTGCTACAGATACGTTGTTAACATAGGGTTGTTGTTTATTCACCACCGCCACTACTCTTAATAAAAGTTTGTTTCTGATAGCATTTATTACCAGCATTCCATTTTTACCTTCTGCCTTCTTGCGGTCAAAATATTGTTTGAATTCGGGTGAGTATTTGATAGCGGTTAGGGCACATAAGTGCAACAACTTTTTGAGCTCTTTATTGGCCATCTTATGTACTTTGTTTTTGCCTCTTATACTGGTGCCGCTGCTGTTGCAAAAAGGCACTACACCTGCATAACTGCCCAGTTGTTTTCCACTTGGTTTTGAAGCAAAATTATTGGTGCAACAGATGATGTATATGGCTGTAAGATGTCCGATACCCGGTACTGTTTTTATCAGGTTGTAGTTATTGTAGATGGCCTCGTTTTGCTGTATGATTTTTTCAATCATTGCTTCTATCTGTTCAATGCTTTTTTTGATGCCTTCTATAGCTGCTTTGTGTGCCTTGTCCAGCATAGTCAGCAGTGCTTTATCATCTGTACATTTTATCTCGTTCAGATAATTTTTAGTGCTATGAAGTTGGGTTAAAAGCCGGCTGCGGCTGCTCATGAGATCTTTAAGCTTCATAAACACAGGATCGAGCACTGGCGTGGCTTTGAGCTCATCTGCCTGCTTTAGGCAATACATGCAAAGCCGCTTGGAGTCTATAACATCATTCTTGCCCCGTGTAATGCCCAGGCTCCATTTAATATGGGCTGCATTGCCTATGTGCAGTTGCAGGTTATGGGTGCTGCAAAAGCTCCAGATAAGCCTATGATATACCCCCGTGTTTTCTATAACCAGCAAGCTGTTTTCATCATAAGAAACATGTTGGAGTTTAAGCCATTTTTTAAAGCCTTTCATGCCCGTTGGTGTGTTGTCAAAGCGTTCTGTAACTGCAGGTTGTTTAGTATGTTCAACAACTGTTATTAAAGAGACATCAAACCAAAGTTTAGAGACATCAATACCGAGATAATTTTTTCTTTCTGTGTGCATAATTTTATTTTTACATTTGAGTGTAAGCCCGACCATTTTTGCCCCATCGTCTTAGTCCTTAATAATGGGTATAAAAGCCCTAATTGCTATAGAGACACTAAGGGAAAAAACCGGCAGTGGATTGTATCCCGCCCTGGGTCATTAACCCTGACGTTGTGATAATGCGTCACTGCCGGTGGTTAGGTTTATGAACACAAAAATGTGAATTGTAAAGAAAAAAAGTAACAAAAAAAGAAAGGGTAATAGTAGTAATATTATTTTTAATGAATTGATGAATGCAAAGCTAAAGGACGTTGGAGCAATCGGCTTTTTGTTCGCTGTTGTGCTTTGGTTCCAGCGTGAATTTATCTATTTGGCTTAAGTTTTAATCATCAGCATTTATCATTAATTTAGCTTCGGCTGCCGGGGCGGAAGTTTTTCAAATACCGCCACAACGCCAAGCCGTAACGTTAGGCGCAATTATAGAAATTTAATCCATGACCATTCTTTTAGACGTAGACGGAGTTTTAGTGACAACACCTGGATGGAGGACAACAGAACAACTTGAAGATGGATTTTTAAAATTCAACGATAAGGCTGCAAAGAACTTAGCAAGGATTGTTGACGAGACAAAAGCGGCAATAGTGTTGACAACTACACATAGAATTAATTATAGTCTTACTGAATGGAAAACACTTTTGCAGAACAGGGGGATTTACCCAACTTCAATTTCTAAACTCAATGACATAACAACTTTAGATGGCATGGCTAACAGAGCTACAGAAATTAAAGAATGGGTAGACAAGCAAATGGAAAATGAGAGTTTCGTAATTATTGATGATGACCTTTCTCTTAATATGCTACCATCTTCAATTAAGGACAAATGTGTAATGACAAAACCTATGATAGGGTTAGATGAGGAAGCTGCACTAAAAGCATTAAACATATTACGCAGCAAATAACATGCGCCTAACAACGTGTTTATTCAATGCTGGCTGAAGAAAATGATTTGAACTTTTTACCTTTAATAAACAGCTGTTGTTTGCAAGCTGAAGTATTACAACTACCAGCACTAAATAAACACAAACAACGTTGCCTGCAAGCGTAGGTGAACACTCCACAAAAATTGAAATGGGACTAGGACGACGCCGTTTTTTACAATACATAAGTGCCGCTTTGGTTGGACTAAGTATCGACCCCCTAAAAGCCGTCGCTGTAAACTCGGACAATTATGTAAACAGAAAATTCGGAATACTTTTGACAAAACCTAAAAATTGGGACTTTGTTTCAATTAGAGATTTCGGTAGACTAAAGAAAAACCAATTACTTTCTGATGAGTTTGAACCAAATAAAGATGAAGTTTGGCAAGAGTTGGGAGAGCCTGTCTTGGTCATAGCAAAATATGGTTTAGACAGACCAGAATATCAAGATAAATTTTCACCTGCCATTACCGTTTTTATAAATCACAAAAATGACATTATCGAATTGTATGAAGACGATTATATCAAAGGTGACTTTGAAAAAATAGTCGGCATGATTGCTTATGGTTCCGAAAAGATTTTTAAAGATTACAAAACTGTTAGAAACATATCACCTTACAACTTGTCTGAATGCAATGGTTTCGACTCTGAATGGACATGGACATTTAATTCGCAAGAGCATAATAAAAGTTGGCTCTGTAAGACTTGGAGTATTATTATTGAAAAGGGTGACTATATTTATTCTTTCAATATGATTGACTCTGAACAAGCCGGCGAAATTGAAGAAAGAATATTCAAAGAGTTTGTAAGAACAATTAAAATCGCTTAGTGAAACGCCTGCAGGCAACATTGGGTTTTGTGCAAGTGTGGCTTGATTGCTATGGATAAAAAAAATAAGATTTCAGTTTATTTTCAGGCAGCTACCGTCATGTTTTCCACATAGGGTTGTTGTTTATTAACTACTGCTACTACGCGTAATAATAATTTGTTTCTAATGGCATTTAATACACTCATTCCATTTTTACCTTCTGCCTTTTTACGTTCAAAGTAGTGTTTAAATTCGGGTGAATATTTTAGTACAGTCAGTGCGCAGAGGTGCATCATTTTCTTAAGTTCTTTATTGGCCATTTTATGTACCCTCGGACGACCTTTTATGCTGGTGCCACTGCTATGTTCAAAGGGAACAACGCCTGCATAAGATGCAAGTTGTTTACCACTTATTTTGCCTGCAAAATTGTTGGTGCAACAAAGCAGATAAACAGCCGTTAAATGACCTATGCCTGGCACTGATTTTATCAGCTCATAATTACGATAGATGTTTTGATCTGCGGTAATGATTTTTTGTATCTGATCTTCTAAGTTTTTGATAGACTTTTTGATGCCATCAATGGCTTGTCGGTGGGCCTTTTCTATTATCATTACCAAAGCTTTGTCGTGACTGTTTTTTAGTTCTTTCAGATAGTTTTTCATACCATGCAACTGCCTTACCAAAGCACTTCTGGCTGTCATAAGATCTTTGAGTTGCATAAAGACCGGATTGAGTGGGGGCGTGGCTTTCAGCTCATCTGCATTTTTACAGGCATAGCTGCATAAGCGTTTACTGTCAACCACATCGCTCTTGCCACGGGTAATGCCAAGGCTCCATTTAATGTGAGCCGCATTGCCTATGTGCAAAGGCAAAAGGTGCTTACTACAGTAGTGCCAGATGAGGCGGTGATAAACACCGGTATTCTCTATCACCACCAGGCTGTTCTGATCGAAGGTTACGTTGTTACTTTTGAGCCATTTGTGAAAGCTTTTCATCCCGGTTGGTGCGTTATCGAATCGCCCGGTTATTATGGGTAATTTTTGATGGTCGATGATTGAGATCATCGAGGCATCAAACCAAAGTTTAGAGACATCAATACCGATGAAATGAGTGGCACTTTGTTGCATAGAAATAAGTTAATAATTTTACTGATGAGCTAACCATTTTGTCCCATCGTCTAAGTCCTTGATAATGGGTATAAAAACCCGAATTGCTATATAGACACCAAGGGAAAAAAGCAGCAGTGGGATTTTATCAAGCCACAGGTATAAAAGCCTTGACGAAATATTAATGCGCCCACTGTTGCGGTTAGTTTATCAACACAAAAATGTGAATTATAAAGAAAAAAAGAACCAAAAAAAGAAAGGTAATAGTAGTAGTATTATATTTAATGGATTGATGAATACAAAGCTAAAG
>CAVSCU010000002.1:0-40748 GCA_963726595.1 uncultured Chitinophagaceae bacterium | reverse complement strand
ACGACCAATCATACCACGAAGGCTTACGCCTCTGCTATTAAAAAACAGGCTTTGAGCATTATTAGACTCTTTCATTTGCTGATACTGAATTACAGGGTTAACGGCCAAGAAAAAAGTCTGGAGTATTCAGCTCATACAAATTGCCGCGCGTTTTGTAGAACTCTTTTAGAATTGGCTTTTCGCTTAAGTATGCTTCACGTGGTTTAGACCACTCGCTATTGTTCATCAAAAACCGCTGCATGTTATATTTGTCAATATCCGTTAGCGATGTTGTACTGCTATCACCCACTTGGTATAAACTATCAATAATCTCAACTTCGCGCGTAATCAACCTTCGGTTTAAGGGCTTTACATTTAAGTAATTAAGATTAGGCCTACCTGTTTTTACCTCAAGCCTTTCTAATAATATCTGGTCTTTAGTATCGCGCTGTAGGTACGAACTCTGCGCAAAAGATGCTAGTGGACATAAAAAAAAGAAAAGGCAGCGAACGAATTTGATAATTTGCATGAATAATTTTTTGATAATATCTCAACAATGAATTACCTCATTAAGGAAATTAACATCGTGAACGAAAGTAAAACTTTCAGTGGTGATGTATATATAAAAGATGGACGTATTGAAAGGATCGGATCGCATATCAATGTTCCGGAAAAGGTTTTAGAAGTTAACGGCAAAGATCAATTTTTATTGCCGGGCGCTATTGATGATCAAGTGCATTTTAGAGAGCCAGGCTTAACACACAAAGCCAATATTTACACAGAATCAAAAGCAGCAGTGGCAGGTGGTGTAACCAGCTTTATGGAAATGCCAAACACCTCACCACCAGTATTTACGCAACAATTGTTAGAAGATAAGTACGAAATAGCTAGCCGCACCTCATTAGCCAATTACTCATTTTATATGGGCACGGGTAATGATAATATTGAAGAGATACTTAAAACCAACCGTAAAAAAAATGATGTATGCGGTGTAAAAGTATTTATGGGCTCATCCACCGGAAATCTGTTGGTAGATAACCCTTTGATGCTTGAAAAAGTCTTCGGTGGTGTTGAACTTCTTATAGCCACCCATTGCGAAGAAGAAGCGATCATTAAAGCAAATCTTGGCAAAAATAAAAAGTGCAAAGGCACAACTGGAGCCATCTGATCATCCGATCATTAGAAATGAAGAAGCATGTTTTGAATCATCTTTTAAAGCCATACAATTAGCTAAAAAGCATGATAGCCGATTACACATCTTACACATTTCAACTGCCAAAGAATTACAGTTGTTTAGCAACATGCTTCCGCTTAACGAGAAACGTATTACTGCAGAGGTGTGTGTACACCATCTGCACTTTACAAGTGATGATTACAACAATCTGGGCAATTTTATAAAATGCAATCCTGCAATTAAAGACCCTCACCATAAAGAAGCTTTATGGCAAGCATTGCTCGATGACAGATTGGATGTAATTGCCACAGACCACGCACCACATACCTACGATGAAAAAAATGAACCTTACGAAAAATCACACGCAGGTTTGCCATTGGTACAACACTCTTTGTTGCTAATGCTTCGCTACGTGCAAGAAGGTAAAATAACCTTAGAAAAAGTAGTAGAAAAAATGAGCCATGCTGTAGCAACCTGTTTTCAAATACAAGAGCGTGGTTATATACGCGAAGGATATTTTGCAGATTTAGTGATGGTTGATCTGAACACTGCTACACAAATTAACAAGAGTAACATTTTATATAAATGTGGCTGGAGCCCGTTGGAAGGTGTAACAATGCCTGCATCAATCACCAATACGTTTGTAAATGGTAATTTGGTTTATGGAAATGGAACATGGAACGAATCAACTAAAGGAATGCGAATGAAATTTGACAGACATTAATTTGAACTTTAATTAAAGCATGCAGGTAGATAAAACAACCCTTTCCGATCTTTCCATTTTTCATTCAATAGAGGAACAATCTGTTTTTCGGCACCTGGACTTTACCACCTCTATCGGTGGCAGAGAAGTGCTTAGGCAACTTTTCTCCAAACCATTATCCAACCTAAATACCATACAAGAAACACAGCGCATTCTTCAACTGATCGTTCAAAACATTCAGCAATGGCCGCTGACCATTACAAACGGAACCGTAATGGTTGTTGACAAATTTTATGAGTCTGCTATTGAAGACATGCCCGAAAACTCCAATACTTTTTCGGCTCTTTTATACAAACTAACCAACAGCCACGACTACTCACTTACCAAGTTTTCTGTAAATCACTTCATTGATTTTGCAAAAGGCTTGCAACAACTGATTGGGTTTTTTGAGGGTCACGATGTGCCGATGTTGTTAGCAACCTTGCTCAATAAGATAGAAGCATTGATGAATAAACCTGTCATCAGGCAGATGCAACAATGGGAGAAAGGCAAAGTACTACTACCGCAAAATGTGCTAACGTTTGGGCAGTATTTAAAGACGCAATACAAGCATGAAGCGCTACAGCTCATAGAAATATATAGCATGATGGATGCTTATTATGGCATGGCTACCGCGTGCAAGAAGTTTAATTTTTGCTTTCCTGTTTTGGAGAAAAGAAGTGCGCCGTTTATCGAAGCAAACCAATTGTTTCACCCAATGCTGCATGTGCCAATTGCATATGATATTGCGTTAGATAAAGAAAAAAACTTTCTATTTCTAACAGGTGCAAACATGGCCGGCAAAAGCACCTTTATTAAAGCTGTTGGCGTATCAGTTTATTTGGCTCATTTAGGTATGGGCGTACCTGCAAAAAGTTTAAAGCTTAGTTTGTTTGATGGTTTGCTAAGTAACATTCAGGTTGAAGACAATATAACAAAAGGCGAAAGCTATTTTTTTAACGAAGTTCAGCGCATAAAAAAAACGATTCAAAAAATAAACGATGGCCGCAACTGGCTTATACTTATTGATGAATTATTCAAGGGAACCAATGTACAAGATGCTATGAAGTGTAGCATAGCTGTAATTGAGGGTTTAAGAAAAATGCCGAATGCCTTGTTTATTCTTTCAACACATTTATATGAAATTGGTGAGGGTTTACGTGCTTACTCCAACATACAATTTTCTTATTTTGAAACCAGCGTAGTTGATGACCAGTTGGTGTTTAGTTACTATTTAAAAGAAGGAATTAGTAATGATAGACTAGGTTATCTGATACTAAAAAGAGAAGGCGTGGTAAACATGCTCGAAGAGCTTTAGTTGATATAAGATCACTCCCGGCAACTAATATAATTTCACATTGCAGTTCATCCATTAGTTATCACCGTTTATAATTTATCTCCTTAAAAAACGTGGTAAAACTTACATTTGGCGCACCAACCTCAAACCTTATACATGCACATACTTCAACTAAACAATCTTCAAAAATTTTATGCTACGCAGAAGGCTGTAGACGACATTAGCTTTTCCATTGAACAAGGAAGCATCTTTGGTTTATTAGGACCAAATGGTGCCGGCAAAACAACTTTACTTCGCATGATCACTGGTATCTTTTATCCTGATGCCGGAGAGATTATTTTTAACGGAAGAAAGTTCGATGCAGAAAATGACATCATCAATATTGGATACATGCCCGAAGAGCGCGGCCTGTATAAAAAAATGAAGATCGGAGAGCAGGCTTTATACCTCGCACGCCTTAAAGGTTTATCTAAAGCAGATGCATTGCATAAAGTAAAATACTGGTTCGAAAGGTTGGGCATGGAAAGCTGGTGGAATAAAAAGGTTGAAGATCTAAGCAAGGGTATGAGTCAAAAGTTGCAGTTTGTCACCACTGTCTTGCATCAACCTCAACTTATTATTTTAGATGAACCATTCAGTGGACTTGATCCGGTAAATGCCAACCTCATTAAAGACGAGATTCATGCATTAGCACAAACAGGCTCTACCATTATTTTTAGCACTCACCGCATGGAGCAGGTAGAAGAAATTTGCGACCATATTGTTTTGGTAAATCAAGGTAAAAAAATATTAGACGGAACTGTCAGCAATATAAAGCAATCGTTTAAGGAACACGTTTTTAACATACAGCTAAGTGATATTCCTAATGATCTTTCAAATGACAGCTTCACTATTTTAAAGCAGCATAAAAACAAGCTCACCGTAAAGATCAATGAAAGAAACAACAGCAATGATGTGCTGCAATATTTTCTACAACATCAGGTTACTATTGAAGGCTTCAATGAGATCTTACCATCGCTCAATGATATTTTTATCCATCTGGTTGAAGGCACTAAAACCAGCAGACAGTTTCAACCTATAGCATAATCTTTTACATAATTCTTATGAACAAAATTTTAATAGTCGCAACCCGTGAGTTTACGTCACGCGTGCAAAAAAAGACTTTTTTACTAAGTACCATTTTACTACCCGTAATCATCTTTGGTTTTTATGCTATGATGATCTACTTCAGCGTAAACTCTGAGTCAGCATTGAAGATAGCTGTAGCTGATAGAGCCAACATTTTTGGTGGTAAAATTGATGATAAAGACACTGATATGCAGTTTAGTTTTGTTGAGGGCGAGAGTGATGAATCGCTACGCAAAAAACTTACTTCGAAGCAATTTGATGCCTATGTATCCATCCCCGAAAACATGGATGTAATGAACCCTGAAAGCATTAATGTAGTTACGGGCAAAAGTATGGGGATGATGACGCAAGACAAGATAGAGCGGCGCTTAAACAATGCTTTAGAAAATAGAAGATTGATCTCACTTAATATTAGCCAATCTAAGTTAGATAGCATTCAAAAGAAAGGAGCCATAGAATTCTCATCCATTGAAGGCAGCGGACAAAAGAAAAATGTTGCCGGTATTGCATATGGTGTAGGTATGATCTCAGGTTTTCTGATCTACTTTGTTTTATTTATTTATGGCACAATGGTAATGCGTGGCGTTATGGAAGAAAAAGTAAGCCGCATTGCAGAAGTTATCATAAGCAGTGTAAAGCCTTTTCAACTGATGATGGGTAAGATAACAGGCATTGGCGCTGTTGGCTTATTGCAGTTTGTTATATGGGGTATTTTGGTAGTAGGGCTCCAAATGTTATTACCACTTATATTTCCTCAATTGATGGACCAGGCGGCAGCCTCAGCCATTCAGCCTGCCGGTGTGCAGGTGGCACAATCTGCAAAAACCGGTATGCTGGCTTCACTTATGGAAGGTTTACAACAAATAAATATTGGGCTAATTTTCGCTTGCTTCATTTTCTATTTTCTAGGAGGATATTTTTTATACTCCTCATTATTTGCCGCTGTTGGCAGCGCTGTAAATGAAGACCCACAAGATGCGCAAAGTTTAATGTTGCCTATCACATTTCCTATCATATTTGGTATAGTGATTATGACCAAAGCAGTAAATGACCCTACCAGTGGACTGGCTTTATTTGGTAGTTTATTCCCCTTAACATCACCTATTGTTATGATGGGCAGGTTGCCCTATGGCGTGCCGGCCTGGGAGTTGATCTTAAGCTTTGTATTATTAATTTTAGGTTTCGTAGGCACCACATGGTTAGCTGCTAAAATTTACAGAACAGGTATTCTGATGTACGGAAAAAAAGTAACATGGAAAGAGATGTCGAAGTGGGCTTTTAGAAAGACGTAGATCATAATTTATCGTATAGCAAAAGGGCACTCTTTTTATAGGGTGCCCTTCTTTATTTATATAAACTTCCCATTTTTTATTGATCGCTAAAAAACAAGTTGATTCTTTTTAAATTGAGGTCGCACCACTTTATCATTTGTCTCATTACCCCTTATCAATTTTACATTTAATCTTTGCAAAACCCTAGGAGTTAATTGAATGTTTTCTTGTGTATGTTTTTTGTAACCTTCCATCTCAAAAGTAACAGTATAAGTACCAGGTTGAAGTTTGATAAATTTGTAGAATCCTTTTGTATTAGTAACTGCAATTTTTTGACCTTCCATTTCCGATGAACTAATGGTTACAACAGCATCAATCATCGTTTTGGTTGTAGCAGAATCTTTTACAAAACCTTCAATACCGGAAAGCTTACGTTGCGCAAATAAAGCGTTGCTAAGTATAAAAGCTACGATGCTTAACATCAATCTTAATCTCATGCATTTTACCTTAAGGGATGCAATAAAGCTACATTAAATTCATCCCAGATTTCGGTTACAATTTCGGCGGCAGGCTTAATCTCATTTATCAACGCACTTACTTGTCCTATCTCCAGTTCACCTTCGTTCATCTCTCCCTCAAACATTCCTTTTCTCGCTCTGCCCTTTCCTAATATAGCTGCAAGATCAGCGGGTGATGCACCATTATTTTCGGCAGTTTTTATGTCATTGAAAAATTTATTCTTCATTAGTCTAACAGGCACAACCTGCTTCATGCTCAACATCGTATCACCTTCATCTGCGTTTATAATTGCTTGCTTAAAATTGACATGAGCGGATGCTTCATCACTACAAACAAATCGGCTTCCGATCTGCACACCTTCTGCACCCATAACCATAGCCGCCAGCATTTGTCTGCCTGTAGCAATGCCTCCTGCAGCAATTACCGGTACATCAACCGCAGCGCATACAGCAGGTATCAATACCATGGTTGTGGTTTCTTCGCGACCGTTATGGCCCCCCGCTTCAAAGCCTTCAGCCACTACTGCATCACATCCCGCGTCAGCGGCTTTCTTGGCAAAAAGGCTGCTACTAACAACATGCACAACCGTAATGTTATGTTGCTTCAGTAATGGTGTAAATGTTTTGGGACTGCCAGCACTTGTAAACACTATTGGCACTCCCTCTTCAATAATAATGTTGATCTGCTTATCAACCGCTGCATATAAGATGGGAAGATTTACGGCAAATGGTTTATCAGTAGCTTAGCTTACATTGTCTAATGTGATGTCGCAATGTCTCCTCGTTCATGCTTCCAGCGCCTATAATGCCTAGTCCGCCGGCATTGCTAACGGCACTTGCAAGTTTCCAACCGCTGGCCCAAACCATACCGGCCTGAATAATTGGTATTGAAATGTTGAAGAGCCGCGTAACGCGATTGGAGAAAGAATTCATATCAATGCCATTTACCCAAACTCTATTTCTGTGTTATCACCTATGTTCAGGCTACGGCTCAAGCCTTTTACTGAGGCATCACTTCCTATTAGCGAGTTATCAATCACAACTTCGAACAGGTTGGTGTAAGAGCCAATAATACTCTCGCGAACTACGGAAAATTGAATGTTGGTATTTGCACCTATAGCCACATGTGGACCAATGATGCAGTTTTTAATAACACAACCCGGTGCTATACTTACCGGTGGTATAATGATGGTATTTTCGTGCTCATGCGTTTCAAGTACATTGCCTCCGGTTTTTTTCAGTAGCGTAGCATTGCTTTCCAATAAGCTTTCTTTCTTGCCACAATCGAACCAGTTCTTTACCCTGATGGCTTTAAATTTCACACCTTTTTCAAGCATGCAATCCAATGCATCTGTTAAGTTATATTCGCCGTAACTCTTTAATGTCGTCTTCAAACAATTTATGCACGCATCCGTACAATGCTTTAGTATCAACAATTTTATACAAACCCACCAACGCCAGGTTGCTTTTAGGTATAGCGGGCTTTTCAACCACATGTGCAATAAAGCCATCGGCATCAAGTTCAGCTACACCAAAATTTCGGGGATCATCTACCTTTTTTACTGCAAGCACATTGTGCGGACTGTTCACCATTTCCTTTACGTCGTACTCGCAAATAGTATCTCCCAAAGCTACAAATATTGGCTCGTTGCCAACCAGATGACGCGCCAATTGAATTGCATGACCCGTGCCTTGTCTTTCATTTTGATGAACGAAATGGCAGGTAAGATTTGGGTAGGTCAGGCGTACGTAGCTTTCAATCTTTTCAGCCAGATACCCGACTATAAAAATAAATTCTTTGATGCCTGCTTCGTGCAATTGATCAACAATAAAACTTAAGAATGGTTTTACCGGCTATCGGTATCAGCGCTTTTGGTTGGGTATATGTATGAGGCCTTAATTTAGCTCCGGCCCCTGCAACAGGAATAATAGCTTTCATTGGAAGTTATTTGTTGATTGAAGATCAGGCACTCACATCGGGGTTAAATCACATTAACATTTCCATACCTGATCGATTCAACAAGATTGTGAAAGTAATATATTTTGCTATTGTTGCCCTAAGAAATTTACACGTTTTGAGAGGTCTCTGACAATCAATGTAATCGGTTTCAGTTTTTACTTCTATTTCTATGAACAGCTGATTACTACTTATAGGTTGCGGCTTAAGCTAAGTTTCTAACATTTCTTTTTTTACTATTATTTTTGCCAAAACTCATTCATCTGATGCAAAGAGATACGCTTGTATTTGACCTTATAAACCAAGAACTTCAACGCCAAAGGCATGGTTTAGAATTGATAGCTTCTGAAAACTTTACCAGCCTGCAAGTAATGCAAGCTATGGGCAATGTAATGACTAATAAATACGCAGAGGGCTATCCCGGGAAAGCGCTACTATGGTGGTTGCGAAATTGTTGACCAAACAGAACAATTAGCAATAGACCGTTTGAAAGAAATTTTCAATTGCGATATGCTAACGTGCAACCACACAGCGGCGCGCAAGCAAATGCAGCCGTAATGCTGGCTACACTTCAACCGGGCGATGATATTTTGGGTTTAGATTTAAGTATGGGCGGACACCTTACACATGGTAGTGCAGTAAACTTTAGTGGCAAACTTTATAAGCCACATTTTTATGGCGTAACCAGAGAAGAGGGCTTGGTAGATTATGATATGCTGGAAGCCAAAGCACGCGAAGTAAAACCAAAGATGATCATTTGCGGAGCAAGTGCTTACAGTCGCGATTGGGATTATGCAAGAATAAGAAAAGTGGCAGATGAAGTTGGAGCGTTTGTAATGTGCGACATGGCACACCCTGCAGGATTAATAGCAAAGGGTTTATTAAATTCTCCATTTGACCATTGCCATTTTGTTACATCAACCACCCACAAAACGTTACGCGGACCAAGAGGCGGTGTAATACTAATGAAGACCGATTTTGAAAACCCTTTTGGTTTAAAAGATGTTAAAGGCAACACGCGCATGATGAGCAACCTGATGGATATGGCTGTTTTTCCCGGCACACAAGGCGGACCATTAGAACACGTTATTGCTGCAAAAGCCATTGCATTTGGAGAAATCTTGACGGATGAATTTACCGATTATGCCAACCAGGTAATCAGCAATGCGCAGGCTATGTCCAAAGCATTTGTAAATAAAGGTTACAACATTATAAGTGGCGGTACTGATAACCATTTAATGTTAATTGATCTAAGAAACAAAAACATCAGTGGCAAAAAAGCAGAAAATGTATTAGGCCAGGCCGATATTACCATCAATAAAAACATGGTGCCTTACGATGATAAGAGTGCTTTCGTAACAAGCGGTATCAGAGTAGGTGTACCGGCAATTACAACCCGTGGTATGAAGGAAGATCACATGCAATTTGTAGTAGATGTGATTGATGAAGTATTGATGAATGCAGACAACGAAGGTTCTATAACAGGTGTGCGAAACAAGGTTAACGAGTTTATGAAGCAGTTTCCCTTATACCCAGAGCTGGGCTAATAATTGCAGATACATAATTATGAGTCTCAAAATAATTTCTTTTAAATAACTTATGATATGATACAACGCAAACAAACAATATGGCTTCTGCTAGCCGCCATATTTGCATTCTTGTTCACTCAATTACCGCTGTACACCGCCATTACCGGCATGGGCGAGGAAATACGATTTGTACCTACGCAAAGCCTGTTACTTTTTGCTGTAAGTATAGCTACCGGTTTAATAGCTGTCACAGCCATTTTCTTTTTAAAAAACGGCCAACACAATTTAAGCTCACTTTGGTGGGATTACTCTTGTCCATTTTACTTATTGCGTTGCAGGTTTGGCAGATAGAAGATTTTAAATCAAACAATACCATTGCTAAGGCCAACTATTCATGGGGTGCTCTGCTACCTATAGCATTAGTAGTACTTTTCATTTTAGCCATTCAGGGTATTAGAAAAGATGAGAAGCTGGTGAAGAGTTTGGATAGATTGAGATAGATTTAAAAAGCTACATAAACAACAAAAGGTTCTGTAATAGAACCTTTTGTTGTTTATAGCTATTTACCAGATTTAATCTGTGTGATTATCCTTTCGCTTTTTGCGTTGATTGTGTGCGCGCTTTGCACCGTAGGCTACACCTGCGGCTACTAATAGGCTGAGGCCACCGTCAAAAGGAGTGTCTCCTTCCGGGTTTTTTATTGGATCTCCGTCTCCAATACCATTATCATCTATAGTTTCCACTTCTCCATCTCCTCTATATTTTTCTTGTGCTAGTGATATTGAGGGAACCAACAGAAATAAGAATACAATGATTGAAAACATGATGGCTATCTGTTTCATAAGTTATTTTTTAGATATTTTTAATTACAAATAATCTTTTGAGTAGTTGTTTGTTCACCATTGCTAATCTTCAGATCGTATGCACCTTTCCTCATTCCTTCTCCAAGTGATAATGTATATGTTGCAGAACCTCCAGTATGAGAAATTACTTTATTAAAAATCTCCTGTCCAGCAGCATTATACATTTGGATGACAAAATTTGATTGCGGTTGTTGAGAGAACTGCAGATTTAAAACTTTACCCTGTATTGGATTAGGATAAGCCACAATTCTAGCTTTGCCTGCTATAGATTGAACTTTCACTATAGCGCTGTATTTGGAAGAACCTCTAACATCTAACCCTTTTATTCTATAATAAATATTTGAGCTTGTAGCATTATTGTCAATCCACAAATAATTTGCAGCCGTGTTGCTTGGCAATTTACTTACACTTCCAACTTTGCTAAATTGCCTTCCATCTAACGATTTTTCTACTTCATAAATCTCCGTATTTAATTCATTGGCAACATTCCAATCTACGTGTACGTTTTGGTCTTTTCTAACTGCTTTTATAGTTGCGCTTTGCACCGTAGGCTACACCTGCGGCAACTAGCAGGCTTAGGCCACCGTCAATAGGAGCACCATCTACATCCTCTCCTAATCCATCTCCTGGTGAACCCCCTTCAAGTGCATTTTCTTCATTTCCATCTTCTCCAAATTCATCCGCATAAGAGTCGATGTTACTTGATAGAATAAGCATCAAAACCAATGATATTTTAGTGATAATTTTTAATATTTTCATTTTATCATTTTTTAATGATTTTAATTAATTCTTGGTTTCCTGTTTCATCAATTAGCTGCACATGATAAGCTCCTGCATTTAAACTAGTTGGCAGGTTTATAGTTTCTGTTGCAGAGCCTCCATTATGACTAATAATTGCGTTTAAAAGAATTTGACCCGTTAAATTGAAGAGTTTGAGATAATACTTTCCGGCAGATTTATTTTTTAGTTCAATTGATAGCTGATTTCCAATGACAGGATTTGGGAAAACACTAATTCCAGAAAGTTTCCTATTTATATTGACTTTTACGATAGAACTATACTTACTCTTGCCTGACTGATCGATTACTTTCAATCTGTAAAAATTATTCCCTTCTGCCGGATTTAAATCAAGCCAATTATAATTATTAATTGAGCTGTTGCTTCCAAGCGCTTTCACACTTCCAGCTAAGGTAAAGTCCCGTCCGTTAATCGATTTTCGACCTCGTATGCTTTTACGTTGATTTCTGCATAAGTGTTCCATTCAACACTAACACCTCTACCTTTTTCATAAGCGTTTATTGACGAAATGGATACAGGTAATGTTTCAAGAACTTTGAACACTATTCTAAATCTATTTGGATCAGCAGAAGCAACATCTGTAGTAATGGAAAAGTTTATTGTGGTTATTGCCTCCTTTAAGTCTATAAGTGCGCTTGTGTTTAAGTACTTGTCTTCAAGAAAGGCGGTGAGTGATGTGTGAGAAAAATTATCTGCTTTAAATTGAAATTGATAATTTCTAGTTGTTGTATTCCATAAGCGCAGAAAAATAGTATCGCCATTATCCATCAACTTTTTTGATTGTACTATCACATCTTTTCCATTATAGGCAATTGCGAGATTCTCATTAAAGTTTGAAATCTTACCTATGTTGTCGGCATCGGTGTAATTATTGTCATATCGTGCTTGTATACCATCTGCAATATTTGATGTACCATCACTATTCAATTGGTACAAGTTGACACGTAATCTTTCATTAGAACCATTACCAACTCTAAAGATTGGTGTAGCTACCGTTGCTGAAGTTTTATGTGCTTCAATGATATTTAAGTTACCTCCTGTCATAGTTGGCTCTACAAAAAAACCTTGTCCTGATTGTATTGTTTTTAAGTCTGCACCTGTACTATTGAAAGGTGCAGGAATAGCCTGATAAATTGCTTGAGTATTGTTGCCACTTTCATAATTTATAAGCTTATACGCTCCAAAAGTTCCGGCAGTTGCATCCCAGATCCAGAAAAGTCGTTTTACTTTTGTTGAATTGCTTTGGTATATAGCCTCAAAATCTATTGGAGATGGATAAGGGTTGCCAACTAAAGTATGACTTTGAGCGGGATCAATAGCTACGTTAGCGTCCGATTTATATCCTCCGGTTGCACGAAGTGTAGTAGTAGTAGGCGTACCAGTCGTAACTGACCTATCACCTCTTACAAATAACATATATGCTTGAGCATAACCAAAACCAGATTTCGGCGTTATTGTGGCGTTCCAATGACCAGTAGTAGTACCAGGTGTATATGTGCGAATAGAAGGTGTACCACCGGTATTTATAAAATCAAAGCCATCAACTGCGGCTGCCTCAGCATTTGCATAAGCACTCCCACCAGTTATAAGTGTTCCAAAACCAGACTTCGGATTTTCATTTTGTACCGCTCCTTCTTGCCAACCCAAATTAATTGTTCCGCCTGAAACAGAAGGAGTCAACAATCTCCATGCCCTTTTTGCAGTTGGAATAAAACGTTCAACTGTTATATTGCCTAAAATTGCATTTCCAGAGTTTAAACCATTATTTGTTAGATCAGCCACACGAGCTGATGCATCAGTTTGAGACTTAAGCGTAAGATTCCCATTAGTAGTTATAGTACTTCCATTAACATTACCGAAAGACAAAAGACCTTTGACAGAAACAGGGTTGTTAATGGAAACTCCGGCTGGATTACTTATTATTAAATTGTTAGCACCTATTAATCCATTTCCTGTTACTTGACTTGTGCTACCATTATAGTGGTAATTAGCCGCTGAGGAAAAATTTCTATTAGCTGTAATTATGTTTCCATTAGTTCCAGAAGCTGTAATTCCTAGAGGTGAACCAATACCCAAAGTGGCTCCATCTGATAAAGTAAATATACCAGAGCCACTTATTGTTTTCAAACCCATGTTTAATGCTCCATTCACTGTAAGATTATTATCAACAGAAAGATTTATATTAGACGGTGGATTGTATGTGACTACTTTTCCTGAAGCTATAACAATGTCTTTGACTGTCGGAGTTGATCCATTCAGGGAGCAAAAATTACTGATGATGTCCCTCCTGAAAAATTCACAAAAGTCGAACCGCTGCCAAAACTTATTAGGGTTGTAATATTTCCACCGACTGTGATATTAGTTGTACCGTTAGGGCTAGAGTTTCCTTGAAATAAACCCGCCCCTATTACATTTCCACCTATATTGATTGTTGATATTGGACCTAAGTCGAGCTACTATTTCCACGAAATGTAGCACCAGAAGAAATGGATACATTTTGAGTAATATTAATCGTATTGGAGCTACTAGCTCCGGTACCAAAGCTTCCACTTAAAACATATAAATCACCATTTATATTTAAGGTATTTAGTCAGATGTTAAACTACTTGTTGCAGCGGTATTGTATTTGTAAGTTCCATAAACAGGATTGTAATCAAAAACAGGGTTTTTAAGTTCAAACATAGAAGTTGTAGCAAAATCATAGTTTGCATTTGTTGAACCGAAGTTCTTTGCGGAATGTTTCCCAAAGTCGCATGAATATATTGACCACTACCTGACATTTTAAATACATCTGTTGAAGAATTCAACAGGATAGCTCTAGTGCCGTTTAGAGATTTATTTTCTAAATTCCTCCATTTTGTATATGAAGAGCAGTTAAAGAGCCTCCATTGATAGTTAAAACATTAGGTATTGCATTAGGACTATTATCAATTGTTAGTGAAATAGAATTAAGTATTCCCACAATATCCCATTTGTAAGGATTTCACTGTTTGAACTGTTGCATTGCCAGGTAGTATAACAGTATAATCTCCAGTAATATTAGAATTATCTAAAATAACGTTATCAGTCGCAGATGGTATCGTATTAGTTGACCAGTTACTGCCTGTTGTCCATAAATGATCATATCTGGCTTCTGTCCATTTAACTTGCCCAGTTCCTTTCCCTAAAATAAAAATAAAAAACACAGCTAATACATAAAATTTCCTCATACAAAAAGTATAAATAATTAATAAATAGACTAGGATCTATTGAATTTATGAGGAATGTTCAAAGAAGATTGGGACAACAAATCTAGCGGATTTCGATAACAGCTTTTGTATTTATGAAAATTAAATTTAATTAAAAATTAATTACATAAAACGGCCGGTGTGGCTGTTTTTTGCAGCCTTTAATTTCTGTGGCACACCGGCAAACACCAGATTGCCACCCTCATCACCGGCTTCGGGGCCAAGATCAATTACCCAATCGGCACTTTTTATTACATCGGTATTGTGTTCAATTACCAAGTATGGAATGCCCTTGCTCTATAATGCATTAAAAGAAGCGAGTAATTTTTTTATATCATGAAAATGCAAGCCTGTTGTTGGTTCATCAAAAATGAATAAGAATATGTCCTGCACCTTTGCCTTTTCCTAAAAAGCTGGCAAGCTTTACACGTTGTGCTTCGCCACCACTTAAGGTATCGCTGCTTTGGCCAAGTTTTATATAACCCAAGCCCACATCCTGCAATGGTTGTATGGCTTTGGCAATAGATTCTTCTTCGTCTTTAAAAAATTCAATCGCTTCATCCACACTCATTTCCAGCACATCATGAATGCTTTTCATTTTATAGGTTACTTCCAGCACTTCTTCTTTAAATCGTTTGCCATTGCATACATCACATACCAAATGAACATCGGCTAAAAACTGCATTTCCACCACCTGTTCACCTTCACCTTTACAGGCATCGCAACGGCCACCATCTACATTAAAAGAAAAATGTTTGGGCTGAAAGCCACGCATTTTTGCTCATGGCTTGTTTTGCATACAAATCCCTTATTTCATCGTATGCTTTTATATAAGTAACAGGGTTGCTTCGGATGATTTACCAATAGGATTTTGATCGATCATTTCTATCTGATCTAATCTATTCAACATCGCCGGTAATGCTTTATGAAAACCAACTTTATCAGCAAATTCGCCTTTTAATTTTTTTAATGCCGGATATAATATCTGCTTTACCAAAGTTGTTTTACCACTGCCGCTTACACCACTTACCACACACAATACATTCAATGGAAACTGCTACAGTAATATTCTTTAAGATTATTTTGCCGTGCACCTTCTACTGTTATACTGCGTTTCCATTTTCGCAGTACTGTTTGGGCGGTTCAATAGCATAGTTCGCCTTTTAGATATTTACCGGTAAGGCTTTCAGGGTTTGCAATTATTTCATCATAATTTCCTTCAGCCACTACTTCGCCACCCAAGTGACTTGCCAGCGGACCCATATCAATAATATGATCGGCTTCACGCATCATCATTTCATCGTGCTCCACTACCACTACTGTATTGCCAAGGTCGCGCAATTCTTTTAATACTTCTAATCAGCCGTTCTGTATCGCGGCTGATGCAAGCCAATAGATGGTTCATCCAATATGTATAATGAATTGGTAAGATTACTGCCTAGGCTTCGTGTTAAGTTGTATGCGCTGGCTTTCGCCACCACTTAACGAATTTGCCAAACGGTTTAGGGTTAAGTAGCCTAAGCCCACATCTAGCAATGTTTTTAAGCGGTGATTTATTTCTATCAATATTCGTTTTGCAACCTGCTGATCGTATTCGCTTAGCTCTAATTGTTAAACCATTGTTGCAGATCTTTTACCGGCATCTCGCATAAGCTCGCCAATATGTTTGCCACCCACCTTTACATACAATGCTTCTTTTCGCAAGCGGTAGCCTTCACACTCCGGGCAAATAGTTCGGCCGCGGTAGCGGCTCAGCATTACCCGGTATTGCACCTTATATAAGTTCTGTTCTACTTCTTTAAAAAAATCATTGATGCCATTTACATGTCATTGCCTTTCCATAAGTATATTGTATTGTTCTTTGGTAAGATCTGCAATGGGTGTATGAACGGGAAAATCGAAATGTCTTGGCTGCTTTTATAAAATGCTCTTTCCATAAGCCCATCTTCTCTCCTTTCCATGGGGCAACGGCACCTTCATATACACTCAATCTTTTATCAGGAATTACCAGGTCGGCATCTATGCCCAACACCTTGCCAAAACCTTCGCAAGCTGGGCAGGCACCAAATGGATTGTTGAAAGAAAATAAATTGGGAACCGGCTCTTCAAACTGAATTCCATCCAACTCAAACTTATTGCTGAAATGCAGCAGTTTGTCTGCCATCCATCTTCAATATACATTTCGCCTTCACCTTCGTAAAAAGCGGTGCCTATACTATCACTTAATCGGTGTATATCATCTTCATCAAATTCTTTGGCAACAATTCTGTCTATCAAGTATATAAGATGCTAGCTGCAGGTTATCCTTTTTGACTACATTTTAGCTGGCGATTGCATATTACTTATTTCTTGCAGTCAGCATCTTCATCTAATTCTCAACAGATCTTCTAATTCGTTTCTAGCATTTGCTTGTTGAATATACATTCTGCTAAAACCTTTTTGCAGCAGGATGTTCATCTCCTCTCTTACCTCCCTGTTGGCATGTTGTTTAAATGTTGCAAGTATTAAGAACCTTGCTTCCTTCAGCAATGTTTTTAATTGCATCTATCACATCTTTTACATCATCTTTTTTTACTTCTCTGCCACTTATGGGCGATATGGTGTGACCTGCACGTGCAAACAATAATCGCAGGTAATCATACATCTCCGTCATGCTACCTACAGTACTGCGCGGTGTGCGGGTAATTACTTTTTGCTCAATGGCAATTGCAGGACAAAGGCCTTTTATAAAATCAACATCAGGCTTGTTCATACGCGCCATAAACTGGCGGGCATATGCACTTAAACTTTCTGCATAACGGCGCTGGCCTTCTGCAAATAATGTATCAATAGTAAGTGATGATTTTCCTGAGCCCGAAACACCTGTCACCACTATTAATTTGTTTCGGGAAACTCTACTGTAACATTTTTTAGGTTGTGTACCCTTGCACCCTTTACTATATATATTATCATTTCGCTCTGACACGCTTTTGCTTGCATCCACCTCAACTATAGGTGACTTTTCTTCTTTACCTTACCTGCTTTAACCTCTGTATTCGTTCTTTTTTTGCCATATCGGTAGCAAAATAAACACAATAAAAGCTGATAAGTTTACAGGGGGTATTTTATTGTATGAACCTTATGAAATCCACAGATTTTTATTTCAATTATATGCGCTTTTCCTACTGTGGGACGGATTTATTTTAAAAATGCACAATTGCGGCTCTTTCGGATATACTTGTGGCCGTTAGCGGTATAATCACTTAGAAGATTGGTGGAACTTCACATCATGTTAGTAACAACGCTCTCAAAACGAGAAAATTCCCTCGAAATAAAATAAAAACAGGGAGCAACACAATAACCAAAATGTTGAAAAAGAAAGAGCCGAAATTACCAACCCATTTATAATCCTTAAAAAAAGTTAGCGCCTATAGCAAACCCGGCCTCAGTGAAAACAAAGAACCAAAATCAATATCCAATATATCCAATTTCCAAATATCCTTATAAAAACCAGTGTTTATGAAAACATTTCAACAATCAACCGATACCCAATTAGTTCGCTCTTTTCAAGAGGGCAACGGCCAAGCTTTAGAAGTTTTGGTTTTCCGTTACAAAGACAAAATTTTCTCTTCAATTCTATTTCTTAGTAAAAGATAAATATTTAGCTGAAGATCTTTTTCAAGATGTTTTTATCAAAGTAATTGATACCATTCGTAATAACCGTTATACAGAAGAAGGTAAGTTTTTGCCATGGGCAATGCGTATTGCACACAACTTGTGTGTTGATCATTTTCGCAGAGTAAAACGCACACCTGCCGTTAAAACAAGTGATGACAGAGACATTTTTGATGTGATAGATATGGCTGAAGAAGGTGCTGATGCTAAAATGATTCAAGTACAATCGTTCGATCGTGTGCGCAGATTGTTAGACATGTTACCGGACGAGCAAAGAGAAGTGATTGTGCTAAGACATTATGCTGATCTTAAGCTTTAAAGAAATTGCACAAATGACCAACTGCAGCATCAATACATCGCTTAGGGCGCATGCGCTACGGATTGATCAACATGCGCAAAATGCTAACTGAAAAACAAATTGCTTTATAGATTTGAGGGTTGTGATTAATGAAGGCCTCCGCTTAATAACGGAGGCTTTTTTTATTTAATAAATCCGGGTTGCGATTATCATTCAAAAATTCTTACGATAACTTATCTTGGCTGTCATAAGATTAAAAGTAAATTTGTTCTCGAAAAAATAAGAAACACGGTTGCCATGCGTACAGTAGAAAATATTTTAGATATCAAAGAAACGCCGTCGAATACCATTGAACCATCCGTAATGGTGATAGATGCACTTAAGAAATTGATCTCCGTAAACCTGAGTTACCTGATAGTGATGGAAAACGGCGAATACATAGGTCTTTTTAGTGAAAGAGATTATACAAGAAAACTGGTTTTAGAAGGCCGCTCCAGCCGCGAGACCATGGTTGGACAGGTGATGACCACAAACGTTCCCGTAGTGCCCTTGTCGAAGTCTGTAGAAGATTGTATGTATCTGATGAATACTAAGGGCACCAGATACCTTGCAGTTTTTGAAGATGACAAGTTTCAAGGAATTATTACTATACACGATTTGCTTAGAGAAGCGCTCGCCAGTAAACAGGAAATTTTTTCTGATGAGCTTACTAGTTTACTAAGCAACGATGAAAGTGGTAAAATCTTCTAAGCACTACTTTCACCTCCCTGCTTAATTCAAAGTATTTGATATGGCAGATAACATTTGCCTAAAGCAGATTGGCGTGCAGGATGTTGCCCTCTTACGGCAAGTTGCCCTGCAAGCCTATTGCGATCACTACTTGCACCTATGGCACGATGGTGGCGCTTGGTATATTGATAGAAGCTTTTCTATAGAACAACTTACACAAGAGTTGGCCGATGAAAATGCAAACTTTTTCCTGGCTATTTTATTGATGAACCTGTTGGTTTTTTAAAAATAAATTTAAACGCGGGTTACGATGATTGGTCTGCCTCTGAGGCTTTGGAACTAGAGCGCATCTACTTAAATAAAGAGGTAGTTGGTAAAGGTTTGGGCAAAGCGCTTGTAAACCTTACCATCAACGTTGCAACGCAGTACAATAAGAAAGTTGTCTGGTTAAAGGCAATGGACAGCAGCCATGAGGCCATTAGTTTTTATAAGAAGATGGGCTTCACTCAATCCGGCACATACACACTTCCATTTACACAAATGAAAGAAAACTTTCGTGGTATGGTGGTTATGCACAAAACACCATAGCAACATTCCTTTCTGTAAAATCTTCTTTTAAAACAACAATATCTTTTGCTAAATTCTTTAGCAATACACTAACTTTACTGGTTCAATACAATAAAATGTTTACAGAATCCGCAGCACGAACTTTACCGAACCAGAGCAATACTTCTTGCACAGAATATACTTTAGTGGCTTTGCCTAATAAGGCATTGAAAGATAAGATTGTTGAGGTAAAACAGCAGCTATCAATCCGGTATTTGTCAGGCAATTTCTATGCACCTCCATACATCACCATTGCAAAATTTTTTGCAAAAGAAGAGATGGAAGAAACGATAGCGCGGTATATGCGCCGTATCTGCCTGCTACAAAAAAGTTTCGAAGTAGTTGTAAATAATTATGGCGGTTTTCCACCCAATGCTATCCATTTACGAGTTCAAAATCCGCAACCTTTTACAAACCTCACAAACGCATTGCATAGCATAAACAACTATGTACAATCATGTAGCTGTCCACCCATAAAGTTTGAACAGCGCCCTTGCATTTCTATTGCCCACAATGTACCCGAAGCAACTTACCTACCCCTATTGATGGAGTACAGCCAAAAGAGTTTTTATGACTCGTGCATGATAGAGGAATTGGCTTTGATACAACACAAACCGCAAGCGGAAAAATGCATCAATGTATTTGGATTACAACCTGCGGGTTGGTCTGTTGCTAACTAAAATTTCATTATGAAAAAAGAAGTCATCACCTTGCCCGGTTACAAAATGTGCGAGTACCTATTGGTATTACAGCCACACGAAGATCTGTGCAATAAAATAATAAACGTACGCCAACAGTTTGCAGAAAACTATGAGATGCCATTTGTTACCTGGAGTAAACCGCAGCTAACATTATTAAGTTTCACTCAAATGAAAATGATGGAGGAGCGCATCGTAACAAGGCTCAAAACCATTGCTACAATCCAAAAGGCAATATCAATTGAGTTGAAGGATTTTGGCAGCCTGCCATCGCACACCATTTACATAAATGTAGAAACCACGGTGGCAATAAAACAATTGGTGAAAGATTTGAAAGGCGCACAAAGCCTGATGAAAAGCGATTTACAAAAACCGCATTTCATGGAAAATTTTTATATAACTGTTGCTAAAAATCTATTGCCATGGCAGTACGAAAAAGGCTGGCTCGAGTTAAGCAATACCAACTTTAGCGGCAAATTTATGGCGCACCGTATGTTATTACTTCAACGGTACGAAGGCGATAAAACATACAAGCCTTTGCAGAAGTTTGATTTTTTAAATAAGCAGTTTACAACTACGCAGGGAAACCTTTTTGCTTAACGCTCAACCGCAAATATTGCCTTAGTATGAACAGTAATGACCAAGCACCAAACTATGTAAAAGGCCGTGGAGCGCAACTAAATACCCATAATAAGTTTGCGAGAAACGAGCAGGTGAAAGAACATGCCGAAGGCATTGACGATTGGGAAGAAAAAAATGAAGCAACGCAGTATTTGGTAACCAATGCTAAGTCAGTAGTAAACAAAGTTGAGAGCCCCGATGTAGGTATGTTTTACAGCATGAATCCTTACCAGGGTTGTGAGCATGGATGCATATATTGTTACGCCCGCAATTCATTTGAATATTTAGGCTACAGTGCCGGAATTGATTTTGAACGAAAAATACTTGTAAAAGAGAATGCGCCCGAACTTTTACGCAAGTTTCTAATGCATCCCAAATGGGAATGTGTGCCCATAAGCATTAGCGGCAATACCGATTGTTATCAACCTGCTGAGCAAAAATTTAGAATTACCAGACAGCTACTTGAAGTATGCAATGCATTCAATCAACCTGTGGGATTGATAACAAAAAATGCAGGTATGCTTCGCGATAAAGATCTACTAAGTGAGATGGCAAGTAAGCGTTTGGTTAGCATATTGGTTTCAATCACATCTTTTAACGAAGACCTACGGCGCGTAATGGAACCAAGAACTACCACTGGCAAACAACGCATTCGCTTAATTGAAGAAATGAGTAAGGCTGGTGTAAAGATGGGCGTAATGTTAGGCCCCATGATACCCGGCTTGAACGACCATGAAATGCACGACATCATTAAAGCATCGGCCGATGCAGGTGCTACGTTTTCGGCTTATACTTTCATCAGATTGAATGGTGCCATCAAAATTTTATTTCATGATTGGTTGCATAAAAACTTTGCAGATCGGGCAGATAAAGTTTGGCACATGATTGAGGATAGCCACGGTGGCAAAGTAAACGACAGTGATTGGGGACGTCGCATGAGAGGCTCAGGACATATTGCGGATATGGTAGCAATGCAATATAAAAAGTACACCGTTAAATACGGCCTTGTGCATGAAAGACTTGACCTGGATTGCAGTCGCTTTAGCAGGCCGGGCGAACAAATTCGATTATTCTAAACCTATTTTTTTAATTACGATTGCTAAAGTATTTAGTAATTTTACATCATACCTTTATGACGGACCAAGAAAACATACAGCACAACTTTGATTTAAATGAACAATTGATTCGTAATAAGCCGGCAACATTTTTCTTTCGGATGAATGGAGATGCCATGACAGGCGCCGGCATTTTTAGCGGTGATGCTTTGATAGTGGATAGAAGCATCACCAACACAAACGGCAAAGTTGTAGTGGCTTTACTTAATGGAGAAATGATGGTGCGCAGACTGGAGAAAAGTTTCAATAAAATAAGGCTGATACCCGAAACGAATAAACTAGCGCCGTTGGATGTAGATCCATTTGCCGAGTTTTCTATTTGGGGTGTTGTAACCTATGTAATTCATGCACCATAATTTTTCATTCGGTTTGTTTTTCATCTCAAATTTCTTGTACCATGAACCTTAATAATCGCAATATTGCCCATTTTGATTTAGATGCTTTTTTTGTTAGCGTAGAGCGCAAAAAAAATCCAAAACTTATAGGCAGACCAGTGATAGTAGGCGGTGGCGAACGCGGCGTGGTAGCAGCTTGCAGTTACGAAACAAGAAAGTTTGGTGTCCATAGTGCCATGCCTATAAAGCTTGCAAAGCGCCTTTGCCCCGAGGCATTGATCATAAAAGGCGATATGGAATCCTACTCCACCTCATCCAGAGAAGTAACTGAAATTATCGGCGCGCATGTACCATTGTTTGAAAAATCGAGCATTGATGAATTTTATGTGGACATGACCGGCATGGATAAATTTTTCGGATGCTTAAAGTACACGGATGAGTTAAAAAAGACTATCACCAAGTCTACCGGCTTAAGTATTTCATTTGCATTGGCCACCAATAAACTTATTAGCAAAGTTGCCACCAACGAAATAAAACCAAATGGCCAAACACATATCCCTTTTGGGGAAGAGAAAGATTTTTTAGCACCGCTACCTATTGAAAAAATGCCGATGGTTGGCAACAAAACCGGAGCACTCTTAAAAAGTATGGGCGTAGAAACCATTCGCGTACTAAGCCAGATACCGGTAGAAATGATGATTAATCTCTTAGGTAAAAATGGCATTGAATTATGGCGAAGGGCTAATGGTATTGATGAGACGCCTGTAGTTCCATACCACGAGCAAAAAAGTATTGGTACCGAAAATACTTTTGACAACGACACCATTGATATTCATTTTCTGCACAGAGAATTGTTACGCATGACGGAGCAAGTTGCGTTTGAAATGCGCAGTAATAATAAACTTGCAGGATGCCTTACCGTTAAGATAAGATATAGCGATTTTCAAACGCTTACCAAGCAAGTGACCATACCCTACACTGCAGCCGATCATACTCTTATAGCAGTTGCAAAAGATCTATTTAATAAGTTGTATGAAAGAAGAATGTTAGTGCGATTAATAGGCGTACGTGTTAGCCACATGGTACCCGGCAATTACCAGATCAATTTGTTTGATGATACGCAGGAGATGATCCATTTGTACCAATCCATTGACAGTATAAAAAAACAGTTTGGTGAAGGTTTGGTCAGAAGAGCAGGTGGCCCCATAGAAAATACTTTAAAAAAGCGCTACAAATTTTTCAGTACAGAGTTAGCACTCTGTCTTCCACTCCCATATTTACGAAATACAATTTATAAATCTCGCCCATGTTCCTAAACTGCAAAACCTGGTTCAGCCTCCGTTATGGAACCATTAAAACAGAAGCATTGGTTGGGCTTGCAGCGGCACATGGCGCAAAAGCACTTGCGCTTACCAACATAAATAATACAACAGACTTATGGGATTTTGTTGCTTATTGCCAGGCGCAAAACATTAAACCTATAGCGGGTGTAGAGGTTAGAAACGATCATAATTTTTTGTACATCTTGCTGGCAAAAAATAATGAAGGTTTGTATCAAATTCATAAATTCCTATCGCATCATTTACAATCTAAAACCCCATTTCCATCAACGCCTGCTTTGGATGAAAATGTGTTTATCATTTATCCGTTTGGCTTTCATAATGTTGAGGATTTGAACTGTCAAGAATTCATTGGAATTCAAGCAATCGAATTAAATAAACTGTACGGATTTAATGTAGCAGACCATTCTTCAAAATTTGTTATCCGTCACCCAGTTACTTTTAACGAAGGCAAAAGCGATTACAACATTCATCAGCTTCTAAGGGCAATTGATAAAAACGTAATTGGCACAAAACTTACTCAGCAAGACGTTGCCGGCAAGCACGAATTCTTTATTCAAGAAGAAGCGCTCAAAGAAATTTTTGAGGAACATCCAACCATTATAGCAGCTACAGAAAAATTGATGGACAGCTGTACTATCGATATTGAGTTTAGCACCGATAAAACCAAAAAACTTTATTCAACTACAGAAGCTGATGATAAAAAGCTATTGAAGAAATTAGCTTTCGATGGTATGGAAAGGCGCTATGGTAAAAACAACGCAATAGCAAAACAACGCATCACAAAAGAATTAAAGATTATTAATGATCTAAATTTTACGGCATATTTTCTTATCACATGGGATATAATTCGCTATGCAAAAAGTAGGGAGTTTTTCTATGTCGGCAGAGGTAGCGGCGCTAACTCAATAGTAGCCTACTGTTTAGAAATTACAGATGTTGATCCTCTAGAACTAGATCTATATTTTGAACGATTCCTAAATCCTAAACGTTCTGTTCCGCCAGACTTTGACATTGATTTTTCATGGACCGACCGCGATGAAATGATTGATTATATTTTTACGCGTTATGGTCATGATCATGTATCGCTTATAGCGGCCTACACTACTTTTCAAAGCAAAGCTGTTGTTAGAGAACTTGGTAAAGTTTTCGGCCTGCCTAAAGAAGAGATCGATCAGTTAGACACCAACATAGCAAAACCTGATAAGATCTTTAAACAAATATTACACTATGGAAGTCTGTTGCAAGACTTTCCAAACAACCTAAGCATACATGCAGGCGGCATGCTTATTAGCCACGAACCACTCAATTATTATTCAGCTACCGCATTACCACCCAAGGGGTTTCCTCACTACACAAATTGATATGTATGTAGCCGAAAAAATTGGTTTGTATAAGTTAGATATACTTGAGCCAACGCGGCCTTGGTCATATAAAAGAATGCATGGCTTTAGTAAAAGAAAATAAACAACAAACCATCAACATTCACAACATTGAGGCATTTAAAAAAGATGGAACAACTAGCTGCTAAAATACGCGCGGCAGACACTATAGGCTGCTTTTATATTGAAAGTCCGGCGATGCGACAATTACTACTCAAACTACGTTGCGATGATTACCTGACGCTTGTTGCGGCCAGTTCAATTATAAGGCCCGGCGTGGCGCAAAGCGGTATGATGCGACAATATATTCACCGCTACCATAACCCTACTGACTTTGATTATCTACACCCCAAAATGGAAGAGTTGCTTAAGGAGACTTATGGCGTTATGGTGTATCAGGAAGATGTGATAAAAGTGGCGCACCATTTTGCAGGTCTAGATTTGAGTGATGCTGATGTATTGAGAAGAGCTATGAGTGGAAAATATAGAAGCAAGGCAGAGTTTGAAAAAATAAAAGACACGTTTTTTAGCAATTGCAAAGAATTGGATTATGATGATGCATTGGTAAGCGAAGTATGGCGACAAATACAAAGCTTTGGCGGCTATTCTTTCTCAAAGGCCCACTCAGCAAGCTTTGCTGTTGAAAGCTATCAAAGCTTGTTTTTGAAAACATATTATCCTATGGAATTTATGGTTGCAGTCATTAATAACTTTGGGGGCTTCTATTCAAGAGAACTTTACTTTCATGAGTTAAGAAAAACTGGTGCTACTATCAATGCTCCCTGTGTTAATAATAGTCAGCAGCAGACTACCATTACAGGCACCAAAGTGTATGTAGGTTTTATTCATATTGATGGACTTGAAAAAGCTTTCGTCGCTTCCATCTTATCTGATCGCGAAGAGCAAGGTATATTTCTTCATCTTCAAAATTTTATCGAACGCCTTTCTCCCGCAATGGAGCAACTAAATATTTTGATACGAATAGGTGCATTTCGTTTCACCAATAAATCAAAAAAAGAATTGTTATGGGAAGCCAATTTTTTACAAAAGAAAAACAGCAACCATTTAGTGTCGAGTATGCTGTTTCAAGAGAAGGCGATTGACTTTCAATTACCACATTTACAACAGCATCCGCTAGATGATGCAATTGACGAGATGGAGCTTTTAGGCTTTCCATTATGCAACCCATTTCATCTGGTAAATGATAACCTAGATCAATACATACCCGCAAGCGAAATAGATAAACATTTAGGTGAAGTTATTACGGTCTTAGGCTACCTAATTACCTCCAAAACGTCTAAAACTGTCAAAAAAGAAAACATGTACTTCCACACCTTTATTGATGCGGATGGCGATTGGCTGGATACCGTTTTCTTTCCACCGACAGCCAAATATTATAATGTTACCGGTAAAGGCTTCTATGCCATGAAAGGCAAAGTGGTTGCAGACTTTGACGTATGCACTTTAGAGGTGCATCAATGTAAAAAAATAGGAATAAAATCTAGAAGCGATCAACCAACAATTTTAAGACATACAATATCACATCAGGTTTAAGTAACTTGAGTAAGACTGTTTGCATTTATTCGGTACAAGTATCCTGGTAACGACAATGACCAGAAGCAGAGAGATATAAATACCTAAAATGCAACTAATTCACCTCCTGTCTGTATCACATTCATCATTAAGCGAAGCTATTAAAGCTGGCTTCATAAATCCTAAACTATGCAACATTTCAATGCTATCATTATTGGTTCGGGTCAGGGTGGAAATCCTTTAGCTAAAAAATTAGCTGCTAAAGGGTGGCAAGTTGCCGTAGTTGAAATGGTGCACGTGGGTGGCAGTTGCATTAATGTCGGCTGCACTCCAACTAAAACAATGATAGCATCTGCTAGAACTGCTTTCGTAGCCAGACAGGCAGGAAAATATGGAGTGAATGTGCCGGAAGTTTCAATCAACATTGAGAAAATACTGGCTCGTAAAAATGAAGTAGTTGACAGTTTTAGAGATGGATCGCAAAAAGGATTGGAGAAAACAGAGAACCTTCAATTGATCTTTGGAACAGCATCTTTTATGGATGCAAGTACGATTAAGGTAGAAACTAGCGAAGGAGATCTAACATTAACTGCTGATAAATTCTTTATTAACGTTGGTACCCGCGCAACTATTCCCCCCATAAAAGGATTAGATACAATTGATTACTTAACATCAACAACCCTAATGGAGCTACAAACCATACCCGAACATTTACTAATTGTAGGTGCCGGGTATATTGGTTTAGAGTTTGGCCAAATGTATCGCCGGTTTGGTAGTCAGGTTACCATACTTGAATACAGCGACCGCCTTTTATCCCGAGAAGACGCAGACATTGCCGAGGAAATTCTGAAGTTTTTAAAAGCAGAGGAAATAGAAGTAATAACCAACGCGCAACTTACTGATGTAGAAAAAAATGGAACGTCTATAGCCGCTAAAGTAAAGTTGAAAGACAATATAAAAGAGTTTTCATTTTCCCATATTCTTATCTCCGCCGGCCGCACTCCTAACACAGATATTTTAAATGCCACAGCTGCGGGTATTAGTTTAGATAAGCATGGTTACATCGAAGTAAACGACCAATTAGAAACAAGTGTTAAAAATATTTTTGCCATCGGCGATGTTAAGGGAGGACCACAATTCACGCACATATCTTACCACGACCATCACATTTTATATCGTAACCTTGTAGAAGGAAAGTCAGAAAGTTATCACGATCGCTTAGTTCCCTACACAATGTTTACTGATCCACAATTGGGGCGTGTTGGTATAACGGAAGATGAGGCGCGAGAGAAAGGTTTAGATGTACAGGTTGCAACCTTGCCATTAACTAGTGTAGCACGGGCTATTGAAACCGGTGAAACTTTTGGTTTGATGAAAGCAGTAGTTGAAACTTCGAGTGGTAAAATATTAGGTGCCGCAATACTTGGCAGTGAAGGTGGTGAAGTGATGACAGTACTGCAAATGGCGATGACGGGCGGTGTTACCTGGCAGCAAATAAAAGATATGCCTATTGCCCACCCACTATTTGCTGAAAGTTTAAATAACTTATTTATGTCGTTAGAAAAGGACGATTAAAAATAAAATAAGCCAATTTGTTGAAGCCTTGAGGCGTTATTATAAAATGCTCATCAATGCTTTAATTAAAGAGAATGATTTATGAAAAAGATATTGCTCCTTCTTACACTTACCGCTATTTCATTAAACTTGTTTGCGCAGGATAGTACCCTATATCCTGTAAGCCTATATTCCTTTGAAGCGGGAGCCATCAATAACGAAGTACAGCTTAAGTGGAAAACAGTTTGTTACCTATCTTATGCCAATTTCCAAATACAAAAATCTTTGGATGGTAAAAATTTTACAACAATCAATACTTTTTCTGCAGATAGAATCAGGTGCCGTCAGCCTTTTGAGTTTGCTGATAATAGCAGCAATGAAAACAACCGGGTTTTTTACCGCATAAATGTTGGCAGTATTGATGGAGATTATTTTCACTCAAAAATTGTGATGCTGAATAAGGCTGGTTCAACTAACAAATTCTTCACTGTTTATCCTTCTACAATAACAGCGCAGGCAAACATGGTCTTCTCCTCTCCTGTTTCGTTTACCAGTGCAGTACAATTGCTTAATGCCTCAGGTTCCGTTGTAAAACAATGGCAGTACAAAGGTGATAAGGGCACAAGTAATTACACCATTAATCTGCACGATGTGGCTAAGGGCAAATATTGGTTAGTGGCCAAAAATGATACAGGACTACGACATTCTGTGTCAGTAGTTAAACTATAAACTTGTGTTTCTAAAACCAGCTATGGCAAGAATTAAAGTTGTTGAATACGAAGAAGCTGACGGTTTATTAAAAAATGTTTACGACGATCTTATACAAAAACGCGGACAACTTTCTGAGGTTTTAAAAATACAAAGCTTACATGCTGCTTCCATACAAAGCCATACACAATTGTATATGGATGTAATGTTTGCACAGTCACCTCTAAGCCGGGCCGAGCGCGAGATGATTGCCGTAGTAGTAAGTGTTGCAAATGGTTGCCTTTATTGCAAAACTCATCATGCCGCTGCACTCAATACTTACTGGAAAAATGTAGAACGTACTCAAGCACTCTTATCTGATTATAAAACAGCGCAGCTTTCTGAACGTGAACTGTTGCTGTGCGAGTTTGCAATACATCTTACCCAAAACCCACACGCACACGAACAAGAAGATTTTACAATTGCCCTGAAGCAAAACGGCTTGTCAGACCGAGCCATTCTTGACCTTGTTTTAGTTACATCCTATTTCAACTTCGTTAACCGGATAGTGCTAGGTTTGGGCGTACAATTAGAGCATCATAAGGGCGAAGGATTCAAGTATGATTGAGATTAATTCAATCACTCATCCACTTATCGAATATTTTCAATTTTACCTAAGTGTCTTTTTTAATCGGTTCCTTTAATTCCATCCTTCTTACCAAACCCTTTTAGTAGAGAAACTGAGAAAATGCCATAGACAATCACTACAACCGCAGTGAGTATTATCAGATCTAAATTTTCCATTATTTACTTTTTTTTGAGTTTAGGTAGATAAGCAAAATCAACATGGTTGGAGGCCACAACCCAATGAAGATGGCACGGTCATGATCTTTGAGGACGGTATAGTAGTACTCTGAAATAAAAATGATAATGATGGATAATACCAGAATTGCGATTTCAGGTATTGTAAATTTTTTTTTCATCCCTAATGATTTAAGTATTTGAAATAGCAATGAGGCTTCAAAACAAGTACAACTGATTACTTACTTTTGTTTAATAAATTGATAATAAATAATAAACACTTCATACTATTTATTATTAATAAATGTTTTAAAAAAAATATGCTGAGTTATCACTTGAACAATTTTAGTAGTTCAAGTGGAGAGTGTGCAGCAGCACTTTACACCAATTTGCAAAGGCGTTGGCGCCAATAACCGCACCCCGAACATAATAAGATCTATTATTGATTCAGATCTGCAAATTAGAGCTGCTAGTGATCTTGCAAAATAAATATGGATTATAGCATACAAACATCTGTAATCGAACCCCTATTTTATAAATAGTATAAAAAATTATTTTTTCTAAAACACTTCTTAATAAGGGTTACTGTATATATATTTATTATCAAATTAGAAAGAGGTTGTACTAGATAGGCAAATACCCGTCTAATATCTATCCATGCTAGTCCTATATTAGCTTCCTATTTAAACACTACAGCAAACACTGTTATCCAATTTCTACAGTAAACGTTATCAGTTTATTTGCGTAGATATAATGCCAATAGACATTCTACACACACTTTGTGAAAAGAGATATTTTATATGTTGCACACCATTTATCTGCATTGTCTTTCTCCACCCTTCTATCTCTATACTTTAAGTTTTATTGATTTAAAGTTGTTATCAACCAAATACCAAAAACTAACAAAAAATGTTTTAATGAAAAAGATATTTATTCTCTTAATTCTTTTAGTTGGCTATCTATCCAACACAATTGGACAATATAACATTGGTGGCAGCACTATACAAACGGGCCCTGATTGTTATAAGCTAACTCCAGAAGAGCAGTATAAAACCGGAGTTTTGTGGTTTCAAAATAAGATCTCTTTAGCGTCAGACCTAGTAGTTGAGGCAACTATTAATTTAGGAAGCATCGATAATTTGGGAGCTGATGGTATTGCCTTTGTACTTCAACCTGTTTGCACTGGTATTGGCTCATTTGGTGGCGGCCTAGGTTACGGAGGCATTAGCCCCTCATTAGCCGTAGAATTTGACACATGGACAAACATATCCGACCCCATTTATAATCATGTTGGGTTAATGAAAAATGGCAACACTGTCCATTCCGATGAGAGCTTGACTGCAATATCAGAACTGCAAAAGTATAAAGTTGTTACTACAACGTTAGAAGATGGTCTTGATCATACCCTTCGCATTCAATGGACTGCAAGTACCAAAACACTAACTGTTACGCTAGATGGCAACCTAGAAGTTGACTATAGTGATGATATTGTTACTAATATTTTTAATGGGAATAGAAATGTATACTGGGGATTTACAGGTGCAACCGGAGAAAACTTCAATAATCAAAGTGTTTGCATCATGTCAACCAGCTTCAAAGAAGAAGGATCCTATAGTGTCACCAACGCCACTTGTCCTACTTTCAATGATGGGGCCATAGATTTACATCCAACTGGAGGAATTGGGCCTTTTACCTATCAATGGAGTACTGCAGCAAATAGCAATTTTGCAACTACAGAAGATATTTCTGGACTTACAGCAGACAAATACTATGTTACAGTAACAGATGGTAATGGATGTGAGAGTAAGTTTGTTATAGAAGTAAGCGGAGACCCGGATGTAACTGCACCAACGCTTAATAATGTGCCGGGCGATGCAACTGTAGAGTGCGATGCTGTCCCATCCGGACAAGGCGCAGTTAGAGTCTCGGATAATTGCAGTGCCAACTTTAATTACTACGTTACACCTACCATCAAAACAAAACTTGTTCATCACTGGAAGGCAGATGGAACTTTTAATGATGCTGTGGGTGGGGCAAATGGTATAGCTTCAGGCACTGTTGGCTTCGCCCCAGGAATATTAGGCAGTAGTTTTTCGTTTGACGGATCGAACGCAGTAATTACTACCGGAACTGCAGGCTCGGTTTCGGGAACTGGAAACTTTGCCGTAAGTGCATGGATTAAAACCATTAGTACTACTTCAATGGTAGTAATCGGACAACGAAATGTAGGAAGCTTCAATGGTGAATATCTTTTGAAAATTGGCGGTAACCATAGTAACGCTGACTTAAGGCCAGGTAAAGTTTATTTTCTTGCTTATGGTTCTGGGAGCCCGGTAGTTGATGTATTTTCCACAACCAGTGTTAATGATGGAAAATGGCATCAAATAATTGCAGAAAGAGATGGAAGCAACGTTAGAATTTACATAGATGGCATTCTGAATGCTTCAGGTTCGACAGTGGTAAATGTAAGTTTCAACAACACAATACACACCTCCATTGGTAAAGATATTAGAGACAACAACTCGTTTTTTAAAGGCTTAATAGATGATGTGAAAGTGTGGTCAGGTCCAACTTGCCCGTCGAACTACGAATTTGATCGGGTTTGGACGGCAGCAGATCCCTCGGAAATCAGACAGCGGCGATTCAACATGTTACCGTGCGAGATAACACAGCCCCAGATATTAATTATCAGGCTAACATTGTTGTAAGTAATGATTTTGGGAAATGCGAAGCCAAAGTAACTTATAACGTATTAGCCAAAGATAATTGTGGTACCGTTACTGTTTCATACGCCCCTCCATCAGGAAGCTTCTTTACTGTAGGTACAAAAATGGTGACCGTGACTGCAACTGATGAATGTGGCAACAAAAGTTCTAAAAGCTTCAATGTCATAGTAAAGGATACTGAAAAGCCTGTAGCTAAATGTAAACCCGCAACCGTTACCCTCCTAAATGGCACTGCCGTAATTTCGGCATCAGACGTGGATGACGGCAGCACTGATAATTGTGGAATACAATCAGTAACTGTGGCTCCAAAAGTCTTTACTTGTAGTAACATAGGCATTAACAATGTTGAATTGACTATTACTGACATTCATGGAAATGTATCAAAATGTCAGACTACGGTTGAAGTAGTAGGTGAACTGCCAACATGTAGCATCACTTCTATGCCATCAGACCCAACCTTTACCGGTGGCGTACCTACCAACCTTTATTTAGGCTACGGACCCACAAGTACCAAGCTAAAAGTAAATGCGCCTGCTAGTGGAGCACCCTACACATATTCATGGGCACCATCAACGGGATTAAACAGTACTATTACTGGAGACCCAACATTCACGCCCACAGCAGAAGGCACTTATACTTTTGTAGTTACTACAACTAATAAATTTGGCTGCAAAGCAACTTGTAGCATAACTATTTGCGTACTTGATATACGTGTACCGGGTACTAATGGCAAGAAGGTATATGTATGCCATACACCTCCGGGAAATCCTACTAATGTGCAGTTATTATCAGTTAGCGTAAATGCCGTTTCAGCACACATTTTTAGCCCGGGCCATGGTGACCGTCTTGGTCGCTGTGATCAATATATTTGTTCCTCTGCGGCAATAAGCAGCATTTCTTCATCTTTCATTGAAGAAGATGAGTTGCCAAAAATGATTGAAGCAATAAGTTTCAAGGTAACAGCATTCCCTAACCCAAGCAATTCCGACTTTAGTGTAATTGTAAAAAGCCCTAACGTGGAACCAATTCAAGTTCGGGTGCTTGACATGTTTGGTCGAGAAGTGTTCAAACAAAGCAATGTGAGTGCCAACTCAATGTTGCGAATTGGTCAAAAATTTCATAGTGGTGTCTATACTATTGAGGCATTGCAAGGAAACAAGCGCCAACTGGTTAAAGTGATAAAATTAAAGTAATCATTATCAATTCCTCTACTAAGACGGTTGTCTCAATTGAGACAGCCGTTTTTTTATCAGCAATACTATGAAACTTCTACTCCTTATAGAGTTTTGTATTAGCATCAATTCACAGAGTTGTACCTTACTTAACACTATATAATGCCGGGTGTTGCAATGAGTTTGTTAATCATGGTGCGGGGTCGATCCGTCTCGGTCAGCAATTAGGGCACCCACCAACTATCGTCTGCATCGCTACTTGTTGTTATTACACCTTGTTTGCCAGGGGCGTAGTATGGCAAGCACTTACTAAACTTGGCTGCAAAGGTGCCGATGGCTCGGTAAGATTTGTTTCGTCACCACGCTGATCATACCACATAAAAACGCCACTTAATGTTAAGTGGCGCAGTAAAAATGGTTTTTGTAAAGAGTTCTATAAATTCTCTATATCTATCTTCTCTAATGCCCTATGCGGAGGACCCGTTAGCACTTCACCCTCAATACTAAAGCGGCCACCGTGGCAAGGGCAGTCCCAGGTTTTCTCCGCGGTATTCCAATCCACTACACATTTAGCATGGGTACACACCGGGTTTAAAGCGTGAATCTTTCCATGATCATCTTTATAGATAGCCAAGGTGCTTCCATCGTATTTCACCAGGCGGCCCTCTCCCGGCGCTATTTCAGACAGACCCTCAATTTTATCAGCACCCACTCGCTTGCCAATAAATTGAGCAACTACATCCGCATTTTCTTTTACAAACTCCGTAAAGCCGGCAACAGGTTTTACCCTGCTTGGTTTAAACAGATCGGCATATTCGCTTTCGCCGGTAATGATCAGGTCTGAAAGCATTTGTGCGGCTATATGACTGTAAGTGATACCGTTGCCACTATAACCGGTGGCTACATACACGCCGTCAGCGCCGCCGGGTAAATGACCGATGTAGGCTAAACCATCAGAGGGCTCAAAGTATTGAGACGACCAACGATGTGTAACTGCATCAATTTTAAAGATGCTTTTCGCATGATCGATGAGATTATTAAAACAAGCCTCGGTATCTTCTTCATGCGCTGTTTTATGATCTTCGCCACCAATGATGAGGTACTTTTTACCATCAACCTCTTGGGTGCGGTAGTAGTGATAAGGGTCGTACATATCATACGCCAATGCATCGGGGTAAGCATCGTTTTGCAGCGTAACTGCAATGGCATAACTTCTATAAGGCGCATTGCGAAAATGCAATAGATTGATGTGCGGCGGAATATGCGTGGCATACACCAAATTGCGGGCATGCAAGGTTCCATTAGCCGTAGTAATTTCAAGGCCTTGCTCTGTTTTGGAAACGTCCGTTACCCTGCAATTTTCCATGATAACACCACCTGCACTTTCAAATGCTTTGGCAAGTGCCTGCACGTAACGCGTAGGGTGTATCTGCGCCTGTCCGCGAAAAACAATAGCCTTTATAAAAGATACAGGTACCGGAATCTCAGATACATACTCCACATCAACACCGGCTTGCAAAGAAGCCTCGTAAATGTCGTCCAACTCCCCTACCTGACTTTCCTCAACCGCGTATAAGTATCCATCTTTTTCCGCAAAACCACATTCAATATTATGGGTTGCTATATTCTGTTTAAAAAGCGCTTGTGATTGTTTAGCTGCCTTAGCCATTAGTTGCGCCGCCTCACTGCTAAAATCTTTTTGAACGGTGGCATAATCAGTATCGAAAAAAGTATTGATGTGGGCGGTAGTGCCGCCCGTGGTACCAAAGCACAACGTTTTCGCCTCGGCAATGGCGCATTTTTTCCCCTTTGTTTGCAGCATGAGCGCGGTAGCAACGCCGGTAATACCACCCCCTGCAATTACTACATCATAGTTGTTTTCAAAAGCGGTTTGTGTAAAAGAAACATCCCCAACCGTGTCTTGCCATAGGCTTACAGTAGCACCATCTCTTTTCATAAAATTTTTTCTATACAGGTAAAAAAATAATGCCTGCAAAATGGGGCTGATGTAGAGTTGTAATTGTATGCTGTGATTGAAAGACAGACAACAGTAATACCATAAGGTTGATACAATACTTGGATGATGGCAACCTTTGAAACATTAAAATAAAGTCAACTAATTACAGCTGCTTTCATTATCATTTTGATATATTTAATTTTTTAAATCTAACTATTGAGTAATTAATAAAACTGCGCACATCATCCCCACTTTTTATCAAACTTAAAGATTGGTCATGTATGGCATTGGATGTTAAGACATACAGTATTAAGTGGATTGAAATGAACAATTAGTCTCATAAAAAGATCAAAATGCCATATAAAGATTTGCATTCAAAGCCCTTTGATGATACTACTATTACAAAGCTGGAAATATATGAAGATTACGCGGAAGCATGGCTTCCTACCTTCATTATGCAGCCAAAAATTCAGGAAATACATGTTTTTGATTTCTTTGCAGGTCCAGGTTATGATGTAAATGGAATACCTAGTAGCCCCATAAGATTTTTAGCTAGGATAAATGAACATCTAGGAATTTTTCTAAAGTCAAAAACAAAGATTGTCCTACATTTTAACGAATACGAACCATCAAAAAAAGACAGACAGGAAAAGTATGAACTGTTGAAAAAGAATTGTGAGGAGTATCTAATTAAGAATCCCAAGTTCAAATATTTCGTAGAAATAAACACTTATAATGAGGATGTCCGAACTTTATTTTTTAACTATTGCCCCAAATTGACAAATACCCTTCACTTGTTTATTTAGATCAAAACGGTGTAAAATTTATTGCCAAAGAGTTTTTTTTAGAGTTGGAGAAATTAAGAACCGTTGATTTTCTATATTTTGTTTCTTCTTCATATTTCTTGGAGGTTTGCTGATACAGCCGAATTTCAAAAGGTACTTCCGATTTCTAAAGATGAATTAAAAGGAAAAAACCATTTTGAAATTCACAGGACCGTACTGCAAAAATTAAAAGAAACTCTACCAACAAAAACATCACTTAAACTTTTTCCTTTCTCTTTACAAAAAGCTCCAAATGTTTATGGGATAATTTTTGGAGCAAAACATTTTTTAGCTGTTAGTAAGTTCCTGGATATTACGTGGAAAAGAAATGCTACAAATGGAGAGGCTGATTTTGATATTGATGGAGAAATTTCTAATGGCCAATTACCACTTTTCTCAGAACAGAAACTAACCAAGATTACAAAATTCCAAATTGAATTTTCCGACTTATTAATACATGGTAAATTGACGACAAACAGGGAAGCCCTATTTTTTGCATACCAAAATGGACATATTCCAAAACATGCATCTGATTTAGTAAAAGATTTAAAAAAGGTTGGAGTAATTGATTATCTAGGGAAGTCGCCTTGCATAACGTATGACCAAGTTGAAAAGAATAGACGAATAGTGAATTTTATAATTAAACCATTGAACCATGGCACAATCAAGCATTGAATGGACAGAGATGACGTGGAACCCTGTCACAGGTTGTGATAAGATATCTGCCGGATGTAAGTATTGCTATGCTGAAGTGATGGCAAAGCGCTTACAGGCAATGGGCTTAGAGAAATATAAAAATGCATTTAAGTTGACCCTGCATGAGGATGCATTGGCTATTCCTTATACATGGAAAAAACAGAAAGTAGTATTTGTTAATTCCATGAGTGACTTGTTTCATAAAGATGTTCCCATTGAATACATACAAAAAGTATTCAAGGTGATGAATGAAAACCCGCAACACACCTTTCAGGTGTTGACAAAACGAGCTGACCGCTTATTAGAGCTGCATGAAGAACTACGGTGGACACACAACATATGGATGGGTGTGTCGGTAGAGAATGCTAAAGTAAAGAATAGGATAGATGCTTTGCGGCGAACAAACGCACGAACAAAATTTCTGTCATGCGAGCCGCTCATTGGTGCTTTGCCTCATTTAAATCTGCAAAATATTGATTGGGTAATTGTAGGAGGGGAAAGCGGCAGAAAGGCTCGTCCGATGAAAGAAGAGTGGGCCTTGGATATTATGGATCAATGCAAACAAGCTAACGTTGCTTTCTTTTTTAAGCAATGGGGAGGAACCAATAAAAAGAAAACAGGAAGATTATTGCAAGGACAGGTATATGATGAGATGCCTTTTAGAGTAGAAGATCTATGATCTTCTTTCTAAATGTATAGTCGTTCAGGAAATAGAAAGCCGCCTTAGTGTTTGTGATAAGATAGAAGAAACAATAACCAACAGCCTAAAACAAGCAGAGGCTTTAAGACAAAGTATTTTAAAGAAAGCGTTTGAAGGGAAGTTGGTTTAGTCGTTCATAATATTTCAAATATGGAATTTACAATTTTAGATAGATACGGCAACTACCCAAAAGCTTCTAAGTCCAAAGTTTTTCTCACATGGGATGACTGGAATGACTATTCATTTTATACACTGTTTGGTATATTCTATGTTAATGAAAAATCTGAAAAGATTGAATTAGGTGGCGTAAAAATCGGGTATTTTGAACAAAAGGAATCCGATAGGGTATTAGGGATTGGGGTGACTTTTACGGAGATCGATGACCCATTTTTCTCTGTTGGTGTTGATAGTGAATATTATGAAAATCTAAATCAGTTAGGTGAAGTTGTTAGGGATGAAATCCTAAAAGGTCTGCACGATATAGCACAAGATGCTGATCTGTTCAATAAAGCAATACTTGAGGATGTTACAAAAGTTTCTTTTCTTAGAAATATTAGTGAAACTTCTATTACGGGTCAATTTAGACGGTTAGCAACGGGAGGTAGTAAATTAACTAGTTATCATTTCAAATATGTTGCTCCCATAATCACACAGCAAGTTGAACCAATGGGATTGTCTTTTGATGTGGAACCAAATTCAAGCCCGCCAACTAACATTCATATACTAATTGGAAGAAATGGAGTTGGGAAAACATTTCTAATAAACAACATGATTAACTCCTTAACTAAACCTCATGAAGAGATAGAAGTTTTGGGGAAATTCATTCCTTTAGATGATGCTCAATCAAGATTGTTTGCAAACTTGGTTTGTGTGACTTTTAGTGCCTTTGATGAATTTGATCATCCTCCTGAAGAAAGAGATAAATCAACTGGTCTTCAATACTCCTATATTGGGCTAAAGGAAATTCAAGATGTTCAACATTTGAATCAACCTAAAAGCCCAACATTATTAGCAGATGAATTTGTTAAAAGTTTGATTTCTTGTAGAAATAACTTTAGAATAAGTAGGTGGAAGAATGCTATTTCAATATTGGAATCAGATCCGATTTTCAGAGCGAACTAATATTTCCAATTTAATTGACAATCGAGTAGATCAAGATATTAAGACATTATCATCAGAGTTATTCAGGCGATTAAGTTCAGGGCATAAAATCGTCTTGTTAACTCTGACAAGACTTGTCGAAACTGTACAAGAGCGTAGTCTTGTTCTCTTCGATGAACCAGAATCACATCTTCATCCGCCACTATTATCTTCATTTATCAGAGCTGTTTCGGATTTGTTGATTAACCGTAATGGTGTTGGAATAATAGCCACCCATTCGCCAGTTATTTTACAGGAAGTTCCGAGAGCATGTGTTTGGAAGCTGCGACGTAATGGAGCCAGTAGCTATTGCCGAAAGATTAGAAATTGAATCATTTGGTGAAAATGTCGGCATTTTAACTCAGGAAGTATTTGGATTAGAGGTTACGGATTCTGGATTTCATAAAATTCTTAAAGAATTAGTGAGAGCCACTTCTTCATATGAAATGGCAATTGAGCTGTTAAACAACCAGATTGGATTAGAAGCAAAAGCGATATTGCGAAGTTTATTTTTTCATAAAACTAACCGCAATGAGAACAATACCTAAACCGACTGTGAATGCAAAAGATGTGTTTTTAGATTGCGTCAGCACCGTCGACAACGCGATATTGAAAAAACAATATGAAGACTGTGCCGATTTAATAGAAACAGCAGAAGCTGACTTCGAGATTAAATTTCCATCTCACCAAATTTATCAAATCGTTCAACATTTGGTAGTGTTAGCTCCTATTGGAAAGGATCAAATGAAACCAGTCTATGATTATAGAATGGTGAAACCTGGAATGCCAGGCAACAAATATTACAATCAAATTAAATCAGCTGCACCGCATGACAAATGTCCACTCTGCTCAGCCCGCAAGGTTGATACTTTAGATCACTATCTGCCGAAGTCTAAATATCCTGTTTTTGCTGTCACACCAATAAATTTAATTCCTGCATGCACTCCCTGCAACAAGGGAAAACATATTGACTATCCATACACAAGTACAGATCAAACCTTACACCCATATTACGACAATGTAGAGAATGAATGGTGGATAAAAGCAAACGTATTACAGACCACTCCAATCAGTTTTGAATATTATGTAGATTGTCCAGCAGCTTGGAGTCAAATTTTAAAAGATCGAGCGCTCAATCATTTTGATTCGTTCAATCTTAACGAACTTTATTCATCACATGCGAATGAAGAATTAAGAGGAGCTAAAAAGCAGTTGGTGAATCTCTATAATGATGATCCCGACCTCCTGTATCAACATTTAGCAGAGGCTTTCGAGAGTAGATTAGGCAAGCTTGGGTCTAAATTCTTGGCAAGCTGTTATGTATAGTGCTTTGCTCGGCGATGCATGGTTCAATACCGGCGGTGTTCTATCTTAATTAAATATAAAATGAAAATATTTTCTTTTCCACCAATTGCAGATGCGCACAGCAAAGTACTCATCTTAGGTACAATGCCAGGATTGAAGTCGTTAAGTGCTGATCAATGTTATGTCATGGAGGTAATCAGTTTTGGAAGATTATGTTTGAACTTTTTCAAGAGCCATTCACGAAAATTATGAAGATCGAAGAAACTTGCTTCTAAAAAATAAGATGCACTTTGGGATGTGCTTCAGGCGTGTGTAAGAGCTGGTAGTTCAGATTCTAACATTCTGGAAGAAGTTTCAATGATTTCAAATCTTTTTTCTGCAACATCCTTCCA
>CAVSCU010000001.1:0-1423640 GCA_963726595.1 uncultured Chitinophagaceae bacterium | reverse complement strand
ACACGCTCGTCGCGGTGCTGGTCGCGCCGTTCATCGAGGAGCCGACCAAGGCGCTCGGGCCCGATCCTGCTGCTCTGGCGGCGGCGCCGCGAGTGGTCCGGCATCACCGACGGCATCGTCTACTGTGGACTGTCCGCGGTCGGCTTCGCCATGGTGGAGAACATCCTCTACCTGGGCGGGTACGGCTACGCGCGCGGCGCCGACGAGTACGGCCCGGCGACCGGTGCGCAGAACGTGTTCGCCATCTTCATCGTCCGGATCCTGTTCACCGGCTTCGCCCACCCGCTGTTCACCTCGATGACCGGTGTCGGCCTGGGCATCGCCGCCGCGCACCGCCGACCGCCGGGTCCGGTTCGCTCGCCCCGATCGCCGGGCTGCTGCTGGCGATGATGCTGCACGGCACCTGGAACCTGATGCCCACCCTGTCGCTGGCGACCGGCGCAGCCCCTGATCCTGCTGTACGGCTACATCGGCTGTCATGGTGCCGATCTTCTTCGGCGATGGTCGGGCTTGGCGATCGTGGCTGCGCGGCTGGGAGGGCCGGCTCAGCCGAGCGCATCCTGCCCGTGTACGTCGAGGCCGGCTGGTTCACCCCGCCGGAGGTGGCGGCGCTGGGCAGCCTCGGCCGCCGGCACTCGGCCCGGCAGTGGGCGCAAGCGGGTCGCCGGTGACGCCGGGCGCCAAGGCGATGCGCGGGTTCCAGTTCGCCGCCACCCAGCTGGCCCTGCTCCGCGACGGCATGCAGCGCGGGCTGCGACCAGCGCCCGACGGACGTGGAGCGCGCGCTGGCCGAGGAGCGGCGGCTGCTGGACGGCGATCAGCCGGCGTACCGGCGCTGTCTTCGTCGGGCGCGACCCGCAGACCCCGTACGCGTTCTGGGACGGTGCGCAGTACCAGATCACGTTCCCGGACGGCGTACGACGGGAGTCGCCGCACCGGACGGTGCCGTGTCGCCGCGCTGCCGCGTGCCGCTCGTAGGCCGCCGCGATACCCGGTCGGCCGGCCTACCCGGGCCCACCGGCCGGGCTACGGCTCCGGCGGCCCACCCGGTACGGCACCCGGGCAGCCGGCGGCAGCAGCCGCCTACAGGTACAGGCCGGTGCCGTCGGGCTCGACGCGGGCGGCGGCGACGGCGTGCACGTCCCGCTCGCGCAGCAGCACGTAGTCGCGGCCGTGCAGCTCGACCTCGGAGCGGTCGTCGGGGTCGAACAGCACCCGGTCGCCGACCACGATGGAGCGGACGTTCGGGCCCGACGCCGACCGCGGTCGCCCAGGACAGCCGCCGGCCCATCGTCGCGGTCGCCGGGATGACGATGCCGGCGTTGGAGCGGCGTTCGCCCTCGCCCCTTCGAGCCGTACCAGCACACGGTCGTGCAGCATCCGGATCGGCAGGCCGGCCTCGGTGTCGGCGTCGGCGCTCACGATGCAGACGGTACTGCCGTCGACGGCTCACGCCCGCGGTCGCGCGGCGCTGGTGCGGATCGGGCACGGGTGGCGATCAGGGCTAGCCGTCCGGTGCGCCGCCGGCACTACGGTGATGCGAACGCGTCGACTCGGCACGGCGAGGAGGTGGCGGTTGAGCCGCTTGCAGCGGGTCCGGGACAACCTGCAGCGGGCGTACGAGACGGGCCGGGAGTCGGTGCGGACCGCGCCGGGCCGGACGCGTGACCGGCGCCGGACCGACAGCCGACGTCGATTTCGCGCCGCCGCCGCCGGATCGACCGTCGACCACCAGTCGACGGCGAGCCGGGACGACGCGGAGGTGCCGCACTCGTTGCGGATCGCCGCCGCCTGGTCCTGGCGGCTGATCGTGGTCGGCGTCGTCGGCTGGGCGCTGCTGCGGTTCATCGGCATGATCAGCATCGTGGTCATCCCGCTGGCCATCGCGCTGCTGCTCTCGGCGCTGCTCGCCCCGGCGGTCGGGCTGGCTGCTGCGGGCCCGGCTGCCGCGGTCGCTGGCCACGTTCCTGGTGCTGGTCGGCGGGCTCGCCGCGGTGGTGGGCACGCTGACCCTGGTGGTCAACCAGTTCGTCGAGGGCGTGCCGGAGCTGACCGACAACGCCAGCGAGGGCGTCCGGCAGATCCAGGACTGGGCGCGGACCGGGCCGCTGCACCTGTCGGACGCGCAGGTCAACTCGGCCATCGACTCGGCGCCAGAACTGGATCAACGGAACACGTCGTCGCTGACCTCGACCGGCGTCGCCACCGCGGCGACCCTGGCCGAGGTGGTGACCGGCGCGGTGCTGGTGCTCTTCGCGACGTTCTTCTTCCTGCGGGACGGCCGCAAGATCTGGCGGTTCCTGGTCCGGCTGTTCCCGGTGAACGCCCGCTGGCAGCTCGCCGACGCCGGGCGAGCGTCCTGGGCGACGCTGGGCTCCTACGTCCGGGCCACCGTGCTGGTGGCGTTCATCGACGCGGTCGGCATCGGCATCGCCCTGGTGTCCTGCGACGTGCCGTTCGCGTTCCCGCTGGCCGCGCTGGTGTTCCTCGGCGCGTTCATCCCGATCGTCGGCGCCAGCGTCTCCGGCGCGGTCGCGGTGCTGGTCGCGCTGGTCGACCAGGGCTGGGTGATCGCGCTGATCATGCTGGGCGCGGTGATCGCTGGTGCAGCAGGTCGAGGGCCACGTCCTGCAGCCGCTGATCATGGGCCGGGCGGTGGCCATCCACCCGCTGGCGGTGATCGTCGGCATCGCCTCCGGCGTGGTGCTCGCCGGCATCGTCGGCGCGCTGGTCGCGGTGCCGCTGATCGCGGTGCTCAACACCGGCGTCCGGCGGCTGGCCCGGCGACCGTCCGGAGATCCCGCCGGACGCGGTCGTGGTGGGCGCCGCCAGGGCGCTGACCGCTGGCAGGCCGTCAGGCGGCTCGGCTGTCGGCGAGCCGCTCCAGGGCGCCCACGGGCCACGTCCGGCCGGGTCGTGTACCAGAACGGCGGCAGCGACCTGCGCAGGAACGCGCCGTACCCGCGGGCGGTCTCCAGCCGCGGAGTCGAGCACCGCGACCACGCCCTTGTCGCCGGTGGAGCGGATCAGCCGGCCGACGCCCTGGGCCAGCCGTACCGCGGCGATCGGGACGCTGACCGACGCGAAGCCGGAGCCGCCCGCGGCGTCCACCGCGGCGGCCCGGGCGGCCGCGAGCGGCTCGTCGGGGCGGGGGAACGGCAGCCGGTCGATCACCACGAGCTGGCAGGCGTCGCCGGGCACGTCGACGCCCTGCCAGAGCGACATCACCCCGAACAGGCAGCTCGCCCGGTCCTCGCGGAACTTGCGGACCAGCAGCGGCAGCGACTCCTCGCCCTGCAGCAGGACCGGCAGGTCGGTGCGGGCGCGGAGCAGCTCCGCGGCCTGCTGGGCGGCCTTGCGGGAGGAGAAGAGCCCGAGGGTACGCCCGCCGAGCGCGCTCGACCAGCGTCGACCAACTCCTCGCCGGCTGCCTCGGGCAGCCCGGACGCGGCGGGCCGGGGCAGGTGCGCGGCGACGTAGAGGATGCCCTGCCGGGTGTAGTCGAACGGCGAGCCGACGTCCATCGACGTCCAGCCGTCCCCGACGCGGGCGGTGCGGCGGGGGACAGGCCCGCGGCGGCACCGGCCGGCGGTGCCGCCGCGGCGCCGGCGCCGGTGCAGTTGCCGGTGCGGCAGCGGCGCGGGCAGGCCCAGGGCCCGGGCCACCGTGTCGAACCGGCCGCCCAGCGCCAGCGTCGCCGAGGTGGCGACGACGGTGCGGTCCTCGTACAGGCTGGTGGCGAGGGTGCCGGCGACCGAGAGCGGGGCGACGACCAGCGCCCGCCGGCCGCTGCCCAGGTCGGACTTCTCCACCCAGGCGACGTCGTGGTCGTCCTCCTCCAGCAGCCGCTGGGCGGTCTTGGACAGGTCGTCGAGGGTGGCCTTGGCCTGCTGCTTGCGGACCGGGTCGGGGTCGTCGGCCTTGATGTCGCCGATCGCGTCCAGCCCGGCGCGGGTGGCGGTCGTCGAGGAGCATCACGGCCTGGTGCAGCAGCGGCGGCAGGCCGGTGGTGAGCCGGCCGGCGGGGGCCTCGCCCAGCCCGACGGTGAGCGCGTCGCCGGCCTCGGCGAGCGACTCGGCGACGGCCGGGGCGATCAGCGGTCGGGCCCGTTTGGCGGCCCGGTCGATCGCCTCGGGGGTCAGCTCGGCCTGGGCGGCCGAGGAGACCCGGTCGGCCAGCTCGTGCGCCTCGTCGATGATCAGCAGCTTGTGCGGCGGCACGATGTGCCGCCCGGCCAGCATGTCGACGGCGAGCAGGCTGTGGTTGGTGACCACGATGTCGGCCTCGCGGGCCCGGGCGCGGGACGCCTCGGCGAAGCACTCCTGCGCCGTACGGGCACCTGGCGGCGCCGACGCAGTCGCGGGCGGGCATGGAGACCTGCCGCCAGGCGGTGTCGTCGACGCCGGGGTCCAGCTCGTCCCGGTCGCCGGTGGTGGTCTTCGTCGGACCAGGCGCGGATCCGCTCGATCTGCTTGCCGAGCCGGCCGGCCTCGCCGAGCCACTGGGTGGCCCGCGGCGGCGCGTCGTCGAAGAGGGTGTCGGTCGGCTCCTCCTCGTCGGCGTGCTCCATCTTGGCCACGCACAGGTAGTGGTGACGGCCCTTGAGCACGGCGAACGTGGGGCGGCGCCCGAGCACCGGCTCGACCGCGTCGGCCAGCCGGGGCAGGTCGTGCTCGACCAGCTGGTTCTGCAGGGCGAGGGTGGCGGTGGAGACCACCACCGGCCCGTCGACGAGCAGCGCCGGGGTCAGGTACGCCAGGCGACTTGCCGGTGCCGGTGCCGGCCTGGACGAGCAGGTGCTCGCGGCTGCCGATGGCGTGCTCGATGGCGTCGGCCATCTGCTCCTGGCCGGGCCGGGACGCCCCGCCGGGCACGGCGCCGACCGCGGCGGCCAGCAGCTCGGCGGCGCGGGCCGGGCGCCCTTGCGGCGGCGGGGCAGCGGGTGCTGCGGCGCGTCGGCCGTGGCGGTGTCGGCGATGGGAGCTGCGGTCACGTCGAAGACCGTACCCGGCACCACCGACGCGACGGCATCCGCCGCCGCGGACCGGCGGACCGGCGATCCGTTAGGGTTCTTCACATGCCGAGCGAGATCGTCCGGGTGGTCTACTCGCAAGTACGACGGGTCGGCCCACCGCGACTATCCGGCCCGCCGGCTGGCCGAGGACGACCTCGGTGTCTGGCTCGGCGTGGTCAAGGGCACGGAGTCGGTCTACCACGGACGTCCGTCGGTGGAGCAGATCCCGTTCGTCCTGCTCGTGCCGCATCACTCCTGGTGGACGGGGATGTTCAACCCGCCGCCGCGCACCAGTGAGGTCTACTGCGACATGGCCACCCCGGCGCGCTGGGAGGGCGACACCGTCCACATCGTCGATCTCGACCTGGACGTGGTGCGCCGCCGCGCGACCGGTGCGGTGCGAGCTGCTGGACGAGGACGAGTTCGAGGAGCACCGGGTGCGGTTCGGCTACCCCGACGACGTGGTCGCCGAGGCGCGGGCAGCCGCGCGCGACGCTGGTCGCGCTCGGCGACGGCACCGAGCCGTTCGCCGGCGTACCGCAAATGGCTGCGCAGGTCGATCTAGTCGTCGCGGATCGGCTCGGTGGGCCGTCAGGCCGCCGCGCGACGCGTCCGGGCGGCATCATCGCGGCCACATCTCGGCGGTGAAATCTGCCCGACTTGCCGATGCAGGAGGTACGCGTGTGCACAGAGTAATAATCGTACTTTTAGTACGAATCGGATGGTGGCGTAGTGAACGACGCGGGCGACCCTGGCCGGCGGCGTGGCCGGACTCGCGGGAGCGGCGCGGCGCAGTGACGGCCGGTCTCGCCGCGCTGCGCCGGCGCGGCCCGTACCTGCCCGCCGGCCACGCACTGACGGGCCCGGGACACCGATCCGCTGCCCGCCGTGCTGCGACAGCGGGCTCGCCGGACTCACCGTGCCGGTACGGCCCGGTCCGCGTGGCGAGCTCTTCGTCGGACCCGGCGACCCCGCAACCCGGCCGCACGCTGCGCCGCCTGGTCCTGTCCCCACTGTTCGAACGTGCCGGCTCCGGGGCGGCCGGCTGCGGCGGGACCAGAGTTGCCGTTCCGGCTGGTCGTCGAGTTCGTCGGACCGGACCGCGACCCCGAGACCCTGCTGCGCGCGTACCGCATGCTGGACCGCAGCTGCGTGACCGCGCCACGTTGTTGAGCCGGTGCGTCGGCGGCCTGCTGGAGCCCGGGGCGGTCACCGTGTCGGTGGCCGGCATCGTCGACGTCCGCGAGGTGCTCGCCGCCCAGCGTGAACGGTACGTCTTCGCGGACGGTGGCTTCGACGACGTCGGTGACCCGGCGGCGCCGCCGACCCTGGTGCCGATGATCAGTGAGCCGTGGCGGCGGCGGTTCGGCTGGGACGGCCGGGAGCCGATCCCCGCCGAGGAGCGCCACCTGCTGCACGCCCTGGTGCGAGCCGCCCACCAGGACGGGCGGACCGTGCGGATCGGCGACGTGCCGCCGCGCGACTCGCGGCGGATCCGGCGGCGTTCTGGGACCGAGCTGACGGCGGCCGGTGTCGATGCCATCGCCGACGCCGACCACAGTCCGCGGGCTACTGGGGCAGGCACAGCCGGCGGCCGGCAGCCCGGTCGAGCCGGCCTGAGGACGGATCCGTCGGGTCCGACCGCCGCAGCGCTCGGCGCGCCCGGAGCGTCACGGACCGGGCCGCCAAGGTTAACAACACGTGAACGAGGCCTGAACTGCTGCTGAGCAGGGGTGGGCGGGCTCTGCATCGTCGGCGCGGATTGCCTAGCATTCCCCGGGAATCGGTGAGAGCCGCCGGCCCATCCCTGACTCATCCGCCCGTCGATCGAGGTCCGCGCCGTGAAGTTTTCCTTCCGCCCCACCGAGGGCGCCTTCTACGAGCTCTTCACCAGGGCCGCCCAGAACCTGGTCAAGGGCACCGCGCTGCTCAACGAGCTGGCCCTGACGGGCGTCGACTTCCAGTCGGTCAGCGACCGGCTGACCGACGTCGAGCACGACAGCGACCAGATCACCCACGATCTGTACAAGAAGATCAACTCGACGTTCATCACGCCGTTCGACCGGGAGGACATCTACTCGCTCGGCTCGCAGCTCGACGACGTGATGGACCACCTCGAGGCGGTCGGCAACCTGCTCTACCTGTACGGCCTCACCGAGCTGCCGTCGCTGCCGCGGGAGATGCACGAGCTGGTCACCGTGCTGGACCAGCAGGCCAAGCTGACCGCCGACGCGATGCCCCGGCTGCGGACGATGAAGAACCTCGAGGAGTACTGGATCGAGATCAACCGCCTGGAGAACGAGGGCGACCGGGCGTACCGGATGCTGCTGGTCCGGCTCTTCTCCGGCGAGTACGACGCGCTGACCGTGCTGAAGATGAAGGAGGTCGCCGACGAGCTCGAGGCGGCCTGCGACGCCTTCGAGCACGTGGCGAACACCATCGAGACCATCACGGTCAAGGAGTCCTAGAGCCTTGGACCCCGATGCTCATCGCCGTCCTCGCGGTGATCGTCGTCGCGATGGTGTTCGACTACACCAACGGCTTCCACGACGCGGCGAACGCCATCGCCACCAGCGTCAGCACCCGGGCGCTCACCCCGCGGATCGCGCTGGGCATGGCCGCGATCGGCAACTTCATCGGCGCGCACTTCGGCGCAGAAGGTCGCCAAGACCGTCGGCAGCGGCCTGGTCGACCTGCCGGTCGGGCGTGGCCAGCCTCGGCATCGTCTTCGCCGGCGTGCTCGGCGCCATCGCCTGGAACCTGATCACCTGGTACTTCGGCCTGCCGTCGTCCTCGTCGCACGCCCTGATCGGCGGTCTGGTCGGCGCGACCCTGGCCGCCGGCGGCACCGTGCATCTGGGGCGGCATCCTGGAGAAGGTCGTCCTGCCGATGGTCTTCTCGCCGCTGCTCGGCTTCGTCGCTCGGTTTCCTGGTCATGCTGGCGATGCTGTGGATCTTCCGGCGGCGGCAACCCGGGCAAGCTCAACCGCGGTTTCCGGCACGCGCAGACCGTCTCGGCGGCGGCGATGTCCGTCGGCCACGGCCTGCAGGACGCCGCGAAGACGATCGGCATCGTGGTGCTGGCGCTCTACGTCGGCGGCTACCAGGACGGCCAACGCCATCCCGGAGTGGGACCATCTGGACGTCGGCCACCGTGCTGGCGCTGGGCACCTACGCCGGCGGCTGGCGGATCATCCGGACCCTCGGTCGCAAGATCATCGATCTGCGGCCGCCGGAGGGTTTCGCCGCCGAGGCCGTGGCCAGCAGCGTGCTCTTCACCTTCGGCATCGGGCTGGGTGCCCCGATCTCCACGACCCACACGATCACCTCGGCGATCATGGGCGTCGGCGCCACGAAGAAGCTCTCCGCGGTGCGCTGGGGCGTGGCCGGCAACATCGTCGGTGCCTGGGTGCTCACCTTCCCGGCCAGCAATACGTTAGCCGTTACGTATTGCTCAGAAGGATTTGGTGGAGCCACGTTTAATGATCTAATTTATTATGCCCATGATATTCTTGCGCCTTACCAGGCTAAACAAGTATTAATTTATTGCGGCGATAACGACCTTGCATCTGCGGATACTATAACGCCCGACATGGTGCAAAGAAGATTTGTCGCTTTATATAATCTCATAAAAAAATATCAGCCGAAGGCGCATATAACTTTTGTTTCCATAAAGCCTAGCCCAAGTAGAATGTCTTTAATGCCTAAAATGGAAAAAACCAATTGGCTCATAAAAACATATCTATCCAAGCGAAGGCATACGAGTTATGTAGATGTTTACCATCCTATGTTGCTACCTTCTGGCAAACCTGATCCTTCGCTTTTTGTTTCTGACAACCTGCATATGAATGCAAAAGGATATGACATCTGGACACGATCAATAAAACCTTACTTACTAAAATAGAACTACATGAAAAGAATAATATACCTGCTGCTGTTTGTGCCTTTCGTTGCGTGCAATATAAAAGCACAGCCAACCAAGCCTGCTGATAAGATGACCGACTTTGTAAGCAACCTAATGTCTAAAATGACCTTGGATGAAAAGATAGGTCAGCTTAACCTGTTAACGCCGGGTGGTGGTGTTGCCACGGGAGCAGTGGTTAGTAGCGATGTGGAAGGCAAAATAAAATCAGGTGCTGTTGGCGGATTATTTGGTGTAATTGGTGTTGAAAAAATTCGGAAAGCTCAAGAGTTGGCTGTTAACAATAGTCGTTTAAAAATACCACTACTTTTCGGCTCCGATGTTATTCATGGTTATAAAACCACGTTTCCCATACCGCTTGGTTTGGCTTGCAGTTGGGACCTTGCTCTGATTGAACAAAGCGCAAAGCTTGCAGCAAAAGAAGCAACTGCTGATGGATTGAACTGGGTATTTTCTCCGATGGTTGATATTGCCCGCGATCCGCGCTGGGGGCGCGTAGCAGAAGGTTCAGGAGAAGATACATGGTTAGGTTCTCAAATTTCTAAGGCTATGATTCACGGCTATCAAGGCAGAGACCTTGCCGCCAATAATACAGTGATGGCTTGTGTAAAACACTTTGCATTATATGGCGCAGCAGAAGCAGGTAGAGACTATAACACTGTTGACATGAGTCGACATAAAATGTATGAATATTACCTTCCTCCATACAAAGCAGCTATCGATGCTGGGGTGGGTAGTGTTATGACATCATTTAACGACATTGATGGCATACCAGCTACCGGTAATCAATGGTTAATGACGGAATTGCTTAGAAACCAATGGGGCTTTAAAGGGTTTGTTGTTACAGACTATACCGCTATTAATGAGATGATAGACCATGGCATGGGCGACTTGCAAGCGGTTTCAGCACTAGCGCTAAAAGCGGGTGTTGATATGGATATGGTTGGCGAAGGATTTTTAACTACGCTAAAGAAATCACTTACAGAAAAGAAGGTAACAGAACAACAGATTAATGATGCTTGCAGACGAATTTTAGAAGCAAAATATAAATTAGGACTTTTTGATGACCCTTATCGCTACTGTGATGCGGCAAGAGCTGCCAATGAAATACTCAATAACGATATGCGCATGGCAGCACGAAATTTCGGCGCACGTTCTAGTGTCTTATTAAAGAACAATAATCAAATACTACCATTAAAAAAGGCAGGTACTATTGCTTTAATAGGGCCATTAGCCAACAATAAAAGCAATATGCTTGGCACCTGGGCTGTAAGTGGCGATTTTCAATCTGCAATACCGGTGTTACAGGGCATTAAAAATGTGGGTGGCAATGCATTAAACATTATCTATGCAAAAGGAGCAAATATTACCGATGATACAGCACTAGCAAAAAAAATAAACGTTTTTGGTGAAAGAGTAGATATCGATAGCCAATCGCCAGACCAATTGATAGCACAAGCTGTTGAGGCGGCAAGCAAGGCTGAGGTTGTAGTAGCTGTTGTTGGTGAAGCTTCTGAAATGAGTGGTGAAGCATCAAGCAGAACGGATATAGGATTGCCTGATAGTCAAAAAAGATTACTAGAGGCATTGGCCAAAACAGGAAAACCTTTAGTAGTCGTAGTAATGAGTGGTCGACCACTGATTTTAAACAGAGAGTTTGAATTATCAACAGCAATGCTACAAGTTTGGTTTCAAGGGCATGAAGCAGGTAATGCTATTGCAGATGTATTGTTTGGCGCGTACAATCCTTCAGGTAAACTAACCATGACGTTTCCACAAAATGTTGGGCAGATACCCATCTATTATAATCACAGAAATACTGGCAGGCCACAGCCAAAAGGTGCTGTAGCACAAAAATTTCGCTCCAACTATCTTGATGTTTCCAATGAACCCTTATTTCCTTTTGGATATGGTTTAAGTTATACTACATTCTCATATAGCCCGGTTACACTTGATAAGAATATGATGGAACCTACAGATCGAATACAGGCAAAAATTAGCGTAACAAACACCGGCAAATTTGACGGTGAAGAGGTTGTACAATTGTATCTGAATGATGTTGTGGCATCTATTGCACCACCAGTAAAAAAACTTAAAAACTTTCAAAAGATCTTTTTAAAAGCAGGGCAAACAAAGGAAGTGACTTTCAACATTACTATTGAAGATCTTAAATTTTATTCTTCCGACTTGAAGTTGATAGCAGAACCAGGTGATTTTGTGGTGATGATAGGAGGAAATTCAAACGATGTGCAGCATATAAAGTTTTCACTCAAATAATGGGTATGTTTTTCATCACATCAGCTACAATGAAATTTAATGTTGATTTATATTACTAAAATGTTGATTTTAATATCAACAGAAGTATTCACAATTTGGGTACAATAGTTGTCCTGTTATCAGTTCAGAATTAATCATGCTAAATCAAGCTGTACTGCAACAATCAACTAAACTAACAGTGGTATCTTCTAAAACATATAGCAATCAAAGAAATCTTGGTGACGTAGAAGAGGTTTATAACCGCTACGCTCCGGCTATTTACAGTTATGCGTATAAGCTTGTGAACGATAAAAATATTGCGGAGCAAGTTGTGGTGAAGGCATTTACACAAACACTAAAAAGTGATAGCCATCCATCTTTACAAAAGGGAGATGTTTTTATTACTCTTTTAAATGTTGCAAGAAAAGAATCGATGGAAATGCTTGTGCAAAATTGCGCAAAAAAATGGCGAGTAGCTATGCAGCTTGGCTGCCTACAACAAATGCCAAATCCAAGGTTTTTAAACTCTTTAGAAACAATTGAACAGGTGATTTTTTGTTTGATGTATTACAGAGCTATGACCTGTGAACAAATTGCTGATACTTTAAAAATTAGAATTGATCTGATACGATCTAAATTGAAAACTGCACAAAAAAAGCTATTATTACTTCAAGAAAAATTTGATACAAACACCGTTGGTTCAGACGCGATGTTAGTTGCCTAAAATTATTATTTCATTTCCCACTGTTTTGAAGAATTGCATTTTGCAATGGCTGCATCTTTTCACAAAACAATTTCGTCATCATTTTATAAAGACTTTGTACTAGAAGATTAGGATTTGCAAATGGACCATTGCATAATTTTTTAGTGTGTCTTTCTTAATGATAGAAACATCTTTACATTTCAAGACCTGCTAACATTTTTAATTATGAAATTTATTGTACGCTTAATATCACTGATCAAATTTTCATCTGTTAAACCAAAACCTGTTGCACCACAACCAAAGCGTGAATTTCTATACAATTTTCAGCAAGAACATCTTTGGTAATTGCTTTACTTATTCTTGCTTAATGTAGTTCTTCAGTTAGCATAAATGTGCCGCTACCAATAGGTTTTTCTTCATAGATATACTCATGCATCGGCGGAAAAAATCCTACTGGTATTTCGCCAATCTTAATATCATCAGATACTGGTGGTTGTTCGTGTCTGTAAACACTCTCTTCATGATCAATGTGGCGGGTTTGTCCGTCTAATGGGCCACCAACAAAGGTTGCGGTTTTAGTATGCTTGTCCATCTCAATAAATTTTTATACTTAAATGATTGTAAATTTTATACCTGGCTCTTTGCCGGCTACCTTTTAATATTCAAGTCATCAAGATAACGACTGGCTGTTGAGTCTCCTTTCAACATGGCTTGTATCAGCAATTGAGATCCTTTTGAAAGATTTTTTGTAAACGTACATCTCTCGTAGTAATTGGCTTGCTTTAAAACTTCCTCATTATCTGCAAAACTATATAGAAAGCCGAGCGTTCTTTTCGCCGGCGTATAACCTGCATTGCTTGCACTGCTCAATAGTTCAAATGCATCAGCGCAATTAAGATTTTCATTTTTGTTTTGCAAAGCAAGATTAGCATATTGATACATGGCTTCGGGTACATTTTGCTCTGAAAGCTTTTGATAAATTTTAAGCGCTTCCTCAATATCATTTCCAATCATGTAGTTTCTGGCCTCTCTTAATTGTTGCTGATTTTCTGCCTGACTATTTTCTGTGGTATTGTTTCTTTCCTGAGCATTCCAATCTGCAAGGGTCATAAGGTCTTGCTTGCGTAACCAACCTTTAGACACCTGGCCTTTCTCGTTTGTTATTTGCGTGTATATGAACTTACTTTTATCATCGTATGCTTTAATAATTTCACCTGAAGGTATTGCCCACGCGTTGCGCCTGGTATTCTCATCTGCTTCGTTATAAAAATAAGCGCGCGTTGCAGTTACCTTGTATTCGCCCACAACATTTTGTAATGATATTTGCTCCGGCTTTGCCGTTTGCTCCGATGTAATTTTCTGATCTTGCGATTTATTTTTGAACTGATTGTATAGAAAAAAACTAAGTATGGCCAGGCCTGCTACTATCAATATCCAGGTGGTTGTAGATATACCATTGTTTGATTTGCCCTGTTGATATTGTGCTAGTTGCTGCTGTAGATTTTCTTTCTCTTTAAATAATCTTTTGTTCTCTTGCAAAAGTGCTTGTAGCTGCTCTTCTGCATCGCCATTAGGCCTGTTATTTATTTGGAAACTATCTGTTTTATGAATTGTTTGAATGCTATTTTTCCAAATAAATTCGTGCAACGCTACTCCATTTTCAAAACGGTCGTCCTTATTTTTTTCCAGGCATTTGTACACCATTTTCACCAGCCATTCAGGCACCATCATTTCCTCGTCGCGCTTATTAATGTCCCATGCAGCCGGTAGCTTTTGTTGCCTCAACGCCAGCATATCCGGTGGTTGCGTTTCCATGTGTGCAATCATTACATGGTTACGGGTAGTTTCACCTTTGTCTCTAAGTGGAAAGGGTACGGTACCGGCTATCAATTCAAACAAAATAATACCAAAACTGTACACATCCGTTTGCGGAAACATCTGACCTTCATTTTGCTCTGGTGCCATAAACTCAATGGCTCCGGCATGGCGCAAGCTTGAGCGCCGCTCTTCATCTGACATTACACTTAAACCAAAATCCAGCAACACATAATTACCCGTACGCGTGTTGAATTTTACGTTATTGCTTTTTATATCGCCATGTCTTACATCTACTTTATGGCAATGCGCTAATGCAAAAGATAATTGGTCTGCAACTTTTAAAATTTCTTTTATTGTGAAGATGGGATGATGTGGTGGTTTTAAAAGATCTTCCAAATCCGGACCTTCAATAAACTCCATTTCTATGTAGGGAAAATTGCCAGAGTCTGTAATACCGGAGCTTAAGATTTTTACAACATTAGGGTTGGGCTCTTCATTTACCTTTTTTAGTTTTTGCACCTCGTTTTGAAAGCTGATAAAGTTTTTATCATCGGTACTTTCGCTATAAATGGGCGTTGGTAATAATTTTATGGCAGTAATAATTTCTCCAATACGCCTACCCTTATACACGCTGCCCTGGCCACCAGTTTTCATGGCGCCCATATTTTCTAAACCCTCTGTTATTGTAAAAACCCTAGCCATTTTGTTTTGGTATTAACCTTACCCAAACTTAAGTTATAGCACTTTATATAACTTTGAATCTGCACAAGTATTTGTGTTAAGGTATATTTTCTATTTTGAAAGTTGCCTGCTCTTAGTCTTTAATTAGTCTCCAACCCGTTTAAGATCTTTTTTTTGCAACCAACCTTTAGACGTTTGTCCTAAATGGTTGGTAAATACAACGTAAATAAAACCATTTTTTTCGCTGAGCGGTTTTAGAGTTGCATTGTTCCAATGCACTATAAAAGCATCTCGTTTGGTGCTTTCATCAGGCTCATTATGAAAGTAAGCACGGTTAATAACTTTATACTTCACATTGCGTTTATCAGTATCCTGATTATCTGAATTTACCGTGGTATCATCGCCTGTAACTCTTTGTTTTACAGCATCGCCTTTCTTTGGTGCTTTTTCAATATCCTCATTAATCGGGGTTTCAATAGCAATAGTTTTTTCCGCTTTCTTTGTTGCCGAAGTAGATGGAGCATTTTGATTATCTGTAACATTTTCATCAATAATAGCATTAGCATCCTCGCCGCTTATAAGCGAGGTTGAATCTACCGAAGCATCGTTAATTGTTTGCACCGCTTCATCATTTTTAAACCATGAATAAGCACTAAAGGCAGCAAGCAAAATAGTTATTACCAATAGTACAAGAAAAGATGATTTAGGAACTACGGATGATTGAGACTTTTCGTAAGATGCTTCAGGAGTGATGCTTTTTATATTAAGATCTTGATTATATAAAGCGTTTATGGTTGCCTCCTTTTTCTGAAGTTCGGCGCGTTGCTGCTCCAGCATTAAAGCCAGTTGATTTTTCTCTGTTTGTAAAGTGGTTAATTGCTCGTGTAACGCAATGGCTTCTTTCTCATTAAGTCCACCTTTTTTCGCCGCTTTGGTACTATTAACAATAATGTATTCTTCTAGAACGATACCATCAGAAAATCTATTAGCAGGATCTTTCTCAAGGCATTTATATATCATGCTTACTAACCATTCAGGTAGTTGCATTTCATGGTGCTGTTTATCCTCACTCCATTCAACCGGTAAGTGCAGTCTCCGCAAATTTACCAGGTTTGGAGGAAGTGTTTCCATGTGCGCAATTCTTATTGCATTTCTGGCCGTTTCACCTTTTTCTTTCAACGGAAACGGCACTGACCCTGCCAGTAATTCAAATAAAATAACACCAAAACTATAAACATCTGTCTGATAGAGCATTTGCCCTTCGTTTTGTTCTGGTGCCATAAATTCTATTGCACCTGCTTGTCGCAAGCTAGTTCGGCGTTCCTCATCAGACATCACTGCAAGGCCAAAATCTAACAGTACATAATTGTGGGTATGTATGTTGAACTTTACGTTGTTACTTTTAATATCTCCATGCCTCACTTCTACTTTATGGCAATGGGCAATAGCGTGCGATAATTGCTCAGCAACTTTGATAGCCTCTTTAATTGTAAAAATTGGAGTGTGTGGAGGCTTAATTAACTCACCTAATTCAGGGCCATCAATATATTCCATTTCAATAAATGGAAAGTTGCCGGTGTCAGAAACGCCAGAGCTTAATATCTTAACTACATTCGGGTTAGGGTTTTCATTTACCTTCTTAAGCTTTTGTACTTCATTTTGAAAGTCGGCAAAGTTTCTATCATCAAGGCTTTCGTTGTATATAGGCGTTGGTAGTAGCTTGATGGCCGTAATAATTTCGCCAATGCGCTTACCCTTATATACAGAGCCCTGGCCTCCCGTTTTCATGGCGCCCAGGTTCTCCAGGCCCTCTGTAATAGTAAACACTTTAGCCATCTTTATACTTTAGTTTTCTTCTAACACGTATGTAAATTCCAACAAGGCTGATTCGCCAATAATTATCTGATCTCCCTCCTGCAAATGATGGCCAATCAGAGTAGTTTGCAACTTTACCGGGCTACCTCCCACCGCTCTAACTTTTATTTTATTTAAAGGAGGGATACCACCTTCATCAGGGTAAAGTATAAATGCGCCGCTCTCATTGTCCCACTCAATGTGCGCATGCTGGCGGCTGATAGACCGATTGCTTTCGTTGCTGCTAGTATCTGGAAAGGCAATGGTATTTTCTCTAAAAAAGCCATCAGCGGTTTGCACCTTTTTTTCCCTTCCTATATTTATTACTTTGTTGGATGATGTGATGGTATAAGATGCTTTCTCCGCTTCGCCATTCAAAACGCGCAGGTAAGCAGTTGCATTTTTCTGTACCGTCGGTTTCTTTTTTGTTGAGATGAATAATGCTGCATCAACTTGCTGCGCTTTAATAGCTTCCGGTGGAGCTGTTTCTATAAAGGTGGTTTCCAACGTCCAATTATCGGGTAGTGATAATGCGAAATCATCGGCAATCTTCTGAACTTCATCATCTCTAAAACGATCTTCATCATCAGCATACACGGCTGCCTCATACAGGTGTCGCTGTTCGTCGCTGCAGGTTATGTATAAACACAGGCCTTTAATATTTCCACCTTCTCCTCCCTCTATTTTTTGCAACTGCTCTTTGATGAACTGAAGCAAAGCATTTCGTATTGCCTTAACATCTTGTGGCGGGTTAGATTGTTTTAAAAAATCGAACATAAGATTGCTGTTGTATTGCTAGTATTTTTATGTGCTTAAAAAGCTCGAAAATGAATATTCAATAAGTAGTCCAGCTTTTTATTTTTTTTAATCAAATTATTGGGCAGTGTCTATATCTCTTGTTGATGAGTCTGTAGAAACTGCTGATGGTTTTGTTGCTTTTAATGTATTGCCAGGTATAACACTTTGCTCTTGCTTAACTGCCTCAAAACTCTTAATATAACCTCTGGCTATCAAACTCGGTATAACATAATTGCCTGCAAGTTTTACCGCTTCGCTGGAGCCTTTGGCATCCTCAATTCTAATACACGTTATAATATTTCCGGTACCTGTAGCTTTTGGCGCAAAGAAAACATACCATCCATCGTTAATTCTTCTCCCTTTCATTATACGTTCGGGTGTACCTGTTTTACCTGCTACTGCTATACCAAGCCGTACAATTTTTCCGGCACTTTGTTTTTTCATATAATCTGTCATGTGAGCAGCATATTGGGGACTGTTTGCTAAAGCTACCCCTTTCCTTAAAGGAGTTTTTATACCACTTACGCTCATCACAAAACGATTTGGCATCATGGTACCATTGTTTGCAATACCTGTTGCTAACCTGGCAACTGCCGCGGGAGTTGCAATCAATTCTCCCTGCCCCCATGACATGCCTGATATGCCCTTGCCTCTTGTGCGCTTAATGTTGTTTGGATTATAACTTTTCAGGCTGGTAAATTCTGTCTTCCTCCATAAATTCCTCCACTCATTTTGCTGTGCTACATTGTCTTGTTGATACTGATAATAGTAGCCACCCACACCGTGTAAAAACATACCGGTTTGTAAGTATAGCGTTCCCATTTCTTCCTGCAATTGTTCTTGATTAGCCAGGCGTATGAAGAAGGCGTTATTGGAACGAACGATTGCTCTTTCAATACTAATGTTACCAGCCTCATCCGGTTCAGGACTCTTAAGCCTAATAAGATCTGCAGGATTAACCCGTACAGTTTTAGTAGCTGCTGCCTCACCAAGCTTGTTGAAAGCAGCCAAAGCGGTAACCAGTTTAGCGGTACTGCCGGGTTGGGTAGCTACTGTAAAACCGGGGTCGCTGTTGTTGATCCATTCGCTCAGTTTGTTTTGTTCTGAAATACTGAGATTCATTTTTTCCCAATCATTTATTTGTGGTAGCGGATGCATGGCCGATGCGATTACATCACCGGTATTATCTTCCATTATTACGATTGAAACACGTTTGTTTATCAAGGAGTCATCAGTAGGTAAGGCTTGTTGCAATGATGTTTGTAATGCCGCGTCCATTGTAAGCTGTACATCACGATTTTTTTGTTTGAACGCGTCAACTTTTTCGCTATTAATACCTGCGAGAAGTAGTGATGCTAAAGCACTGTAATCTCTTTTTACAACCGTCATCTCTGTAGTGGTTTGCGGTAGAAAACGCTCTTGCCTAAACCTGGTAGCACTCACCTGAAATTTAGTGTTTGGAGTAGGAAACCCTCTTAACTCTGAAGCGTGCTCATACTCTGCAAAATAGCCATTGGTAGCACCTGTGAATATTCCGGTGTTAGCATCGCCCGTCCAAAAAAACATCTGTTCTGCAAAAGGATAATACCTATCTAATCTTTTATAGGCAAGTTGGTCTATACTCTGCTTTGTAATACCTAACGAGATCAAAGAATCGAGTTGTTTGTTGATCAGTTTTGGGTTACTCGTAGCAAGAATTCTGCCTTGTCTATCTAACAGATTTCCGGCTTGTAATTTATTCATCAATATACTTATCCGCGGGTTATAACTAAACATTCTTGCACCACTTCTGTCAGCTACTAGTGCCGGCTCTACAACCCATTTTTTATTATTGAAAAGATATTTTGAAATGTTTACGCCAAGTAGAACAACACCTATACTTGCAGCTAGTAACGCGGGCAGTAAATTCTTATCCTGCCGGATGGTTATAAATTTCATTTGTGCGGGAGTACCTTCTATATGAGATGCGGATAGCAATAGCCCAGCTGCTAACATATTTGTAAGTAATGATGATCCCCCATAACTTATAAATGGTAAGGCAACACCCGATAGGGGCAGCGCACCTGTGGAACCACCGGCTATTAGTAGAAATTGTACAAAAGTGGCAATGCCGATACCGGAACATAAATAAAACAGAAAAGGCCTACCCGTATGCCTGCCAATAATAATGGAGCGATGTAAATAGATTAGGAATAAAATAAAAATACAGATAATGCCAGCCCATCCAAACTCCTCGCCCATAGATGGTAAAATCATGTCAGTATGTGCTTCGGGAATTGTTTTTGCAAACCCTTCTCCAATGCCTTGGCCTGTTACACCGCCGCCAGACATAGCCCATATACCATTAGCTACCTGGTCGCCACCAAACACTTCATTGTTCCATGCATCTTGCCAGATAGCTTTTCTATCAATAAGACGCTGGATAGGACCCGGAAATAGTTCGTCTAAAAAAGGTATTTGGTCGAGTAGTAAAAAACCGGCCATAATTACCAAGGCCATAAATGCAGATTCACTTAGCTGTTTCTTCTTTATGGTCATGTATAAGAGCAAACCTGCGGCAGTAATTGCAGTACCAATCCATGCGCTGTTGAATATCCATACTGCTAGTACGTATAAAATAACGGCGCCGATCATGTGCAAAAAATCGCCACGAGAGAAAGAAAATAAAATGATGAAGGTGAAGCAACAAACCATGGCAGGACCCAAATCACCCAAAATAAGAAACATTAAAATAGTGGCTAAAAGTGCAATAAGTGCAAAGCCAAAAAATTGCCACCTTTTTTTTAATGAGGCATATTCTGATATAAATTTTTCGTTGGTTGCAAAATAACCTGCAAGGAAAAGGACAACTAAAAATTTTACAATTTCACTTGGTTGAAAGCCAAACAAATTTACTTTAACGCCACTGCCTTCAGGACCGGTGCCGAATAATATAGTTAGTACCAATAAACCAATGGCCAGCAAAGCCCAAGGCCATCCATTAGCAGCGCGCCGATTGTTTTTGAAAAACACCATGCGATATAGCATGGAGTCTGTTGTAAAATATTTGAGGTTAAATAACATCAGCACCATCATACCAAAAATGCCACCGGCAAAATAGAACACGGTGCTCTTAGCAAGAAAGCGATCGCGCAATGGATCTTGTAAACTAAATAGTGTGAGTAAAGACAAGCCTGTGAGTAACATTAGCACAGGCAAAATCAACTGATCTGCTGTAGGAAACTTGAAACTCAAAAACAAATGCATCAGAAAAAATGAACCAAAAAACATTGCGACGATGATCCAAAACCATTTAGTTACTTCTTGCGGCGTTCTTACAATAAGTGCCTTTTCCTTTTTTAAATTGTTGAAGTCTTTAGTGGAGAAGAGTTTTAAGGTATGGGGAGATTGCCTAAAATTGAAAGTGACGTCGTTATGTAAATTTTGTACGCCTTGCGATCTACCAAACTCATAACCTGGTTGTAACGGCAGCACTTGAAACGAACGGTCAGCAGGCAAACTTTTAAATGAAAATTTACCCTGACCATCTGTGCGGGCATATGCAGTAAGCGATTGAAGTTGCTTATGATTTAGGGAGTCAATCACATAGGTTTTTTTTACGCCACCTTTGTTTTCTGTAACCTCTTTGTAAATTTCTTCTACGCTATTACTATATAAACTATCCTGTGGTAAAATCAGTTGCATCCTAACCAAAACTCCGGCAACAGGTACATCTTCCTTAGCTGTTATTACACCGCTAATATTGTGCTTACCCATGCCCAAATCATTTGTTGCGCTAACTGATAAAGGCTTTCTTTTTTCCTGCTCAAACATTACAGAATCGCTATCCGAAAAACCAATGAGCGACCGATCAATCTGAACTCTTTTTTTAAAGGATTCACCTCCTCTAACAAAGGCTTCATCAGCACTTACTTCATATTTTTTTTTATTGAGTTCGCCAATATTATCTACTTCCTGAGCATGTAAGTCTTGACCGCGCTTTACTACTGAACTAATTAATGCGATGTCGCGCGGGTCGCTATAATAATACCCTTTCTGCAATAAGGTGCTTATCCTTTCTGCAGGCTTATCACTATTTAAATTAAGCATAGTACCGTCTTGCAACCTGCGGGGTACTTCTGAAAAATCCTTAGCTAATAATGTATATAGGTTAAAAAAAAGCAGACCAATAACTACACTGATCGTTAGTAAAAAAATTCGTTCAATATTGCGTGAGCCGGACCGTTTTTCTATCAAAGCCATCTAGGTAAAAGATTATCTTAAGGTGTCAGAATTATAAAAAATAGTATCAACAAAACGGCCGCTTACACTTGTATTATTTGGCAATGCTAATTGGTATGCAACAGGCACACGGCAATTTTTAAACTGCACATTTTTTAGATGTAATGCAGAACTTTTTGCGAGCACAGCCATGTCGAAATTTTCGAAAGTGAGGCTATCTAATAAAATGTATTTGCAATTGGCGGCTATGCTAAAAGCTGGCCCTACATAAGTGCTGTCTCCTTTAAAAGTGGCTCCATTACCTATTATGTGCAATGAGTCGTTTTGTATGCGTATTGAATCTGTTATTACAATAGGAGCACTATTGGATGAGTTGATCAAAAACACTTCTATACCCGAAGGGTTGTTAATGCTATCTATCAGTCTTATCTCCTGCTCAGTTCTTTTACGTTCCACTGAGGTGTCAATGGCTGTTACTTTATCGCCTCGATTTTCAAACTGATTTTTATAAAGCATAAACAGAAAAGCTCCTAATAAAGTGAAACATAGTACTGCTAAAATGGAGACTGTGCCATTATTTTTTTTGGGTGCTACTTCTCGTACGATCTCTGGTTTGGCTTCATGTAATTTCACTACTTCATTGGTTTTAGGTATTTCATTTTTTTTAATGATGGCTATTGGCTTGGTTGCTTTATGTTGCGTTTTGGGCTTGTTGTTATGCACCAATACCACTGTAATATTGTCTTTACCGCCGGCGCGGTTGGCGGCTTCAATTAGCGTGTTGCATTTAAATTGCAAACTTTCATCAGTCTTTAAAATGGATGTGATGGTACTTATACCTACCATATCAGAAAGTCCATCACTACATAACAACAGTGTGTCATCAGGTAAAAATGGAGAATCGCCTATTTCAATGTAGTCAGCTTGTCTGTTTATCTGCGCATCAAAACCAAGTGCTTTGTTTATCTCATTGCGTTTCGGATGGCGCATGGCTGCCTCTTCAGAAAGACGTCCACTTTCTTCAAGATAGCCTACAAAAGAATGATCGTGCGTTACTTTAATTAGCGAACCATCTCTGTATAAGTAAAGCCTTGTATCGCCTACATGTGCGTAGTAAAATTTATTGCCTTCTACATCTGCCAAAGCCAAAGTAAGCACACAGGCCATTTGCTCGTTTCCTGTATTTTGCTGCTTCTCTTTATATATGTTTTCGTTGGCCGTAGCTAAAGCATCTTGCATCATTTCGGTAATGTTGCTAAACGGTTTATTTAAATGATCCGTTATAGCATCGCGGGCAATTTTTGCAGCTACTTCTCCGCCCGCATAACCTCCCACACCATCTATAACACAGGCAGCAATAAACTTTCCGTTTGATATGGTTTCAGTAATAAATGCGTCCTCATTGTTGCTGCGCATCTTTCCGGTATCAGTGATACCAAAATAATTTTTAGCCATTGTTGTGTGTGTTTTTTATGTCCCAAAAATTTGCGATGAGCAGTAATACACCAATAATTAGTAAGCAGATAGAAAGAATGGAATTCATGTTTATGCTTTAAAAATATTTACACCTACAATACCATTTAAAACCATTCTAGAATTAATGGGCAGCGCAAGCCACGATGGGTTTTCAGGATCGCTTTGTGGTACTTCGTTTTCATTTACAACCGTCTTTTCGCCAAAAGAGGCCAAATAAAATTTGCCTTCATCCTTCCTAAATTTAATACGCAAATGAGGAGAACTAACCCATTCTGACGGAATGCGAAATATGTTGGAACCTTCTGCAGTTTCATCTTTACCACACACCAGTATATCTTCATCTTTCATAAAATACTCAATTTTCTTTCCGGCAAATTCTCTGTCTGGAATAATGGTCTCAAAGCGCGCTAACCCTACAGATTCGTTGGAACTAACTTTTTGTTCATCAAAAACAAAATCTTCCCGGTAGGGCACTTCATAATATCCCTCACTATAAAATGTAAAGCCTTTAAGCACATCAGGGTTTACGTCAAAAGTTTCTGCAATACCTGTTTGTCGGGGTATAAATGTTACGCGTAAGTTTTCTTCTTTTTGTAAATGATTGCCGGGAAGTAGTTTACCAATAAAACTTTTATCGCCGCGGGCATAATCCGGGTGCGATACAAACCTGAAAACCCATTTGTTACTAGATGGTTCTACTGTTTTACCCTGCTCGCGATAAAGCTTAAGAATGGTGTAAAACTGCTTAATGGTCTCTTGAATAATGAGCCCAAAAATGCCTTTCTTATTATTTAAAAACTGATCATAATCTTCCGGGTTAAAGCAAACAATAAATTCGTGATAAAAAACAATTCTGTTAGCAAAAGACAACTCTGCTATAGACTCGTCAAATTTATTTACGATGTATTTAAAAACATCGTCGGGTGTTAGTGTAGGAACTGTTTGCACAACAGAGCTTGCTTCTTTTTTCAAGAAGAAATCATGTAATCCCATTCGCTGCCAAATAGTAGGCTTCGCTTTCATGCGTTAAAATTCTTTTTTAAAGTTATTGTTAGTGCCACAAGGGCATTTGCATCTAATCTTTTTTCTTTTTACCAAAAAGCTTTTTAAAGAAATCTTTTACAGGCCGTTTTTTCTCCTCGCTTTTCTTACCACGTTTCAATTGGCTATTGCTTTTCTTAACCACTTTCCGCTCTGCAACCTGCGGACCTTTCTGGGTTACAGTTGTATCATCATCAACAATGCTATAAAGTTTTCCGTTGTATTCTTTTCTATGTTGGTCATTATCTAGCCATATACTGTCTTTATCACTGTAAAGTACTTGTTTATATCCTAAAAGGGTAGTGTCTTTAGTAAGCGCTGCGGGCATAATGTGCCATGTTTTGGCACCGTCTAAACTATATAAGTAGGTATTTTCTACAACGTTGTAATAAACGTTTTTTTCAGGAAAGTAATAGTATGTAGGCTTTTCTTCACCAGATTGATTGCTACAGCCACCAATGCACACAAAACCTATGCTCATAAAAATGATGATGAACATATGTATTTGTTTCATGCTTTTTAATATGGTTAACAAAAAAACCATTCCACCGCGCAACTCATCATTGTTACTTAACAGGGTATCTTTGTTTAACTAAACAAGCTAACCTTATTTTAGAAAAATACTTAAAAGAATGAAATACAGAGACTTTAAAGGAACTGCAATATCGGAAGTAGGATTGGGTACATGGCAATTGGGTAGTGCCGATTGGGGCGCTGTAAATGAGGATGATGCTTTTGCTATTTTAAAAGCATTTACTGATGCCGGTGGAAATTTTATTGATACTGCAGATGTTTATGGTATGGGTGTAAGTGAAGAGGTAATTGGAAAGTTTTTAAAAACTACGCAACAAAAAATTCATGTGGCAACTAAGCTGGGCCGAAGGCACGATGGCTCTTGTGGCTGGCCTCAAAATTTTACTTATGATGGCATAAAAAGTCATGCAGAGAGTTCATTGAAACATTTAGGTGTTGATAGTTTGTTTTTGGAGCAGTTACATTGTATACCAACTGAAGAACTACGCAAAGGACAAGTTTTTGAACACCTTGAAAAATTGAAGGATGAAAAGTTGATCCAACACTGGGGTGTAAGTGTTGAAACTACTGAAGAGGCGCTTATTTGTTTAGAGCATGATGGACTAAGTTCTCTCCAGATAATATTTAATCTTTTCAGGCAGCATGTGGCTGAAGAAATAATTGAGAAAGCAGCAAAAAAGAATGTAGCCATTATAGCGCGCGTGCCTCTTGCAAGTGGGTTACTTACAGGTAAGTTTGATGATAAAACTAATTTCGCTGCAAACGATCATAGAAATTTTAATGCTAATGGTGAAGCATTTAATGCCGGTGAAACCTTTTCAGGTATCAACTTTAGCAATGGTGTAAAACTTTCAAACGAAATGAAAGCCCTGCTGCCCGAAGGTGCAATGGCACAATGGGCCATTCGCTGGATATTAGACCATAAGGGTGTTACCACAGTTATACCTGGAGCTTCAAAAATTGCTCAGGTTCAAAGCAATGTGGGCGCTTCTGAATTGCCCGGTTTGTCTGATGAGACACATAAAAAACTTCGTGCGTTTTACAACACCAATGTAAAAGATCAAATAAGGGGACATTACTAAAAGCTACCAACAAAAAAAAGCCGGATGTGTAAAAATGCATCCGGCTTTTTTTGTATCAGTACAGCTTCTTAATGGTCATGATCATGGTCGTGATCAACAGCATCTTCTATTTTGTTTCCAACTTTTTTTGCGGCATCTCCAACTGCGTTGCCGGCTTTTTTAGCGCCCTCTTTAGTAGCATCCCAAGCACTATCTATTGCACGGCCAGAACGATCGAAAAATGCACCTGTTCTACTTACAACATCACCATCGTTCAATTCTACCTCTACACCATTTCTTCTTACCCTGCCATTTTTATCAACTACAACTCCGTCATTAAGCGTTACATCATTATCAGCGTCAACCCATTCTCCACTCTTGCGTACTTTTACTTTTTTATCTACATAAGTTACATCACCTTCTTCGGGTGTGTATGCGGTTGTGGTGTTAGTTACTGTAGTTTCTGTATTAACTGTATCAACATCTACAGTTGCGGTTTCATTGTTGTTACATGCAGCAAATGAAATTGCTGCAAATGCAATTGCCATCGTTTTTTTCATAATAAAAATTTAGAGTGAAAGCATTAGTTCTATTCATCACCTTATAATTTTTATGCCAACACAATTTGCATTGCATAATTTGTTGTGTATTAGTTATTTTACTTTATTCAATAACTAAAGTTTTATGCAAGATGCTGATTTAGAAAAATATTTTGAAGCTAACAAACAAGCATGGGACAGGCGCACAACAATACATAAAGATTCAGCTTTTTACGATGTGCCATCTTTCATAAATGGAAAAACCACGCTAAACGAAGCTGAATTAAAAGCGTTAGGCGATGTTCAATCAAAAACTTTGCTTCATTTACAATGTCACTTTGGTTTAGACACATTGAGCTGGGCGCGAAAAGGTGCGTTGGTCACAGGCATTGACTTTAGTGAGGAAGCAATCAAATATGGACGCCAGTTAAGCGATGACTTAAACATTGAGGCAATCTTTATTGCATGTAATGTTTATGATCTGCCAAAGCATCTGAATCAACAATTTGATATTGTATTTACATCGTACGGTGTACTAGGCTGGCTACCTGATCTTGATACATGGGCATCTGTTGTAGCCCATCACCTAAAACCTGGGGGTATTTTCTTCCTAGCAGAATTTCACCCTATTGTGTGGATGATGGATGAGCAATTTGAGCGTATCAAATACGCTTACCACAATAAAGAAATAATTATAGAAAATCAATCCGGTACCTATGCAGACAGGCTTGCCGACATCAGCTATAAAGAATACTCCTGGAACCATAGCTTAAGCGAGGTAATTAATAGCCTTATAAAAAATGGCCTGCAAATAGTTGGGCTCGATGAGTATCCTTATTCTTACTACAATTGCTTTAACCAATTAGAGCAGGGCGTAGATGGCTTTTGGCGTGTAAAAGGCATGGGCGACAAAATGCCCATGATGTATGGCCTAAAAGCCATTAAACCATTGGTTAGTTAGGATAACACATATACATTAAAAGCAAATTTTTTCAGCCATTACATTTTAGTTTTCTTTGCACCGAAAACAATAATAAATGCTACCTAGGTACAAACGGATACTTCTTAAGCTTTCAGGTGAGTCCCTAATGGGCGATAAAACCTTCGGCCTCGATGCTGCAGTTATTGGTCAATATGCGCAAGACATAAAACAACTGGTTGAGCTTGGTGTGCAGGTAGCCATTGTAATTGGAGGCGGTAATATCTACCGCGGAATGAACGAGGCAGAAACCGGAATTGAAAGAGCACAAGGCGATTACATGGGTATGCTTGCCACTGTTATTAATGGCATGGCATTGCAAGCAGGCCTTGAAAAAATTGGAGTGTACACCCGCTTGCAAAGCGCCATAAAAATGGAGCAGGTAGCCGAACCATACATTCGCAGGCGCGCAATCCGTCACCTTGAAAAAGGTCGTGTAGTTATTTTTGGAGCAGGTACAGGCAATCCATATTTCACTACTGATACCGCAGGATCGTTAAGAGCTATAGAAATTAAAGCTGATGTTATATTAAAAGGTACACGTGTTGATGGTATTTACACAGCTGATCCCGAAAAAGACCCTACAGCAACTAGGTTTGATAAAATATCGTTTAGCGATGTCATACAAAAAAATCTGAAGGTGATGGATATGACCGCATTTACACTTTGTCAGGAAAATAATCTTCCAATTATAGTTTTTGATATGAACACACCCGGTACCCTATTAGAAGTTATTCAGGGTATGGATGTAGGAACTTTGGTTAGTTAAATTTTTAAAAGCGGCATTTACCGCTTTTTTTAAACAAGGTACTTTGTAGGTTGTTATTTGTAAAATAAAGTATTTATGAGCACGCCTATTGCTGATATTAGAAAAGATTATCGCTTAAGATCTTTGCTTGAAAATGAAGTAGCAACCAATCCAATAGAACAATTTTCTATTTGGTGGAAGGAAGCCGTTGATAGCGAGATTGATGAAGTAAATGCTATGACACTTGCAACTGCCACTAAAGATGGGTTACCCAGTGCAAGGATTGTTTTACTAAAAGGCTTCTCAGAAAAAGGCTTTGTTTTTTTTACCAATTATAATAGTGCTAAGGGTAAGGCGCTTACCGCAAATCCTCAGGCAGCACTGGTATTTTTTTGGAAAGAACTAGAACGGCAAATACGAATTGAAGGCTATGTAACTCAGATTGATAATGAAGCTAGCGACGCATACTTTAACAGCCGCCCTGATGGCAGCAAAATAGGCGCATGGGCATCACCGCAAAGCGATGTAATTACAGGTAGAGAAGTAATTGAGAATCGCGTTTTGGAGCTGGAAAATAAATATACCAATCAACCTATTGCACGCCCCCCCAATTGGGGTGGCTACAACGTACAACCGGTAAAAATAGAATTTTGGCAAGGCAGAAGCAGCCGCCTGCACGATAGATTATTGTATACACAAAACAGCAATAACCAATGGATCATACAAAGGTTAGCGCCGTAATGAAACAGTCAGTTATAAGAAGCTGATAAGATAAAACGTAATCTTATAACCAACTTCAAAAAAATCTAGTCAGCCTTTTGCTCTTCTTTTGCTGCAACTTTTACAGGGCGTGCCGGACGGCTTTTACCGAAAGAACCTTTAAATATCTTACCCTTTTTAGTTTTTTTATCACCTCTTCCCATTGTATTATAATTTATTTTTTGGATTGCAAACCTACGCCAAGTTACCAAATATGCAAAGAGTAGTTTTCGTTTTCGTAAACCTACCTGTGCTATAAACAAATAAAGACCGCCTTAGCAGTCTTTATTTCAACATTTTTATCTTGTAGATTAGATTCTTGCTGATAGCTCTTTACCAGCTTTTAAACTTAGCAACTTTCTTAGCTTTAATTTTTATAACCTGGCCAGTTTGGGGGTTGCGGCCATTACGTGCAGCTCTTTTAGACACTGAAAAAGTTCCGAAGCCCACAAGGGTTACCTTACCACCGCCTTTCAAAGTTTTTGTTACTGCTTCTACAAACGAATCCACCGTTGCATTAGCTTGTGTTTTAGTTATACCTGCATCTTCAGATAGTTTAGAAATCAGTTCAGCTTTGTTCATATTGAGTTTTTTAAATGTTATCAGCCAAACAAAATTATCAGCTTTTCTCAATCAGCAAAATATTTCGGGTTAAAATATTAGGATTTATTATGTGTAAGCCTTGTTTGGTAAGGGTCTTAGCTAATCTATTTACGCGGCAACTTTACATGATTGGTTGCTAGTCTATAACCTGCATGATTGTTTTGAAAGAGATTATTTTGTCGCCCCATTGCTCAAAAACTTCGTTTCTTAATGTTGAAGCGTGTTGTAAAAGATAGCGATCATAATCATCCTTGCTACTTGCAAAATATTGCGCTGCATAGGTTAAACCATCGGCATCATCCAATTCTAAAATTTTTAAGAGTTGATATTTTATAAAACACCCTGTTTTTAAAAGATCCGGCATATGCGTCTCTTGCATCCATAATAACCATGCATCTGCAATAGAATAGTCAACTTTAGTAGTTACATTATAAACTAACATGTTTTTATAAGCATTTATGCAAGCAAGTTAATTACATTTAAATTTTCATTGTCTTCATTTGTAATTCAACTGCCTCATGTACAATGTTCCATATGCTTTCATATTAAAAGCGCTTTATCCCATAAGACCAACCATTAAAAAAGCTTTAGGAGGCTACTTTTTATTTGTACACAAAAAATTGCTCATCTTCCTCAGAGAGAGGGATACTTACGCGGACTTTAATGGTGTTTTTGTTGCTGTATTACCTGAGTATTTAAGTGAGCTTGAAGCTGAGATCAACTTAAAACATACTGAATTTGATCTGGATGGCACCAAAGATGGCTGGTTATTTATTAATGAAGACTTAGACGATTTTGAGACGAAGTGCACGCTTATCTGTGAAATGATTAAACAAACTGATACAAGAATAGGGCGATAACTTAATAAATATTATCGCTCACATAAATTGTTTTGTACCGGCTAAAACCAATTTGCTATAGAAACGTTATTACTTTCAGCTGAAATATTTTAGCAAAGAAATTACTTTACTTTGCCGCCTTTTAAACGATATCTGCATATGCCATCTACAACTTTTATCTACTTAAGTGCAGCTGTTTTAGTAAACAAATCACTGTTGGTCTAAATTCAATCTGGGCCGCATATTGGCTCAAAATATTCTTCAAAAAACATAAAAATCAATTTGCCGGCTGATGAATTATTTTTTACTCCATTTGCTATTGGTACCATTTCTGGCAGGCTCACCTCCCGTTACGGTTACAATTAAGGCCCAAAGCAAATCTCTTACCACTACTCTTTTTAGCGAAGACGCAGGTAAAACTTTAATCATAAATTCGAATTTAAAGCCAAAGACGGGCGAAGATATAGTTATACATATTGATGAGGCAAATGAAGGAAATGAATGGGACCGATCATTCATAATTTTTGATAAGCAAGATGCTGAAGTTGCCAGATTTAAGCAACAGCCTAAAAAGAACTTTTATAAAATGCCCTTAAAAAGTTTATTGAGCAGTTTAAAAAAAGACAATGACTATACTATTTACACAATTGCAATCCCAAAAGATCCTGAAAAGGCTGCAGTAGTACGGGTAAGGCGAGTTTTAATTTGTACAATAAGGGTGAAATAATTAATTGTATGGGCAGAAAAATTGTGTACTTGGTTAATCCTGTAGCTGGTGTAATTAAGAAAGAAGCGATAATAGATTTATTGAAATCTAAAACCGAACAAAGAGGTTTTGAATATGAGATACAGCATACATCTATTACCGGTAATTACGATTTATTAAGAGATCGGATTAAAAACGATGGGGTTACGGATATAGTTATGTTGGGTGGCGATGGTACTGTAAATCAGGCTGTATCTGCACTTTGCGATGAGGATATAAACTTTGGCATCATTCCACTTGGCAGTGGCAATGGTTTAGCTTTTTCGGCAGGCATTCCCAAAAATCCACTTAAGGCGCTGTCCATTATTTTTGATGGAAAACCCCTTTACATTGATGCTTTTAAAATTAACGGACACTTTAGTTGTATGCTTAGCGGCCTTGGGTTTGACGCTCACGTGGCTCACGAATTTTCAAACAAGGCATCACGCGGATTACTTACTTATACTCAACAAAGCTTATTTCATTATTTTAAAGCATACCCATATCAGTTTGAGGTAGTGCTGCAAGATTTTTCTTTTTATACGGAGGCTTTTTTTATAACCATTGCTAACAGCAATCAATTCGGAAATAATTTTACCATAGCACCTAAAGCAAGCCTCAGCGACGGGTTGCTTGATATTGTTGTAGTTCAAAAAATGAGTAAAGCACGTTTACCTTTTGCTGTACTTAGACAAATTAGAGGCAATAATCAATTACAAAAGTTGGTTGATGATGTTACCAATAAAAACATCCTCTACTTTCAAACACCTTCTTTAAAAATTAGAAACTTAAAACATGCACCTTTTCATGTGGATGGTGAACCAATGGAAACGGTAGAGGAATACCAGATAGATATTATAAAAGATTGCTTCAGATTGATACAATAAATACTACAACCTGTTTTAATAAAAAGAGACCCTTGCAAAAACAAGGGTCTCTTTTGGTTGAGGCAAAGAAATACATTTACCATCCCAACAAATAGGCAAATACTAACGGTGCTACAATGGTAGCATCGCTTTCAATTATAAATTTTGGCGTGTGTATGTCAAGTTTGCCCCATGTAATTTTTTCGTTAGGAACTGCCCCTGAGTAAGAACCATAGGATGTTGTGCTATCACTAATCTGGCAGAAATAACTCCAAAATGGAATATCGTGCATTTCAAGATCCTGATATAACATAGGCACTACGCATATAGGAAAGTCACCCGCAATACCGCCACCAATCTGAAAAAATCCTACACCCTTACCTGCACTATTCTGCTGATACCAATCGCTTAAATACATCATGTACTCAATACCACTTTTCATGGTTGTTGGTTTCAGCTCTCCTTTATAACAATAGCTTGCAAAAATGTTTCCCATAGTACTATCCTCCCACCCCGGTACTATTATTGGTAAATTCTTTTCAGCCGCGGCAATCATCCAGCTATGTTCAACCGGTATTTCATAATGCTCCTTCATTACATCGCTTAAAAGCAATTTGTACATAAATTCATGCGGAAAATATCGCTCACCGCTATCATCTGCATCTTTCCATATTTTGTGTATATGGCGTTGTATTCTTCTAAAAGCTTCTTCCTCAGGTATGCAGGTATCGGTTACACGATTATACCCTTTTTCTAAAAGGTCCCACTCATCTTGCGGGCCTAAATCTCTATAATTGGGCACGCGTTTGTAATGCGTATGTGCCACAAGATTCATTACGTCTTCTTCAAGATTTGCGCCAGTGCAACTAATTATTTGCACTTTATCTTGTCGGATCATTTCAGCTAAAGAAATACCAAGCTCGGCTGTACTCATAGCTCCTGCAAGTGTTATCATCATCTTACCACCTTCGAGCAAATGGGTTTCATAGCCTTTTGCTGCATCTACCAAAGCAGCTGCATTAAAATGCCGGTAATGATGTTGAATAAATTGCGACACAGGTCCTTTAGTCATTCTTAAAAATTTAGTTTGCGAAATTAGTTTTAAACGGTAAAAGTGATGATATGATTAACACAAATAATTATGCCCTAAATACAAAAGAGACATATAAAATATGTTGAATGACAAATACCTTCGCCTGATAAGATGCCTTGCTAAAAAAATTATTTATGCTGAAATTTTTATTGAGAGATGTAACAATCAAAAAGCGGGCAATTCCATTGGCATATATAATATGGTTTGGGTTTGCACTGATAGCTGTTGTAGCCGAATTAGCACACAATAAAATAAACAACTACTTAATTTTTAGTAACGCCTTTTGGCATTTAATACATCAGCAAAATTTATATCTAGCTTATCCTCAAGAATACTTTGACTATTATTTTTACGGTCCAATCTTTAGTATCATCATTGCACCGTTTGCTGCTTTGCCTAATTGGCTTGGGGTAATATTGTGGGTAATGAGCAATGCGCTTATATTATTTTATGCCATTAAGCAATTGCCAATAACAGAAAAAGGTGTGCGCATGGTACTGCTTATTTCAGCAATTGAATTCATGACGTCAAGCCACAATGTTCAATTCAACCCTGCTATTGCTGCTTTTATTATTCTTGCTTATGCATTTGTAAATAAGCAAAAAGACTTTTGGTCAACTTTTTTTATAGCACTCGGTTTCTTAACAAAATTGTATGGTATCGTTGGCATTTTATTTTTCATGTTTTCGAAACATAAAATTAAATTTATAGGCTCGTTTATATTTTGGCTTATAATACTTTTCTGCTTGCCAATGTTGATTTCTTCGCCTGCGTACATTGTGCAAACGTATCTTGATTGGGCAAATACGCTCGTTGCCAAAAACACCCATAACATTACATTGGATTATGTAAGTATGCAGGATTTAACCGTAATGGGTATGATAAGAAGAATTTTTAGATTGGATAATTTATCAAATCTCGCTGTAATTGCTCCGGCTGCAATATTAATATTGTTGCCACTATTGCGAACTAAGCTTTACAGCAACAAAGTCTATCAGCTATTTTATCTTGGCATAGCTTTAATCACAACTGTAATCTTTAGTTCATCGGCGGAATCTGCAACTTATGTAATTGCAATGGTTGGTGTTGCTTTGTGGTACGTTATGCAAATGCACAAGAACCATGTTTTTGATAAAGTAGTACTCCTTTTAGCCCTTTGCATAACCAGTTTATCAGCTACAGATTTATGCCCACATTACATTAAGAAAGAAATTGTTCTTGCTTATGCTCTTAAAGCGCTTCCATGTTTTATTGTTTGGTTGCTTTTAATAAAGACATTGCTGTTTTCCAGGCAACAACAGCTGACATCGCCACAGATACAAGATGAAACTTTATAACCCCTTTTTCAACCGGCGCTCGCATACGCTTAAAAAGCCCTGACTCACTTTTAAGACAACAGCGTGTTTCTCATTTTCTGCAGAAATATAATAGCAGGTCTCTTCGTTCGTGTCGAATTGTATTACTTCTTTAACTGTATAATTAGCATACTTTTTTGCAAAGGAGCGCTTAGCAGCGGTAGGAAGATCGCCGATAGAAATACCATGACTGTTTGCAATCAATTCTCCCTGATTATCAAAAAAAGCATCGCAGGTTCTATTATCTAACATGTAGGTAGCTTTTGAGTAGTCGGGCTTTACTACCCACGACACGTTGGTTGCATTTTCAAAATTAGCATTGAAGTTATTTAGCACTCGTGTGCTTACTTTATAAGCGTCAGTTGCATTTACACTTGTTGTTATAAAGCAGATGGCCATTGCAATAACGAAGAACTTTTTCATGATTGAGTTTTTACAGTTGATTAATTAGTTTCGATGCATCAAAAGTAGATTTGCTGTTATGCGCCTGCAATCGATTTGTGATGAATGACAAAGCACCATTGTGCAACTTGATGAATGGTATCAATTGCAGTACGATCAAACATTAAAAGACACTCCAAAGCCAATGCTGATAAGCTTTTCGGCACTTTTCTTAATAAAATCTTAAATGACATTTTTTAATGGTTAACCATTGAATCATCATTTATTCAATAGTACGAACGGCATGTAGCTTGCAAATTTTGAAAGTTTATATAGTGAAATAAAGTCTTATTTTGACTTATGAACTTTCTAGCCCACGCACATCTATCCTTTAACAATCCAGAACTTTTAGTGGGCAATATGATCAGTGATTTTGTAAAAGGGAAATCCAAGTACGATTATCCTAAAGGCATACAAAATGGTATTGAACTTCACAGAGCTATTGATACATTTACTGATAGCCACATCTCTACAAAAAATGCCAGGCAATATTTTAAAGATGCGGTGGGTGCTTACAGCGGAGCATTTGTTGATGTATCATTCGATCATTTTCTGGCAACGGATACTAAAGAATTTAATGAGGCAAGTTTAATGGCATTTTGTAATGACACTTATACTACACTTACAAAATATGTTCACATCCTCCCAATCAGGTTTGCGAATATGATACCTTTTATGGTCAGTGATAACTGGCTTTTTAATTACAGCAAAATTTGGGGAATAAAAAGAAGTTTTGAGGGATTGACAAGACGTGCAAAATACCTGAATGATAGTATAGCCGCCTTTGAAAGCTTCAATAATCATTACTACCCGTTACAAAAATGTTATATCGAATTTTTTCCGATGTTAAAAGAGTTTGCACGTGCGTATGCGCAAAACCTAAATCAGTAGTCACTATTATATTTGCTAAAAGGTATCTTATGAAAATTTATTCATTTTTAATTGTGCTGTTTTTTTGTTCTATGGCTAATGCCCAGCAAAAACCAACAGATCTTGACAAAAGCCCATTAGATGTTTGTTACTTTCCTAATAACTACCCTATATTAAAACTAAAAGGTCAGGCCCCGCAAGAACCATTGATGCGCTTACTATATAGCAGACCTCAAAAAAATGGCCGCGACATTTTTGGAACTGAAGTAAAATACAATGAGGTATGGCGACTAGGTGCTAACGAAGCTACAGAACTCGAACTATTTAAAAATGCCATAGTTGGTGGCAAGAAAGTTCCCAAAGGCCGCTACACGCTGTACTGTATTCCTACTGAAACAAAGTGGACCATTATTTTAAACAAAGACAATTTTACATGGGGCAGCTTTACATATAAAAGCGAAAAAGACTTTGCACGAATAGACGTTCCAATCTCTTATCATAATCCGGAGGTTGAAGCTTTTACTATGTATTTTGATCAGGCTAAAGACGGCGCATTGCTTCAGATACTTTGGGAAGATTTAAAAGTAGCAGTTCCCATTTCTGTACAATAATAAAATACCTTACAAGTAACAAACCCGACCTTGCAGTCGGGTTTGTTATTATTACCATATATACATCAGCTATATTTTAATGAAATACCACCACACAGTGGGTTCAATAAAGTTTTCCACAATTGTTCAAATCATATATTCCCCTATTTTTGCCATCCACGTAAAAAAGATAAATAATAATGTCGGTTATTCAGAGTATCAGGGATAAATATGCGGCGCTTGTAATTGCATTGATCGCCCTTAGTTTGGTTGCATTCATATTAATGGATGCATTTGTTGGTGGAGGAAAAGGGAGTGCGCCCGGTACCACTGTAGGTAAAGTAAATGGCGAAAAAATAGAACGTAATGCTTTTGAACGACAAATAAGCATGCAACAGCAAATGTATGGTGCTCAAGCCCAGCGCGAGCAACTTATAGGCAACGTTTGGACCATGCAGGTTGATGAGCTGTTAATGAATCAAGAGTACGAAAAATTGGGTTTACAGTTTAGCACCAAAGAGTTGAATGATGTATTATTTGGAGCAAATCCTCCTCAATGGCTACAACAAGAATTTACAGACCAGCAAACTGGTGCATTTAATGTAAATGCTGCCAAGCAATATTTTGCTCAAATGAAAAAGCAGAAAGACAATCCAAATTTGGAGATGTTTACTGAAGCATATATAAAGCCTACCATTAGCCAAACGTTGCGTTCTAAGTATATGGCCCTGCTTACCCAAAGTGCTTATGTGCCAAAATGGTTAGCGGAAAAAACAGTTGCAGACCAGTCTGCAGCTACTAGTTTCTCCTATGCTATGGTTCCCTATACTTCAATTTCAGATAGTGCAATAACGGTTTCAGACGATGACATCAAAAACTATATGAAAGCGCATGAATCTGAGTTTCAGCAAGAAGAGGAATCAAGAAGCATTTCATACGTGAGCTTTGATGCGTATCCAAATAGTGAGGATAGCGCAAAAACTTTAAATGCTATAACAGCATTACAAAATGACTTTGCAACTGCTACCGACCCTGCAGCTTACTTGTCACGTGTTTCTTCAGAAACCCCCTATTTAGATGGTTACATTCTTGGTTCCAAATTGCAGGTACCAAATGCAGATGCTATTAAAGCATTGGCAAACGGACAAACTTTCGGGCCTTATCTTGATGCTACAAATTATACAATTGCGAAAATGATCGATCGTCGCGTATTGGCTGATAGCGTGAAAGTGCGACATATACTTATTAAAACCGGCGAAAGAGGACAACCTACATTAGCAGATAGTATTGCAAAATCAAGAATTGATAGTATTGCCGCAGCAGCACAAAGTGGTGCTGACTTTAATGCACTTGTTATAAAATATAGCGATGATCAGGGAAGTAAAAGCACTAAAGGCGAATACGAATTTGCATCTGCACAATTTTCTAACCTAAGTAAAGAGTTTGCTGAAGTTGCGTTTTACGGTAAAGTGGGCGACAAAAAAATTGTAAAAGTTGATAACCAATCTTACTCTGGTTATCATTATATAGAAGTATTGGAACAACGCAAACCAGAGCTAGCGTACAAAGTTGCATATCTATCCCGGTCAATTGATGCAAGCCAGGAAACAATAAATACTGCAAGTAATGCAGCAGCACAATTTGCAGGCAACAGCAGAAACAGAAAAAGTTTTGATGAGAATGTACAGAAGCAAAATAAGCAAGCCCTTATTGCTGCTGACATTAAACGTAACGACAATACAGCAACAGGCCTTGGTGATAGCCGTCAATTAATCAGATGGGTTTATGACAATGAAGTTGGTGATGTGAGTGAGCCGTTTGAAGTGGGCGACCGTTACATTGTAGCTTTAATAACAGATGCATCTGACAAAGGATTGATGAGTATTGGCAAAGGCAGAATGATTGCCGAACCATTTGTAAGAAATGAGAAAAAGGCGCAACAAATAATTAATAACAAATTTAAAGGTGGTGCTAGTTTAGAAGCTGTAGCCCAGGGTGCAGGTGTAAGTGTAATGCGTGCTGATAGCGTATCGTTTGCACAACCTTTTATACCTAATATAGGCAACGAACCTAAAATTACAGGTGCTGCCTTTAACAAGTCGCTTGTAGGTAAAGTGAGTGACCCAATTGCAGGTAATACTGGTGTATTTGCAATACGTGCCGAAAACGCATTTGGCATGGTAACTCCTGGCAACACATCAGAACAAGTGCGCCAACAATTAGAGGGACAACTAAAACAAATGGGTGGTTATAGAAGTATAGAAGCTTTGAAGAAAGCAGCGAAAATCGAAGATAACCGTTACGAATTTTATTAATAGAAATATCGTACTCAATAAAAAACCCCGTTCTAAATGAGCGGGGTTTTTTATTTTGTTATAGATTTATCAATCTGGCTTTGTTTTTAAGATGATCAACTTCATGCTGTAATTGTTCTATGTTTTCGAGAAGGTTACAAATAGCTTCGAGGCCTTCAACATTTATATCTAACTCCTGGTGCAATCGTATCAACTTTTCTACCTTAGGCAAATCATCATAACTTATAAAATTATCTTCCTGTACAGTTACCACGTTTATTAAACCGTAACTACTTAGCTCATTTATAAAAACGTAGTCGATACTGTAACAGTTGCACACATCCTTAGCCGCTATCATCTCTTCCATGGCAAATAATTTTTAAGATGTTCGTTTTGCTAATGTAGCAAACAAAGCCTTCTCATCGCTGCTAAGGCCTGTTGGAATTTTAATGGAATATGTTGCATATAAATCGCCTGACTCTCCATCCTTTTTATATACAGGCAGCCCTTTACCTTTCAACTTTATTTTGCTTCCATTTTGAGTTTCTGGTGCAACTTTCACTTTAAGCGGAGTGCCTTGCAAAGTTTCTATTAAGGTATCACCTCCAAGTATGGCTGTATATAAATCCAGCTCATGGGTGATGTATAAGTCGTTGCCTGACCGCTTAAAAACGGGGTCGTCTTCAATTACAAATTTAATGATCAAATCGCCTTTTGGCCCTCCGTTTGCACCTTCGCCACCGTAACCTTTTAGTTTAATTTTCTGTCCGTTTTCTACACCTGCGGGTATTGTAATGCGTACAGATTTCCCGTTTACATTTAAAGTTTGCTGGTGTGTGGTAGCTACTTCTTTCAACTTAAGGTGGAGGTCTGCATTAAAGTCCTGGCCTCTAAACTTTGCTTGTTGTCTGCTACCTCTCGCACCGCCAAACATTGAGGAAAAGAAATCAGAAAAATCTGATTCATCAAAGTTTTCAGAATAACCTTGAGACCCAAAACTACCACCACCAAATGGATTAGAGCCTCCAGACGATGATCGCTGTGCTTTTTCAAATTGCTCAGCGTGCTTCCAATCTTTGCCGTATTGATCGTACTTCTTTCTATTATCTACGTCGCCCAAAACCTCGTTAGCCTCGTTTATTTGCTGAAATTTTTTTTGAGCTTCCTTATCGTTTGGGTTTAAATCAGGGTGATGTTTTCGGGCAAGCTTTCTATAAGCTTTCTTTATATCATCCTGTGAGGCAGTTTTAGCAACGCCCAAAATTTTATAATAATCTATATAGTCCATAAATTCAATTTGTATGATTTAGGTTATCCTTAAAATTTGGCACTTAAATCATCAACATCAAAATTAGATTTATCTATTTAGAATCATCCTTATCGCCTCGTAATTTATTAAACAAGTCTATCTTAAATTTTATATTACCATCCTTACCCGGTGTTCCTCGCAAGTAGATGCTTGCACCTGCCTTTTTGCCGTCTTCTAAATTTTTCGGCACGTAGTTCTCATCGCGCTTTTTCAGGTTGCTTAATGGTACGCGGATCTGCATATCCGTATTCCCTTTCATACTATAAATACCGGATACAAACATGGTTAGCACGCTTGACTGTATTTCTAACTGATTTATTTTTATTTCCTGATTTTTAATTTCAAGTCGATCCTTCAATTCTGCAAAGGTTATATTATCAAAGTCACGGTTCTTTAAAATGAAGACTTGCATCTTTTTTATGGGCTCATAGTTTATCAACGCACCTTTTTTCAAAGAGAAATCAACTGTTCCTTTCACGGCATCTTTGTACACTTCACCATCTCCATTTACAGCAATTGCCAGTTTCACGTTGGATGTTAGATTGCCTCGTAAATTTTGTGCCGTTATACCATCTTGTCCAAAATTATTAAAGGCATTAAACACCTCATTTACGTTCATATTAGCTAAAGAAATTTGCACATTTGCCTGATTATAGTTAGGCGCAGTTTGTTCCATAGCACCGGTAATATTCATGCTTCCACCAGCGTGTTTCAGGCTCACTTGGTTCAACAAATATTTTTCGTTTAAAAGCGATAGGTCGGCTACAGCATTCGTTCCTGTAAATTTTTTATAGTACAATTTATCAGCATTCAATTTTACATGCACACTCCCCTGAGCAATTACCTGGTCAAGGTCGTTTGCTGTTTTTTGTAAGGAGTTTTCTGCACTTTTCTTTTGTACCACCTTTTTTTGCGGCTGTAACAAGTAAGCGAACGACGCCAGATTTAATGATGGCGAATAAATGTTCCAGTCTATAACAGCTTTATTGGGTTCGCTACTTACAATACTCAGTAGGTTTTTAGCAACCCCTTGCATAACTATTTTATTACCTAAAACTACGGCTTGCAATTTTTGTACAAAAACATCAGAACTTTTAAAAACTATGGTGCTTGCAACCTGCTGCAACTCAACATTACGTGGCACATAAGTAATGGAACCATTGCTAATGTTTATAAACCCATTTATAAAAGAATTTGTGTTATTGTTGCGCGCCAGTGGGCCCTTATAATTTAGATTTAGAAGTCCGCTACCACTATTGAAATTGATAGTACTACTATTAAGCGATTGATTGAGTGTACTTAAAGCAATCTTAGTTTTCAGGTTGCCGATCAAAAGCGGCTCTGTTAAATTGAGGATGCGAATGCTATCTGAAGTAAAGGGCAAACCATGCCACTTAGCAGTAAATTGATCCAATTCAATTTTTGAATTGGGATCTTTTCGCGGCAAGCCCTTAACAACTTCGTTGGTATAGTGACCCTTGAAAGATGCATTATCAAAGTCAAAAAATGGAGTTGCTAGTTGAGAATTTTTGATTGTCCAATAAATATCTATCAACGGATCGCCCCCACGTAAGGGACCGTCTAAGCTCACATTTACTGTTAAGGGTTTGTCTAGTTTTATGTTTACGATTGAGAGTGCTTTATCTATTTTTTTTGTGAGAAGTGATCTGGCGAAGGCATAATCAACATCAACAGCTTCAATCTTCAATTTAAATTGTGGCGATGGACCTTCGAGGTCGAAACTTGCATCTCTGAAAGAGAAAGGTTGACCACCAATATTTATTTCAACATCGTTAAACTGAAGTTGCTTTGTTTTTTTGTTGTAGTGTATAACATAGTCTCCCTTAACTGCCCTACCCTTTGCAAAACTGCCAGCAGGTAAATTAAAAGCCAAGCTGTTAACTAAAATGTCTTCTTTTATTTTAAAGCTTAACTGATCATTATTTTCATTTACCTCAGCCTTAAGATTGTTAACTGTAAGATCGTGCAGTTTTTCCTTTTTCAAATCTTCTATAACAATTCTTATATCTTGAAGCTTAATGTTTTTCAGCTCATTATTTCTGTTTTGTTTGGTACTTGCAGCAACACTGGCAGGGTCATTTTTTTGCTTAAAGAGATATCCATTGGAGTAACCACTTGTATCTGTATAAAGGTAAATGTTGCCGTTCTCCAGTTTAAGACCGCTTAAAGGTGGCTGTCTTGATATTAAACGTTTCAGATTGAGGTTAACGTATGCTTTATCTACTTCTAAAAATGGATGTTTATGTGTTGCAAACATCGAATCTTTAATAGATACTTTTTCAACCAATACTGAAATGTTTGGAAACTGAGACAACAAGCTTAATTCAACATTGCCGATGGTTACCTCGCCACTGATTTTCTCGCTGATCTCAGATGTAACCTGCGTTATTATGGACTTTTTATTGATGCTAACATATACGTAAACAGCAACGTACACCAAAAGTAGAAATAGAATAAAAAACCCAAAACCTTTTAGTGCGTATCTTAAATATTTGTTCAAAACCTATTAATTGAACAACTAGTTCTTAAATATTTATGCCACGTTTTAATTACATATTATATAGCTGATTATTGTAGTAAACATTTCGAAAATACCGATGTAGAAAACAATTTTAAAAATTGATACGTGCATCAAATTGTACAGCACATTAAAACCGGGTACGAATTAAATATGGTAATGCATCTCTCCATGTAGACCAGTCGTGGCGGCGGTCTTTTCCCCAAATTTCAAGATCGTACCAAATGTTTTTATTGTATAAGATGTTGGCAAACCTACGCGCCTCATCTGGCGCTTCATAATCTCCTTCGCCGGTAAAAATGTGTATGTGGTGGCTTGCTCTAATTTTATCTAAATACCACTCATCGCTCAGGTTGGGCATGTAATGCACGGGGCTGTTATAAAAAACCTGCTCATCCCAAAACCCTCTGGAATACTCCGTTAAATCGTACACGCCGCTCATACTTATTACGCCATTTATAATATCCGGACGTTTCAAAAACAAGTTCATAGCATGTAGCGCTCCAAAGGATGCACCGCATGTATATATCATCGTTTCGTTACTGGTGGCATTTCTTATAAACGGAACTACTTCATTAAAAACATAGCTATTAAAATCGTTGTGTCGAATGGCTTTGTGCTCAGGTATCATCTCATAATTCATCCAACTTTCCTTATTCATACTTTCTATACTAAATACCCGAAGCTTACCCTCATTTATGAATGGCGCCAACGAATCGATCAATTGAAAACGTTCGTACTCAAGATAGTCGGCTGCTGCCGTAGGTATTAGTAATAGTGCAAACCCATAGTGGCCGTAACTTACAATTGGCATTTCTTTTTTAAGCGTGTCACTATACCATGATGTTATTTCTCTTCTCATAAAAAGTGTTTAGATATTAGGCTAAGCGGCCATACAAATTTGTTGCCTGAAGATAAATAATGGACGCATTACCTGTCCACTTAATTTTTTTATTGAAATGAATATCCCGCCATGCTTTAATAAAAAAGGCTACCTGTAATAGATAGCCTTAAATAAAAGTTGATGCGCTTACTACAATTTTTCCATTTCTCCATTTACAAACACCATAAGCGTTTTTATATAATCTGGCGAAAGATCGAAAGGCAGGCCTGCAGCTTGATATAATTCGGGCAAAGTACGGGTACCACCCAAACTAAGCGCCTTCATATAATTATTTAATGCTTGCTCTTTGTTCTGCTTAAACTGCATCCACAAACCAATAGCACCTAACTGAGCAATGCCATACTCAATATAATAAAATGGAACTTCAAATAAATGTAGCTGGCGTTGCCATGCACTTTTCCGATAATCCTCTAAACCAGTAAAGTCAACAGTGTGGGTTGAGAATTCCTCTAAAGTTTCCATCCACTTATTGGTTCTCTCTTCTACCGTATGTGTGGGGTTTTCGTAAACCCAATGTTGAAATTTATCAATAGTAGCAATCCATGGAAATATGCTAATCGTTCTTTCTAGTTGATGTTCTTTAGCACGTTGCAGGTCTTCTTCCTTATCGAAAAATACATGCCAGTAATCCATACTAAACAACTCCATGGCCATACTTGCCACTTCAGCTATTTCCATCGGATATTCTTTAAACGCACTTAGCTCAAGCGGATGTGCCAAAAAAGAATGGATAGCATGGCCACCTTCGTGTACCATGGTGGTAACGTCGTGCATTTGACCGGCAGCGTTCATAAAGATAAATGGGGCGCCACTTTCAGCTAAAGGACAGTTATAGCCACCGGGAGCTTTTCCAATGCGACTTTCTAAATCGAGGTGGCCGATGTTTTTCATTTTACGCAGGCACGCTGCAAAAAATGGGTTGAGTTGCTCAAAACATTCAATTGTTTTTTCAGTTAACTCCTCACCAGTGGTAAAAGGATTTAGCGGTTGTACGCCTTCTGGTTCTGCTTCAGTATCCCATGGGCGCAAAGTATCTACACCGAGTTTTTGTCTCTTCTTTTCATTTATCTTTTCTACCAACGGTAGTACATGAAGTTTTACCGCTTCGTGAAATTTAAAACAGTCATCCTTTGTGTAATCAAAGCGACCCATTTCAGCAAACTTATAATCACGGTAATTTTCAAAACCGGCATTTAAGGCAATCTGATGCCTGCGTGTAATTAATTCTGTGTAAAGATCATTCAGCTCATCTTTATCCTGAATACGCCTTGCATATATTTTTTTATAAACCTGCTCTCGCAAAGCCCTGTCGTGACTTTCTAAAAACTTAGAAGCTTGTTGTAAAGTATATTCCTGCCCATTTACTTCAATGGTCATTTTACCTGAAATAACGCCAAACTGCTGCTGCATTACGCTCAGCTCAGCCTGAACGGGAATATTCTGCTCCCGGTATAATTGTATACTTTTTCTAACGCTTCGTAAATAAGTAAAATATTGTTGTTCATCCAGCTCATGTAAAAAGGGAGCAGCTACCAGTTTTCTATTTAGTTGATCAGCATATGGTTGCAACTTTGGCTGTATTTCCAGACAGAAAAAATTAAAATCTTCTTCCAGATGTTTATCCGTTGTGTCGCAAGTCATTTTTATTTGCCTCCAACATGCATCTTCACTCACTACAGCTTCTACTTCGCTTATATCTTTCAACCACAATTCTAAATCAGATTTTGATTGTATTGGCCGCTCCACAAGCTCTTTAAAGTAGGGCTCAATGTTTTCCCATTTATCTAGTTTAAAGTCTTGGGGTATGTAGCTGCGCTCAAGCTTTTTTATATCTGCATCCAAGTTCATCATGACCATTTATTTTTAAAAAACCAGCAATTATTTCTTTGACTTTGCCGGTGCTTTCTTTTTTACAGTAACAGGTTCAGCGGTTTCGTTACCTACTTCGGCTGTCTCTTCTGCAACTAAGTCTGCTTTGGTATCAGTTGCTTCTGTCGCGTTTGTTTCTTCAGCTTCAACTTCATCTGATTCAGTTTCTTCATCAGCAATTTCAAATGCTACGTTGTTAGCTTTAAGTACGTTATACCACTTTACCATCTTCTTCATATCACTGGCATATACTCTTTCAAAATCCATATCAGGATATACTTTTTGAAAGTAAGCTTTAACGGCTGCGGCATCTTTATCAGCAGGTTGCGGCTCTGTGCTGGCGTCCATAGCTTGTAGTACTTCTACCAGATTTACATTATCGCGCACGGTGTATACTTCTATACTTTCAAGGTGCGAAAAATTATGTATTCTGGTCGATACAAATTTGGTGACCTTATCATCAAGGGATCGCACAATGGCGCCATCCTTCTTACTGCCTACTAATTCAAACAAACCATTCATTCCGGTAACCGAAATTATTTTTCCATATTCCATAACTCAAAATTTTGGATATGCAAGATAACCGGAAATGACCAACACCCGCTGAGGTATAATAATTTTAGGAAATTCTATAATAGTGATGGGCGAAAAAAAACCGGCTCCTTTTTTAGTTATGAATTTCATAATGATTACAAGATTTTCTCGCAAATTAAGAGTGGTTTAATTTTAGTAATTATACATTATGAACAAACCAAAGATTATAGCACGGGACATTAGCTGGCTAAGCTTTAATGCCAGAGTGTTGCAAGAAGCCAACGATCCAACTGTATCATTAAAATCGAGAATTAAATTTTTAGGAATTTTTTCAAATAATCTGGACGAATTTTTTAGAGTGCGTGTGGGCACTTTAAAAAGGATGATGCTTTTTGGTAAAAAGAATATGCATCTGGAAGATGACCCACAAAATATTTTAGATGAGATACAATTGATAGTTCTACAGCAGCAAAATGAGTTTCACCGCATTTGGGATGAAATTTTTGAAGAGCTAAGACAAGAGAAAATTTATTTGGTTAATGAGCAGGAACTAAACCCTACACAACAACAATTTGTAAAAAAATATTTTGAAGAAGAAGTTCGCAGCAATGTAATTCCGCTGTTGGTTGAGAGCATTCCGCAGTTCCCTTACCTGAGAGAAAAATCTTTGTATTTAGGTGTTGTAATGCGCAAGCAAGACACCGCTTACGACCAAAAGTATGCGCTGATTGAAGTGCCAACAAAATCAGCCCAGCGATTTGTGTTACTTCCCTCAAATGCCGGAGAGCATCACATTATTTTACTGGAAGATGTGATTAGATATAACCTGCCCGAAATATTTTCCTATTTCGGATACACTCATTATTCATCCCACATTTTTAAGGTTACTAAAGATGCGGAAATGGATATTGATAATGACATTTCTACATCCCTAATTCAAAAAATTGAAAAAGGAATTAAGAACCGACGGAAAGGCAAAACCGTGCGCTTTGTTTACGATAAAGAGATGGACGCCAGTTTGTTAGAATACCTTATTCGAAACCTGAACCTTTCGCGTAAAGACAATATTATACCAGGAGGAAGAATTCATAATTACCGCCATTTTATTGACTTTCCTGATGTTTTTACAAAAGATCATGAAAGGCGCAAACCTTTTATGCATCCAGCTTTATCACAATCACACCGTATTACAGAGGTAGTTTTAGAGCGGGATGTTATGCTACATTTTCCTTACCACTCCTTTCATCCATTAATTGATTTACTACGCGAAGCAGCTATGGATCCCGATGTGATCACCATAAAGATTACGGCATATCGTTTAGCAAAAAACTCTAAAATAATTAATGCACTTGTTAACGCAGTACGCAATGGTAAAGAAGTTGAAGTAATGTTAGAGTTGCGTGCCAGGTTTGATGAAGAAGCAAATCTTGTATGGAAGGAACAGTTAGAAGAAGAAGGTGTAAAAGTACTTATTGGCGTAGAAAACATGAAGGTGCATGCTAAGCTGGGCATTATAAAGAAGAAGGTTGGCGAAAAAATAATTCAATATGGTTTTGTAAGCACGGGTAACCTGAACGAACAAACGGCCAAAATATACGGCGACCACTGTTTGCTTACTGCCAACACCAAAATCATGGCGGACATTAATAGAATATTTCGCTATTTAGAAAACCCTAAAAACGAAAATAATCCACTTAAAACCTGCCATACATTATTGGTATGTCCAACAAACATGCGTCGCGAAATGATAGCAATGATTGATAAAGAGATCAGGCATGCAAAGTCAAAAAAAGAGGCGGGTATTTTTGTAAAGGTCAACTCGCTTAGCGATACATTGTTAATTGAAAAACTATACGAGGCTGCCCAAGCCGGTGTTAAAGTAAAAATGATCGTAAGGGGTATCTTTTGCGCAATGACAGAGACATCTAAGTTTAAAGAAAACATTACGGCCATTAGCATTATTGATGAATATCTGGAGCATGCGCGTGTGATCATTTTTAAAAATGAGGGTAAAGAACGTGTCTTTATTTCATCAGCAGACTGGATGGTTAGAAATCTGGATCATAGAATTGAGGTTGCAGTACCCATAATGGATAAGAACATTAAAAAGGAGTTGATAGACATTATAAAAATTCAACTAAAAGATAATGTAAAGGCCAGAAAACTAGATAATAATTTATCGAACTATTACGTAGCAGATAACGACAAAGACGAATTACGATCTCAAATAGAAATTTACAAATACCTGAATAAGAACTTGCAACTTAAAGAGGCACTTACCAGTGTTGCTGTACAGGAAACAGAAATTGTATAGTGCAATTTTGGGCTTGCTTACAAAATGGATTGGTTATTGATATAAACTTAAAAGAACGAGAGAGTTTATTTTTTAAAACCCCCAAAAATTCTCAAATGCAAAACAGCGAAACCTTACCAGTAAAACATCAGGAAACTATTAGTGAATTGGCTGAAAGGCACATGAAAGACCCAAATCATGTTACAACCGATGAAGAGATAAAAAATGCAGTGGTTGTAGTTGAAGGTGCTTCTAATCCTCCTGAAGACTTGGAAAAATTAATTGAAGGCTCAGATAAAACAGTTTTACCTCCAATATTTAAGTCCGACGAAGATCGTGTAGATAACAGGCCCGAAACAGATGAGTATGAAAATACAAATGACGGCTTTCCCAATCCTTATAATGTGCTTAAGTAAGTCACAAAAAATAGAACCACTGTTGCAACAGTGGTTCTAACATTTAATGCCATGTCAAATACAAACATTTTTAACTGAATGTTTTTATATGGTTCTACGAGTTTTTCAATGGTGTTTAAATTTTATTGTGTTAAGAACTTTTTTAGTTCACTATTAAAGCGTTCCGGTTTTTCTAAGTTTATCATGTGGCCCGCTCCACTAATCATAACCTGTTTTGCGTTAGGTATGTTGTTCGCAATATAGCCATTCACTAACAAAATTTCGGGCAAGTCAAGCGTACCGGTAAGTATTAAGGTTGGTTTCTTTAATTCTGTCAAGCGATTTATAGCGCCAGAACTATTAAGCTTAGGCCATCCCTCGGTTTTATGTTGCCTCATTGTATTTTTTGTTGTGGTATAAATCAAATCGCGAAGCAGGGGGCTTACTTTATCTTTTGTTCGCATGCCATCAAACCAATAGTGTGTAAATACTTCAGCCGCAGTAGCAGTGTCTTTGTTTGTTAACGCACTGCCGAATTCTGTAAAGAATTTGGCAGTTATGGAATCGGGCTTTCTGCCTTCCTGCCATCCACTTAAACCCGGAGCAGCTAATACTAACCTATCTACTCTATCAGGATAAGTTAATGCAAAGTCTGTTACTACTGCTCCCCCAAACGATAATCCCACTAATACTGCTGTTTTAATATAAAGAGAATCCATAACAACTTTAATTACTGATGCGGCAATTGGTGCTTCAGATCCATCTTTGGTTCTTCCGTGGCCGGGCAAATCAACCATTAAAACAAATCGATCTTTCATAAATTCCCGGGCCTGTCCATCCCACATAGTATGGTCTTGAAAGCCGGCATGTACAAAGATGATCGGTGGCAATTTTTTGGCATTATTGCCATCGCCTGTTACATATATCGCAGCATCTCCCAATGGAACCATTGCCGAAGGCAGCTCTTGTGCAAAAAGTGGAGTGGCAGAAACGAGGCTGATTATACAAGCATAAAAATATCGGTACATATTCATTGTATTTTATCCAAAAAGAAAAAATATTTATCTATAAAAAAGCCGGACTTACAGTAAGACCGGCCTTTGGTGGAGCTTCTAAAAAATTAGTCTCTGCTTTGCAACTTAGTAAGCAAACGCAGAATTTCAATATATAACCAAACTATTGTAACTAATAAGCCAAAGGCGCAATACCATTCCATATACTTGGGCGCGCCCATTTCCGCACCTTTCTCAATCATATCAAAGTCAAGTATTAGGTTTAGGGCTGCAATAGCTATAACAAAAATACTGAAGCCAATTCCCATTAAACCACCTTCGTGTATAAAAGGTATTTCAACACCAAACTGGCGTAATACAATTGCAATTAAATAAAAGATACCAATACCCAATGTTGCTGTAAAAATGATTGATTTAAAACGCTGCGTTGCTTGTATCACTTTAAAGTTATAAAGTAAAAACATACCTATGGCAGCACCAAAAGTGAGGGTTACAGCCTGCATAATTATGTTGGGATAACTCTCACGCATTGCATTATTTATAATGGCTGATATGGCACCTACAAACAAACCTTCTAACAAACCATGCAAGGGAGCAAGGTAACCTGACAGATTTGGTTTAAACGATATTACCAGTGCAACACCCAGCCCACCTAACATACCTACCCACATTAGGGTAGTAACATTTTGGCCTTCGGCAAATGCGTGCCATGTATAAGCAGCAGAAGCCATCATCATAAAAAATACAAATGCAAATTTATTGATGGCTCCCCGAACGGTCATTACGCCATCGGGATGCGTGCTAATACTTTTACTAAAAATTTTTTCTGATAAAGTAGGATTGCCTGATTTGAATTCCATTGTTTGATGCTTTTAGAGTTTTAATTCTGCTAGCAAATATACTAAACAGAAAAAAAGTTATAGTTAAATCAAGTTAGTAGAATTATAAATCTTACCTATTCACATCAACCCAAACTTGTATTCTTAAAATAATAGCCTTATTTACAATAGTTGCCTGCTTGCCTTACCTTTGACGCCGTTTTTCGCTTAAACAAAAAGACATGGAAGTTAAAGAGGTTAATGAAGAGTTATTGAGTAGTGTAGTTATAAAATTTGCCGGTGACAGTGGCGATGGCATGCAATTGACCGGAAGTCAGTTTACAAATAATACCGCTCTTTTGGGTATAGATCTTGGCAACTTTTCCTGATTTTCCTGCAGAGATCAGGGCACCTCAAGGTACGCTGCCCGGGGTGAGTGGCTATCAACTTCACTTCAGCAGTAACCGCATTTTTACTCCTGGCGACGCTTGTGATGTATTAGTGGCAATGAACGCAGCGGCTTTAAAAGCAAACATCAAACAATTAAAAAAAGGCGGAAAAATTATTGCGAACAGTGATGGTTTTGATGCTAAAAACTTAAGACTTGCTAATTATCCTGAAGGCATCAATCCTTTAGAAGATGACAGCCTAAGTAATTTTGAAGTAATAAAAATTGATGTAACCAAACTAACCAGAGAGTCTCTAAAAGATTTTGATTTAGGCATAAAAGAAAAAGACAGGGCAAAAAACATGTTTGTCCTCGGGTTTTTGTATTGGATGTACAACCGGAACATGGTAAACACCATCACCTTTCTTTCAGAAAAATTTGGGGGTAAGGATGTAATACTTCAAAGTAACATTAAAGTGTTGCAGGCTGGTTACAACTATGCCGATACGACAGAGCTTTTTAGCACCAGGTATAAGGTTGAAAAAGCTAAAATGATTCCCGGTGTTTACCGTAGCATTATGGGTAATCAGGCTGTTTCTTATGGCTTGATTGCTGCAGCAGAAAAAAGTGGTTTGAAATTATTTTTGGGCTCCTACCCCATCACACCTGCGTCAGATATTTTACATGAATTGAGCCGCCATAAAGCTTTTGGCGTAAAAACTTTTCAAGCTGAAGATGAAATTGCTGCAATTACTTCAGCTATTGGTGCAAGCTATGGAGGACTGTTAGGAATAACCACAACCTCCGGACCAGGTATGGCGTTAAAGACCGAGGCAATGGGCCTGGCTGTAATGCTCGAAATTCCTTTGCTGATCATCAATATACAAAGAGGTGGGCCATCAACAGGCTTGCCTACAAAAACGGAACAAAGCGATCTTTTGCAAGCCTATTATGGCAGAAATGGAGAGTGTCCGATGCCTGTAATTTCGGCATCAACACCTAGCGATTGTTTTGCTGCAGTATATGAGGCTGTTAGGATTTCAGTACAGCATATGACACCCGTAATATTTTTAAGTGATGGATACATTGCAAACGGAGCCGAACCATGGAAGTTTCCTAAGAGCGAAGATTTGAAGCCTATTGAAGTTTCCTTCAAGACGGAACTGGGTCACGATGAAGAAAAGTTTCAACCTTATTTGAGGGATGAAAAATTGACGCGTCCCTGGGCTATACCCGGTACGCCCGGTTTAGAACATCGCATTGGTGGAATTGAAAAGCAAAACATTACAGGTAATGTAAGCTACGATCCGGAAAACCACCAACTGATGGTGAAACTGCGCGAAGAAAAAATTGATAAGATTGCTGATTATATTCCTGAACAAAAGTTAGATAGCGGACCGGATAAGGGCAAGGTACTTGTGCTAGGCTGGGGCAGTACTTACGGCGCAATAAAAAGTGCAACATTGGAGCTTCAGGGACAAGGTTATGCAGTTTCTCATGCTCACCTAAGGCATATTCGTCCATTTCCGAAAAACTTAGGTAGCATCATAAACAATTTTGAACAGGTACTTATACCCGAAATCAACAACGGACAACTAATAAAAATAATCCGCGATAAATATTTGATAGATGCCAAAGGTTACAATAAAATAATGGGCATTCCTATAACGAAGGGTGAGCTTGTTGATGTTTTAAAAACAATGCTTGACGATTAGACTGGAGGGATGATCACTAGTTACTGATTTTACTTGCAATAGTTTTACTCACTTTATTTAGCTCCAAAGCAACGCGATAAATATGATTAAACTGATCGACCACGGATTTTAGGTTAAATAATGTTTTACCAGTTTCCGTGCGTTCTATCAAACCTTGGTGAAGTTCTTCCTGTCTTTTTTTCAATAGGATATCAGCTTCCCTGTTTAACTGCTTTACTGATTCTTTGTGTGTAAGATTATACGATTCACTTCGACCTTCTAGTAGATCAATTGCGTTTTTAAAATAATGATCCACATCTTCAATCACTTTTTTAAAATCAGTAGTTGATAATGTAATTGTATCCGGTTTTAAGTATGCAGACAGCGAAGCTATGTATGACGTCAACACATGATTAAGCACTATAAATTGATGGATATCTTCTGCGCCATATTGTTGATTTTTGGGCTCAGATAACATACGGTTGAATGCAGCAGATAAATTGCCCAATGCCACCAGCGCTCGCTGTCGCGAAAGTTTTATTTGTTGAAACGACATGCCATTTATATCGAAGTAATTTTTGATCTCGCTAAAGTACGCTGCAGACTCTTCTAACATTTTTACCAGCAACGGTTTTATCTTTTGTCGCTCCCATGAAGGCATCAAAAATGCAATTACCGCAAAGGCTATAGTTGAGCCAATCGCTGTATCTATTATACGTTCAATCAATAAATTTTTAAATGCTTCGGGGTGAATTAGGTGGTAAAACAGCACGATATAGGGCGTCATCAAAAGCACGGCTACGAAATAGTTTTTTCGCATGAATATGAAGTTTGCCGCCATAAATAAAATCATGATTATTAGTAATGCAGTACTATTTTCAACAAACTGCAATACCAAAACTCCGATGAGCACGCCTGCTATTGTGCCAAACAATCTATCTGAATTACGCTTTTTGGTTAAACTATATGCCGGTTTTAGTATTACCACAATAGTTAATAAAATCCAATAGCTATGTTCGATATTAAAAAGTAGTGAGGTAATATATCCCACAAATACAGCTACGCAAAGCCTTACTGCATGTCTAAAAATATCTGAGTGAAGCGTTAAGTTATCAACGAACAATTGCGGCGTTACACGCTCGTGAGTAATAAAGCTATCATCCCATTTATGCTGGTTGCGTTTCTGCAGTTTTTTGTCGTAAGTGGTATATTGATGCAGTGTTTCAAGCCTTTCCCTGAGGTCAACAAAATTATCCAGAATACGCTTTAGGCTTATAAATCCTTCAAGGTTATCTGGTGTCATATCATTTTCCCTTAGCTCTTCTCTAAACTTTTCTGCCTCAATAATGTGAGATTGTAATGGTGTATTGCTGGTAGATGTGGTACCGCTTTTTAAGGCAATACCTATATCGTCTAACTCAGTACCAATATTAGTAGCAATGGTTTTGTAATGATGTAAAATTTCAGTAGAGTCGAAATAGTTGTGAAGCACAGAATAGCGTTGATAGGAAGTCATAATCCTTTCAATTATATCAGAAGCATCTACATAGGTCATTAGTAAAATGCGTCCGATGTGCGTGCTTTCTTTTACTACACTTCGCGTTTTAAAAATTAAATCGTGTACGGTATTTTGCTTCTCCTGAACCTCAGATTGCTTTTGAGCGAGCTGATTAAATATTGCATTGTAATCTGCATTTTTATCAAACAAGGCTGCTCTTATCAGTACATACTCACCTATGGTTTGTATCCAATCACCTAATGCTTGTTGTATAAGTTTGTACGGCCTAAAATTGTAAAGCAACATGCTAAAACACATGTACCAAATGCCACCGGAGGCTACATAGAACGCATATTGTATCATGTCCCATCCACTTCGCTCTTGCTTTATGTTAAGCACCAGGCATAATAAAACGGCAATGCCAATTGAAGAAGCACGTGCGCCATAAATGCCAATCATGGTATAAAGAAATGTGACGAGCACTATTGTTATCCCAAGTAAAATAGGGTGCGGATTTACAAGTCCTGAAATAATGGATATTAGAAAAATGGACACGATACAAACCAGCATTCCGTTTCGGCGATGATGAATGGGACCCGGGCTATCCGTAACACTAACAAAAAGGGCTCCGAGTGACAGTATAATTCCGATGGACAATAGATTAAAATAGCTCATTAAAAATGCAGGAAATAAAATACCGGCTGTCATCCGGATGCCTTCATTTACATGTGCGCTACTAATAAAGCTTTTGTACGATTTTGCAAAATCCATATAAACTAAAATGAGCTTTAAGGTGCATAAATACTATGCCTCTTAAAGCTCAACCTAAGTAAATGTTTTTATTTAATGAACCCGTTCGCGACCGAGAGCAATTCCGAATTTGATATTTACAGTCACAAATGCATCGTTATTATTGTTTGAGCCCTTATAAACAAGGTTATGTGGCGAAGCAGGATTTTTTTCTTTAGTTCTGTTTGTAAGTGCAGAAGCTAACGCAGCCTTTTGCTCTGAAAAATATTTAAAGTAGAGTGATGGATCAACAGATGTACTCTTAGCATCATCTAAATAGTCTGTCAAAGTGTATCTAAATAAAACCTCGCCACGGACTGTAAAAAACGGTGATAGTTCATATTTTAAACCAGCACCCAATGGAAGCGATATACTTGCAAGTTTGTATTCTTTTCTATCAGGGTATTCAGCAAAGCCCTGCCCTTCGGTACGTAGAGGTTTTAAATCAATCCAATTTCCCTTATAATTTGTTTGTGGATTAAAGGTAAAGTAGCCTATGCCTGCTGCTACATAAGGCGACAAGCGTGGTGGCGGTTTTAAGTAAGAAACTGCTAGTGGATGAAATTCTCCAACTAATGCAATTTCAGAAATAGAACTTCTAAAGTTGGTATTTCTAAATTTGTAAGTTCCATTGGCATCATCAGCTGCTATGTTACCTTGTATATATTCCAGCCGTAAACCAATTACATCTTTTATAGTAACTCCTGCGTAAAAGGTTACATTGGTTCTTGTTGACTTTAAATCAAAATTATCAGGAATAAAAAAGGAGAATTTTTTTCTACCTACATCCGTATAGGCGTGCATGGTTCCTGCAGATCCGCCCACTTCAAATATTATCTCTTTGTCGTAATATTTACTGTTGTAATAGTAAAACTGACTTTGTGCTTTTAGCGTCGTTAATAGACAAATGACTAGAGTAAAAAAACCAAATAACAAGTTCTTCATGCGTTTTTCAATAGGTATATTACACTTATGACCTGCTATTGACCCAAAAGGTTGTTATGTGGTTTAATTGTTTTTAAATAAAATTTACAAGCAGGTTTAAGGCCACAGACTGCACACTTTGGTTTACGTGCCTGGCATATGTACCTGCCGTGCAGAATTAACCAATGGTGTGCAATAAATATTAATTCGGTAGGAAGATGACTTACAAGTTGTTTTTCTGTAGCCAGTACCGTTTTAGCATTTGTTGTTAACCCTAGCCTGGCCGAAACACGATGCACATGTGTATCAACTGCCATATTGGGTTGATTATCGACTACTGATGTGATTACATTAGCTGTTTTTCTACCAACGCCTGGTAGTTGTATTAAAGCATCAACCGTTAATGGTATTTCATTATTAAATTTTTCAAGTACCATTTGGGCCATACCCAATAAATGCTTGGTTTTATTTCCGGGGTATGAAATACTTTTTATCAAACTAAAAAGATCATCATAACTGGCTTGGGCCAGTGACTGAACCGTGGGGTATTGTGCAAAAATTGAGGGAGTGGTAAGGTTAACGCGCTTATCTGTGCATTGAGCTGAAAGGATAACAGCTACTAGTAATTGAAAAGGATTATCGTATAATAATTCCGTTTCTGCATTGGGTGCGTGCTGTAAAAAGTAGTCAACAAAAAACCGGTATCTCTCTTTCTTTGTCATACTACAAAGATGAAAAAATACCGGTTTAAAAATTTGATTAACCTAGCAAATGGTGTTCAATGTTGAACAACTTCTGACGTATTGCGGGCATAATTAAGAATGGCATCAATTGTTTGCTGTCTGGGACTTTTTCTAATTTTGTCCAAACCATGCATTGAATCTTTTAAAGCATCCAGTTTCTGTTGCAAAGCCCAATCTGATTGTAAAGCCATCTCGATAGCCAATGTTTGATCTGGTGAAGTTTCTTTATACAAAAATTGTATTAGATCTTCAGTGGTGAAATTTGGCATAGTGAGTAAATTTTGAGATCCGTTTTATCCTTCGAATAAAAACGAAAGGGTTTATATTTTATTGTTTAACCCCTTCGGTTTTTTCTTTCTCTATATCTTCTACAATAAAAACGTCTTCATTAAGTCGTTTCAGGAAGAAGTTTTCGCGTGCAAATTTTTCCAATACTGAGGTATTGCTTTGCAAATCATCTAAGTCTCGTTTGATGGTTGCAATCTCTGACACATAGTATTCTTTACTTTGCTCCAGCTTTTTCAATTCAACCTTACGATCCCATTGCGTAAAAAAATCGTTGCGATCGAAGAAAAGAATCCAAATGGTGAAACCTAAAAGGGCAACAACATATTTGTTTTTCAATAAATCAATCACCAACTGAAACCGCTTCATATAGAGGATTAACGAATGCAAGATAAAGCTACAAAAACCAATGCCTAAATTTACCCTTTGCGAAATTTTATCTTTCCTTTAGGGTAAACGCCACTAGTTCCCAACATTTCTTCTATACGTATAAGTTGATTGTATTTGGCCATTCTATCAGTTCTGCTGGCACTACCGGTTTTAATTTGTCCACAATTAAGTGCAACTGCTAAATCAGCAATTGTTGTGTCTTCCGTTTCGCCACTGCGATGGCTCATGATGGTTGTATAGCCATTTTTTTGCGCCAGCTGTACGGCGTTAATCGTTTCTGTAAGCGTACCTATCTGGTTAACTTTTATAAGAATACTATTAGCAACACCCTCATCAATACCTCTTTGTAAAATTTTGGTATTGGTTACAAAAAGATCATCTCCTACAAGCTGTACGCGATCACCTAAAGCATCAGTTAATTTTTTCCAACCGTCCCAATCTTCCTCAGCCATACCATCTTCTATACTTACAATCGGGTATTTGTTTGACCACTCTACCCAATAACTTACCATTTCATCTACACTCAATTTTTTGCCATCGCTTTTATGAAAATGATAAACCTTTTCATCAGCCTTCCACATTTCTGAAGATGCAGCATCAAGGGCAATGCCGATCTGCTCACCCGGCTTGTAACCTGCGGCTTCAATAGCTTGCAAAACAGTTTCAATAGCTTCCTCGTTGCTTTGTATGTTGGGTGCAAATCCACCTTCGTCACCAACATTAGTGCTGTAACCTTTCTTTTTCAAAACAGTTTTAAGGTGATGGAATATTTCAACACCCCAACGTAAACCTTCGCTAAAACTTTCAGCCGCTAAAGGCACGATCATGAATTCCTGATAATCAATTTTATTATCAGCATGCGCACCTCCATTTAAAATGTTCATAAGAGGCATAGGTAACACGGTAGCATTTACACCTCCCAGGTACCTGTATAATGGAAGATTGCTTTCTTGCGCAGCAGCTTTGGCAACAGCCATACTTACAGCCAACAAAGCATTTGCCCCTAATTTTCCTTTATTATCTGTACCGTCTAACTCCATCAATTTCTGGTCTATACCAGCCTGATCATTTACCGGCCAACCCAATAATGGTTCTGCTATAATGTCGTTTACGTTTTTTACCGCCTGCAATACACCTTTTCCCATATAAACAGACTTATCGTTATCGCGCAATTCTACTGCTTCGTGTATACCTGTTGATGCGCCACTTGGTACTGCAGCCCTGCCCATTTCTCCGTTGTCGGTTATTACATCAACTTCAATAGTTGGATTACCTCTACTGTCTAAGATTTGTCTTGCTTTAATTTCGGCTATGTAACTCATAGTTGTTTTTAATTTGAAAATTGATTATTTAAAACACTCGATGTTTCTCAAAAAGTGTTCATGTAAGATTTTTGGCAGCATCGTACCTGTGGCTAGTTTCCGGATTTATTTTCGATAGTTAAACGCCTAAAGATTTCTTCCAGACTGCCGCCTTCGGTTTGCAAAGAAACAATATTAAAATTGTGTTGCAAAGCGAGCTCTAACAATTGGCGTTTTACTTCGTTGGTTTCCTCTGTTTTTAGCTGCCATGTGTAAGTATCTATCTTATTAACCGTTATTACGCCACGAAGTCTGCTTAACCATTCGGCTTCTAGTGGTTCTTTAAAAGTTACGCTTACAATAGAAGCCTTTTCTTGTACCTGAAGATTAGCCAGGGTATTATCAGCAACAATTTTACCTCTATTTATGATAATGATTCTATCACAAATGGCCTCCACTTCTTGCAAAATATGCGATGAGAACAGAACTGTTTTATTACTACCCTGCTGTTTAATTACATTTCTTATCTCGATGATTTGGTTGGGGTCTAAACCGCTGGTAGGTTCATCCAAAATAAGCACTTCGGGATCGTGTATTAAAGATGCGGCCAGACCAACTCTTTGTTTATATCCCTTAGAAAGCTGTCCAATTTTTTTCTTACTTTCTAATGTAAGTCCGGTTAGGGATATTACTTCGGCTACGCGCTGTTTTGTGTTTTTTATTTGATGAATGCCTGCGATAAAATGCAAATATTCCCTAACATACATATCAAAATATAGGGGATTTGCTTCGGGTAGATAACCAATGCTTTTTTTAGCTGCAATAGGTTCATTGGCAACATTAATATTATTAACGGAAACCTGACCCACATCAGGCTTAAGATAACCGGTGATCATTTTCATGGTGGTTGATTTTCCTGCACCATTCGGCCCTAAAAAACCTACAATTTCACCTCTCTTAATCGAGAACGAGATTTGATCAACCGCCTTTTGCTGACCGTAAATTTTTGAAAGGTTGGACACTTCGATTGACATACCTGCTTATTGCTTAATGTTGACAAAATAAAGCAATCGCGCCAAAAACAGACAACAATACTTTAGTGGGTAAACATAGAGGGAAGAAAAGTAGCCAGAACAATTACTAAAAGTATAAAGTATATAAGAAGGGTAATAATATTGTGAATTCGCATTACAAACCGCCTGCGGCTTTCGTCTTCCATTTCCTGCTCATCCTCTCCATACCATTTAAAAAGAGCAAAGAAAATACCATTGAACCCCTCAAGGTTGCCATGAAAAAAATTGGAAAGAATAATTTTCAAAAAAGCTACAGCCCCTAAAGCAAGCCACAGAAATTTATAATATCTAACAAAAAAATCAAGCAGCATTCTTCATAATAAATTTGTGCTGTAGGGTTTGCACGCAGCTCCTAAAATTATAAAACAAAACTAACGCTTATAATTTTAACCTGAATTGTAACTGAGTTAAGAGTTACACCATCGGCAACTGTGCCACGTATTAACGATAAATTGTAACGGATAGTATAATTTAACTTAATCGTGCTAATCATCATACTCGCCCTGCAGCGCGTATTTACCAAATATGAGAAGGCCGCCAACAATAATAGGTGTTAGAACAAACGCATAAATTATTGCGGGTATTAAATCCTCAGCATTATCACTTTTAAATTTAGGAATAGCCTGATTTATTATGAGATAGTAGCCGGCAGCACATCCTAAAACAATCCAAACAATGCCTAGTATTCTTTTTACTTTATTCATTTTAACATGTGTTGTTTAGTCTGCAATACTTTTATCTCTTCCTTTAATATAAATAGCGCCAATAACAAACGAAACGCCTGCAACTATTATAGGGTACCATAAACCTTCAAGAAATGGTTTGTCGTAAGGTAGCGGTGTACCATTTTGGGCAGCAACCTCATTAAGTGTTGTTGCTCTGGTTGCCAGAAATGTTGCGATAGCAGGTAATAATCCACCAAAAATACCATTGCCAATGTGGTAGGGTAACGACATAGATGTATACCTGATTTTGATTGGAAACATTTCCACCAAAAATGCAGCTATAGGGCCATAAACCATCGTTACAAAAATCACTTGTATGAAAACTAGCCACACAAGCTTCCAAAAAGAACCAGAATCTAAGAGTACTGTTTTGTCTGTCTTTATATAAGGTTCATTGGTTTCTGGCAGTATTATGCTCGTCTTCACTTCTGTAAACATGGTGCCATCGTCAAAAGTTTTAATTGTTTTACTAACGTTATCGTTGATTTCAGGCTGTTCCGACACCAATACTTTTTCAGTAACCGAACCTGTGTGATACATCTCCGCGTAAATACTTCTGTATGAAATAATGGCTAACAGCATTCCGATCAGCATGATCCATTTTCTTCCGATTCGGTCTGATAACGCACCGAAAACCAAAAAGAATGGCGTAGCTAATCCCAGCGCGTACATAATTAGTTTACTTGCTTGTGTAATCTCTAGGTGAAGTGTATTCTGAATAAAGCTTAACGCATAAAATTGACCAGTATACCAAACAACGCCCTGCCCCATGGTAGCACCAAAAAGTGCAAGTAAAACAAACTTAAAATTTAGCTTGTTGCCAAAGCTTTCTTTCAATGGATTAGTTGATGTTTTTCCTTCGGCTTTTGCTTTCGCGAACAAGGGAGACTCCTTCATTTTCATTCTTATGATTACCGATACTCCAACCATAATTATCGAAATCCAGAATGGTATGCGCCATCCCCAGCCATCAAATGCCTCTGCGCTTAAAGATGCTTTTGTAATGATGATGACCATTAATGATAAAAACAGTCCGAAGGTTGCGGTAGTTTGTATCCAGGATGTCCAAAAGCCACGCTGATGCGTTGGCGAATGTTCTGCAACATAAGTTGCTGCACCACCATACTCTCCACCTAATGCTAAACCTTGCAACAAACGAAGTATTAAAACAATAATGGGTGCTGCATAACCAATCGTTTCGTATGATGGCACACATCCAATTAAAAAAGTAGACAAGCCCATTATAACAAGCGTAACTAAAAAGGTATATTTCCTTCCGATCAGATCACCTAATCTACCAAAAAACAATGCACCAAACGGACGTACAACAAAGCCCGCTGCAAAAGTGGCTAAGGTTGATAGCAACGCAACGGTTTGGTTACCTGCTGGAAAAAATTTTGTTGAAATAATTGTAGCGAGACTACCAAAAATGTAAAAGTCGTACCACTCTATTAAAGTTCCTAAAGATGAGGCGGCAATAACGCCTGCAAGGCCTTTTGTTTCCTGTCTGTTCATTGGATGGGCAAGCTAGTTTTGATAAAAATAGTGTAATATGGACACTTTTTATTCTTTGGGTTCAAATCTCTTTTCATAGGTTTGCTTACCTCAAAATCACACAACGATTTATGTCATATCCCTACCAAATCAGCACTTTAGACGAGTACAAAAAAGCTTACGAGCAAAGCGTCAATAACCCCGATGCATTTTGGGGTAACATAGCGAAGCACTTTGTATGGCGAAAGAAATGGAATAAAGTTTTAAACTGGAACTTTAGCGAACCTAAAGTAGAATGGTTTATTGATGGCAAGCTAAACATAACTGAAAACTGTATTGATAGGCATTTAGAAACACTTGGTGAAAAACCTGCAATTATTTGGGAACCTAATAATCCTGAAGACAGAGTAAGAGTTGTTACTTACAATCGTTTACACAAACGCGTATGTCAGTTTGCGCAGGTTCTTAAAAATAATGGCGTAAAAAAAGGAGACAGGGTTTGTATTTACATGGGTATGGTACCAGAACTGGCTTATGCAGTACTCGGATGCGCCCGCATTGGTGCCATACACAGTGTAGTGTTTGGCGGCTTCTCCGCGCAAAGCATTGCAGACAGATTAGAAGATGCTCAGGCTGAATTTATTGTAACTGCAGATGGAGCTTATCGCGGCGAAAAAATTATTCCATTAAAAAGTGTAATTGACGATGCTTTGATTGGAAATAAGACGGTTAAAAAAGTGATCGTTTACACACGCACACGCACTCCGGTAAGTATGATAAAAGGCCGAGACATTTGGTGGGAAGACGAAATGGACTATGCAGAAGGGCAGGTAGAAAAAGATGGCGTTGTGTCTTTTGCTGCCGAAGAAATGGATTCAGAAAATCCATTGTTTATTTTATACACATCAGGCAGTACCGGCAAACCTAAAGGGGTGGTACATAGTTGTGCCGGCTATATGGTTTGGACCAACTACACGTTTGTAAATGTTTTTCAATACCAACCCGGCGATGTACATTTTTGTACCGCAGATATCGGCTGGATAACCGGACATAGCTACATTGTATATGGTCCACTAAGTGCGGGCGCCACTTCTGTAATGTTTGAGGGCATACCTACCTGGCCCGATGCCGGACGTTTCTGGGACATAGTTGATAAACATCAGGTAAACATTTTATACACAGCCCCTACTGCTATTAGGTCTTTAATGGGATTTGGTTTAGAACCTTTGAAAGGCAAGAATTTATCGTCATTAAAAATATTGGGTACCGTAGGTGAGCCAATAAACGAAGAGGCATGGCATTGGTACGATGAAAACATCGGAAAGAAAAAATGCCCTATTGTTGATACATGGTGGCAAACGGAAAATGGCGGAATTCTAATTTCAAATTTGGCCGGTATTACTCCGGCGAAGCCATCCTACGCAACACTTCCATTGCCTGGTGTACAACCCGTTTTGGTTGATGAGGCAGGTAATATTGTAGAAGGCAATCCTGCCTCAGGAAACTTGTGTATCAAAGCACCCTGGCCATCTATTATACGTACAACTTACGGAGACCATGAGCGGTGCAAACAAACATACTTTTCAACCTATGAGAACATGTACTTTACAGGTGATGGTGCCCTGAGAGATGAAGATGGTATGTATCGCATTACGGGAAGAGTTGATGATGTATTGAATGTTAGTGGACACCGAATAGGTACAGCTGAGGTTGAAAATGCTATTAATATGCATACTGATGTAATTGAAAGTGCAGTAGTGGGATATCCTCACGACATTAAAGGGCAGGGAATTTATGCGTATGTGATTTGTAATGCTCATCGAACCAATGAGGACGAAATGCGTAAAAACATACTTCAAACCGTTACCCGAATTATAGGGCCTATTGCAAAGCCAGATAAAATTCAGTTTGTAAGAGGTTTACCTAAAACAAGAAGCGGAAAAATTATGAGAAGGATTCTTAGAAAAATTGCTGAGAATGACCTGTCTAATTTAGGTGATACTTCAACATTGCTGGACCCACAGGTTGTGGATGAGATAAAAAACGGTAAAATTTAGAAGTTGAATAAATCATTATACTGATTTACAGGTGGCACAATATTTAATGTAGGTATTAAACAAATTTTAAAATCTAAATTGATTATTATGCAAACGCAGAGAACCACCCCACTAAAAGCTTTAATGAATAAAGTTTTTATGTTCATTTTTTCAACAATGCTTTCAATTATTGCCGTAGCTCAAGAAACTAAAAAATTAGATGTTGACATTAGCACTGGCGGTAATGATGGCGGCGGAAGTTTCTTTGCATCACCATGGGTTTGGGTTGTAGGAGTAGCGGTATTTATTTTGCTATTGGTAGCACTACTTAGAGGTGGTGGCAGAAGAGAAGTGTAAAACAATATTCAATATTTCATCAGAAAAACATAAAGATGCCCCTGAGTAAAACACTCAGGGGCATCTACATTTATGCGCGTTCTTTTTTTCTTTTGTCACGCACTTTTTTTACACCATAGCCAACACCAGCAGCTAGTAATAAACTTAAGCCGCCATCTATTGGTGCGGCCGGTTGCAGAAGTTATACTTTCGTCAGGTTGTTCTGTCTCAATTTGGTCCTGTTCTTGCGCAAATGCAGGGTGCGGATAAAAATGCGAGCAATAAAAAACACGTTGATAGTTTTTTCATTTTTTTAAATGAGGGGTTGATTTTGAGATTATTTTAATATCTGATTGTGCTGCCACGCAAAAGCTTGACAAAGACTTTCACAGAAGTCAATCGGATTAACGGATAAAACCTTAGCTCTTTGCAGAATATTAGGAAAGGGAAGATGAACAATTTAAGTGACGTTAAAACTAGAAAAAAGGTATCAAAACTTAAAATTATTTTTGAAACAAAAAAGCCCACTGCAATTGCAATGGGCTTTTCTTAATTCAGCTAAAAGAAATTTATCCTACAGCTACTCTTCTAAACTCTATAACTTTCAACTCGCTATCGATACTCTTCAAGTAGTCGCCAACTGTTTTGCTAGTGTCTTTCACAAAAAGCTGAGCAGCCAAAGTGTTTTCTTTGAAGAAAGAATTCAATTTACCATCAGCAATTTTTGCGATCATTTCTGAAGGCTTGCCAGCCATTTTAGGATCAGCAGCAATTTGTTCAGTTACAATGGCACGCTCTCTTTCTACTGTTTCAGGAGGTATAGAAGCGGGGTCAACTGCTAAAGGATTCATTGCAGCTATTTGCATGGCAATGTCTCTTCCGGCTTCACCAGCATCTTTATTAAAAGCTACCAAAACACCCATACGGTTCGCACCGTGAATGTATGATGATACAAATGGAGCATCTAAACGCTCAAAACGGGCAACGCCAATTTTCTCGCCAATAGAAGCTAATTTATCATTGATCATATCTGAAACCTTAGCGCCATCAACTGATACTTCATTCAACTCTTCAGCACTTTTTACATTGTTACCAACAGCAGCATCAGCTATGCTAGTAGCGAAGGCCACAAACTCAGCATTCTTACTTACAAAATCTGTTTCAGAGCTAATAGCAACGATAAAACCAGTTTTATTATCGAATGTAGTACGCGCAATAACAACGCCTTCTTTCGCTTCGCGATCGCTACGTTTTGCAGCTACTTTCTGACCTTGCTTACGAAGCCAGTCAATAGCATCTTCAAAATTGCCATTGGTTTCTGTTAAGGCTTTACGGCAATCCATCATTCCGGCTCCGGTAGCCTGGCGTAATTTATTAATATCCTGTGCAGTAATTGTTGCAGTAGACATAGTATTATGTTTGAAATTTATTAATGAATAGTGTATTGAAAATCGAAAACCACATAAGCACATGAGTCACATATATATGTGTATGATGTGCCTATGTGGTTAACTAAAAAAATCTATATAATTATCTTGGACCGCCGCCTTGTGGTCTTCTGCTAGCTCCACCCGGTACACGACGCTTAGGTGCACCACCTGGTCCACCAGGTGCCGCATTACCACGTCCTCTACCTGAACGGCCTGCCTCAGACTCTGCCTCAGCTTGTAAACGAGCAGCTTTTGTTTCTGCTTCATTATCTACATCACCTTCTGTATCGTCATCTTTAGAAGCTTGTCTTTCGGCAAGACCTTCTGCAATGGCAGCGGCAATGTAGTTGGTAATGATAGCTACTGATTTAGTAGCATCATCGTTTGATGGAATAGAGAAGTCAACTTTATTAGGATCACTATTAGTATCAACCATACCAAAAGTAGTGATGCCTAAACGCTTAGCTTCAGCAAGTGCAATATGCTCGTGACCAATGTCAACTAAAAATAAAGCTGCTGGAGCACGACCTAGTTGTGCGATACCGCCCAACACTTTTTCCATCTTTTCTTTATCTCTTGTTAAGGTTAAACGCTCTTTCTTAGTTAAGCTTTCTGCGCTACCATCGTTCAGCATTTTTTCTATGCTCTGCATTTTCTTCACACTCTTACGTACTGTGTTGAAGTTGGTAAGCATACCACCTAACCAACGCTCAGTAACATAAGGCATGTTGATGCGCTGTGCTGCTTCGGTTACAATTTCTTTTGCCTGCTTTTTTGTAGCAACAAACATGATTTTCTTACCGCTTTTGGCGATTGATTTCATGGCAGCTGCGGCTTCTTGCAAACCTTCAACCGTCTTATTAAGATCGATGATGTGAATGCCTTTTTTCTCCGCAAAAATGTATGGCAACATTTTCGGGTTCCACTTCTTCTTAAGGTGACCAAAGTGTACACCGGCCTCCAAAAGTTGTTGTTGTAGTGAAGTGTTATTTTCCATTATAATAATTTGAAAATTTTGAATAAAGTTTGAAAATGAATACGATTAACGCTTGCTGAACTGGAAGCTTCTTCTTGCTTTTTTCTTACCTGGTTTCTTACGTTCAACACTTCTAGGGTCACGCTTAAGTAAGCCGGCTGCTTTTAACACAGGGCGTAATTCAGGGTCAGTTTCAATTAAAGCGCGTGCTATACCTAATTTGGCTGCTTCAGCTTGTCCTTTCAATCCACCACCTGTTGCATTGATCTTAACATCAAACTTATCAGCGGCCTCAATGGCTTTGAATGGTTGCTCTACCTGATTTTGCAAGTAAACCAACGGAAAATATGTCTTGTAATCTTTATCGTTTACGGTGATCTTGCCTTCGCCCCTGCTTAGGAAAACTCTTGTAACAGCTTCCTTTCTACGGCCAACGGCATTTTTTTGTTTTTCCATTTATCTTATTATTTGGAATGAAAAGTTTTGGGTTTAGAACTTTAGTTCTTGAGGTTGTTGCGCAGTGTGCGGATGTTGAGCGCCGGCATATACAAATAATTTCTTGTACATTTTGCGGCCTAAACGATTTTTAGGAAGCATGCCTTTTACAGCTCTTTCCACAATCACTTCAGGGCGACGCTTTAATAGATCTTTAGCGATCTCAACTTTTTGACCTCCGGGAAAACCAGTATAGTGCATATACCCCTTTTCATCCATCTTATTACCGGTCAATTTTACTTTTTCGCAATTGGTTACAATTACAAAATCTCCACAATCAACGTGTGGGGTATAGTACGCCTTGTTCTTACCACGAAGAACTGCTGCGATTTTAGCACAAATGCGTCCAACGGTTTGATTAGTACCGTCTACAACGTACCAGTTACGTGTCACGGTAGCCTCGTTCGCACTTTTGGTGGTGAAATGTAGTTTGCTCATTATTCTTTTGTTTAAATTTTACCGGCGCTATCCCGCCGATTTTTAAATGGAGGGCAAAGGTAAGTGTATGATGTGTAAAATTAGTTAGTAAGTTGAAAGTATTTTAAAGGACGCCGTTACAACTTATTGATTATCAGTCTAAATTTCGATGTTAAAATTTCATTAGTGCTCGAATATTGATTTTTAGACCTCAGTTTCCTGATGTTGTAAAGTTGAGCCAGCCTTTTTTACTCGCCAATCCCATCAATTTAATTTCATTATTCTTAGAAATATCTGGTAAATCTATGCTCCTCTTTTTTAGAGTATGAGTTTAGGAGCGATAAGCCGTGCCCTGCATGATAAACGAAAACAACATCGCCTGCTGAAGCATTTGTAACACGGGCGCTGAAGTTTTAGAAATATTTGCTTTGGTTGCCTGCCCATTTAAAAACATATTGATTTCATTAGTTATAAATGAAAACCTATTCGATATAATTGGTTTCCATCGTACTAGCATCATTTACACATTCTTCAAATTGATTTCGCTTAAAACATCCTGTTTCTTGTAATATTCATCAATACCAATAAGCAGTGCATATTTTTTTTGAGCGATACTTACCCGTGATAAAGCAATGAGCAAAATCGTAAAAAACAGTTTCATACTTATGCATTTAGACTTTTAATTTAAAGTTTATTTTCGGTTATCAAAATGTGCATGGGCGCAGCTTCACAATATCGAGCTTAGGTCAACTAAAACTAATAGTGTTACATATGGTCCATTTTAGAAATAGAGTATTGCTCATTATAAGTTTTATCCTGAGCGTATTTTCCACCTTCGCCCAACGCACAACGAGAGAAGAAATTAAAAATAAGTTTGTAAAAGCAGACACTAATCAGGCTTTGGTTTTAATTGAGCTGGCGGAGCAATATCAATCCACCAAACCCGATTCGGCATTGATTGCCGCGCAAGCTGCCCTTACCATTTCTGAACAATTGAAATACGCAAAAGGCACAGCCCGCTCACTTGACCTTATTGCAAGTGCATTTAACATTGTGGGCAACTATCCTAAAGCTTTAGAATATTACATTTTGAGTTTAAAAATAGAAGAGCAACGAAACAGGCCGAGAAATCTTGCAGTAGCACTAATGAATATTGGCACTGTTTACCTGCATCAAAAAGATTACCGGATGGCTCTGTCTTATACTTTTTCTGCTGATTCCGTTTTGGTAGCACGAAAGGTTCCGGCAATGCGCAAGTATGCGTTACTAAACATTGGTGACATTTATGAAAAATTCAATAAGCTTGACTCAGCCAGGGACTATACTAACGCTGCCTATTATTTAGCACTTCAGGAGGATGATCTAAACATGTCGGGCACGGCGCTTAATAATATTGGCAACATTAGTTACAGGCTAGGTCAGTATGAATTTGCACTAAAAACTTATAGGCAAGCATTACCATTGCTTATACAAACCAACGATGAAGATTTTGTTTGTGAAACATCTATTGGATTAGCCAAAACTTTTACCGCGCTCAATAAAAACGACTCAGCATTGTATTATGGCAGACGCGCATATGCGCTTGCCCGGCAAGATGGTTTTTTAAGGCGAATACAAGAGTCATCCTCCTTTTTAACCAACTATTTTGAAGGTATCAAAAATTTTGATAGTGCCTACGAGTATCAACGGGTGCTAATGGCAACTAAAGATTCACTAAACAGCATTGAGCATATTAGAAAGGCGCAGCTGCTCACCTTTAACGAACAGCAACGTCAAACAGAAATCGCCAATTCAAAAATAAAAGAAGCCTATGATTTGAAGCAGCGGTTGCAGTTTATAGGTATAGGAGTTTTAATACCAAATATTTTTATACTAAGCTTCTACCTGCGTAAACGAAAAGTAAAGCCGAAAATAATAGAGTTTCTCGGCTTGGTATCTGTTCTTATGTTTTTCGAATATATTACCTTGTTGCTGCACCCAATAGTTCAAAATCTTACCTATCATGTACCATTATTTGAGCTGATAGTTTTTTCAATCATTGCAGCTATATTAACCAGAATACACCATACAGTAGAACACTGGTTTTTAACAAAGATCAATAGCAAAAAAATGAATGCGCACCATTAAAAATTAGTCTTTAACAGGGGTTTTCACACCACGGGTATCGCCAGAATCTAGAGGTTCGGGTAACGTATCTGTTCTGAGATTGTTTATTGTATCTTGTTTTGCTTCAGAAGTAGTATTGTTACCACAAGATGTAAGACACACACCTAAGATGAACATGCCGGCGATAAACAATTTGTTGGGTGCAATTAGTTTCATGATTATTAGTTTTACGTAGTAAGATACACTTTTAGATTCTAATAAACCCAACTCAAAAAGGGTAAATACTAGTCCATCGCCTCACGCTGGCACATTATTATTGTCTATAGTTTTCACGAACTTCAAAATTTTCAATATGTTACTTCAAATACATCCGGAAAATCCGCAGCCAAGGCTTATCAATCAGATTACCGAAACCTTAAAAAATGGCGGCATAATAGTGTATCCAACTGATACCATCTACGGTTTAGGATGCGATATTTTTAATAAAAAAGCGGTAGAACGCATTTGTAGAATAAAAAATATTGCTCCGGAAAAAGCACAACTAAGTTTCGTTTGTAGCAACCTGAGCGATCTAAGTAAATATGCTAAGAGTATTTCAACCCCACTCTATCGCTTATTGAAAAACAATTTGCCCGGGCCATATACTTTTATTTTGCAGGCAAGCAATCAGGTGCCCAAAATTTTACATGGAAAACGCAGTACAATTGGTTTAAGAATTCCTGATAACATAATTGCAAATCATATTGTGGATCATTTAGAGCATCCCTTATTAAGCGCATCATTACCCGGAGAAATGGTGGAAGAATACACAGATCCCGAAGCGATTTTTGAAAGATTTGGAAAGTTGGTTGATATTGTTGTTGATGGAGGAATTGGCGGCATGCATCCATCAACAGTAATTGATTGTACCCAAGAACCTTACACTTTGGTAAGAAAAGGTTTGGGAGAATGGGTTGAAGAAGATTAATTATAAAAGACTACATAATGATACTCTCGTTACCTTCAAAATCAAGTGATAATTGAGAGGTGTTAAAGCTCCAGCTCATTCTATGGTATTTGGTTAGTCCGTATGCCTCAATGGCTATTCTATGTGCCTCTGTTCCATACCCTTTATTATTATTCCAGTTGTATAGTGGGTGCTCATCATGCAGCCTTTGCATGTATTCATCTCTATATGTTTTTGCTAATATGCTGGCTGCGGCTATAGATGCATACAAACCATCGCCTTTAATAATACACTTGTGCTTTACATCTTTATATGGAATAAATCGATTGCCATCGATCAGTAAGTATTTTGGTGTCCTCTTTAAATTATCTAACGCTAAATGCATTGCTTTAAACGACGCTTTTAAAATATTGATGCGATCAATCTCTTCATTATCAACCATCGCAACGCCATAGCAAACGGCTTCCTGCTCAATCACTTTTCTTAATTCGTTCCTATTGGCTTCTGTTACCTGCTTGCTATCGTTTAGCAGGGGATGGTAAAAATCTTTACGCAGTATTACTGCAGCCGCGCACACAGGCCCGGCATAACAGCCACGTCCTGCTTCATCACAACCGGCTTCTACATAGCGTTTTTGGTAATAAGGTGCTAACATGAAATACAAAGTTGTGGTTTGTAGCGGAAATGAAGAAAAAATAAGCCTTAACATTTCACACAAAACCAATCAGGTTGTTTAACCACTAATTTTGCCGGATTTATATAATGCTTCGTTTTTTTTGAATTTTTGATGTTATGTTGTTAGATAAGAAAACCCGTGCCGTAGCTTATTGGATTTATGTAGGAATTGCCATGCTTATTGTTCAAGTTTTATTAGGCGGCATTACGCGGTTAACGGGTTCTGGTCTATCTATTACAGAGTGGAAACCCATTATGGGCACATTGCCACCGCTAAATGATGCTGCATGGCAGGAAGCTTTTAAGGCCTACCAAAATATTGCACAGTATAAATACCTTAATCAGCATTTTAATATATCTGACTTTAAATTTATCTTTTTTTGGGAATGGTTTCACCGACTTTGGGCGCGTTTGATCGGCGTAGTATTTCTCATTCCTTTCTTGTATTTTTTAGTAAAGGGCTATTTTAAACGATGGATGGTTGCTCCGTTGATCATATTGTTTTTGTTGGGCGCACTGCAAGGTGCCATTGGATGGATCATGGTGAAAAGCGGCCTAAACGATAGCGACGTATATGTTAATCATATTCGCCTGGCAGCGCATTTTATTGCCGCTATGGTTTTAATTGGATATGCTTTGGTTTTTGCCTTGAAACTAACAACAGATAAAAAAGATTTGGTAGCAGGCAACACATTAAAAACCGGAGGTTACATCGCTATCATTTTAACTGTTATTCAATTAACCTACGGCGCATTTATGGCAGGGTTGAAAGCTGCTATTGCCGCCCCAACCTGGCCCGACATCAACGGAAGTATGATACCAGATTCTTTTTTAACGCAAGGCAGTTTTATTAATGATGTAGTACAAAACAAATTCTCTATCCACTTTATACATAGAACACTTGCTTATATTATATGCATTGTGATATTATGGTGGTGGTTTAAAGCTAAAAACATTGCTTACTCCAAAAAATTTAATAGAGCTAAGCACATGTTGATTGGCTTAATAGTTTTACAAATTGTGCTTGGTATTTTTACTGTTTTACATGGCAACAAAATAACAATGGGTAGTTTTGGTGCGTTTGAATGGCTTGCGTTAATGCATCAGCTAACAGGAATGTTGCTTTTTTTAAATCTTGTAGCTATTCTGTTTTTGGTTAGACGAAAGGTTGTGGTGAAAAGTTAGTATCGGACTATCATAACCACCCTGTGTTAGCGAAAAAAATTGGAGGCTTATTTAAAAATTACGTGATCGTTTATCACTTCCTGCAAATAAATTTTGTCTGGTTATAAGTAGTTTATTGCCTTTTATTCGTTTGTATAAGATTGTAGATATTATTGCAGTCATTATAGTTAACCCCCTAAAAATATTGGCTTTGGTATCTCCTAAAGCTGTACCATCAAATGTGAAAATATTCCATGAAAGGTTCATGAAGGTGTGCGTTAAGATAGGTACCCATAAGTTGAAATTCCATTCAACATAAAGCCAGGCAAAAAAAATAGCTCCAGAAAAAGTAACAAGAAAAATTCCGAACAACTCATTTACATTTTCACTTTGGTATAGATGCCCAAATGCAAAGAGAAGTGCCCCAAAAAAGATAGAAGGAATGAAACCTAAGTTTGCCTTTCTAAAAAGTTGACCAAAGAGAAAGCCTCTGAAGTATAACTCCTCCACAAATCCTGCAACGAGCGTTCCTGCAATTAAACTTTCTACATTAAGATGGTTATTAAATGTAAAAAACAATAAACCGCCTACAAACATTGGCGCAGTAAATAAAATACTTGCAGCTAGTGCTGTAAAAACATTTTTTGAAAGACCAAGGCTTCTAAAAATGCTCATTCTTGGATCAATAAGATATGTTCCTATAAATATTGGAACTCCTATTACCAAATAAGTAAAAATGTAACTTATCAATCCCTGATGAGTTATTGTATCTAAGCCTAATTTAATTGTTTTAAAGTTTTGAAACAGCGAATAATAAGCTCCAAAACTTACTAATACAATCAGTAAAACTTTAAACTGCTTTTTACGATTCATGTAGAAAGTGTCATGGCGTATTTTTAAAATCCTTAAAAGTGTGATAAAGCATTTTAATTACGATCCGCCTCGCGCAGCGCCTCCCAATACTCGGCGGCTCTTCTTGTGTGCGGTACTACAATTGTTCCGCCTACAATGTTGGCAATGGCAAAAACTTCGTAAAGCTGCTCCGTAGTTATGCCAGCTTCAAAACTTTTTCCAAGGTGGTACTTTATGCAATCATCGCAACGCAGCACCATGCTTGCAACCAAACCTAACATTTCTTTGGTTTTCTTATCTACTGCACCTTCATCGTATGCATTTGTATCAAGGTTCCAAAGACGTTTCATTACAAGATTATTATTACTTAAAATAACCTCATTCATTTTAGTGCGGTAATCATTAAATTCTTCTACTAAATGGCTCATAAAAATTTCTTTATAAATATTGTAGCGAATGTAAGTAGGATGTGTACAAAGTATAACTGCCTGCTAATTTGTAGTTAGTATAGTGTGTTGCATGGTAACCATATTTTTATGAAATATGGGCAACGAAAAATAGAAACAAGTGCCATTGCCTTCGGTACTTTCTACCCAAATTTTGCCCTTGTTTTTTTCTATTAGATCTTTGCAAAGCATCAGTCCTAAACCTGTACCAGACTCGTTAGCAGTACCTTTTGCGCTAGGCACATATCCCTTAAACAAAATTTTGAGTTTATCCTTTGGTATGCCTTTGCCAGTGTCTTCTATTGAAACTACAATATGGTCATCGGCCTGATAAGCATTCAGGTCTATTTTGTCGCCCGCTTCGCAAAATTTAAGCGCATTCGAAATAAGGTTTCTTACGATGATTTCTACCATTGCTTTATCGGCTTCCACACAAAGCGATGGATGTACATTGTTATGTATGCTGATGGATTTATTTTGAGATGTAGGTTTGAACACCTCAACATGATTTTCAATTAAAACAAACAGATTCAGCTTTTCCGGATTTATAGCATATCCTTCCATTTGGTTTTTTGCCCAGAGTAAAAGATTATCAAGAAGTGCTGAGGAGTTTTTTATCTGCTCATTTACCCTTGGCAATATTTCTTTAAACTCTGCATCGGACACAATGCCATCAGTTACTAACTTAAGTAGCATACCGGTATGCGCAAAGGGCGTTTTAAGATCGTGAGAAATGATGGAGAATAATTTATTCTTCATACTATTCGTTTGCTCTAACTGCAGTGCCTGTTGCTCTAACACTTGCTTCTGCTCTTGTATCTTTTGATTTCGAAAGTGAAGTAGTTCGTTATCTTTCTGCTTTCGCCTTCTACCAATGAAAACTAAAAAAGCAACTACACTTACCATCAAAATAAGACCGATTAAAAAAAGCCGTACATAATTTTGGCGTTCAATAAGTTTCTGCTCTGCCTTCTCGTAATTATACTCAATCTCTTGTTGCATTATGTTTCTGCGAACCTGATCGTTTGAGAGACTATCGCTGATAGCGTGATAAACATCCTGGTAATGAAAAGCTTTTTTATAGTCTTCCATCAACCTAAAAATTAAATACAACGATTTACTTGCTTCTGCAATCTGAAGTGCGTTCTTATTGCTACTTCCTTTATGAAAAGCGATTTGAGCAAACTTTAATGCCTGCTTAGGTTCGTTCAACAACAAATAAGTATCTGCAATGTCTTGAGCATCCTCTGCTATGTTCTGATTAAAACCGTGTTGCTTGCTTTTCTCATAAGCCTGGTTAAAGTATTCTAATGCTATTTGATACTTACCCATGTCTTTGTATATCATTCCCAGATCGCCTAAAGAATTACACACGCCAATTACATCTGTAGAATTTGATCTGACCCTCAAAGCCTCATGCCCATAATGTAATGCACTTGCAAAATCGCCCTGGTCTCTTTTAACCCAACTTAAATGACTATAGCCATACCCCTGCCCTACAGCCAACTTTTGCTTGTTGAATATCTGGATAGCTTTAATAAAAAATGTGTACGCTAATGAGTATTGTTTTTGATAATAATAAGTAACTCCGATTCTATCATAAGCATAACCCTCACCTTCCCAATCGCCAATCTCTTGAGATATTGCTAATGCCTCTTTGTACAAGTCGATGGCTTTATTGTGATGCATGAAATTCCAAGTAGCAATACCTTTAAACCTTATAATGCCAGCAACAATCTTTCGCTCGCCAATTTTTTCTGCTATCGCAATTCCTGCGTTTGCATAGTATTCTGTTGAATCTAAGTTTGAATTTTTAAAGTGCCAGCATAATTCCTGGTATAGCAAAGCCTTCGACCTTAAATCATTAGTAAGGTTGATTTTGTTTCTTAAGCTATCCGCCTCTTCAACATCTTTGGCAATGTTCATTAAATTAACACGTTGCGCCAATGTAGCAATCTGTGCGACTAACAGAATAGCAACTATTATAACGGAAGACTTCATTTAATACAAAAGATATGATGCCACAATCTAAACTTTTTTCATATATTATTATTGCCTGAGCATTTGTTTTTGTGACATCGAAATATCAAGCATTACAAACATGGGCATACTTTTTTTAACCAACACGTTATGGATGTATATATGGTTTCAGTTGCCGTTATTGGCATTGCTGCATTAGCAATGGCGTGGATGCCGGATTTCACACGACTCACAGGAATTTCTTACGCTATCTTTTACGTTTTTGTTGGAGTGCTTCTTTTTAGTTTGCTCAAACCGTTTCCATTACCAAATCCCTTTGTTTATAATGGCTATGCATTGCACCTTACAGAAATGGTGGTTGTAATATCATTGATGGGGACGGGCTTAAAGATTGATCAGCCTTTTAGTTTAAAAACGTGGGCATCACCATTAAAGCTTGTACTTATAACCATGGTGCTTTCAATTGTGATAGTAGGGTTTCTAGCAAAATCTTTATTCAATTTTGATTGGGCTTCAGCTATTTTACTAGCAGCAGCTTTGGCGCCCACTGACCCTGTTCTTGCTTCAGATGTACAAGTTGGTCCACCTCAGGAAGAGAGTAAGGATAATGTACGATTTAGCCTTACTGCCGAAGCTGGCCTAAATGATGGCATGGCTTTTCCATTTGTTTGGCTGGCTATAGTTGTAGCAACAGCCACAACTAGCGATCCACTATCGTTAACAGAATGGGTTTTATATCAGTTCTTATATAAAATAGTTGCAGGTATTTTTATAGGCTATGCTATTGGTAAAGTATTGGCTTATCTTTTATTTGATCTTTCTAAAAACACCAATAAGATAAAAGTAAACGAAGGTTTTGTGGCCATCTCTGCTGCCCTAACGGTATATGGCGTTACAGAACTTTTTCATGGGTACGGTTTCATTGCAGTGTTTATTACTGCAATAACATTGCGCAATTACGAATTACATCATAAGCTGCATAAAAAACTCCATTCGTTTGCCGACCAAATAGAACGAATACTATTAGCCATTGTTTTAATAGCTTTTGGTGGAAGTTTAGTTTCAGGAATTTTAGCTGATCTCACATGGCCTATGGCTGTCTTTGGTTTAATGTTTCTATTTGTAATAAGGCCTATAACTTCTTTGGCTGGCCTTGTTGGATCACCCATTCACTTTAAAGAAAAACTTGCCATTGGCTTTTTTGGCATTCGAGGCATTGGTTCTTTTTTTTATCTGGCATTCGCCATGACTCAGGCTAGCTTCATTCACGGTGTTGAAGTGTGGTCACTCGTGGCTTTCGTGGTGTTGATCAGTTTAATTATACATGGTACAACTGCTAATCGGGTAATGAAAAGAATGGAACACTTCTCCAAACGAAACGATCATTAAAAAATTGGTCATTAAATTCCAGTGATTTTAAAAAGCTCACGTGAAAAGACAACATTGTAGATACACCCACATTGTATGATTTGAATTAATCTTCTTAGCCCAAAAAGCCAACTATCAATTATTAAAATTGTCAGTTGGCTTTTTGCTTAGCTTTAAAGCAATTATTATTTTCTATTTATCAAAAATTGTAATCGTACGTATGAAGAAATTTTTATGGTTACTGGGCAGCCTGTGCCTATCCAAGTTTTTAGTTGCTCAAGAAACATACCCTGTAAACGGCGTTGCCGACAAACGGGAAGGAGCTTATGCATTTACAAATGCAACCATTGTAAAAGATGCGCAAAGCACTATTAAAAATGCAACCCTGCTAATCAGAGATGGTAAAATTGTAGCAGTTGGTAACAACATCTCCATACCTAAGGATGCTGTGGTGGTGGATTGTAAGGATAAGTTTTTGTATCCATCTCTAATTGACATTTACAGCGACTATGGTACACCTACTCAAACACCAATGCAACGCACAGGTTTTGGTGGAGGCCAGCAAGCGCAATTAAACACCAGTACAAAAGGTGCTTATGGATGGAACCAGGCTATTAAATCAGAAGCAGATGCTTATAAAGTTTTTACCGCTGATGAAGCTAAAGCTAAAGCCCTACGCGATCTTGGCTTTGGCGTGGTACTAACTCATGTAAAAGATGGCATTGCCCGCGGCACGGGTACTCTTGTAACATTAGCCAACGATAAAGACAACCTTTTGATTTTAAAAGATAGAGCTTCGGCGCATTATTCTTTTGCAAAAGGCACTTCTACACAAAGCTATCCAAGCTCACTTATGGGTTCTATTGCCTTGTTAAGGCAATCTTATCTTGATGCATCGTGGTATAAAAACAAGCCAAAAAAAGAAGGGTTGAATCTATCAATTCAGGCTTGGAATGAAAACCAGGCACTACCTCAAATATTTGAAGCCAACGATAAATGGAACGACATACGGGCCGATAGAATTGGGGACGAATTCGGCATGCAATACATAATTAAAGGTGGTGGAGATGAATACCAGCGCATTAAAGAAATAGCTGCAACGAAAGCTACCTATATTCTGCCTGTAAATTATCCTCAAGCGCAAGATGTTGAAGATCCTAACGATGCCCGCTTTGTTTCCTTATCTGATTTGAAGCATTGGGAAATGGCGCCAACCAATCCCGGGGCGTTTGAAAAAGCAGGCATACCTTTTTGCCTTACATCGTCTGATTTAAAAGATGCCAAACAATTGTTTGCTAACATTCGCACCGCGTTCAATTATGGCCTTACTGAAACGGCAGCTATGAACGCTTTGACAAAAACACCGGCAACACTTTTGGGTGTTTACGATCAGGTTGGCAGTTTAGATGCAGGAAAGTGGGCTAACTTTCTAATCACTTCAGGCCCCATCTTCAACGAGAAAACAACCATATATCAAAACTGGGTTCAAGGCAATAAATACCCGCGTTAAAGATGATAGTTGGAAAGATATGAGGGGCATGTATAAGCTTGTGTTCAATACATCTTCAGGTCCTGTTAATTACCAGCTTGATTTTAAAAGCAACAACGCAGCAAGCATCATTAGTAAGGATACTGTTACCTCCAAATTTTATTATGATGGCAGACAAGTGCGTATTAACGTAGCCCCTGAAAGACGTGGAAGAAGCGCTGAAAATTTTAACCTTAGCGGTATTGTTAATGATGATGTTTGGAGCGGTTATGGCACGGATAGTTTGGGAAATCGTTTTACCTGGACAGCTACTTACGATAAACCTGCAAGTGCTTCTACAGACAGTGCCCGCAAAAGGCCTGTAGGACCAATTGGCAAAGTAGCCTATCCATTTTTGCCCTATGGCTGGGAAGAAGGCAATGCTCCAAAGCAAGAAACCATTCTTATTTAAAAATGCCACAGTTTGGACTAATGAAAAAGAGGGTATTATGCAAAATGCCGATGTTTTGATACGCGATGGCAAAATTGCAGGTGTAGGTAAAAACCTTTCTGCAACAGGTGCCAGAATTATTGATGGTACCGGCAAACATCTTACTCCAGGCATAATTGATGAACACTCGCATATTGCAGCAGCATCAATAAATGAGGGCGGACAAAGTGTAACGTCTGAAGTGCGTATTGCTGATAATTTAAGCCCGGATGACATTAATATTTATCGCCAGTTAAGTGGTGGAGTTACCACCTCTCATATTTTACATGGATCGGCCAATACTATTGGTGGCCAAACCCAACTTATAAAATTACGCTGGGGCGCTAACGATGAAGATCTCAAGTTTAAAGGTGCTGATCCTTTTATAAAATTCGCCTTGGGCGAAAATGTAAAACGTACCTCATCAACAACCGGTAACATTCGTTTTCCTGATACAAGGATGGGCGTTGAACAAGTATTGGTAGATGCATTTACCAGAGCACATGATTACGAGAATGGATGGAAAGAGTACAACAAAACCAAGAAAGGATTTGCTCCCCGCAGAGATCTTGAACTTGATGCTTTAGTAGAAATTTTAAATGAAAAGCGTTTCATCACCTGCCACTCTTATGTGCAAAGCGAAATAAACGCCGCAATGAAAGCTGCTGAAAAACTTGGGTTACAAGTACAACACCTTTACCCACATTTTAGAAGGTTATAAAGTTGCCGATAAAATGAAGGCACATGGTGCAAATGCTTCTACATTCTCTGACTGGTGGAATTATAAAATGGAAGTAGTAGATGCCATACCATACAATGCAGCTTTGATGACGCAAGTGGGTTTAAATGTTGCCATCAATTCAGATGATGCAGAAATGGCGCGCCGCCTAAATCACGAAGCTGCCAAGAGCATAAAATTTGGTGGCATGAGCGAAGAGGATGCGTTTAAAATGGTAACACTAAACCCTGCAAAAATGCTACATGTTGATAACAAAGTAGGAAGTATAAAAGTAGGTAAAGATGCGGATCTGGTTTTGTGGAACGAAAGTCCTGTAAGCATATATTCAAAATCGCTGTACACAGTAGTAGATGGTATTATTTACTACGATAGTGAGAAAGATGTAGAGCTTCGTAAGTCACTAGCAGCAGAACGTAACCGTATCATTAAAAAAATGAATGGTGAAAAACGTTCCGGTGCTCCTGTTACACCGGCTCAACCTAGCTATCAAATCATGCAAACTTGCGGCGAGCACTTTCATACTCATGGATTGTTAACCATTGATGCAACCGAGCTAGACAATTAATCTAACCGAAACAAGTTTGTAGAAACAATAAAAAAATTCAAGTGAAAAAAATTCAATTTTTAATAGGATTGCTAACGGTAAGCTTAGGTGCGCTTTCTCAGGAAACCGTTTATCCAACTCCCAAACAAACCCAGCCCATCTTAATAACCGGAGGAACTATACATGTAGGTAACGGACAAGTGTTTGTTAACACAAGCATTTTAATAGCTGATGGAAAAATAAAAGAGGTAGGAACAAATGTTACTGCTCCAACTGGCACTCAAACCATTAATGCTGATGGCAGGCACATTTATCCGGGATTGATTTTACCTGCATCTAATTTGGGATTGGTTGAAGTAAACAGCGTTCGTGCAACAAGCGATGTATCTGAGATTGGCACGCTCAATCCTAACATCCGTTCTATTGTAGCTTACAATACTGATTCTAAAGTTACCAACACACTTAGGTCTCAAGGTATTTTATTAGCCAACGTGGTACCTGAAGGAGGCTCAGTTAGCGGCACGTCATCAGTCGTACAACTAGATGCCTGGAACTGGGAAGACGCTGTTTACAAAATGGATAACGGTGTGCACATCAATATGCCATCACTAATGCCACGCCCTGCTGGTGGCCGCTTTGCTCGCTTTGCGGGCACACAGCCACAGGTTGACCCTGTGAAACTTGGCCTACAACAAGTAGACGATATCAAAAGCTTTTTACAGGAGGCAAAAGGTTACTCATTGTTAAATAATCATTCTGAAACCAATTTAAAATTGGCAGCAGTTAAAGGTTTGTTTGATAAAACTCAAAAGTTGTTTGTGCACGCCAACACCGTAAAACAAATGCTTGTTGCACTCGATTTTGTAAAAACCTTTGGTATAGATATGGTAATTGTTGGTGGAAGCGATAGCTGGCAAATTGCAGATCTTTTAAAACAAAATAATGTAGCCGTTATTTTAGGTCAACCACATAGTTTACCAACTTTAGAAGATGACGATGTTGACCAGCCTTACAAAACACCATCTATGTTGCAAAAGGCCGGAGTGTTGTATGCAATAAACGATGAAGATGGCCAAACCCGCGGACGTAACTTAGGTTACAATGCAGGTACTGCCGCAACTTATGGTTTAACTAAAGAGGAAGCATTGCAAGCTATTACACTCAACGCTGCCAAAATTTTAGGCATCGCAGATAAAACCGGTAGCATTGAGGCCGGAAAAGATGCCAACATTGTTATTGCAGCTGGCGATATTTTAGATATGCGCACCAGCCTTGTTACGGATGCTTTTATACAAGGCAGAAAAATTAACCTAGACAATAAACAAAAACAATTGTACGAGCGGTATAAATACAAGTACAGCTTGTAAGCAATTCATTTAACTTTCTTAAAAACCTGCACATACTGCAGGTTTTTTTTTGCTTTGTCTTCGTCTAAGCGTATCTTTTTTCTCTTGACAGGTGCAACAACCATGGGTGATGTTTAACTTGCAGCATGTCAAAAAAACTATTCCTCTTAGATGCGTTGGCACTTATTTACCGGGCGTATTATGCATTAATTCGTGTTCCCCGCATAACTACTAAAGGGCGTAACACCAGTGCCCAGTTCGGTTTTACAAACACATTGATCGATCTCATCAATAAAGAAAAACCCACCCACATGGCGGTGTGTTTCGATACGATGGCACCTACGGAGCGGCATACCGATTTTTCGGCTTACAAGGCAAACAGGCAAGAAATGCCCGAAGATCTTTTTGGTTCTTTGGATGAGATCAAAGCCATCATAAGAGCCTTCAACATACCAGTGGTTGAGTTGGATGGTTTTGAAGCAGATGATGTTATTGGAACCATTGCCTGGCAAGCTGCTGACAAAGGTTACGATGTGTATATGGTAACACCCGATAAAGATTTCGGCCAGTTGCTTATTCATAAAGGCGTGTATATATATAAGCCTCCTTACATGAATAATAAGGAAGAAATTTTTGACGCTGCACGCATTTGCCAAAAGTGGGATATTGAACGCGTTGAACAGGTGGTAGACATGCTGGCACTTATGGGCGATGCAGTAGATAATATACCCGGCATTGCAGGTGTAGGTGAGAAAACAGCTGCTAAACTTTTGAAAGAATTCGGCACCCTAGAAAATATTTTAGAGAACGCAGATTCTATAAAAGGTGCATTAGGAGAAAAGGTGCGGAATGGTAAGGAAGCTGCTATTATGAGTAAGAAACTAGCAAGAATAATTACTGATGTACCGGTAACTTTTCATGAAGAAGATTATAGGTTAAAGGAATGGAATAAACCTGAGTTGGATGAGATATTTACCAACCTGGAATTTAAGGCCATGGGTAAGCGCATTTTAGGTGAAGGTTTTAATCCCTACGAAAAGAAAGCTTTGGTTGTAAATACCGGCGGACAAATGGACCTATTTACCACTGATGAAATTGTAACCTCTGTTGAGTTAGGCGATCCGGTATCAGCTATTAATGAAGCATCAGAAGATCTGCCGTCCGGCCTGGTTGCGGATAAAAACTTTCACAACACTCCGCATCAATATCAACTGGTACAAAGCAACGAAGAATTGGATGCGCTCATCGAACTACTTAAACAAGCATCCGAAATTAGTTTTGTAACAGAGGCAACCAGTATCGATCCTAATGACGCTGCACTTGTAGGTATCAGCTTTTCAATAAAATCAGGCGAAGGTTTTTATGTACCCTTTCCTGCAGATGACGAACAAGCAAAATTCATTTTACAAAAGTTCATACCAATTTTTGAAGACCCATCTAAGAAATGGATCGGGCAAAATATAAAAAACGATTTGCTGTTGCTTCGCTGGTACGGCACAACCATACTAGGCGAGGTGTACGATGTAATGCTTGCGCACTACTTATTAGAACCTGAAGGACGAAGAACAGTCGAAAACCTAAGCGCTCAATTTTTAAAATATGAGCCACTTGATATTGAAACATTGTTAGGCAAGAAGGGAAAAAACCAAATGAACTTTCGCGAAGCGGATGTAACCCAACTTAAAGATTTTTCAGTTGAAGATGCAGACATCACTTTGCAATTAAAAGAAGTTTTTGAGCCGCTTACCAATAAAAGAGTAGTAAAGAAAGTTTTAGATGAAGTAGAAACACCATTGGTTAAAGTATTGCTCGACATGGAGTTTGAGGGTGTTAAGATTGATGTGGGTTTTTTAAATGATTATTCAAAAGAGTTGGAACAAGAAGTGCGTGGTGCCGAAGATCGCGTGTTCGATTGTTGCGGTGAACGCTTCAACCTTGGCTCGCCCAAACAACTGGGCGAAATACTTTTTGATAAATTAAAGCTTGATCCAAAAGCAAAAAAAACCAAGAGCGGCCAGTATGCTACCGGCGAAGATGTATTACTTAAACTAGCCGGCGAACATAAGGTAGTAGATGACATTTTGATCTTTAGAGAATTGAGTAAACTAAAGAGTACTTACATTGATGCCTTGCCATTAATGATCAATAAAAAAACTGGTCGCGTACATACTTCTTATAATCAGGTAATTGCTGTTACAGGTAGATTAAGCAGCAACAATCCTAATCTTCAAAACATTCCGGTCAGAACAGATAGAGGCCGGGAAATAAGAAAAGCTTTTATAGCAAGAGATGCTGATCATGTATTTGTGAGCGCGGATTATTCGCAGATAGAGTTGCGTATTGTAGCAGCCATTAGCGGCGATCCTGCCATGTGCGAAGCTTTTAAACTGGGTAAAGACATTCATACTGCCACTGCTGCTAAAGTGTATAGTATTGATGAAAGTGAGGTCACCAAAGAAATGCGTTATAAAGCCAAAAGTGTAAACTTCGGAATTATTTATGGCCAGGGCGCTTTTGGTTTGTCAGAGAACTTAAAAATAAGTCGTGCAGAAGCAAAAGAGATCATCGAAAATTATAAAAAGCAATTTTATAACATTCAACAATACATGGATGATCAGGTAAAGTTTGCTCAAAAGCATGGGTATGTTGAAACGTTATTAGGTCGTAAGCGTTGGCTGAAAGATATTAATAGCAACAATTTTACCGTCCGCAGCTATGCAGAACGAAACGCTGTAAACATGCCGATACAAGGTACCGCTGCAGACATGATCAAGCTAGCGATGATCAACATTCACGATCAATTCAAGCAAAAAAACTTACGCTCAAAAATGATACTTCAGGTACATGATGAATTGGTTTTTGACGCGCATAAAGACGAAGTAGAACTGATCAAACCCATCATTATAGAATGCATGCAATCAGCGTTACCATTACCAAACGGCGTACCGGCAAATGCTGAAGTGGGAGAAGGTATCAACTGGCTTGAGGCGCATTAAAATAGTGATAGTATGCTTGCAGAAAAGATCATTTCATTTTTACACCAGCTTCGGTTTAATGTTGATTTACCTGCGGCAATATCTGTAATGAATCCTTTTGAAGAGGCAGCAGCACAAAAAGCTTCTGCCTCTTTTTATAAAAAGTTTTATAACGATAACAATCCGCGCTACTGCATTATTGGTATAAATCCCGGAAGGTTTGGCGGAGGCATTACGGGCATTCCCTTTACGGATCCTATTCGATTGCAAAATGCTTGCAAGATTGATAATGATTTTATAAAAAAGCAAGAACTCTCATCCGTATTTATTTATGAAATGATAGAAGCATTTGGTGGAGTGAAAGCTTTCTACGACCAATACTATTTCACGGCGGTCAGTCCCCTGGGCTTTACACAAGGTGGTAAAAATTTAAATTACTACGATGATAAGGAATTGATCAAATCCATCACGCCATTTTCAGTTGCGTGTTTTGAAAAACAACTAAGTTGGGGAATGCATACATCCGTTGCTTATTGCTTAGGCGAAGGCGTAAACTTTAAATGGTTAAACAAACTAAACGAAACGTACCATTTTTTTGATAAAATAGAACCCTTGCCACATCCGCGATTTATTATGCAATACAAGTTGAAGCAAAAGCAAGCCTACATTGCCAAATATTTAAATGCTTTCCTAACATATCAAGATAATGGCGTTATACAATAGTGGCTCACTGAACCTAACTTTGCGTAATGAAACCTGTACTTATTTATTGTTATGATGCCTATTGCGGTTGGTGTTACGGCTTCAGCCCCATTATAAAAAAAATTGCAGATGAATACAGCAATGTGCTAGAGCAAGAAGTGCTTTCAGGTGGTATGATATTACCCGAAAAGCCTGCACATATTGAAACCATTGCACCGGTTATTCAAAAATCTTACAAAGGAGTTGAAGAACTTACAGGCATCAAATTTGGGCAGGATTTTTTGTGGCACATTTCCAACTATGAGGACAGTGACTGGTATCCGAATTCTGAAAAGCCTGCAATCGCTATGTGTATTTTTAAAGAGTATCATCCACACAGAGCTATTGAGTTTGCCGGTGACCTGCAATACGCACTAAACTATGAGGGTAGAGACCTTACAGATAACGAAGCATATCGACATCTTCTGGAAAAATATGGCATCAACGATGAACGTTTTTACGATAAGCTTCAAAGTGAAGAATACAAAGAAAAAGCTTACTACGAATTTTCATTAGTCAAGCAATTACAAGTAACAGGCTATCCCACAGTATTCATTCAAACTGGCGAACTAAAATTTCAGATGATTGCCAAAGGCTACACAGACTATGAAACCGTAAAAAGTCGGGTAGAAGCTGTGTTGTCAGAATTGCGATGATATAATCCTTTATTTTATCAATGCCTTACCTCGGCAGCGTATCCCGCACAATCTTTAATGTATCGAGTCGCCTCGTTGTATCAGTAACAGCCGGTAACTGATTGGTATATTTTGCTGAACCTAACGTGCCGCTAGTGGATGTATGATTACTAGGATTTCCTGTAACTTTTAAATTTTTACATGACATCGTACCTAATACGGCTATTGTTATTACAATTATTTTTTTCATTAGATCATTATGTTTGTTATAAACAATTGTATCAATACCAAAGTCGCGCCCCACTGAAATCCCCACAACTAAACAATGTTTTACACATTACTACAAAGCTTTAATTTCGTACCTCAAAATAAAACCTGGATATGAGCAAGTTCCGGAATTTTAAAATGGTTAGCTATGTTGTTTATGGTCGGGGAAGTTTTGACCAGTTAGATGAGATATTGCAACCCCAGCGTAACGGTGAAGCACCAATGATTTTTTTAGTTGACCATTTTTTTGAGAATGGAGCGCCTACCGGCTCAGATGGTCCGTTGAAAGAGCGTATACCCATCCGAGGAAAAGACAAAGTAATTTTTGTAGATGTTACCTATGAACCGAAAACTACTCAGGTTGACGCATTAGCCCAACAATTAAAAGATGAATTTGGCACTGTAAGCGGCATCATTGGTATTGGCGGTGGCTCTACAATGGACCTTGCTAAAGCAGTTTCTTTAATGATGACCAACCCCGGTTCATCAGCAGATTATCAGGGTTGGGACCTTGTAAAAATGCCCGGTGTGTACAAAGCAGGCATACCTACTTTAAGTGGCACCGGTGCGGAGGTATCTCGCACAACCGTACTCACAGGACCTACGCGCAAGCTGGGTATGAATAGTGATTTCACGCCATTCGACCAGATTGTATTAGATCCTACATTAGCATCTAACGTACCTGTAAATCAACGGTTTTATACAGGTATGGATTGCTATATACATTGCATAGAAAGTTTGCAAGGCACCTATTTAAACGAGTTTAGCAAAAGCTATGGTGAAAAGGCATTAGACCTTTGCCGCAAAGTGTTTATTGAAAAAGATAACTGGAACGATGAATCTGACGATCAGTTGATGATGGCAAGTTATGCAGGCGGTATGAGCATCGCTTACAGTCAGGTTGGCGTGGCCCATGCGGTTAGCTATGGTTTAAGCTATTTATTAGGCACCAAACATGGTATAGGCAACTGTATTGTAATGAACCATATTGAAGAGTTTTATCCTGAAGGTGTGGCTGAGTTTAAGCGGATGGTTGAGAAAAATCAGGTAGAAATTCCACAGGGCATTTGTAAGGGACTTTCTGATGAACAATTTGATAAAATGATTGACGTAAGCATGGGCATGAAACCTTTATGGGAAAATGCTTTAGGTAAAGATTGGGAGCAAAAAATGACCCGTGAAAAGCTGAGAAAGCTTTACGAAAAACTGTAATCACCCTATAAATTTTAAACACGAGGTTGCTTTGTAAGCAACCTTTTTTGTGGTACCAATCGAATGCTTACTAAAAAAATTAAAGCATCACTTAACTTTAAATAATGCGACCGGATAAATATTTACAGCAGTTAATTTTTCCCACAAAACTGGGGCGTACTAAAGAAATTTTCAAGTACAACCCTACTGTGGCACCTGTAAGGAGCGATGCTGGTGAAGTAAATATTATGGTGTACGATTATGATGCACACACTATAAATTCATTTACTACCACAGAAGTAAAAGATTGCTTTCAATATATCAGTAGCAGCAACACCACCTGGATAAATGTGGATGGTTTAAAGAAGAATGATGTGGAGGAGATCTGCTACCACTACGGCATCCATAACTTGTTGGTTGAAGATATATTAACAATCGGCCAACGGCCCAAAATGGACGAGATAGAAGGCATTTTGTACTGCCTCTTAAACATGCTTTATTTCAACGACAAGTATTGTACCGTTGAGCAGGAACAAGTAAGCATTGTGCTGGGTAACAATTTTGTTTTAACCTTTCAAGAAGATGCTAGCAGAGATGTTTTTAATGGCATTCGCGAACGGCTAAAACTGCCTAACAGCAAATTGCGACAAAGAGGAGCTGACTATTTATGTTATAGTTTATTAGACATGATTGTTGACCATTACTTTGAAGTTATGGAAAGCTTGGGCGATAAAATTGAAGCCCTGGAAGATGAAATTGTTAGGATAGGTAACACCAGATCGCTGGCTAAGATCAATAATTTTAGAAAAGAACTTATTGTATTAAAGCGAAGTGTTGCACCAGTTAGGGAACTAGTAAATGGCATCATAAAAAGCGAAAGCGAGCTGTTAGATGAAAGAAATGAAAAGTATTATAGAGATGTTTATGATCATATCATTCAGGCAAATGACTTTGTAGATAACTATAGAGATATGATGACCACTTTGCAAGATCTATATATGAGCAAGGTAAACATTCGCCTAAACGAGGTTATGAAAGTGGTGGCGGTGGTAACCTGTTTGCTTGCCCCGGCAACAGTAATCGGCGGCATTTTTGGAATGAACTTCGATGTAATTCCTTATACACACCAAGTGTGGGGATTTTATGCCGCGGTATCTGCCATGTTTATTATCCCCGTTATTATGCTAATAGTTTTTAAAAAACGAGGTTGGTTTTAACAAGCATCATTTTTAAAGTAGCACTAAACTCATCCCGTTACAAGTAGCCACATTCACTATTTTTGCGCTCAAAATAATTACAAAATGAAGAACACCCCATTCACCCAAAAGCACATCGACCTTGGAGCAAAGATGGCACCATTTGCAGGTTACAACATGCCCATTAGCTATACAGGAATTAACGATGAGCATGCAGCCGTGCGTACCAATGCCGGCGTGTTTGATGTAAGTCATATGGGTGAATTCATTTTGAAAGGAAGCAACGCGCTTGATCTAATACAAAGTGTAACTACAAATGATGCATCGAAACTTACTGCAGGTAAAGCTCAATACAGTTGCCTACCTAATAAAAAAGGTGGAATTGTTGATGACCTAATTGTTTATTGTATTGAAGAAAATAATACGTACATGTTGGTCGTAAATGCTTCAAACATTGATAAAGATTGGAATTGGATTCAACAATTCAACACCAAAAATGTGGAGATGCATAATGTGAGCGAGAAGACTTGTCTGCTTGCCATACAAGGCCCCAATGCAACCAAAATATTACAGCCACTTACGGAATTAGATATATTAAATTTAAAGTATTACACTTTTGTAAAAGGAACTTTTGCAGGCGTAGATAATGTACTTATAAGCGCTACAGGCTATACCGGCAGCGGCGGCGTTGAAATTTATTTTGAAGATAAAAATGATGATGCTGTAAAAATTTGGGATGCCATTTTTGAAGCCGGAAAGTCAGCCGGGATAAAGCCAATTGGCTTGGGTGCAAGAGATACGCTACGATTAGAAATGGGCTTTTGTCTTTACGGAAATGATATAGATGATACTACTACTCCACTAGAAGGTGGTTTAGGATGGATAACAAAGTTTACCAAAGATTTTACTGCTAAAGACATTCTGGAAAAACAAAAAGCAGCAGGCATACAGCGCAAACTTGTTGGCTTTACCATGGTTGATAAAGGAATTCCGCGCCATGGTTATGATATTGTAAACGAAGCCGGCGAAACTATTGGAGTAGTAACAAGTGGTACGCAGGCACCCTCTTTAAATAAACCTGTAGCCCTGGGTTATGTACAAATTGATCATGCTACAATTGATTCTAAAATATGGGTGAAGATCAGAGATAAACAACTTGAAGCGAAGGTGTCGAAGGTGCCTTTTGTTTAGATAACTTTTATTACCAACGGTCTTCTTCCGGTATAATTATATCGCTTTTAAAAGTGTTTCTAACTTCAATTTTTTCCATCAGTCTATCAATGATCGCCTTGGCTATAATGGAAGCGCTACTGCTATGTTCTGCATTCAGTAGCGCTTTTAATTTATCCTCAGAAACATCAATACGATATAGCAGTTGCACCAAATATTGAAATTGATGATTGATAAGTTCCTCTACCTTTATGGTAAGTGCTGCCAACAATTTTTCAAGTGTGGAGGTGTCACCAATTGGCAACAACTCCAGCTTAGTTAATTGATTTGATAACTCGTTTACTGTTTCCATAATTGAATTAAGTTACTTGTTTCTATAACACTTAAAACTTTTCAACTACTCCCAAACCAAATAGTGCAAAGTCATATTTTGATGGGTCATTCGGGTCTAATGTTTTTAGATAAGCGGTTAGCTCAAGTGCTGCAAGCCAATCAATTTGGGTTCTTTGCAAAAGATTGAAACGATGCGCTACCCGTGCCACATGCACATCTATCGGACAAACCAACTGTGCTGGTGATATGGATTTCCAGATACCAAAGTCTACTCCTTTATCATCGCTGCGCACCATCCACCTTAAATACATACTTAACCTTTTGCAAGTTGAGTTCCGTACTGGGGAGGCAATGTGTTTTTGAGTTCTCCGTGGCGCATCTTCTAAAGAAAAGAAATAACGAAAAAAGCCTATTAAGGCATTCTCTGTATTATCATCATCAGTCTTCATACCTCTAGTAAAAGCTTCCTCTAATGTAGCATGCGAGGTATAGTGATGATTGAGAAAATGAACAAAATACAATAAGTCAGTATCGTTAAAAGTCCGGTGCTTAAAGCCTAGCAGTTTTTTAAGATCAGCATCCTGATGGTTCACAATAAAATCAAATGGAGCATTATCCATTCTATGTAAAAGTTCTGTGGTTTTATTGATGATCGTAGTTCTGATACCCCAGGCAAATACCGCTGCAAATAATCCCGCAATTTCAATATCCTGTTTTTTTGAAAAACGGTGCGGTATGCAAATCGGGTCATCTTTTATAAAAGATGGCTGGTTGTACTGCGCCACCTTACTATCAAAAAATGTTTTCAAGTTCTCATTCACCTGGCAAAAGTAAATAGGCTAAGGTTATAAAGCGGCTGCCGCTTCAATAGCCAATTTTATTTGAGTTGCTGTAATGGCTTTAATGCAAATGCAGGCCTCACTATTATTCTTACAGTCGCTACATTCTTTATCTAACACAAATGCTTTAGCCTTAGTACCTAAAGGCGCCCAACGCCCGGGGTGTATAGGTTTTATTGGTGGGTAAATACCAAATGCATCTTTGCCTAATGCCGCTGCCAGATGTATAGGCCCTGTACCACTTGCAACCAAACCATTACAAGATGCTATAAAAGACATGAACTCTGTTAGTGACATTATTCCGGTAATATCGGTTACGTAATCGCCTACCGCATCAAATAAAGGTTGTATTTGCTCCCGTTCTTTCTGTACACCTGATATAAAAATTTTGAAGCAATCCGGTTGTAGTAATCGTATAAGATTTATAAAGTTTTCTAAACCCCATTCTCTGCCATTGCCCTGCGATTTTGGATGGAGGATAAGATTGTATTTGTTGGGATCTATTAAAAGCTGTAATCTTTCCGGCAACGGATTTATTTGCGTCAGGCTAAACAATTGTCCCAATTCCACTAATGAGTAACTGTGAGTAATGCCTAATGGCTGCAACAATTTTACATTTAATTGTGCCTCGTGTAAGTTTGATTTCCTTCTGCTTAGTTTGACCAGCTTATTGCACGTAAGCCAGTGGAATACGCGGTTAGTAGTTCCTATTCTGGTGGGTATGCCTAATAAAACCGCTTTTTTTGCGATTGCAATATTTGGTAACACATGTACAATTACCTCAGGTTTCTGGCCACTAAAATCAGATGTACCGTTGAGAAAATCTTTTACATCAATAAAATGATCAACACTTTTGCAGGCTTGTATTACAGGCTTTGTGTATGCCTGGCCCATAAAGTAAATTGTTGCCTTCGGGAAATGTGTTTTTAAAATTGTTGCTACCGGCAATGTCAGTACAACATCGCCAATGCTATCAGTTCTACTTATGATGATGCTTTTGGGTGTAGCTTTCAATAGGAAAAATTAAAAGTAAATATTGATGCCTTTTGTTATCACTGAAACTGCTTTACAAAGTTGTATAAGTTGAAGCTGTTGCTTAAACTCTGTTGCTCTATAGATGTTTTTAATTCGCCTTTATTAATGCTGCGCATGCGCATTTCTCTTATTAAGTGGTAAGCTTTTTCTGCGAGCATAGTATAAAACAAATCGCCTTTTATATCATTATCTTTTTGTTCTATTATTTTCTCCATCAGTTCCTTCACTCCCTTGTTTTCTGAGGCTACTGTTTTCATCACAGCAATAATATGATCCTTATATGCCGGGGCCAGCATCTGCCTAAGATTTCTGGCGAAAATATCCGCATCAGGTCTATCAGCTTTGTTTACTACAATAATGTTTGCAATCTCCATCAACCCTGCCTTCATGCTTTGCACTTCATCGCCACTTTCTGGCACTAACACTACCACGGTAGTATCAGCTAGTCCGGCTATTTCAACTTCACTTTGCCCTACACCAACGGTTTCTATAATAATGTAGTCAAAGTTTGCGGCCTTCATCACATCAACAATTTCAATTATGGAGGGATGTAAACCACCCAACGCGCCGCGGCTAGCTAAAGATCTTATGTAAACCTGAGGATGCTGATACCACTGACTCATCCTAATACGATCACCTAACAAGGCACCAAATTTAAAAGGCGATGATGGATCAACACATAATACCCCTACCCTTTTACCACTTTCAATTATTCTGGCCAATCAATGCATCTGTCAACGTGCTTTTGCCGGCGCCTGGTGGCCCTGTTATGCCGATTAAATAAGTGTTTGAGGGTGGTAAATTTTGTAGCAACACATCATATCCATCAACTTTGTTTTCAACTAACGATATAGCTCTTGCAAGACTTTTTACGTCTCCATCAACCACTTTCTGCAATAACTCTATCATAATTTACACCTGCTATTTTTATAAAAATCTTTGGTTTATCAGTGCAACAATCTATAGTTAGTGAAAGCAAATAAACGTTTCCCTGTCAGCTTTTCTATATAATACAATAGCTTGTCTTTAAGTGATAATCGTTTTGTAGAAGTATCAAACTGATGTTGATAATTGTGCGCTTTTATACGTGCACATATAGCTGTTGGATGCGTTCCTTCGAAAATTGCCAGAGAATCGAATTCGTTAAAATCAAAGAAATCTGCTGAGTTAATTAGATGCTGCCAATCTTCAGAGTCTTTGTGCCAGTATTGACTTACTTCTTTTATCTTTTTTTTCATTTGCTCCGGGCTTTTTACCCAGCCATAATGATAAATAGAAGCATTCGCCTGTTTCACCAGCAATTTCCGCTTGCCAACCCTAAACCCCTGAGCATCTTTATACGAAGCTATCTCTTGATTATTCCTTATAATTCTAACCTCATGGGTGTACCATGTGCGGCTATCGCCAATGTAGTTGTAAGTTCCATAAAAATGCAGGTAGTTAAAAAGCAACCCTTCAACTTTTAAATTAGCCTTGTGGTCGTTACAAGCTTTTAAAATATTATCATGATCTTTCTCGTGCACCACCTCATCAGCCTGAATGTAAAATGCCCAGGTACTTTCAGGGTCAATTAGTTTAAAAGCTTTATTAGTTTCTACTGCTAATACTTCTCCCCCTGAGCGTAAGGTTTTATCCCAAACGCTATCATATATTTTTATCTTTTCACTGCTAATGTTTTCTATCAATCGCCGGGTTTCATCTGTGCTATCACCCACTAAAACAATCATTTCATCTACCAAAGGCAAAATAGAATTAATGGCCTCTACAATAGGATAGTCATTAATTATTGCATTTCTAATTATGGTAAACCCTGAAATTTTCATGTATATGATTGGTGCTCAAAAGAACAAAAAATTACAACATCATAAACATCTTTGTTATTTACAAGTAGCTATCATGCAACTATTAAGTTTTTTAGTACGGAGGCGCAAACAAATTGTAGGATTTCGGGTATTATATTTACACCCCCTTTCAAAAATATATCACAAGGTAATCAGGAGGTTTTATGACTAATTTTATTCCATTATTTCCATTAGGTATTGTGGTTTTTCCTGGTGAAGATTTAAACCTTCACATTTTTGAGCCGAAGTATAAGCAACTAATAAACGATTGTTTTACTCAGAAAAAACCTTTTGGAATACCTACTGTTTTAAAAAAAGGCATTGGCGATTTGGGAACAACTGTGCAGGTAGAAGAGATAGTGCAAGTGTATGAAGATGGAAAAATGGATGTAAGAACCAAAGGTTTACAGGTATTCAGGATCTTAGAAATTGTGAAAACGTTGCCCGATAAACTGTATAGTGGCGCCATTGTTAATTACCCCGAAACCGATGGAACAAGCAAGGTTTTGTTGCTAAAGAGGATTATTTTATTACTTAAAGAATTGCATGATGTACTAAACGTATCCAAACGTTTTACCAAACCGGATGATCAATTATTATCTTTCGACATTGCCCACCATGCAGCGCTGTCTTTAGAACAGGAATACGATCTTTTAGGATTGGCAAGAGAAGATCAGCGCTTGGAGTATATAAAAAGACATTTGAAAAAAATATTGCCTGTAGTAAATGAAATGGAAACCTTAAAAGAGCGGGTAAAACTGAATGGTCATTTTAAAGAGTTAAAGGGTTTTAATCTAGAATTTTAATGCGAAAATTATGAGCTGCACCCTTTGTTTTGATTTTGGCAACACTCGTTTAAAATGCGCAGTAGTTAATGATGGTGAGGTAAAAGAGGTGATTGTCTTAAAAAACGATTCACTTGAAACTATAAAGGAGATATTAGAAAAGTACGCCCCAACAAAAAGTATTTTATCATCTGTTATTCAACACAGCCATGATGTTGAAGCTTTTCTAAACGAGCACACGCAATTTCATCTTCTATCTTATAATAGTAAGTTGCCTATAACATCGCCGGTTGGTAAACCGCATACTATTGGTGCCGATCGGTTGGCTATGGTAGTTGGTGCAAGCAATGTATTTCCTAAAATGAATAATCTGGTTATTGGTACCGGCACTTGTATCACCTATAATTTTATAAATAAATACCACGAATTTATTGGTGGTAGCATTTCACCGGGGTTGGAAATGCGTTTTAAATCACTAAAACATTTTACTGAAAAATTACCAGCAGTTGAAGCCGATTGGAATTTTCCGCTTTTGGGTTACGATACCAAAACAAATATTTTAAGCGGCGTAATATTGGGAATGGCTAAAGAAATAGACGGAATAATTGAAATGTATAAAGAAAAGTATGTGAACTTTAACGTGCATTTAACCGGGGGTGATACTGCCTTTTTTGGACCATACCTCAAAAACAAGATATTTGCAAACCCTTATTTAATTTACCAGGGACTGTATGCGATTAGTGAGTACAACAATTAACCCAAAACTTCAGCTCGGATTTTTATTGCTTATTGCATCTCTTGGTGCTTCTGCTCAGGAAAATTCTCCTTTTTCACGTTACGGCTTAGGCGATCGTTTCCCTTCTCAGAATATTGCAAATAGAAGTATGGCTGGCGTATCAGCCCCTTACGTTGATGCTCAAACTGTAAACTTTAGTAATCCTGCTACGTACAGCTATCATAAAATAGTTACGTTTGACGTAGGGGTAAGTATTGACAGCCGCACATTAAAAAGTGCTGAACCTCTAGGCAAGTATAATTCAGTCAACTTTATTCCTGCATACGTGGCTGTTGGTATGCCTCTAAATAAGAACAAAAATTTGGGGTTTGCTTTTGGTCTTCGTCCGCTTTCTTTAATTAATTATGGCGTTCAGCAAAGATCAAGATTAAGTGGTATTGATAGTTTGGCTACACTTTATCAAGGTTCGGGCGGTTTATACCAATTATTTACCGGTATTGGCAAAAATTGGGGCAATCCATTAAAAGGTCGTTCCGTTTTTAGCATTGGCGCTAATGTTGGTTACAATTTTGGCCGTCGCGAAAACAATACTCGTTTAATTTTCCTGAACGATTCAGTTTCCTATGCGCAATCGAATTCATCTACAGTTACTACTTATGGCAAAGCGTTTTTAGATGCAGGTATGCAATACCAATTGCGCGTTAGTAAAAATTCTTACTTAAGGTTGGGTGCAACAGCTAAACTTAAACAATCTCTCAAGGCTTCTCAAGATGAAGTCCGTGAAACTTTCCAATATCTAAGTACTGGTACAACATCACGCATAGACAGCGTTTTTTCGAAAACAGGTGTCGAGGGCACGGTTGAAACTCCTGCTATATACAACGTAGGATTGCTTTTAGCTAACAACATTTCAGACAAGGTTGGCAATTCCATTGAAAAGTCATCATTCGGAGTTGAATTTGAAACGGCAAAATGGTCGCAATTCAGGTTTTATGGTAAGCCTGATGCTTTAGGCGACATGTGGAGATTAAAAATTGGTGGCCAATTAACACCAGACCCACTTAGCATAAACAGTTATTGGAACCGGGTAAATTACAAGGCAGGTTTTTATTTTGGTAAAGATCCAGTGGTTGTTAATGGAGACAATTTACCAGTATTTGGTGTTACTTTTGGAGCAGCGCTACCTATACGCAAATGGAGGTCTTACGATAATCAATACACAATAATTAATACTGCTTTGGAATTGGGAAAAAGAGGTGATAAAGACAACAATATAACCGAAAATTTTTTCCGTGTATCTTTCGGACTAGCGTTAAGTGATATTTGGTTCATAAAGCGTAGATATGATTAACATGAGCTTTTCAAACATAATAAGAATAGCAGCTTTTATCGGAAGCTGCTTTTTTGTTTATGCCTGCGAAAACAATATGCAGGTAGTTAGTGCCTTAGGTAAAAAGAAAATTGGTGTTGAAGAAGCTCTTAATATAGAAAGTTTTTTAAGCCAGAATGGTAGAATAAAAGCGAAACTTACCGCACCGTATATGTTGCGCTACCAGTACGATACGCCAAAGGTTGAATTTCCAAGATCGCTACACGTTAACTTTTTTAATGAAGCTATGGTTATTGAAAGCCAGCTTAATGCCAAATATGGCAATTATCTAGAAAACGAAAACAAGGTATTTTTACGAGATAGCGTTTTGGTTTTTAATACACTTGGAGATACGCTTCATACAAAAGAACTCTATTGGAACCAGGCTGAGGAAAGATTTTATACAGATAAAAATGTAATTTTAATAAAGCCGGATCAAAAAATTTATGGCTCTGGTTTAGTGGCAGATCAGAGTTTTAAAAATATAACCATAAAAAATCCCAGAGGATTTATACTAATTTCTGACAGTAGCTATGTTGGATATTAGTGTACTTCAACTTTAAGTATGCAATGTAATAACTCCAACATTTCGCCTTTTTAAAGCTCAAAGATTTTCAATTCATTCAATATAAAATGACTCCATTTTTACTTACTCTTTTATGGCTGATCGGTGCTTTTTTAATCATCGTACTTTTTTTAGGCGCGGAGGTTGCTTTCATAAGCGCCAATCGTTTGGCAATTGAATTAAGAAAAAAACAAGGTCACAATAGTGGCGTAATTCTCTCAAAATTTTTAGATGAACCACATCGCTTTTTAGGAGTTTGTCTTATAGGTGCAACTATTGGCAGTGTTCTATTCACCATTCACCTCAGCAAACTTTTAAATACCTTTTTGTGGAATATCTTAGAAATTGAAAGCACCCCATGGCTGTTATTACTCAATGTTTTGGCAACCGCCGTTATCATTGTATTTCTTTTTTACTGGTTGCTTAAACCAATTATAAAAGCTAAAGGCGATGGATTTTTGATGTTTTTTGCAGGTCTACTCAATTTCTTTTATAAAATTTTCAATCCGATTGTTGCGGTAGTTGTAAATATTTCAGCATGGTTGCTCAAGTACATTTTTAATGTAAATGTGAGCAATAAAAAAGATGTTCTGTCGAAAGTTGATCTGGAGCAGTTTTATCAGCAGCATAAATTTCAGGATGAAGACAATCAGGAATTAAACACTGAACTTTTTGAGAATGCACTATTGCTTCCAAAGGTTAAAATAAGGCAATGTTTAATACCGCGCACAGAGGTTGTAGGTGCCGATGTTAAGCTGCCACTCTCGGAGATTAAAAAAGTAATGATTGAAAACAAGCTAAGCAAGTTGATCATTTACAAAGAAAACATCGACAATATTTTAGGTTACGTACATCAATTAGATCTTTTTAAAAATCCTACAAACATTAACGAAGTCATCTTACCCATACCCGCCGTACCTGAAAGTATGAGTGCTATGGACCTGATAACCAAGTTCTCAAAAGAAAGAAAAAGTATTGCCTGGGTGGTAGATGAGTTTGGTGGAACTGCAGGCATTGTTAGTATGGCAGATGTTTTGGAGGAAATATTTGGAGAAATTAGAGATGAGTACGACGTAGAAGAATTTGTAGCAAAACAGATTGCTGAGGATGAATATTTGTTTAGCGGCCGGTTAGAAATTGACTATCTGAATGAAAAATTCAATCTGGAACTCTCTGCAAATAATTCTGAAACGCTATCCGGTTTCATCATATCAGAGCACGAAACCATACCGCAACAAAAAGAAAGGATCATTATTGATCGCTTTGAATTTGAAATTTTAAACGTGAGCGACACTCGTATCGAAATGGTAAAAATGAAAGTGCTGGGGTAAGTAAGAAAAATAATAAACCGTTTTTAAATGCGTTAACTATAAGCCGGATGTTCTCCGGCTTTATTTTTTGCTAGAAACCTACACGATATTAAAAGCCTGCTCATGTTAGATCAATTGGTACACAACTCTTCAATTCCAATTGCTCAGGATAGCAGTTATATCTCTTCAGAAGATAGTCTTGAAAGCTATCAGTCTAATATGTTGCTGAGAGAATGCAACGAAAAGCTAACTGCCATTCTAAATAACAGCAAAGAAATTATCTTAACCATCAACCTGGACGAAAATGTTTTAGAAGACATCAATGCCGCCATCTCAATATTAGGGTACTCACCTGACGATTGGACCGGAAAAAGTTTTAAAAACTGGTCAGGCTATCAACGTAATAAGTTTCATGAGTTGATGAAACTGGCACTAAAAAACGGCTTTAATGTATCGAACCAAAAAATAATTTTCGCAAATAAGCAAAATACAGAGCTTATACCATTTGAGTTTTCTACCTCACATTTTACATTTAAAAACGCCAAGTACTTGCTGTGTGTTCTTAGAGATATAAGAGAACGCGTATCGTACGAAAACAACCTGCATTCAGTATCAAAACAGCTAACGCACCTCATTAATAATATTGATGATGTATATGCTATTTACGATCTGAAAAAAAACAGGTACGACTTTGTAAGTGATAATGTGACCAATTTGTATGAACGACCTAAAGGTGAGTTTATGCTCAAAGGTTTTGTTTCTATGGATATGATACATCCTGACGATGCGCCAGAAGTTTTACGGGAGGTAAACGACATTATAGATAGGAAAAGTAAGGGCGAATTTTTTTATAGAATAATCACACCCAGCGATGAAACTAAAATGCTGCAGGAAAAAATAACTGTAGGCAGAGATGAAGATGGTATTCCGGAAAAACTATACATTGTAAAAACTGATTATACGCACATAGAAAATGCTGAACAATCACTTATTGAAACAGAACATAAATTCAAATTCATTTCTGAAAACATTAGTGACTTTATTTCTATACACGATGCTGATTGGAAATTTACATATGCTTCACCATCAGTAACCAACATTTTAGGTTACAAGGCCGATGAAATTTTAGGCATGGGAGGCTTAGATCTGGTACACCCCGATGATGTGATTCAGACACTTGACAATGCACTTAGACCTATTGTCATAAACAAAAAAGAAACCCAGTTTCGCTACCGTATGAAGGCGAAAAATGGCGACTACAAATGGGTTGAAACCTATTCGAAACCCGTTGCGGATTTCAATGGATTAACATCTTCTATCATTAGCTCAACCCGCGACGTTACCGCCCAGGTAAATGCAGAAAAACGGTTAAAAACTAGTGAAGAACGATACAGATTACTATCAGAAAACAGCAATGATATCATCGCCATTTTCGACTTAAATGGTAAGTTCAATTATGTTTCTCCTTCTTGCTTTCAGGCACTCGGTTACACCTCTAAAGAAATTGTTGGTAAAAATCCGTTAGATTTTTTAGTGAAGGATAGTACTTGTAAAGCGCACGCACTTGCAGGGCTAGAGCTTATGATAAAAAATTTGGAGAGCAGAAAATTCATACAAAAAGTTTATACCAAACAGGGTAAAGAAAAATCATTTGAAGTATGGGTGCAGCCAATCGTAAAGATGGATAAGGTCATATCGTTTCAAGCCGCCGGGCACGATGTAACAGAGCGAGAGCAATTGTTGTCTGAACTGGAACAAGCCCTTGAAAAAGAGCGTGAGTTGAATGAGCTTAGGGCCATGTTTGTATCAACGGCCTCTCATCAATTTAGAACGCCTCTTACCGTAATACAATCAGGTGTTGAAATTATGGAAATGTATTTAGAAAATCTGCCGGTTGAAAAGCAAGCCCGTTTTCAAAAACAGTTTAACAAAATACAGGGTGAGGTGGACCGCTTGCAATATTTAATGAGCGACATTCTTTTATTAGGCAGGGCAAATGCTGCGCGAACGCCTTTTTTACCGCAACGCAAAAACATAGTGTCATTCTGTAAAGAAATTATAGAAGAAAAATACAATAGCCTGCAAACGGATGATAGAAAAATAATTTTATCTGTAAAGGGAGATGAACAACCCGTAGATTTTGACCCAAAGTTGATCAGTCATGCTATAGAAAACATAATAAACAATGCCTATAAATATTCATCAGAAGGCAACTTGTTTGTAACGTTGATTTTTCAAAACAACGAAGTAAGAATTGACATTACCGACCAGGGTATTGGCATACCTGAAGAAGATTTGAAAAATCTTTTTCAGCCATTCTATCGCGCTACAAACACTACAGATATTGAAGGCACCGGTTTAGGATTGGCAATTATGAAAGAGTTTGTTGATAAACATCAGGGACAAATTTTTGTTTCAAGCGTTTTAAATAAAGGAACTACAATAAGCGTTATACTTCCGGTACGTCAAATAAAATAATCATTCATGGACAATCAAATTCGCATTCTTGTAATTGAAGATGAAAAAAACATCAGAGAAAATATACAAGAATTATTAGAGGCCAAAGGCTACATGGTACACACCGCATCCAATGGTAAACAAGGTGTGCTTGAGGCTATAGACTTTATGCCCAACCTAATAGTTTGCGATGTTATGATGCCAAAAATGGATGGCTATAAAGTGCTGGAGTATATTAGAAAAACCTCTATTGTTCAAAATATTCCATTTATCTTTCTTACCGCCCGGGTCGATAAAAATGATATTCGTCAAGGCATGGAGTTAGGTGCAGATGACTATATTACTAAACCTTTTACTTCTAAAGAATTGGTGCGTGCCATACAAACACGTTTAAAACGCCAAGAAAAAGTTATTGGTCAATACGCAAAAGTTAAACATGAGTTAGACACTACCGTGTTTGCAGCATATTATCATGAATTTAATACACCGCTACATGGAATTATTGGCGGCTTGAATTTGTTATTAAGCGCCAGAGATTCGTTTTCGCAGCAGCAAATTCAAGAGTTATTGTTTTCTATTCTCAAATCAGGCTTACGTTTAAACCACTCGCTGGCCAATTTAATGATGTTTGAAGAGATCAAACGGGCTGAAGTTTACACAGAACTATTGTCAATGTTTGTAAATGGTTTTTCTAAATCCGGATGGACACAGAAAGTTCAATCAGAACTTATGACCATGTCTCGCGAGATCTATAATAGAACTGCCGATTTGGATTTACAGTTAGAGAACGTTGCCGTAAACATTAATACCGAATACCTACAGCGTTTAATTTTAGAGTTGGTTGACAACGCACTTAAATTTTCTAAACCAGGCTCCCCGGTTAAAGTGATCGGAAAGCAGGTTGATGAATTGTACGTGATCGAAGTTATTGATTACGGTCGCGGCTTTGTGTTAGAGAGTTTGGAAGATATTGCGCCTTTTAAACAATTTAACCGTAAAAAATATGAGCAGCAAGGCTTGGGTATCGGCTTATATCTTGTAAAAAGACTCACCGAGTTTAACCAAGGTGAATTGAAGATAGATTCATTTGTTGGCGAAGGCACTCGCGTTGAAATTAAGTTACCTGCCGCCCAAGATGAAGTTTTCGAATCGATACATCATCTACTACAAGCAGTATAAATTTCATTTACATTACTATATACCAGGCTACTAACTGGCAAAGTGCTCCCAAAAATAACCCCGAGTAAACATCTCCGGGGTAGTGGTCAGAAATTAAGAAACGCGCGGTACAAACGATGCCTGCTATAATTGTAGCTACAGAAATTGGCAAACCGATAGAAGCTGTCCCTGATATGCCTAGCAATATCATAAACATCACCCCTCCACCTACACCCAGTGCATGCATGCTAATTTTAAAATAGTTATTGGCCATGGATGCAGCAGACGTGCTAAGAAATAATCCCAACAAGAAAAAAACTAATGTAGGTGGATTTGAAGGTTGATTACGACTAACGTACCAAGCCCAGAAAAAATAAATAGTTGACGCAACATAAGGAATGATGCGTTCTTTCTGCGTTCTCAAAAATATAGAGTCAGCAAATTGAAGCCTCCAAAGTAAAAAAACAGTTATGGCAGGAAAGCCCGCTGTAATAATAAATATGGATATCAGCTTTATCATTTTCTCCTTCTCATCAAATGTGGGAAATGAGTAAGGATATTTAAAAATGAGGAAAGCGCAAACGTAAGTAGGTATAAATAAAGGATGAAATACGTAAGAGATAAACCTTGCTATCAATTTCAAAATGGTAGGCTGTGGTAACGGATAAGTAGTGTTCGTCATACTCGGGCAAACTTACTACAATCTGTATTAAAGCTCTTTTCGCAGGCGGGCTACGGGCAGGTTTAATTGTTCGCGGTATTTGGCTACCGTTCTTCTGGCAATATTGTATCCTTTTTCTTGCAGCATGTCAGTTAGCTGTTCATCACTAAGCGGCTTGCGTTTATCTTCCGCTTCTATCATATTGCTAAGTATTTTTTTAACTTCTCGGGTGCTTACCTCTTCACCAGAATCTGTACTAAGCGATTCGCTAAAGAAAAATTTAAGCCTGTAAGTGCCAAATTCTGTTTGTACAAATTTACTGTTGGCTACACGACTTACTGTACTAATGTCAAGGCCCGTCATCTCCGCAATATCCTTCAAGATCATTGGCTTCATGGTGGTTTCATCGCCAGTTAAGAAAAACTCCTGCTGGTAATTCATGATACTTTGCATAGTACCAATGAGGGTTTGTTGCCTTTGCTTTATCATGTCAATAAACCACTTGGCTGAGTCTATCTTTTGTTTGATGAAGAGAACCGCCTCCTTCTGGCGCTTGTCTTTCTTTGATCCCTTTTCATAATCCTTCATCATATCCCTATATCCTTCACTAATGCGAAGGTCAGGGGCATTCTTACTGTTTAAAGTAAGCTCTAGTTTACCGGCATTATTAAAGATGAAAAAGTCAGGGATTACATAACTCTCCGCTTTATTTACCGAGCCGATATTGCCGCCGGGTTTTGGATTTAATCGAATGATCTGATTGATCACATCTTTAAGTTGCTGATCTGTAAGATTGAGGCCGCGTTGAATTTTTTCGTAGTGCTTCTTAGTAAATTCGTCAAAGTATTTTTCCAAAACCTGAGTAGCCATCTCAACCTCTTTGCCTTCGTTTAACTTCCGTTTTAGTTGAAGTAGCAGGCACTCCTGTAAATCCCGTGCGCAAATACCGGGAGGATCAAAATTTTGAATTTTTTTTACAAATGATTCGATCTCTGCTTCAGATGAAATGATGTTTTGCCTAAAGGCTAAGTCATCAGCTATAGAGGTAAGTTCACGTCGCAGGTATCCATCATCATCAATACTACCAACAATTTGTTCGGCTATTTTATGGGTGCGGTCATCCAACTCCATCATCCCTAGTTGGTCTAGCAACATTTCATGAAAAGAAGCTTCTACTCTTATTGGAATTACTTTTCCTTCATCCAATTCCGGATAATTCTCATCCCTCAATTTGTAGTCACCTACTTCATCATCACCTTCATGTACATATTCACTCAAGTCAATGTTATCATATTCATCAGCACTGCCTTCCGCCTCAAATTCGTCATTGCTGTCAAATTCGTCTTTATCATTGTCAAATTCATCATGCACATCTTCACTAACTTCCAACGCCGGATTTTCTTCAAGCTCTTCCTTTATCCTTTCTTCAAGATTGGCAGTAGGAACTTGCAGCAATTTCATCAACTGGATTTGCTGAGGGGATAATTTTTGTAATAGCTTTTGTTGTAGTGACTGGCTTAATGACATCTTCTGAAATTCCTCGCTTAATGCTAAAACTCTAAATTAAAAACGAACGTAAGTCAATCATTATTATTTAGGTATCAAAGTAACCAAAATGAATGATGATCGCTTTATTTTGTGTCTTGGGTGCATGATGTGCAACAAGACATTGTTACGAAACAGGGTGCAATTTACTTACAAAAACATGGATGATGAAGCTTAGCGCTATTTGTTTCTTTACGGTTTTATTTGTAATGAACTATTTAAATAGCGCCGCACAACCCAACATAAATATGGTTATAAAGCCGGCTTCACAATCAATAATAGATAGCGTGAAAAGCTCTCTTAAATTCTTTTGTAAATGTTTCAGTAAAAAGTAGCCTTATCTCCCAACCAATATCTGTAAAAACCTTGCCACCAGACTACTATATTAGTACGCTTGGTTTTGTTTGTAAAAAAGAGCTGCAGATAGAAAAGGTTACAAAAATCCCTTTTCGCTTCCGTTTAGGATCGTTGGCATATTGTGATAAATTAGAAGGAAAGTATCGTTGATTTTTATTAAAACTTTGAATTAAAACCTAGATGGCACATCAGCGTTTTTTAAAACCTTTTTGATAGCTGCAACCATTTTTGCTCCTTTTTCTTTCACATCTGCATCACTCCAAGTTAAGCTGATGAGTGTTGAGATACAGCGGCTCATAATTGCATCACTTGCAGGAAATTCTGTTGTGGCCAACTCTTTTAAACGTGTAGTTACTTCTTTACTCTGGCCATTTAAAAATGTTGCCGTTTTAAGATGGTCCCACTTGCTTATGTAATGCCAGTTATTACTATACCAGTAAAAGTTTCCGGCTAAAATTCCCTGCTCCTTCATTTCAGCAACAAACGCTTTTGCTATGGCTTCACTTGGAAGAAACCAGCTTAAAAAAGAAAAGCTATCACCTTCGGGGTCAGGTACTACTCTAAATGTCACTTCCGGAATTTCAGATAACATACTGCGCAAAATGGCGCAGTTCTTCTTTTGGATGGCAAGAAATGTATTCAGCTTTTTTATCTGTGCCAAACCAACTGCCGCATGCAACTCACTTATACGATAGTTGTAACCAACAAATGGGTGCAGGTCTGCTCCCCTATCCACACCTTCATGGTCATGGCCATGGTCTGTATAACCATCGCATTTTATATAAACATCTTTGTTATTGGTCATTACAACACCACCTTCGCCGCAGGTGATTGTCTTTACAAAATCGAAACTAAATGTGCCGGCATGGCCAATAGTACCAACTTTTTGACCCTTGTAGGTTGCGCCAATACTTTGGCAAGCATCTTCTAGTAACACAAGATCGTGTTCTTTGCAAATTGTTTTCAACGCATCAAGGTCGGCCATGCTACCGCACATATGCACTGGCATTACGCATTTTGTTCGGGGTGTTATTGCTGCGCGAACAGCTTCTGGATTTAAGGTTAAACTTTCATCAACATCAACCAAAACAGGAATAGCACCAACGCTTAATATGGCTTCAAAACTGGCAACAAAAGTAAACGTGGGCATTATAACCTCGTCACCAGATCCTATATTTAAAGCTGCCATCGCGGTTGTGAGCGCTGCAGTGCCACTACTGGTAAGTTGCGCATGGGTACAACCAAAAGTTTCACAGATAGCAGCCTCCAGTTCCTTCGATTTCCAAATGCCTTTGCGTGGACCGTCAAAACCATACCGCATTAAAATACCTGTCTCTAAAACATCATTCACTTCTTTACGTTCTTCTGCACCCCAAAATTCGTAACCTGGCATATGGTATGGTTTAAGTTAAGCTGTCAAAGGTAGAAAAATAAGCTTTGCGGCTTTAGATTCATGAATATGAATTTGTGTTTTACTCCTATTTCAATTGTATCCAATCACTAACATTGTTGTTTCTGTCTAAGGCGGCAACAAATATTCTATCTGCATTTTTAATGGTGTAATCCGGTGGGTTAACATCAATAAATTTATCGGCAACTACAATTTCAATCAAACGAGCATTTTGTTTTGAAATGGAACCCGTCGCCGGCAAACTATAAATAGCAAAACCTTTAATAGGTTCTGCACCTCTATACATTATCCGTATCTGCTTCGATCCCGCTATGGTTTCTTGTAAGGGCGCGATGGGTGCAATACTGTCAATCCATTTCATTGGTGGTATAATTGCCGGGTATTTGTAATAGTTGTTTCTCAAACTATCGTTCCATCCATTCGGGTTGTTATTGAAAGTTTTACTGCTGAAATAAACGCTACCCTGAATAAGTGGATTGGCTCTTAGATTTTTAATCTGGTCGGGTATCTGCCTCGGATTTTTCCATGCACCGGTACGCTGCTCCAACGTTCTGTATATGCCGTGGCCAACGTACACCTGCCTGCCAAACCCATATTGCGACCACCAATCTAATAATATATTGTAATCGCACAATGGGTGACCTATCTCCCAATACAATTGCGGAACTACATAGTCGATCCAACCGAGCTTTAGCCATAACAAAATATCAGCGTAAAGATCGTCGTAGTTGGTAACGCCTGCTTTGGTGTTACTACCCATGGGGTCTTTACTCTTGTTTCTCCAAACACCAAAAGGACTAATACCAAATTTCACCCGTGGGTTTACCGACTTGATAGTTTGACCCAGCATTTTTATAATGGAATCTACATTTGCTCTTCTCCAGGCATCTTTACTTTGTCCGTTACCATATTTTATATAGGCTGCCTCATCAGGAAACTCTTTTCCTACAATTTTATATGGGTAAAAGTAATCGTCAAAGTGAATAGCGTCCAGATCATACCGTTCTACTAAGTCTCTCACCACTCGTGTAACGTGCTGGCGAACTTCGGGTAAACCGGGGTTGAAATATTTGGTAGAACCATAAGTAACAAACCAATTAGGAAATAACCGGCTTACATGACTAGGGGCCACAGATGATTTGTTTACATTAAAAACTGCTCTATACGGATTCATCCAAGCATGAAATTCCATTCCTCTTTTATGCGTTTCTTCTAACATAAATTGTAATGGATCATAATAAGGCTGAGGGGGTAAACCTTGTTTTCCGGTCAAATACTCACTCCAAGGCTCAAACTTTGATGGAAAGAATGCATCGGTTACTGGACGTATCTGCATTACAATTGCATTCATTCCATTTCGCTTGTGCAAATCTAAAATCTTGATAAATTCTGCTTTTTGCTCTGTGGATGATAAGCCTCTCTTACTGGGCCAATCAATGTTTTCAACGGTTGCTATCCAAACTGCCCTAAACTCATACTGAGGCGAAGCCTGAGAAATTCCTTTTAGTGATAGTATAAATGCCATTAAAAAAAATAATATAAATCTGAATTGATGTTGCTTGTGTCTCCTCATAAAATTCTTTGTTACCTACGTTGTTGAAAATTGCACCGCAAAAGTAAAGCTCATTTAATGGAGATATGCTACTTTTTGATGGTTTTGATTGTTATAGACACATATCAAACCAACATTGATAAGAAAGCTATAGGGTAAGAAATTTAATATACTTTTTTACCTATGTTAGGTATATTTGGTTAGTTGCTTAACTAACTGTATGCCAAACAACCAATTTAAACGAGGCGAATTATATAGTTTCATTACCGGTAAAGCGTCCACTGCTGTTGCCAGACGACTTCAAAAGAATTTTAAACAAGCCGGGTTAGAAGTTACAATAGAACAATGGAGTGTTTTATATCATTTGTGGAAAGAAGATAGTTTAAGCCAGCAGGAATTGTGTACCCGAACTTTTAGAGATAAACCAAGTATAACCCGCTTAGTTGACAATCTTGAAAAGTTGAAGCTGGTTAAACGCATCCCCTCAAAACAAGATAGGCGGATAAACCTGATACGTTTGACAGAAGCGGCATTGGAGCTGGAAGCAACAACCATGGAAATTGCAACCCAAACGCTTAATGAAGCACTGGATGGCGTTAGCCCCGAAGCAATTGGTTTAGCCAAAGAAGTGCTGCAAAAGGTTTACGACAATCTTAAATAATCTACAACTTTAAAAACTTTCTTTTAAAAAACTAAAAAAGTATGACCACACAAACCGATACAAAAAGTGTAAAAGGTGCTGAATGGCTGATAAAAGATAGTGATCCCATGGACGCTTTCATACCGGAAGACTTTAATGAGGAGCAGCAAATGGTTAAGGAAATGTGCCGTTCTTTTTTAGATGTTGAAGTGATGCCGGTTGTAGAAAGAATGGACAAAATGGAAGAAGGACTAATGCAGTCAGTGCTAGAAAAGGCAGGGGAGCAAGGATTATTAAGTGTATCGCTGCCTGAAGAATATGGTGGTTTAGGAAAAGACTTTATAACATCAACCTTGGTTAGTGAGGGATTAGGTGGCGGTTTTTCATTTTCTGTTGCAGTCTCGGCCCATACCGGAATTGGCACGCTGCCAATTTTGTATTTTGGTACTGATGAGCAAAAACAGAAGTATGTACCGAAACTTGGATCTGGAGAATGGAAAGGTTCATATGGCCTAACTGAACCTAATAGCGGAAGTGATGCTTTGAGTGCTAAAACCACTGCAAAATTATCTGCTGATGGAAAACATTATTTGCTTAACGGACAAAAAGTATGGATAACAAATGGCGGGTTTGCTGATGTCTTTACTGTTTTCGCGAAAATTGATGGAGAAAAATTCACAGCGTTTATAATAGAGCGAGGTTTTGAAGGATTTACAAATGGACCGGAAGAACATAAAATGGGTATTAAGGGATCTTCAACAGTGCAATTGTACTTTCAAGATTGTAAAGTGCCGGTTGAGAATGTGCTTGGTGAGATTGGAAAAGGCCACATTATTGCTTTCAATATTTTAAATATAGGCCGATTGAAATTGGCGGCAGCTGCGTTGGGTGGAGCTAAGAGAGCATTAAATACTTCTCTGTCGTATGCACTTACAAGAGAGCAATTTCAACAGCCCATAAGCAATTTTGGAGCAATTCAACATAAATTGGCTGAAATGGCCATTAGGTGCTGGGTGTGTGAGTCGGCAGTTTATCGTACGGCAAAATGGATTGATGATAAGGAAACGGAATTAGTAGAAAGTGGCAAAGCTTTCAATGAGGCATTACTAGGCGCAGCTGAAGAATTTGCAATTGAATGTGCTATTTTAAAAGTGTATGGAAGCGAAGTGTTAGATTTTGCAGTTGATGAAGGAGTGCAAATACATGGTGGCAATGGTTATAGCGATGAATATGTTATATCACGAGCTTACCGCGATAGTAGAATAAATAGAATTTATGAAGGCACAAACGAAATAAACCGCCTGCTAACGGTTGATATGGTTTTAAAACGTGCCATGAAAGGCAGATTAAATTTAATGGGACCGGCCATGAATGTTCAAAAAGAATTGATGAGCATTCCTGATTTTGGTGAGCAGGAAAACGGAGCATTTAGCGAGCAATTGAAAGCAGTAGCAAATTTTAAAAAAGCTATTTTGATGATTGCCGGAGGTGCCGTTCAAAAGTTGATGAATAAATTAGAGCACGAGCAAGAGGTGTTAATGAATATAGCTGATATGGCCATTGATACCTTTAACGCAGAGAGTGCACTACAAAGAGCAATAAAACTTTCATCATCCACGGAAAATAGCTCGTTTGAAAAAGATATTGTAGACACGTTTATTACTGATGCTGCGGATAGAATAAATAAGTTTGGCAAAGATGCTATCAACAGCTTTGCTGAGGGTGATGAGCAACGAATGATGTTGCTTGGTTTGAAAAGGTTTACCAAAGTGGCGCCTTACAATGTAAAGGAAGCTCGCAGGCGTATTGCCGCAAAACTAATTGGGGATAAACGTTATCCACTATAAAATTCAAAGCATAAAAAAAGCCGTCTCAACTCTTAAAAAGTTAGACGGCTTTTTTATTATAAGTTTTGCTGTTATTCAGCTTCTGCTACAACTTCTTTTACTTCTGGTATCATGCGCTTCATCATACCTTCTATACCGGCTTTTAAAGTAATCATGCTGGAAGGGCAACCGCTACAGCTACCTTGAAGCATTAAGTTTACAATGCCTTCATTGTAGCTTTTAAATTGTATTGCGCCACCATCCATTTCAACTGCAGGCTTTACATAATTTTCTAAAAGTTCCTTTATACGCTTAACTACATCGTCGTCATCGGCGCTAATAACATTACTGCTATCGTCTTTAGTAACAACAATCTCATCTTCATTTATTACGGTTCCACCATTTTCCAGGTAGTCTTTCATAAATTGTTTAATAGTTGGTATCACATCCTGCCAATCGTCTGTATCACCTGTTTTGGTTAGTGTAACAAAGTTGCTGGCTATAAAAACACTCTTTATAAAAGGAAAACTAAATAGTTCTTTAGCTAAGGGAGATGGTCCGGCACTACTTTCATCAGCAAAGTCAATGCTTTTACCGGGGTACAAAAGTTTGTTGGCCACAAACTTCATTGTTTCTGGATTGGGGGTCATCTCCGTATAAATGCTAATAACGGGATTGCCTGTTTTAATCATAACATTACATTTTACTATCGCAAAAATAAGATACAGCGGTCAGAAATGATAGTTAAGACTTTACGCGTTGATATTTATGTAAAAGTTTTTCGTAAATCGAAATAACAAAAAAGCCATGCACTAAAATGCATGGCTGTGGGTTTTTCAATTTATGTCTGTACTAGTTGCTTTTAATTTTAGCTTTCGTTTCTACTGATCCATCAGCTTCTACTTGAGGCGTTTTCTTGTACTTTACTTTTTTACCATTTACCTCGCCCTTCACTTTTGTTTTAGTGCCAGCACTGGTTTCTTTGGTTTTAGTTTTAATATTTTCAGCACTTTCGTCACTATGGTTGTGCGTTGTTACCACAGTACCATTCATTTCAGTTTGTGCTTCAATAGAAGAATTACTGTTTGCACTTGCTTCAGATTTTTGAGCATGTGCGTGACCGCTATGATCTGCCTGCACACCTACGTTTACTTGCGTTGAACCTTCAATATTACTTCCGGCTGCGGTAGTCGCCTTAGCCCCGGTAGCAACCGTTGCTGATGTTGCGTTTTTAACTTCATGTGCCTTTTGTGCTGTTTTTTGTGCAGCTGACTGAGTTGCGGAAGCTGTTTTGCTAACGGTCTTATCTACCACTGAAGTATTTACTTTGGCACCAACATTTGTACTGTTAGCCACCCCAAGGTTTACTTGTGCGAAAGAGACGTGAAGTGCAAGCATTGCTGCAACTGTTCCTGATAGTTTTTTCATGTTCGTAGTCATAATCATTGAATTTTAATTGGTTTACGCCCGACGATTTTCAGAAACCATGCCAAAAATGTGTTTCGAACTATATTAATTAAAAATTTTTGGATGGTTTTAGGATTAAAGCTTTACGCCTAAACCGGCAGAAATGTAGAATAAATTTTTGCCATTTTCAGTAAGGTCTGGCCTGTTTGTTACTTTAATTAAGTTCTGTGGAAGAACATACGAACCAGTAACTGAGCCATAAAACTTACCAAGAATAAGCACTACAGGTAATGATGCTTCGTAAGCAAGTAGTTTAAAAGTTTTTGCTTGCTCAGTAACTTGTTGCTGGCCTAGCACTACGCCTAATACTTCTCTATTTTTATAATAGGTTTTTGTAAAATTTTGTGTGCCTGCGTAGGTGTAAAAAGAGGGATTAATTCCAAGGGCGTTTTTGGTACCCGGAAATACATACAGAAATAAATGATCAACGCCGGCTGTTAAACCCAAATCTGTTTTGTCGCTAAACTTGGCATCTGCGCCGCCATTTACATTTACAATTTTATTATTGTAGGTTAAATTTAAACCAGCCTGACCCTTTACCGAAGATTGCACTAACTGGCTATTATCCTTATATAAAAACTTGCTATAAAAAACATTGCCTGAAAAGTTGCGTGATTTCGGAAATTTATATCCAGCCTCAACGGTACTACCATTATAGTTTAGAGAAGAAGAGTTATTGCGAGTAAAAATGATATTGGCAGTACTGTAAAAGCCTTCTTTCAGTTCAAAACCTATCGTCGGAAAGAGTCCGCTACTTTGTAAACTGTCTGTTCTGCCAAAAAAGTGGAGTTTAGACTGGTAGTTAGCGCCAACAGTAAAGCTGTTTTTACTTTGTACTGTGGTGTCGTTTTGAGACCAACCTATTATTGGGCAGAATAAAAGTGCTAAAAAGCTTAACCTGAAATGCATATTTTTTTTATCTGCAATGGCAGAAAGTATGCCAATTATCTATCAGGAAAATGCATTCCATCCTTGTGCGGTAAGGGTATGCGTACTACCGCCTTTCGTTATAATTTTTGCACCCTCTTCAATATCTGTGATGTAGCCTACAACAGAAATCTGCTCGTTTAATACCAGCTTTTCATAATCGCTTTGTGGCAGGGTAAATACCAATTCGTAATCTTCACCTCCACTTAAGGCACAGGCTGTGGGGTCCATTTCTAACTTATATGCGTACTGCTTGGCCTCATCGTGGATGGGAATTTTGTCTTCGTGTACCCTACAACCAACATTGCTTTGTTTACATAAATGCAAGATCTCGCTACTTAAGCCGTCACTTACGTCCATCATACTAGTAGGCAAAATGTCGTTCTGCTCAAAAAACTCTATGATATCTTTTCGTGCTTCGGGCTTAAGCATTCTGCCTACCAGATAGGTCTGATTTTCTAGATCAGGCTGCACTTCCGGATGCTCGAGATAAATTTTCTTCTCACGCTCCAGCAGCGTTAGTCCTAAAAATGCTGCACCCAAATCTCCACTCACACAAATCAGATCTCCCTTTTGGGCACCACTTCTTTTTACAATTTTATCGCCTGTAATTTCGCCCAGGGCGGTAACGCTTATAATAAAACCTTTCTGAGAAGAAGTTGTATCGCCGCCTATTAAATCGACATTGTATTTAGTGCAGGCAGCATAAACACCTTCATAAAAATCGTTCAAAGCCTCAACGCTGAATCTATTACTAAAGGCTATACTAACGGTAATGTGCGTTGGTATAGCGTTCATAGCATACACATCGCTAAGGTTTACAATTACACTTTTGTAACCCAGATGTTTTAAGGGCGTATACATCAGGTCAAAGTGAATACCTTCTACCAGCATATCGGTAGTAACAACAGTTTGCTTACCAAAGTGGTCTATAACAGCAGCATCATCCCCCACACCTAAAATAGTTGATGCGTTTAGCGTTTCAAAATTTTTAGTCAAATGTTCAATAAGTCCAAATTCACCTAGCGTTGCTATCTCAGTATGATTTTCCATTTCAACTTTTTGATTTCTCTTTAAAATTTATTGAGCTTCGCCATCAATTGCAGCAAGCATATCGGCATGAATTTTTCCATTTGTAGCTAAGATCTGTGGCTGATATGGCGAGTATGGTTTCCCTTCAAAATCTGTCACTTTTCCCCCAGCTTCCTCAACCATTAAAAAACCGGCGGCGCTATCCCAGGCATTTAGCTGATGTTCGTAAAAACCATCAAAACGGCCTGCAGCTACCCAACATAGATCTATTGCTGCACTGCCCAAACGCCTGATAGCTATTCCCTTTTTTATAAAACGCTCAAATACCTGAAGCGGGCCATTTGGACTGTCTATGTAAGTATATGGAAAACCGGTTGCTAAACAACTGGCATCAACACTCTTTTTATCACTCACACTTATTTTCTTATCGTTTAGTGTTGCGCCAAACCCTTTTTGAGCAAAGAAAAATTCGTTAGAAAGCGGATTGTAAACCGCACCCATAATCATCTCTCCTTCCTGTTCTATTCCTATACTTACACAGCAAATTGGTATGCCACTAGCAAAGTTTATTGTACCATCAATCGGGTCGATGATCCATTTATACGTACTATCCATTGTAATTTCTCCAATCTCTTCACTAAGAATGTGGTGTTTTGGGTACGCATCCCTCACGATATCAATAATGGCCTTTTCTGATGCGTGATCGGCCTCAGTAACCAGATTGTTTACACCTTCTTTATTACTAACGGTAAACTCACTATTAAAATAATGCTTCAATACTTTTGCTCCGGCAAATGTTGCATTAATAAGCGTTTGTTTTAACATGCGGCAAAGATAAACGTAGCACTACTACCGTTTTAAATTTTATAAAAGCTAATTGCCTTAGCTCAAAATTTGTAATACAAACTGTTCATCAGCTTTTTACTGGCTCTGTATATATTAATAGGTTTGGGCAATGCTGAAAAAAACTCGTATTTCGTTGTTATTTTCTAGTTGCAACTCTCCATCATCATAGTAAATTATAACGTAAAGTTTTTTTTAGAACAATGTTTATGTTCTATTGAAAAAGCATTGGAAGGTATTGATGCAGAAGTTATAGTAGTAGATAATGCATCAAACGATGGTAGTGTTGAACTGATACAAAGTAAGTTTCCATCAGTAATACTCTTAGTAAATAAAAAAAATATTGGCTTCGGTAAAGCAAATAATCTAGCGCTGCAAAAAGCGCGTGGCGAGTGCGTATTATTCTTAAATCCTGATACGCTTGTTGCGGAAGATTGTTTTGAAAGGTGTATTCAATTTTTAAACAATCATGGCGAAGCTGGCGCCTTAGGTATTAGAATGATTGATGGAAGCGGTCGTTTTTTACCGGAGAGTAAAAGAGCGTTTCCTTCGTTATCTACGTCGTTTTATAAACTAAGTGGATTAACGAGGTTGTTTCCGAAATCGAAGGTTTTTGCAAAGTATCATTTAGGATTTTTAAATGAGCTTGAAAACCACGAGGTTGATGTACTATCAGGCGCATTTTTAATGGCAAGAGGTGAGCTTATTAAAGACCTAGGTGGCTTTGACGAATCGTTTTTTATGTATGGTGAGGATATTGACCTGAGCTATCGCATCCAAAAAGCAGGTTTTAAAAACTACTATTTTGCTGAAAGCACCATTATCCATTTTAAAGGCGAGAGCACTAAAAAAGGAAACATCAATTATGTAAAGATGTTTTATCAGGCTATGAGCATTTTTGTAGATAAGCATTATGCCAGTGGCAATGCAAAGATGTTTAGCATATTGGTTAAGGTTGCTATCTGGTTTCGTGCACTATTGACAACTATTTTCAATGTGCTTTTAAAAATTGGAATGCCGTTATTAGACACTATTATTATTGTTAGCTCATTTTATTTGGTAAAGGATTTATGGGTAGCTTATGCCAGAGATGGTCAAAGTTTCACGCCTATCTTAATTAATATCTCTTTACCTGGCTTCACACTAATTTTTCTTACTGCGGCTAGTTTCGCCGGCATGTACGATAACAGGTACAAACCTTCCAAGGCTTTTTATGCAGCACTTGTAAGCATCATGGTTATGTTGGCCATGTATTCTTTGTTAGCGGAGCGATACAGATTTTCACGAGGTGTAATTTTGTTAGGAGGCATTGTGGCGGCACTATTCATTACCGTTTTCCGTTGGATCTTAGTTAAGACTGGTATGGTTGAAGTTTACAATAAATACCCTAAAACTGTTGTTGTTGGCACTACAGCTGAGTATAAAAAAGCAATGGAATTACTTTTTAAAGTGAGTAGAGATGAAAAAGTGATAGGGAGAATTAGTGTAAATGAAGATGTAGATCATGCTATTGGACCCTTAAGTCAGTTGAATAACCTAATAAGCGCACTATCAATAAAAGAAGTACTTTTCTGTAAAGGTCAGCTTACCTATAAAGCAATTATTCATCAGGTTCAACTTTTGCCAAAGGGAATAAGTGCCAGGTTTCATGGTCAAAAAAGTATCAGTATTATTGGCAGCGATTCTAAAACTACCTCAGGAGAATCTTTATCAGAAGACAGTAATTTTGCTATTGCTCAACCATATCATAAACGCATGAAAAAGGTTGTTGACATCTTAACTTCTCTAATCATTCTAATTACATTTCCGGTCCAAATTGTTTTTGGGCCGAACATTTTAAAGAACGCCGTACTGGTTTTAATTGGAAAACGTACGTGGGTCAGTTATAGCTCTCTAAACCGTTTGCCCTATTTGCCTAAAGGAGTACTTAATACAGTAGGCTTAAACCGCGATGAGTTGTTAGCTTATAACAAAGAAAGTTTAAGCAAGATTGATTATTGGTATGCGAAAGAGTATAAGTGGTTATTAGATGTTCGTTTAATAACTCGTCATTGGAAGCAGTTAGCCAATCCATCCTAATAACGTGGTAGAATACTCCTTCTGATATTTACCGTAAATTCGTACTTTTCTCTAACGTAAATTTCCGCATGGCTCTATTTGATATTCATTTGCCGGCTTCCATATCTAAGGCCCTTGGCTTGCCTGCCAACAGCGTTCGCAGGCAACAAATAAAAGTGCTGAAAAAGCTTTTACGCAAGGCAAGGTTTACTCAATTTGGTCAGCATTATAGGTTCGATGAAATATTGATGAGCCGCCATCCTGAAGATGGATTTCAAGATTCGATACCTGTGTTTGACTACAACAAAATTTATAATGAGTGGTGGTATAAGACCCTTGAAAATGTGCCGGATGTTTGCTGGCCGGGGCGTATAAAATACTACGCATTAAGTAGTGGTACTAGTGAATCAGCGAGTAAATACCTGCCTATTACAAAAGATCTACTTAACGGTAACAAATTAGCAATGATCAAACATTTGCTAACACTTCGCAATTATCAGGATCTTCCTGTGAAATCAATTGGTAAGGGTTGGCTTACATTAAGTGGAAGCACCGATCTACAAAAAGGCGCAGGCTATTATGCAGGAGATCTTAGCGGTATTACCAGCAAAAAAATACCATTTTGGTTTCAACCCTTTTACAAACCGGGCAAAAAGATTGCACGCCAAAAAGACTGGAATAAGAAATTAGATGAGATAGTAGAAAAAGCCCCTAGTTGGGATATTGGAATTATTGTGGGTGTACCTGCATGGGTACAATTATGCATGGAAAAAATTGTAGAACGTTATAAATTAAATTCAATACACGACATCTGGCCCAATCTGGCTTTTTTTGTGCATGGAGGCGTTTCGTTTGAACCATATAAAAAAGGTTTTGAAAAACTATTAGCAAAACCACTCATCTATATAGAAACTTATTTGGCCAGCGAAGGTTTTATTGCTTTTCAAGATCAGCAATATGCTAAGGGGATGAAGCTGTATACCAACGGACACATCTTTTTTGAATTTGTACCATTTGACGATAAAAACTTTGATAGCGAGGGAAATATTGTAAGCAATCCGGCAGTTTTCTTAATTGATGAAGTAGAGGAAGGAAAAGACTATGCATTGCTTATAAGTACCTCAGCAGGTACGTGGCGCTACCTAATTGGCGATACGGTAAGATTTGTAAATAAGGAGCGATCAGAAATTGTAATAACCGGCCGTACCAAACACTTTCTAAGCTTAGTTGGCGAACACCTGAGTGTTGATAATATGAACAAAGCCGTGAGGCTTGTGGGTGAAGAGTTGAATATTTCGATTCCGGAATTTACGGTAGCAGGTGTGCCTTCTGGAAATTTCTTTGCACATCACTGGTATGTTGCCTGTAACGATGCTGTTGATAAGGAGCTTCTTTGCAAAAAAATAGATGAAAAACTTATTGAGCTTAACGACGATTATGCTGTGGAGCGAAAAAGCGCACTTGAAAGATATCAGGCTTGATATTTTAACTGAAGATGACTTTATAACCTTTATGAGATTTAAGGGTAAAATGGGCGGACAGCATAAATTTCCTCGGGTACTTAAAGGCAAAATGTTGGAAGACTGGATTAGCTTTCGTAAAGGAGAATTGTTGCCTCAATAATGCTCATTCATTCATCACTATTTTAAAATTTTAAATGATTGCTGCATTATTAAAAGGACTTGCACTTGGGCTCATGTTAAGCATATCTGTAGGTCCGGTTATTTTTACCATTCTAAAGCAAAGCATCAACAATGGGCATAAAGGTGGCTTCGCCTTTGTTGCAGGTGTTGCTGCCAGCGACCTAACTATTGTTGTACTTAGCAATCTGTTTACTGAGTTGTTTGCAGGTTTACTCAATTATAAAACAGCTATAGGCATTGGTGGAAGCTCCCTATTAATAACATTAGGTGTTTTTGTAATTTTTTTTAAAAAAATAAATGTGAACGATGAAGGTGCTCAGGTGATCGTTCTTAAAAAAAGGGACTACTTAAAAATTTTTCTGTCGGGTTATTTTATGAATACCCTTAACCCTACTGTTATTGGCTTTTGGCTTTTAACTTCTACATCACTATTGGTTGAAACTTTAGATTATAGACTGGTAGTTTTTTCTACCTGTTTGCTTGTAGTTGGTGGTTTCGATGTGGCCAAAGTAATGCTTGCCGGCCGCATAAGACAGAAACTAACTCCTCATAATATTCACATGGTAAACAGGTTAAGTGGAATGATACTTATAGGGTTTGGTGTTGCACTAATATGGGGCATACTTGCTTTTTCGGATAAAGTACCTTAACCGGATTTATTCACTAACTTTCTACTGATGAAATTCCTGACAGTTTTAGCTATTTTCTTTGTTCAGTCTGCAACTGCGCAATCGTCAGATTTTATCACTATCCGAAAAAACAATATTACTATTAAAACATTGTTGAGCGGCTCTTACCAAACAATCCTATTGGCAGGCGGACGTTGGGTTAGCATAAAAATCCTGGATATCAAAAAAGACAGTATTTTCTTCAAAGAGATCGCTGTTAGAAGGTTAGGAACTCCTTGGGGTGTAGGCAGGCTAGATACATTGGCCACACCCGTAGAAGCAGTTTATTATAAAGACATCGTTGGGATACCTAAAATAAAAAGTGGATTCGAATATCTAAAAAATGGCACACTACCTATGGTGGCGGGCTCAGGTTATATTTTACTCAATGTGATTAACAGTGCGTATTTAAATTTCTCGCCATTTTCCAAAAAGAATCTTCCCGGTGTTTTAATTGCAGGTGGGGCTATTGGTTTGGGTTTTTTACAACATAAAAAGTATCAAAAATTTATTTCTTTTGGCAAACGTTACACGCTACAGTACGTTAAAGCTTCAATCAATTAATAAAAATCAGTGGACAAAAACTAAAAGCAAATGCCTTTATCAATACTGCTGACCATTAACCACCAAGCACCTTATCTTGCCGCATATTTGTAGCGATGACGGTTAGAGACATTACAAGAAGGTTATTTAAAAAATTACTCAGATTTTTGCTGTGGGCATTAATTATTTCTACCACTTACCTTATCATTTGTAAATTGATCTTCCCTCCTATCAACGCTACACAAATTGTGAGTATCGTTCAGGGTCATGGCTTTAAAAGCGAACATGTTAAGTTGGAAGACATTGCACCATCCGCCAAATTAGCAGCAATTGCAAGTGAGGATCAACTTTTTGCGGAACATGGTGGTTTCGATTGGAAATCGATTGAAAAAAGCTTGAAACCAAAATCAACCAAACGAAAAAAGTTGCGGGGAGCCGGTGCAAGCACCATATCTCAACAAGTTGCCAAAAACGTATTTTTATGGCAAGGCAGCGGCATTGGTAAGTATCTAAGAAAAATTCCGGAATTGTATTTTACTAAAATGATCGAAGTGGTTTGGGGCAAAGAGCGCATTTTAGAAGTTTACTTAAATGAAGCTGAAATGGGCGCAGGCATATTTGGTATTGAAGCTGCGGCACATAATTACTTTAATAAGTCAGCCAAAAATCTTACTAAAAACGAGTCGGCAATGATAATTGCCAGCTTGCCCAACCCTAAAATATATACTGTAAAACCTGTAAGCCGTTGGGTAAGATGGAAGTCGAATTTTATAATGAGGCAAATGAATATTCTGGATGATGACCCTGAAATTCGAAAACTCATTTACGGCAATTCAGATTTAAAGAAGTGATGATCAATGGTTTTGATAGCTAGGTTCAACCGCTCGCTATAATTCCCTTTAATATCTACCCATGGCACAGCTTGATTGATCAAAATATCTCGGTACATGTGATATAACACTTCACGCGTTTCTAGATCAGGATATTCTCGTAATTCATCTTTTATCCAAGGCAAATCTATATTACACAAAAGATATAGATCTGCTGGCCGGGCAACAATATTGTCCAAGATAAACTGGTGACAACTTTCGAACACAAATTCGCACCACACCTTCATTACATACATGTCCGTATCAATAAATAAAAAGGGACTGGTTCGTGCTGCAAGTACATCTTGCAAGTATTTTTCTTCAAGATAAAGTTGGCCTTGTGCGATATCTCCAAGTTGTTCGTATGTATAAGCTGTACCATTGGTAAGCAAATATTCCCTTGCATACTCCGGGCACCATAAAGTTTCATAATGTGCTGATAATAAGCGAGTTAGGGTGCTTTTTCCTGTACTTTCCGGTCCTATTATTACTATCTTTTTAACCTCGGGCATATACTGCTTTTTTGTGCCAGGAAGCCAGTCCCGCAAACGCCATTATCAATAAAACCAAGAATTGAAAACTGGTAAAAACATAACCCTTCATGAAGTATAAGGGTATGGATGCGCAATTGGTAGCAATCCACCAATACCAGCTTTCCACCTTCTTTTTGGCCATTAGCCACATGCCTGTATATGCGGTGGCTGATGCAAAAGCATCAGCAGCGGGAATTGCTTCAGGTGCAAAATCTTGTTTTAAATAAGATAGCGCACCAAAAATCATAACATAGAAAATTGCAAAAAACAACAAGTGAATCAGCCTTTCGCGCCAGCTGCTATATTGAATAATTAAAATGGAATGTTGCAGTTTATCTTTTTTAGACCATAAGATCCATCCGTATACACTCATTATGGTATAGTACACATTTACACTAGCCTCGCCAAAAAGGCTGCCTTTTATACTTAGATAAATGTAAATGATCGTATTGAGCAGACCTGTAGGGTAAACCAAAATGTTTTCTTTTCTTGAAAACCAAACACTAATAATGCCTGAGAGAACAGCTATAAATTCAAGTGTAGAGGTCTGCTTTATTCCATCAATAAACTGATTGTAAATATCCTGCAACGATGCTGAGTTTTTGTTTTTGTAAATATACCCTGCATCCGTAAGTCGCAATCAGCTACATGTTGCCATCCATCGAAAATGAGAAAAATACGATGGTCAAAAATGATACTTTTGATATGAAATCAACACTCATGAAACTACGTCTCAACATCATAATTGCTTCAATTTATCTAATTACGGCCTCGTGCAAAACAACTAAGATTGCCTCAATAAAAGATGATGGAAAAATTGAGGTGGTATTGGTTCAGGTAAATGATGTTTACGAGATTGCTCCGCTCTCAGGCGGTAAAGAAGGTGGCATGGCAAGAGTTGCAACCATAAAAAAGGAGTATAAAAAAGAAAACGTCAATACTTTTTTAGTGATGTCGGGCGATTTTTTGAGCCCTTCTGTATATAATAGCTTACAACACAACGGTAAACGTATTAGAGGCAAGCAAATGGTTGATGCTATGAATGCCGCAGAAACAGATTTTGCAGTTTTTGGAAACCATGAATTTGATATTACGGAAACTGAGTTACAAGAAAGAATTAATGAGTCTGATTTCCAATGGATCTCATCGAATACATTTCATAAACAAAACGGACAATTAAGGCCGTTTAGTAGAAAAAGCGTGGATTCTTCCATTTCTTTTCCAAAAACCTACATTTTAAAAGTTCGAGACAACGATGGAACAGAAGCTAGGATTGGCTTTATAGGATTAACGCTGCCATTTAATAAAGCAGATTATGTTAGTTATACCGATCCTATTAGTACTGCTAAACAGCTGTATAACGATATAAAAGATTCTTGCGATGCTGTGGTGGCCATCACCCATCTCGTTATAGCCGATGACATAAAACTAGCAAAAGAACTACCCGGGTTAGCTGCTATTTTAGGTGGACATGAACATGATATGCGTTTTAATAAAACCGGAAATGTTTACATAACAAAAGCGCATGCTAATGCTAAGTCTGCCTACATCGTTAAATTAAATATCAACAAATTAAAAAATGAGGTAACAATTAAGCCAGAACTAAGATTTTTGAATGAAAAAGTTCCGTTTGATAGCATTACAAATGCTGTGGTTGAGAAATGGACCAATATTGCGGCGACTAATTACGCATCCATAGGGTTTGAACCAAAAAAAATAGTTATTCAAAATGGCGAGCCTCTTAATGGTAAAGAGTCAGTTATAAGAAGTAATCCAAGTAATCTTACACAAATAATTACAGCTTCTATGGCTAATGCATGTCCTGAGGCTGATGTTGTGATTGTAAACTCTGGATCTATTAGAGTTGATGATATTTTATCGCCTCCAATATCTCAATACGACATCCTGCGCGCTATGCCTTTCGGGGGTAGCATTGTGGAGGTTGATATGAAGGGATCACTTTTAAAGCAAGTTTTGGAGATTGGAAGGAAAAATGCCGGTTCTGGAGGCTATTTACTCTCTCAGCCAGTGGCATTTTCAAATAATGATATTGTTATCAATGATAAGAGCTTAGATACCAACAGAATTTATAGAGTTGCTCTAACCGATTTTTTGATTACGGGCAAAGAGGCAAATCTTGAATTTCTAAATGAAAAAAACCCTGATATAATCAAGGTTTATAAAACTGATGCGAAAGTAAATAATCCAAAATCGGACATTCGTTTAGCAATTATAAAATATCTCGAAAAGCAAAATTGAGCTCCTAATCTTTGTCAGCCTTGTTCATAGATTCAGGAGATGGATGTTTAAGATATTCCTCTGCGTTTTCAGACTCTAAAGGCTGTGGAATTACGCTTTCTTGCTCGTCTTCCCATTCAGCACTTTGTTCACTAATTCCTTCATCTTTTTTAATGACACCCTGTTCTACTTTTTGCCCAATGTGGCTAGTACTGCTTGGATCTGGAGGTGCTTTGTCACCATCAGCCCTTGATAAATCTCTGCTAGAGATATGCTCGTTTTCCATATGCTATAATTTTAAGGTAGAATTTCCACTGATTAATGCATCTATTTCGCTTGGTGTTTCTAAAACCTCTAAACCAAATTTCTCCGTGAAAAACAGTTCCGTTACAATTGATTCATCATCTTTCTTTTTCGCATAATAATACAGTATCTGAGAAGCATTTACATGCACTGTAGTACCTGAAAGATTGAGTTTGATTATACTCGCATTCATATTTTTTTACTTTCCTGATCAGATAAAAGAATCACGCCACTATCTTCCCATATAAACCATCAAAATCTGAACGTCGCTAGGATTAACACCACTTATCCTACTAGCCTGTCCCAATGTACCAGGCTTTACTTTGGTAAACTTCTGTTTCGCCTCATTAGAAAGGGACAGAATTTTATTATAATCAAAAGTATCAGGTATAGGTAAGTTCTCCAACTGGCTCATTCTATCTACTAATTCCTTCTCCTTATTTATATACACTTCATACTTAACTTGTATTTCTGCCTGTTCTATAATTTCTTCATCAAATTGTGTAGTTATAGGACTAGCAAGGTTTTTAAGCAGATTTTTTAGTTTTACAGTTGGCCTTAAAAGTACCTGAGAAAGCTTCTGTTTATTAAGTAAAGGTGCAGAACCAATCTGATTCAGATATTCATTAATAAATTCCGGCTCAACAGAAAGATTGCCCATTATCGATTTCAATTCTGAAACTTGTTCCTTCTTTTTTGAAACCTTATCCATTCTTTCCTGAGATGCCAATCCTAATTGGTAACTCTGTTCAGTAAGTCTAAGATCTGCATTATCCTGCCTAAGCAATGTTCTAAATTCTGCCCTACTGGTAAACATACGGTATGGTTCATCAGTACCCTTACTAATTAAATCATCTATTAAGACGCCAATGTATGCTTCGCTACGTTGCAATATGAAGGGTGGCTTTTCATTTATTTTTAAGTGGGCATTCATGCCTGCCATTAACCCTTGGCATGCTGCCTCTTCATAACCTGTTGTGCCATTTATTTGTCCTGCAAAAAATAAATTGCTTATTTGCTTGGTTTCAAGGGAATATTTTAACTGAGTTGGCGGAAAAAAGTCATATTCAATAGCATAACCGGGACGAAAAAACTTGCAGTTTTCAAAACCAGGAACCATGCAAAGTGCCTTGTATTGCACATCTTCGGGCAAACTGGTAGAAAAGCCATTGACATAAACCTCAATGGTATTAAAACCTTCAGGTTCTACAAATAACTGATGCCTGTCACGTTCAGCAAACCTGTTGATCTTATCCTCTATACTCGGACAATAACGAGGTCCAACGCCTTCAATTCTACCTGCATACATGGGGCTTTTTTCGAAACCTGTTTTCAGCATTTCGTGAACCGCGCTGTTGGTATAAGTTATATAGCAACTCTTTTGTTCTTTAGATGTGATCTTCTTTGTGTCGAGATAAGAAAAGCCCACTATTTCCTCATCACCCTTTTGTTCCTCCATTTTGGTATAGTCCAAACTGCGTCCGTCAACTCTCGGTGGAGTTCCTGTCTTTAGTCTATTACTCTCAAATCCCAATTCGATCAATTGTTCTGTAATACCTGTTGCAGCCTTCTCTCCCATCCTACCGCCACCAAGCTTTTTTTCTCCAATATGGATAACACCATTTAAAAAGGTGCCACTAGTAACTACAACAGACTTGGAGAAAATTTTATTGCCGAGACCGGTAACTACACCACAGGCCTTGCCTGATTCTATGATCAATGAACTAACCATATCTTGGTAAAAGTCAACATTTTTAGTGTTTTCAAGCATATAGCGCCATTTGCTTGCAAATAAATGTCGGTCGCTTTGGGCGCGTGGACTCCACATTGCAGGACCTTTGCTTTTATTAAGCATTCGAAACTGCAGCATTGTTTCGTCAGTTACTATTCCACTGTATCCACCTAAATGCATCAATTTCTCGAACAATCTGGCCCTTAGCAATGCCACCCATTGCAGGATTGCAACTCATCTGAGCTATATTCTGCATGTTCATTGTTATGAGCAATACAGAACTGCCCATATTTGCAGCAGCAGCAGCCGCTTCACAACCTGCGTGACCCGCGCCTACTACAATAACGTCGTATTTTTGAAACATATTTAATCTTAAGTAGTAAAGGTAAATATTAAAAAGAAGGCATCATGTTTCACGTGAAACGCTACTTAGTTTGATCGCATGCAAAATCCTGAACCACTATAACCTCATTATTAGGCTTTTGAGATACCCCTATCCCCATTTCAACGTAATATGGATTAAGTAAGTTTTTTCTGTGGCCAAGATCTTCTAATCCTCCATCTAAAAAAAGAAACACTAAAGCCATAACGGCGTTTGATGAACCTGAGCTAATGTTTTCAGCAGCACAAGACTTTATACCACTAGCAAAAACTCGCTTCTCAAAAGAGTCTCCATTAGATGAAAAATGCGAAATAGTTGATTTCTTATTTTTTATCAAATCAACAGCGTGCGCCGTAGCAACGGTTGAAAGACTGGGATTATACCGAATTGGCGGCAAGGAGCCCACTGCAAACAATTCTCTTTTTAACGATTTGGCGTAGGAAGTATTTAGTTGGGGATAGATATCCAAAATCTTTGACACCACATCCTCCCAAAAAACCTTAGGGTGTTGGCGTGCAAAATTTGTCCAATAGAACCAATCATAGGCAACACTACTATTTTCTAAAGATTTATACGGCTTAAGAACATTGATAACAGAGGTGTCATTCTTAACAAACTCAGGCAGGGCCTTTACATTAAGTGAAACAGTGCCTATTTTCTGCGCACTTGCGAAGTTTATACTAAGGATAAAGAAAAATGTAAAAAGTTTCACGTGGAACAATTTGAAAAATCTACGAGTGGCTTTCATGTCTTTTATGATGTAAACGCAAATAACCATCCTCTTTCTCCCTCATAATTGTTATTTCACTTTTCGTTTTATCGCCGTAGCCACATAAGTGCAGAGCACCATGGAATATCACCCTAATTATCTCATCTTGATAACGCACTCCAAGTATTTTAGCATTATCCTTAACTCTGTCTAGACTTACGTAAATCTCACCAATGGTTTCCTGAGTTTCAGAGAGGTCAAAAGTTATAATATCAGTGAGATCGTCGTGATTTAGAAACTGCTTGTTGATCTTTAGGAGGTAATCATCAGAGCAAAAGATGTAATCAAGCGTTTTTAACTTTTTTCCTTCCACCTGAAAAAGATTTGAAATGCTCAGCTTCAGATTTTTTTTATTTTTAAAAGCGAAGCTTCTATCTGCCGAAGAAAATTTAATTATTGCCACAAACAATTTTGCTCCAAAAATCGTAACAAATCTTGTAAGAGGCGTCGTTACATTTGATTTAAGAATGAAAGCATGAAGAAATTGTCAGAAATAGGAATTGGTAAAACGGTTGTTATACATTCATTTGAAAACGACGACATCTTTATTAAATTGATGGAAATGGGCTGCGTACCGGGGGAACACGTAAGAATAGAACAAATTGCACCTTTGGGTGATCCTATTTGTATATCTGTCTCCGGCTATAATCTCAGTTTAAGATTAAATGAGGCCGACCATATTTTAGTTGAAGATTTTTAAATAATAAAATGCACATTGTACTTTATTTTGGATCATTTAATCCGGTTCATGTTGGTCATTTGATTATCGCAAATCACGTTGCCAATTTAGATGAGGTGGACCAGGTTTGGATGGTTGTATCCCCTCAAAATCCGTTAAAATCAAAAGATTCCCTCTTAAATGAGTATCATAGGTTGCATCTTGTAAACTTGGCAATTGAAGGCAATAATCAAATAAAAGTTAGTGATGTAGAATACAAATTGCCACGCCCCTCCTACACTATTGATACTTTAATGTTTCTTACTGAGAAATATCCTGCATACAAATTCTCACTTCTTATTGGTTCTGATAGTTTTCAAAATCTTAGCAAATGGAAAAATGCTACTTTAATACTTGATCGGTTTGATATCTATGTTTTTATACGTCCAGGATTTGAAGTCGATAAACAAGTAAAATCAAATATTCATATTCTTAAAGCTCCGAAGTTGGATATTTCTTCAACAACAATTAGGCAACTTCTCAAAGCAAATAAATCAATAAGATACTTGGTGACCGAAGCTGTTAATGATGAGATACTTCGAAATAATTATTATAAATAATTAAAGTAACCAACCTAAGAGTAGAAAGACCACAACAATGAAAGGAGAATAAATTTTAGTATAGTTTAATAAAGCAAACGTTACTAATACCGCTATCAAATTTGACCAAACAAATGGTTTGGATATAGAAATAAATAATAAAATTGCTGCAGCCCACATAATACCCACCACTACTGCATTTATCCCTTCAATCGCCCTGAATACAATTACATGACTCTTTAAGTGTCTGCCATATTGGATAGAAAAAGATTACTAATAAAAAACTAGGAATAAATATGGCGACGCACCCAATAATACAGCCCAAGACCTGATATCCGGGGCCCATGTTTCGCAAAACCATTCCACCTACAAAGGCAGCAATAGAGAATACCGGACCAGGAAAGGCCTGCACCATTCCGGCGCCGGTTAAAAAATTTTCCGGCGACATAGCGCGCGTTTTTGATCTGGTCACATACTGCTCAAACATCATTGGTATTAGTACACCTCCACCGCCAAATACCAGACTACCGAAACGATAAAAATTCTCAAATAAGTTTATAGGCTTTCTGATTGCAAGCTCGTGTATGCGCGCATATTCGCTCAACAAGCCCGCAATAATGAAAATAACCGCAAACAACCATAAGTTTCCCCAATTTATAGGTTTTGGTTTCTCCTTAGGTGTGGGTATTCTTCTATCACTAAAGTTGCTAATAATGCCACCCAGCAATATCAATGATGGAAATACCCAAGGCGATTTTATTAGTAATGTTGAAGCCAATGCCCCAAGCATAATAAAAACAGTAGCATTATGCTTTATGGAAATAGAAAAACTTTTGAAAGCTGAAAATGCGAGGAAACCGACAGCCATAGGCTGTACAAACTTAAAAATGTCTATATCAAAAGATTGTTGATCAAACGTTTGTAGCAGGAAGCTTAGCGCACCCATTAGAAAGCTAGCAGGTAATATCCAAATAAGCAAGGTGAAAATTGCTAAAACAACGCCCCCTCTTTTGTATCCGATTAATGTAAGCGTCTGGCTACTACTTGCACCAGGAAGAAGCTGAACAAATGCATTTATCTCCAGCAGTTCATCATTAGAAATATAGTTATGCTCTTTAACAAACAACTTATGCATTCTTACAAAATGCATTTGATGCCCCCCAAACGCAGTAAAACTATGTTGCGTTACCACCTTTAAAAAAGGGATATGTCTATAAAGGTTCAACTAATAAGCAAGTTTCAGTTTATTTGGAGTGAAGCAGTTGCAAATTACTTCTTCAATCCAATTTCGCGTAATCTTTCATCTAAATACTCACCTGCGGTAATGTCTGGATAATTTTTTGGATGGTCAGAATCGATACAACTTTCTAAACAACTTAAACTCATCTCGCTCCTAGGATGTAAAAAGAATGGCATTGAAAAGCGCGAGGTATGCCATAGATCTCTTGGATGGATTAACAACGCGATGGGTTGTACTCCTTAGTTTATTGTTAGTTAATCGCTGAAGCATGTCGCCAACGTTTACAACTATTTGCTCTGGCAACGATGTTACTCCAACCCATTCGTTCTGCTTTGTAAGAATTTGAAGTCCATCAGCTGACGCACCTACTAATAAGGTTATCAGATTGATATCTTCATGCTGCTCAGCCCTGATTGCACTTTTGGGCTCTGTGGTAATAGGTGGATAGTGGATGCACCTTAAAATGGAGTTTCCATTGTGTAGGTATTCATCAAAATAAAATTCATCTAAGCCAAGATACAACGCTATGGCCTGCAGCATTGCTTTACCACTTTTCTCAAAATTTTTGTAAGCAGAGAATAAAGTTTCGTTGAAACCTTCTACTTCTTCAACTGATACATTATCCGGATATTCACTTTTTATGGGGTCATTATCCTCAACAGTTTGCCCATATTGGAAAAATTCCTTTAGATCGGGTGCTTCACTTCCTTTAGCATGCTCTCGTCCAAAACTGGTGTAACCTCTTTGCCCGGCAAGTCCACTAATTTCATAATTATATTTTTGTTCTGAAGGCATGGAGAAAAACTGCTGCACATACTCATACAAATGAGCAATTAATGCATCCGGTACTCCATGGTTTTTTACAGCAACAAATCCAACTTCTTCGTAAGCCTTGCCTAATTGTTGTACAAACGACTTTTTACTTTCTTCATCGCCATTTACAAATTCATCTAAGTCTACTACCGGTATTGACATGAAGGTATTTTGAGTTTTTAAAATAGTTTTGAAATCTACATTACTAATGTAAAATAATAAAACTAATTATCTAGAAGGAATTACCGAAGAGTTTTGTTTGTAACTCACTCTTTTATATATCTGATACATTTCACGAAAGTATCTTTCAAAAAAGCGTTAAGTACATATACTCCCGATTCAAGATCGAAAATTTTATTCGTTATCTCCTGAAGCGCCAATTTAGGTGCAATAAATGTTCTCACTTTTTTGCCATTGCAATCGAAAATTTTAATAATAAAATCAGTGGCATCTGATGGTTGGCTAAAACCGTGTGATTGAGATTCGATCGCGAGGTTACCGGTGTGTTGGAACATAAGATGAATTTTGAAATCGTTAGAAATATAATAACACAAAGCCTATGCCATCTGAAATTCGTCTAAATCTTACTACAATGTAGACTTTTTGTTTAGAGAATTTCAAAATTTTGTAAAAAAAGTTGCATAAAAAAACCTCAGATAAACTGAGGTCTTAAATATAGTGATATATTATGTTTAGTTACCATATTCGCTGAGAAATTTTATTCTCATTATTTTCAATTGTTCCCATTCGTACCCGCTATCTGCTAATTCTTCTTGTGCAATTTGTAAGGATGATGTTTCACAACTTCTAAAATAATCGATTATTTCTTCCTGCTCATCTTCGTCCAACATATCGTCTATAGCATAATTGAGGTTTAGTTTGGTACCACTTGCTACTATTGTTTCCATCTCCTCCAACAATACATCCATTCTAAGATCTTTGTTTTTAGCAATTGTTTCTAACGACATTTTCTTGTCAACGTTCTGAATAATAAAAATCTTATTACTGGCTTTATTTGCCACGCTTTTCATTACAAAATCGTCCGGCTTAACAATATCGTTTTCCTCAACAAACTTGGCAACAAGATCTACAAATGGTTTACCATACTTTAAAGCTTTACCTACACTTACTCCCTGGCACTTCTCAAGTTCTTTTAGTGTTGTTGGATAAAGCGTAGCCATATCCTGCAAAGAATTTTCTAAGAACAACACAAATGGAGGAAGGCTACGTTTCTTTGCCTCGCTATGTCTGAGATCCTTAAGTAACTCAAATAACCGATCATCGGTTACAACAGCGGCGGCAGTTGCAGCTTCGGCTTCTTCTTCATCCTCTGCATTTGCATCCTCAAACTTGTTATTTAAAACAATTTTAAAACTAGCAGGTTTTTTAAGATATGCATCTGTGTTGGGAGTAAACTTAAGCAACCCATACTCTTCTATATCCTTCACCAAAAGATTTTCTAGAAGCATTTGCCTTATCAAACTGTTCCAGTAATGAAAATCCTGATCTTTTCCGAGACCAAAAACGTCGCTCTCATTATGACGATACATCTTTATTTGTGGCGTGAGTTTTCCCATTACTACGTTTACCACATAATCAATTGTATGCTTTTCGTCTAAAACTTTTACGGTCTTCAAAACTTTGATGACATTCTCTTTTGCTTCAATCTTCTCTTTAGGTGTGCAATTGTCACATCCACCCGTATCCTTACAGCCTAATGTATTCCAATCCTCTCCAAAATAATGCAGCAAAATTTTACGGCGACAAACACTGCTTTCTGCGTAGCTAACAGTTTCATTTATTAATTGTGCTCCTACTTCGCGCTCACTTAAAGGTTTATCGCGCATTAAGTGTTCTAGCTTAGAAACATCTTTGTGTGAGTAATACAAAATACACTTCCCCTCCATACCATCTCTACCGGCTCGGCCAGTTTCCTGATAGTAATTTTCTATAGATTTTGGAATGTTATAGTGGATTACAAAACGAATATCCGGCTTGTCGATACCCATACCAAAGGCTATTGTAGCCACAATAACCTGCGTGTCTTCTTTTAGAAATAGATCCTGACGCTCAGCCCTCAATTTTGCATCGAGGCCTGCATGGTAAGCAACTGCTTTTATTTTGTTAGCTACCAAAATCTCAGCAAGCTCTTCGGTAGTTTTTCTGTTTAGAGTGTAGATGATACCACTCTTGCCAGCATTTTGAGAAATGAACCTAACAATGTTCTTTATTGTCTGGTCTTTTTTTACTTTCGGAAGTATCTCGTAATAGAGGTTGGGCCTGTTAAAGGATGAAATGTAAATGTTAGGTGATCTTAAACCTAAGTTCTTCAAAATATCGCTTTGCACCTTTGGAGTGGCGGTAGCAGTAAGAGCTACGATAGCAACATCCGGATTAATCTCAGTCATCATTTCCTTAAGTCTTCTGTATTCAGGCCTAAAATCGTGTCCCCACTCTGAGATACAATGCGCCTCATCTACGGCGAAAAATGAAATTTTCAAATCACTGAAAAACTCCAAATTTTCTTGCTTGGTCAAAGTTTCAGGCGCAACGTAAAGTAATTTGGTTTTTCCTGCTACCAGATCAGCCCTTACCTCTCTTTGCTGAACGCGTGTGAGTGACGAGTTTAAAAAGTGCGCAACATCATCCTTTTCACTATAGCCCCGTACCAAGTCTACCTGATTTTTCATCAAAGCAATTAATGGACTTACTATTATAGCACAACCTTCCATTAACAATGCTGGTAGTTGATAACATAAACTTTTACCGCCTCCTGTAGGCATAATTACAAATGTATCCTGCCCATTTAGTAAACTATTTATAGCTAATTCCTGGGTTCCCTTAAAAGTGCTGAAACCAAAATTTTCAACTAAGCCTTTATGGATGTCGTATTTATGTTGATTAATAACTTCGAGAGGTGCTGCCTTTGCAGCAGAAACTTTTTTGCTAGCGGCCTTCTTCGGCGCAGCTTTTTTTACAGTAGTTGCCATTTTCTAAAATTCAATCCTATGCACAAATGGTGGTTTCGGAATTTATTGGAAGTTCTAAAACTTGATTTTATCAAAAGTATCGAATGATATGCTTAATTGATTGAACAGGCGTGGCTGTAAAACTTAATTTCTTTTAACGTTTGGTAACAGGCTACAAGTTTTTTTTAAGATATTACCATGTGACTAAAGATCATACAACAATAGATATTCCTCAATTATCTTTTAAACTCCTTATAAACTAACGTCATTAATAATTGATAATTGCATAATTATAATCTCTGATAAAGACATGTAACTTCGCGCCGCATGATTTCTAACATTATTTCCATCGCAAAAAGAACCATTCAATTAGAAGCTGACTCTATTGCCGGCCTTCTTAATTATGTAAACGATGATTTTGAACATGCTGTACAAACAATTTATCAATCAACCGGCCGTTTAATTATTAGTGGTATAGGTAAAAGTGCCATAATAGCGCAAAAAATAGTTGCAACACTTAATAGCACAGGTACAGCATCAATTTTTATGCATGCGGCTGACGCCATTCATGGCGATTTGGGCATGATTAGGCCGGAGGATACTGTATTAGTAATTAGTAAGAGTGGAGAGAGCCCGGAGATTAAAGTGCTGCTTCCCTTATTGAAAAATTTAGGAAATAGTATTATTGGCATGAGTGGAAATAGCAACTCCATCCTAGCTAAGCAATCTAACTTTTTTCTAAATACAACTGTAAGTAAAGAAGCATGTCCTAACAATTTGGCACCAACAAGCAGTACAACGGCTCAAATGGTTATGGGAGATGCCATAGCAGTTTGCCTGATGAATTTACGCGGATTTACCGGGGAAGATTTTGCCAAAATACATCCGGGCGGAAATTTAGGAAAGCGGTTATATTTAAGGGTGCAGGAGTTATGCGATCATAACCAGAAACCAAAAGTATCGCCTGAGGCAAGTTTGAAAGAGGTTATTGTTGAAATGACCAAAAACCGGCTAGGCGCAACTGCAGTTGTTAATAAAGAAGATATGGTTGTAGGTGTTATTACCGACGGAGACTTAAGGAGAATGTTAGAAGTAAGTAATACATTGGAAAATATAACCGCACAAAAAATAATGACGGCGCAACCTAAAACAATAACGGGAGATCAATTAGCCGTTAATGCATTGCAGATTTTGAGAGAGCATGACATTAGTCAATTAATTGTGACTACAAAAGAAGGTGGTTATGCCGGAATACTTCACTTGCACGATCTTGTTAGAGAAGGAATTGTATAAAAATTAAAAGCTTTATAAATAGTAGTTAATAGCATGAACAATAATCAATATGTAGCCATTATGGCTGGTGGAATAGGAAGCCGATTTTGGCCTAAAAGCCGCGTAGGTTATCCTAAACAATTCTTAGATATTCTGAATACTGGTAAATCACTCATTCAATGGACTTACGAGCGGTTTGAAAGTTTTATTCCGAAAGAAAACATCTTTATTGTAACATCTGATGAATACACGCAAATTGTAAAAGATCAATTACCTCAAATAGGTGATGCAAACATAGTAGCCGAACCAAGTAGAAAAAATACCGCTCCCTGCGTTGCTTACATCTCTTATAAAATAGCCCAGATAAATCCGGAGGCAACATTGATTATAGCGCCTGCCGATCATCTAATAATGGATAATCCGGGTTTTCAACGTGTTTGCCAGGATGCGATCAACTTTTTAGATACGAACGATGCACTTGTGACACTTGGTATAAAGCCAACCTATCCAAATACAGGTTATGGTTACATTCAACACCACCCAGAGGAAGCCGCAAAGGATGTTTTTCCTGTAAAAACATTTACTGAAAAACCAAATTTAGAGCTTGCTAAGACCTTTTTAGCAAGTGGTGATTTTTTATGGAACGCCGGTATTTTTATTTGGAAAATAAGCGCAGTATTAAAAGCTTTTGAACAATTTCAACCTGAAATGTCTGAACTTTTTTCAGCTGAAAAACACAAGTTCAATACCGACGAAGAACGTGCTGCAATTGAAAATATTTACCCATTATGCTCCAGCATTTCTATTGATTATGCTATAATGGAAAAAGCTGATAACGTATATGTAATACCTAGCGAATTTGGTTGGAGCGATCTTGGAACCTGGGCAAGCGCTTACGATAATCTGGAAAAAGATTATTTAGGTAATGCAATTGCCGGAGATAATGTGATGGTGATTGATGCATCAAAATGTATGGTTTCAGCACCTCATAATAAATTGATCGTTTTACAGGGCCTGGATAATTTTATTGTAATTGATACCGAAGACGTATTACTTGTTTGCAAGCAAGATAAAGAACAAGAAATAAAAGAATACGTAGCTGAAGTAAGAAGAAACCGAGGTGAAAAGTTTCTATAAATATTTCAAACTTCTTTTAAAAAAAGCTTTCGATTACAAACATCGAAGGCTTTTTTATTTATGCAAAAATGCCGTTAAATGAGCCCGATGAAAGTTTAAGTAAACAGTGGTGCGTTAATATTACAAAACCAAAAAACCTACGTTGAAATACTGCTACTCAAAATCTACACTTATACTGTTTTTATTATTATGCTCTATGCAGGTTTTAAAAGCGCAATTAAGCATTAGCGGTACCGTTTACGATATAACTAAAAAAACACCAATGCCTTATGTAAGTGTTGTAACTACAAGTGGCAACGGTACAGTTACAGATTCTGCAGGATACTATACAATACGGGTAAAGAAAACTGACTCTATTTACTTTTCTTATTTGGATAAGCCAACTCCCAAATATGCTGTTGCAAATATTTTAACTCAAACAACTTTCGATATTTCAATACAAACGAGGATAGCACAATTACCATCCATCTTTATAAAACAACCAAACTACAGGTTCGATTCGTATGGAGAATAGAAAAGATTACGCACGCATTTTCAACTTTAAAAAACCTGGATTGAGTACAAGTCTAGATCCTACTCCGGGAGGTATTGGTGCAGGTTTAGATTTGAATGAATTGATCGGGATGTTTCAATTTAAGAAAAATAGAAGAACGCTTGCCTTTCAAAAGAGATTGTTGCAAGAAGAGCAGGATAAATACATTGATCACAGATATAGTAAATCGTTGGTACGCAAGCTTACCGGTTTAACCTCACCTGACCTTGAAGATTTTATGAAGCAATACCGGCCAACTTACGAGATGACCCAACAATTGAACGAATTAGAATTTGGGCATTTTATACAGGAAGCTTACAAATATTATCAAAGTCAAAAAAAGTAATTAGCTCTTTTTGCCACTAAGCTAATCTTTCCGCTCTTCTAAGTCCTCATGCCTTTCACCACCAAGACTGTAGTAATTATTTTCTTCATCTTCCTCTCCTATCGCTTCGTTTGCATCATCAAGTTCAGCACCCGGCGTATCTAGTTCATAATCTGCTTTGTCCAACAATGAACTTACAGAAACATAATCTTCATCTTCACCCATATCCATATCCTGGTCTTTTGAACCAAGTAGTATCAGGTCTTCTGCAGTTACATCTGCATCAGTACCGGGAACCATTTCAATGTCGTCATCTTCATCGTCATCAGAACCTTCGCCCACAGGGGCATTTACAAGGTCTTCATCCGGCTGAGTGGCTGCAGCATCTATGGCAGCTTTTGCATTCTTACCTCCTGCTGATAAGTCTTCAATGTCCACATCTACACGTCCCTCGTTATTTTCATCATTCAACAAATCTTCGTTTGCAGGATGATGTGGATATCCTGGAAAATCTTTATCTATATTTTCATCGTTTGATTCTTGCACTTCTTCCGGATTTGTAATAGCTTCAGAAGGATTATTTTCTGATTTTTCTTTAGGATCTACACTATCATTAAAATTTTCCATTTTTTTAAATTTACTATACCTATAAAAAAGGTGTGCCGCCTCTATTAAGTTTAACCCTGCAACACTATGGCATGTTTTTATTAGAACAAATTGAAAATATTGACTAAATAAATTGAGATGAATACATCAAAAGACCGCATAGCAAAAAGTATAATTCCTGTTGCCACAGGTGTATGGGGAATGAAAGAGTTGTTTGTAAACTTTTACATGATTCAGAGCACAGAAAATAATGACTGGGTATTGGTTGATAGTGGTTTAAAATGGTCTGCAGGAAGTATAAAACGCATGGCCGAATATCTTTTTGGTGAAAACGCTAAACCCAAGACTATCATTCTAACACATGGCCACTTTGATCATATTGGATCTGTAGCTGCTTTGGCAGAAGAATGGGATGTTCCGGTTTATGCTCATTATTTAGAAATACCGTATCTAACCGGCAAATCATCTTATGCGCCGGCTGACCCAACAACTGGTGGTGGAATGATGGCTACAATGTCATTCCTTTATCCATCGAGCCCTATTAATATTTGGAATAGAATAAATGCGATGCCGCCGAATGATGAAGTTCCTTTTTTATCGGATTGGAAATACATACATACTCCGGGGCATACGCCTGGACACATAAGCTTATTTAGAGAAAGCGACAAAGTACTAATAGCTGGCGATGCGTTTGTTACTACCAAAGCTGAGTCAGCAATAGCAATTGCACTAGAAACAAAAGTAGTATCAGGCCCTCCAAAATATTTTACTTACGATTGGACTGCGGGAGAACAATCTGTAAAAGCCTTAGCAGCTTTAGAACCAAAAGTTGCTGCAACAGGCCATGGTAAACCTATGCGTGGCGATGCGTTAAGAGATGGGTTACTTAATTTATCTCAAAACTTTAAAACAGTAGCTGTGCCTGAGCAAGGGAGGTATATTGATGAGGCAGCCGTGCCTGATGCCAATGGCTTTATCTACATTCCAAAATCTAATTACGATGTTGCAATGTTACCCTGGAAAGCCGCTGCTGTTTCCCTTGTGGTAGCTTTAGGTTTTGTTTTGAATAGTTACCGCGTTAAAAAACATAAGAAAAAGTTGAATGGAGCTTTGCTGGATGTTGAGTACAATTACTAATTTTTTTGATGCAATAAAAAACGCCGGATTTTAAAAGATCCGGCGTTTCTGTTTTAACCAAGCAGACCTGCAGCTTTACTAATTTCTAACATTCTATCCAACGGCTTTTTGGCTTTGAGGCGAAGTGTTTCATCCATTAATAATTCCGGCGTTTCATATTCCATACACAGATAAACTTTCTCTAACGTATTTAGTTTCATATAAGGACAATCGTTACAAGCACAAGAATTGTTCGGCGGTGCCGGTATAAAGGTTTTGTGTGGAGCATTCTTTTGCATCTGGTGTAAAATACCCGTTTCAGTAACCACTATAAACTCATTGCAAGGATCAATGGTGGCGTATTTCAACAACATGGTTGTGCTACCAATGAAATCAGCAACGCGTAAAACCGCTTCTTCACATTCGGGGTGTGCAATAACTTTTGCATGCGGATGGCGAATTTTCAACTTGGTAATTTTTTCAAGGCTAAATATTTCGTGCACCATGCAGGCGCCGTTCCAAAGCAACATATCGCGACCGGTTTTCTTTATTAGGTAACCACCCAAGTTTTTATCAGGAGCAAAAATTATTTTCTGGTCTTTTGGCAAGCTTTCAATAATCTTTTCAGCATTGCTGCTGGTGCAAATAATATCGCTCAATGCTTTGATGTCTGCTGTGCAATTAATATAGCTGATGACAACATGGTCAGGGTGCTTGTCTTTGAAGGCCTTAAACAGCTCCGCAGGGGCACTGTCGGCCAATGAGCAACCCGCCTTCAGGTCGGGTAAAACAACTTTTTTGGTAGGATTAAGAATTTTGGCTGTTTCAGCCATGAAATGCACGCCTGCAAAAACAATCATATCCGCATCTGTATTTTGTGCCTTTTGAGCAAGACCCAAACTATCGCCAATATAATCTGCAATGTCCTGAATATCGGGCTCCTGATAAAAGTGCGCTAAAACAATTGCGTTCTTTTCTTTTTTCAATCTTTCGATTTCTGCAAAAAGATCCAAATTAATATTTATGTCCACATCTAAAAATCCTTTTTCGGTAACACTTTTTCTGGCTTCAGCTATGTTCATAATTACTGTAGTATTATTAAGTATCTATTATTTATATAAAAAAGCTATTACTATTACGGGTGTTAATAGCGGGATAACTTTATGATGCTATTATTTGTAAAATTAAATAATTGCATCTTATCCACAGGTATCAACAAATCTTCCACGTAGCAAATTGCAGTAATCGATAGGTGTTTAGCTATGTTTCCCACATAAGTGGATATAAATTGCGCTGTAGAAATACTTCCCCAATGAATGAAATTTTTGCTGTTTAAAAATCAGTTTGAATGTTAGCAAATCGATCCAAAATTTTCTATCAGCGTGCGTTAGCAATTTTACCATCTATCTATCCCCCAAAAGTGTTGGATAAATGCTGACTTATTCACCTAAATGTTGGCTTATCAACGCACAATTGTGGACAGAATTATTCTGCGTTGATAACTATGCTAAATCATTGATTTATAATTGAAATTTGAGAATGACACGTCTCTTATTTCATTGGAAACACCCCTTATAAAAAAAGGGAAAAAAACAAATTTTATTTTGTCCATTTTCCCTCATTTATTTTCGATGTGATGATGTTTACACCACAATCCTCAACTTAGCATAGTTCAACATAATTTTCTTTTCTCCATTGTGCTCAAACTTTACGGTAGCAATTGGGTTATGTGCAGAACCTTCCATTTTTAATACATCACCAAAACCAAACTTTTGATGTTCAACTTTTTGACCGGCTTGTAAACCAGTAGTATCGCTGGCCATAAAATCTTCTGAGGGTTTATGTTCTATTACTTTGGGTGCAGCAGGTGCTGCAGGCATATAAGCCGGCTTGCTTTCTTTACGGCTTGGCGGCGGTCCGTAACGGTCAGCAACTTTCGCGCTGTTACTTTTCCATCCACCATTCATTCTTTCATAAGCGGAGCTGCCACCAAAATTGTTAGATCCCTGATTGCGCGCACCACCACCGGCAAAACTTCTGTCGATATGTTGCTCCGGCATTTCTTCAATAAAACGGCTGGGTTCATTTTGTACCAACTGGCCAAAACGGTAGCGGGTATTACAGTAGGTAAGCCACAAATTCTTTTTAGCTCGAGTAATAGCCACATAAAACAATCGTCGTTCTTCTTCCAGTTCTTCCCGTGTGTTAATTGACATGCCGCTGGGGAACAAACCTTCTTCAATACCGCCCACAAATACGCACGAAAACTCCAGACCTTTTGCAGCGTGTATGGTCATCAGTTTTACTACATCGCTATTTTCTTTATCGTCATCAGCATCTGTTAACAGAGTAATCTGTTGCAGATAACTGCCTAAGCTTTTGTCGCCTAATTCTCCATCATCGTTGCTTGGGCTTTCGGTCCATTCCTTTATAGAGTTTAATAACTCCTGAATGTTTTCGTAGCGCGCAAGGCCTTCTGTGGTTTTATCATTAAAAAGCTCCTTTACCATGTTGGTATGCTTGCCTACTTGTACTGCTACATCGTATGCGTTTTTACTAGTAAGCATACTTTGGAAGTACTTAATCATGGTTACGAAGTTTTGGATTGATTCCAGCGTACCGCCTTTTATACCGTAGTGGCCGGCACTCTCCAAAATTTCCCACATACTTTTATTTTGCTCATTGGCTGCTATAACGGTTTTTTCGATAGAAGTTTTTCCAATACCCCGTACAGGATAATTGATGATCCTTTTTAAACTTTCCTCGTCTCGGGTGTTTACTATTACCCTCAGGTACGCAAGAATATCTTTGATCTCTTTGCGCTGGTAGAAACTAACGCCGCCATATATGCGATATGGTATACCCATGCGTCGCAAGCTTTCCTCATACGACCGGCTTTGGGCATTGGTTCTGTATAAAATAGCAATGTCTTTATTGTGATAATGGTTACGCAGTTTTTGCTCTTGAATGGCGTCAGCAACATATTTGCCTTCGTCATTGTCGGTCATGGTGCGTACCAGCTTTATTTTATCTCCTTCAAAATTGTCTGTCCATAAATTTTTTGGGATTTGACCTTTATTGTTCTTGATGATTTCGTTAGCAACGTTTAAAATGTTTTGCGTGCTTCTATAGTTTTGTTCCAGCTTTACCACTTTTACATCTTCATAATCTTTTTGAAACTGTAAAATGTTTTCAATAGTAGCGCCGCGAAAGCTATATATACTTTGCGCATCATCACCAACAACGGCAATGTTTTCATGCACAGCAGCCAATAGTTTGATGATCTTGTATTGCACCACATTCGTATCCTGGTACTCATCAACCATTACGTATTTAAACTTATGCTGGTATTTATGAATACCTCAGGAAAATCGCGTAATAATTCATACATCTTAAACAATAGATCATCATAATCCATTGCACCGTTTTTATAACAACGGGCTGCATAAGATTTATATATCTGCCCAATCAAGGGACGATTGCTGCGTGCATCTTCCTGCTGTAAATAATAATCAGTCTGATATTCTTCGGGATTGACCAAAGCATTTTTAGCTGCCGAGATACGGTTGTGTACCACACTTGGTTTATAGTGCTTATCATCTAAGTTCAGTTCGTTGATAACCGTTTTTATAACAGACCGGCTATCATCTGTATCGTAAATGGTGAAGTTATTTGGGTAGCCTAATTTAGGAGCTTCTACCCGTAACATGCGTGCAAACACACTGTGAAAGGTACCGATGTATAGATTTCTTGCTTCGCTATTTCCTAATATTTTTTCCACACGCTCCTTCATTTCGGCAGCGGCTTTATTGGTAAAAGTTAGTGCGAGTATGTTGAATGCATCGACACCATGGGCGCTCATCAGGTGAGCAATTCTGGTGGTAAGCACTTTAGTTTTGCCGCTACCTGCACCGGCAACAATCATTATAGGGCCATCTTTATGCAACACAGCTTCGCGTTGCATTTCATTCAATTGATTCAAATAATCACGCATGGCGCAAAGGTACGAACCATATGAGTTGCTGAGGTTTGGAGGTGAATAAGAACAATGGGATGTTAAGAAAATTTAGCGAAAAAGAAAGTGAATCACAGTTTGCAATTCCTGATAAATCCAGCGAAGAAGAAACACGATAAAAGCATTTGTAACAACTATATATGTAAACTCTTTTTATACACAAGTTGACCTATTTACGCCCCAAACCAGATAAGACAACTAATATTATAATTCGAAAGTCATATGCAAAAAATTGATTTTTAAACTATTGCACACTTGGCACAAAATCGACTTTCGTTTATGTATAAAGTCTATATTTATGAAAATGGTTACACAATGGTTTGATGACGTGGTGGATACCATACACGAGCCGAAAACTAAAACCTCATTTTTTCTGGTAGTATTGTTAGTATTAGTTATGGGTGCTGGCAGTTTGTACATGTTGCTAAACACCACAGAATAACAAATTTGTATGCTTATGAATGTTATGTAGCATAGCGCTGCAATAGATCTACCATAGCATTATTGCCTTTGCTGCTTGCGAGATCGATAGGCTTATTGCCACTTGCATCAGTGATAGATGTATCAGCACCATTTTTCAGTAGAGTCTCTGCTATTTCAAATTGTCCGAACATTACCGCAAACGTTAAAGCTGTGGCACCTTGCAAATTTTTTTGATTTACGCTTGCTCCACTATCTATAAGTTGCTGAACTAAATTTCTATAACCCTTATGTGCTGCACCCATGAGTGCTGTGTTGCCTGAAGCATCCTGACTATCAATCCTTGCATCGTTATCTAAAAGAAATTGCGCAACCTCCGGCCGGTTATTATATACGGCAATAATTAAAGGCGTGAATCCTTTTGAATCCTTAGCGTTTACAATTGATGTTATTTTGTTGAAGATCCGTTGTACTTCATCCAGATTACCTTGTCTGCAGGCGTCAAAAAACTCGACTTCTTCCGTTTGCATTATCTAAAGTTATTTATGTGCGAAAAATTTATAAATACTAACCTCAAATCAAAGAATACAATTTTCGAAAGAAATTAAAAATACATGCCAAATGAAAAATTATTAATAATGTCCATCTGGCAATTGGTTAAGTTGATTAGTATAATCGTGTTGCAAATCTTGATGTATGCTTTGTATCAAAATGCTGGTTTTTTTTATTTGAGATAGATAGATGGATTCAATGGCCTTGTTGTTTCTATAAGCAAACTTTGCCTCCACAAACTTTTGACAAAAGTATAATAGCATTTCTATCTCTGATTCTTTTTTAGATGTGTGCTTACTATGCTTCGTAACCAATTTTAAAATTTTACGAAGTCCTTTTTTAAGCAGGTAAACACTATGTTTTGGTAAGTCACTAAAAAGATCATCCATCTCTTTCTTAATGTTATTTACAAAGCCAGTTTCATCTTCTGCCTCAAATAAAAGATAGCTTAACAGCTCTTTATTCTCCTTCTTGTACTTAGCCAAACGTAAACATATCTCCAGTACTTTTTTTGGTGGTAGTTGAATTAACTCTTGTCTTATATCGCTTAGGGCCGCTGGCTTCATCATTAAAATTTACTGTAAGTAATTGGTGTCATCATATACAATTGGGAAAATGCCCATTTTTGGAATTGTGCCTCTTTCGGTTATACATGTACCTTTTACATTTACAAATTGGTGTGTATTTGGTTTTACTTCGCTTCACGTTACTGAATAACAATCTAAAAAAACGGAACATTCCGACGGTTGAAAAGGTAGCCCAAAAAAATTCAAAATAATCCAACATCCTTAATCGAAAAACACACCCAATTCTATGAAAACTTTTACACAAGCAACCGACACACAGTTAGTACAAGCGTTTCAACAAGGTAACAACCAGGCATTGGAAGTTCTGGTAAACAAGTACAAAGACAAAATCTTTACGTCTATCAATATTTTAGTGAAAGACAAGTACTTGGCTGAAGATCTTTTTCAGGAAGTGTTCATCAAAGTAATTGACACATTGCGTGCAGGTCGTTACAACGAAGAAGGAAAATTTTTGCCATGGGCTTTACGTATTGCACACAACTTATGTGTTGATCATTTTCGCAAAGTAAATCGCACGCCAACCATTAAGACAAGCGATGATACAGACATTTTTGAAGTACTAAACTTTTCAGAAGCCGGTGCAGACAATGGCATGATAAAAGGCCAAAGCCACAAGATGATCCGCCGTATGATAGATATGTTACCTGCAGAGCAAAGAGAAGTAATTGTGCTACGCCACTACGCTGATCTGAGCTTTAAAGAAATTGCTGAAATGACCCACACCAGCATCAATACAGCATTAGGCCGCATGCGTTATGGTTTAATAAACATTCGTAAAATAATGGAAGAAAATCAAGTAGCTATATAGTTTATAAAAATACCCCTTACCCTAAACCGCTAACCTTATAAAACCTTCCAATATTTTGGAAGGTTTTTCGTTTCAGGTATTTAATGCAAAAAAAATTGTTTACAATCACATAACTAAAAGTGCGTGATAAACAGCAATAACTTTTGTAATTTGCACCCTATAGCATCAAGGGAAAATTGATAAAATCTATGAAAAATAGTTACAAAATAATTTTAGGGGTAGCAGTTGTAGCTACTTTAGGTGCCATTATTGTTTTTTCGAAAAAAGGAAAGTACGATACTATTAAACGACGCCAACAAGTTGCTGATGAAGGCTATGAGTTTGCGTATGACATTTTATACCCGCTAAAAAGCACAAGGGTGCGTGGCTAATAATATTGAGTGCTATAATTTACTGGCTGCCTTGGCAGCTTTTTTTGTTTTTATAGAGATCGTCTTTATCTACAGAAATATCTCAAACAACTAAGTAGGACCAACAACAATCGCCTTATCTATAAATAGCAATTAACCATTTGCCTCCAATAAGTTGATCGATGGGCCTCTCCCTTCCAGATATGCAGTGAGTTTTTAACATGCTTATGTAGCAGTTCGCTATGTAAATAAATGTTGTTAGATAAAAATGGATCATCAATACCAACAGCTAAAACGATGTATAATTTTCTGATTTGCTCTAGCAATTTTTCATCTGTGATGTTAGGCAAATAACGTGTGGGCATGTTGTAGTAAATTGTCTCGTCGCGGTAACCATCAAATAGATCATGAAAGTTACAAGCGCATGACTTAGTAAGATCATAACGCCCGCTCATACCGACAACTTTATTAAATAAGTGTGGATGCCTTAGCGCAATGTTGAGCGCATGATATGCTCCTAAACTACACCCTGCCGCAATTAAAAAATCCTTTTGGTTTTTATATTTGATTAGCGGTAATACTTCCTGCAGAATATAATTTTCATAATCCAGGTGTCTTTCTATTCTTTGTTGAGGTTGTTTTTTTTTACAATAAAAACTTTGTGCATCTACACTATCAACACAAAAAATCTGTAAATATCCATCGTTAATTTTTGATGCCATAGCACGGATGACCCGCCAATTTTCGTAATCGTAAAACCTTGCCGTGCGTGTAGGAAAAAACAATACAGGAGTACCTCTGTCACCAAATACTAAAAGCTCCATTTGTTGATCTAGATTAGGACTATACCATTTATGATACTTCCTCTTCATAATTCTTTTCTATTTATGTATTTGCCATTTACAAAGTACCTATATGCTGCTTCAAAATCGATACCAGCACTCAACTATTTTTAAAGCACCTTTTGCATATAAACTGCGTCATTAAGTGGATTATCGTAGTAACCGGATGTATATGTAAATCCGAATTGCAAGTATAATTTTATTGCAGGTTGTAATCTTTGTAGCGTATCTAAAACCATTTTTGAGTATCCCATATTTTTTGCCGAAGCCAACAATGTAATGACTAAGTTTTTCGCTACACTGCCACCACGTGCAGATGGTGTAACAAACAAACGTTTCATTTCACAAACTCCATGTTCTTTCAGCGGTTGCAAAGCAATGCAGCCAATAGCCACATCATCTTTATAAGCCAAAAACAATGCACCATTTGGGGGTCCATATTTTTTAAGCGGACTCTGCAATTCATCTTCAAATCCCTGAAAGCAAAGATTTTCATTTAGTTCTGTTGCATAGGCTCTAAAAAGTAACCTAACATCTCGCATGTGCATTTCATCAACTATACGAACAATTTTCATATCGCTATTTATAATCTGCATTAATAGACAACACATTTAATTATCTTACTACAAAAATATTCATGCATTTTCTTTTACCATATTTACTGTTACTGATTACCAATTTTCCTACTGACGAATTTGATATCGTTATAAAAAACGGAAAGGTAATTGATGGTACCGGCAACTCTTGGTTTTATGCTGATGTGGCAATAAAAAATGGTGTTATTGTAAAAGTGGGTAAACTAAATAATGTTAGAGCTACTAAAATAATTGATGCATCTAACCTAATAGTTACTCCAGGCTTTATTGATGTGCATACGCATATTGAAGACGATGAAATATTAAATCCACTTGCTTCCAATTTTATTTATGATGGAGTAACAACCGTTGTAACTGGTAATTGCGGATCATCGCGCGTTGACTTAAAACAATATTTTGCATTATTAGATAGCATGAAACTTGGGGTAAATGTTGCCTCCTTAATAGGTCATAACGATGTGCGAGAAGCAGCTATGGGCCGAGCCAACAGGATGCCAACATCAGATGAATTATTGCAGATGAAGAAGCTTGTAGAGCAAGCCATGAAGGAGGGTGCTGTTGGTCTGTCAACAGGTCTTATCTATATACCTGGTACTTACGCAAAGTCTGATGAGATTGTTGAGCTTGCTAAAATAGTTGCTAACTATGGCGGCTTATATGCATCGCACATGCGCGACGAAGGTGATAGTGTGATACCTGCAATTGAAGAAGCATTGTATATTGGTAAGGAAGCATCACTGCCTGTTGAAATATCACACTTTAAAATAGGGGGACAACAAAATTGGGGACGATCAAAAGAAACCGTAGCATTAATTACTAAAGCCAGAAGCGAAGGGATTGAAGTAACGATAGATCAATATCCATACACAGCCAGTAGCACAACTTTAAGTACCATGCTGCCAGATTCAATTCTTGCTGATGGCAGAGATTCTGTATTAGCCAGACTGAAGCGGCCCGATGTAAGAAAGAAAGTGCAAGACTACCTCATTAGAAATTTGAATAGAAGAAAGTTATTACATTTTGACTACGCCGTAGTAGCATCTTACGATAAAAACCCACAATACAATGGTAAGAGCATTGAGAAAATAAATCTGATGAAAGGCCGTGTGCACACAGCACCTTACGAAGCAGAAACCATTATAGAACTTATTGAGCAAGGCGGTGCGGGTATGGTGTTTCATGGTATGAGTGAGGACGATGTGCGATATATTATGCAGTATCCATTTAACATGTTTGCTTCTGATGCAAGCATTAGGGTGTTTCAAAAAGGTGCACCGCATCCGCGTGGTTATGGTACCAATGCACGGGTTTTATCAAAGTATGTGAGAGACGAAAAAGTAATTGGTTTAGAAGAAGCCATCAGAAGAATGACATCATTACCAGCGCAAAAATTTCAACTTAAAAATCGCGGTCTACTTAAAGAAGGATATGCTGCTGACATTGTAATTTTTGATGAGAAAACGGTGAAAGATCAGTCGACGTTTGATGAGCCGCACCAGTACTCAACAGGCTTTAAATACGTTGTGGTAAATGGCAAGCTTTCAGTAGAAAATGAAAAACAATCTGATGTAAGAAATGGTGAGGTATTATATGGACCAGGCCTGAATAATTAATACTGAAGCAACTTTTGCATCGCATCGTGCATTCTGCTTTTTGCCATAAAGTTTTGCTCTAAGGTAATGTTGAACGGTATCGGTGTATCCAGCGAAGCGCAGCGAATAATGGGTGCATCCAGATAATCAAAACAATGTTCCGATATCCATGCGCTTATCTCTCCGCCAATGCCGCCGGTAAGTGTGTCCTCATGCAACAACAGTACTTTTCCCGTTTGTTTAACAGCCTCTTCTATTGCATCATAATCCAGCGGAAGCAATGTTCTTAAGTCAAGAATTTGTATAGAAATTGACGCATGTTGCTGCGCGTATTCTTGTGCCCAATGTACACCGGCGCCATAAGTAATTATAGTAACATCGTTACCTGAACTTACTAATCTAGCTTTACCAATTTCAACTTCATAATAAGTGTTTGGCACTTTGCCACTCACGCTTCTGTATAAAGCCTTGTGCTCAAAAAACATTACCGGATTGGGATCATTTATGGCAGCTATTATTAAGCCTTTTGCATCGTAAGGATTCGATGGGTATACTACTTTTAAACCCGGAGTATGTGTAAACCAAGCTTCATTACTTTGGCTGTGAAAGGGCCCTGCGCCTACGCCACCACCAGTGGGCATGCGTATAACAACATCAGCATTTTGACCCCATCTGTAATAAATTTTTGCCAGGTTATTTACAATCTGATTAAAGCCTACAGCTGCAAAATCTGCAAACTGCATTTCCATTACACTTTTAAAATGCTCGAGGCTTAAACCCAGTGCAGCACCAACTATGGCACTTTCACAAAGAGGTGTATTTCTAACTCTTTCCTTACCAAAAACGTCTATAAAACCTTCGGTAATTTTAAAAGCACCTCCATATTCAGCAATATCTTGTCCCATTAAAATCAAACGATCATGCAATTGCATTGACTGTAGAAGACCTTCTTTTATTGCATCAACAAAGCGAATAGAAACAGTAGGATCTCTGTCAACAGTAACTTTTATGCCTGCCTGTTGACTGTCTGTATCAGCGACTTTTCTTGGTGCATATATATCGCCTAACTCAACAGTTGAATCAGAATGAATTGACTGATCTGCATCAAAAGCTTTCTTCAAGCTTTGATCTATGTATTGTTTCAATTCATCTATTATGGATTGTAGCTCATTACTTTCAATTCCTTCTTGCAGTAAAAATGACTCATAATTTTTTATAGGATCTCTGGCCGCCCATTCTTCTAACAAACTTGCGGGAACATATTTAGTGCCGCTGGCTTCTTCATGTCCACGCATTCTAAAAGTAGCACACTCAATTAAATATGGTTTTTGATTTTCAATGCAATATTGACGAACACCCTTCACTGTATCGTACACTGATAGAATGTTGTTACCATCAATCAACACACCTTCCATTCCATAGCCTTTTGCTTTGTCAACCAGGTTGCTGCATTTGTATTGTTCGTGCACGGGAGTACTTAATCCATAACCATTATTTTCTATTATAAATATTACGGGCAAACCCCATACTGCCGCTACATTTAATGCTTCATGAAAGTCGCCTTCGCTTGTGCCACCGTCGCCCGTAAATGCTAATGATACCTTTTGTTGTTGTGAGAGTTTGTGTGCCAATGCCACGCCATCGGCAATGGAAAGTTGCGGTCCCAGATGAGAGATCATTCCGCATATATGATGGTCCCGATTGCCAAAGTGAAAACTGCGTTCTCGCCCCTTACTATAACCATCCAGATTACCTTGCCATTGTTTAAAAAGCTTTTCCAATGGCATTTTTCGGGTGGTGAACACGCCTAAGTTTCTATGCAATGGCATAACCCATTCATCATCATCTAAAGCCATTGTTGCACCAACGGAAATAGCCTCTTGACCAATGCCGCTGAACCATTTGCTTACCCTGCCTTGCCTAAGCAGCAGCAACATTTTCTCTTCAATTAAACGAGAGAGTTGTAGATTTTTATAGAATGCCAGCAACTCATCATTTGTAAGCGTTGTGCGATTGAAGTGCATAGATCTATGGTTTAAAAATGGCTATTTGTCTTTGCCAAACAGTCCTTCTAAGATATAGCTTACCACAGAAACAATTAAACTGAATAACAATGCAGCAAACCAACTTCGAACATCAAAACCATCGACTAAAAATGCGGCTACTTTAATAATGATTATGTTGATGACGATAAGAAATAAACCTAGGGTAAGTATGCTTATGGGTATAGTGAGTAATACTAAAATGGGCTTAACAAACGTGTTAAGCAAGGCTAAAACAATAGCAACAATAAAAGCAGTATATAAGGTGTCAATATATACATCCGTCAGCAGGTATGAAGCTAACAAGGCGGCAATGCTGGTAATGAGAAGCTTGATTAAAAACTTTGTCATAGGAACTTTTTATGCTGTTACAAAACCGGTTTCTTACTATACCACCGTTAACTCATAAAATTCATCTTTTACAAAATAGCGTTCTGCTAATTCTTTTAAATCTTCTGCGGTAACTGTTCTTATAGTATTGATTGATGTGGTGAAATATGCATCAGTTAATCCATTTAAAATGTAATTTTTCCAACGCGCTATTATCTGAAACGGACCATCAAGGTCGCCAAGAATACTGCCCATCATATAGTTTCTTACAAGCAACAATTCTTCTTCATCAACCAACTCATTACGTAGAATGTCCATTTCACTATAAATTTCTTTCAGTGTTGCCTGGCAAACATCTCTACCTGCCTCGGTACTTATAAGCCAGGCACTTTGTTGCAAATGGCTTTGAAAGTAACTATGTATGCCGTACGTATAACCTTTGTCTTCTCTTATGTTACTCATAAGTCTGGAGCCGAAAAAGCCACCGAACAAATTATTAAGTACCTGTGCCTTAATAAAATCCGGGTGTAAACGATTAGGAAAAGACCTTGCTACACGGATGGCACTTTGCACACCCGCCTCATCATTTATAATATTATATAACTTTTCTGTAGCAGGTTTTAACACATGTTGCGGCTCTTTTAATGGAGCTTGATTTAAAGGTAAATGCCCAAATACGTTGTTTAGCTGTTGTATTATATCAGTAGGAAGTTTTCCCGCAACAAAAATGATGCAAGTGCCATTTTTATAATATTGATCGTAGAAATCTACCAACTCAGTTTGTTGCACTGCATCAAAACTTTCGGCTGATGTATACTTGCCATAAGGATGGTCAGTTCCATAGAGGCATTCATCAATCAATCTATTGGCTACAAAGTCGCACTTCTTTAAATTGACTTGTAACTTCTGTTTTTGGTTTTGCTTGTATATGGCAAGTTCTTCTTCGGGAAATGTAGAGTCAGTGAGGATTTCTGCTATTACAGGTAAAACGTTATTCAAATGTTTATTTAAACAATGCAGGGTGATGTTAGCAGTTTCGTTATAGCAATTTCTATTTAAGTAAGCCCCAAAATATTCAAAGTGTTCGTTTATTTGAAAGGCTGTTTTTTGTGTAGTTCCATTCTTCAATAAAAAGTTTGCAGAGGCAGCAACTATATTTTTTTGCTCGTAAGAGTTACCGGCATAAAACACAATATCAACTAACGAAACTTCTTCGGCACCAGCATCAATTGCATATACCGGAACGCCATTATCTAAAGTGTAAAATTGATAGGGTTGCAGGTGAAGATGCATATCCACCGCATCGGTAATTTTTGGCGCTATATTTCTTTGTAACATCCGTTCGTTTAGGGTAATAAAACAATTTAGTTTTTACTGAAATAGTGCATGGTGTTACTATTTCTTTCGGCAAATATTTCCTCGGCCGTTTCTTTTATATCGTAGATGGATACGTTTTGATAACGTACAAGTTCAGTATTCATCATATTTGCATCACCCAATAATTCGTAAGTGGCCAAACTATTAGCACGGTTCATAACACTCATATCTTCAAAGGCTATCATGCTTTCCGTTTTGTTTTTCACTTTCGCAAGCTCCACCTCACTAACTAATTCGGTTTTTATCTTATCTACTTCTTCTTGCACAGCTTTGGCTGCATCTTCCATAGCTGTGCCTTTAACTAGCTTGCCTTCTATAGTTAGCAAACCAGACTCAACACTACCCATGTGGTGACAATCAATACTGCTAAACAACTGTTTCTCTTTAACCAGTGATTGGAATAATCTGGAAGATCCCCCGCCACTAAGTATATCGCCAATAAGATCTGCAGTGTAATAACCTTTGCTTAAACGATCTGCCATATGCCATGTTTTAAAAAATGCATCCAAAGGAACATCGGCCTCAACCGATAAAAATCTCGGATGCGTTTGCAGTGGCTCTTGGGGTAGGTTTCTTACATATTTAGTACCTGATTCAATAGGACCAAACCATTTATTGGCTAATCGTTTTACCTCCTCCAATTTAACATGGCCGGCTACAACCAATACGGCGTTAATTGGTCTGTAGTGTTTAAAGAAGAACTCTTTTACATCGTTCAAATTTAGCATCTTGAATATGGTCCAGTTCTTTACCAATCGTCATCCAGCGGTAAGGGATGTTGCTTGTACGAAAGTTCCCTTAATTTATGCCAAACATCGCCATAAGGCTTATTGATATAATGTTCTTTAAACTCTTCGCATACCACTTTTCGTTGCACCTCTAGGCTTTTTTCGCTAAAGGCAAGGCTTAACATTCGATCACTTTCCAGCCAAAAAGCGGTCTCCAAATTTTCAGCAGGAATTTGAATATAGTAATTTGTTATGTCATTAGTGGTATACGCATTATTCTCGCCTCCGGCCATTTGCAACGGCTCATCATAATCAGGTACATTAATGCTGCCACCAAACATCAAGTGTTCAAACAAATGAGCAAAACCTGTTTTGTTTGGGTCTTCATCTCGGGCGCCTACATCATACATTACATCTACTACTGCCATGGGCGTACTGTGGTCTTCGTGTACAATTACTCTTAATCCATTATCAAGCACAAACCGATCGTATTGTATCATATTTCTTTTAAAAAAGGTGCAAAATTTAGCTTTGCAAATTTAGGTTGCTTCATTATCCAAGAAGTAAAATGATTTATGTTTTCCTTGTAATTTAATGACAGTTATTGCAAGTACCATTAACAACAACGTCAATTACCTTAGGTTTAAAACCGTTTGGTAAAGCGAGGTTTGGAGTTACCACATTATCCAGACAATAAGTTGTATTGCAGTTATCACAAACAAAGTGTACATGATTGTCGTGATGGTGTCCTTCGCTACAATCATCTTTACAGAGTGCATAGCGTATAGAGTTATCAGCAGTAGGTATGGTATGAATGATGCCTTTATCTACAAATGTTTGTAGCGTTCTATAAATAGTAACACGGTCAAACTTTTCACTTGCACGCGCTTCTATATCGTGATGAGCCAGCGCACCATTGTTAGATCGAAAAAGTTCTAAGATCTTTTTCCGACTATCTGTTACGCTTAACTGATTTCTTTTTAATATAGTTGCAATAGTTTCCAAACTTGTAAATTAAAATAACTAGCCTTTATCTTTTAATAGCTTTTCGATATCAACTGCTAAACGTTCCATTTCATCTTTTTTAAGACCGTCATATACACCTCCCCTAACCTGCCCTTGCCTATCAACCAGCGAAAAAAATTGAGTATGTATAAATTGATCTTCAATTTTTTCTACACTGTTTTTGGGATCATCTAACAGGTAACTAACTCGTGCTGCTTTGTAAAGGCTATCTTTTTTTCCTGTGAGAAAAACCCATTTGTTAGTGTCAACACCTAAGCTATCAGCAAAAAATTTTAACCGCTGCACACTATCAATTTCGGGTTGTACTGTATGTGCTAAAATTAAAAAATCGTCTTCGTTTTTAAACTGATTGTAGATTTTTTTCATGCTGGTATTCATACGCGGACAGATGCCAGTACAAGTGGTAAAAAAATATTCTACTACAGTAACTTTTCCCTTTAAATCAGCTTGCGTAACCTGCTCATTATTTTGGTTGGTAAAAGCAAAAGGCTCAACGTGGCTGACTACGGCTAATTTTGTTTTCCATTCGTCATTATCACCATATAAAAAAAAGAAAAATCCTCCGGTCAACACAACAAAAAACAATGTGTAAATAAGAAACTTTTTGCTCATGGCACTATTTGTTACAAAGTTAATACTCTGTTTACTATGCATTAGTTAATGAAAAGCTAGCGACAAAAATTTTGCAACAATGTTGCATTGTTTTAGTTTTGCTCTCTGATGAACATGAAGATCAATTGGGATGCTCTAGGGATTACAACGTCGCTGGCTTGCGCAATACACTGTGCATTGCTGCCACTTTTTCTAACAAGCTTGCCGGTATTTGGTTTAGAGTTGATTGAAAACCAAACGTTTGAAATTTTTATGGTGATTGTAGCCTTTGGTATTGGGATGTATTCTTTATACCATGGCTGGAAAAAACATCACCACAGTATTGTACCGATATTGGTGTTTTCTGCCGGCTTTGTTTTTCTAACGCTGAAACTATTTTTTATAAAGTTTGAGTTATGGTTATTGGTGCCGGCAGTTATTTTGATAATTCTAGGCCATATACTTAACTACAAATCTTGCAGGGTGCATAACCACGCACATGCTGAAGATTGTGATCATTAATTGGCAAAATATTAGATGAATGAATAGCTCATATTGCCATCTTTCTCATCTTTTATAGAAATACCCAACTGCAGTAGCTGATTGCGGATGGTATCAGAAGTAGCGAAATCTTTTTTAGAGCGAGCTTGTTTTCTAAGGTCAATCAACACCTGAATGATGCCGTCTAGTTTTCCTATATCGCCTTCCTGCTCATCCTTTAATCCAAACACTTCTTCAACAAATAACTTCATTTTTTCTTGCAACTGCTGCAAAGTATTGGTTGCTAAAGTACCCGTTGATATATGTTTATCCTTAATACCATTTATGACGGGCACTAGTTCGAACATGTTTGCCAGTACTTTCGCAGTGCTAAAATCGTCGTTCATAAAATCATCAAACTCATTTAGCAGGCGCAGCACTTTAGCGTTTAGTTCAACAGCTTCTTCATCGGAAAGAGTTTCAACTATTCTCAAGTTCATCCAATTTAATTTTTTGGAGAAATTGATAAGCATCCCACAATCTTTTTAAACCTCTTTCGGATGCTTGTAAAGCTTCGTTACCAAAATCTAAAGTGCTTCTATAATGCGTTTGCAGTATAAAAAAGCGAATGGTCATAGGGCTATAAGCCTGTTCTAAAACCGGATGATTGCCGGTAAAAAGCTCGCTAAGTTTTACAACGTTGTTGTAACTCTTACCCATTTTTCTACCGTTGATGGTTATCATGTTATTGTGTAACCAATAGCGTGCTGGTGTCTTATGGTTTACAACAGAGCTCTGAGCAATCTCGCACTCGTGATGAGGAAATTGCAGATCCATTCCGCCTCCATGTATATCAAATTCATCACCCAAATATTTTGAACTCATTGCGGAGCATTCAATGTGCCAACCTGGAAAACCCTCACCCCATGGGCTTTGCCACCGCATGATGTGTTCTGCGGGAGCTTTTTTCCAAAGCGCAAAATCTTGCTTGTTTCGTTTTTCTTCTTGATTTTCTAATTCGCGCGTAGTATCTAATTGATCGTCTAACACACGGCCACTTAACATGCCATAAGGCATCCCTTTCTTAGAAAAGTCATCATTATATTTCTCCACATCAAAATAAACACTGCCATTGCTTACGTAAGCATAACCATCTTTAATAATTTTTTCAATCATTACTATTTGCTCTACGATATGGCCTGTTGCAGTAGGTTCAATGTTAGGGTCAATGTTGTTGAACTTGCGCATAGCAGCCTGAAACATGTTCGTATATTTTTGAACAAGCTCCATAGGCTCTAACTTTTCTAAAATGGCTTTTTTACTGATCTTGTCTTCAGCCTCACGCCCTTCTTCTTCAAAATGTCCTGCATCGGTTATGTTGCGCACGTAGCGCACTTTATAACCCAGATACATCAAATACCTATAAATAATATCGAATGTAATAAACGGGCGTGCATGCCCCAAATGGCTTTCGCCGCTAACAGTAGGTCCGCAAACATACATACCTACATAGCCAGGGTTTATGGGAGTAAATATTTCTTTCTTGCGAGTAAGAGAATTGTACACTTTAAGTTGCGACATAGAAAAAGTAATAAATGTAATGGACCTGATTTATAAAAAGATAGGAAGCGCGTTGCGAACTAATTTCAACAACAATAATAGATGGTATGTAGAGCTACATTCATTAAAACGAAGATAAAGAAGTTTTTAATATTGGACTGTCGAATACAAAATGCTTTTAATTGAGACTGATGTCGGAGATTAACATAAGGTGATCACTTAAGTCTTCATCAACCATATCAAATTGGTGAATGGTTACTTTGTTGTTAGAAAGTATATAATCAATGCGAAGTGTTGGTGCTACGGCTAAATAGGTACGACCAATGCCCATGGAGCTACTTAAAAATGCATCTTGCCAGTTGCTTCTTATATGGTAGTAAGTGTAACTGTTTGGAACGTCATTAAAATCTCCACAGATAATGGATGGAAGTGGCGTATTGTTTAAAGCGCTGCGAACCAATCGTGCTTGTTCACCTCTTTTGGTAAAAGCAATTTTCATTTTTTGCGCCAGCGTTTTTGATGACCGCAAAGCTTCATCATCTGTATGCTTTATTTTATCCATGCCATCATAATCTTCTTTAGCAAACTTGAAACGATTGCAGGTGTGTATTATAAACCCTAAATACGCCTTGCGGCGATTGAATATCGACAGATATAAGACTTTCGGAGAAAGAGCCCTGAAACTTTATTTTACTTGAATCTATGATAGGATACTTTGAAAAAATAATGCAGCCCACCTGATACCCAACGGTTTTCGACTTAAAATCTTTTGCATAGAAATAATAAGGATACTGCTTAGTAAAAAGACTGATGTTGTTTTGAATATTGGAGTGATTGAACTCTTGCAAACAAATCACATCAGGGTTGCGAGATGTGATGGCTTCAGCAATGGATAAGCGATCCATTCGCTTCTTGTCTTTTTTAAGACTTAATCCTTCAAAACTTCTAATATTCCAGTCAATAATTCTTAAGTGCTCGCCCGACTTTTTAGCCGTAAAGGATGTATTGGTTTTGAAGCCTGATAAAACAGAAAATTGTTTCCATCCTACCAATAATACCAACATAGAAATTAGAGATAATGATGGTTTAACTACCCACCAAAAAATAATAAACAATAATAAGATCAATGCCAGGTAGGGAAACATCAAACCTAAAAAACCCATAAACCACCAGGTAGATGGATTAAGATAAGGCGCGAGACATGATAAAAGAAATATGACAGCGAAGGCAACATTTATCCAAACAAATATTCCCTTAGTAAACCTGCGTACCATTCGTATTGCCATGGTGTAAATATAAAAAAATACTGATGGGGAGCGTTACTTCCAGTAGAGGTCAGCAATCACAGGATAATGATCGGACAAATTTAGTTGAGGAGTTGCTACTTGTTTCACTCTGAAACGTTGATCAACCAGCATAAAATCTATTCGGAGCGTTTTGGACAAACCCTTATATGTATGCCCAAGCCCTAGTCCTTTATTTACAAAAACATCTTTTCTATTTCCTTTTATCAAATGATATACATAGCTGCTGGGCACGGAGTTAAAATCGCCTGTAATGATGACAGGGTGCGGACTTTCATCGGCTACTGCCTTTACTATCTTAGCTTGTTCCGTATGTACCTGATCGTAATATTGTAAGCGACCCATTACAGACCTTCCATAAGCGTAAATGCTGTCGTAATCTCTGTATCCTGCACTATACTCTTTACTTGGATGTATACCGGTTGATAATAAGTGGGTAGTAAGAATGCGCACTTTGCGGTTTTTATACAGCAGATCTATATAACCTACGCTTTCGGACCCGATGTTGAATGTTGCCTTTCCACTATCAGTCAAAGGAATTTTTGAAAACATACCTACCCCGGCATCAGAATCTCCGTATGAGTTATGACCGCTCATATCCTTTGTAGTGTAGCAATATGAGTAACCTAAAGAATCCCTTACCATAGATATGTTGGAGGTCATTGTATTGCTTTGATAATCCAGATAATCCTGAAAAAGAATAACGTCGGGATCTGCTTTTCTTATAAAATCAAACATCTGTCGTCTAATAGAATTAGGAGTATCAAATAGCCTGATGTTTTCGTCAAAATATCGCACATTCCACGTCATTACACGTAAAGCGTTGCTATCTTTTTGATAATTGAAATTGGAAAAAAAGTGGAGTGCTACAGTTGCTTTTAAATTGCTATAGCCTACTAAAATGAAAAGAGCGAACAGAAAAGCAGACGCTTTCCAATTTACAAATAACCAGATTAAAATAACCAGGAAGGTTGAAATGGCAATGAATAAAAACCCCAGACTAAGAAAAGTAATTGGCCAAAAGACTAATGGACTTATATAAGGTGAGAGAGATGCTACAAAGTAAACTAGTAGCATAACAACGGTAATAAGTACGAAAGTGCCGCGTATAAATTTAATCATGCAACTACAACTCCTCGTTAGCGGCTTTTTTTAAGAAGTCTTTCTCTTCGTCTGATAAAAAATAATAGCCTTTTTGATTAATCTTATCCAAAAGTTCATCCACACGTTGTTGAGTGATATGAGGCGTTTTTACAAAAGGTTTTTTTTCTGATTTATAAAACAATCGTTGTTGCTCCATCTTTTTCTGATGCTTTTTATCCGGGTTGAATAAACCGTCAACCCAATCTACCAGATTGATCATCCAGGCACCCCAGTCGTTTCCCTTTTTCATTTGCCAAACAAACAAAAAGCCAATCACCCCACCGCCAACCGCTGCCAATGCAGAGCCGCCATTTGTTGGTACTGTAGTAATAAAATTAATGACCACATAAATGGCAGTTAGTACCCATAACGAAACTCCACCCTTTATATGTGGAAACATCTTGAAATTGGGTGATAATGTAGTTGTTGCTATTGCAATACCCATAATAGCCGGTCCGGCACCTAAAAGTGATAATTGGTTAAAGTTTGCTCTGAGCGCCGGAATAGTATTAACTGATAATAGAAATACTAACCCTCCTACGAAACCACCATATATATAAAGCGGAATAAGTTTTTTGTCGCCGGCAATATTTTGAAAAAGGTAGCCAAACCACCAAAGCCATATTAGGTTTACAATGGAATGCAGAATGCCAACCTGAGTAAACATGTAAGTGATGAGTGTCCAAGGTCTGGTAAGAAATATATTGCTATTTGCAGGTATTTGTAACCATGCTAAAACCTCACGATTAAAATCAGTTACACTACTACCTGTTATCTGATAAACGATTTTTACAAATAAAACAATTACAAATATCACTGCATTCACAGCTAGTAAAATAAATAGAGCATTCCCGTCCTGCCCCAGCATCATTTTTTTTCTACTATTTTGTTCCAACACACTCATACTAATCAGGATATGTCTATGAAATTAAGAATTGTGCACCTAACTTCAATAAAACCGTTTGCGATTATTTTTGTTCCAGGTTACCACTAAAAGAAAGCCAACAATGCCTCCACCAATGTGCGCCCAACGGGCAACATTATCGCCTGCACTGTTTTGTATAGCATAAAAAATCTCCATTCCAAAATAGGCTAGGCCAAGCCATTTTGCCTTGATTGGAAATAAAAAATATAGATAAATGTTAGTGTTCGGAAATAAATAAACAAATGCTGCAAGCACGCCAAATACAGCGCCGCTGGCACCTAAAGTTGGGGTGCTTATGGCCGCATTGGTAAGGTCAGATATATAAGAGATTGCCTTCTCCATATACAATGAGTTTTGTGGCTCTCGCAAATAACTGTTTATAACGTCTGCGGCTTCCCGATCAGCAAACAAAGAATACTTTTGGTAGAAATTGTAAACGATCTCAGGGGTTGGATGGTTTTTTACCACCATAAAATCTTGCAGAAGCGGGTGGTAATCGTACCACAAAAACCCTAAGTGAAGTAAAGCAGCTCCAATACCGCATATAAAATAAAAAGTAAGAAACCGTTTAGGTCCCCACAGGTTTTCGAGAATGGAACCAAACATCCACAACGCAAACATATTGCCGAACAAGTGCATAAGGCCGCCGTGCAAAAACATGTGCGTTATCAATTGCCACGGTTTAAACAAAGGCGATTTTACGTGGTGAAGCGCTAATATATCCTCAAGGTTGATGAATGAGCTTTTGCCAATTGTATTTTGCGCTAAGAAAAAAAGCACATTTACAATTAAGAGATTTTTTATGGTAAGCGGTAATATCTCAAACCTGCCGGGACGAAATTCTGTCATAAAATCAGAGTGCTTCTATTGCCGCAAATGTACCATCAATTAAGGTTATCGAAGTTGTAATTGTACAACATTCTCTATATGTAACGTATGCGGAAACATATCGACCGGCTGTATTTTGGTAACTACATATTTCTCATCAAGCAAGGCAATGTCTCTTGCCTGTGTAGCTGGGTTACAACTTACGTACACTATAAGTGGTGCTGCAATTTCCAACAGTTTATTAATCAACTTCTCATGCATACCCGCCCGCGGTGGATCGCTTATGATAACATCCGGCTTGCCGTGTTGCTCAAAAAAGGCATCATCGCAAATGTCTATTACATCACCCGCAAAAAATTCAGCGTGGTTTAAACCGTTTAGGCGGGCGTTTTCTTTAGCATCTTCTATGGCTTCCGCTATTACCTCAACGCCTACAATTTTTTTTGCAAGTTTGCTTACAAAAATGCCAATGCTTCCGGTACCACAATAAAGGTCGTATACTATCTCTTTACCGGTGAGTGCAGCAAACTCTCGTGTTATCTGGTACAGCTTTTCACCTTGCTTGGTATTGGTTTGAAAGAATGATTTGGGTGATATCATAAACTGAAAATCTTCCAGCTTTTCTATAATATGGCCTTTGCCCTTATAAACTTTAGTATTAAGATCATATAAACTATCGTTTCGTTTTTGATTGATGGTATATAGTAAAGTAGTTATCTCGGGAAATGAATCGCTTATAAAGTCAAGCAGGGGTTCGCGAAGTTTTACATCTTCGTAGCCTAAAACAATATTCACCATTAATTCTCCGGTGGTAGCTAATCGAACCTGCAGGTTTCTTAAATAACCTTCGTGCTGCCGAATATCGTGATGAGACAATTTGTGCTGGATAGCGTAATCGCGAATAGCCAATCGCAAGCGGTTGGTAGGTTCCAATTGCAAGTGACAGGTTATAATGGGCACAACTTTATCAAAAAGTCCTTTTGCATGAAAGCCAACAACATTTTCTTCTGACGAAATATTTTCGTTCCCTAATTCCTCAGGCAATAAAAACCGTTTGGTAGAAAAGGTGTACTCCATTTTGTTGCGGTAGTACCTGGTTTCGGCAGCACCAATAATAGGACTGATTGCAGGTAAAGACACTTTTGCAATCCTTTGCAGGTTATCTGTTACCTGCTGTTGTTTGTATTCCAACTGTTTTTCGTAGGGAAGCATTTGCCATTGGCAACCGCCGCAAACACCAAAGTGCTGGCAAAAAGGCTCAACTCGCTGGTCTGAGTATTTATGAAAATGAATGGCAATACCCTCTGCCCAATCCTTTTTATTTTTTCTTAGTAACACATCCACCTCATCACCAGGGATTGTATTTTCTACAAAAATCACCTTACCATCAATCCTGGCCAATGATTTACCCTCCGCCGCATAATTTTCAAGCACAACATTTTGAAGCACTTCCCGCTTTCTTCTCATACGGCAAAAATAGTATTAGACCAGTAAAGCGTTGTAAGCGACACAAACTTTATCGTGTATTATTGAAGGGTTGAGAGGAAGAGAAGTATGAAGTTTTATTTTAAGACCATTAGAGTGCTTCGAATGTTGCTTAATCAGTTCTTCATCTTATAACTGTTAAACCCATTCAAATATTGATTATGACCTCTTTAAACTCCCTTATTCGTAACCGACATTTTCTTTTTGAAGTTATTTTTGCAGCCTTTAAATGGCAAAAGCTTCCGTAAATATTGCATTAGTAGGTAATCCCAATTGTGGTAAATCATCGTTATTCAACGCATTAACAGGGCTAAACCAAAAAATTGGAAATTTCCCAGGCGTTACGGTAGACAAGAAAACAGGAAGGAGTGAATTAGAAACCGGATTCGTTGCCAACATTATTGACCTACCCGGCACTTATAGTCTTTACCCTCGTCGTGCTGATGAGTGGGTGGCTTACAAAGTGTTGATGAATGTGGATGAGACGACCCAGTCTGATATGGTAGTGTTGGTAGCCGATGCAAGCAATCTGAAACGAAATCTGTTATTCTGCACTCAGATCATAGATCTTAAAGTACCAGTTGTAGTTGCCCTTACCATGGTAGATCTGGCTAAAAATCGCGGTATTGAAATAGATGTTTTGGAGCTAGAGCGTGAGTTAGGTGTCCCCATCATTCCAATAAATCCAAGAAAAAATAAGGGGTTAACAGCCTTAAGAAAAGCGCTGTTACAAACTGCAAAGCAACAATACCGCCCACCAGCGCGTGACTTTATTGATGTTAAAACTTTGGCCGAACAGTCCATTGATCATCTGCAAAAATTATTGCCTGACCTAAGTGATTATGCATCGGTACACTATCTGATAAACCACGAACATTTTCCGCTAGAAAGTACGTTACAGCATAAAATTGAAAAGATTGAGAAAAAGTACCATTTCAATCCCACAAAACTGCAGGCTGAAGAAATTTTACAACGCTATACAAGGATCAGGCAGATAATGCAGCAAAGCGTGGTTGAAGCAGATCCATTGCAAAAAAAATTGTATACTGATAAGCTGGATGACGTGTTACTTCACCGAAAATGGGGTTACCTCATTCTGCTTACTGTTTTGTTTCTTTTATTCCAAAGCATTTTTTGGCTTGCGCAATATCCGATGGACGCCATCGACTGGATGTTTACAGGGATCTCTAGCTTTTTAGAAACTGCATTGCCTCAGGTGTGGTGGAGTGATCTTTTGGTAAACGGTGTAATTGCAGGTTTAGGCGGCATATTGATTTTTATTCCGCAAATAATGATCTTGTTTGGGCTAATAACCATTTTAGAGGATAGTGGTTATATGGCGCGCATTAGTTTCTTAAGCGATAAGTTGATGCGTAAAGTTGGGCTTAATGGTAAAAGCGTTATGCCAATGATTAGTGGGCTGGCCTGCGCCGTACCCGCCATTATGAGTGCGCGAAGTATTGAAAACCAAAAGGAAAGGTTATTGACAATATTGGTTACACCTTTAATGAGTTGCAGCGCCCGCCTTCCCGTTTATACCATTCTTGTAAGTCTTGTAATTCCCACCAAATTTGTTTGGGGGTTTTTAAGTTGGCAGGGTTTGGCAATGATGGGTCTATATCTTTTAGGAACCGTGATGGCATTGCTAGCCAGTTATGTGTTCAAGTTTATAATCAACATAAAAGAGCGTAGTTTTTTCATATTAGAGTTACCATTGTACAGATCGCCCAGGTGGAAAAATGTTGGGATCACTATGGTGGAAAAGGCCAAAATATTTGTTACGGATGCAGGTAAAGTGATCATGGTTATTAGTTTGCTTTTGTGGTTTTTAAGCAGCTTTGGTCCATCAAACAGAATGGACAAATTGGAGACTAAATATGCGCAACTGAAACAACAACCTAATGCCAACGTAGCATTAATTGATAAAGAATTGCGATCACAAAAACTACAAAATTCTTACGCAGGAATTTTAGGTAAAGCCATCGAACCAACCATAACTCCCTTAGGGTTCGATTGGAAAATAGGAATTGCTTTGATAACATCTTTCGCTGCTAGAGAAGTTTTTGTTGGCACAATGGCCACACTTTATAGTGTTGAAGAAGACAACGGACAAACTTCGTTAAGACAAAAAATGAAATCCGCTGTAAGAGAGGACGGCACTAAAGTGTACACATTAGCAACTGGTGTAAGTTTAATGGTGTTTTACGTTTTAGCCATGCAATGTATGAGTACCCTTGCTGTTGTAAAACGTGAGACCAAAACCTGGAAGTGGCCTATGGTTCAATTAATTTACATGACCGCACTCGCTTACTTAATGAGTTGGATCGTATATCAAGTGCTTGTTTAATAGCGCTACATGTTTTAGTAAGTTTTCGCAGCTAATAAAAATGCTTTAACCGCCAAACAATTCACCTAATTTCTACCAAATTATTCCCCTTAATCTGCTAAGTAATTGAGGATATACTTGTTGCAACACTCCCGAAAAAATGTCTCTTCTTCCATAATTATTCATTCGGGAATTATTAAGTAACGAAAGTTCATAAGAGCCAAGCGCCCTAACATCGCCACGGTAGGTTGCATTTTCCTGCACATAATTATAGTTTGATGGAAAATAATCTGATAAGATAGTTTGCCCGGATTGATCGCTTACGCGAGCCATTAGGTTTCCTCCTGCACGTACCTCACGCCGGGTAACATATAAAGTGGCATTTACCGTAGTGTAAATTGGCTGATTATCTTTTGTAACGCCAGTCTGTATTTGCCTCGACAGATTTTTAGTAAAAGTTTGCGTGTAAGGTTGTGGCATAAATAATTCATCCCAACGGAGTTCTATAAATCGATCAGGAACAATACGCTGACTTCGGGCTTCTTGTTCACTATATACTTTTACGCTCCCACTCCCAAGCTGAAACCGAAGGTCTCTCACGAGTTCTTGTTGCACATAATCATTTTGCAAACCCCAATAGCCATAAGATTGAGCATAATAGTTTACGGGTACTACTACAACGTTTAAAATACTCTCGTTGTAAGCTTTATTCATCAAAGCCTTGGTGTCTTTGTAACCAGGGGTAAGGTTGTCAGCTTTTTGTAATAGTGTATAAGCGTCCTTTGAAGCATCTCTATCGCTAACGTTTAATAAGCTTTTTGCTTTGGAATAATATGCATCGGTCGCATTGCTTTTCGCTTCGGCATAAAGCTCGTCATATGACTGAACATTGACCAATTTACTGGCAGCCGGCGATGATTTCACCGCTTGAGAAAGTTTTTTCAAATGCCCATATTCAATCATCACCTGCTCCCATCGCTCTACTGCATCAGAGCTTTTGTAGGTATTTATTTTGGCCTGATGCGCTAATACTGCGGTAGCATAAGCATCCTCAAAATCTTTTTGCAAATTTCCATCGGTCTGATTTTTTGATAGCTTATCAATCAGTTCATAAACATTCTTATCCTGCTCGGGAGTACGTGTTATTAAGTTGCTTGTTGAGCAAGCTGTAAGAATGGAGATTAATAATAAGTATGTAAGTATTTTTTTCATATTTAGAACCTGAGTAACCTTTAGATTGAATGAATGATAGTGCTATTAGAAATGCAAAACATATACCGACACATTTTAAAAAAAGTATAATTACGAGGCACTTAACATAATTAAATACAAAAACAATTTTGGTGTTTGCAGGTTATATAGATTTTTTGATGAAAAATCGAAATAACCCTAGAGGGCTTAACCGATTACTTTTTAAGTTCACCTAAGTTTGGGGCTTTTGCCGGTTAACTTATTTTTAATGATAAAACATCAGCGACCTTCGCAGCTATTTTCTGCTATCATCTGCAATTTTTCGCTGACCAATGCTAATAAACAATGAATAAAATTTCTTGTGTACTACTATTTCTGGTTTTCTTATCATGCAAAAGCAAAAAGAATGATCTAAAAAAAAATGCGGAGGCACCACCGCCAACTGTTGATGTGATCGTAGTAAATTCCCAATCAATTGCAAACACTATTGAAGCAAACGGAAGCATAGTAGCAGGTGAATTTGTTGAGATACGTCCTGAAATAAGTGGACGATTAACTTACCTCAATATTGCCGAAGGTAGTCGTGTTGCAAAGGGAAGCGTTGTCGCTAAGATAAACGATGCAGACCTCAGGGCACAACTCCAAAAAATTAAAGTACAACTAAATCTGGCAGAAACTACTGTAGAGCGTTACAAGAAGTTGCTAGATATACAAGGCATTAATCAGGCGGATTATGATATTGCACTAAACCAAACCAACAGCCTGCGAGCTGATATTGCAATCCTACAGGCTGAAATGGCTAAGACAATTGTAAGAGCTCCCTTCTCTGGCGTTGTAGGCTTAAGACAAGTAAGCAATGGTGCTTATGTTACTCCACAAACCATTTTGGCTACGCTGCAACAAATCGGTAATGTTCGGGTTGATTTTACCCTGCCGGAAGCCAATGCGAATGTTATAAAAAGGGGTGGTTCGGTAGTAATTGAACTAGCGGATGGCGATAGAAGGCGTGCAACCATTATGGCTATAGAGCCACAAGTAAATACTACAACCCGCAACGTTTTGGTGAGGGCGCGTTTACAAGAAAACGGTGGATTGAATGCTGGTAGCTTTGTAAAAGTGTATATAGATGCAGGCCAAAACAATGGAATAATGGTTCCAGCAAACGCTATAATACCTGATGCCAGAGCCAAACAAGTGGTTGTAATAAAAAACGGTAAAGCGAAATTTACAGAAATACAAACCGGTGTTAGAAAAGAAGGAACCGTACAAGTTACCAGTGGTTTGTCAGGCGGCGACAGCGTTGTAGTGAGCGGTGTTTTATTTGCCCGCCCAAATTCACCTGTAAAAATAAGAAGTGTAAAAACTTTGGAAGAGGTAAGCAAGTAACAAACAACTTACATCTTGCCTCTTTATTTAAGTTAAACAAGAAAGTTGCACTAGCATGAATATTTCAGAATTATCACTCAGGCGCCCGGTACTTGCTACCGTTATCAATATATTAATTATACTTTTTGGTGTAGTTGGCTTTACTTTTTTAAGTGTAAGAGAATACCCTGCTATCGACCCGCCAATTGTAAATGTTAGAACCTCCTATACCGGTGCCAATTCTGACATTATTGAAACTCAGATAACAGAGCCAATAGAAAAAGCGGTTAATGGCATTCCGGGTATTAAAAGTATTACCTCATCCAGCAATGCTGGTTCCAGCAATATTACGGTTGAGTTTGATCTGAGTATTCCCCTGGAAGAAGCAGCGAATGACGTTCGCGATAAAGTAAGCCAGGCTGCCCGTAGTTTACCTGAAGATCTGGATGAGCCACCAACAGTAAGTAAGGCAGATGCCAACAGTGAGTTTATTATTTTATTAGCCGTACAAAGCCGTACCAAAGGATTGCTCGAATTAAGTGACTATGCCGAAAACGTGCTATTAGAAAGATTTCAAACAATTAAGGAAGTAAGTGCTGTAAATATTTTTGGGCAAAAACGCTACGCCATGCGCATCTGGCTTCAGCCCAAAAAACTTGCTGGTTATAATATTTCGTTTAGTGAGGTGCAAACTGCACTTAATAGAGAAAACGTAGAGCTGCCATCCGGAAAAATATCTGGTAACAATACTGAACTGATCATCCGTACACTTGGCCGTTTAACAACAGAAACTGATTTCAATAATTTAATTGTGCGGCAGGATGCATCAGGCATTGTACGCCTGAGCGATGTTGCAAAAGTTGAATTAGGGCCCCAAAACGAAGAAAGCAGTTGGAAATATAATGGAGTAAATGCTGTGGGTATGGCCATCATTCCGCAACCTGGTGCTAACTACATTAATATTTCTAACGAATTTAATAAGCGCCTAGAAGACATAAAAAATACCGAGAAGTCGGATATTGAAATGAATGTTTTGGTAGATACTACCCGCAATGTTCGCCGTTCTCTACACGAGGTTCAGGAAACTTTAATGATATCGCTAACGCTGGTTATTTTAGTGATCTTCTTCTTTTTTAGAAACTGGCTTATTGCCATCAGGCCACTGATTGACATCCCGATTTCATTGGTTGCATGTTTCTTTATTATGTATGTGGCGGGCTTTTCAATAAACGTGCTAACGCTGCTTGCCATAGTATTGGCAACGGGGCTAGTGGTTGATGATGGAATTGTAGTTACCGAAAATATTTTTAGAAAGTTAGAAGAGGGCATGTCCATAAAGAAAGCCGCTCTTGTAGGTAGCCGCGAAATATTTTTTGCCGTCATTTCTACCTCCATCACACTGGCAGTTGTGTTTTTACCTGTAATATTTTTAGAGGGTTTTGTAGGTAGATTGTTTAGAGAATTTGGAGTGGTAGTGGCAGGCGCTGTACTGGTTTCGGCTGTTGTTTCCCTTACAATTACGCCAGTTTTAAACGTCTATATGACCCGGAAAAACAGCGGTCATGGCAAATTTTATGAGCGAACAGAACCCTTCTTTCAAAAGATGGAAAGCGGATATAAAAACCTGCTGACCCGCTTTATTAAAATACGATGGATGGCCTGGGTGCTGGTTGCCGTTTGTGGAGGGATCATCTTTTTTATTGGAAAAAATATACAAAACGAAATTGCTCCTTTGGAGGATAAAGGCAACGTACGGTTAAATATTACAGGTCCAGAAGGGGCGAGTTACGAGTACATGACCAAAGTTGGCGAAGGTTTGGTTAACTACTTATATGATTCAATACCGGAGAGAGATTATGTTTTTGGAGCCATTCCCGGGTTTGGTGGCCAGGGCTTAAACTCAGGAAGTTTAAGGCTTGCTTTAGTTGATGTTGATGATAGAAAAAGGTCTCAATCAGAAATTGCAAAAGAACTTCAGGTAAAACTGAAGCGGTTTAATAATGCCCGAATATTTCCTATAGAGGAACAAACGATCTCGGTTGGAGGCGGTAGAGGTTCACTGCCGGTTCAATTCATTATTCAAAATCTAAATTTCGAAAAGATAAAAACAGCCATTCCATTGTTTTTGGAAGAGGCAAGAAAAGATCCAACTTTTTCTAATGTTGATGTGAACTTGAAATTTAATAAACCGGAACTTCAGTTAGAGATCGATCGTATTAAAGCAAAAGATTTAGGCTTGTCAATAACTGATGTTGGCGGTGCAGTGCAAAGTGCATTTAGCGGCAGGCGTGCCGGATATTTTACTATGAATGGTCGTCAGTACGAAGTAATATCTCAGGTAGAGCGGTCAGAAAGAAATGAACCAATTGACATCAACAATATTTATGTAAGAAACATCAGGGGAGAAAACATTCCTTTAAGCGCTGTTGTAAAAATGGTTGAAACGAGCAATCCTCCAACACTTTATCATTATAACAGATTTAAATCTGCTACCATGCAGGCTTCATTAGCTGATGGCAAAACCATTGGCGATGGCGTAAAAGCAATGCAAGCCATCTCGGATCGAATTCTTGATGAAAGTTTCCAGACATCTTTAAGTGGCCCTTCCCGAGATTACGCTGAAAGTTCATCTAACACAGCATTTGCTTTTGGGTTAGCGCTAGTATTAATTTATTTAGTACTTGCCGCTCAATTCGAAAGTTTTACAGACCCCTTTATTATTATGATCACTGTGCCACTAGCACTTGCTGGTGCATTATTAAGTTTGTGGTTGTTCGATCAGACACTCAATATATTCTCGCAAATTGGGATGATCATGCTGATCGGACTTGTAACTAAAAATGGCATTTTGATAGTTGAGTTCGCCAATCAAAAAAGAGAAAATGGCTTACCCAAAATACAAGCAGTTTTAGAGGCTGCAACGCAAAGGCTGCGTCCAATTTTAATGACGAGTTTGGCAACTGCTCTTGGCGCCTTACCAATCGCATTAAGTTTGGGGGCAGCTTCTACATCGCGTATGCCTTTGGGTACGGTTGTGGTTGGCGGAATCATGTTTTCATTAGTGCTTACGCTTTTAGTGATACCTGCTGTGTACACATTCGTATCTGGCAAACACAAAAAAGACACTAATAAAGAATACGATCAGGTACATCTTGAAGAAAAGATTGAAGAAGAAAAGTTGCACACCACTACTTATTAGAAATTAGAATCAGAAGAAATGAAGCGTATTTTAATAATAGCATTTTCATTAGTTAGCATATCAGGGGTTGATGCTCAGCGGGTATTAACCCTTGAAGAAGCCATCAACATAGCCCTAAAAAACAGCCTCGATATTCGTATTGCTAAAAACAATCTTGAGGCCGATATTATAAACAATAACATGGCAACAGCTGGCGCCTTGCCCACAGTTACCGGTTCATTAACAGACAATCAATCGCTTACAACGGTAAACCAGGAATTGAATGATGGCAGAAAAATTCAACGGGCTGGTGCTTTAGGCAATGCTTTTAATGGATCTATCTCAGGTAGTTATTTGTTGTTTAATGGATTTCGTGTTTATGCTACCAAGGGCAGATTGGAAGCACTAGAACGCCAAAGCGAGGTACTAATAAATGTTCAGGTGCAAAATACTATTGCATCCGTAATGACTACATATTACGACATTGTTCGCCAGCAGAGTTATATGAAAACCTTATTACAATCCATTGCGGTAACAAGGCAACGGCGCAACCTTGCAGAGGCTCGCAAAAGTGTAGGGTTAGCAAACAATGCAGATACTTATCAAGCCCAGATTGATTTAAACCTAAGTAGCCTCGATCTTGAAAATCAAAAAATGATCGTCATTCAGGCGAAAACCGATTTGATGAATTTGTTGAACCAGCCTGCAGATACCACTTTTATTATTGCAGATTCAATAGTAATGGATTCTACAATTGACTTAACTATTATAAATAAGCGGCTAGAAGACAACCCAGAGTTATTGGCTGCGGCAGAGCAGGTTACCATAAGCGAATTTGTTGAAAGAGAAATTGCATCGCAACGCTACCCTGCGGTAAGGCTAAATGGTGGTTATAACTATACCAGAAATCAAAATGCTGCAGGGCTTACTTTATTAAACCAGAGTTTTGGGCCCTTTGTTGGACTTAATGTACAGATACCCATTTTTAATGGAGGCGTTTTTAAACGGCAACAACGTATTGCCGAAATTGATACCAAAAATGCGGAACTTTCTCGCTTAAATCTCCTAAATAATACGCAGCTCAATGCAGCCAAGATGTATTATACTTTTAAAAACACGCTTGATCGCTTGAAAACAGCTAAAGAAAATTATCAACTTGCTCAAGACCTTTTAGAGCTTACGCAAAAAAGGTATGAGCTTATTGCTGCTACCATATTAGAAGTACGTGAAGCGCAAAAAAGTTTTGAAGATGCGGGTTATCGTGTAGTAAATCTGAGCTACGCTGCAAAAATTGCTGAAATAGAACTAAAAAGGTTAAGCAGTCAGTTAGTGCCTTAGCTTCTTTTAAAATTATGTACGAAAGGGTTGCCATTAATTTGGTGACCCTTTTTCGTTTAAGCCAACTTTCACTCCCAGAAAAGGACAATTCCCATATCAGGATTAATTCATATTCCAATCGGATAAATGCCTGCCCGAATAGATTTTACCTATTAAACCAGCGCAATTAAACTCTTTTAGTCCCGTTTTGAATATCAGAATACCGTTTTTAGAATCCAATATCCTTTTTTAAATCGTCCTAAAATCCAATATCCATGAAATGCCTGTCTATTTTGGCAAGCGTTGCAATATTTTGCAGCGTTGCATGCCAAAAAACTTTTCCTGAGCTAGAGCTACTAAGGGCTCAAACAGGAGACACTACGTCGGCACACATTAACAGCCATCAGGCAGTGCAAAATTTAGGCACGGCAATAAAAGGTTGTAACATTCTCTGGAAAATTAATCCTTCATTCGAAAACCTGGAACCACTTTTTACTTATGCACCCAATAGTACTTCGGGTGTTGTTGCCGTTATTATCGACAATGGCAATATGAGTTCTGCTCCTTTTAAATTCATCGCAGCAAACCTTCAAACAAACTCAAGTCAAACCGTTCACATCACCAATAAAAATGGTTTACCTATAAATGCTTCAATCGGTCGCGTATCAAGGTACATGTTTGGCATGAATAAGAAGTTTTATGTTGCTACAGAAAATGGGGGCCACTTAGTTGAGTACGATCCTAATACACTAACTGCAATTGACCTGGGTACGCCTTTTAATATTGATGGAAAGGTGTTAGATATTTACAGCCTTAACGTTGGAAAAGATGGCGCACTTTATGGTGGCTCTTTTGGTAGTGATGGAGATGTTTATACTTTCAGATACGATTATAAAAGTTTTTATATAGATAAAAATTCAATTGATGATGATGCTAAATATGTAAGTTATGTAACCGGCGATGAGAAATATACTTACGCATCATGCGGTCAAAACACTTGGAAACTGTACGCCATAGACCGCTCTACCGGAAAAAAAGAAATAATATTGTCAAGTGCAAACCCATCTGATCGCATTTATCTTGCAGGATATGAGGATGCTTGTTATGCAACTTTTCAAGCCAAAACATACAGATTAAGTGGTACTGCGAAACAATTTAAAACAGGTGACCCATCTATAGGAGCGCGGGTTGAGTATTTGCCTTACCAACCATCAAGCACAGCAATACCTAAATTAGCCTGGAGCGAATGTGATAAAAAATTGTATTACAAATTTAATGGCACCACTGAAAGGTCTGTTACTTTAACTGATGTAGTTGACGAAGAATACGGAGTAAGCTCTATGCTGCAGGTAGGTAATAATTTGTTATTGACGGGCGGTAAAATTCCAAGAATTGTTACTTACAATAAGCAATCTGGGTTCAACTGTGTAGGCACACCGGGCATCAACGTTTATCAGATGGCTTTAGTGCCGGGTAGCAATGGTGCTAAAGTAGTAATGGGCGGTTATCCTAAAGGTGCTATGTTAGAGTATAATGTTAACCAATCTTGGACTATTGGCACAGAAACGGTTTCTTACACACCGCCCGAAACAACTTCTACACAATCAAATCCAAGAAAGTTTACGCAACTTCAAGACGCTGATTACTCCGGAATATTTGGCCCCATGACTTTGAACGGTATTTTTTATACCAAAGATGGAACAATGATAGCAGCGGGTAATAATGACAGACTTACCGAAACAGGAAGCAGAGAGTTAAGCATTGGTACTTATAAAAATGGTGTAAAAAGAAATTTTGCCCTTCCTGAGTTTTCAAATTATGAGTTTCAAAGTATGTGCTTATCTAAAGACTCGACCGAGATTTTTTTAAGTGCAGTTGCTAAATATGGTGGTCCGGGTAAAATCTACAGGTACAATCCAATCTCAAACACCATAACAGCAAATATTACTTTTCCTAAAGGTGATAACCCTGGAAACATAAAATCACTTGAGAACAACTTATTAGTAGGGTCTTATAATGACGTGCTTTACATTTTCAATGTGAACGCTAAAAAGTTTGTATTCGAAAAAACACTTGGTAGCGGCCAACGCATACACACATTTACAATTGCGCCTGATAAAAGTGTTTGGATCAATCATGCGTACCTAAACATTAACCTCACAAAGTTTGAGAGGTTTGTTTTCAACGTATCGAATCCTGAATTGGTAACAGCTACTGCAACTTCTATAACCGAGATGGCAAATCCGGACGCATTTGAAGGGCCTCAACCATCAGGTTTAGTTTTCGTACAAGCCTCTACAAACTCTTATGACCTTTACATTGCAGGTTTCAGATCGCTTATGAGGATCAATGGTGCGTGTGCCGTAACGCTATAATTTTTTACAAATATTGTTTTAACGACTTAGGATTAGGATTTAGGATAACCTGCTTGGGAATTTACTTGTTATAGGTTTCATCTTTGTTTTTTCGTACTTAGCATTTGCGCTAATTTTGATGCAAACAACAAGTGTGGCCTTATTAAATACAAGTAAATTACCCTCTGTAGGTACTAGCATTTTTACGGTAATGAGCCAGCTGGCGCTGCAACACAACGCCGTAAATCTTGGCCAGGGTTTTCCTGATTATCCCATGAGCGATGAGTTGATTTCTCTTGTAAGCCAGGCCATGAAAAATGGCAATAATCAGTACGTTCACACGAATGGCTATCCTCCATTGAGGGAGGCATTGGCAGAAAAAGTTTCAGAACTTTATGGCGCTTCAATAAATCCCGACTCAGAAATTACAATAACGCCCGGAGCAACTTATGCTATCTACACTGCTCTAACAGCGGCACTTTACCCTGATGATGAAGTAATTATTTTTGAGCCAGCTTATGACAGTTACATTCCTAATATTGAAATAAATGGTGCAATCCCGGTACGCATACCGTTACAATATCCAGATTATAGCATTCCCTGGAATGATGTAAGAAATGCAATAACACCACGCACCAAAATGATCATTATCAATTCGCCACATAACCCAACAGGAAGTGTGTTGACCGAACTTGATATGGAACAATTAACCCAAATTGTGCGCGGAACTAACATCCTCATTTTAAGCGATGAGGTTTATGAACATTTGATCTTCAATAACCTTGCTCACCAAAGCGTTCTCAAATATCCGGAATTGTTTGAGAGAAGCTTTGTTTGCTTTTCGTTTGGCAAAACATACCATTGTACCGGTTGGAAATTGGGCTATTGTATTGCGCCTGCAACTTTAATGTCTGATTATAGAAAAGTGCATCAATTCAACAGTTTTTCCACATTTGGTCCTACGCAAATTGGTATTGCTGAGTATTTAAAAAACAGAGAGGCTTATAAAACTCTTGGCGCGTTGATGCAAGAAAGGAAAGATTTTTTTGAATTACAAATGCAGGCTACCCGCTTTAAGGCTTTGCCAAGTTATGGAAGCTACTTTCAATGCTATAGTTACAAAAACATAAGCGATGAAGAAGATCTGGTGTTTGCCAAAAGGCTAATAACAGAACGTGCTGTTGCTACTATACCCGTATCTGCATTTTATGCAACCAATACAGATAACAAGGTATTGCGATTTTGTTTTGCTAAAAAAGAAGACACACTAAAAAGGGCAGTAGACAATCTATTAAAATTGTAAACAAATCACCTTCTAGGATAATTCCGAACCTTAACAGGTACTAATTGAAGCTGTTTTTTCTGCGGTACAGCCGAGCGAAGTTTATCTATAATATTAGACAGGAACTTTTTGAAATTAATTTTCATATTCAATACGGTATAAAATAATAACGATCAATAGCTAAATAAAGTTCTGGCAATTTAGTTAGTTGAGCGCACATTAAAACATCCTTCACAATTTATAGGCATTTAATATTAGAACTATTAAGTGCCTTCTAAAGCCATTAATTCATAATGTGGCTTATTTATCCTCTCTCAATTATAAGCCGGTTATCCTCCCATAAAACCGTTTGAAAGAAATCTTTGGTTTCTAAAACGATATTGAAAATTACAACGCATTGTATTTCAACACTTTTACTTATAACCTATTATCATACATGCACAGCTACTAAAAAATATTTGGTACTTTGTATTGCATAGTATTGAATTATTGTGCATCTTTGTATTGTTGATGGCAATTATGCAAATAATAACCTCATAAAAAATCATTTAAAACAGAAAACTCCGACAATGAATATTGATAACACACAGAGTCAAATGAGGAAAGGGGTATTGGAGTTTTGCATTTTATCTATAATTAAACAAGGGGAAGCTTACCCAAGTGATATTGTTGAAAAAATGAAAGCTGCGAACCTAAATATTTTAGAAGGAACGCTATACCCACTTTTAACCAGATTGAAAAATGCCGATTTTTTAACCTATCGATGGGTTGAAAGCAACAGCGGTCCTCCCCGAAAATATTTTAGCATGACAGAAAAGGGATTGCTTTTTTATGAAGAACTAGAAACAACATGGAACGAATTAGCTAATGCAGTTAACACATTGACCACTAGAACGGAAAACACCGACAACCAACTTTAACCACAAAAGAAATTAGAAATGAAAAAGGTAATTAATATAAACTTTCAGGGCAGGGTGATACCTATTGAGGAAGCCGCCTATGAAAACCTTACCAGTTACGTAGAGAGTTTGCGAAGATATTTTGCAACCGAAGAAGGGCGCGATGAAATTATTAATGATATAGAAGGCCGCATAGCAGAGCTTTTTGGCGAAATACTAAAAAAGGGAAGCACCTGTATTACCGAAGCTGATGTAACCTCTGTTATAAATAGCATGGGGCGCCCCGAAGACTTTGATGCTGAAGAAACGAACGTAAAAAGTCAGTTAGAAGGCGAAAAGAAGACGCAAGACCAACATCAGTATTATAATAACAGTAGCGCAAAAAAGCTTTATCGCGATGAAAACCACAAGGTTTTAGGTGGTGTGTGTAGCGGAATTGCCAGCTATTTTGGTATAGACACAGTAATTGTGAGGATATTGTTTCTGGTGTTTATTGGTATCACCTTTATTCCATACCTAATTTTATGGATAGCGGTACCAAGCAGCTCATCTTTGCTAATTGGCTCGCAAAGAAAAAGACTTTTTCGCGATCCGGATTTTAAAATGATTGCTGGGGTTTGTAGCGGTTTAGCGCAATATTTTTCGGTACAAGTGTGGATACCAAGAATACTTTTTCTAATTCCGTTTTTATCTTTTGTATTTCGTTGGGGTCATTGGGGATGGTGGGATTTCCCTCATTTCCTAAGTTTCTCCTTCAGCCCTGGTTCCATATTCGTGTATATAATTTTATGGATCGTATTACCTGAAGCTAAAAGCTCGGCTGATAAATTAGAAATGAAAGGTGAGAAAGTTGATCTGAACAACATCAAATCAACCATACAAAGTGACCTTGAAGGTTTTAAAGACAGAGCACAAGCTTTTGGTTCAGAAATTAAGGGTAAAGCACAAGAGTTTAGCGAAAACATTGGTAACACAAGTAAGCAGTTTACTGCGCAAACTGCGCCATTTGCCAAGAGTGCCGGTAAGGGTGTGGGGCATATTATTGCAGTACTCGTTAAAGTATTCGTGTATTTTATTGTTGGCTCCATATTGTTGGCAATAGTTGCAGGCTTATTTGGAGTTGGTGTAGCACTTACAGGTTTACTTCCTGCTTATTCTTACGTATTAGATGATGGATACCAAAAGTTTCTGTCGTGGGGTGCACTAATTCTCTTTATCTGGGTACCGGTAATAGCCATTGTTACCTGGATTATCAGAAAACTTTCAGGCAAAAAAGGAAACCGTGGCATCATTCGTTTAACCTTTCTTTCTCTTTGGATTTTAGGGCTTATCTGTTTCATTAATCTGATAGTAACTATTAGAAACGACTTCCGATATAGAAACTTTCCGGCCGAAGAGAACATCACTTTAGCAAATGCCTCAGTAAATAAATTAGAAATTAAAGCCGTTTCCTTCGGTAAATATTATACCGGAAGCTGGCTTAGAATGGAGCCTTTTGCATCGTTTGATGATGATACGGTTTATGTAAGAAATGTACGGCTACGTATTGTAAAATCAACTACCGATAGTTTTCAGGTAACTATGGTAAAAATGGCCAATGGTAAAAGTAAGAATAGGGCTGAGCAAATTGCAGCTAACATCAACTATAACATTATGCAAAGAGATACATTGCTGATGCTTGATAAGGGAATTGCAATAACGCGTGAAGATAAGTTTAGAAACCAGCAAGTAATTGTAACTATAGCAGTACCTGTTGGTAAAAGGATACTTATAAATGACAATGTGGGTTGGAATAATATAGAAAGAATTGATATTGGAAGAGACGATGATTATTGGGATTGGGAAAACAATATGGAATCAGAATCTTTAAGATGGAGGCACGATGTAGAGTATGTGATGACCACAAAAGGTCTCGAACGCGTATCTGCAACAAAAGCTGATGAACAAGTAGATAACGAGGAAGACAATAGCAGCTCTAGCGATGCGATTGATGAATTTAGAAAAAGCAGAGAGCAGATGGAGCTGGAGCGAAAGAACAAATTGAGAGAGCTGGAGCAAATTGAAATGGAACTTAAAAAAACAGCTGATAGTGCATACCGTTACACACCGCCTCAGCAACAACCCAAACCAAAAACGGATGCCCGCACAGCACTTAGAGCACAGGCAAGGGTAGCACAAGACTCTTTTAAAATAGAGGATTTATTATTATCGTTTTAATACACCTTGGTTGAAGTTGGGATTAAAGGCTCGGCTGCATTTATTGGGTTGAGCCTTCCCTTCTTTAAAACTGGCAATTAAGTTTTAGTTGTAATTTCATATGGCATGGTATTGATTAGAGTTAGAAAAATGCTCGTCCAATTCAGCTTTTATGAACAATACACTTAATCCGGTTAAACTAAAGCAGATCATCTTTCTTGCTTTACTCATCTTTCTCTTTGTCTTTTTGTTTTTACACATGACCGCGTTTTTGCCGGGTTTTTTAGGTGCAATTACTTTTTACATGCTATTGCGCAGCTGGATGGAAAAGTTAGTTGAAAAGTACCATTGGAAAAAAGGGCTGGCTGCATGGTTTCTCCTTTTCCTATCTTTTCTTATAGTATTAGTGCCTATTTATACCATAGTTAATATGTTATCAGTAAGAGTTGGCGATGTAATGCATAACTCCGATAAAATTTTTGCCGCCATAAACTCCACCATAAATAGGTTAGAAGCTCAGTTTGGTATTCAATTGATGAAATCAAATGCATCAGAAAACATATCAACAACTATTGCCGCAACAGCTCCAAAAATATTAGGTGCAACGTTTAGTTCCCTAACCTCCATCGTGATCATGTATTTCATTTTATACTTCATGCTGGTATCTCACAGAGTGCTTGAAGCCTGGGCTTACGAATTTATTCCTTTAAAAGATAAAAATGTATCAACCTTAGGTTCAGAACTAAAAAGCTTGGTGATATCTAATGCAATTGGTATTCCTCTGGTGGCAGTTTTACAGGGTATAGTGGGCCTTATAGCCTACATTTTTCTAGGTGTAAACGATGTTTGGTTCTGGTTCATATTTACATGCATAGCTTCTATGATACCTTTTGTGGGCGCCGCTCTTGCTTATGTGCCACTAAGTTTAATCCTTTTTTCACAAGACGAGAATGTAAAGGGTATTATTTTATTGGCCTACGGCTTTGGTATAATTGGTACTGTCGACAATGTTTTTAGATTTGTTCTTCAGAAAAAAATGGGGGATGTACACCCGCTTATCACTGTGTTTGGTGTAATTATCGGTATAAACATATTTGGTTTTATTGGGCTTATTTTCGGCCCAATACTTATCTCAATGTTTATTTTATTAGTAAAAATTTATACTAATGAGTATGTTGAGCCAAATGTTACTACAACGAAGGAATTGAAAGCTTAAAATTTCCTTTTAAAATTATAATTAGCACAAGCTTGCACAATAATGTTTCTATTTTAGCTGTTACCTAAAAAGAAACCTAATTACCAATGTTCAAGTTTTTGTGCCCATGCCTAAATTTTTTAAAGCATTTTCCGGCCTAGTTTTAGCCGGTATAATGTCGTCAAGTGTTGCTTTTGCAGATGTAAAAAATACAACCCTGCCTGATGATAAGAATTTTCCCAGCTTATTATCAAACTCAAATCAATCCCCTGCCTTTAAACGTTTGGCAGATTCCGTTTACGATGCTGTTGGTTTGCTATCGTACGGTTTAGAGAAAGAAGTTTTCTACAATGCCTATAAGGGTTACCAGTATTTATTAAGTAAAGGAAAGCTGAAGAAGAAGAATTTATTGACCATCTGCGATTATAGCCAAAGTAGCACCAATCAGCGCTTGTATGTTATCGATCTAAAATCTCAAAGTGTGCTGTTTCATACATTTGTAAGTCATGGAAAAAATAGCGGCGAAGAGTTTGCCACTAGTTTTTCGAACCTTGAAAACTCCAACAAGAGTAGTTTGGGTTTTATGGTAACTGCAGAAACATATAGTGGAAAAGCCGGCCTTAGTATGCGCTTCGATGGAGCTGAAAAAGGAATTAATGATAGAGTAAGATCAAGGGATATTGTATTGCACGGTTCAACTTTCGTAAGTAGAAGCTTAATGGGTGGAGGAGTTATTAGCAAAAGTTTGGGTTGCCCCGCCGTGCCGTTTGGAGTACATAAAAAAATTATTGATGTTATAAAAGGCGGAAGTTGTTTTTATATAAACTCACAAGACAATTGGTATAGCAGAACCTCTAGTATACTAAATGCACCTCTAGATTTTATGTCTGAAAAAAACACACTTTCTTTAGATGCAGGGTTAATCAGTAGCATGTCACCTGCAAATAATGCCGATGTTTCGTCGATAACACCACTTAGTCAAAAGTAATAAAGTCACTTATAGAAAGAGCCGCCTTCATTTTATTGAGGGCGGCTCTTTTATTTTATGTTGAAAATTGAAATTATTTGCTGTTGAGCAATTCCACTGCTCTTTCAAGATCAGCCGGTGTATCTATTTCTATGCCCATATATGGTGTAGCTACCATTTTTATAGAAACTCCATTTTCAAGATAGCGCAAACATTCAACCTGCTCTGCAACTTCTAAAGGGCTTTTGCACCATTGCGTAAAGTCAAGTAAGGCTTGCTTTCTAAAAGCGTACACGCCTATGTGCTCGTAGTAATTTATCAGTGTATCATGGTTGCGGGGAAACGGAATAACGGCACGACTAAAAAGCAGCGCATTCATTTTGTTATCAACCACAACCTTCACATAATTAGGATCGTTGATATTTTCTAATTTTTTCATCACCTGCATAAGTGATGCTACTTGCACTTTATCGTTCTCTTCTATGGCTTGCAATAATTTTTCCAGCGGCTCCTTTTTTACAAAAGGCTCATCACCCTGCACGTTTACTACAATATCCACGTCCATATCTTCAACTGCTTCTGCTATGCGATCGCTACCACATTCATGCTCCTTTTTACTTCTTATAACCTTACCGCCATTGCGCTCAATTTCGTGTGAGATAACCTCGCTATCTGTAACAACAAATACATCATCAAACAAACCTGTTGCAACCGTATTATCATAAGTGTGGCGAATAACAGATTTAGAGCCTAGTGGCTGCATCAATTTACCAGAAAAACGCGATGCATCGAACCGGGCGGGTATTAAAGCAATTTTTTTCATAGTATGCGGTACAATTTATTAATTAGATTATTCTTTTTAAAGTCAACTTTCTAAGCAAGCTTATTAATTATTCAACATCAAAGGCATTACAAGCATTAATAATTCTTCATTTTCTTCGGCTTCGGTTGGCTTAATAATGCCTGCTTTTGTTGCAGTAGCAAGTTCAACTTTTACATCGCTGGTGTCTGCTGCATTCAACATTTCAATTAAAAACCTTGCATTAAAAGCTATCTGAAGATCTTCTCCATCGTATTGGCAACTCATTCTCTCATTTCCCTCAAAGCTAAAATCAAGATCTTGTGCAGCCATTTGTAATTCGCTTCCGCTTATTGTTAGTGCAACCTGATTGGTGCTTTTATTACTGAAAACACTTACCCGGCGCAAACCACTTTGAAAGTCGTTTTTGTTTACAATAAGTTTATAAGGATTATCAGTAGGTATTACAACTTTGTAATCAGGAAAACGTGCATCAATAAGGCGACAAATTAGTTGCGTAGTACCATGGGTAACAAACAAGTGATTGCTGTTATAGCTGATGGTAATATCATCTTCGTTGCTTGGCAACGCGTTTTTTAAAAGGTTCAGGGGCTTTTTAGGCACAATAAAATTTTCAGCCTTCGGGCATTTTACATCTGTTCTTTTATAGCGAACTAATCTATGTGCATCTGTTGCAACAAATTGAATATAATCAGGGTTCAATTCAAAAAATACACCTGTCATTGCAGGCCTCAAGTCATCGTTACTAACTGCAAACAATGTTTTATTTATTGCAGTAACCAATGCGCTACTTGGCAAAGTAAATGGCGTGGTATCATCCGCAGTGGGCTCTTTAGGAAAATTGTCAGGGTTTTCGCCCATCACTTTATACTTTCCATTATCACTGGTTAGCTCAACTGCAAAGTTTTTATCAATGCTAAAAGTGAGGGGTTGGTCCGGTATGTTTTTTAGCGAATCCATAAGGATTTTTGCCGGGATACAAACCCTTCCATTGGTTTTACTTTCAACTTCCATTTGCACCTTCATAACCGTTTCCAGATCTGTAGCTACAATTGTTAATCGCTTATCCTCAATTTCAAAAAGAAAATCTTCAAGTATTGGTAATACGGTATTGGTATTAATAACGCCACTAATCTGTTGTAAATGTTTCAATAACGATGAGGAAGAGACAATAAACTTCATTTTCAAATTTTTTCTAGAGAAACAAACCTACAGTAAAATTGCAATTACACAAAGACAATGTTCTATAGTGTTAACAACCTTGCAGCACCGTAGTCGGGTAAGTTAAATCGCAACATTTTTAATGGTTATTTGTGTACCTGAAATGGTTAAGTTATAAGTTTGCAGTTGCATGTTTAAGGCGCAACGTATAACGCAGGATAAGGCTTTTGAAAAGATAAAATACTACTGTAATTATCAGGAGCGGTGCCACAAGGAGGTGAAGGAAAAGCTATATACTTATGGGTTGTATAAAGCTGAGGTGGAGCAAATTATATCGCAGCTAATTGAGGCAGATTTACTAAACGAAGAGAGGTTTGCCATACAGTTTGCTGGCGGAAAGTTTAGAATGAGACAATGGGGCCGAAATAAAATAAGCTACACCTTAAAGCAAAAGCAGATCAGCGCTTATTGTTTAAAATCAGCTCTAAAACAAATTGATGAGGAGGATTACCTTGCCTGCCTACTGAAACTTACCCAAAAAAAATGGCAGATGTTGAAAAAGGATGGCGCAATTGAAAAGCATGCAAAGGTTTATGCATTTCTTTTACAAAAAGGCTACGAATCGGTATTGATACAACGGGCCATTGATCAAGTGAAGGCATCGAACTAGTGTATATTCAATTACTAAATCTTTCTTCATCGAAACTCGCAAATTAATACTATGGCTCCACTCACATTTACCATTATACAAACCGAATTGCACTGGGAGGATAAGGCGCGTAACTTAAGCATGCTGGAGAGTAAAATCACTGGTATCAAAGAGAGAACAGAGGTTGTTATTTTACCTGAAATGTTCAACACCGGTTTTAGCATGAATGTGCAGACCTTAGGCGAGCCAATGGATGGCGAAACTGTGCAGTGGATGAAACGAGTAAGTAGAGAGAAAAAAATAATTCTGACTGGTAGCATCATTATAAGAGAGGGCGATTCGTTTTATAACAGACTTATATGGATGCTGCCCAATGGAACATTTGGCACTTATGATAAACGCCATTTGTTTGCCTATGCCAGCGAAGACAAACATTTTGTTAGCGGCGATAAAAGATTGATAGCATCTGTAAAAGGATGGAAAATCAACCTTCAAATTTGTTACGATCTACGTTTTCCGGTTTGGGCGCGGCAGTCTGCGCATGTGGGTAGTTTAAACGTAAGTTTAGAAGAAGAACTTCACGATGAAAAACCAATGGAATATGACGTACTGGTTTACGTTGCCAACTGGCCCGATAAACGAAAACATGCCTGGAAAACTTTGCTTCAGGCAAGAGCAATTGAAAACCAGGCAGTGGTTGTTGGCGTAAACCGGGTTGGTAAAGATGGTAATGATATATTTTACAATGGAGACAGTATGGTAGTATCCGCATTGGGCGAGGTGTTATATACTAAAGCAACTGATGAAGATGTATACACAATCACATTACAACATGAGGATGTTAGTGAGGTGCGCCATAAAATGCCCTTTTGGAAAGATGCTGATCCATTTATGATATTGCAATAATTTATGGTTGAAATTATCAAGGCAGAAAAAATTTTTGATGGAACAACGTGGCTTACCAACCACGCTATTGTAATTGAGGATGGATCGATTTTGCGTACTACACCAACATCAAATATTAAAACGCCCATAACCAAACACTATCCAAATTGCAAAATTATTCCTGCATTTATTGACGTTCAGATTTATGGTGCTGGCGGCCGGTTGTTTGCCGTGCAACCCAATGCCGAAAGCCTTAATAGTTTATATGATTATTGTGTGCAAGGTGGCGCACACTACTTTCTGCCCACCGTGGCCACAAACACTTACAACACAATATATAAATGTATAGATGCGATAAGAGATTACTGGGATAAAAGTGGCAAAGGTTGTTTAGGATTGCATATAGAAGGTCCGTGGATAAATGCTGCAAAACGCGGGGTACATCTAAGTCAGCTTATACATGCACCTACTTTTAAACAAGTTGAAGAAGTGTTGGCTTATGGCGAAGGTGTTATAAAAATGATTACACTTGCTCCTGAAGTTTGTACCGATTCTGTAATAAGTCTCATTCAGTCTCACCATATCATAATATCTGCAGGCCATAGCAATGCTACCTATCAAGAAGCGGAAAATGCATTTGACAAAGGCATAAAAGTTTGTACGCACTTGTTTAATGCAATGAGTGCGTTTAACCATCGGGCACCAGGTTTGGCCGGTGCCATCCTAAATCATCACAGCGTAATGGCCAGCATTATTGCAGATGGTTATCATATAGATTTTTCAGCAATAAACTTAGCAAAGAAGTTGATGGGAAACCGATTGTTTTTGATAACTGATGCAGTAACAGAAACATCGGATGGGTACTATCCACATAAGAAAGTAGGAGAGAAGTATGAATCTGATGGTGTACTTAGCGGTTCAGCATTAACTATGATGAAGTCCGTAAAAAACTGTGTTGAGAAGGTTGGCATACCATTAGATGAAGCTATTAGAATGGCAAGTTTTTATCCTGCTATGGTATTAGGATTAGACCGTTCTTTTGGTAAGCTTGAGTCTGGTTATGCTTCTTCTTTTTTAGTGATCAACGATGAGTTTGATGTTATTGATCATTATTTTGTTTAAGACCATTTTGATGGTCAGATTGTATCAGCGCCTTCACCTTTTCCATCTTTAAATCAATATTGTTTTTTATTGCCGATGATGATGGCTGTACTTCAATATCAGGAAAAATTCCTCTGCCAGTCTTCGGTCTATCTTTATCAATAACAATTTTATACAGAGGCAACACAACCCTTATTTTACTTTTAGGTAATGTAACAACAGGTAAATGCATAGCAGAATTACCATAGGATCCACCGCCGGTTTCCTCCCCAATAACGCGCACGTTTTCCTGCCCTTTTAGCGCACCAATAAACAAGGTGGATGCTGAAAAACTAAATCCACTTGCTATTAAATAAATCTTGCCATCAAAGTGATGCCGTTTTTTTGGTTTGAAAAAATGCCGCTCAAAATAATTAAAATGTATTCTTCCATCAGCACGCCTGCGACCTGTAATGTGCATACTGAGCCAGTAAAGTAAAGAGGGTTTTATATATTTTCTATATTTAAATGAGCGATCTATTGCAGCAACGGTATCAGCAATTTTAAAAGGACGATCAATGAGGTATTGTGTTAATCGCGTGCTACTCATAACATTACCGCCACTATTTTCCCGAAGGTCTATCACAATGTTTTTCAGTTTTTGCGCATTTATTTTTTTAAAACTTTTTTTAAAAAAATTATTTAAATGTCCGCCGGCAAAGGTGCTTACGCGTAAAATAGCGGTACTTAAAATAGTATCAACCACCATACTTCTTTTAGCTAGCCGACTATATTTTCTAACATCTTTTTTAGTTAACCTAGGTTGAGTTACTAACCTTTTCTTACCTGTTGTATCAATTTTGGGGACGAAATTTTTAATTATGGCAAGGTGCTCAACCCCTATTGAGTCTACGTATGCAATGCTGTAGGTACTATCTAGCCCCAGAAATGATTTATAGTAAAAAGGAAAATTGAAGCTGATGATTTGCTGCTTGAAATTATTAATGTACCCATCGGTACCCATTAATTGAAACATGCTATCCACCAAATTGTGAACTTTAATGTTGTTGATTGATTTGATAATTACTCCACGTTTTAAAATGCTGTCATTCTTAATAGCATTGCTTATTATAACTGCGCTATCGTTCCAAACCTTAATAGACAATGGAAATTGAGGAGTTCTTTTCCTGGCAAAAAACTTTACATAATTCTTTGATGACCGTACCGCAGTGTGGCCGCAGCGTATTTTACTAATAACCCAAGCCACCTTGTTTTTAAATTGTATTTGGCTTAAAGAGTCACTTGCTGATGTGAGCGCAACATTAAAATAATAATCAATAGAGTCTTTTGGAGTATACCAGTACAGGCTCGGATGTTTGGTTTCTAAAATCTCTTTTAATAAAGTGAGGTCTGTGCGCCAATCTGCTACAGGCAATTTCTTCTCGGCGTAGTAGCTATTTTGTTTTGTTGATGAGCAACCAAAAATGCTCAATGAGGTTAACAGTATGTACAAATATTTCACCTTCGCAATTTAGTTGGAATGTGCTGCAAAAACTGTTGTAATAAAGAAGATAGGCCTTTTGTTGATCCCAATGATAGCGAGAAACTTATCGTATTAAGACAATGGTGTTTTTTCTAAAGACCGGTCCGCAAGAGGTTGTACCGAAAACCTGATAAACATACGTACCTGAATTTTGCGGAACGCCCTTGTAAGTACCATCCCAACATTGGGTTGCATCTTTGGTGTGGAAGAGAAGCACCCCCCACCTGTTAAATACTGAAAAATCCAAGTCAGCAACCATGCCCCACGATTTTACCCCAAAACAATCGTTTTTACCATCGCCATTTGGTGTAAAAGCACTGGGCAATAAATATCCACCATCAGCGTCGCCTTTCGTCACTATCACATCAATGCTATCTTGCGAAACGCACCCATCTTTTGAGAAAGCCTTAACTGAATAACGCGTGGTAACTGATGGAGCCACAACCTGCGTTGAACCACCTCCGTTTGAAAGAGTGCTAGTAGGAGACCAGATATATCTGGACGCGCCTGAAGCAGATAGCGTTGCAACCCCAAGAATACAATTGATATCATTAGATTTTGACAGTACCAGTTTTGGTTTTGCTGTAATTGCCAAAGTGATTGAATTAAGTATACTATCGCAACCTGAGACATTGCGAACAGTATCAGTATAAATACCTGACTTGCTAACGATTTTGCCCCATGGCAAAACATATTTTTCACCCTCGCAAATTGCTGCTTTTGCATTTAAGCGTGATACGCCAGTGATGGTAAGATTTACGGTAGATATTAGACTATCGCAACCCGTGACAGATTTTAAAACATCGGTGTAGGTGCCGGCTTTGCTTACTTTGGCGCCGGATGGTAAAGTGTACGAGCGCCCGTCGCAAATTGTAGTACTAATAGTCTGTTTTTGAGGTTCAACTATTTTTAGTGATGTTGTTATGATACTGTCGCACCCGCTCACCGATTTATACGTTTCGGAATACATGCCTTGCGCCCAAACGATTCTGCCGGAGGATAAGGTGTAGGATTGGCCAAAACAAATGGTTGCAACCCTTTGAACCAGAATGCTGGCACCCATTTTTAAATTTACAGTTACGGTGCTATCACATCCGCCGGATGATTTGATCGTCTCAACATAGGTACCAGAAGTATTTACAATTTTACCGGACGGTAAAGTATAAGTTTGCCCGGTACAAAGGCTGATGTTTAGCGTTTCTTTCTTTGCTTCTAAAACTGTTAAAGAAACTTTTACAATGCTATCGCAACCACTCATGGTTTTAATTGAATCAATATAGGTACCTGAATTGTTTACAATTTTTCCTGACGGCAATGTGTAAGATTTACCGGCACAAACCGACGCAACTTTTGATACAGTAACAGCACTTCCGACAGAAAGATTGATTGTAAGCACACTATCACAACCTGCAACAGTCTTAATTGTTTCGGTATAAGTTCCGGAAGTATTTACAGTTTTACCCGAAGGCAAAGTGTAGGATTGTCCTGAACAAATGCTTGCAGCAATAGTTTCTTTTTTTGCATCAAGCACTGTTAGGTTAGTAGTGATGATGCTATCGCAACCGCTCATGGTCTTAACTGAATCCACATAGCTACCCGAAATATTTACAACTTTTCCTGACGGCAAAGTGTAAGATTCACCTGCACAAACCGATGCAACTTTTGAAACAGTTACAGCACTTCCAACAGAAAGATTGATTGTAAGCACACTATCACAACCTGCAACACTCTTAATTGTTTCGGTATAAGTTCCGGAAGTATTTACAGTTTTTCCCGAAGGCAAAGTGTAGGATTGTCCTGAACAAATGCTGGCAGCAATAGTTTCTTTTTTCGCATCAAGCACTGTTAAGTTAGTAGTGATAATGCTATCGCAACCGCTCATCGTCTTAACTGAATCCACATAGCTACCTGAAATATTTACAACTTTTCCTGACGGCAAAGTGTAAGATTCACCTGCACAAACCGAAGCAACTTTTGAAACAGTTACAGCACTTCCAACAGAAAGATTGATTGTAAGCACACTATCGCAACCTGCAACACTCTTAATTGTTTCGGTATAAGTTCCGGAAGTATTTACAGTTTTACCCGATGGCAAAGTGTAGGATTGTCCTGAACAAATGCTGGCAGCAATAGTTTCTTTTTTCGCATCAAGCACTGTTAGGTTAGTAGTGATAATGCTATCGCAACCGCTCATCGTCTTAACTGAATCAACGTAGCTACCTGAAGTATTTACAACTTTTCCTGAAGGCAAAGTGTAAGATTCACCGGCACAAACCGACGCAACTTTTGATACAGTAACAGCACTTCCGACAGAAAGATTGATTGTTAGCACACTATCACAACCTGCAACACTCTTAATTGTTTCGGTATAAGTTCCGGAAGTATTTACAGTTTTTCCCGAAGGCAATGTGTAGGATTGTCCTGAACAAATGCTTGCAGCAATAGTTTCTTTTTTTGCATCAAGCACTGTTAGGTTAGTAGTGATGATGCTATCGCAACCGCTCATCGTCTTAACTGAATCCACGTAGCTACCTGAAATATTTACAACTTTTCCTGAAGGCAAAGTGTAAGATTCACCTGCACAAACCGATGCAACTTTTGAAACAGTAACAGCACTTCCGACAGAAAGATTGATTGTAAGCACACTATCGCAACCTGCAACAGTTTTAATTGTTTCGGTATAAGTTCCGGAAGTATTTACAGTTTTTCCCGAAGGCAAAGTGTAGGATTGTCCTGAACAAATGCTTGCAGCAATAGTTTCTTTTTTCGCATCAAGCACTGTTAAGTTAGTAGTGATAATGCTATCGCAACCGCTCATCGTCTTAACTGAATCCACGTAGCTACCTGAAATATTTACAACTTTTCCTGACGGCAAAGTGTAAGATTCACCTGCACAAACCGACGCAACTTTTGAAACAGTTACAGCACTTCCAACAGAAAGATTGATTGTAAGCACACTATCACAACCTGCAACACTCTTAATTGTTTCGGTATAAGTTCCGGAAGTATTTACAGTTTTACCCGAAGGCAATGTGTAAGATTGTCCTGAACAAATGCTGGCAGCAATCGTTTCTTTTTTCGCATCAAGCACTGTTAAGTTAGTAGTGATGATGCTATCGCAACCGCTCATCGTCTTAACTGAATCCACGTAGCTACCTGAAATATTTACAACTTTTCCTGAAGGCAAAGTGTAAGATTCACCGGCACAAACCGACGCAACTTTTGATACAGTAACAGCACTTCCGACAGAAAGATTGATTGTAAGCACACTATCACAACCTGCAACAGTCTTAATTGTTTCGGTATACGTTCCGGAAGTATTTACAGTTTTACCTGAAGGCAAAGTGTAGGATTGTCCTGAACAAATGCTGGCAGCAATAGTTTCTTTTTTCGCATCAAGCACTGTTAAGTTAGTAGTGATGATGCTATCGCAACCGCTCATCGTCTTAACTGAATCCACGTAGCTACCTGAAATATTTACAACTTTTCCTGATGGCAAAGTGTAAGATTCACCAGCACAAACAGATGCAGCCTTTGAAACAGTTACAGCACTTCCGACAGAAAGATTGATTGTAAGCACACTATCACAACCTGCAACAGTCTTAATTGTTTCGGTATACGTTCCGGAAGTATTTACAGTTTTACCTGAAGGCAAAGTGTAGGATTGTCCTGAACAAATGCTGGCAGCAATAGTTTCTTTTTTCGCATCAAGCACTGTTAAGTTAGTAGTGATGATGCTATCGCAACCGCTCATGGTCTTGACTGAATCCACGTAGCTACCTGAAATATTTACAACTTTTCCTGACGGCAAAGTGTAAGATTCACCTGCACAAACAGATGCAGCCTTTGAAACAGTTACAGCACTTCCAATAGAAAGATTTATTGTAAGCACACTATCGCAACCTGCGACAGTTTTTATTGTCTCAGTATAAGTTCCGGAAGTATTTACAGTTTTTCCCGATGGCAAAGTGTAGGATTGCCCTGAACAAATGCTGGCAGCAATCGTTTCTTTTTTCGCATCAAGCACCGTTAAATTAGTAGTGATAATGCTATCGCAACCACTCATCGTCTTAACTGAATCCACGTAGCTACCTGAAATATTTACAACTTTTCCTGACGGCAAAGTGTAAGATTCACCTGCACAAACCGAAGCAACTTTGGAAACAGTTACAGCACTTCCAACAGAAAGATTGATTGTAAGCACACTATCGCAACCTGCAACACTCTTAATTGTTTCAGTATAAGTTCCGGAAGTATTTACAGTTTTACCCGAAGGCAATGTGTAAGATTGTCCTGAACAAATGCTGGCAGCAATCGTTTCTTTTTTCGCATCAAGCACCGTTAAGTTAGTAGTGATAATGCTATCGCAACCGCTGCTAGCTTTAAGCGTTGAGTTATAAACACCCGTTTTATTCTCAACATTACCCGAAGGCAGCTTATAAGATGTGCCTGCACAAATACTTACATTTTCGCTAGCCTTCACGGCATCAAGCACTGTAAGATTGGTAGTAACGATGCTGTCACACCCACTGCTAGCTTTAAGAGTTGAAGTATAGACACCTGATTTATTCTCAACATTACCCGAAGGCAGCTTGTAAGATGTGCCTGCGCAAATGCTCACATTCTCGCTAGCCTTCACAGCATCAAGCACTGTAAGATTGGTAGTGATAATGCTATCACAACCACTGCTAGCTTTAATAGTTGAGGTATAGACACCTGATTTATTTTCTACATTACCCGAAGGCAACTTATAAGATGTGCCTGCACAAATGCTCACATTCTCGCTAGCCTTCACAGCATCAAGCACTGTAAGATTAGTAGTGATGATGCTGTCACAACCACTGCTAGCTTTAATAGTTGAGGTATAGACACCTGATTTATTTTCTACATTACCCGAAGGCAACTTGTAAGATGTGCCTGCGCAAATGCTCACATTCTCGCTAGCCTTCACAGCATCAAGCACTGTAAGATTGGTAGTGATAATGCTATCACAACCACTGCTAGCTTTAATAGTTGAGGTATAGACACCTGATTTATTTTCTACATTACCCGAAGGCAGCTTGTAAGATGTGCCTGCACAAATGCTCACATTCTCGCTAGCCTTCACAGCATCAAGCACTGTAAGATTGGTAGTGATAATGCTATCACAACCACTGCTAGCTTTAAGAGTTGAGGTATAGACACCTGATTTATTTTCTACATTACCCGAAGGCAACTTATAAGATGTGCCTGCACAAATGCTCACATTCTCGCTAGCCTTCACAGCATCAAGCACTGTAAGATTGGTAGTGATAATGCTATCACAACCACTGCTAGCTTTAAGAGTTGAGGTATAGACACCTGTTTTATTTTCTACATTACCCGAAGGCAACTTATAAGATGTGCCTGCACAAATGCTCACATTCTCGCTAGCCTTCACAGCATCAAGCACTGTAAGATTGGTAGTGATGATGCTATCACAACCACTGCTAGCTTTAAAAGTTGAGGTATAGACACCTGATTTATTTTCTACATTACCCGAAGGCAACTTATAAGATGTGCCTGCACAAATGCTCACATTCTCGCTAGCCTTTACAGCATCAAGCACTGTAAGATTGGTAGTGATAATGCTATCACAACCACTGCTAGCTTTAAGTGTTGAAGTATAGACACCTGCTTTATTCTCAACATTACCCGAAGGCAACTTATAAGATCCACCTGCACAAATGCTAACATTTTCGCTAGCCTTTATAGCATCAAGCACTGTAAGATTGGTAGTGATGATGCTGTCGCAACCACTGCTAGCTCTAAGCGTTGAAGTATAGACACCTGCTTTATTCTCAACATTACCCGAAGGCAACTTATAAGATCCACCTGCACAAATGCTCACATTCTCGCTAGCCTTTATAGCATCAAGCACTGTAAGATTGGTGGTGATGATGCTATCGCAACCACTGCTAGCTCTAAGTGTTGAAGTATAGACACCTGCTTTATTCTCTACATTACCCGAAGGCAACTTATAAGATGTACCTGCACAAATGCTAACATTCTCGCTAGCCTTTATCGCATCAAGCACTGTAAGATTAGTAGTGATGATGCTATCGCAACCACTGCTAGCTTTAATAATTGAAGTATAAACACCTGCTTTATTCTCAACATTACCCGAAGGCAACTTATAAGAAGTGCCTGCGCAAATGCTAACATTCTCGCTAGCCTTTATCGCATCAAGCACTGTAAGATTAGTAGTGATGATGCTATCGCAACCACTGCTAGCTTTAAGAGTTGAAGTATAAACACCTGCTTTATTCTCTACATTACCCGAAGGCAACTTATAAGAAGTGCCTGCGCAAATGCTAACATTCTCGCTAGCCTTTATCGCATCAAGCACTGTAAGATTGGTAGTGATGATGCTATCGCAGCCACTGCTAGTATTAAACTTAGTAATATAAGTGTCGGATTTTTTAACCATTTCCCCTGAAGGAAGAGTAAAGAAAGTGCCGTAGCAGATTGTTGTATCCTTTATTATTGAAATAGGCTCTTTAACTATAACCTTAATGGAATCGGTTTTTAAAAGTACTTCTCCAAAAAATATATCATCCAATGCAAAATCATTACCATTGGGAGCTGTACTCAAATTAACTATGGAAATTACCGCGACGTTTTTATCTCCTGAATTCCAGGTAGTATTAAACTCATCCCAAGTACAAAGTGATGGGTTACCTGCAATAGGTAATCCAATAACCTGGCCGTTAATAGAAAATTGAAGAGAAGCTAAGTTCCCTCCGTGATTATTAATAGTTTGCAGCCATGTCGAAAATAGATAATTAGTATTTTTTTTAATCTTCACTGTGGTATACCAAACTCGTTTATTTACAACATCTGCACCATCGATGATAAGCATATTGCCATAGGAAGAGTGATCATTACAATGCGCGAAGCAGCATGTTTTCCAGTCATTTGAACTTTTCCCGACTGTGTAAGAACCCGGTCCTAAATTATATGGAGGATAGTAAAAGTAATCAGATTGAAAGCCAACCGGGATGGCGGCATTAATTCCATCAAATGGAATAACATCATTAAAATTACCGTTAACAATAAGGTTTCCCTTGACCGTTCGAGTATTGTATGTATAAGTTGTAGTTTTTATAGGTTGAGCAAAATAACCCTCGTTTTTTTTGTGTAAAGTTAAATCGGGCTGCCAACAGGAGTCCAATCCATTCCCTTTAGTTTTTAATAGTACCCCTTGGCCAATACAAATTGTAGTATCTCGAGTTGTAATCAAGCTTGCATAATCTGCAGTAATTGGGACAAACTTAAGCGCTGCCTGCTTGTTACAACCGTCTTTGGTTAGTTACGGATAACGAAACTTTATAGGTACCATAATTACTAAACACATGCATGGGATTGCGCTCCGTGCTAGTTGAACCGTCACCAAATTCCCAAGAGTATGACAAAACATTTGTTGAATCTGTATAAAACTGAATCGTTTTTGGTGCGCAAGCACTTTGGGTAAATGACCAATCAGGATCCGGGTATCGAACTACAATCAACCTGAGTATCACCAATAGTTTGACAAACCCCGAAATGAGGAGACAGGCAAAGTATTGTTATGAGACTAAGTAAAATTGCTTTCACTAAAAAAGGGGGTAATAATCTTTATAATAAACAAAAATATCGGAATTGTTTTGTTTAACTCCATGTATTAAAATGGTAATCTGTATTGACTGTCAATTACTTCTCCAATATTCCTTTGAATTATAAGCGATTATGGATGAGTTGATAAACTGGATACGTTTTCTTAAAATTTTTTTTAATTGTATTTTAAGGCGCCAGCAACAATAATTTCTTGTATTCCAATTTTGGGTCAAAGATTTATTGTTCAATGTTTTAACTATTGTTAACAAACTTTTCATCGCAGTTAAAACCACTTCTTCCTACAATAGGTTTGATTGCATTATTTTTGCTAATTGCTCTTTTCTGAAATACGATTCTTGTTATCATTTCCTGCTGCAAAGGCATAACTATAATTAAGCACAAAAAACTGCATGGCATTACCGCATCTGATCAAACACGTTTATAATAATGGTACTGACGAAGTTATTCGACGAGGAAAAAGCATACATATAAAAGGTAATGTTGAATTACTTGAGTATGATGATCTGATGTCGAGCATTGTTTTTAGGGTAAAGGATGATGGTTATAGTACTTATTATAAAGTAAACATCAGCAAATTTAAAGATGCGAATTCGATATCTCTTAGGTGTTCATGCCCGTATAATTTAGGGGAGATTTGTAGACATGAAGCCGGCGCACTGTTTCAGCTACAAGAATTGCTTGACCGTAATATGCTGGGTGAAAAGGAGCTTGTTTATGACCAGAAACATACGGTTGTAAAAATGAAGCAACTTGAGTTGAAGATGATTCGCTTGTTATCATCACCACAATCTTACAATGTTGCTGATGAATATCTGCGCGACAACTCCGTAACTATATTAGAAGCTAAAGATGAAAAAGTAAAGGCCGAATTAACTTTAGAAGAAGAAACTTTTCAGGTACTAATCCAAAAAAATGAAGAACGAAATTTAGACACCAGTTGTGCCTGCAATAGCGATCAAAAGCATCCACTATGTGTGCATAAAACGATCGTTTTAATGTTTTTGCATTCACAATATGGGGTAAATTACTTTGATTCTATTAGGAATTGGGATAAGGAGAAAAATAAATTATTAGAAGCTTACGGCTATACTTTGTCCGATGATTTGAAAGGCAAATTTGAATTTGCCTATAAAGATGGAAAACCCTTTTTAAGGGTTCTTGACGTCTCTATAAAAAGAATTGCTCCAACAAATAGTGGCCTTAAACCAAAACCTGTAGAAGTACCGGCAGTGGAAACAATGGTAGCCGAACAACAACCAACGCCCGAATATGCAGCACTGCAGTTGGGTTTGGTTTTAGTTGAAGGATTTGAACAATACCCCTTTGTGCAAATTGAGGGCGTTCAGGGTGAGGTTAACGAGGATAGAAATGCCTTCACCTCAAAGGTGGAGAAACTGGATCTTGGAAAATACATTAACACTGAAGTTTTTAGCGATGATGATAAATTGATGGTGCAGCAGTTGCGTAAAATGCAACCCGCTGAGGTAAATCGGTACTTAAATCGCAATTCTCCCTTTAGCGGTATTTGGGAAAACATCATTCAACAACATAATGATGATTTGCCTGAGGAAACCAAACATCTTATTAATGAGTACCTGCATCCGAAACTAAAAAAAATATTTTCTGATTCTAATCAGCATTTTGCATTCTATTTACCTAAGGGTAAAAACTTTACTACTGCTAATCTTAAAAAGTCTCATTTATCACAGGATCCCGCTATTGTTGGTATTAACATCAATTATAAAAACGGGCAATACACGGTAGAAGGTTTTGCCCGCCTCAATCATATCGAACTTCCGTTGCACGAAAATGAAAGTAAATCTCCTTTGCTTTTTATGCACGATGATGTGTATTATTTCTGGCAAAACGCTAAAGACTCTTTATTAATTGAAAAGTTTTTGCCTAGCGGCTCACTTATAATTGACGAAAACGATTGGGCAAACCAGTTGCAAAATTTTATTCTTCCGCTTGCTAAAGAATACAATGTTCAATTTAATAATGTAAAGCGAGAGGAGATTAAGGACCTTAAACCCGAGGTCAAATTGTTGTTGAAGGAGAAAGGAGATTACTTATTATTTCACCCGGTGTTTACCTATAAAGGTTACGAGATTAAGCCGCAGGATAAAGACAAGATTATTATACCACAGCAAGACCGCTTGTTGATGATACAACGTAACCTGGTTGAGGAGAAAGCTTTTACGGAAAAAATTGAGAACCTTCATTCGCAGTTTATAAAGCCTGAAGGCACAGATGATTTGGTTTTAAAGGGAAGTGAAGTTTTGAAGAATAACTGGTTCTTTCTTTTTATTGATGCAATGAAGGAAATGGAAATTTCCGTTTTTGGTTTTGAAGCGTTGAAAAATTTTCGTTTTAATACGGCTAAACCGAGCACCAAAATTTTTATAAGCAGTCATACAGATTGGTTTGATGCAAAGGTTGAAATTCATTTTGGTGAACAAAAGATCACTGTAGAAGATGTAAAGAAAGCACTCTCTAACAAACAACAATTTGTTCAGTTGCAAGATGGCTCTCTGGGTATTTTGCCTGAAGAATGGATCAAAAAATATTCACTTCTTTTTAGGGTTGGCGAGGGCAAGGCTGAAAAGATGAAGCTCAGTCGTTACCATTTCAGCATTATTGAGGAGTTGTACGAGAACCGCAACGAAGAGGAATTGTTTTTTCAATTAGAAGCACGGTACGATAAGTTAAAAGACTTCAATAAAATTGAACCTATAGAAGCACCGCAGCATTTAAAACCTATACTACGTCCTTATCAGGAGTCTGGTTTTCACTGGTTAAATTATTTAAACGAAGTGCGTTGGGGTGGCATTCTTGCTGATGACATGGGTTTAGGTAAAACCATTCAGGCATTAAGTTTTCTACATCACATAAAGCAAAGTACCGGTAAGCTAAAAGCTTTGGTTGTTTGCCCCACTACGCTGATGTACAATTGGGAAAACGAGATAAAGAAGTTTACGCCCACGCTTACTTATTATATTCATCATGGTGGCACGAGAACCAGAGATGCCATCATGAATCCAGATCTTGAAATCATTATTACGACTTACGGCACCTTACGTAGCGATATTAAATTGTTTATTGAGCCCGAGTTTGATTACATCATTTTAGATGAGAGTCAGGCTATTAAAAATCCATCGAGCAAAGTAACCAAGGCTGCAAGCTTATTGCGGGCTAAAAGTAGGTTATGCTTAAGTGGTACACCGTTACAGAATAATACATTTGACATTTTCGCACAAATGAATTTTCTAAACCCGGGTATGTTGGGTAGTATGGAATTTTTTAAGCAAGAATTTGCCGTACCTATTGATAAGTTTGGCGAACAAGAGCAGAAAGATCATCTACGAAAATTATTATTCCCTTTTATACTTAGGCGAACCAAAGAGCAAGTAGCCAAAGACTTGCCTGAAAAGCAGGAGATGATTTTGTTTTGCGAAATGGGCGATGAGCAACGTAAAATTTACGATGCATATAGAAATGAGTTTAGAGATAAGATTTTAGGAGTGGTTGAAGCGCAGGGCATCAACAAATCGCAGTTGACCATTTTGCAAGGTTTAATGAAGCTTAGACAAATTTGCGATAGCCCTGCAATTATGAACGAGCAGGAAAAGTTTCCGAATGTATCAATTAAGCTAGATGAGTTGGTGCGTGAGATAACAGAAAACATCAGCAATCATAAAGCTTTAGTGTTCTCACAATTTTTAGGCATGTTAGGCCTGATAAGAAAAAGATTAGAAGAGCTTGGAGTAAAATTCGAATATTTTGATGGCAGTACTTCTGCACTTGACAGAGAAAAAGCAATACAAAGTTTCCAGAACGATGAAACATGTCGTGTGTTTTTAATATCGCTTAAAGCTGGTGGCGTTGGTTTAAACTTAACTGCCGCAGATTATGTGTACATAGTTGACCCATGGTGGAACCCTGCTGTTGAGCAACAGGCCATTGACAGAACACATAGAATAGGTCAAACTAAAAACATTTTTGCCTATAGAATGATTTGTAAGGATACGGTAGAAGATAAAATTTTAGCCTTGCAGGAGAAGAAGCGCGCACTTAGCCGCAGACCTAATAACTGATGACAGTGGCTTTGTTAAGAACCTTACCAGAGAAGATTTGGAATATTTGTTTAGTTAGAACTATTAATAAAACATGCAAAAGCCAACTTTCTATTTGTTGAAGGTTGGCTTTTGCATTTATGCTAATAAACTCATTTTATCAACTTCATCAGTTACAAATGCTTCTTCAAGCTTTATGAAGTCGTGGTATAGTTGCGTTGTTATAACTCCTGCTTTTCCATCTGCAATTGTTATATCATCAACTTTAAATACTGGAAGAATCCGCTTGGTAGTACTAGTAGCAAAGACCTCCTGAGCGTTTCTCAATTCGTCAACCGTAATATTTCTTTCTTCAACCTTAAAATTTTTACTTGCTACTTCAAGTACTTTTTTGCGAGTCACACCTTTTAAAACATTGTCTTTTGGGGTAACCACTACCTGATCCTGTGTTACTATAAATACATTAGACCGAGGAAACTCAAAAATAAATCCATTGTTATGGTACAAAACTTCATCAGCTTTTTTAGCTAGCAGTTTTTTTTGCAACCAGACGCCCATTAAATAATTGGTTGATTTTACTTCTGGAAGGTCACGCATATATTCATGTAGCATTATGCTTATTCCTTTATCAAAATGCTCTAAGTGGGGCAATAACAAAGGTTGCTGAATAATAATAAAATTTGCAGTTGCCGGCACAAAACTGTTTGGAGAATAACCACCGGTCAAAATCATTCTAAAACCTGACTCAGGCACTTTATTTAGATCAATCAGTTCCCTAATAATCTTATCCAATGCATCTGCTGTAGGTATGGGTTGCAAGTCCAAAGCAGATGCGGATCTTCGAAAACGTGCAATATAATCTTCTAAAAAAAGGGGAACATTATTGCGTGTTCTAAAATAATCGAACACAGCAAAACCTCTTTGAATAGAGAGATCGCCAACTTGTAACATCGCATTTTCTTCCTGCACAAACTGTCCGTTAATATATGTTATCATGTAATTAATTGTTGCCTTATTAAAACAAGTTTGGTATTTGAAATCAATTTCTTTTAGCTTGCCATCAATTCTATTTTTAAAGTTATCAATCTATTTCGGTCATTTTACAATTCATGTGTGGCATTGCAGGCATCATATCAACCAACCCGAATAATATAAGCAAGCCACGCTTGCAATGCATGACTGATTCTATTAAGCACCGTGGTCCAGAGCAAGAAGGTTTTTGGATTAATGAATCCTCATACAATCGGGCTTGGTCATCGTAGATTATCCATTATTGATTTATCTGATGCAGGTAACGCAACCTATGCATTATTTAAACAGGTTTACAATTACATATAACGGAGAAATTTATAACTATATAGAGTTAAGCTGAAAGCTTAAAAAGCAAGGGCTTTACTATCTCATCGGCATGTGATACGGAAGTGATACTTGCGGCCTACGCTTGTTATGGCAAGGATTGTTTGCAACATTTTGACGGCATGTTTGCGTTTGCGATTTGGGATGCTCTGGAGCAAACATTGTTTTGTGCCCGAGACCGTTTTGGAGAGAAACCGTTTTACTTTTATACAAATAGTTCTGAGGTAATTTTTGCAAGTGAAATGAAAGCTCTTTGGGCTGCAGGAGTTGAAAGAGCGGTTAGCGACACACATCTTTTAAACTATTTGGCTCACGGTTCAGTTAATGTGTCGGGTGGTGATGACACTTTTTTTCGTGGTATTTTCAAATTGACTCCAGCCCATTACATGGAGATCAAAATTCGGGATGGTGGTCTTAAAAGGACCTGTACTCGTTACTGGCAGGTTGATAAGAAAGTAACTACTTATGTAAAAGATTCAGTTGCCATCGATGGATTTATGGAGTTGTTAACCACCTCGATAAAAAGGCGCCTCCGTAGTGATGTTGCGTTGGGTACTAGCTTAAGTGGCGGGCTCGACAGCTCTTCTATTGCAACCTTAATACAATCAATAGCAGGTAGCGATCGTCAAAAAACTTTTTCTGCAATTTTTCCTGGCTTTGATAGAAATGAGGAGACTTTAATTGATGAATTATCTGAAACACTTCATGCAGTCAATTACAAAACGATACCTGACGCCGATGGTATGATTCAGGATTTTCACAAACTCATTCATCATCAGGAAGAACCGTTTCAATCATCTAGTATTTATGCGCAATACAAAGTTTATGAGCTGGCTAAACAACATAATGTTACTGTTCTTTTAGACGGACAAGGCGCCGATGAAACACTTGCAGGATATCATAAATACTATCATTGGTATTGGCAGGAGTTGGTTGCCTCTGGTAAATGGGGCCAGGCAATTAGTGAAAAAAATACAGCAAAAGCTTTAGGTATACAAGTTGAATGGGGCGCAAAAAACATAGGAGCTGCTTACTTGCCAAACCTTACTAGAAAACGTTTACAAAAGAAGAGTGGGGAAGCTATAAAGGGTCTTACTGATATCAATCCAAATTATTTTGAAGATCATCAACTGATAGTGCCAAAGCCAATTGTAAGAAAGCTGAACGATATACTTTATTACGATACCTTTCATCATAGTTTAGAGGAGTTGCTAAGATTTGCTGATAGAAATTCTATGGCTCATTCGAGAGAGGTCAGGCTTCCATTTTTGAGTCATGAATTAGTACAGTATATTTTCTCGTTGCCTTCTAATTTAAAAATAAGGAATGGTTATACTAAATGGATTCTCAGACAAGCGATGGACAATAAATTACCTCAGCAAATTGTTTGGCGAAAGGATAAAGTAGGCTTTGAACCTCCACAAAAAAGTTGGATGCAACAACACCAGGTTATAGAATATGTGCAAGAGGCAAAGAGAACCTTAGTTAGTAAAGGCGTGCTTAATCAAACTGCTTTAAATAAACCGATCAATGCATTGCCGGCGCACGAAAAAAACAATTATGATTGGCGGTATTTATGTGCTGCACATTGCATGTAGCACGATTATTTATACATCACATATACACACTACAAATATTTTTTTATTATGAAGTTTGCTACCAAAGTTATTCATGCCGGTGTAGAGCCGGATCCATCAACAGGCGCTATAATGACGCCCATTTATCAAACATCAACATATGTGCAAGCTGCGCCGGGGCAACATAAGGGTTATGAGTATGCGCGCTCTCAAAACCCCACCCGTAAAGCTTTAGAAGATGCACTGGCTATTATAGAGAACGGTAAATTTGGATTGAGTTTTAGTAGTGGCGTTGCCGCAACAGATGCTGTAGTCAGGCTTTTAAATCCCGGTGATGAAGTAATTACAGGCAACGATATGTATGGTGGCACATATAGATTATTCTCCAAAGTGTTTGAGCGCGCCGGTATCAAATTTCATTATATAGATATGACTGATGCGGAAAACATTAAACCATACATAAATGAAAACACTAAGTTGATATGGGTTGAAACGCCTACAAATCCGTTGATGAATATTACAGATATTAAAGCTGTTTCAACTATTGCAAAGGCCCATAAAGTACTGCTTTGTGTTGACAATACATTTGCTACGCCTTACCTGCAAAACCCTTTAGATTTGGGTGCAGATATTGTAATGCATTCGGCTACAAAATATTTAGGCGGCCATAGTGATGTAATACATGGGTGCCTTATGCTGAATGATGAGGCATTGCGGGATCAATTATATTTTATTCAAAAAAGTTGCGGCGCAGTACCTGGTCCGCAAGATTGCTTTCTGATTTTAAGAGGTATAAAAACCCTGCACGTTCGCATGCAAAGGCATTGTGAAAATGGCGCTAAGATCGCGCATCATTTACGCAACCATCCAAAGGTAGGTAAGGTATATTGGTGTGGTTTTGAGGATCATCCACAATATGCAATTGCCAAAAATCAGATGCGAGATTTTGGGGGCATGATGAGTTTTACTTTGAAAGAAGATAACATTGACAATGCACGAAGATTCTTATCATCGACTAAAGTATTTGCTTTAGCAGAAAGTTTAGGCGGAGTTGAATCTCTGGTAAATCACCCGGCAAGTATGACGCACGCATCTATACCAAGAGAAGAGCGAATAAAGAATGGTTTATCTGATACGTTGATCCGCTTAAGTGTGGGAATTGAAGATGCGGATGACTTAATAGAAGACCTTGACCAGGCTATTGGATAACTATTTAATCTTGACGAACATCTTTAAGACTAAACAAAATCTTATGAATTGCCGAATGCTTCTTCACAGCAAGAAAAGTGTTTCTATACTTTAAAAACAAACTTACGCGCCACAGGTTGTTGGTAAATGAAAAGCTACTATAACTTTTATTTAGTTGTTCCAACACCTGTTTTTCTTTTCTTAATTCATCAGGGCAAACACTTAAAAAAATACTGACTCGCTTTCTAATCTTATCTTTTTCAGAAAGTTTAGAGACAGGTTTTTTTACCTGTTTGCCTTTTTTTCTTTTACCACCTACAACGCCATACACGTTCGTTTCATGTTGTCTGTAATAAACAAGTGGCTCATCAAAATATTTTAAGCCCCCATGAAAAGTTGATAAATACGGCAACCACCAATCGGGTGGAATAATGTCTAAAAATGGATAAGCCTTTTCAAAAAATGACCTTTTAAAAACTGTTGCATGTGCGTAGATGCGACAGAACACCGCCAGTTGCAAACAGTTATCCCATGTTTTAAAATTTACAATGTCGGATATTTTGGTACCGGTAGGTTCAAGGTTTTGATTACACACTAATGAGTCAGAATAGATCATTGGATATGCTCCAATAGCGCTAACAAGTTTCTCAATTTTTTCAGGGTGCCAATAATCATCCTGATCGCATAGTGCTATGAATGAACCGGTAGAAAGCGTACACCCTTTCTCAAAATTTTTGATAAATCCCAGGTTAACTTCGTTTACATATACAACCATTTTATCTCTCCGGCTTGCATGTGCATTCAATATCTTCACTGTTTCGTCTGTGCTTCCATCATCCATACAAACTAACTCAATATTAGTATAAGACTGATTGAAAATCGATTGCAATTGCTCTTCTAAATAGCGCGCTCCATTGTAAGTAATTAGTACAACGGAAACAAGCGGCAATCCTTCATTATCTATACCTTCGGTTTTGATCAGCTCAGTACTTTTATTTGGTTCAGACATCTTATTTATAGCTAGTCATTTGTACAAAATGTTGTAAGGTTGCTATTATATGCTATGCAAAGAAATAGCATTTAGATAAGTCAAAAACCTTTAAATTGTTTGTAACAGTAATCAATTGTAAATGAAGTTAGCGGCCACTGTAATACTATACCATCCTGACCAAAGTGCGCTAGACAACATTGCTACTTTTTACAATTTTGTGGAGAAAATTTACGTGTTCGATAATACTGTTGGTACTACCGTTATTGCAGATGCGCTTAAACAAATGCCTAAAGTTGAGTTTTATAGCGATCAACATAATCACGGCATTGCAAAGCGTTTAAATGCTGCAGCATCATTAGCAATACACGAAGGTTTCGAATGGCTTTTAACAATGGATCAGGATTCTAAATTTATTGGACAATCATTCTCGGATTATATAAAATGCTGTAGTGCTTATGATGCAGAAAAAGTTGCAATGTTTGGCACATCTTACACCAGCAATTTACCAATTAGTACAACAAATTGTGAAGCGCAAAAAGTTGAGCGATTGATCACTTCTGCAAGTATTTTGAACCTGAAGAATTACCAAAAAATTGGTCCGTTTGATGAAGCATTGTTTATTGATTCTGTTGACTATGAATACTGCGGCCGCGCTATTATGCAAGGTTATTGCTGCGTCAAGTTTTTAAACATTTCGCTGGAGCATTACATTGGTAAAAAAGTTTTTCGGTCATCAATAAAAACACTGTTTATGGTACGCAAGCATAAAGAGATCCATTCTCCTATAAGGTTGTATTATATGTACCGTAACCTGCTTTATCTTGAGGATAAATATGGTGTTGAATCTTTTACGCGCCATATAAGAGACTATACCATCTCGCACATTAAAATTTGTTTGTTATATGGACGAGACTTCATGTTAATTATAAAATATTTACTAGCTGCACAGCGCGATTTCAGGTTGAAAAGAATGGGTAAAATTGAAGGGTGATTTTTTATTCAGTAGTGGTAAAAAATAAATGAAAAATGAATTTTAAGAAGCTGAGTGAAGTAGATCGTTTACGTTTAAAGTGGACAGATAAAGCAGGGTATGACGATTATAAATTTCAGGTACGAGCTTTAGGTAAACCAGAGGTTTCAATAGATCATCCATTTAAAAGTGATACGCACTTTAAACACAGCGGACAAAGTGGTGATATCATATATGCATTGCCTGCCATTTACGCACTGGCTGCAAATGGGCAGGCGCACTTGCACTTAAACCTCAGCATGCCTTTGATCAATAAAAAACATATTGACAAAAATCCTTTGGGTAATGCAATGCTTAATGAGAAGATGGTAAATATGCTTGCTCCATTATTATTGCATCAGCCAAGCATTGCAACATGCGATATTTATAACGATCAAACAATTGATTACGATCTTGACGCTGTTAGAAACCAACCATTTTTTTTAGATCGCGGAAATATTTCAAGATGGTATTTTAATGTATTTGCAATTTGGGCCGACTTAAGTAAAGCCTGGTTAACAGCACCAACAAATGCGATGTTTTCTGAGCATATAATTATTGCCCGAAGTCATCGTTATAGAGCGCCCGGAATTGATTATACCTTTCTTGATAAATATCCCACCAAGATATTTGTAGGTGTACCTGATGAGTATGATGATATGAAAAAACAGATACCATCATTACAATACTATGCTGTAAAAGATTTTTTAGAACTGGCTACACTAATTAATAGTTGCAAATTATTTATTGGAAATCAATCCTTTCCATTTGCTATTGCGGAAGCTTTAAAAGTAAATAGATTGCTTGAGGTTTATTACAAAGCCCCTAATGTAGTTGTAGAAGGACTGGGTGGCCACGATTTTTACTATCAAAGCCATTTTGAGCAGGCTGTAAAAATGCTAATGAAGTAACTACACAGTCATTTTGCTGTATTCATCTTTATATTCCCATTTCCATCGGCGATGGCTCCATAAATAGTTAGATGGTTTTTTGCGAATAGAATCTTCTAAAAAAGAAACGTACTTTTTAGTAAGCTCACCTCGGGTAGTCTGTTGTGGTTCGGTGGTAATCAACTCCATATCAGCGCGGTAGTAACCTCTCTTTACCTTATAAAAATGAACGAACACCACAGCAGCATTATTAATGCGAGCACTTTTTTCAGGGCCTGTAACAAATGATGTCATCTTACCAAAAAAGGGAATCCAATAACCGCGCTGTACAATACCAGGACTTTGATCTGCTGCTAGCCCTAGTGCATAGCGCCCCTTTGCCAGTTGATGGAAAGTAGTTTTAAAAGCCTCGGTTGATAACATAATGCTACCATACCTGCGCCTCATATCCAGAATAATTTTATCGAAAGCTTTATTAGCTACCGCTGCATAAACACCAATAAACGGATATGGTGTATTGCGGGGAATGCCCCAGTTGATGTATTCCCAATTAAAAAAATGACCGGAAAGCGTTTGTACATTTTGTCCGGTTGCATAAAGATTGGTAAGCAACTCAAAATTGCCGGTTATTCTTTTTGCAAAGGCTTTATCAGAAAGTGATAAAAATTTAATTGTCTCAATAAAAGTGTCAAGAAAATTTTTGTAAAACTCTTTAGCAATTCTTACTCTTTGTTCCTGCGTTTTTTCAGGAAATGCAATCATCAAATTATCCATAACCACTTTTCTTCTGTAACCAATAACATAGTACAAAAGCAAATATGCTCCATCGCTTATAAAATACAGCAATCTCCAGGGTAAAAGAGATAATAAATAAAGGGGAACGAAAATCAAATAATACATTAAAAAACCTGATTTAAGAAGGAACCATTTGCCGCCATTGCGCTTTATACTTCAGAAGAAGATTGATTTGTTTTGGCAGCTTTCCACCAACGAAAACCAATATAACCTACCACTGCAAATGGTGTAAGCATCAAATATATGATACCGGTATTTAAACCTTCAGCAGGTTTTTGGCCTAACTGCATAGCAGTTTTAGTACAAATAGAACATTGAGCACTTGCAGTTTGAGCCAGCACCAAACTAAAAACGCAATAGATAAAAATCTTTCTCCACTTTTTCATATCAATTAATTCTGTACGCAAAGTTATAGTCTAATGCTTTGTAAAAGATATAACCTTCTGTTACGAATCACTGTCAAAAAATTGGATAAGTAAGCGTTTCGAAAAGTTGTATATATGCAGATGGGCTTCCCTTTGTAGAGAAGCCCATCTGCATATATAACTTAAGTAAATTATTTTATAAAGCTTTCTTGTAGTTGCACATCATCTACCCTTATAACTAGTTTATAAAATCCTTTAGCAAGATTGCTTACATCTATACGATTACTGGTCATAGAAGATCCTACGGATCTTGCTACAATTTTACCATTAACATCAATTACAGAAACATCAACCTTACTTTCTAAAGCATTTCCGGTAACCATAAAGTTTAGATTTCCTTTCACTACAGGATTACCCATTATCATTAATGCCGCTCTGGCTTTGCCTGTGCGTAACCTTACAACAGTAGAGTAAGCAAATTTGCTATCGGCATCAATCATTTTTAATCTATATAAAACAAAACCATTTTCGGTTGATAAAGGCAAGTCGTTGAACGTATAGGATGCGCTCCTTGTACTACCTGTAGCACTCACATTCCCTTTGAATATCCATTTACCTGCATCGTTCTGTTGCTCAATTTCGTAGCGACTCAAGTTTGATTCTTGGGCAGATGTCCATTTAAGTATTACATTTCTTTGGTCTGCATAGCCATTGAAATAAGTAAGTTTAACAGGTAAAATCAAGTTGCCTAATTGGCCCCTTATTTCGCCGGTGCTGTTTATTGTAGTATGTATGTTTACATACGAATTGCCATTTATGATGGAGTCCTTTAAGCTAGCTCTAATGTTTATAGCGCTTCCTGTAATGGTTCCTGCAGTGGTACCTGCAACAAATTGTAAATTTATTGAGACTAACCCACTAACTCCCGCAGCGCCACGATGGATGTGCGCATTATTGATACCACTACTTAGATTTGAATAACTTCCCGTAAGGTATAAGTTATTCGAAATTTTGTCTAGCACAGCAATTGCATTTCCTGTACCGCTTGAGTTGATTGTACTAGTTGGAAAGGCTAACCTTTCCTCATCCACATCTAACGACGCAGTTAGATATTGAGTTTCTCCATTAGATAATGGTATAAGTTGTGCCCTTATTTCTCCTCCACCATTAGTGCTTGTATGTACGTTGGCATACCAGTCACCGGCTAAAAGTTGTACTTCCTCATCTTCCGTAATAATCCTTGTAAGCGTAAGCGTTCCCATTGTGCCACCTGTATTTATCAGATTATATATAGGATTTGCAGAAGAGCCGACAGGCGCCGGGCCATGAACGTGGGAAGCGGTGATGATTGAAGATAAATTCTGATAGTCTCCAACAAACTCAAAAAGATTTGTTTCTGTATTGTAGCGAGCAATTACAGTGCCTCTTGCTGAGGTTGTTACAGGAGGTAACTCTTGGCTACCCTGCAAAACACCTGCAAAAAATCTCTGTGTAGTCGATTGTAAAAGTTGTCCCCTGATTTCGCCATTTGGAAAGTTAGATGTATGGATATTTAAATAGGCATTTCCATTAAGAATGTCCGTCTCGTTTTGGATAGATATAACACGAGAAGTATCCATAGAACCGGATATTGCTGGAGTAAACTTCACAAAAACACTTACAGGTCCGGATACACCAGGAGCTCCTGTATGTATGTGCGCATCTGCAGCTGGGGTCGAAAGTCCGGAATATGTAGCAGAAACCCATACAGTATGTGTGGATGTATCAATCAACACATTTCCCATCCCTTCTGCAGTCGAATTATTTGGCACTGCTTCTTGTGCTCCCTGTAACCTTGCATTGAGAAATACCGCTTTTTCTTGCGTAACTCTGGTTATTTGTGCCCTAATTTCTCCATTGGGACTGTTTTGGCTATGGACATTTACATACATTAAACCTGCTATCAGGTCAGCTTCCTGGCTATTCGTAAGTGTTGCAGTTGCAGTAAGACTACCGCTTGTGCCCCCAGTGTTTGCCACTTGATATACGATACCTGCATTTGTTCCTACAGGCGCAGACCCATGAATATGAGAACCAACAATGCTACTGGAAAGATTCCGATAGTTGCCCCATAACTCTAAAATTTTAGCAGCCATGTTATATTTCAAAATAATAACGCCACCTGCACCTGTAGCGGTTGCCGGCACCTCTTGGGAACCTTGCAATACGCCCTTTAAGTACACAGTCTGTGCTAGGCTGATAGTTGCGATGGCTAATGTAAGTAGTAATGTAAAAGTTTTTTTCATGATGTTACGAGGATTGTTTGTTATAGAACGACAAACAAAAAATACTGCTTTTTGTTTCGGATTGCAAGCAAAGCATAAAACATTTTTATAATGAACCAGGTACTGTGCTTTTCATTAAGCAAAAAAAAGAGGCTGTCAACGACAGCCTCTTTTTTTTACACAAGATATTTTCAATTATGACACACCTTCGGCGGACATACTTTTAGAACCTCTTTTTCTATCTTCTTCATTTAACATGCACCTTACGCATACGGATGTTCTTTGGCGTTACCTCAATACACTCATCCTGCTGAATGTACTCCATACATTCTTCAAGAGTTAAACAGTGTTTTTGGAGCAATGCGGGTTGCATCATCACTACCGCTTGCACGGTGGTTGGTTAATTTTTTAGGCTCTGTTGCATTTACTACTAAATCTCCTGGCTTAATGTGCTCAGCAATCATCTGGCCTGTATAAACATCTTCTCCCGGATCAACAAAAAACTTACCGCGATCTTGTAATTTATCAATAGAGTAGCCGGTTGTTTTTTCTGAATTTTTAGAGATCAATACACCATTACTTCTGCCTGGTATGTGACCTTTCCAAGGCTTATATTCGTTAAAGCGATGTGCCATAACAGCCTCACCTTGTGTATTGGTAAGCATTTGCGAACGAAGACCAATCAAACCTCTTGAAGGAATATCAAATTCAAGGTGCTGCATTTCACCTTTGCTTTCCATTATAAGCATTTCACCTTTACGTTGGGTAACAAGGTCAATAACTTTTCCACTGAATTCCTGTGGTACATCTACCACCAAAATCTCGTAAGGCTCATGCTTTTTACCATCAATATTTTTAACTAACACCTGTGGATTACCAACAGTAAGTTCATAACCTTCGCGGCGCATAGTTTCTACCAATACGCCTAAGTGCAAAATACCACGGCCAAATACCAAAAACTATCCGCACTGTCTGTATCTTCTACTCGTAAGGCAAGGTTTTTCTCTGTTTCCTTCATCAGGCGATCACGCAAGTGGCGAGATGGTAACAAACTTACCATCTTTACCAAAGAAAGGTGAGTTGTTGATGCTGAACATCATACTCATGGTTGGTTCATCAACACTTATAACCGGCAAGCCTTCAGGATTTTCAAAATCAGCAATGGTATCACCAATTGTAAAATCCTCTAAACCAACAACCGCACAAATATCGCCTGCAAGTACTTCTGTTACTTTTCTTTTACCCAATGATTCAAAAATGTATAGTTCTTTAACTTTCGACTTTTTAATGCCATTTGCGGTAACCAGACTAAAAGGTTGTCCTTCTTTAATACCGCCACGGTTTACTTTACCAATAGCAACTCTTCCTAAGAAAGTAGAATAATCTAGTGAAGTGATTTGCAACTGCAAGTTTCCTTCAGGTATCTTTGGTTCAGGAACATATTCTAAAATACCATCTAATAAAGGAGTGATATCATCGCATTGCTCGTTCTTACTATTGAACCAACCATTTTTTCCTGAACCATAAAAGGTAGGAAAATCTAATTGCTCTTCGGTAGCATCTAGGTTGAAGAACAAGTTCAAAAACCGCATCGTGCACTTCATCAGGACGGCAGTTTGGCTTGTCAACTTTATTGATGATAACAATTGGCTTTAAATTTAAATGCAGCGCTTTTTGCAGTACAAAACGTGTTTGAGGCATAGGGCCTTCAAAAGCATCTACCAACAAACAAACACCATCAGCCATTTTTAAAACGCGCTTCCACTTCACCGCCAAAGTCGGCGTGACCTGGAGTGTCAATCACATTTATTTTTACTCCCTTGTAAACTACGGATGCATTTTTACTAAAAATGGTAATGCCTCGTTCCTTTTCAAGATCATTGCTATCCATTATAAGATCACCAGTTTCCTGGTTGGCACGAAACACATTGGTTTGGTGCAAAATTCTATCAACCAAGGTAGTTTTACCGTGATCTACGTGAGCAATGATTGCGATATTTCTTATGTTCATAAAACCAAATCCTCTACGGGACTTTTTTAGTTAAGTAATCCCCTTCTATAAAAAAACTGCCCCAATTTTGGGGCCAAGGGTTTCAGGCTGCAAATGTAAGCTTTTACATTCTGTTTTATTATTGATTAACAAAAGTGTAATACTGATGTGCTTTAAACGGGGCAGTGCTCATGATAATTTTCGAGTACAATGGGTTCTCTGGGCACTTCGAAACCTGCATAGTAACGTTCTACCTCATTTAAAACATCTTCTACTTCTTCAACCGTTTTTAAGGTTACCAGCTTGTATCTAAATTCTTTAATACCCGGCAGACCTTTTAGGTAATTTGAATAATGCCTTCGCATTTCGTTAATACCAACTACGAGCCCCTTCCATGCAACTGATTTTTGTAAATGACTTTTGCTTACCTGTACCCGCTCCTCAACAGTTGGAGGTGCAAGCAACTCGCCCGTGTTTACAAAGTGTTTTATTTCTCTAAAGATCCATGGGTAACCAATGGCGGCACGACCGATCATAATACCATCAACACCGTATCTGTTTTTATATTCAACTGCTTTCTGTGGGCTATCAATGTCTCCATTACCAAAAATGGGGATGTGAATTCTAGGATTGTTTTTTACTTTTTCTATCAAACTCCAATCGGCAACGCCCTTATACATTTGGCAGCGAGTACGGCCGTGTATTGCTAAAGCTTTAATGCCAACATCCTGTAGGCGCTCTGCTACTTCTTCAATATTTCTGGTATTATCATCCCAGCCTAATCTAGTTTTTACTGTAACGGGTAGTCTTGTAGATTTCACTACCGCATCCGTAAGTCTCACCATCAAATCCACATCTTTTAAAACACCTGCACCTGCACCTTTTAAAGCAACCTTTTTTACAGGACAACCAAAATTGATGTCAAGTAAATCCGGGTTTGTTACATCAACAATTTTTGCGGCCATTGAAAGGCTGTCTTCGTCGCCACCAAAAATTTGGATGCCAATAGGCTTTTCATAATCGAAGATGTCCAGTTTTTTTCTACTTTTTATTGCATCACGAATCAGGCCTTCGCTACTAATAAATTCCGTATACATTAAGTCAGCGCCATTTTCTTTGCAAACCGCTCTAAAAGGCGGATCGCTTACATCTTCCATAGGAGCCAGCAGCAGCGGAAAATCAGGTAATTCTATTGTGTCTATTCTAACCATTCAATTTTGCATTGGGTTGTGCTCGGTGGAATTTTGACATATCTAATATCCACTAACTTGCACCCTTTTTAAAGAAACGGCAAATTTAGGCTGTATTATTTAAGTTACACGCATGGCATCAGTATGTTAATAGCTATTTAACCGGATGTTGGCATCAATCAAAATTTTATTTGGATCTCTATTATGAACACTTACTTAAAATATCAAACTCCCGGCCTTCAGTTTATGGCGTTTCTAGGTTTAACCGCCGGTTTCTTTATACTTTCTTGGGTAATAAGCGCACTGTTGTTTGCAGACATAAGCGTGGTATTGCAAGATAGTACCGCCACCATTACGCCCGAAATGGTCAACAAGTTTAAGTGGGCTCAGTTTGTAAGTGCCATTTTTTCATTTGTGATGCCTGCTTTGCTATTTGGTTATTATTCATCGCCCAAGCCCTTTGGTTACGTAGGCCTTTACAATAATTTTTCTGTAACGATATTGATTTTGTGTGTGGTACTATTGGTGGGCATACAACCATTAGTATCATGGTTGGGCAACCTAAATGCTAAAGCGCATTTTGGTAGTATGCAAGAAGCATTGAAACAAGCTGAAGTAAGATATACCAGAGCATTGGAAACATTTTTAAAAATGAGATCGCCAATTGATTTAATGATTAATTTGGTAGTGATGGCTTTATTACCGGCGGTAGGTGAAGAACTTTTCTTTAGAGGAGCGTTGCAAAAAGCTCTGCTTCGGTGGAACAAAATTCCCTGGCTGTCTATTTTTATATCCTCAGTACTATTTGCTTTGCTACATGGAACGTTTTTTAAAATATTACCGATTTTTACTTTAGGGCTAATGTTGGGTACCGTTTTTTATGTAACGCGTAACTTATGGTATTGCATCGCCATCCACTTTTTAAACAATGCGCTTGCAGTGTTAGCAGTTTATTTTGGAGATACTAATGAAACACTTAAAAAGTTTGCAAACGATGATATATCAACGCCAATCTATCTTGTTGTTTTAAGCATTATTCTCACAGTTACTATGATATACCAAATGAAAAAGAAAAGTGATGAAGTGTTGCCCGCATTTTCAACCGATGAAGACAATGATTATTTAGCCTGATGCAAAACCTACATTTACTTTATAAATCATCCAACGCCACAGAGGCTCTTATTATAAAAGGCATGCTGACAGAAAACAATATACCTGTGTTTGTTATGAACAAGCAGGACAGCAGCTATCTAAATTTTGGAGAAATAGAAATTTATGTTGATAAAGCATTTGAGGACATAGCAAAACAATTGCTGAACAAAGCTTTATTAAATTGAAGGCAAAGTGTAATTGTAACGTAGCATAATAAAAGAAAATTTTAAGTACAAAATATTCGGATGGCATTCAATCTTCAGACTTTTAAAACCCGCGCCACTACGGCTGTGGTATTTGTTGCTATCATGTTAAGCGGACTGTTTCTTAGTCACTGGAGCTTTCTTTTGTTATTTTCTATTATACATTTTGGTTGCTGGTTCGAGTATCAAAAACTTATAGGATTAATAGATCCGGATTATCGGCAGATCACCCCATTTCATAAATATGGTGTAATGATTGTCGGTTGGGCTATCATGCTTTGGATGACTAGTAATAGTTTACTAATAGGAACTATCCGAGTGAATGAACTGGGCTGGTGGTTGCTTTTGATAACCGCTTGCGTATTGCCCATAGTTGAAGTTCTTTTTGCAAATAATCTCAATCTTAAATCTATTGGTTATTCCATTGCTGGGCTGCTTTATATATCGCTAAGTTGGGGCATGATGATGGAGCTGAGAGGACAGGGAAGGTTTCTTTTACAAGGTAGCGAGACTGGTATGAGTTGGATAATTCCTATAATACTAATTGCATCCATTTGGATAAATGATACGATGGCCTACATAGTTGGTTCATTCATAGGTCGTACTCCATTATCACCCATATCACCCAAAAAAACCTGGGAAGGCACACTTGGTGGTGCATTATTATGTATAGCAACAGTATCTTGGGCTGGTCATTATTTATTTCAGATCGATGTTTATTACCTCATCATCATTTCATCAATAGCCGCATTAATAGGTACGGTGGGAGACCTATTTGAAAGTAAATTGAAGCGTATGGCCGGCGTAAAAGATAGTGGCCAGATAATGCCCGGGCATGGTGGTTTTCTTGACAGGTTTGATAGCCTGATACTTGCCACCCCATTTGTCTGGTTATTTGTACAAGTGTTCCTATAAACATTACCCACACTTTTTAGCATTTAAGTCCAGTATATTTGCAGCCTAAATTGTATAAATGACCATACATAAAGAAGGTTATAAAAGCATTGGAATTGCTGCGCTGATATTCGGAGTAATAAACATTGCTTCTTTTGTTTTTGTAAGCCCCAATTATCCTGTAATTGCTGCACTTATTTTTTGGGCCTCTATGTTTCTATTCCTCTTTATCGTTTCATTTTTCCGCATACCAAAGAGGCTCTTAACCAGCTCACACGAACAAGTAATTTGCCCTGCCGATGGTAAGGTAGTAGTAATAGAAGAAATTATAGACGAAGAATATTTTAAAGACAAGCGTCTTCAGGTCAGCATTTTTATGAGTCCTGCCAATGTGCATGTCAATAGAAATCCGGTTGGTGGAGAGGTGACCTATAGCAAATATCATAAGGGAAAATATCTGGTGGCCTGGCACCCTAAATCATCTACAGAAAACGAGCGCCATAGTGTAGTTATCAAATGCCATCATGGTGAAATATTGGTAAAACAAATTGCAGGTGCTTTAGCCAAGCGTATCATCAACTATTTAAAAGTAGGTCAGCATGTAGAACAAGGAACCGAAATGGGTTTTATTAAATTTGGTAGCCGTGTTGATATTCTATTACCAATTGGCACCAAGGTAAATGTTGAACTAAATCAGATTGTGAAAGGCGGCGTAACGGTTTTAGCAACTTTATAAAATACTTTCCACTTAATATTTCGGAACCTGCGCAATAACGCAGGTTTTTTTATAAGATGTCTTCTAACTCTTTTAAGTGGTAAATGGTGTAGGTGGGCTTCACATCCGTTTGCTCACCTATATGGTTTACAAAAACGGTATCTAATCCGGCGTTCATAGCGCCTAAAATATCAGCATCTAAATTGTCACCAATCATTATACTATCGCAACAGGCAGTGCCACATTTTGTAATGGCATAATCAAAAATTTCTTTCTTAGGCTTTAAACTATTAGCACTTTCTGAAGTGATGATCTCCGTAAAGTATTGCGCAATGTTAGCGTTGCTTATTTTCGCCCATTGTGTTTTTTCGAAACCATTTGTTATTAGATGAAGCTTGTATTCTTTTTTAGTGAGGTACTCCAATATCTCAAAAGTGTAAGGAAACAACGCCGTTTTTTGAGGTAATAATTCTAAGAAAGAAGTACTTAATTGCTTTGCAAGCTTTTCATCACCAATTTTAAACTCGAGCAGTGCATGCCACATTCTTTTCCACTTAAGCTCGTCTTGTTTTATAAAACCGTGATGATACCGATCCCACAAACGTTTGTTATGAAAAGAGTAAGCTGTAAAGAAACCATCAAAATCTTCCGTCACCATTTCTGGTAGTCGATAGGTAATAAAGAGTTCGTGTAATACTTCTTTAGAGTTTGTCTCAAAATCCCAAAGTGTGTGGTCTAAATCGAAAAATAAGTGTTTGTAGGCCATAGATAAATTAAGCTATAGTTGCAATGTTACCTTTGCAAAAGTATCGTTTCAGAAAATAGTATCATTAACGATCCGGTTGTAAAAGTGTTCAATCAATAAAGCATTAAATATGAAACATATAGTTATAACGGGCGGCACCAAAGGTATAGGAAGAGCAATTGCAGAAAGATTTGCTCAAGACAAAAATCACCTGATTATATGTGCCAGAAGTAATGACGCACTACAGGAAATAAAAACATCTTTCAGCCAACAGTATCCTAACTGTACTCTTACTTACGAGCAGGCAGATCTGGCAACAAAAGAAGGTGTACTTGCTTTTGCAAATACATTAATTGATTTAAAATTAGTGCCGGACATTCTTATAAATAATGCCGGAAGCTACCTGCCCGGTAGTGTACATAATGAGGATGATGGCACGTTGGAAACCATGCTTAATGTAAACCTTTTTAGTGCGTACCACCTTACACGAGCCTTGTTGCCCAGCATGATGAAAGTAGCGCAAGGCCACATCATAAACATGTGCTCCATTGCCTCGTTGCAGGCGTACGCCAACGGAGGTGCATATAGCATTAGTAAATTTGCGTTGTTGGGTTTTAGTAAAAATTTGCGAGAGGAGATGAAGCCTTACAATATAAAAGTAACAGCAGTAATGCCCGGCGCAACCATGTCAGCCAGTTGGGAGGGTGCTGATATTGACCCCGCCAGAATTATGGAAGCGAATGACATTGCGGATATGATTTATGCAACAACTAAACTGAGTGCACAGGCAGTCGTGGAAGACATTATTCTTCGCCCCCAATTGGGAGATTTATAGCATCCTAAAGTTATAGTCAGCGTTCACCTACCATCTATCAACTATTACTATCTTCGCCGCATGGAAGCATTGTTGCAACAAATTGAAGCTTATAAAAAAGAAATAACCGCTTTTGAAGCTAAAAACCCAGAGGAAATCGAATCATTTCGTATAAAGTTTTTGGGTACCAAGGGCATTGTTAAGGCTATAATGGGTGAGATGAAAAACGTGCCCAATGAAAGCAAAAAAGAGTTCGGACAAATTTTAAACGCTTTCAAAATTTTTACAGAGGAACGTTACGAATCCCTCACCAATTCAGTTGACAATAATGTAAACGAGTCTAACAATGCTATAGATTGGTCATTACCTGCTGATGAGGTTGCGGTAGGCACCAGGCATCCACTTAGTATTGTTAGAAACCAAATGGTATCTATTTTTAAACGTCTTGGTTTTGCTGTAGCTGAGGGGCCTGAGATAGAAGACGACTGGCACAACTTTACTGCACTAAACCTGCCCGAAAATCACCCTGCACGCGATATGCAGGATACGTTTTATCTTAATCAAAAACCTGATTATTTATTGCGTACGCATACAAGTAGTGTACAGGCGCGCGTGATGGAAAATCAAAAGCCTCCGATACGTATTATATGTCCCGGTCGTGTTTATCGTAACGAAACTATTAGTGCCAGAGCGCATTGCTTTTTTCACCAGGTAGAAGGCTTATATGTTGACGAACAAGTGAGCTTCGCAGATCTGAAACAGACTCTATACTTTTTTGTGCAAGAAATGTTTGGTAAAGATGTGAAGATCAGGTTTAGGCCAAGTTACTTTCCGTTTACCGAGCCAAGTGCCGAAATGGATATAAGCTGCACCGTTTGCGGTGGCAGCGGATGTAGTCTATGTAAACACACAGGTTGGGTTGAAATATTAGGTTGCGGTATGGTACATCCGAAAATGTTGGAGAACTTTAAAATCGATCCCAATAAGTTCAGCGGTTTCGCCTTTGGTATGGGTGTTGAAAGAATTTGCCAGCTAAAATTTAGAGTAAACGATCTTAGACTTTATTCTCAAAACGATGTGCGTTTTCTAAGGCAGTTTACGGGAGCCGTGTAAGTGATCATCTAACCGTTAGATCTTACTGTAATACACGTCTTGCTTAAAAAAACCTTTAGGTGTTTAATGGAATTATAAGGTGTGTTTTAACAGTATCAGTACAACAACAACAGTGTATCATTGTTACTTATACCTAATTTCGCACCTTATCATTAATTATCCATGTTAGCAATTTTAGTATTCTTTTTCAGCCATTGGTTCTTGTCTTTATTCTTCCATACTTTTTTTCTACACAGGTATGCGTCACACCAAATGTATACTACCAGTAAAACTTGGGAGAAAGTATTTTACTTCTTAACGTGGTTTACTCAAGGTTCGTCGTTTTTAGTGCCTCGTGCCTACGCAGTAATGCATCGTATGCACCATGCTTATAGCGATACAGAGCAAGATCCACACTCACCACATTTCTTTAAAGATGTATGGCACATGATGTTGCATACTGCAGAAATCTATCAAGCCTTTATTAATGGTACCATGTTGCCTGATAAACAATTTACCAAGGATTATCTACCTGTTTGGCCTGCGCTAGATCGTATTGGTTATAGCAACATTACAAGAGTTCTGTTTGCAGCTGCTTACACCGGTTTTTATGTAGCATTTGCACCATCTTTCTGGTGGTACTTATTATTACCAATTCACTTTTTAATGGGTCCGGTACAAGGTGCTATTGTAAATTGGTTTGGACATAAGTTAGGTTACAGCAATTTTTCTAATGGTGACCAAAGCAAGAATACAGAGCCTTTCGGAATATTATTATTAGGTGAACTGTTTCAAAACAACCACCACCATGCAGGTGATGATGCCAACTTTGCAAAGAAGTGGTATGAAGTTGATCCGGCTTTTCAGGTAATGAAGGTGTTGAATTTTGTTGGTATTATAAAATTGAAAAAGCCTGCTCTAATACCTGTTAATACACACTACAGCAAAAAGCCTGTAGTTGTACAACAAGAAGAATTAATGGAAGCTTAGATCTTCAATCTCAATATTTAAAGACTGTCTAAAAAGACGGTCTTTTTTGTTTTATACAAGTGCAGTATTATTATCCTTACACAATAATCTTTGTAAGGTTATATACCATTACCATAGTAAGTTTACTTTTGCAGCAATGATTAAAACTATTTGTGTTTGTGGCGCCGGTACTATGGGTAGAGGCATTGCTCAGGTTGCCGCACAGGCAGGCTTCCACACAATATTATTTGATGTAAATGAAGAGATGCTCGCCAAAAGCAAGCAAGCCATTCAAGAAAATTTACAACGACAGGTAGAAAGAAATAAGATGCTTGCAGCAAATGCTGAAGCTACTATACAAAGCCTCACTTTCAGTAATGATATAAGTATGTGTGTCGCAGATCTTATAATTGAGGCGATAGTTGAGAATTTAGATGCTAAGCTTAAATTATTTAAACAGCTAAGCGCGATTAATCAGGCTTCAACTGTTCTGGCTACAAATACATCATCGCTTTCAATAACGGAGATAGCAGCCCACATCGATCATCCAGAACGTGTATTAGGCATACATTTTTTCAACCCAGCTACGGCTATGCAATTGGTTGAAATTGTAAAGGGTAAAGACACATCGCAGCAATGCATTGATGTAGTGTATAACACGATACTACAATTCAATAAAATACCCGTGCTTTGCGCAGATGCGCCCGGTTTTATTGTTAATAGAGTGGCGCGCCATTATTATTTAGAAGCCATGCATTTGGTACAGCAAGGTTTAGCCGACATTGAGACCGTTGACATATTGCTAGAAAATGCAGGCTTTAAAATGGGTCCTTTTAAATTGATGGATCTGATTGGTATAGATGTGAACTATAGCGTTAGCGAAATTGTTTGGAATGCACTAAATAAGCCACCAAGATTAACACCCTCCTCATTACAAAAATCAAAAGTTGATGCGGGAGCATTAGGCCGAAAAACAGGAGTAGGTTTTTACACATACCATTAAGCGTTAGATTATAGTTTACAATACAGCATTATATTTAAATAAGGTACCCAAAACATTGAATACGGCAATCAATCATCCTTCATCAAACACTGAAACTATTCTTGTTACAGGTGGTACAGGTATGGTTGGTTCGCATCTGATTGCTGCTTTACTTCAACAGGGCAAACAAGTAAAAGCATTGTATCGAAATACCATTCCACAGCAAGTGGGTTTTGAAAGCGTGCAGTGGATACAAGGTGATATTCTTGATATTGTTTTGTTGGATGAAGTGATGAAAGACATCTCGATTGTTTACCATTGTGCTGCTATAGTATCCTTTGATGCAGGTGATAAAGATGAGATGTTTAGTATTAACGTAAATGGCACTGAGAATGTAGTAAATGCATGCTTAAGTAATGATGTCAAGAAGCTTTGTTATGTAAGCTCTGTAGCTGCCCTTGGCCGATCAGCTGCATCAGTGATATCAGAAAAAAATGAGTGGATCACCAACAAGGATAATAGCAACTATGCAATAAGTAAGCACCTTGCTGAAATGGAAGTCTGGCGTGGCGTTGGTGAGGGATTGGACGCTGTAATTGTAAACCCATCCATCATATTGGGCAGTGCAGATTGGAGCAAAGGTTCTACTGCAATGTTTAAGACTGCTTATAACGAATTTCCATGGTATACTGAGGGTGTAACAGGATTTGTTGATGTAATAGACGTGGTAAATGCCATGATATTACTTACTGAAAGTGATATAACTAATCAACGCTTTATACTATCAGCAGAGAATTTGAAATACAAAGATGTTTTCTCCAAAATGGCAGTCGGTTTCAATAAGAGGCCTCCTAATAAAAAGGTTTCTAGTTTAATGGCAAATGTTGTTTGGAGAGCTGAAGCAATTAAATCTTTAATTACAGGCAACAAGCCATTGCTTACTAAAGAGACAGCAACAGCTGCGCAAGCTGAAGTACTATTCAACAGCGACAAATTATTAAACGCATTACCCTCATTTACCTACACCCCAATTAGCGAAACAATACAGAGAGTTTGTAGTCAGTTGAAAGAAAAGTATAAACTACCTTAATCTATCATCATACATTCAACACTCATTATTCATAACTCATCCCTCATTTTCTCATCCCTCACCGTTCATCACTCGTTTCCATAATTCAGGGATACGCTTCACCCAAATCAATTCTTTCTTTTTACTCAAGGCATCTTCAGCAGGCGAGCCCCAGTATACTTTGCCGGCTTCAATATCAGTACCTACACCTGCTTGTGCCAGCACTACTGCATTTTCATGTATAGTAAGTGTTTTACTTACACCCACCTGACCCCAAAGTGTTACGCCATCTTTTATAATTGTGCCACCTGCAATGGCAACTTGTGCGGCAAACAAACAATTTTTACCTATCACAACATCATGAGCAATGTGTACCTGATTATCCATCTTAGTGCCTGCGCCAATTCTGGTCTCTGCTGTTACACCTCTGTCTATGGTGCATGATGCGCCTATCTCCACATCGTTTTCAATAACTACGTTGCCACAGCTTTGCATTTTCTTATACCAAACGTCGCGGTTTTTTTTAGTGTTGTAATAAAATGCATCGCTACCTATCACCGTTCCGGATTGTATAATAACATTATCGCCAATACGTGTATAATCTAAGATGCTTACGTTAGGATGTATAATAGTGTTGTTACCGATTACTACCTGATTTCCAATAAATACATTGGGCATTATTACTGTGCCGGTTCCAACAATTGCATTATCATTTATCAGTTGTGTTGATGGTATAAATGGTCTATAGTGTTGTACTATTTTTAAGTATGCTTCAAAAGGTTCGTCTACAACTAACAATGCTTTGCCTTCAGGAATTTGAACCTCACTATTATTGATAATGATAAAGCTGGCTGCACTACTCAAACACTTCTTATAGTATTTTGGATGATCTACAAAAACAAGATCTCCTGCTTCAACTCTGTGTATTTCATTTATGCCGGTGGCTTGCAAAGTTTCATCGCCAATTATTGTTGCGCCAATCAATTTCGCTATCGAATCTAATGACAGTGGTGATGCAAATTTCATTACAAAGATTTTTTCAAAGGTAGGGTTGTGTTTGTTACATGATGTGTCAAAAAAAGATAGGTGATCGTAAGTTTTTTATAAATAACTACTGCTAACATTACACTTATATAACTGCACTTAATCTTACTGATTGATGTTTAAAATTTCGTTGCTTAAATGGAATTTTGATATTGCCATTTATGTAGCTCATGATGTTATAATTGTTGGTTTGAGTTGTATGAACGTTGGTAATGCACCATCCTTATCAACACATAAATTTTAAATTGTGAATAAAATTCTTTTCCTTTTTTTTTGTGTTAGAAAAAAGTATTTTTAATATTGTGTAGGGAATTTTATTTCCCTGTACTTACTAACCCATCCATATATCAAAGCTCGGTCAAAAACCGGGCTTTTTTATTTATGAATCGATACTACATCATCTATAAACCTTATCAGGTTCTATCACAATTTAGCGCTGTTGATGGCAAACAAACATTAGCTGATTTTTTCCAGGTTCCTAAAGATGTTTATCCCGTTGGTCGTTTAGATTTTGATAGTGAAGGTTTGCTGATACTTACTAATAATACAGCATTAAATAGTAGGCTCTTACATCCAAAAAATAAACACAAAAGAACCTATTGGGTGCAGGTTGAAGGAGAGATAACAACTGCAGCTATAAGCATGTTATCATGTGGCGTTGAGATTAGTATAGATGGCAAGTCCCATCGCACACAACCCGCTATGGCATTGAGTATTGAAGCTCCAGAAGCTTTACCGCAACGCAATCCACCCATACGGTTTAGAAAGAACGTTACTACTAGTTGGATAGCCCTTACACTAATAGAAGGTAAAAATAGACAGGTAAGAAAAATGACTGCTAAAGTTGGTTACCCTACCCTGCGATTGATACGTTGCAGTATAGAAAAATTGAGTATAAAAAATATGCAGCCGGGAGATATGATTGAGCTAAATGAACAACAGATTTTGAAAGCATTATTTCAATTATACTTGTTAGTTTCGTTCATATTATAAGTTAATTAGGAATGCCCATTGTTAGTTGTTGTGCTTAAAATAAGGTGGCATGAAAAAAGGCTGTAGCTTTTTAGAGCTGCAGCCTTTTTTCTATAAAAGAAAATAATATCAACCTAATATTTCCCACACTTCTCTACCACGTAAAAGTTTATCAAGATTTCCTGCACCTTTTGTTGCAATGGCATCATCAATTTGTAGTTGCATCATGTCTTCGTAACAAGCACGTTCGTTTTGATAAAACACACCAAAAGGTCTAGGAAAATGTGTGCCTTCTTTAGCAGGATCATCAAACATTCTTACTAAAGTTTGGGCTTTATAAAAATCTTGTTCATCATGAATCCATAAATCATCTGCACTAATTCCATTACCAAGTTCAACAACTATTGGTCGTAAACCATCTATCTTAATTCCTTTGTTTTTTGCTGCTCCAAAAATTAAAGGTTGGCCATGCTCAAGAAACAATGCTTCTTCTGGCTTTGATCCTTTTTCAGTAAATATTTCAAAAGCTTTATCATTAAAAATATTACAGTTCTGATAGATCTCTAACAATGAAGCACCCTTATGCTGATGGCTTCTCGTAAGCATAGCTTGTAAATGCTTCGGATCTCTATCCATACTGCGAGCAATAAAAGTTGCATCAGCACCCATAGCCAACGCTAATGGATTATATGGGTGATCAATACTACCATAAGGCGTGCTCTTAGTAACTTTTGTAGTTTCACTCGTTGGTGAGTACTGCCCTTTTGTTAAGCCATAAATCTGGTTGTTGAACAGTAAAAGGTTTACATCAAAATTTCTACGTAGCATATGCATGGTATGGTTACCGCCAATACTCAAACTATCACCATCACCACTCACAATCCAAACACTTAATTCTGGCCTGCTTGCTTTTAAACCACTAGCTATGGATGTAGCACGTCCGTGAATGCTGTGCATGCCATACGTGTTCATATAATATGGAAAGCGACTGCTGCAACCAATGCCGCTAATGATAACAATATTTTCTTTAGGCACACCAATACCCGGCATTACTTTTTGCACTTGGGCCAAAATGGAATAATCGCCGCAGCCGGGGCACCAGCGCACTTCTTGATCGGTAACAAAATCTTTGGCTGTAAGCAACGGTGCTGTAGCTTGCGGCTCTGCTGTAATTGACATTTTAAACTAATTTTACAAACCACAAAGTTGGTTAAAATAAACTAGTAATCAGCTGTTGTTTCATGTTTTAAGATATAGTTTTAAAAACAAGACTTGGTTGTGACTAATTTTCCGCGTTTACGCAGCTTAATTAGTTCAACAAACGTCTTGTAAACGGACGTAATGCAATTTCCTATGAGTATGAATTTTGGTGTGAGAAGAGTGTCTTTCGTTATGACCACTGTTTGCTGTTTGTCATTCTTTGTAAGTTGTACCAAAACAGATTTCGCTGTAAAGCCTCAGCCTGATGCTGAAAAGTTTGCAGCCAAAGTTGCTGTTGATTGGATGGAACAAACCCGTCAGGTTATTACGACTGAAGGTAAAAATCCCCCACAGGCTTCACGCATTTACGCTTATGCAGCTTTAGCGGTTTACCAAAGTGCACTACCGGGAATGAAGGGTTATAAAACTTTAGAGCATCAGATAAAAGGTTTGAACAACTTACCAATTGCAGAAACTTTTGATCAATTGGATTATATCGTTGCAATAAATGAAGCGATGTACCAATTAAGTACAAAAGTTTATGGGGCTTTACAACAATCAAGCTTCAAAAAAATTGAGCAATTACACAATCAATATTTTGATGATAAAGTAAAGTCTGTATCTGGGACCATCATTCAGAATTCTGTCTCTTTTGGTAAAATGGTTGCAATTGCTATTTTAAACCGGGCAAACAACGATCATTTTTCTGAAACAAGGACAATGCAATACACTAGCCCAAACTGGTTGAATAATGAGGCTTATTGGGCACCTACAGATGCATCAAACCTTTCTCCGCTAGAACCGTATTGGGGTAAAGTGCAATGTTTTGGTATGCTAACGGTCAATGAGTGTGAAGTGCCTGCTTCAGTCACCTTTAGTGCAAGTACAGCATCCGATTTTTATAACGAAGCCTTTGAAGTATTTACTACATCACAAAACTTAACAAGTGAGCAAAAAAATATAGCCCTTTGGTGGGCCGATGGTGGAGGAACAGCAACCCCGCCAGGGCATTGGGTGGCTATAGAAAATAAGTTGGTTGAAAGCAAAAATTTGAGTTTGGCTAAAGCAGCCGAAATGTATGTACTTGTAAATGTTGCGATGGCAGATGCATTTATAAGTTGCTGGGATGCTAAATACAAGTTTAACCTTGTAAGGCCTCAAACATTTATCAATAAACACATTTCGCCTGCAGGCGATTGGAAACCTTTTATACCAACGCCTCCGTTTCCTGAGTATCCTTCGGGGCATTCTGTGGCTTCAGGTGTTGCAGCTTCTGTACTTACATCGCTATTCGGTAATGTTTCTTTTACAGATGATACCAATGTATCATTGGGATTATCTCCAAGAAAATTTACCTCATTTAAAGAGGCTGCAGATGAAGCTGCTATCTCTCGTTTATATGGTGGCATTCATTACAGAGATGCTTGCATCAATGGATTGAAACAAGGTGAACTTGTAGCAAAATCAATTCAAAAAAACATTCGGATAAAATAGTTGACCTCTTTATTATAATCAGTACCTATCCTAAAAAAAAGAGAGCTTTTATAGCTCTCTTTTGCTTTTTAATATTTAAAACTTCTTAGCGATTTAAAGCATTTGCTTCGAGAGGTATATCGCGTTTTACCATGGCATCTCTATTTGCCATCTCCCATGCGGTGTAAAAAATGAGGCGGGCTCTTTTAGCCATTACATCAAAATTTATTTTGTCTACAGTATCTGTGGCTCTGTGGTAATCAGCATGCGTGCCGTTAAAATAGAAAATGATGGGAACACCTTTTCTTGCGAAGTTGTAATGATCGCTTCTGTAGTAGAAACGATTTTGATCTCTCAAGTCGTTATACTTGCGATCTAACTCCATTTTTGAATATTTAGCATTGATGCTTTCTGTAATAGGATGCAGATCTGAACTTAACTTATCGTCTCCAATTATATAAACATAGTTTGTGGAGTCGCCATATTTTCTTGATGGATCAAGTCTACCTATCATGTCTGTATTTAAGTTTACAGAGGTTTTGTTCAAAGGGAATAATGGATGATCAGAATAATATCTACTACCAAGTAAGCCCTTCTCCTCGCCTGATACAGCTAAAAATACAATTGTTCTTCTTGGTCCATTTCCTTCAGCCTTTGCTTGGGCAAATGCTTCGGCCATTTGTATAATGGTTGATGTGCCGCTGCCATCATCATCAGCGCCATAAAAAATTCGGTCACCTTGCTTTCCAATATGATCATAATGTGCGCTGAGTACAACATACTCATCTTTCTTGTCAGTACCTTCTATAATACCAACCACGTTTGATGCCGGTTGTACAACGTGAGCCTTTGAAAACGTAAAAGCAACTTTCTTATTTATAACCAATGATTGGTTATTTAAAGGCTTGCCAGCTTTAACGGAAGCTAGTAAAGACTCAAAAACATCTTTACCCAAAATTTTGCTGGCAGCTGCATGTGATAGCGTAATAACGTTGGCTGTTTTTCTAACATCATTAGATGGATAGTAGATGTTTGTTTTACGAAGATTAGGTGCTTCAGTTCTAAATGTAACTTGTGCCGGGCTGATAAATAAAACACCCTTTGCGCCATTCTTTTTAGCCAAGGCTATCTTATCAGCTATGCCTGTACCAGGGTAACTCCACTTAGATGGACGGGTTGTTCCATTCAACAAAAAAATGCTGTCCGATTTAGGTTCGCCGGCAAACATTAATACCATTTTGCCTTTTACTTTCTTACCGCTATAGTCATTATATAAACTATCGGTAATACCATAGCCAACAAAAACAATATTTTTAGATTTTGCTTTGGCTGAATTATTGATCTGTAATGGAATAGTATAATCGGTTCCTAAAACTAAAGTCTCATTATCAACTTTTATTTCTATAGCCTTTATTGAGTCGAAGTACAAAGGATATTGTTGTTGATATAGCTCCGTTTGTGGTGCAGGCTTTAAACCTATTCTTTTAAATTCGTTGGCAATGTATGCAGCAGCTTTTCGTTGACCATCAGTGCCCGTTTCCCTACCTTCCATTTCTGCACTAGCAATAACAGATAATTGTTTTTTTAACGCATCGTGAGTTATTGTATTTGCATATTTCTCGGGATTACTTTGTGCAAAGGACCACGCGCTGGTTAGTAATAAGCCAACGCAAACAGTAAATTTATTCATGTAGATCTTTTCTTTTTAGCAACTTATTTTATCAATTCTAATTTGATGTCTTCCGCCCTCAAAAGCAGTGTTTATAAACGTTTCAATCATTTCTATGCTGTAAGATAAACTTACAAACCTTGCAGGGATGCAGATAATATTGGCATTATTATGCTTACGCGTAATCTCACTTACATCTTTCTGCCAGCAAAGCGCGGCTCTTACATTGGAATGTTTATTGGCTGTTATAGCAACGCCATTTGCACTTCCACAAATCAAGATACCGAAAGCGGCCTCGTTGTTTTGAATGCTTAACGCAGTGGGGTGGGCAAAGTCAGGATAGTCTACTGAGCTTTGTTCGTAAGTGCCAAAGTCGGTTATTTGATAGCCGCTTTTGTTTAAGTGTTTTACGATCTCGGTTTTATATTCAAAACCAGCGTGATCGCAACCTATGGCAATAGGTTTTGAAAAATCAAAATTTGTTTGCATACCTATATTTAAAATAGGGTGTGAAATTAAGATTTATAGAAGATAATAGTCTGCTAAAGTGCCGGATGTATTCAAGAATGCATTCACCAGCTTAACTCCATTCTTTATCGTTCTTCATTTTTTCTTTGTAGGCTCTTTTTGATATTACAATACTCAATTGATACAACAAAAAGAGTGGGATGAATACAAGCATCTGACTGCTCCAGTCAGGGCTGGGGGTAATAACCGCTGCTACTACAAGTATAACCACTACAGCATATTTACGGCTTGCCTTTAAAATTTGCGGTGTAAGTATACCCACTTTAGTAAGTGCAAAAGCAACAACCGGTAACTCAAAAGCTAAACCACAACCTAATATAATGTTGACGAGGTTATCTAAAAAGTCATCGAAAGTTGGTTTGGTTTCGAGTAGTTGAGAGGTTCCTAAATTATAGTTGGCTAGAAAGTTAAACGTGAAAGGTCCCAATAAAAAATAGCCAAAGGCGGCACCGGTAAAAAAGAAAAACGAAACCCAAAAAATAATGCCCCTTGTGTATTTAACTTCTTGTGGTTTTAGCGCAGGTTTTACAAACCGCCAAAACTCCCAAAAAATGTAAGGGAATGCTGCAATAAAACCACCCATAAAGGCAATGGTAATGCTGCTCATAAACTGGCTGCTAAACGTAATCGCCTGCATTTTTATGTTAATGGGAGGCATGCATAATGCATCGCCCAAACCTAGTTTATGACTTAAGGAACATAGCAACTCATAACTAATAAAATCGTTTTGCAGTGGGCCTGTAATTACCCGATCGAAAACCCAGTCAATTTTTACAAAAATGAAAATGGCAACTATAATTACAGCAATTAACGACCGTACAATGTGCCAACGCAATGCCTCCAGGTGATCTATAAAAGTCATTTCTTCCTGGTTACTATTAAGCCTGTTTAAGATCCTCTCTGCCATTGTTGTTTAGAATGCCGTTATAAGTGCCGCAAAGGTAACGGATTGCTTGTTTTGTTGATAAGTTGAATTATTACTGAGTTTCAAATTGCCTGTATATACTATAAAAGTGTCTATAGCGATTTAGCAACCTATAAATTTATAAAAATGCCTAATGGTTGTTGCTTAAACATTATTATTATCTGTTGTTGGTTTTTGCAAAGCATTTTGACCTGCGTAAGAGAATATTAGTATGCCAACGATCCAAAAGAAATTAAGATTTTTACCGGGAAATAGGAGCGTTCCTATTGCTGCAGCGTGTATTATGACGGCGCCTATAATGCAAAGCAATCTGTTGTTTCTGGTTAAGTTATCGTAAAAACGAAATATTTTGGAAGTAACAACCATCCCTGAAAAAAAGTATAACCCAAACGGAATAAATCTGTAGTAAGTATTGCTTTGAGTTAAAGTAATTTTTAAAATCAAGAAAATCAACGCCAATACCAAAAAAACAATCTCGACCGTACTATGTTTTTTTTTCATAAAAATTCCAAATTATTGCTCTAAGCTTTCGAAGCTGCTTTCAACCACCAGATCACCATTTCTAAAAATGGGAAGTACGTGTGCTGCATCTATCGTAACACAATATTTTAAATCTTTCTCCAGACCGTAGCCGGCCAACCTATGCCAGTGAGTGGTGTTTTGAATAAAATGAAAAAGATCATTCTTATTTAAAGCATACATGCTTTCAGCCATCAAGCTGCTATCACAATGGATCGTAAAATGTTCTTTTATTCGCTCTATAACTGCACCTGCAAACAAGGTATCTTCCAGGTTGAACCTATCCTTCCAGCCGGAGCAACCTAGCACCACATTTTTATTTTCTCTAATTAAAAATTCGCAGACTGCGCTAAGGTTTGGGAACGATCCGGTTACCACTTCGGCGCAACCTTTATCAACCGCCATGTGCAGCAACTTTGTTCCATTGGTTGTTGTTAGAACCAATGTTTTTCCTTCGATAAAACCTTGCGGATACTCAGCCGGCGAATTGCCATATTGCAAACCCTCAATCACCTTTCCATCACGCTCACCAGCAGTAATAGCATTATCGGTTTTCTGCCCAATTGTTTTGCAATCCTCCACATTATCTACCGGAATTATCCTTTTAGCACCATTGGCCAATGCAGTAGCTATAGTCGAAGTAGCCCTGAAAACATCAATCACTACAACAATAGTATTTTCAAGATTATATAAGTGTAGTAGTGCAGGCGAAAGCGAGGTAAATAGCGTAGGCTTTTGATTCATGTGTGCAAATATAATTTGTGTGTAGAATTTGCCCTTTACAAGTGTTACTTCTTTTTATAACTGATTTGCACGTTCGCTACGCCTGATTGAATCATACCAATTTTGCGGGCACCTTTTTTACTCAAATCAATTATACGTCCCGCAACAAAAGGTCCGCGATCATTTATGCGTACTTTAATAGTTCGGCCATTAGCTAAATTTTTTACGCGCACTTTTGTACCAAAAGGCAACGTTTTGTGGGCTGCAGTCTTTTTTCCTTGTCTGAAAATTTCTCCGTTTGCAGTTTTTCTGCCAACAAATTTATCAGCATAGTACGATGCTTTTCCTAATTCAGTAATGCGATTTCCGCAGCTCTGCAGCACATTTATACTTAACACAAGACAGATCAAATAAGCTAAGTTCACACTTCCTGATTTACTCACCATACCAAAATATTTACTAAGCTTACAAAGCACGCTATTATTTATGGTGAAATAAGAAAGTGGAATAATTATACAATCGACCGCAAGTTGTCTACATACCTGCTAATTAATTAGCGTTATTTTTACTGTACAACAACGCCTATGAAATTTGTTAGCTATATAAACGGGGGAAACGAGCAGCTTGCTTGTTATGTAAATGGTTATTTATTCGATATGGAAACGTTACATCCCGATTTGCCCGGTACTATGAGCATGTTTTTGCAATATTGGGATGATGTGTTACCCATTGCACAAAAGGCAGAACAAGCTATAAAAGATGGCCGCATTAGTTTAGACCGAGGTATTAGTATGGATGATGTACAAGTGCTTGCGCCTGTTCCATTTCCCACTAGTTGCAGAGATGCTTACGCTTTTAGGCAACATGTAGCAGCAGCCCGCCGCAATCGCAAGGTTGATATGATTCCGGAGTTTGATCAGTTCCCTATTTTTTATTTTACTAACCACCATAGCATACAAGGTCCTGGTGATGTAATGTGCATGCCCGATCATTTACAAAAACTTGACTTTGAATTGGAATGTGCTATAGTTATTTGTCGCCCGGGAAGAAACATAATAGCCGAACATGCAGATAGTTATATTGGCGGGTTGATGATTATGAACGATCTGAGTGCAAGGCAATTGCAGATGGAAGAGATGCTGTTGAATCTGGGTCCGGCTAAGGGCAAAGATTTTAGCACTGTAATTGGTCCTTGGTTAGTAACACTTGATGAGTTAGAGAACTTTGAAATTCCGGCTAAGGAAGGTCACATTGGCAAAACATGGAACTTGAAAATGACCTGCCATGTTAATGGACAGCAAGTAAGTGAAGGCAACCTAGGTGATATGGATTGGACTTTCGCCGAAATAATTGAGCGAAGCTCCTATGGTGTTGATCTGCATGCCGGCGATGTAATTGGCAGTGGCACTGTAGGTACAGGTTGTTTCTTAGAACTTAATGGTACTGGTAAGCTTAACGATGATAATTTTACGCCGCAGTGGTTACAAGCAGGGGATGTTGTAACAATGAACATTGAAGGGTTGGGCACATTAACCAACAACATTGTAAAAGAAGATAGCAGCTTTTCCTTGTTTGAAAGGAAGAAGAATGTATAGAAGATTTACTCGCATCACAACTTATTTTTTGTAAGGATGATCACCCTTGATATACAATCGTTACAACCAATTGAAAAACAACATTGGCTACAAAGTGCTATTGCACCCCGGCCCATTTGTTTTGCAAGCACTATTGACGTTGCGGGCAATGTAAACCTAAGTCCGTTTAGTTTTTTCAACCTGTTCTCAATTGAACCTGCCATAGTTATATTTAGCCCCTCCAGGAGGGTGAGAGACAACACTACAAAACATACGCTACAAAATATTATAGAAGTACCGGAAGTGGTGATAAACATTGTTGATCACAATATGGTGCAACAAGTTAGCCTTGCAAGCTGTGAGTACGAGAAAGGCGTAAACGAATTTGAAAAAGCAGGTTTTACCATGATGCCCGCCACTATTATTAAACCTCCTATGGTGCAAGAGGCACCTATAAAAATGGAGTGTAAAGTAATTGAAGTGAAGAGCCTTGGAACACAAGGAGGAGCCGGGCAATTAGTAATTGCTGAAATTCTAAAATGCATGTAGATGAACATTTATTAGATACGAATGGAAAAATCGATCAACGAACAGCTAAAGCTAGTAGCACGTTTGGGTGGCGATTGGTATTGTGCTGTAAACGAGAACAATCTTTTTCAAGTAGAGAAACCGAATACGCAATTAGGAATTGGTTTTGATGCTCTGCCACATTCTATTAAAAACAGCTCTATTTTAACAGGCAACCATTTGGCGCAACTTGCTAATGTAAGTGAGCTGCCCGAGATCGATGCATCGTTTGAAGATGATCATCTTAAAAATATTTTTCAATATTACTCACTTACTACAGATGCGTATGGAGCAGGAAGTACATCTATACGCCAAAGCCCTATTAAACGATGGCAAGCTTAAAGAAGCATGGCAGGTTTTATTAAGCTGTTGAACTATCGCTTTTTTTGCAAAAGGATTATTGGATGTGTTAGGTTAATTTTGCCGACCTAATTTTTACATCCATCATGAGCCAACACTTATCAGAGCAAGAGCAGATACGTAGAGAAAAGCTGGCAGAGCTTCAAACACTAAACATAGATCCCTATCCCGCTGCGTTATATCCGGTTAATATCACATCAACCTATATAAAAGAAAATTTTAAAGGTGAGGAAAACAAAGAGGCGTTTGCTGAAGTGTGCCTCGCCGGCAGACTGATGAGCGTACGCGATATGGGTAAAGCTGCCTTTGCAGTATTGCAAGACAGTGTTGGCAAAATTCAGATCTACGTAAAGCGAGATGACATTTGCACTGGAGAAGATAAAAGCACCTATGATGCTGTTTGGAAAAAGCTACTGGATATTGGTGACATCATTGGTGTAAAAGGTTATGTATTTACTACTAAGGTTGGTGAGATTTCTATTCATGTCAAAGAGTTTACATTACTTACAAAATCATTAAAACCTCTACCCATTGTAAAAGAGGCAGAAGGCCAAACTTTTGATGCTGTAACCGATCCTGAGTTTCGCTATCGCCAGCGTTACGCTGATCTGATTGTAAATCCGCACGTAAAAGAAGTGTTTGTAAAGCGCACTAAGCTTATGAATGCTATACGTGAATTTCTGAACGAACAAGGTGCTTTGGAAGTAGATACACCGGTGTTGCAAAGCATTCCTGGTGGTGCTGCCGCAAAGCCGTTCATAACACATCACAACGCCTTAGACGTTCCGTTTTATATGCGTATTGCCAACGAGCTATATTTAAAACGCTTGATTGTTGGGGGCTTCGATTGGGTGTATGAATTCAGTCGCAACTTTCGCAACGAAGGTATGGACCGCACCCATAACCCCGAGTTTACCGTATTGGAATTTTATACCGCGTATAAAGATTATGAGTGGATGATGAATATTACAGAACAACTCATGGAACGTGTTGCTATCGCCACTAATGGCACTACTACTGTAATCGTTGGCGATAGAGAAATCAATTTTAAAGCACCATATAAACGCATTAGCATTCACGATGCTATTAAAGAGCATACTGGTATTGACGTTAGTAACATGGATGAAGTTGGACTTAGAGCAACCTGCCATCAACTAGGTATACATGCGGATGCCAGCATGGGTAAGGGTAAGTTGATTGATGAGATTTTCGGCGGCAAATGCGAAGAACATTATCAACAGCCCACATTTATAATTGATTATCCTGTTGAGATGAGTCCGCTAACAAAAAAGCATCGTTCAAAAGCAGGCTTGGTTGAAAGATTTGAGTTGATGGTGAATGGTAAAGAAATTGCCAATGCCTATACAGAGTTAAATGACCCGATTGACCAGAGAGAACGTTTTGAGGAGCAGATAAAATTGATGCAACGCGGCGACGAAGAAGCAATGTTTATTGATTACGATTTCTTAAGAGCCTTAGAGTATGGTATGCCTCCTACATCAGGTATTGGCATTGGTATAGACAGATTATGTATGTTAATGACCAATCAACCTTCTATTCAGGATGTTTTACTATTTCCGCAGATGAGACCTGAAAAGCAAGACTAAGAGCGATTATAAAAAAAGAGGGTTTGATGACCCTCTTTTTTTTATAAGAACAAATCCTGATAGAGTTTACCTCCCGGGGTTACTGCGTATTTATTAAAATCTGTTACACCCTCACTCAGCAAAACTTCTTCATCAATAAAAGTGTTGCCGGTGCATTCTGTAGAGGGTTTGCCTAGTATGATGTAAGCTGCATCAGCAATAATATCTGCAGTGCGACTCATCTTCATCAATGTATCACCTCCTAATAAATTTTGTACTGCAGCAGTGGCAATTGTTGTCTTTGGCCAAAGTGTATTAGCAGCTATTTTATATTTTTTTAGTTCAGCCGATAAGCCCAAAGCTATCATAGTCATATTATACTTGCTCATAGTATAAGCTGCATGACTTCGTAGCCATTTTACATCCATATTAATAGGCGGAGATAAGTTTAGGATGTGAGCATTATCAGCGTTTTTCAAATGCGGAATGCAAGCCTGACTTACAAAATAAGTTCCTCTAACATTAATGTCATGCATTAGATCGAACATCTTAGAAGTTGTCTGTTCAATATTAGTGAGCGCAATAGCCGACGCATTATTGATGAGGATATCGATACCTCCAAATTGTTCTGCAGCTTTGTGTACTGCTTCTAATACTTGTTCCTCATATCTAATATCCAGCTGTATGGGCAACGCCTTTCCACCAACCGCTTCTATTTCTTTTGCAGCAGAATAAATAGTTCCACCAAGCTTCGGGTTTTCTTCTACACTTTTAGCAGCAACAACTATATTGGCGCCATCGCTTGCAAGTTTCAATGCTATTGCCTTACCAATGCCACGACTTGCGCCTGTAATAAAAACAGTTTTATTTTTGAAAGACATAATTCAGGTTTGCCATGTATTAACAACAAAACCAAACGATTGTTGCAATAGGTTTTGCTGCCCGGTTAGTTATGCGCTGTGTAAAGCTTTTTCATACTCACCAACATCAAACCGCATCAACAGTTTATCGCCAACTTCTACAATAGGCCTTTTTATGATGCTGGTTTTCGTAAGCATTAATTTAATAGCAGCATCCTCGTTATTAATGCTTTCTTTTTCTTCAGCACTCAAAGCAGACCATGTAGTTCCTTTTTTATTTAGCACGTTTTCCCAACCGAAGTAATTTGTCCAAGTATGTAGTTTTTCAGCAGTAATGCCTAGCTTTTTATAATCATGAAACTCATACTTTATATCATGACTCTTTAGCCAATCCAATGCTTTTTTTACTGTATTACAATTGGGTATTCCGTAAACCTTGATCATCTATTACTTATTTAAAAAAGAAAGAATAACAGACTCCGTTTCGACGCACGCTCTATCAAAATCATCATTCAAAATCACAGTATTAAAAGAGTGCTTGAACGATAACTCGTAAGCGGCTTTATTAACTCGTGTTGCAATGCTTTCTTCTGTTTCAGTACCTCGGCTCAATAGGCGGTTTTTTAGTTCATCTACTGATGGAGGTTCAATAAAAATAGACAACGAATTATCTGGAAATTGTCGTTGCACGTGTATTGCACCTTTTACATCAATATCAAGCATGGGCACGCGGCCTTCTTTCCAAATTCGCTCTAACTCACTTTTTAAGGTGCCGTAATATTTGCCCTCATACACCATCTCCCACTCAACAAACAACTCTTCTTGTATCTTTTTTTGAAATACATCTGCACTCATAAAATAATAATCAACACCCTCTTGTTCGTTGCCTCTACATTCTCTTGTTGCAGCAGAAATAGAAAAAGCTAGTTTAGGATGCTTTTGCAGTAGATAACGCGTTATGCTGGTTTTACCCGCGCCTGAAGGTGCTGTGATTATGATAACTTTTCCGGTCATGTTTAGCAAATAAGATGCAAATAACGGAAAGTTGTGTAGCATATTATTGAACAAAGTAGATAACACCGATTTTACAGGATGATGAACCTACGTTGCACGCTATTTCACCGAGGTAGGATTGCCATATAACTTTAGTAGAGTACTTTTGGAAAATTAGAAGAAATACTAAGTAATGCATTTAGCGCAATTGAGGGGTTGGTTCACATTATTACGAAAATCGTTAAGTGATTTAAAAAGAAATGACCCTTTACGGCTTGCAGCTGCTACAGCTTTTTTTACCACTTTCGCGCTGCCACCCATCTTAATAATCCTAATTCAATTTTTCGGGATGGTTTTCAATCTTGAAAACTTAGGTGACAAGTTTTTTAACCGATTTGCAACCATTTTAGGCACTGAAAGTTCTGACCAGGTACGCCGAACTTTTATTGGTTTCAAGTCGCTGGCTAAAAATCGCTACTATACTGTATTCGGGTTCATCTTTTTACTGTTTGTTGCCACTACGTTATTTAAGGTGGTGAAAGATTCGCTAAACCAATTATGGAGTATAAAACTATCTACAAACAAAGCCTTCAAGGTCAAATTAGAAAAGAGAGCGGTATCTATTTTAGTAATATTACTTGCGGGTATTTTGTTTATTGCAGCAACGCTTACTGAAGGTTTGGAAGCATTGCTGGGTGAGTACTTTGAAGAACTTTTTCCTGGTAGTGGATCATTTGCAAACGATGTATTTAAACAAGTAGTTTCTGTTGCAGTGGTAACTATTTGGTTCGCTGTACTGTTTAAGTTATTACCCGATGCCCGGCCTACATGGCATGTTGTGATTTACGGTGGATTTTTTACAGCAATCTTATTTACTATAGGAAAAATAATAATGGGGTATTTGTTGCGTTTTGGAAGCTTGTCAACCATTTTTGGTGCATCAACTTCCATCGTGTTATTATTACTGTTTGTATTTTACTCTTCGTTTATACTTTACTATGGCGCCTGTTTTACTAATGAATACGCCAATTATATAAACGAGCCCATATTGCCGGGAGAACATTCAGTGCGATATAAGTTAGAAGAAGTAATAGATAATGGTGATGACACGGAAGAGCTATCTGAAACAAAACAGGAACATAGATCTGAAGTATAACTTAAGAACTAAATGCGAACTATTTCAGCACCAATGGCATTCAATCGCTTGTCAATATATTGATATCCTCTATCTATCTGATTGATGTTTTGGATTTTGCTTTTACCCTCAGCACTCATAGCAGCAATAAGCAACGAAACGCCGGCGCGTATGTCAGGGCTCGTCATAGAAACACCTCTCAGCGGATGACTTCTACCCAAACCTATAACTGTTGCGCGGTGGGGATCGCAAAGAATAATTTGGGCGCCCATATCCATTAACTTATCTACAAAAAATAAGCGGCTCTCAAACATTTTTTGATGTATTAAAACACTTCCCTTGGCTTGTGTTGCAACAACTAAAAGAATGCTAAGCAGGTCAGGTGTAAGTCCGGGCCATGGGTGATCGTAGATGGTTAATACGCTACCATCCATAAATGTTTGTATCTCATATAAGTCTTGAGATGGAATGAAAATATCATCGCCTCTAAACTCCATTTTGATACCTAATTGCTGAAATTTTTCTGGGATAACACCTAAGTGTTCTAATCCAACATTCTTGATGGTTATTTCACTTTGTGTCATGGCCGCTAAGCCAATAAAGCTACCTACCTCAATCATATCGGGCAACATGGTATGTTCGGTACCACCTAAATATTCAACACCTTCAATTTTTAAAAGATTGCTACCAACACCTGTGATTTTTGCACCCATGCGGTTAAGCATTTTACATAGTTGTTGTAAGTAAGGTTCGCAAGCAGCGTTGTAAATGGTAGTAGTACCTTCGGCCATAACCGCGGCCATCAATATATTAGCGGTACCTGTTACAGATGGCTCATCTAGCAACATATAAGCACCCTTTAAACCAGCAGTAACAAGTTGAAAGTTGTGTTGCACTTCGTTATAATGAAAGGAAGCACCTAACTTTTGAAATCCGATTATATGAGTATCTAATCTACGGCGACCAATTTTGTCGCCGCCAGGTTTGGGTACGTATGCTTTTTTAAATCTTGAAAGCATTGGGCCGGCTAACATAACAGAGCCACGCAGCCTTCCACTTTTCTTTTTAAATTCTTTAGAACCTAAGTGATCTACATTAACATCATCAGCCTGAAAAGTGCAGGAATCTCTGCTAACCCTGTCAACCTTTACACCCATATCCTGTAGTAACTCTATAAGTAAGTTTACGTCTACAATATCGGGTATGTTGTTAATAGTAACTTTTTCAGCAGTTAGTAGAACTGCCGATATTATTTGTAGTGCTTCGTTTTTGGCGCCTTGAGGCGTTATTTCTCCGTGCAGTTTCCTGCCCCCTGTAACCTCAAATGTGCCCACTAAAAACGCTTTTTATTGCCGCCAAATTTATTGTTTCTGCTATCTCTGTTGTCTCTCGTTCCGCCCGCATTTCCTCTATTGTCCCGGCTGCCGGTGTTGCCTCTGTTATCTCTTCCACTTCCACCGCCACCATCGCGGTTGTTACGTTGAAACTGTCCGCCACTACCGCCGCTTGCGTTGCGTTTAAAACGGTCGCCATAACCACCGCCTCTGTTGTTTTCACGGCCTTCCGATGGACGGAAATGCTTTACAAACGGCGTACTATCAAACTCTAACTGGCCATTGGTTATAATATTCAATTCAGCACGAATGCCATCATCATGCACCAATTCTTTATGCCAGTTGCTATAGGCCAGCTTCATATAATAAGCAATGGAATTTGCAAATCCGACACGCTTTTCAGGGTTTTCTTCCTTCAAAGCTTTATCAATAACAAGTTCTAAATTTTTTCCTAAGTGTGAATAGCGCGGCTTTCTGGTTGGGTAGGGTAACGGATCAGGTTTAACTTTATACGTTTCTTTAGTAGGTATAGGGTATGGACTGTCAACATCTAACTGAAAATCACTTACAAAAAATAAGTGATCCCATAACATATGCCTGAAGTCTTCAACATTTTTTAAGTGCGGGTTAAGGGTTCCCATAAGTTCTATCACCACTTGTGCTTGTTGTTGACGCTTCTGCCTGTCTTCAATAGTAAGCACATGTTCTACCATTCTTTGAATATGTCTTCCATATTCTTTCATTGTTAAATGGTTTCGCTGCGTATTGTATTCCATGTAAGTAAAAAAGTTGAAAGCAAATGTAATAAAGCTTTTGCTACGGTTTATAATATTATGACTTCGCTAAATGCATTCGATATTGATGAGCTCGCCTTATGTATCTCATTATGCAGGATATTATTTCTTGACAATTCAATTTAACTAACAAGTGTTAGTTTTGTTTCATAATACGGGTATGAAAAAATTAGAAAACTATATAAATGGTCATTGGATAACAGGTGATGGTGATGGTCAGATGTTATACAACGCAATAAATGGCGATACCATTGCATCAGCCACTACAAAAGGATTGGATTTTAAGTCGATGCTTGATTATGGGCGGTCGGTTGGCGGGCCAAAATTGCGTAAGATGACCTTTCATGAAAGGGGCCGAATGTTGAAAGCTCTGGCGTTTCACTTATTAGAGCGTAAAGAACAATTTTATGCTATAAGTTATAAAACCGGTGCAACGCGTTTAGATAGTTGGATAGATATTGAAGGAGGCATTGGAAACCTTTTTGCTAATGCATCGCTACGAAGAAAGTTTCCGAATGAGACATTTGCGTTAGATGGTGAAAGCCACAATTTAAGTAAGCAAGGTACTTTTATTGGCCAGCATATCTTAGTGCCAAAAGAAGGTGTAGCAGTACACATTAATGCTTATAACTTTCCGGTTTGGGGCATGTTAGAAAAAATTGCTGTAAATCTTCTCGCAGGAGTTCCGGCAATTGTAAAACCTGCTTCTGTTACCTCTTATTTAACCGAAGCAGTAGTAAAAGAAATTGCAGCATCGGGCATATTGCCAGAAGGTGCTTTACAATTGATTTGTGGCAGCGCAGGTGATTTGCTTGACCATGTAACCATGCAGGATGTTGTGACCTTTACAGGCTCTGCTAATACAGGTTTAATGCTAAAATCGCAACGGAGAATTTTAGAAGAGTGTGTGCCATTTAATATGGAGGCTGATAGTTTAAATTGTATCGTGCTAGGTGAGGATGTAACTCCAGAAATGCCGGAGTGGCAAATTTTTATAAAAGAGGTGAGGAAAGAAATGACGGTAAAGGCCGGTCAGAAATGTACTGCCATCAGGCGAATTTTCGTGCCTGAAAATAAGTTAGAAGATGTGCATATTGCTTTAGGTAAAGCACTAAGCCAAACTACGATTGGCGATCCCGCCAATGAAAACGTGAGAATGGGGCCTCTTGCATCGACAAGGCCAATTAGCATGATGTTAAGAGTCAGGTTAATGAGCTTTTAAAAACATCATCAATCATTTATGGCGACTTGGAAAATTTTGATGTTATAGATGCTGATAAAAATAAAGGTGCTTTCTTATCGCCCCTACTGTTATTAAACGAAAACCCTTTGGTACACGATGGTGCTCATACCATTGAAGCTTTTGGTCCCATTAGTACGCTAATGCCATATCGAGATGCAGATGAAGCAATAATGCTTGCAAAAAAGGGTAAAGGTTCTTTAGTGTCAACCGTAGTTACTGCTAGCAACAATGTCGCAAAAAAATATGTACTGGGTGCAGCCACACACCATGGAAGAATTTTAATACTAAATAATGAGTGTGCTAAAGAAAGTACAGGTCATGGAAGTCCTTTGCCTTTATTGGTACATGGCGGTCCGGGCCGCGCAGGTAATGGTGAAGAGATGGGAGGCGTAAGAGGAGTGAAACATTACATGCAACGGGTAGCATTACAAGGATCACCATCAACTATTGCTGCAATAACAAACGTGTATCAACCAGGAGGTAAGCAGGTTGAAGAAGATAAACATCCTTTTCAAAAATACTTTGAAGAGTTACAAGTGGGTGATACATTGACCACTGCCAAAAGAACAATTACTGAAGCAGACATTACCAACTTTGCAAATTTAAGCTGGGATCATTTTTACGCTCATACCGATCATACATCGTTAGATGGAACACTGTTTGAAAAACCAGTTGCGCATGGCTATTTTATACTAAGTGCCGCAGCAGGTTTATTTGTAGATGCAAAAAAGGGTCCGGTTCTTTTAAACTATGGCATTGATGAGCTTAGATTTACCAAACCTGTGTACGCCGGCAGTACCATTAGTGTAAAGCTTACAGTAAAAGAAAAAGTTGATCAAGATAAAAGAGAGGAGAGCGAAGTGGCAAAAGGTATAGTGAAATGGTACGTACAAATAATTGATGAAACCGGCGAAACGGTTGGCGTAGCAACAATACTAACCATGGTAAAAAAGAAATTGCAATAACTTTAAATAAAATTTTTTATGCTTACTCAAATAAAAGAAGGCCACTTAAAAATAGATAGGGAGCATGGTATAACAACAATAGAATTTTATCATCCACAAAGCAATTCACTACCGGGCGATTTACTAGAGAACCTGGCGCAGGCTATACATAGCGAAGGTTTAAACACCAACACGCGTGTACTTATTTTAAAGTCAGGTGGCAATGGAACTTTTTGTTCCGGCGCTTCTTTCGAGGAGTTGTCAGCAATTTCTACAGAGCAGGAAGGTTTAAAATTCTTTTCAGGTTTTGCTAAGGTCATCAATGCAATGCGCAGGGCACCGCAGTTTGTTGTAGTTCGGGTACAGGGCAAATGCATTGGTGGTGGAGTAGGTATCGCGGCCGCGGCCGATTATGCCATAGCAGTTGATGGAGCCGACATAAAATTAAGCGAGCTTTCCATTGGTATAGGCCCTTTTGTTGTAGGCCCTGCGGTTGAAAGAAAAATAGGACTATCAGCTTTTACACAACTCACCATTGACTCATCTATGTGGCGTAGTTCTGACTGGGCTAAACGCAAAGGACTATATGCTGAAGTACACCCAGAAGTAACAGGTATGGATGAATCAATTATAAGATTGACAAATCATTTAGCGCAAAGCAACCCTATGGCAATTAAAGAATTAAAAACAATTTTTTGGAAAGGAACAGAGCATTGGGATGAGATGCTCAAAGAGCGAGCCGCCATAAGTGGCCGATTGATTTTGAGTGAGTATAGCAAAGCGGCAATTGCAAAGTTTAAGAGTACAAAATAAATTGAATAACAAAAAAGGAAGGTTGCCCCGGGGTAACCTTCCTTTTTATATTTAGGCGTTTTTTAATCCTTCATAATGATAGATAGGATCCATGTCTGACCCGGCTTTCATCTCAAAAATTGGTTTGATTAAACCATCTTTTAAACTATAAACCCATCCATGTAAATCGGGTCTGTTATCGTTGGCCCAGGCACGCTGTATTACGGTTGTTTTGGCAAGATTTAGAACTTGCTCCTGTACGCTCATCTCAACAAGTTTGTTCACTCTTTCTTCTCCCTCCGGAAACTGATCCACTTCATCGCGATGGATACGGTAAACATCTTTTATATTTCGTAGCCACATATTTAGCACCTGCGTGTAATCATTATTGGTAGTGGCGGCCTTTACTCCACCGCAACCATAATGTCCGCAAACAATAACGTGCTTTACTTTTAAAACATCTACTGCATAATTTAATACTGCAAGTAGGTTTACATCTGTATTTACAACTAGGTTCGCTATGTTTCTATGCACAAATATTTCACCTGGTTGGGTGCCTGTAATTTCGTTGGCGGGTACGCGGCTATCGCTGCAACCAATCCACAAATATTCAGGAGTTTGTATGTGCTCTAAACGCGAAAAAAATTGAGGATCTTCTACAACTTTTTCATGTGCCCATGCTTTATTTTCAAGCAACAGTTTCTCGTACGATTTCATCTTCAATAATATTTTTAGGTGTGTTAATTAATGATTGCATTGGATGATGTAAACTTCTTTTTACCTCGACCCTAATGTTTTTTAAGTGAGCATGAAGTAAGAAGTTATTGATCTCTTCCACAATATCCCGATCTATAAAATCGGCACGTGTGGCATCTATTAAAACGTAAGAGTTTTCTGTAACTTCTTCCAGCTTGCGTTTGATGATTGGTTTATTTAGAAACGAAACATCTTTTCGTAAGCGTACCAGGTATTTATCGTTATCGTGTACTACAAAAACAGATGATCTGAAATTGCTACGAACCATGAAGAAAAGTCCTACTAAAATACCTACAACAATTCCTACTAAAAGGTCAGTAAGTAGTATAGCTACAATAGTAACTGCAAATGGTACAAACTGGTCTAAGCCCTTTCTATAAAAATCTTTAAATAAGCCCACCTTGGCTAGCTTATAACCTGTAAAAATTAGGATGGCAGCCAATGCTGATAATGGAATAGTGTTTAAGATTTTTGGAATAAACATCACAGATACCAATAGCATAAGGCCATGGATAATTGTTGACATTTTTGATTTAGCGCCTGCCATCACATTGGCAGAACTTCTTACTACTACAGATGTAAGTGGTAAGCCACCAATTAAACCGGAAATCATATTGCCAACACCCTGCGCTTTTAACTCTCTGTTAGTTGGTGTTACACGTTTTAGCGTATCTAGTTTATCAACCGCTTCTATACCTAACAACGTTTCTAAGCTTGCTACAATAGCAAGAGTCATAGCGCTTGTCCAAACCGCCGGGTTGGTTATAAAGGTGAAATCAGGAAAGGTAAAAAAAGAAAAAAACTGAGCAATATCACTGGAAATCGGCAATGAAACCAGGTGCTTTTGTTGCAATGCCAGTGCAGATCCGGAAACCGTGTAGTATTGGCTAATCAATACCGAAACAACTACAACAACTAGTGGACCCGGCACCAGCTGTAACCATTTAACTTTTTTCAAAAATTTTGTTTCCCAAAGAATCAAAATTATTAATGAAACAATGCCAATAAGGAATGCACCTGGAGTTAAAGAGTTGAAGGCATTGGAGATCGTTGAAAAAGTATTTTCATCGGGACCTTGTTTAAAATTTTCATCGCCCATAAAATCTTTATCATATCCAACTATATGTGGCAATTGCTTCAGAATAAGAATAAGTCCTATCGCTGCAAGCATACCTTTAATAACACTATTTGGCACATAATCGCCAATAACACCAGCTTTAATGAAGCCTAAAATAGTCTGAAACATACCTGCAAGAACTACTGCAAGTAAAAACGCTTCATAAACCTGAAGCTTAGTTATGGCTGTTGCAACAATTACAGTTAAGCCTGCAGCCGGACCACTAACACTTAACTGCGATCCACTTAATATTCCAATAACAATTCCACCAACTATACCTGCAATAATGCCGGAAAATAATGGGGCACCTGAACCTAATGCAATACCTAAACACAATGGCAAGGCCACTAAAAATACCACTACAGCCGCCGGAAAATCCGACCCAGCAGTACGAAAAAAATTCTTCATACAAAAAAGAGAGTTTTATAAAATAAAATTATCCTGAAGTTTTAACTAAACAGGATAACATCGGGAGGTGGAGAAACCACATCATTAGAAAAATTATGTGGTGTTATGTCTGAGGTATGTATGAAGGCTAAAACCTTCGCATTAAAAATTGTTGTAGTCAGCTTGTATTGCTCAACACCTAAAAAGGTCTTGCAAATATCCTGTCCATCTGTTTTTTCTGATTTTTCCATCGCTCCATGAGGAAGCTCTTCAGTCCACTGATTTGAACTTAGCGCATAGCCAATTTGTGCCAAAGGCAATATTTGTATTGCCAGAACCAACGACATGAATAAAGCTATGAGTTGCAGTTTTTTCATCAAGTGGGCAAATTTAACCCATATACCGTAAATACCAACCTAATTGAATAAGTCAATTTAATCTTAACCTTTTTAAATATTAAGGCCGCCGCAAACGCTTATTACCTGCCCGGTAATATAGCTACTCATATCACTAGCTAAGAAAAGTGATGCATCGGCAATCTCATCGGCAGTGGCAAAGCGACCTAATGGTATTTTAGCAAGAAAAGCTTTTGCAGCTTCGCCTTCTTTTAAATAATGGGTCATGTCCGTTTCAACAAAACCGGGTGCTATAGCATTAGTGCGAATGTTTCTACTTCCTAACTCGTGTGCCATAGATTTAGTAAAACCAATAATGCCAGCTTTTGGATGCTGCATAACTACTCTGCCCAGCATTGCCACGCTCGCCTATAATTGAGCTCATGTTTATTATGCTTCCCTTTTTTGCTTTCATCATTGGGCGAATGACTTGTTTAGTCATGTTGAAAACGCTCTTCAAATTTATCATCATCACCTCATCCCATTGTTCAGGCGTCATGCGTAGCAAGAGGTTGTCTTTACTTATGCCTGCATTATTTACACAAACATCTACATTACCAAATTCTTTAACTACATCTGCAACCATCTTCTCACAATCTTCAAAAATACCGGCGTTGCTTTTGTAAGCTTTTGCTTTAACACCAAAACTTTTCAATTTTTCTTCAAGTGCATGTGCTTTCTCATCGCTACTTAAATAACTAAAAGCAATATGAGCACCGTTTTCTGCAAATTTTAAAGCAATGGCTTCGCCGATTCCTCTGCTGGCCCCTGTAATAATTGCTACTTTATTTTGTAAAAGTTTCATGAATAATATTTATTGGTAATAAAACCTCGAGGCCTTAACCTCTTTTTATTGCTTAATAATGTCAATGATTTCTTCTAAAAAAGTTCTATCGTTACTTAGTCTCGGAATTTTATGTTGCCCTCCTAATTTACCCTTCAACTTAAGCCATTTGTTGAATGTACCTTTTGCTAATTGATGTACTACTGGCATTTTTAATGCAATGTCTTTATGCCGTTTTGCTTCGTAGTCGCTATTAGCATTTTTTAAAGCATTGTCTAATTCGTAAGTAAATAATCCAATGTCTGCTGGTTCTTTTTCAAACTCTATTAACCATTCGTGGCCACCATTTCCCTCATGGCTAAAATAAATGGGGGCAGCAGTATAATCATTTACAATAGCATTGGTTTTTTCTGATGCTGTTGCAATGGCTTTGTCACTATTGTCCACAATCACCTCTTCGCCAAAAGCATTAATGTAGTGTTTTATTCTGCCACTAACCAATACTTTAAATGGATATTTTGAAATGAATTTGACTGTATCGCCCACCAGATAGCGCCACAGCCCGCCGTTGGTACTTATAACCAATGCATAATTTTTATTAAGTTCTACTTCATCTAATCCTATTGTTTGAGGATTGCTTTTTCCATATTCCTCTACTGGTAGAAATTCATAAAAAATTCCGTGATTTAAAAACAGTAACATCCCTTCTTCATCCGGATTATTTTGAGCTGCAAAAAAACCCTCGCTGGCGTTGTAGATGTCAATATAGTTTATGGGAGCACCAATAAGTTTGTGAAACTGTTCTTTATAGGGGGTGAACGACACGCCGCCGTGCATATATAATTCTAAGTTTGGCCAAACTTCTTTAAGTGTTTGCTTGCCGGTAATTTCTAATATACGTTTTATTAAAACGAGCGTCCATGTGGGCACACCGCTTATACTTGTCACATTTTCTGGTATGGTTGATTCTGCTAACTTTTCTATTTTGGTTTCCCACTCATCTAACAAGGCCACAGATAGTTCTGGCGTTCTAAGCCAGCTACCCCAAAATGGCGTGTTTTGCATTAGCACAGCACTAAGATCACCAAACATGGTGTCGTCATTCAACTTATTTACCTGATGGCTACCACCTATAACTAAACCTTTTCCTGTTAGCAAATCACTTTCAGGATTGAAGTGATAATAGAGTGTTAGTAAATCTTTAGCTCCCTGAAAATGGGTTTCCTGCAGACTTTCATCGGTGATAGGTATAAACTTACTTTTGTCGCTAGTAGTACCACTGCTTTTTGCAAACCAATTTACAGGTGTGTTCCAAAGCAGGTTTTCCTCACCATTCATTAATCTTTCTATGTAAGGCTTCAGATCGTCGTACTCGTGAATGGGTACTGTTTCTTTGAAAGCTTTTATAGTGAAAAGATTGTCGAAGTTGTATTTTCTACCAAACTCTGTGTATTGCGCTGCGGTTACCAGATGCTGTAAAACCTCTCGCTGAGCAGCTAAGGGGTTGTTGATCCATTGTTCAATTTGCCAAACTCTTAAGCGGGCAAGTCTCGATATAGCGGGGCTTAAAATTTTCATGGCAGTGGCAAAATAGTAAATGACTTTTAAAAACGAAGTATTATTTTAAGTAGCCTGCCGCTAAAGCAGTCCACTATTGAACTCAATGTGGCGTTGGCTTAGAATGATGCCGTGTTCTCGGCTTCGCGTTTCAAGGCATTTTCGCGTTCCATTTCTATGATCCAGTCTTTACGTTTCAATTCAAAATTGGTGCCCAGGTACAAGCGGCGCACTTGTTCATCGTCAGCTAATTGTTCTGCAGTACCGGTTTTAAATATTTTTCCTTCAATCAGTAAGTAAGCTCTGTCGCAAATGGAAAGCGTTTCATTTACATTATGGTCTGTAATTAAAATGCCAATATTTCTATATTTTAAACGAGCAACTACTGTTTGTATATCCTCAACGGCAATAGGATCTACTCCGGCAAACGGCTCATCTAAAAGAATAAATTTCGGATCAACAGCCAGAGCTCTAGCAATCTCAGTTCTCCTTCTTTCACCACCGCTTAAACTGTCGCCATTATTTTTACGAACATGGTGCAGGTTAAACTCATCAAGTAAAGCTTCCAGTTTTATTTTTTGATCCTGTCTGGATAGTTTGGTCATCTCCAGCACGGCTTTAATATTATCTTCAACACTAAGCTTTCTAAACACACTAGCCTCTTGCGGTAAATAACCAATGCCCATTTGCGCCCGCTTGTACATGGGTAGCCTTGTAATGTCCTGATCATTTAAATACACGCGTCCTTCATCTGGTTTTATTAAACCAACTACCATGTAAAAAGTGGTGGTTTTACCAGCGCCGTTAGGGCCTAGTAAACCTACAATTTCACCTTGCTTAACATCAACAGAAACATTATTTACAACTGTTCTATTTCTGTAACTTTTAATCAGCTCTTTGGTATGTATCATTAAACTCACAAGTGTACGCTTTGTACAAAAATAAGCTTTACCCTGCTTGAAACGTAAGCCATAGCTTGCTATTAACACTTAAACATAAAGCACTGGACATAGGTTTTATATCTATATTTCTAATAATAATTTATACTCCTATTTCGTTCTCGTTATATAAGTTTGCACCTTACAAGAAATTTGAATGACTGTAATAGAACACCTGGACCAAGCCAAAGACACCCTGATCTCTTTTGAAGTATTGCCACCATTGAAAGGCAAAAGCATCAACTCAATATATGACCATTTAGACCCCTTGATGGAATTTAAGCCAGCCTGGATCAATGTTACCTATCATAGAAGTGAATCGATGTTTAAGCGCCATGCTAATGGCCACTTTGAAAAAGTTGAGGTGCGTAAAAGGCCGGGAACAGTGGGGATATGTGCAGCTATTATGAACCACTATAAAATAGATGCTGTTCCACATTTTATTTGCGGTGGTTTTACAAAGCGCGAAACAGAAGATGCATTGATTGACCTTAACTTTTTGGGGGTTGATAATGTGTTGGTTCTGCGTGGTGATGCTGCCAAAAATGAAGCATCTTTTGTGCCTGAGCCTGAAGGCCACGGGTACGCGATTGAGTTATTGAAGCAGGTGTCAGATTTAAACAATGGCGTTTATCTGGATGAAGATATTAGAAATGGCGGCAAAACGAAATTTTGTATCGGCGTAGCCGGATATCCTGAAAAACATTTTGAGGCTCCGAATTTAGAAATTGATCTTCGTTATTTGAAAGAAAAAGTTGATGCGGGTGCTTGTTATATAATGACTCAAATGTTTTTTGACAATTCAAAATTTTTTGAGTTTGTAAGCGCATGTAGAAGCATAGGTATTGATGTGCCTATAATACCGGGACTAAAGCCGATAACAAATAAAAAACAGCTAACTGTTTTACCAAGAATTTTTCACGTTGATATACCCACGGACTTATCTAATGCCATAATGAAAGCTAAGACAGATGAGGAGTGTGAGATAGTTGGCGCTGAATGGCTAATTGAGCAAAGTAAAGAACTTAAAAAGTTTGGCGTGCCTGTGTTGCACTATTACACGCTTGGCAAACCAAAAGTTATCTGGAATGTAGTTAAGGAATTGGTTTAACCGCTTAAAGAACTTGCGCTAGTACTACCTGATTAACTTTTACCGGATATTTTTTCCGTAAAGTGTTTAGCCATTTTTGCTCCAACGTTTGTTGATATTCACTTATCACAATACCTTTTGCATCCTCAAAACTACGCTGTTCGCCGGCTGGGTATACCTTCAGAATAACATTGAAAGAATAGCTATCGTCCATATCATTTTTTATAGGTGCTGTTATTATACCTGCTTCAAATTTTGTGCGGTCAACCACGGGCAACTGACTAAACTCATACCTGCCACTATCTGCTGAAATGCCACTTTCGAAGGAATCTGATAATGATCTCCATTCTTTATTATTAGTCTTTAATTTTTGTTGTAAATCTTTCGCAACTTCAAATGAAGGAGCGGTTACTAAAATAGCATCAGCACTTGCTGACCACAGAAACTGATTTTTATGAGTATTATAGTAGTTCAATAGTCCAACAGAATCTGCATTGGCTTTTTTCCAAACATATTTATCCATAATGCCGAATAGCATATTAGCTTCTTTAAATTCTTTTATTTGCTGATTGTAAAGTTTGTTATAATCTGCAAGGTGTCTTTTGTAGTATTCTTCACCAGTTATCTTGACATACTCTTGCATTAAATCCGGGTAAGATTTATCTGACAGATTTGATGGTATGCTACGTATTGCCTTCACAAACTTAACCCAGTCGCCTGCTGTTATTTTTTGCGTAGCAAAAGAAAATAATACCGTTTGATCGTTTACCTGCTTTGCTAGCACTTTTTTATTTGCAAGAAAGCTATCGGTAAACATCCATAATTCTTGAGCATTGTAAGGTGCAGCTTTATACTTTATTAGATTTAAATGTTTATCAGTAAGGCTTTTTTTTGCTGATGTCAGCCTGCTATCCCGTTGTACTTTTTCTTTAAGATAGGCTACAAATTGTGCATCGTTAAAACTAGGTGAAACTGGTTTGGTATCAACTAACCTTATGATGTGGTAACCATACTGCGTTGCAAATGGTTTTGAAATCTCATCTTTCTTAAGTTTATAGGCAATGGCTTCGAAGGTGCTATCAAAATCACCTATTCCAAATTCGGGTAAAAGACCATTGTCGTTTACACTATTAATATCGTTGCTAAACTCTTGTACCATTGTAGCGAAGGTGGCGCCTTGCTGTAGTAAATTATAAACGGAGTCTGCTGTGTTAGCAGCCTTTTCGCGCTGCGCCTGGTTGTAACCCGGTGGTAATGCAAAAAGAATTTGCGCTACGCGACGCGTGCCAACAGCGGGCCGGTCGCCCTCTCTTTTAAAAATGTGATAACCAATTTTGCTACGAAAAGGTTCTGAAAAACTTCCGTTTTTCAAATTGTAAGCAATATGCTCAAATTCATAAGGCAGTGTAAAAACGGTTATGTAACCCATATCACCGGAATGCTTTTGCGTGTAAGCATCGTTAGAATAATTGCTTGCGATTTGTGCAAAAGGTGCACCTTTTTTTAAAGCGTCATAAGCAGCTTTTATAGCATTGAATGGCTGCGAGGTATCTTGGCCTGGAGCTACTTCGATAAACACTTGTGACAACTTCAAATCTTTTTGACTGCGCTCAAATGCTTCTTTAACCAATTCGCTTACGTTGGCTTCTTCGTTAAGAATATTATCAGCTATTTGCTGTTTAAAATTTTCTAGTTCCAACAGTTGAGCAGCATCTTTATCTAACCCTTCATCATACGCTGCCTGAACTTTTAATTTGAAATTTATGTAGAGATCTAGGTATTCTTGTAAAGCCTTTTTTTTATCTCCAACCTGCGGTGGATTTTTATTGAAGGCGCGAACAAATTCATCTTTTGTAACACCCTTGTTTCCGTAAGTGAACAAGTTTTGCGCACCTACAGAAATGCAAATTAATACCGGTAAAAATGTTGCTACCAGTTTTTTCATTTGTTACAAGTTTAAATTATTTTGTTATCTTATCCGTTTTTATCCTCGCTTCTAATACATCATCAAACTGCTCAATAGAAAGCATTTTGCCTATGATGTGCTTGTCCGCATCCAATAAATATAACGTGGGAGTTTTAAAAACATCATACAATTGTCTGTAATTGGCCTGGCCTCTTTTGGCTTCAGCTTCTTTTACAGATTTAGGTTGGTAAATATGCAGCCACCCGTTCAAATGATGTTCATTTATAAATTTCTTCCATCCATCCATAGCTCCTTCATCTACATTAACTCCTATTAATTGTACGCCTAATTTTTTCCATTTTGCATTATAAATAGAGTCCACGCGTGGTATAGTTTCTTTACAATGCCCACAATTGGGATCCCAAAAACTGATGAATGTAAAAGGTGCTTTGGTGTTGTAAAGCGAAACTGATCTGCCTGATGTGTCTAACATTTGCAATTCCGGTGCTGCTTCGCCCAATTGGTTTGCCATTAAACTATAAGCCCTGTCAAAAATATATTGTCGTTGTTTTTGGCTCAGCCACGCGGTATCGCCTTTGCTGAAATATTTATCAAACAGAAAAAGAAAAACTTTTTCTTGCCCCATGTATTCCGGGTTGATGTACTTGTCTGTAAATTTCCCCAGCAAATATTTAAACATCTCATTACTGTTACGGGCAGATAGCAGCATATAGTTTACTTCAGGAATGATGGAGTCTGCAGTAGGCGGCACATAATACTTAAAATAATCTTCCAGCTTTTGCTCAAAAAAAGGAGTGCGAACCAAGGCATCATTGTCTAGCGAAACATCATCCCACCAATGTGCTTTTACATAATAGTACGGGTACGATGAATCTGCTTTGCCATTAACAATAGGCACAGCCGGCACTTCAGGTCGCTTCATAGTTTGAAAGAAAGTACTAAGCATTGATGAAGGATATTTGGCAAGCAGATTTTCACGATAATCTTGTAATTGCTTAGCCGCACTATTTAAACGGGTTTTTATATTAGTTGAATCTGCAGACGTTTTGGATTGTTTTAACTGCTCTTGTAATTGATTTAGCTCTGGTGTTTTTTGCGCAAGAAAAGAAGTGTATTGATGAAATATCTGATTATCTAACGAGCCGGTAATGTTTACTACATTGAGGTTAGTTGTATCAGCCTGTATTGAAAATGCCTGTCCTTTATCCATCAGTACCTCAAACAGCAATGTTTTAGCAGGCGACACTATAAAATAAATGCCTTGCGGAAGTTTAGCATTACCTTTAAAAACACCCATGCTTTTTTCGTTAAGCCAGGCAGAGTCAGACAGGTTTTTGTACTTACCATAATGGCTGCCCAAATAAACCCATGTATTTTTATACGGAACCAAAGTGATATTGATGTTGTAACCTGTAGCGCTTTTAGCGGAAGCATTTTTTACTAAAGTGGGCTTACTCTGCGAAAATGAATTTGCCTGAAAAAGTAATAGAAGTGCAATGCCTGTAAAAATAGACCTCATAGAATGTGTAGAATTGAATATAAGCTGTAAAAATATCTTTTATCGGCTAAAATGATTTTTCAAAAATGTTATAACCAAACCAAACTTTATAACGATTATGCTCATACACATATTTCATCATACACTCACAACAAAAGGGTAATAATTGTATCCACAAATCAGAATAGTGTTAACGGATATTAGTAATAGTTTATACACTTCGCTACACTCCCATATGTAACGGCACTACTTTTGCCGTAATTCGACGCAAAAAAGATTCTTATGAAAAATTTACTGTTGGTTGTTCTTATGCTGCCTTTACTAATTAACGCGCAGTCAAAAAAACAGCGCCGTGCAATGGAAGCGCAGCAAAAGGCAGATGAATTGGTCATAAGCAATTTAAAAAATCATATACAATATTTATCAGACGATAAGCTTGAGGGCCGAAGCTCAGGCTCAAAAGGCGAGGCATTAGCCGCCCAATACATTGCTGAGGAATTTAAAAAAATGGGTTTACAGCCAAAAGGCTCCTCCGGGTACTTGCAAACATTTCCTATACTCAGCGGTACTATTATTGATCCCGTCTCATACTTTAAAATAAATGGAACTGCGTTAGAACTTGGAAAAGAATATACGCCCCTTGCTTACTCAGCGCAAAAAACAGTTAATGGCATAGCTGCCATAGCATTAAGAGAAGCCAAAGAGCCATGGTTTCTCGATTTGAAGGAGACACTTGAGAAGAACAAAAACAAAGCTGATTTTAATATTGAAGATGCAATAAAAACTGAAGCAAAAAATGTAATATCCAAGGGTGGAACCGCATTGATCGTTTATAATAGTGGAAACATAGCTACCAATATAAAATTTAATAAGGCTGACAAAAGCCCGCCTATAGATATACCAGTTTTATACGTAACTCCACAAGGCTTTTCCAAATTTTTTAAAGACAAAACCGCTCTTTTAGATATAGAGGCGCAGATAACATTTGCCCTGCAAGATAGAACCGGGCGCAATGTGATTGGTTTTATTGATAATAAGGCATCACAAACAATTATAGTTGGCGCCCATTACGATCACTTAGGTTTTGGTGATGATGGAAATACTTTAGATAGTGGCAAGTTGATTCGAAATGGCGCAGATGATAATGCTAGTGGCATTGCCGGACTGTTAGAAATTGCTCGCGCACAGACAATGAACGACAAAAAGAAAAACAACTACTTGTTCATAGCTTTTTCGGGTGAAGAGCTTGGTTTGTTGGGAAGCAAATATTGGCTAGATAACACTTCTGACATGTCTGTAAACTTTATGGTCAATCTAGATATGATAGGCCGGTACGATGCTGATAGAAAATTACTTATAGGTGGTTTTGGCACTTCTCCCGAGTGGAAAAATGTAATTAGTAATGCTGCTGATAATAAGTTGGCTTATCAACTTGATAGTGTTGGTGCAGGACCAGGCGATCATGCTAGTTTTTATAGAAAAAATATCCCGGTACTGTTTTTTTCAACAGGTAATCATACTGACTACCATAAGGCTACCGATGATTACGATAAAATAAATATAGATGGTGAGTTTCAGATAGTAAAATTGGTGAATCGAGTTTTGGATATTGCAGATGCTAGAGGAAAACTTGCTTTTCAAAAAACCGCAGATCCTCAAATGCTACGCGCTGGGGCTACTGTAAGTTTAGGAATTATTCCGGACAACACCTTTACCGGACAAGGTTTAAAAATAATAGGTGTTACACCCAAAAAAACTGCAGAAAGTATTGGAATGATGTCCGGCGATATTCTTACGCATTTAGGCGATTTTAAAATAGTAGATATGAATTCTTACTTACAAGCTTTGTCAACTTTTAGAAAAGGCGATTTAACTGTTGTAAGAATAAAAAGAGGCACAGATGAAAAAGTGTTAGATGTGGAGTTTTAACTTTGCCCATTAATGAAACTAACGCTGGATATTGATGTACTGACCAATGATTTTTTTGCTGACACTCGTTTGTTTGGCATACAGGCTCCTGTGAGAGATTATGTGTTTTGCTGGCAACTAAACAATTTACTCGGTTACAATTTTCGTTTAAATACAGATGTAGACATTCAGGTAAGAAAAAAATCTCGTTCCTATTATTTTGAGGTTTACCAACACACAGAAGCCAATAGCTTTTTGTGTCACTACTTGTACGATAATCATAACGATGGTGAATACTTATTACCAGAGTTTAAGCATATGGATTTTTTATGGTTGATGAAGGGTGATACCGTTGAGGAAACGAAAAGTGTAGGCATTGCTGCATCAATCAAATCAATAAGTGGCGTACTAATGGTGGCAGAACTTACTAATGAAAATTTTAAGAATAAGCAGCGGCTTATTTTCTAAAAGAATATCTCACTACAAGCAATACAATTTCTTATGTGGACTGAAAACAATGATCAATTGTACCGGAAGTTTGAGTTTAAAAACTTTAGTGAGGCATTTGCATTTATGACAAGAGTTGCAATGGAAGCAGAAAAAATGGATCATCATCCGCTATGGAGCAATGTATACAATAAGGTAGAGATATGGTTAAATACGCACAGCGTGGGTAATAAGGTTACCGATAAAGACCATAAACTAGCGGACAAAATAGACGCACTTTACACGCCTTAATTCGATACAAACTTTAACCCAACAATTGAAGCGATTAGGGTTGTTATAAAGAAAAGCCTTGCAAAGTGTGCAGGCTCTTTAAAAAATAAAATACCAACCACAGCAGTTCCAATAGCACCGATGCCTGTCCAAACAGCGTAGGCTGTGCCCAATGGTAAAGTTTGGCTTGCTTTGTATAAACCCATCATACTTATTGCAAGGCATATAAAAAAACCGGCCAGCCACACAATTGCAGTTGTGCCGGTTGTTTCTTTCGCCTTTCCTAAACAAGTAGTAAAACCTACTTCAAAAAATCCCGCAATAATTAAAATGATCCAGTTCATAAACCTTCATTTGCCTGAGCTATAAAACATAAACAGTTTGGTCTCTTTTGGCAACAATTTTTCCTATAGGTGTTGCAAATTTTTCTAGTCCAAAGCTTTTAAATATTTCTTCAACGGCTGTAATAGCCGATGCATCAACAGCAATTAGCAGTCCGCCATTCGTTTGCGGATCTGGTAGTGTGATCATTGCTTCATCCAATGCGTTTGCTCCAGATAGATCAACCTTATGGCCATAGCTATTCCAGTTTCGGGTTGTGCCTCCCGGAAATATTTTTTGTGTGGCATATTCCTGCACGCCATCAGCAAACATCAATTGATCATAGTTTAACTCAGCACTAAAGCCGCTGCCTTCAGCCATTTCTATCAAATGACCCAGTAGGCCAAAGCCGGTAACATCCGTCATTGCGTTTACACCCGGTATTTTACCAAATGCTTCGCCTATCTTATTTACGGTGGTCATCTGCCTAACCATTATTTGCAAATGTTCCTCTTTTAATAAACCTTTTTTTTGCGCTGTTGAAAGAATGCCGACGCCCAAAGGTTTGGTTAAAAACAACACATCTCCTTCTTTAGCTGTATTGTTTTGCTTCAGGTTTTTAATATCAACAAGTCCGGAAACTGCCAAACCAAAAATAGGCTCTTTACTATCTATACTGTGTCCGCCAGCCAGCGGAATGCCGGCTTCGGCACAAATACTTCTGCTGCCTTCAATAACTCTTTGCGCAACCGCTGCAGGTAGTTTATCTATTGGCCAGCCCAATATTGCAATGGCAAGCACTGGCTTTCCGCCCATAGCATACACATCGCTTATTGCATTAGCAGAAGCTATACGGCCAAAGTCAAACGGATCGTCAACTATCGGCATAAAAAAATCTGTGGTACTGATCAAGGCAGTTCCATCACCTAAATCGTATGCAGCTGCATCATCTTTACTATGGTTGCCTACTAACAGTTTCTTGTTATCAGGCATTGTAAAGTTGCTCTTTAAAATTTCGTCCAGTACCTGAGGTGCAATTTTGCAGCCGCAGCCAGCACCATGAGAAAATTGAGTAAGTTTTATTGTTTCCATTAATTTATAGTGTCTTGTATTGATAATAATTTTTGGGCATTCTTTTTTGCATCAACTGTTGTACATTCTATCTGTGTCAACAAATGCTCCCATGATTCTCTGTTGTGCAGGCCCTTAAGGTAAAGCTTATCGTAATAGTGTAGTAAAACACGAAAGCTTTCTTTAAGGTTGTCTTCCAATAAAAAATTGATTGAAGTTTTTGTTTCAAGCCCTCCCAGTTTCTTCTTTATTCTAACGATCGCGTTAATCAATTTTTCCTTATCGCCTTTGCCGTACCATTGTACAATATAATTGAGCCGCTCTTCAAAAGGTATATTTATAAAGAAGATTTGGTTGCCCCTGATTTGCTTGTAAATAGGTGTTGGAACAATGACGGTGCCTATTCGCTGACTTTCATCTTCTACCCAAATAAAAGGTTGATTGGTCTTCTCCGTTTTTTGATGTGTATTTAAATCGGTTTTTTGACCTATTAAAACCTCATGTGAATTGTTGCGATTATTTGCATTGCTTGTTTCTATTTTCCAAAGCTCAACTGCAAGTTTATTCTCAAACATTTCTTGCGATGGTTGTGGCACCATATTTAAGTTGCCAAATGCAGAACCTTTATGTCCCGCTAAGTTTTCAAGATCTATCACGGATACTCCCTTCGCTTTTAAAACATCCAAAACTTCCGTTTTTCCACTTCCGGTATAGCCACCCAATATCTTAAATTGATAATCCTTTTCTGTTTGTTTTAAAACCCAGTTCCGAAAACCTTTATAGCCACCAGCTAATGTATAAACTTTAAAACCATACAAATCTAATAGCCAGGCTACGCCTCCACTTCGCATACCGCCCCGCCAGCAATGCACTAAAATTGTGTTTGAGTTATTTGCAGATGTTGTGCTTTTTTCTAGCAGGTTTTCCACTGCTTCTATTATAGCAACTGTCTTTTTACCAAAGTATTCGAGCCCAATTTTTATCGCCTTTTGTTTACTCTGTTGCTTGTAAGCAGTTCCAACAATTTTACGTTCATCATCTGTAAATAAAGGAAGACTATGAGCTGCAGGAATGTGTGCATGAAGAAATTCTCCCGGTGATCGAACATCAATTACTGGGTGTTGTTTAGCTAGCTCAAGAAAAATTTCAATATCAACTTTTTGAATGGGCATTGGCTACAAACCTACATTGCAATTAACAATAAATGCGTTCTAAATTAGGTGCCACAAACTTTATTTAACTGTACTCGGTGTAAATGTATATGCGCCCAAACACACGCCACATCTGCAATACATAGTTGCGCAAATGATAACTTCGTATTGTTAAAGCGCAAATACCATTTTAATGATTGTGTAAATTGAAGCAATGAAATTTATTTTAGCAATAGTTTTGATAGCAGCATTACTTCAATCTTGCAAAAACGGTAACGATAAACAAGCAGTGCAGATAAATGATTCGCTTGCTGCAGTAGAAAGGATTGTAAGTAATGATAGTTTAATGATTATTAATGATAGTGCAGATAATTGGCTTGCAAATGAGTTGAGTCAAAACCAAATAAGCTGGAATCAATTTCAACTAAAAGAATATTATAAAAATGATAGTTTAGAACCTGATCTTGTCGCTCCATCTGAAGAGTTTTATAAAAATTATAAAAGTGTGATTCGATGGTCGCCTGATAGTAGTTACTTAGTTGATTTTGGATCATACGGATCAGTGCTTGTAAAAGATAATGAGGGAAATGTAAGGGTTGAGCCCGGCGAACCGGATTCAGAAGTTTCGCTGCTTCAACCATCTGAAAACCTGAAATGGTCATTGTTTTTTGTAGGACCATCAGCAAGCATATTCAATGCTAAATGGGTTAATAAAGAAAACGTTTTGATCTTAGGAAGCTTTGATGAAACCGGCGTTGGAAAACCCGATACTTTGTTTTGGCTTGTAGATGTAAAACAAAATTTTTACCGGATGTATAATTTGAAAAAGAGCCCATAAAAAAAGCGCCGTCAAAATTTTGACGGCGCCTTTTTTATATTCATTCAACTTTCTAACCATTCATGCTGGCAAGAAATTCATTATTATCTTTTGTGCCTCTCATGCGCTTCAATAGTTCATTCATCGCTTCTTCTGTATTCATATCATTAATGTATAAACGTAAAATGTTCATACGTTGAAGCACTTCTCTGTCTAACAACAAATCATCTCTACGGGTTGACGAAGCAACAAGATCAATTGCCGGGAAAATGCGCCTATTCGCCAAACGACGGTCTAGCTGAAGTTCCATGTTGCCGGTACCTTTAAATTCTTCAAAAATCACCTCATCCATTTTTGAACCTGTTTCAATAAGCGCTGTTGCAAGTATTGTTAATGATCCACCATGTTCAATTTTTCTTGCTGCACCAAAAAATTGCTTTGGCTTTTGCATGGCATTGGCTTCTACACCACCACTTAGTACTTTACCACTTGACGGTGCAACGGTATTATGTGCACGAGCTAAACGGGTAATGCTATCTAAAAGAATAACAACATCGTGGCCACACTCAACTAAACGCTTGGCTTTTTGCAATGCAATAGTTGAAACTTTTACGTGCTTTTCAGCAGGTTCGTCAAAAGTTGATGCAATTACTTCGGCCCTTACACTACGTTCCATATCAGTAACCTCTTCCGGCCGTTCGTCTACTAAAACAACCATCAAATAACACTCAGGGTGGTTAGCTGCAATAGCATTGGCAACCTCTTTAAGCAACATAGTTTTACCAACCTTTGGTTGCGCCACAATTAATCCACGTTGTCCCTTACCTATTGGGGTAAAAAGGTCCATGATGCGTGTACTAAAATTGTTAGAGGTAGTGAACAGATTTAATTTTTCAAAAGGAAATAATGGTGTCAAGTAATCGAATGGTACACGATCTCTTACTTCTTCCGGTCCCTTACCGTTGATAGTTTCAACCTTTAATAATGCAAAATATTTTTCGCCTTCTTTTGGTGGGCGAACAGATCCGTAAACGGTATCACCCGTCTTCAAACCAAATAATTTTATTTGGGATGGAGATACATATACATCATCCGGAGAAGACAAATAGTTATAGTCTGATGACCTTAAAAAACCGTAACCATCCGGCATCATTTCTAAAACACCTTCACCTTGAATAATACCATCAAATTCTATATTAAACGCCTGCTCTCTGCGGTTGGGGTATGGTGGACGTTGTTGCTTTTGTTCCGGCGCAGGTGCTTCAGTTGCTGCATTAGGTTGGGCATTTTCAGGAGACTGACTTTCATTTGTGGTATTACCATCCACTACATTTTCTGGTGCAGTTGTCTGAGGGGTTTCGCCTAATTCTAATTGCTGTGGCTGGTCATCATCTGTTTTAGCTTTAGGTTTTTTAGTACGCTTTGCTAATGCTACTCTACCAGTTTCTTTAGGTGCTTCTACAGCTACTTCAACTGGTGCTGTATACGCTTCTGCAGCGGGTTCAGCTAGGTGTACAGCTGCAACCTCAGCTGTTTCAGGAGTAGTGATTGTATTTGTTTTTAAAATTCTGCGGCGGCGACTTTTCTCAGGAGTAGCCTCTTTATTTTCGGAAGAACCTTCAGCCTGTTTGTCTACTATTTTATAAATAAGGTCTTGTTTTTCTAATTTTTTAGCATGGGGAATGCTTAATTGATCTGCAATGTCCAATAGTTCTGGAACTAGCATATCGTTCAATTGCGAAATGTCGTACATAAAAATTTTTGAAAGTTAAACTCAAAGCGTCCGGGCAAAAGGAAAAATTTGAATAGATTGAAATGGGAAATTTTGAAAACTGACGATTCTAGAGTTATTGAGATTGGTATCAGTCTGAATTCTCTGCAAGTTTACGCCACATTTTTCATAAACAAAAAAAAATGCATTTTTTTAGCGTTTTGAGATTGTTTTAAAAAACAGGTTTTGTATTGCTGAAATAGCAACGAATTGCCCTGCCACTTTATTGTGCAAACATGCCATAAAAATTCATCGAAGTTTTCGAGATCACTTTAAGCAGTGATTACCTCTGTTTTTACATCCTCTTTTATATCATCTTGCGGTTTATCAAAACGTACTAATTGTGTTGGGATAGCCAGTTCAATCCCACGATCCTTACAAACTTGTAAAATATCTAAACACACTTGTTGGTGTATATCCATATATACATTATAGTCTGCCGCTAAAATTGTATAGACTGTTTCAAAGTCAATGTAGTAACTGCCCAAGGCTTTCAAATGAGATCTATCGAAACGGGTAGTTTCTTTAGTAGTGATAATTTCTTTAATGATACCTGGTATTTCTTTTAGTCTTTCTAAAGGAGTTTCGTAGGTTACTTGTATAGAAAAAAGCACCCTTCTGGTTGCCATCTTTTTAAAATTATGTATGGGCGATTTTACAAGTTCTGCGTTGGGCATTACCAACTCCTCACCACTTAGTGTTCTTATACGCGAAGTTTTTATACCAATCTGCTCTACAGTTCCGTTTTTATCACCGGTTACAACAAAATCGCCTATCTCAAAAGGCTTATCAAAAAAAATGACGAAGTAGCTAAATAGATCACTCAAAATATTTTGTGCAGCCAGCGCTATCGCAATACCACCAATTCCTAAACCCGTAATAATAGTAGTAACCTGGTAACCTAAATTGTCCAGCAAAAACAGTAAACCAAGCGCCCAGACAACCACTTTAAAAATGTTCAAAATGCCATTCATCTGCATTCGTCTGGAAGATGCTTCGTAACGGCGTTCCATATAGAGGTTAAGTGATACCTGTATGGCGTGGTTAATAAAACGTGCGCCGAAATAAACTGTTACAATTGCAATAGCTACTGCGATAGCTTTATTAATACCTGCCGATAATTTTAGCTGATCAATTATTCCGAAATTGATCAATATATAAACGTAGGGAACAATAAATTTTTCCAAACCGCTTATTAGTACATCATCAATATCCGTTTTTGATTTTTTGGTAAACTTTCTAATAGCACCTATAACTAAGCGTTTAATTATTTGCAACACCACCCAAGTTGCCAGCATTGCGCCTATAACTAATAAGTAATCTAAAACGGTATTATTCCAATAAACTCTTTGTAAATATTCATTCATCATAGTAAACGTTTTTTAAGTAATTGCCACAATTCATGCAATTTTAAGCAAAAGAAAACTTGTCTTTTTGCTAAAAACATAACCTTACAGGTACTTTTCAATACAAAAGTCAAGTCCTTATCTTTGCCAGCATTTTTTAATATAATCCTGCCATGTTCAACATACGCGTTAAAATCAAGGATCTTTTAGCCTCTGATAAAATAGGTGAGCAAGTTATTGTAATGGGTTGGGTACGCACATTTCGTAACAACCAATTCATTGCTTTAAATGATGGCAGCACCAACAATAATTTGCAAGTTGTAGTTAATCTGGGGCTTTTAGATGATGCTACTTTAAAGCGCCTAACCACCGGAGCATCCATAAAGGTATCGGGCGAAGTAGTAGAATCTCTGGGTAAGGGACAACGAGTTGAATTAAAAGCAACAGAGCTTACAATTTTGGGTGATAGTGATGCTGAAAAATATCCCCTACAACCCAAAAAACACAGCTTAGAATTTTTACGCGAGAAAGCGCACCTGCGTTTTAGAACCAATACATTTGGGTCTGTGTTTCGCGTGCGCCATTCATTGGCTTTTGCTGTGCACAAATTTTTTAACGAACGTGGATTTGTTTACCTGCACACACCCATTGTTACGGCATCTGATGCTGAGGGTGCAGGAGAAATGTTTCAGTGTAACAACGCTTGCCTTTTCAAAATCCTCCGTTAAATGATGATGGCAGCATAAATTTTAAAGAAGATTTTTTTGGTAAAAGTACCAATCTTACCGTAAGCGGTCAGCTAGAAGGTGAATTGGGCGCAATGGCCTTTAGCGAAATATATACTTTTGGACCAACATTTCGGGCAGAAAACTCTAATACCACAAGACACCTTGCAGAGTTTTGGATGATAGAACCTGAAATGGCCTTTAGTGATATAGAAGATAATATGAACCTGGCCGAAGCCTTCATGAAGTATTTGATACAATATGCTTTAGACAATAATAAGGAAGATATTGAATTTTTAGACCAGCGCCTTGCCGAAGAAGAAAAGCAAAAACCTCAAGCCGAAAGAGCGGAACTTGGATTGCTCGAGAAGCTCAACTTCGTGTTGCAAAACAGTTTTGAGCGTATCACTTATACTGAAGCCATTGATATTTTGCTAGACAGTCCGGCGTACAAAAAGAAGAAATTTAAATACGATGTGAAATGGGGCATAGACCTGCAAAGTGAGCATGAAAGGTATTTGGTAGAAAAGCATTTTAAAAAGCCGGTGATCGTTACCGGTTACCCTAAAGAAATCAAAGCGTTTTATATGCGCCAGAACGATGATGGCAAAACCGTTGCCGCCATGGATATTTTAGCGCCTGGCATCGGCGAAATTGTGGGTGGATCACAAAGAGAAGAGCGCTTAGAGTTACTAGAATCCCGCATGAAAGAAATGCATTTACCCACTGAAGAAATGAGCTGGTATTTAGACACACGCCGTTTCGGAACCGTACCGCATGCCGGTTTTGGTTTAGGGTTCGAGCGCATGGTGCAATTTGTTACGGGTATGACAAACATTAGAGACGTGATCGCCTTTGCACGCACCCCTAAAAATTGTGAATTTTAAATCATGTATTAATTTTTAAAAATACCAATTCGTTTATTTGGAATATAGCGTCAGAAGCGTTTATATTTGCAGCCCCTGAAAGGGGGAAAGGAGGTGCGGTAGCTCAGTCGGTAGAGCAAAGGACTGAAAATCCTTGTGTCGCCGGTTCGATCCCGGCTCACACCACAGAGAAAAAAGCAGTTATGACGAAAGTTATGGCTGCTTTTTTGGTTTACAGAAGCATTCGAGGCATTCTACTTATAATATTGGATTCCCTTTTTAGCAAACCATTCTAGCGATTCACCATTGGGTATACCTGTGTAGTTTATGGTAATTTCTGTATGAGCTGATATATCTTTCACAGCATAAATTTCAAGCCGTAAGGCGTCATGTTTCATTACATACTCAGCGTTTGATTGTTGGGAGTGATTATAAAACGAGCCGAAACCCAATGCTAATGCGCTGGTATTATTCTCATCCCAAGAAAAAATATACTCATTTAAAACGGTGGCGTTCAGTTGTTGTTGGTCAACCGCATCGTGAAATAAAATGACAGGGCAGGTTTCTATAAGTGCTCCCATACCAATATTTATGGTTGTAAAAACGCCTTTGCCCTTATGTTTTATCTCTTTTATGTAAAGCATCTACTTAAAAAACTATAGGAGTTGGATCGTTATACGGTCCATTGTAATTGAGTGTGATTTCTTCGCCAGCTACAATATCGCTCTCCGCCAAAATGGTTAAAGTTTGTTGTTCTTTACTATAAGTGTACGATGCATTTGCTTTATAAGCATGATTATAGACACTGCCATAGCCCAAAGCAATCACTACATTAAATGGGTGCTCATTTATAATAAAGTAGTAACGGTATAAATCGGTGTTTTTCACAATAGAAGCATCCTGTACACTCAGCGCGATTACCGGGCAAACCTCAACAATATTTTTTTTTGAAATGAACTTTGAGGTAAAAACCCCCAAGCCTGCAATGTAGCTCTCTGCTACATATAATTGAGAGCTTTGATAAAGGTGTGTATTTTTTGCTTTGAAAAACAAGCGAAATTTTTTACATTGGTAAACCAAAATTAATTTTTTACACTTAAAACACCTGACTTATGAAAAGTAAGACAATGATGTCGCTTTTAGGATCTGTGTTTTTTCTCCCAGCTGCAAAAGCACAGCAGTCCACAACTACCATTAAAAAAGAAACAACTCAGCAAACAAAAACTCCTCCAAAGGTTGTGGCCATCGATAAGGGGAAAAAGGATTTTAGTAAAGGAACTCCTGATGTTTTTAATAAGGGACAGTCAGTAAATAAAGCTGAAAAAAATGTTGTTTTCATGCAGCCGAAATGGCAACCGGGTGATGTTATTTATTCATCAAACTTTAATGCAGGCAACTTGGGTGATATGCCCAAAGGCTGGAAAACTAATGGAATGGGATCTCTGAAAACTATAGATGGACGCCCAGGCAAATGGCTTAATTTGAACGAAAGTACCCTATACGAAACTGATTTTATAGATACACTGCCAGAGAATTATAATGTAGAATTTGATGTTATCACCAATTACAAAGATGACCAGCGTGTACCACAACTAACTGCGCGAGTTTATAAAAAAGGACAAGAGTTTAGTGAGGCAGGTATCTCTTTATTTATTGAGCCCAATGGTGGCTCCGTAAGTAGCCCTAATAGATTTGGCATAACAACTTTTTCGGCAGGAGGCGGCGAAAAAGTTCGGGCTACCAACCGGGATCTGACCGTTTTATCTCAAAAGAACAATTCAAACGAACCAATGCATGTTTCTATTATGGTAAGAGGGCAACAGTTGAGAGTTTCACTTGATGGAGAAAGAATTTATGATTTAGAAGAGGCTGTGCCTACCAATGTAAAACTAAATCGTATTGCTTTTAAAGTAGATGATTACGGAGGTGCAAAAGACAATTATAAATATTACCTGGCTAATTTACAGGTAACAGCTCAATAGGCCACAAAATTTGAATAACAAAAAAAGGAATCCATAAAAGGATTCCTTTTTTTGTCTACATATAAACTACTTATTGTACTATAACCTTTTGAGTATGCACTTTGTCGCCTTGCATTCTCAAAATGTATGTACCTGAAGCTAATGTGCCAGCAGGTATAGATAGGCTCTGACTTTATACGGGAATTAGCTTACTATGGATTTAAATAAAATAAATTATTTAACAACTTTAAAATTTTTCATTTAAACAATATCAGAGAGAGAATATTTTGAATAGTATATTAACAAGGGAGTTTAAGAAGCAATATAACAAGAAGAAAACAGGGTTTTTGAATTTGAAACCGATTTCATTTTATGTTCACATTTTACATTTATTACGTTCAACAAGCATAAAAATGCCTCAAATAGCTTTTCTAATTGAAAAAACGTGTTAGGCTTAAGGGAACGTGTTTGAATAATTATAAAAGGCTTTATTCCAGGAATACTTCATACTTCGAGTTCTTTGGCATCTTAAACATTTCCCTTAACGAAACGGCTGCCTAGGCTGATTTTTCCCTTGCTTCGTATCGAGACCGCAGCTTTTTTTCCTTGGAAGAATGGTTTTAACTCCACTCTCTTTCTGTAACTAAATGGTTAGTCTATATCAATCACAGTTATTACTCATAGTTGAGACACCCATTTTTATAATGCTATTAGAAGCTACCATACTTCGAGTTCAAATGTGCAGGAGATGGAATATTACTAACAAATCTCAAAAAGCTCAAGGGACCAATTTTTCAGGTAATTAAAAAATTGCAAACCTGATTCATAATATCGTTGATCCCGTATCTAGGTCTTTAAAAATGCAGGTTCGTGAAGCTATTTTGAAAGAATTTGGTTATGATATTGATTCTAGACAAATGGCTTAATTGGGATAGTTTATCTAAAATGACCAGTAGTGTTGTCAGGCGCATCTTCCCACTGAAGTTTTGAAAATTTGAGAAACAAAAATTTTATAAAATGCACTTCCCTATTACTTCACCCCCTTCAACTCCTTCTACATCTTAAACATCTCATCCCTTAACCGGGCAGCCCATAAAGTTGAGGTCTAGGGTGGACTTTTCTATTTGCTCTTCCATCTGGCCGATGGCTCGCTCCATTTGAGGGAGGGTTTGGTATGCTACGTCACTTTCTGCGGCAAATAGTGATTTATCGCAATTATTAGGAACAACATAAATCAGGTCTGGAGGAGGCTCAATTTGTCCATGAGCAATCGTGGAAAAGCAACACAAAAAATTAGAAGTAATTACTCTTTTTTATGCAGCATGAGTTTTGCCTTTATGGCTTAATATTTAATTACTTTTTTTGTAAAAATTTCATCTCCTCCAACAACCTTTAGTTGATAGAGACCACTAACAATATTACCTATGTCCAAAGTTTGTGTAACTTGGCCACCTTTATGATCAAACGTCTTGCGGAATACCTGTTGCCCTTTGCTATTTACGAGTGTAATTATCAATCTATTCTTTTTGAGATTACTTAAATGTAGAGTAAGAGTATTATTTTTTATTGGGTTAGGATAAATCTCGATCTGGCCTACCGCCTTACCAAAACCTACTCTAACCACGTTGGTGTACTGCTCTGCTCTTGTTGTACTAATATGTTTAATTCGATAGTAAATGTTTCTATTATTTAACTTATTGTCTGTCCATTTATATACTACAGGCCCTGCACTGCTTCTGTTTGCAGCTACACTCGCGACCATTAAAAATTGCTGACCATCAATAGACTTTTCCACTTCAAACTTTTCTATATTGGTTTCCGTTAATACGCTCCATTCTAATTGTATTCCTGCTAATGTTTCGTTAGCTCGGAGTTCACTCAAATACACTGGTAATACAGTTGCTTTATCAAATACTACCATGAACCTATCTTCAGCAGAAGATTTTGCATCAGAAGTAATCGCAAATGGAATAGAAGTTTTTCCACTTAAGTTTATAAATGTCTTTGAATCCAGAAATTTGTCAAACAAATAGGCTTGCAAACCAATACCATTGAAATTAATTCCATCAAATTGCCACTCGTAGTTCTGCACTTTCAACCGTGTGGTAGCAAATATTATTGTATCTGTTTCAACAATCAGGGGCCGGTTTTCGATACTTAACATCTTACGCGCCCTTACAATTGCTATATCTTCATCCCAATTAGGTATCTGATCAGCATCGTTGGTATCTAATGAATCGCTCTTTTGATTATTATAAATTGATAATACTCCGTCAACATTTTTTCTATTGGTGAATGAGTCTACAGAATATAAAGAAGAGTAAAACTTTGCAACATTGTTATCTACTCTAAATGCGTTTTTGTTTACTTCTGTTTTATGGGACTCCAAAATATTTACAATAGGTTTATTATCACCGGCAGCTTGAATAAAAAAAGCTTGTCCTGATTGTATATTACCAGAAGCATCAGAGGCAAGGTTACTTTTACTTCCATCTACCCTTACTGTTACATATCCACCTCTTGAACCTACTTTAGGATCCCAAGTAGTGTAATATTTAGATAGGTTTGTGCTTGCCTCATAAACACCTGCCCAATTAATAGAAGAAGCATAAGGGTTGCTAATCAAACTAAAGCCATTGTTACCAATTAAATCATTAAACACCTGTGGACCTGTAAGTAGCGACCCTGTTGCTCTTAATGTTGTGTTGTTACTTGGAGATGAAGATTCGCTTGAACTTAGATTTAAAGTTCGATCTCCTCTCAAGAAAAGGAGGTAACCTTTCTTTCCACTAAGTAAAGTAGCATTGGTATTTGCAGCAGGATCCCAGGCAAGTATAGCAGAATTGTATGTAAACAATGAAGGTTGTCCCGTTTGTGTCGCGTCAAAACCATTAGCACCCGTAGCACTACCGGTAATATGTGTACCGTAGCCAGCAGCGCTGCTACCATTCTCCTGCCAGTTTTCAAAAATTGTAGTAGCCGTATTTACTGAAGGAGTTAACAAACGATAGGCGCGGTTGCCAAGTGAAGTAATGAAACGCTCGACGGTAACATTAGTGGCGTTAATCAAAGTTCCTTTGATAGTACCAATTGAAGCTGTGCTATTGATATCTGATTTTAAAACTACATTTCTATTATTAAAGTTTACGACTGATCCTTCACCAATGTTTAATCTTGCTGATGGGGTAAATGTTAAGCCATTGGGATTATTTATTACTAACCCTGTCCCACCGGAGATTGTCCAGACACCACGAATTGTAGGATTGGTGAAATTGTTATTAATGTTTAATAATTGATTCGCAGATAAAAAATCACTTGGGGAATTTCCTGTACCACCAGCAACATCAGTTGTCCAATTAGTTGTTATGCTTAAGTCTGTTGCAGTAGTTTTAGGATAATAAGTCGTGATGGAAGAACCTTCATTATAAGTAAATTTTAGTATTTGATTGTTCTGACCAGCCCAAGTGTCAGTGCTTATAAAAATAGTTTTGCCGTCAGGGCTAATGGTAATATCTCTATACCTTAATTCGCCCTCGCTATTAGGAATAGCTGCATTATCTGGTACGGAAAAATAAACTAGTGGATTAGGATTTGTGTTATCTAAAGCCGTACCATTAGAATTTAATTTAAAAACATACACACTTGCTCTAAAATTAGGATTATAGTTTTTTAAAGTTGTAACCAACAAACTATTTTGAAACTCGGGAATTGCCGCATGGGGATAATAAATCATATCAGAGGGTGCAACTGAGCAAGTTGAACCGACTGGTTGAGGGTCTTCCGGTAGTATAACATTTGGGTTACACCAGGAGTATATGGCCTGTTTCAATTTATCATTGGGAAACGAAGGTGTATATTCCGATACAAAAGCAGCTTCGCCAGGATAGTTATTATCAGTATGATATCCCCTTGCTCTCGGCCAACCATAGTTTTTTCCACTTTCAATAATATTCAACTCGTCATCGGTAGACTTACCATTTTCAGATGAATAAAGTATGCCGGTGGCAGGATTATAAGCAAGTCCTAGTGGATTTCTATGTCCTTTAGTGTAAACTGGGCTATTATTAATAGGATTTGATGCGGGAATTGATCCATCTATATTGTACCTTAAAATTTTTCCGAACCTACTATTCCAGTCCTGCGCTCTCAAATTACCATTATTACCTTCCGGATAACATCTATCGTCATCTATCGTTCCGTCACCTGTTGTAATATAAATGTAGGGTGTTCCAAATTGAGAAACGATAACCATACGCATCCCTTCATGTGACAAGTCTAATGGAAGATCACTAATTATGTCCGTAGGCTCGCTCACTGCCCGAGAATTAGCATTCCATTTAAGCCTGCGAACCTTATAGTTTGATACAGGATTTTGAGTAGACCCGGAATTGTAAGAATAGATAAAATAAACATAGGGAGAATTAACGAAATCAGGGTGCAGTGCCAAACCGTAAGTACCCTTGGATATACTATAACTGTGGTCAGGATTGCAATGTAGTATAACGCTTTGAGAAGGGCTGCCATCAAAGTAATCAGGCGCAGTATAGATTGTATTTACAGTTCCTGTATTTGGGTCTATTCTGCTTACCCGCCCATTTGTTTGTGTTATCCAAAGCATATTATCAGGACCATATAGCATTTCCCATGGACGATTTAAACCTCCTGTTAACACCGTTCTCGTAAAAGTTTGAGCAGTTGATCCCAAAGGAAGCAATAAAAGAATAAAAAAATTTACAAGAACGAGACTACTTTTTGTTTTCATGCAGACATAGTGAGGTAAGTTTCAAAAGATGATCCTAGTATTAAAGGTATTTATGACAATATACAAAAATGTCCTGATATCATTAAAGAGGGAAGAAAAAGCTTCCGAGATTTTACTTTTTAAAAATCCTTTTGTTTAGCACTTGCAGATTGAAAGTATAATATATATCTTGACCAAAAATCATATGCCAAATTATCGCTATCAATGTATGGATTGTGGAAAAACTTTTATTGGAGCGCAAATAGCCGGTGGGATGACCTGCAATTGTACACCTCCGAAAAAAGTTATCGGCACTTTAGTAATTGCATCATTGTCGCCATTGTCGCCTGAATTAACTAGAGAAGTTAATATTACTGAGGCCACCTCACTTCGAGCTCAAATGTGTCGGCGATGGAATATTACCAACAAATCTCACTTAGCTCATGGATCTAATTTTTCAGGTAATCAAAAAATTGTAAACTTGATTCATAATATTGTTGACCCCGTATCGGGAACTTTAAGAACGCAGGTTCGTGATGCTATTCTAAGAGAATTCCGTTACGATATTGATTCTAGAATAATGGCTTGATTGAGTGGATTTGTCTAAAAAAAGAACTGGTAATGTCCTGCACATTTTTTGTTTGTGGATTTAAGCAATTAAATAGAAGAACATGTTGCAAAATGTTCTTCCCTCTTACTTCATCCCCTCCAGCTCTTTTTGCATCTTAAACATTTCATCTCTTAAGCGAGCTGCTTCCATAAAGTCAAGGTCTCGGGCGGATTTTTCCATCTGCTTTTTTATCTGGCCAATAGCTTTCTCCATTTGAGGGATAGTCTTATACTCCACTTCACTCTCTGCGGCTAATAAGGGTTTCTCGCCATCAATTGCGTATGGGTGAGAGCTATCAACACCTTTGATATCTAAAACAGATGTCTGTTTCATGATCTGCTCAATGGTTTTTTTGATGGTGGTAGGTGTTATGCCATGTTGCAGATTGTATTCAATTTGTTTCTCGCGACGGCGGCTGGTTTCATCAATGGTGCGTTGCATACTTTCTGTGACAGTATCAGCATAGAAAATTACAAGTCCGTCCACATTTCTTGCTGCCCTGCCTGCGGTTTGAGTCAATGAGCGTTCGTTACGCAAGAAGCCCTCTTTATCTGCATCCAAGATGGCTACTAGAGAAACTTCCGGTAAATCAAGACCTTCTCTTAATAGGTTTACTCCAACCAATACATCAATTTCACCTAGGCGAAGTTGCCTTAAGATCTCCACGCGTTCTAACGTATCAACTTCACTGTGTATGTATTTGCTTTTGATATTGATGCGACCCAGGTATTTGTCCATCTCTTCGGCCATGCGTTTGGTAAGTGTAGTTACTAAAACACGATCGCCTTTTGTTACACGTTTATCAATCTCATCCAGCAAGTCATCAATCTGGTTTACACTGGGCCTTATTTCAATGGGTGGATCTAGTAAACCTGTTGGTCTTACTACTTGCTCTACAACTACGCCGCCAGTCTTTTCCAGTTCAAAATCGCCGGGCGTGGCACTTACAAAAACTGTTTGATGTAATAATCCTTCAAACTCGTGAAAGTTTAGAGGTCGGTTATCTAAAGCACTAGGTAGCCTGAATCCAAACTCAACCAATGTAAGTTTCCGACTACGGTCGCCACCATACATGCCTGCAACCTGCGGCACAGTTTGATGACTTTCATCTACTACCAACAAAAAGTCTTTGGGGAAATAATCCAGAAGACAGAACGGTCTGGTGCCTGGTTTGCGCCTATCAAAAAAGCGGGAGTAGTTTTCAATTCCATTACAAAATCCTAATTCCCGAATCATTTCCAAATCATAATTGACACGTTCACTGAGGCGTTGCGCTTCTATAAATTTTCCGGTGTTTTTGAAATACTCAACCTGTGCACTCATTTCATCCTGAATCTCATACAACACTTGTTGCATCATATCTTTTGGTGCAACGTATAAATTGGCGGGGAAAATTGCAGCATGATCTACCTGGCTGATGCGTTTACTGGTAGAAAGTTCCAGTGTTTCTATGGTTTCTATTTCATCGCCAAAAAAAGTAATTCTATATCCGAAATCAACATAGGGAAGATTGATGTCAATCGTATCACCTTTTACTCTAAAAGTTCCTCGTACCAAACTCTCCCTGGCTACGACTATACAAGGCATTGACCAATGCGTGCAAAAATCCCTGTCGTGAAATTTGTTGTCTTTCTTTTATCCGCACAATGCTATTCTCAAACTCTGTAGGGTTACCCATACCATAAATGCAACTAACTGAAGCCACAACAATAATATCTCTTCTACCACTTAATAATTGCGATGTAGCGTGCAGGCGCAACTTGTCTAACTCTTCGTTTATGCTTTGATCTTTTTCAATGTAAGTATCGCTTACCGGCATGTAAGCTTCAGGTTGATAATAGTCATAATAGCTAACAAAATAACCTACAGCATTGTCGGGAAAGAATTGCTTAAACTCTCCGTAAAGCTGTGCTACCAAGGTTTTATTATGCGTTAACACCAGCGTAGGCCGTTGCACATTTTGTATAACATTGGCCATGGTAAAAGTTTTACCACTACCTGTAACGCCTAAAAGTGTCTGATACCTTTCGCCCTGCAAAATACCCTCAGTCAATTGTTGAATGGCAGAAGGCTGATCGCCGGCAGGTTTATAATTTGAGACTAAATTGAAAGGCATAGTAGATAGATAAGCAAACTGCAATTTACGAAATGAGGCTGAAGTAGTCATATAGAAAGATCAGCTACTTCGAATGAATCGTCATTGTTTGATATCTCCGAATGCCTCGCTATGAATTTATAATTTACTTAAACATCTCCGGGTGCATTTCATCCCAGCCGGTTGCTTCCTGATAAGCTTTTCCTACGGCCAAAAGGTTTGCTTCTCCATATAATTTACCTAAAAGTGTCACGCTTGTTGGTAATCCTAACCTATTGAAACCGTTGGGCATACATAAAGCAGGATGACCTGTGAGGTTTGTTATAGCAAGTTGATTACCAATAAAAGTGGGACAAATAATTACATCGTACTGGCTAAAAACTCTGTTCATGTTTTGCATTAGCAAGTAACGGTGGCGATTGGCATTAATATATTCTACAGCAGGAATAAAACGGGCAGACCTAAATGAGTTCGGCCAGTCGTTTTTGTTTTTCCTGGTCATCTGGTCATCCAAATTGGTGCGAGTGAATTCGTCAAAAGCAGCAGCAGACTCTGCTGATAAAATGGTACGTACCAAGTTGCCGTAATACACGCCACTATCCGGAAAGTTTATGGGAATTAGTTGCACACCCATCTTCCTAAATACATCTAACACTCGTTGTGTATTGGCAGTAGTATCTCTGTCAAAATAATTTTTCGCATAAGCGATCTTCAATTTTTTCCAATCAGTTTTGCCTGTGTAATTGAAAGGCACATTTACAGCACTGGCATCTAAGCCATCCGTACCATGCAAATATTGAAACACCACAGCGGCATCTTCTGCGCTTCTGCAAATTGGTCCTGCTTTGTCTAAACTCCAGCATAGGGTCATAGCGCCACTTCTACTAACTGAGCCAAAAGTAGGTCGTAACCCGGTGGCACCGCAGGTAGTAGATGGGGATATGATAGAACCCAGCGTTTCGGTGCCAATGGCAAAAGGTACACAACCTGCTGCCGTAGCCGCTGCAGATCCTGCAGACGAACCACTAGAGCCTCTGTTCAAATTCCAAGGATTGTTGGTGCGGCCTCCAAACCAAACATCACCCATAGCAAGTGCACCTAAAGTAAGTTTCGCGATAAGCACTGCACCAGCAGCTTTCAACTGGCTGTACACAAAAGCATCTTCTTCTCTTATTTGATTTTTGTACGCTTCTGCGCCCCACGTAGTAGAGGTTCCCTTTACACTAAACAGATCTTTTAAACCATAGGGTATGCCATGTAATGGGCCACGATATTTTCCTGTAGCAATTTCTTTATCAGCCTGTCTGGCTTGCTCCATAGCTAGGTCCTCAGTGTAAGAAACTACACAGTGCAAACTATCATCAAACTTTTTTAAACGATTGATAAAAAACTGCGTGAGCGCAACCGACGTTAGTTTTTTATTCTTGATAAGTGATGCCAACTGTAAAATTGAATAGTAAGCAAGGTCGTTTTGGTTTTTGGGTAAGGCTATTACTGGGTAATTCCAAACAACGGGTTGTTGTTGTGATGGCACCTTCATACCGGGTATTGCAGGATTAAATGCCAACGTTAATGGCGTTCCATTATCTAACGGAAACTTGCGCATGTTAGTAATATTAGCCTGCTGAAATTGCACGTTCCCCAACATGGAGTCAAGTTCGGGTTCAGTAAAATCCAATGCCATTATTTTAGCGCCAATGGAAAGGTTGGCTTTGGTAATAGAATCCTGTCCGAAAGAATGACTTCCCAATAACAAAGCTGCAAGAGAAAGTGCGAGTATTTTCTTCATAAAAAAAGGGGTTAACAATATGCACGAATGTGCTAAATAAAGGTGGTTACCATGTTTATAGCAATTTAACCCAAACATGATCGTCCATAATAATTTTATTTTTTATTACCGCCTTTTTACGAACACATTCAAGATAAAACCCTGATTTTTCTAATACGCGCATAGATGCCTTGTTATGTTCGAAAACCTCGGCGTAAATTCTAACAACATCAAATTGTTTTTGTATGTATTCAATTAGCAAAGCAACAGCTTGGGTGGCAATGCCCTTTCCCCAAAACGGTTCTCCTATAAAATAGCCTATTTCAATTGTTTTCTTGTAAACATCATCACGAAGCAAAACTCCGATACTGCCTGCAATTTGACCGTTGTAAGTGATAGCAAAGTTCTGCAGAGGTTTTTGCGATGAAGTATAGGTTATCCATTGTATTGCATCGTCAACTGTATAAGGGTGTGGAAATCGATCCCGTACATTCAGCCAGATCTTTTTGTTGTTGGCAATGGCCGTCAATTGCGCGGTATCCTCATTTTTCCAACATCTAATTTGCACAAATGCACTCATGGTAAATAAATATAAGAAAGAGAATTTAAGTTGAGGGCTATTTACAGCTTAAGTAAATAAATGGTAATAAATGATGAAAATTTGATTTCAGATTATTATAAAAATTAGGAGATATGCTCTAATGAAGTTTTTTATAGTATGTAAAATTGATCGATATAACACAATATTATTCATCCCTCGAAAGCCCTTTTTTACCGTTTTCATTTTGTAAGTCTTTTAACAGACGAGTACTTTGTAACTCCTGAGAAATATTTACAAAACTTCTACTATGAGATTTAGAATTATACTTGTGTTATTACTAGCCATAAGCGGTAGCAGCATAATTGCTCAAACAAAAAATACTGCAACCGTAACAGGCGCATTGGTTGATTCTATTTCTAATCAGAATCTGAAATCGGCTACAGTTTCTATCCTAAACCCCGCAGATTCCTCTTTGCTCGTATATGCTCTGTCAAAAGAAGATGGCAGCTTTGTAGTGAATAATGTACCATTTGGTAGCCACATTATGTATGTTACTTTTCAGGGTTATGCAGAGGTTGAAAAACGCTTTACTGTATCAGCCGAAAATGCTGAGTACAACGCGGGGAAACTTTTTATGGCTCCATTACCAGCAGATTTAGGAATGGTAACAGTACGAACATCACCTATAGTAATTAAGGGTGACACTACGGAGTTTAATGCAAGCATGTTTGCTACCAAGCCAAACTCAACTGCAGAAGATCTTATAAAGAAAATGCCTGGAATGGAAGTTGAAAAAGACGGATCGATAAAGTCACAAGGGCAAACTGTAACACGCGTTCTGGTAGATGGTAAAAGATTTTTTGGAGATGATCCTACACTTGCAACCCGCAACTTGCCTACCGATATGATTGATAAAGTGCAAGTAATAGATGCACAAAGTGATCAAAGTGCTTTTAGTGGTTTTGATGATGGAAATAGACAGATGACCATTAACATTATTACCAAAAAAGATAAGCGCAAAGGCGTATTTGGTAAGGCTGCATTAGGAGGTGGAAATGACGACTTACTTTTTAAAGATGCATCTCGCTATGCTAGCAATGTAAACATGAGCTACTTTAATGGTAACAGGCAACTATCATTTGTAGGTCAGGCTAATAATAATAACAATCAAAATTTTGGTACGCAGGATATTTTAAGTACCAGTGGAAATAACGGAGGCGGACAACGTGGCGGTGGTGGTGGACTGCGTGGTGCCGGTAACTTTGGAGGCGGCTTTACCACCGGCCCTACAGGAATTACTAAAACGTTAGCCGGTGGTTTAAATTATAGTGATGTTTGGAGCCCAAAAACATCTGTTAATGGAAGCTACTTTTATAACAATCAAAACCGCATAAACAACCAAGATAGGTTTAGAGAAACTTTTGTTACCGGTGACTCTTCAAGGTTTACTACGGCTAACACCTTAAGCAATAATAAAAATTACAACAACCGTTTCAATTTTGAAATTGAGCAGAAGTTTGATACGATGAATTCATTAATGATTCGTCCATCTTTTTCAGCCCAAAAAACAGACAATTACAGTGAGTCCAATTCCTTTACCACCAAGGGAACATCAACAGCCGTAAATGATGTAAGAAACACAAACGCTACCGAGAGTAAAGGCTACAATTTTAATAATACCATTTTATACCGCCACAGGTTTGCAAAACGTGGTCGCAGTATTTCGTTTAACCTTACCCAGGCACTCAGCACTAACGAAAGTGTGCGCAGAACGCTTAGCTATAACAATTCTTACGAGACAAACAGAATACGTAAAGACACTACAGACCAGATAAGTAATACTGATAGAGAAGGAAGAACTTTAGGAGGTACCATTGCCTACACTGAACCTGTAGGTATTAAGGGAATGATAGAGTTGAATTATAACTATAATAACAGTTTCAACACCTCCGATCAAAATACTAATCAGTACAATAAATTAACCGGTCAGTACGATAAGAACAACGTACAATTGAGTAACAATTTTGAGAACACCAATGTTTCAAACCGCATGTCTGTAAATTATCGCAGACAGATAAATCAGTTATTCAATTACACACTGGGTCTAGGCATACAAAATTCACAATTAACTAGCGACAATAAGACTAAGAAGACATATTTAACCCAGTCGTTTAACAACTTCACTCCGACCTTTTCTTTACAGTATAGAAAAGGCAGAACAATGAATGTGAGATTGAATTATCGTGGCAGCACGCAACAGCCAAATGTTACACAACTGCAAGACGTGATTGACAATTCAAATCCATTAAACATCACAAGTGGAAATCCATCTTTGAAGCAAGAGTTCTCAAATAGTCTAAATCTTATAATGACCAAATTTGATCCGCTAACCTTCAAAAATCTTGTTGTAAGCGTCAATGGAAGTATGACATCAAATAGCATTGGTAACCAAATTTTTCAGAACAATGATAGCATAACCATTTTATTGGATAACAACATAAGTCTGATACCAAATGCGCAATTTGTAAAACCAATCAACAGAAATGGTGGTTATAATTTGAATGGCTTTTTTAATTACGGATTTCCATTAAAGCGCCCAAAATCGAACCTTAACCTTACAACCAATGTAAGTTACAATCGCAGTGTAAATGTTATAAGCAGTCTTAACAGATCAAACAATTCAGTTAATGCTGGCATTACTTCACCAAGCTTTACTAACAATTATGTTTTTGGCGAAACTATCAGGTTTACAATGAATTTAAAAGATAGGCTTGATCTAAACTTCTCTAGCAGATCAACCTACAACATGGCCAAATATAGCGAGCAAACTAAGACTACTACAGCAACCAGCAATTCTAACTATTTTACTGAAGTGGCTTCAATTGAGCCCACATTTTCAACTAAAAAAGGTTTAATTGTATCTACTGATGTTGATTACAATTTAAGTAGAGGACAAGCTGAAGGATTCAACCAGTCTTTTGCTATGTGGAATGCCAGCATTGCTCAATTATTATTTAAAAAGAAGCAAGGTGAAATACGCTTAACTGTTTATGATCTATTGAATCAAAACAGAAGCATAAGTCGCACCATACAATCAAACTATATTGAAGACACGCGCACCGATGTTTTGAAGCGTTATTTCATGCTAACTTTCACTTACAACATCCGCAAGTTTGGTGGCAATAGTAACCAACAGGGCGATCGCAACAAAAACATGTTTAGAGAAGGTGGTAACCGTCCTCCCGGAGGTTTTGGTGGCATGAACCGTAATAATTTGTAGTAAGAAAATTACAAGTTATCCATCGTTCCTATCCTAATGGCTGATTCAATTTCTAGATCTATCATGGGTGCTGGGGTTGTAGGGCTTTGCATATTGGATATTTAAGATCCATAACGCTTAAGCCATTTGTAATAGTATAATGTTGTTTACTTTATGTACCATTTTGTTATTAGTACTTATGTATTAGATATGCATGTATGCAATTAGATTAATTGCTTTTTCCATTAGAATGGAACATTAACAGTTAGCCTAAATAAATTTTAATAAAAAATATAGGATATGTTTTTTCAAACTAATATACTTTTACAACTGCAAAGCACAAATCCTTTGGTATAGAGCAAGTTGAAACATTTTTATACTCATACAACCTTATCGGCTAACCATCCCACCTTACAAGGGTCTATGGGCATTCTGAGTACGGATAACTTTCTGTACCTCATCCGACGACCTCGCATCTGATTTTATGTAGCGTTTGTGGAACTATTTTTGTTTCAGTGCTACATGTATTTAGCCTCAACCCCATTTTGGTTCAATTCTTCATCACTAATCCTATTTAAAAAGTGGATCAGCAAATTATAGTTAGAGTAGCAGATAGCAGCGATGTGCATTACGCTACAACCATCACCAACGAGATGGAAGCTTCTGCAAAAGCCCGCGGAACAGGTATTGCCAAACGCAGTCCCGAATATGTTTCGCAGAAGATGCAAGAAGGTAAGGCAGTAATAGCAGTAACACCATCGGGCGATTGGGTTGGTTTCTGTTACATAGAAGCCTGGGGGCACGATCAGTTTGTTGCTAACAGTGGTTTAATTGTATCACCTTCTTTTAGAAAAAGTGGCGTTGCCAAATTGATCAAGAGAAGAATTTTTAATCTGTCCAGAGAAAAATATCCTACATCAAAAATATTTGGATTAACTACCGGCCTTGCTGTAATGAAAATAAATAGCGAGTTGGGTTATGAGCCGGTTACCTACTCTGAATTGACGGATGATGAAGCTTTTTGGAATGGATGCAAAGCCTGTGTTAATTACGATACGTTGATGAGTAAAGAACGTAAAAATTGTTTTTGCACTGCAATGCTTTACGATCCTGCAGACCATTACGAGCCTGAAGAAACTGCGGAAGATTTTAAGCTGAACTCAAAATTGTATGAAAGGTTTATGAAGGTGAAGCGTAGTCGCCTGCTTAAATTGCTTAAACGTAAAGAAGCGCCTAATAAAGAAAAAAATAAGAGCTTACTAAGCTATTTTCTAAGTTTATAAATACAACCAAAACCCACATCTCTTATAATGTCTAAAAAAGTTGTTCTTGGTTTTAGCGGAGGATTAGATACCTCATTTTGCGTTAAATATTTTACTGATGAATTAGGTTATGAAGTGCATAGCATCATTGTAAATACCGGCGGTTTTACTAAAGATGAATTGAAAGAAATTGAGCAGCATGCAGAAGCTTTAGGTGTAAAAAGTCACAAAGTTGTTGAGGCTGAAGAAAGTTACTATAATACGATAATTAAATTTTTAGTATTTGGTAACGTGCTTAAGAACAATACTTACCCATTAAGCGTAAGCGCAGAGCGGTTGATACAAGCCTTGCATATTGCAGACCATGTAGAAGAATTAAATGCAGATGCAGTTGCACACGGTAGCACCGGAGCTGGTAATGATCAGGTACGTTTTGATATGATCTTTAACATCATGATTCCGGGTGTTGAAATTATTACTCCGATTAGAGATATGAAGCTAAGCCGCGAGCAAGAGATTGAATATCTCAAAGGCAAAGGAGTGAATATGAATTTTGAGAAGTCAATGTATTCTATCAACAAAGGCTTATGGGGCACAAGTGTTGGTGGTAAAGAAACATTAAACTCTTACGGCATGTTGCCTGAAGAGGCATGGCCTACTCAAATAACAAAAACAGGCAACGAAGAAATTAAACTAACGTTTGAGCGTGGTGAACTTTCAAAAGTTAATGGTGAATGTTTTGAAAGTCCTGTAAAAGCAATACAGTATTTACAAGAGCTTGCGGGTCCATACGGCATAGGGCGCGATATACATGTTGGTGATACCATTATTGGCATAAAAGGGCGTGTAGGTTTTGAAGCTGCAGCTCCCATGCTTATTTTAAAAGCGCACCATGCATTAGAGAAACATGTACTTACCAAATGGCAACTTAATTGGAAAGACCAATTAGCAATGTTTTATGGTAATTGGCTGCACGAAGGACAGATCATGGACCCTATTATGCGCAATATTGAAGCCTTTTTAACCAGTACACAAAAGAACGTTACCGGCGATGTTTATATTCAGTTGAACCCTCATCATTTTATTATTACTGGCATAGAATCAAAGTATGATTTAATGAGTGCTAAGTTTGGTAAATATGGTGAAATGAATAATGGTTGGACAGGCGAAGATGTACGAGGTTTTTCTAAAATCTTTGGCAACCAAACTGCCATTTGGCATCAGGTAAAAGATGCTGCGGAATCAGAAAAATTTTAAGTAATCCATCTTGGAAACAACACATCTAATCTTCAATAGAAAAATTGAAAAATTATTTATTAAATAGACAATTTGCGACCCTTCAAAATGATACCTCGTTAACTAAAAAAGTGCGTGTAGGTATTGTTGGTGGGGCAGGCTACACAGGTGGCGAGCTCATTAGGCTTCTCATAAACCATCCATTTGTTACCATTGCATTTGTTAATAGTAAAAGCAATGCGGGAAAGCCGGTTAGTAGTGTTCATGGCGATTTGATCGGGAATACAGATTTGCAATTTTCAAGTGAATTAAGTGCAGATATTGATGCACTTTTCTTATGTCTTGGACATGGTGATGCAAGTAAGTTTTTGGCAGCTAATGATATAGCTAATACAATAAAAATAATTGACCTTTCAAATGACTTCAGAATAGCAGAAAATAAGATTTTCAAAAACAAGTCATTTGTATATGGCCTACCTGAGTTAGATAAAGACGCTATTAAGAATGCCGGCAATGTAGCCAATCCGGGATGCTTTGCTACAACTATACAGTTAGGTTTGTTGCCACTTGCTAAAGAAGGTTTTTTAGGAGAAATACATACCACAGGCATCACTGGCTCAACAGGTGCTGGTCAATCAATGAGTGCAACTTCGCACTTTAGCTGGAGGGCCAATAATATACAAGCATATAAAACCCTTACACATCAGCATGTTGGTGAAATTGTGCAATCGTTAAGTCAATTGCAGCCAGGTTTTACACAACAAGGAGCACTAAACTTTGTACCATGGCGTGGCGACTTTACACGTGGTATTTTCGTGAGTTCTCAGGTAAGTTGCGACTTGTCTGCAGGTAGCCTTTTTGAGTTGTATGATGATTACTACAAAGACCATCCTTTTACACATATTAGCAAAGACCCAATTTTTTTAAAGCAAGTTGTCAACACCAATAAATGCGTTATACAAATTGAGCAGGTAGGTACTAAAGTAGTTATACATTCTGCAATAGATAACTTACTCAAAGGTGCTTCGGGCCAGGCAGTACAGAATATGAATTTAATGTTTGGTCTTGATGAAACCGCCGGCTTACAATTGAAGGCAAACTTCTTTTAAAGAAACAATGCAGTCTGCATAAACACAGTGCTGCACTAAAACATACTGCTATGAAACTCTTTGATGTTTATCCACTAAATAACATTGCTATTACTAAGGCTCAGGGCTCTTATGTGTGGGATGACAAGGGTGAAAAATATTTAGATATGTACGGCGGCCATGCGGTCATCAGCATCGGGCACACGCATCCGCATTGGGTAACGCGCATCGAGGAGCAATTAAATAAGATTGCTTTTTACTCAAACTCCATCCAAATCCCTATTCAAAAACAATTGGCGGAAAAGTTGGGTGCTGTCAGTGGCAAACATGATTACCAGTTATTTCTTTGTAATAGCGGTGCCGAATCAAATGAAAATGCGTTGAAGCTAGCATCGTTTCATAATGGTAGAAAGAAAGTTGTTGCGTTTCATAAGTCTTTTCATGGCCGTACATCGCTTGCAGTTGCTGCTACAGATAATCCAAAAATTGTTGCGCCAGTAAACCAGACAGACAATATTGTTTTTCTACCATTTAATGATGAGCAAGCGCTGGAAAACTATTTTGCTGAGCATGGTTCGGAGATATCTTCAGTAATAATAGAAGCAATACAAGGTGTCGGCGGAATTGTATTGGCAACCGAATCTTTCCTAAGAAAAGTAAGATCTCTGTGTACGCAATATCAGGCAGTTTATATTGCCGATAGTGTGCAGGATGGTTATGGAAGAAGTGGCAAATTTTTCGCTCACGATCATGCCGGTGTTTATGCAGACATCTATACAATGGCGAAAGGTATGGGTAATGGTTTTCCTGTCGGAGGTATTTTAATTGCTCCACACATTAAGCCCGCTCACGGATTACTTGGTACTACATTTGGCGGAAACCACCTTGCTTGTGCAGCGGCTTTAGCTGTATTAGAAGTGATAGAAAAAGATGATTTAATACAACACGCAGATAAGGTAGGTAAGTATTTAATGGAGCAACTATCTATGGTTGATGGTATCGAGAATATAAGGGGTAAAGGTTTGATGATTGGTTTTGACGTGCCAGAGGATTTGAAAGATCTGCGCAAAAACCTTTTAAATAATGCACACATATTTACAGGCGAAGCAAAGCCAAATGTGATCAGACTATTGCCTTCATTAGCATTAACTACTTTGCAGGTCGATGATTTTATTAAAGCGTTAACTAGCGAGATTAATAAGATAAACATGCATAGTAAGTTGCAGCAAACTGAAGTTGCACTTTAAGGCGAAAGGTTGTCACAAAATTTAAACTCATAAAAAGTCGCTATATAATCAATGTTGAATACTTCAAATCTTATAAAGCAATCATCGTCTGGTTCTAGAAAGCCACATTTCATTTCTGCGGATGATGTGACCGACATTAATGCATTGGCTGAAAAAGCCCTTGCTTATAAAGCTGATCCTCTTATAGATAAATTGTTGGGTGCTAATAAACGTATAGGTCTTTTGTTTTTAAATCCCAGTTTAAGAACAAGATTAAGCACGCAGGTTGCCGCCCAGAATTTGGGTATGGAGGCAATTGTTTTTAACGTAGATAAAGAAGGCTGGGCACTTGAGTTTGAAGAAGGCGCCATCATGAGCGGAAGCACTGTTGAGCACGTGAAAGATGCAGCCCCTATACTTGGTAATTATTTCGATATACTTTGTATCCGCACCTTTCCATCCTTAAAAAACAGGGAAGACGATTACAGCGAGATGTACATCAATCAGTTTATAAAATACGCTGGCGTGCCTGTGATAAGTTTAGAAAGTGCAACGCTACACCCACTGCAAAGTTTAACTGATGTTATAACTATAAAGGAAGATTTACGGTTTGATGGTAAACAAAATGCAAAGCCAAAAGTCGTACTCACCTGGGCGCCACACGTAAAGCCTTTACCACAGTGTGTTGCCAATTCTTTCTCGCAATGGATGACGGCTTGGGGCGATTGTGATTTCACCATCACTCATCCTGAAGATTATCAGTTAGCTGAGAAGTTTACCAAAGGTGCCACCATTACACATAACCAAGATGAAGCTTTAAAAAATGCAGATTATGTGTATGTAAAAAATTGGAGCACGTACGACGACTATGGTAAAATTTACTGCAACGATCCACTGTGGATGCTTACAGAAGAAAAGATGAAGTTGACCAATAATGCTAAAGTAATGCATTGTTTACCCGTGCGTAGAAATGTAGAATTAAGCGATGAAATTTTGGATAGTGCAAATAGTATTGTAACCCGCCAGGCATCAAATAGGGTATGGGCAGCGCAGGCTGTTCTTGCAGAAATTTTAAAGTCGCATTAATAATGGAGCGATTATTTGTAGTTAAAATTGGTGGAAACGTAATTGATTCTAATGATGCTTTGGATGCATTTTTATTTAATCTCGCAACAGCAGCTTCTGATAAATCAAGTAAGTTTATTCTGATACATGGAGGCGGAAAAATCGCTACTAAAATAGGTGATCAACTAGGCATCGAATCAAAATATATGAATGGCCGTCGCATAACCAATGACGAAACAATTGACGTTGTAACAATGGTATATGGGGGTTTAGTGAATAAGAAAATAGTTGCCAAGCTGCAACGTAATGGTTGCAATGCCATTGGGCTTACCGGTGCAGACGGTAACATTATACCTGCCCACAAACGACCCGTAAAAGAGATTGATTTTGGATGGGTAGGAGATATTAATACAGCGGAAATAAATACAGATTTACTTTTAAAACTTTTACAGGCTGATCTCGTTCCGGTGTTTGCACCACTTACACACGATAGCGATGGACATATTTTAAATACCAATGCTGATACTATTGCATCTGTTTTAGCAATGGCACTTTCGCCGCATTTTAAAGTAAGATTAGTATATTGTTTTGAGAAGGCAGGTGTGTTAGAAGATGTGAATGACGATGATTCTGTTATCCGGAATATCAATAAGGAAACATATACTCAATTGTTACGGGAGGATAAACTGTTTGAGGGCATTATACCTAAAATTGACAATGCCTTTGCAGCAATAGAGAAAGGTGTTAGTGAAGTTTTAATTGGGCACTCTAATGATCTTTTGGCCAATGTAACTGATAAAACTACCGGAACCCTTTTTGAAGCATAATGACTGAAGAAACATTATACATACATGCCGTTGAGCTACTAAAAAAGCTTATTGCCACGTCATCTTTCTCAAAGGAAGAAGATGCAACTGCAGACATCATTCAGTCATTTTTGTTAGAGCACCACATAACTTCACATCGCCATCTAAATAATGTTTGGGCAATTGGCAATCACTTAGATCCAGCGAAGCCCACGTTGTTTTTAAACTCGCATCACGATACCGTTAAACCCAATCCTCAGTACACTAAAGACCCATTTGCACCTATTGTTGAAGATGGCAAATTATATGGATTAGGTAGTAACGATGCAGGTGGATGTCTAGTGAGTTTAATAAGTGTATTCACTCATTTCTATCATCAAAATAACGGCAAGTATAATCTGGTATTTGTAGCGTCCGCCGAAGAAGAAATAAGCGGGCGAAACGGTATAGAAACGATTTTAAAAGATGAGGTTTTTTTACAAGCAGTTCATCAACAGAAAGACATTAAATTTCAAAACTGGGTTGGCATAGTTGGAGAACCCACTAAAATGCAATTGGCCATTGCTGAAAAAGGATTAATGGTTTTAGATGGTGTTGCACATGGCAAAGCAGGCCATGCTGCCCGTGAGGAAGGAGACAATGCTATTTACAAAGCCATGCAGGACATCAGTTGGGTAAACACTTATGTTTTTCCTAAAATATCTGATTGGTTAGGTCCGGTAAAAATGAGCGTCACATCTATACATACAGAAAATAAGGCGCACAATATGGTGCCTTCACAATGCAACTACGTTATGGATGTGCGTATAACAGACCAGTACACGCACGAAGAAGTTTTAGAGATCATACAAACACATACTGTAAGTAATATACAACCACGCAGTATGCGCATGCGTGCAACAAGAATTGAGTTGGATCATCCTTTAATAAAAGCGGGTATATCACTAGGCAAACAACCTTACGGATCGCCCACGAGCAGTGATAAGGCATTGATACCTTTTGCTACCGTAAAATGTGGCCCGGGTGACAGTGCGAGAAGCCACACAGCAGATGAATTTATTTACCTCGATGAGATCAAAGAAGGGATTAAAACGTACATCGCCATGATAAATGATACTTCGTTTTAAAAAATCTCATCTACCTAAAAGAATTACTTATGAAGCTTTGGCAGAAAAATAATAACGTATCTCAGGCAGTTGAAACGTTTACTGTTGGCAACGACAGGGCTATGGATCTTATGCTTGCTCCATTTGATGTATTGGGATCACTTGCGCACATTAAAATGTTAGAGAGCATCGATCTGCTTAGTAATGACGAATGGCAGATGCTTTCAACTGAATTAAAAAAGATATATAAAGAAATTGCAGAGGGTCATTTTACATTGGATGATGGTGTTGAAGATGTACACTCGCAGGTAGAATTTTTGCTAACTCAGAGGCTGGGAGAAGTTGGTAAAAAAATACATAGCGGCCGCAGCAGAAACGATCAGGTTTTAGTTGATTTAAAATTATTTTTCAGATATGCTATTGAAGAATTAGTTCATGATGTAAATGGGTTGTTTAAGTTGTTGCAAGAAAAGAGCGAAGCCTTTAAAGAACATTTACTTCCCGGTTATACGCACCTGCAACTAGCTATGCCTTCGTCGTTTGGATTATGGTTGGGTGCTTATGCAGAAAGCCTCGTTGATGATGTCATCACGCTACAATCAGCTTATAAAGTTGTAAATAAAAACCCATTGGGATCAGCAGCCGGTTATGGCTCATCCTTTCCTTTAAACAGAACTTATACAACCCAATTATTAGGTTTCGAAAGTTTGAATTATAACGTAGTGTACGCTCAAATGAGCAGAGGAAAAAGTGAGCGCATTGTTGCACAGGCGCTGGCCAACGTTGCCGCTACTTTGGGTAAGTTTAGCATGGATTGTTGTTTGTACATGAATCAAAATTTTGCATTCATATCCTTTCCTGATGAGCTTACGACTGGCTCATCCATTATGCCTCATAAGAAAAACCCTGATGTGTTTGAGCTGATACGCGCTAAGTGCAACCAACTGCAGGCGCTGCCTAATGATGTTGTCTTGCTTACCACAAATCTTACGTCAGGCTATCATAGAGATTTTCAATTGTTGAAGGAATATTTGTTTCCTGCGTTTGCCACCTTACATTCTTGTATTGAAATGATGCAATTGATGATAAGTAACATGAAAGTTCAGCCTGACATTCTGAATAATGAGCAGTATAAATATTTGTTCAGTGTAGAGGAGGTTAACAAACTGGTTTTGCAGGGCACTCCTTTTAGAGATGCCTATAAAACGGTTGGCCATGCCATTGATGAGGGAAACTTTACGTATACAACCGCTTAAAGCATACTCATGAAGGAAGCATCGGAAATTTATGTACTAACGAGATCACCAATGCGATGGATGAAGTGATAAACTCGTTCCATTTTAAAAATTACCATGAAGCTATTGAGGAATTGTTAAGCTAGTTATTGCGAGGTATAGTATAAATAAAAAAGAGCCATAAGGCTTTATTTTATTTATACTAGTAAATTTATTTTGTAATATGGAACTTGCCGGATTCTACCAACCTACCGGTCTTATCTCTTAATTGAAAAATGTAAACTCCCCTAAAAAAATCATTTAAAGGAACGGTGGTCTTATCACTAGAAACAACCACATCTAAAACCTTTTTACCAACAAAATTGAAAATTGAAAGTGTGTATCCTTTGTCAGTAGCTTTCTTAAATTCAAAATGAATTAGATCTATTGCCGGATTCGGATAAAATTTTACAACTCGCTCAACACTATTGCTAAAAGCTAAATCGGTCTTTGCAGATTGACTGAAAGACTGATGGCTGAATTGCAATAAATAAAGTGAGTAAAAATATTTTCATCTTATAAAACCAGCGTGTAATTTTTAAAGGTACTATTAATAGCAATAAACGCAAATCTTTTGCCAAAAATTGTACATTCTTTAATTAAAGGATTTAAGTGTTGCTTGAATGGCTTCAAAATCAGGTAAATCTTTTGGTTGATTACAGATATCTACATGTTGTATAAAGCCTTGTTTGTCAACAAGAAAGGCGGCCCGCTTGCTAACACCTTTCAAACCATAGGACGGAAATTCTTCGTACAAAACATTAAAAGCGGTAGATAACTCCTTATTAAAATCACTTAAAAGAGTGAAGTTTAAATTTTGGTGATTTTTGTAAGCGGCAAGTGTATAAAGAGAATCAACCGATACGCCAATTATCTCAACATTTAATTCATCATAATAGGCAAATTGATCTCGCATATCGCAAAGTTCGGCGGTACATACACTTGAAAAGGCAAAAGGAAAAAACAGTACTAAAATATTACGGCCCTCAAACTCGCGAAGTGAAATAGCCTTTTTATTCGTATCGTATAATGCAATGTCAGGCACCTTGTCACCAATCTTCATCGTACTAATATTTTTAATTAATTATGCGCTTAAGCCGTATTAGTTCTAAACTTTTGCTTTCTGAAAAAAAGCATTTCAGCAATAAAAATCAAAAGAAGACTTACTCCCGTAGTAGCCATTACTTTACCTAGAAAATAAATAAAGTTTCCAAATTGCAGCCACTCAATCAACACTAAATAGAAATGATGTATGAAGGTAAACACCATTACATATACGGCATAGGGTCCAAACCCCAGGCTTTTAATAGATGGCTCAGAATAATTTAGTTCAGCGCCTTCCTGCGAGATAAGCAGGTTGATAAGAAACGGCCGCAGGTAAGCTATTAATACACAAGGAGCCGCATGCAAGCCTGGTGTAGATGTGAAATAATCTAACGTAAGGCCAAACAAAAAGGCAACGATCATTAACAAAGAGCGAGAGATGTTGAATGGCAACCAAAGCACAAATAAGAAATACAAGTAAGGTGTAATAAATTGATGCAATGGTGGCACCTGATTTAATACAAATTGCTGCACAAAAATGAACAGTATAAATCTAAAAATATTTTTTACTAGTTGGCTCATTGGTTTTTAGCTGGTACAGCCTCCAGTCTGCGTTGTTCTGCCCATTGTAAATTTTCTACAAGATTTACATATTGCAGAGCGTAAAAATTAGTTGCAGCATTTAGTTTAATAGTGTAAAAATTACTACTAGGTTCCGTAGAAACTGATTTGACAAAACCTACAGGAATGTTGCTGGGAAAATTAGCGGAGTAATTGCTGGTAACCACCGTATCGCCTTTAGCCACTTTTGCACTTTTGGGTATATTACGGAGGGTTAATATTTGTGGGTCTTTACCATCCCACTCAACACTTCCGGTAACCTTAAGGCGAGGAAGCATGGAGCTCACTTTACTGTCAGTATGTAAAAGGCTCATTACAATACTAAAATTATCGCTTGCGGAGATGACTATGCCTACCACACCGGAAGGGCCAATTACTGCCATATCCTTTACTACACCATGTTTTAAACCCCTATGCAGGGTAATGTAATTTGTTTGCGATGCAATGCTATTACTAACCACCTTTGCGGGTAGCCAGGTAAACTTTCTTATTCTTCCTAATGTATCTCTTGTTAAGCTATCTAAAATTTTAATTCGTGTAGTATCTGCATCTTCGAAGTTTACACCCATAATATTTCTCAATCTTGCATTCTCCTCGCTCAACGCTTTGTTGGCTTGTTTCAGATGGAAAAAATCGTAAAACTGACTGTATTGAATGTTGATGCGACCAGTAACTTCGTTGGCTATAGATGAGTATGCTGCTTCGTGAGTTTTATTAAACTTAATAATGAAAATGATGGAAAGTATTTGCAATACTAAAAAAAGCAGGAAATTGAAATACCGCTGAATGAATATAAAAATGTTACGCATACGCCTCCCTCCAACTCTTTAAAATATGGCGATGTTTATAGATACACGTATTTATAATTATGGACATTACTTGTTGGCCCCTGGAAAATTTAGGCAGATTATCGCATAATGAATGGAAAGCGCTGATAATTTTTTAAAGCTATACCGGTGCCGCGTACAACGCTTTTTAAAGGATCGTCTGCAACGTGAACCGGAAGCTTAATCTTTTGGCTTAAACGCTTATCTAATCCGCGAAGTAATGCACCGCCACCCGTTAAGTATAACCCTCGGCGATAAATATCGGAAGCAAGTTCTGGCGGGGTTGTTTCAAGTGCTTTTAGAATGCCTTCTTCAATTTTAAAAATGCTTTTATCTAAAGCTTCTGCAACTTCCTGATAGCTTACAATAATTTGTTTAGGAATGCCCGTTACCAGGTCTCGACCATTTACAGGTATATCATCAGGAGGATTATCCAAATCTTTCATTGCTGCACCAATCTGAATTTTTATTTGTTCGGCAGTACGCTCACCTATTAGTAAGCTATGGTAGCGGCGAAGGGCTTCCATAATATCTGCAGTAAATTCATCACCTGCAATACGTATACTTTGGTCGCAAACAATACCCGCTAAAGCAATTACAGTTATACCGGTAGTACCACCACCAATATCAATAATCATATTTCCCACAGGCTCTTCTACATCTATACCAATACCTAAAGCTGCAGCCATAGGCTCATGCAACAGATAAACTTCTTTTGCTCCGGCCTGTTCCGCACTATCTCTTACTGCACGTTTTTCAACCTCCGTAATGCTGGATGGTATACAGATCATCATACGCCAGCTTGGTGCGAACAACGGTTTTTTGGGATAGATCATTTTGATCATCTCCCTGATCATTAATTCTGCAGCATTAAAGTCAGCAATCACACCATCTTTTAACGGGCGAATTGTTCGGATACTTTCATGCGTTTTTTCATGCATCATTAAGGCGCGCTTTCCAACAGCAAGTACTGTTTTAAGATTGTTTCTGTCCAGCGCCACAATAGAGGGCTCATTTACAACAACCTCTTCATTATGTATGATTAAGGTGTTTGCAGTACCCAGATCCATTGCAATCTCTTGTGTAAACCAGTTAAAAAGTCCCATTTATATATAAGTAGAAAATTAATGAATATTGATGGCTGCAAAGTTGTAAGAATAATCGGAATAAACAAAAGAGAACTGCGATACTTACAGTGGCGAAAGTAATCGGATAGCTGCACTTAGGGAAAAATATTTTGATGTAGTTACAACGGGTTTGAAAAGAGTATGAGATTTAAAAGGTTTAGTTCTTAAACTCGTAACCAATATCTTTTCTATAATTCATTCCCTTAAAATTTATTTTTTCAGCGCTGCTTTTGATTTGTTTACCGCATCCTGAATGGTTTGTCCGTAAGCTGTTACCGTAAGTACACGGCCACCATTGGTAACTATTTGTCCACCTACATCTTTAGTTCCTGCATGAAAAATAAGTACATCCTCCGTCTTCAGGTTGCATGGCTGGTAAACCGTTTATAACATCTCCTTTATTATATGCTTCGGGGTAACCACCGCTTACGGCCATTGTGGTAGCTACAGCCCTATCGTCAAACGCTACCTGCAAATCATCTAATTGAAAAATGTTGTTTGCTATAAGTAAGGTTAAAAGGTCATTTTTGAGGCGTGGTAATATTACTTCAGTTTCGGGATCGCCTAATCGGCAATTATATTCTATAAGGTATGGTTCACCCTCAACATTCATCAATCCGAAAAATACAAAACCAAAATATTCCAATCCTTCCTCATATAAACCTTGAATGGTTGGCCTTATAATTTTGTCTTCTACCTTCATCATAAAATCCTCATCAACAAAGGGAACAGGGCTAACGCAACCCATGCCGCCGGTGTTTAATCCGGTATCGCCCTCGCCAATGCGTTTATAATCTTTTGCGTGACCTAAGATCTTATATTGGCGACCGTTGGTTAACACAAAAACACTTACTTCAATTCCTTTTAAAAATTCTTCTACAACTACTTTATTGCTTGCATTGCCAAACTGCTTATTAATTATCATCTCCTCAAAAGCTTTATGGGCATCGCTGTGGCTTTCGCTTATAATAACACCCTTGCCTGCGGCCAAACCGTCAGCTTTTAGCACAATAGGTAAGGTGTGTTTTGCTAGATATTCTTTGCCTTCCTCATAATTGTCATTAGTAAATTCTGCATAAGCAGCGGTGGGCACGTTATGGCGCTGCATAAATTTTTTTGAGAAAGCTTTACTCCCTTCTAATTGGGCAGCAGCTTGAGAAGGCCCTACCACCGTCCGCGACTTTAAGTGCTTCATCATTTTTAAAAAAGTCATAGATCCCATTTACCAATGGTTCTTCAGGACCAACAACAACCATCTCTATAAATTCGGTTACACATATTTTTTTTATCGCCTCAAAGTCGTTGATGGCAACGTTTATATTTTCGCCGTATTGAGATGTACCCGCATTTCCAGGTGCAATTAACAGTCTGCTGCATTGTTTTGCCTGCCTTAACTTCCAGGCTAATGCGTGTTCTCTACCGCCGGATCCCAATAAAAGAATATTCATAATAATGGATGAATGATTGAAAAATAGTTAGCGAAAGTAAAAAACAATTGCGTTTTATATTTATTACACTTCAGTTTGCAAAATTTGATTTTCTTAGGGTGTTAGCATTACACGCCACATTACGTTTTTTCAGGTGTGCTGTTGAGATAGCTAATTTAAAATATTACGGTAGAAGCAAAGTAGAAAGTAAATAAGTAGTAGAGATTTATACTAATTTGAGGGCATAATTAATTTTATAAAAACGATTCTTACATGAATGTAACCCCGGCCGATCAGGCAATTGCTCAAACTCGCCATCCCAAAGGACTGTATGTTCTTTTTGCAACAGAGTTTTGGGAGCGCTTTAGTTATTATGGAATGCGCGCAATTTTTGTGCTTTTCATGACCAACAAATTATTATTTGACAAAGCTTATGCATCAAATATTTATGGTAGTTATACAGGTCTGGTGTACCTCACTCCGTTAATCGGTGGTTATGTTGCCGATAGATATTGGGGTAATAGAAAGTCAATTTTTGCCGGAGGATTATTGATGGCTTTGGGTCAATTTATTTTGTTTGCATGTGCGTCACTTCCTCAGGGGTCGGGCATGGCAAGTACTTTACTTTGGACCGGTTTAGCGTTCCTCATATTTGGAAATGGTTTTTTTAAACCGAATATTTCTACAATGGTTGGTCAACTCTACCCGGAGGGAAGTAATAGCATAAAAGACTCTGCCTACACCATTTTTTATATGGGTATAAATGCGGGTGCTTTCGTAGCTCCATTAGTATGCGGATATCTGGGTGAGAAAGTTGATTTTAAGTGGGGCTTTATGGCGGCAGGTATAGGTATGCTTATTAGTTTAGTCACCTTCTATTATACCAAAGACAAATATGTAATATCTCACACAGGCGAACCATTAGGTATAGGACCTAATAAATTAAAAGATACAAGTGTATCCGAATCGGGTGAAACCGGTTTTAGCAACAAGCAAATCATTACTTTAATAATTAGTATTGTAGCGGCCATTGCCATTATTTATAAAGTATTCAATGTTGATTTTTGGGGTTCTGCTATTTATGGAATGACGTTGTGTTTGCCCTTTGCCATACTTACAGATAGATCTTTAAATAAAACTGAAAAAGATAGATTATGGGTGATTGTAATCATTATGCTTTTTGTTATTTTCTTTTGGATGTGTTTTGAGCAAGCCGGCGCATCACTAACGTTTTTTGCAGATGAGCAGACTGACCGTACAGTATTTGGTTGGACGATGCCTGCGAGTTATTTTCAAAGTTTCAACGCCGGTTTTATAGTGTTACTGGCCCCGGTATTTGCGGTGCTTTGGGGTAAGTTAGGTCGCCGTGGTCTTGAGCCACCTGCGCCTATGAAGCAAGCCATTGGTTTAGGTTTATTGGCTTTAGGATTTTTATTTATCTCTTTTGGTGCTACTGGCGATCCTGCAATTAAGGTTAGTATTTTATGGCTAACAGGTTTATACTTTTTACATACTGTAGGCGAATTATTTCTCAGTCCAATTGGTTTATCAATGGTTAATAAACTTACGCCGGGCAGGTTCACATCATTAATGATGGGTATTTGGTTTATGGCAATAGCTACAGGAAATAAGCTTGCCGGAACTATGAGTTCACTTTATCCTGACCCTAACTCCACAGAACCACCACCAGTATTTTTAGGTATTACTATTGACAACCTACATACCTACTTTATGATCTTTGTAGGCTTCTCAGGCGTTGCTGCTATCATTCTGTTTTTTCTATCTTTCAAGTTGAAAAAGATGATGCACGGTTTACGTTAATATCGAAACTTATAAGGTAAAATAAAAAGAGGTTGACAGCAGTGTCAACCTCTTTTTATTTTACAGTTTTGTTGATGTTAGATCTTAAGAGAGAATAATTCTATTCCATTGGATTTGCCTTTAAGTTCTACTTCGCCAAGGCTTACACTTTGCCACACTTTAAGATCAATACTATCTCTAAAATCTTTTGACACTATAAACTTTTGATTAAGCTCGCTGCAAGCACTTCTTATACGAGCTGTGGTATTCATCGTATCGCCACTCATTGCCAGATCTTTTTTTATAACACCTATTTCTCCCACAGTAACATCGCCGCAATGTATACCAACTCTAAATTCTGGTATTACTCCATACTTTCTTCTAAAATCTTCGTTATGCTTTTGCAGATTTTTTCTTGCTTCAATCAATGCATCTAAACACTTACGTGGGTTTCTATCATTATACTTCCACGATACAACAATTTCATCTCCTACATATTGATAAATCCTTCCACCATACTCATTTAATGCGTTGCTTATATGGTATATAAAGTCTCTAATAAATTTAAAGTACTGTATGTGCCCAAGTTTTTCAGCAATCGGCGTAGAGTCCTTTAGATCTAGAAACATTACGATGCGTTTTTCTGTAATCGGCTGTATGTATTTACCCAAAAGTATATCTCTGAAAACGCCGGGTGCATACTTCTCATTTATCTCTATAATAAGCTGCGTAAGTATAAAAAGTATTAACCAGAAAAAATAGTTTATTAATAAGCCAGAATGCTTGGAATGCTTCGTAATAGAAAAACTCAATTGCATCTAAGGGTGAAAGCCCCGAGATTACAATAGAATGAATGGTTTCAATAAGAAAGTTCATGACCAGTGCCGCTAAGATTAATATAAGGCTGCGGGCAAGTAAACTAAGCCCAAACGGATAATTGCGCATAACCCGTTTAAGTTTAAAAACAAGCACATAGCCCATACCAATACTCATTAAAAAAACCAATGTTGATCTTAGTAAAAGCGCATCGAAACTTCTGTAGTTTGCAGGTGAGTTTCGGGTAACCATTATGATCAAATCAACAATAGGCCAAATGATGGCGATGTACATTACAAGAGAATACCTATAACGTTTTAAAAAAGAAAATCGGGAACTTATACGTCTTGGGTATTTTCATAGTTTGTGTGATAATGTTTGGTACAAATAATGTTGTGCGTTGAAGCTTTCCGTACCATTGTTTACATGATGTTGATTGAGATTTGCATCTAACTCAACTGCCTTAACATTATCGCGCCATTGGGCATCAAAGTAGGCGGTTAACTCATTTTTGCAATTAAGATCTGTTACAGGTACCGCCACCTCAATTCGATGATATAAGTTCCGGGTCATCCAGTCTGCTGAGCCCATAATAACTACGGCATCGCTACCTGAACCGAAAATAAAAAGCCGAGTATGTTCCAGGTATCTATCAACTAATCTGCGTACAGTAATGTTGCTGCTAATACTTTGTATACCGGGCATTATGCAACAAATGCTACGTACAATAAGTTTAATGGTAACACCTGCCTGGCTGGCCTTGTAGAGGAGGTTTATCATGTGCGGCTCCTCTAAGTTGTTTACTTTAATGCGTATTTGAGCGGGCAGCCCAGCCTGGGCTTTGCTAATCTCATGTTCTATTAACTTTTCGTATTGATCGATCATGTTGAATTGAGACACCAACAAGTGTTCAAATTTTAAATGGCTCTTTTCAATTGACTTGTCCTCTTTTTGAAGAAATTTAAACAGGTTTGAAAGCTCCTGTATAATTGCTTCATTGGTTGTCATCAATACATGGTCTGTATAAAACTGGGCAGTGATCTCGTTAAAATTTCCCGTACTTAGAATAGCGTAAGAACGTATCTGATCTCCTGTTTTTTTTCTGACCAATGCAATTTTAGAATGCACTTTTATATGCGGGATGCTATAAATTATTTTAATGCCGGCTTCTTTCATGGCTCGGCTCCATTTAATATTATTTGCCTCGTCGAAACGGGCTTTCAACTCAACAAAGGCGGTAACTTTTTTACCATTTTTTGCGGCACTTATCAATGCATTTACAATGTGAGAATCAGCAGCTACACGGTAAAGAGTTATAAATATTTCGGTAACCTCAATATCAACCGCTGCCTGATTAAAAAATGACAATACCGGATTGTAAGATTGATAAGGTATATGTAACAACAGATCTTGCTGATGAAGTATATTAAAAATGTCACCACAATCAATAATGTTATTAGCGGTATGTGGTTTCCATTTTGGATATTTTAGATCTTTACCGAAAGTTGGAAAGCTTGATAGATCGCTTAAATGATGGTAGCGGCTACCGGCAAACATTTCTTCAAACTTTACACCGAATGCTGAGGCAAGAAATAGCTGAATGTTTCTTGGCATTGCACCTTCATATAAAAATCTTGATGGTGGGCCATAGTCCCGTTTTTTTAGCTGACGTTCTATTTTAGCAAGCAAGTCGCCACTGTATTCCTCATCTAAATGCAGTTCAGAATCACGATTGAATTTTACGCTATATACGCCAACAATCTCAAAACCTGGAAACAGGCAATTAAGGTTTTCTCTTATGATGTCATCAATAAAAATTACATATTCTACATTATCAATGGGTGATAATACAAAAAGGCGCGGTAGTTTGCTAGATGGTATATTAACTATAGCGTGTTTAAAAATAGAATGTGCAGATTCTTTTAAGATTACAACCAGGTATAATTGATTGTTTTCCGGCATGAATGTTTTGCCATAATCACCTTCAAGGTATAAGGGTTGTATAAATGATAATACCTTAGATAAAAAAAGGTCTCTAACTTCTTTTACATGCTCCTCTCTAATAAGATCGTTATAGTAAAAGAAGATGCCATTTTCTTTTAAGGCGGGTATAATTTGTTGCGTTAGCGTTGCACCAAATAAATTGAGGTGCGTATTAATTTCCGCTTGTATTTTTTCAGGAATATCATCATTTAAAGTACCGGTTGCCTGCAGCTGTACTTTCTTATTTAATTTTAAAAAAGCCGATACAGATGGATATCTTACTCTAAAAAACTCATCAAGATTAGAGGAGAAAATGGATAAGAATTTGATCCTTTCAAATAAGGGCACGTTCTCACTTCCTGCTTCTTGCAACACCCTTAAGTTAAACCCCAACCAACTAAGATCCCTATTGTATAACATTGAATAATTTGTTTATAGCGGCGTGCCGGAAGCATTTGTGATTACTGCCGTATCTCCACTAAAAAAGAAAGTGGCAATGCCAAAAGCCAATACCGAAACAATAATGCCCACCATAAAGATGTTGTATGCAAGGTGTATCAACTTATATTTCCGGCCTAAAACCACTGCCAGGTAGTAAATGTCTTTTACTACAGATCCGTATAAGTAATCAGGATCTTGCATCATCTTTTTCATTGCTCCTTCATACTCTTCGTATGATGCTTTATGAAAATTTCCGAAGAAAAGTAAGTTGGTTTTTTTATCAATAACGTCCTGATCACTAAACGTACCAACACTCAATTTTGGCCGGGTTGCCAATATTGAAATAACAATTGTTACCACCGCTACCAGTAAAAATATTACAGTAGGAATGGTCAGGTAAGTCTCAACCTGAAGCCTACGTAGTAACACGGCAAATATTACAGATATGATTATAGCATTAACTGATATTAAAATATTAGCCTTAGTATCAGCCATATCACTCAGCTTCATGTGATTTTCTGATGTTAGCCTGAGCATTGTTTGTATGCCTTTGGTAACCAGTGCATGGCTTTCTTTGGCAGATGCAGGCTTAACCATATCCACCCTTTTCTCCTGCTCTTGCTCAACCTCTTTGTTTTTGCTTAATTTCTTTTTCAATTTTTTATAATTTTTTCTTTTGCCTTCATCCAAATTTTCTTTGCAGTACGATGTGTAGTATTGATGTGTATCTAATAACTGCAAAACTTTTATGTTCGATTCGTCCGTATCAAAGGCCGGATTTCTTATTTTACTTTCTGCAACCACTAACTTATTGATTGCCTTAAAATCCTTTGTACCTAAATGATATGTGTCAGCATCTTTTAAAATTTCTTCACACAAGTTTGTAGGCAACTTGCCCGGTTTGGTAGCCATAATGCAAGCATCAATTTCATTAATGATCTCATCTTCATTGAAAAAATTGCCCATGAAATTGCGCATCAGTTCAACACCTTTTTCCTCATGCATGGCAGGTTCTACATATAAATAGCCAACATCATGAAACCATGCCGCTACGTAAACTATAAGCATGTCTCGTTCGCTAAGCTCGTAGTGTCCGGCAATCTCTTTGGTTTTACTAACAACCGCTTTGGTGTGGTTAAGATTGTGGTATAACAAACTTGGGTGAAATGATTTATCGTACAACCCTACCACATGATGCTCCACTTTTTTATAAACAACAGTATATTCCATTTTAGTACGTTAGAAAGTAATATTAAATTTTGAACCTATAGAAAAATTGAAAAGTGTTTCTTCATCAGACAAAGCAACCGTTGCAGAAACAATAACCAGGTTGAAGGGCGAAAAATACAAACCACCTCCGTAAGAGTTGTGCCATTTTTTCGATTCCTCGTTCTTTATCCAAACCCTTCCCACTTCTTCAAAACCAACCAAACCTATAGAGCCCGGAAGTATGTATGATTTTGATTCAAATAATTTCAACCGCAACTCAAAGCTTCCGTAAGCTAGCGCAGAACCTGAGAATCTATTTTTTCTAAATCCTCTTAGTACGTTGTTTTGCCCAAGATTTAGAGCCTGAAAATATTCATAATCCTTACTTATAATTCTACCTGCGCCGGCACGTAATACCGCAATTAATTTTGCAGGATCGCGCAAACTTGAATATAACGTAAGGTCTGATGTTAAGCTACCGAAAGTGTTGCTGCGTGCGCCGGCACCATACAACCCATTTAGCTCCGTATTCCAATAGATGCCTCTTGTGGGTAAAAGATCATTATTCAAATTATCAATTACCAAAGCAGCTTTTGCGCCCACATAAGTTTTAGTTGAATAAACTCTTGCAGAGTCTAAGCCAACAAGTGATGGATTGCTTAATATTTTATTCAAATTGTCTTCGGGCCTGCTCCAATAGTGAAAAAATTTAGGCCCAACGCCTAAGCTTGCTATGTTAAGAGGCCGTTTTCTTACCAACGCTTCTAACTGCACATAATTGTATCTGGTTCTATAAAAATCTTGTTGAAATATTTTCTGTGTGTTGTTACCCAATCCGAAAAAATTATTTAAAACAGGATGGGCAAATTCAGCATTAAATAGTATATCGTTACCTCTAAACAGATGGTTGAATTCTCCGTTGTATTTTATTTGATACGAACCATTATTTAACGCATAAAGTGTACTCAGTTTTTGCTGGCTCGAGTAAGGTTCTTTTCTAAAACCATAAGTGCGCCTTAAAAAACCAACTCCCATCATTAATTTATCTTCCGGATTGTAGGCAATATTTACTTGTGGAAAACGATAAATATCATAAGTATATCCTGTTACATCATATCTGTTAATGTAGGGATTGGATGACATTCTAACTCTTGATTTTTTCGGGTTAGACACATAATTCTTCTCAAGGTTAAAATCGTAAATGTAGTTTTCAATTTTACCGTCAATTTTGAAAGTATCGTTGCCGCGGCCACCAATAATGCGCAAATTTATTTTAGACCGAACATCTGCATCAATATCAAATACATCATCGTTATTAAGGCCATACAAACGCAGCTCTTTAGTTGATGTATGGTTGAAAGCTCTATCGAATAATACGGATCCGGAATCGTATGCATTGGTGCGCTTGTAAACTTTTACGCGTATGCCATCATCTTCGCTTGTTACTTTAAAATATTCTTTTTTGTTACTGCCAACAACATCAACTTCTCGCGAAAGAAAATTATAGTAGCGTAGGCCTTCAGTCGCAGCAATTTCATCTCTGCGGGTTTTTAATTTTTGTATTATTTGTGGTCCACGAATATTATAAATGTTAGGTGGTAATTTTTTTACGGCATCGGTTATTAACTCATCTGTAAGTTGTGTTTTGAAATTTTTAAGTGCAATGCTCCAGGTTTTTTCATCCAGATTATTCATAAACAATCTATCGAAATCTCTGGCCTCCCAGTTTAACCAGTTTATTCTTTTCATATGCCGGGTAAAACCGCGTAAGTAAGGCATAGTATTAGCAGAAATGATCTTCAACAGTAGCCCATCAGAATTAAAAAATACCTGGTCCCTGTCTCTTGGTATAGGATAATACAGCTTGCCTTTACCTGTATCGTTTATACCAAAACGCCATTGATCAAAATGACGGTCCCAGTCGCCTACCAACATATCTAGCAAGCGCGCATTAAGTACTGTAGCCTGATCAACGTGGTTGTCATTGTCATCAATTAATTCATTTATAACTTTTGCAGTACTTTTTGTTTCGCCGGGTGCCGTGCCAGGTTCACGGCGCTCGAGCGCACAAACGGTATTAGAAAACATTGCTCTGTAAATGCCAAGTGCAGGATCGTCGGGTATATAAAAAAATTCAGGTTGTGCTACTGGTACATCTAAGGCTTTTGCTAAAGGTGGAATGGTTATGGGTCCGTAGGGGTTGGATGCTGATATCATATCCTGAACAATATCTTGCGCTAAGGATCCTCTAATATTTTCAGGTATCGCTTTTTCTGGATCTTTATTGATGGTGCGCAAAGTCCATTCATTGCCTTTTTTATCTACCAATCTTAACGAACGTGTTTGTTTGCCACCACCTAAACTAACAATACGCAATCCACCTTTTTGGGTGCGTATATTAAACACAGGAAGTTTTACAGGCGACGCCCATTCTTTGCGATAGTTGTTACCTAACACAAAACGTTTAAACTGGCTTGCTGTATCATACCGTTTGTTCGCTGCCACTAAAACACTATCATCAAACTGCGGCGTTAAAGGTTCAGAAGTTATTTTAGTTGAATCGGGGTTGCGCTCAATTTTAGTAAAGTTGAGTAGATGTTTATTGTAGGGGTTTGCAATTGAATCCAGATGAACCGTTGTAAATGATATGTTTACATTTTTATTTTTCGAGATCTCAAGAACAGCAAAACCATTTTCGGGAGAAACAAACAATGCTTTTTTACCATTAGATACACGGGTTGATTTTGTACCGCTACCACTTACAATGTAGTTGAAGCTGCTATCTTTTATCAATTGTAAATTATGCTCGTGGCCAGATGCAAAAATGAGATTGGGATGCTGTCTGGCCACACGTTCAATAGCTGTAATCATGTTGCTATAAACAGGATGTCTAAGATCTTGGGGCGTACCAAAAACGCCTCGCGCTATGGGATAAATTGAGCCAAGACCAGGTAGCGGAATATACAGATTAGGCCACATTTCTGTTAATGGAAAAATGTGTTGTTTTAATGTGAAATAGCCGCTATGAATTCCATAGCTTCTAAAAGGATGGTGGCATGCAAGCACTACCAGCTTATCACTATTACGCGTAAGTATATCTTCCAGCTGACTAAGAATTTCTGTTTCTGTTTTAAAAGGACAATCAGACTCAATGCCGGGTTTATCAAATTGATGTATCCACCACTGACTATCAAAAAGCACCATAGTAACTTCCTTACTAACCGATACTTCAACCGGACCACCACAAGCATCTTTCGGAAAAAAATCAACATTAGGTTCTCTAAGTGATAGTATATAATTCTGTTCTCTCAATATGGCATCCCACCCACCTTCGTGCCCACGAGCCCAATCGTGATTGCCGGGTATAAAAATGGTTTTAGCTCCTGTGCCTTTCGCTAGTAAAACCTGACTATCTAAAACTGCTCTAGAAATAGTATAAGTAATATCCTGTTCATCGGGCAGGCCGGTTAAATACAGGTTATCTCCGAGGTATAAAATGGTTGTTTTTTTATCCATTTTAGTGGTAAGCCTCACTGCATCAAGCACGGGATGCCTACCATTTTGAAAAGCACCTGCATCACCAATAAGTATAATTCTAGATTCTATAGTGTCAATTTGCGCAAAGGCAAGCGAATGTATAAACAACATTATTAACCCTATTCCGCCACCTTTTATCATGGTTTTTTCAGCTTTTTATTTTTAAATATCATAAGATTGCCTGGTCCAATTTCGGCACCTTCATTTGATATGATAAGATCGCCATTAGGCGTAAATGTTAATCCCTCCGGTTGTTTAAAATGTTTCGGATCAATGTCTAACACTTTCTTTATACGTCCTTTTCTATCAGCTATAACCAAACCTTTATTAACAGACGCAATAATGTAAAGCTCTTTAGTTACAGGGTTTAATGCAGCTGCTGAAGGTTTAAACTTGTTTTCCTTAGTAACTAGTTTAGATTTGATGTATTTGCCATCTAAAGTGTAATATGGATCGGAGCCGAAAGTTTTAGTTTCAGGATCGAAAGACCATGCAGTAACAGTGCTTTTATTATCTTCTTTACAATCTTTACAAAGCACTACAAGTTGTTTTTCAACGTCGTCGTAGTACATCGTTTCAAGGTCATTTTTTCCACTAAAGGGCGATTTAAATTCTTCGGTTACCACTGAATCTGGAGTAATTACCTTGAATGAATGTATTTTACCATTGCTCTGTAATACATAAAAAACACTGTCAACTAGTGCAAGGTCTTCAAAGTCGCCACCTTCACTAAACTTCCACCTAACAATCTCCAACTGTTTTCTTAAATATATTTTATAAAGTATACCTACCTCATCATTTATAGCAAAAACACTCGTGTCTTTTGCATAAAATGTAACTCCGGAAATTTCATCAAGTTCACTTTTTAGATGTAATGTTTTTGGTTGATTAAGATTGTACTCAGGTAGGTTTTTGTATTGGCTCTTTGAGTCATTCTTGCATTGAAAAAAAGCTCCAGCAAAAATTATAATTGCTATTTGTATTCTAAAAGTTGATCGCATAGTCTATCCTCCCAAATTTTTGCAGATAATATATAAAGTACCGTAGTGGTTCAAAACGCTTGCCGTATAACCTTGTAAGCATAAACAACTTTAATGTGTGCGCAATAGATAACGATACTTCTTGCTGTGGAATATTATCTACAACATCGATTTAAATATTGCATTAAACAAAACGTAATTTGCAATCTAAAATCAAGTGAATGAAACGATTAACATCAATAAGTTATAGTCAGGCAACGTTAAATATGTGGTCATTAATCTTAAGAGTTGCCATTGGTGTTATGATGCTTACACATGGTTTTCCTAAGTTTCAAAAGTTAATAGCAGGTGGAGAGATACAATTTGCTGATCCCTTTGGTATGGGAACTTATTTATCTTTTGCCTTAGTTGTATTCGCAGAATTCTTCTGTGCAATCCTTTTGATCTTCGGATTATTTACGCGCCTTGCAACCATACCGTTAATGATTACAATGCTTGTGGCCATTTTTTATGCGCATGCAAATGATCCATTTGGTAAAAAGGAAATGGCAGTTTTATACCTCATTAGCTTAATAACAATTGCAGTTATCGGCCCCGGTAGTTTTTCAATTGATGGTAGTTTTAATAAGCGCACCAGACGGTAAAATTCTCTTGAAAGGCTTGCTAATTAAAGATTTTGCCGACTAATCGCCATGGTATTTAAGGGCAAAGTAGCAGACACCAAATTTTTTAGTTTTCTTTGCTAAAAATATTAGTGTTGATAACTTAATTATTATACCTTCGACCATTCAATAATTTTGATAAAAAATATATAATGATCAACGTAGAGAAGCTGAAGGCCCTTAAACTTACCATGGATAAAATTGATAAGGATTTTGGTAAGGGTAGTGTGATGATGATGAACGAAAGGGCCCACGTTGAGCAGGAAGTTATCTCTACAGGCTCAATAGGTTTGGACGTAGCACTGGGAATTGGTGGTTTACCAAAGGGTAGAATTATAGAGATATATGGCCCGGAAAGTAGTGGTAAAACTACCATCGCTATTCATGTGATTGCTGAGTCGCAAAAGAAGGGAGGTATGTGTGCTATAATTGATGCTGAACACGCCTTTGACAGTTCTTATGCGCAAAGGCTTGGCGTTGATGTTGAGAATCTTTTGATATCTCAACCAGATTATGGTGAGCAAGCTTTGGAGATTGCAGACCGCCTAATATTGTCAGGAGCATTAGATGTAGTAGTAATTGACTCAGTTGCCGCACTTGTACCAAAAAGTGAACTTGAAGGTGAAATGGGAGACAGTAAAATGGGTATGCAGGCAAGGCTAATGAGCCAAGCATTACGGAAGCTAACTGCAACTATAAATAAAACCAATACCGTCTGCATCTTCATCAATCAGCTTCGTGAAAAAATTGGAGTTATGTTTGGTAACCCTGAAACTACTACAGGTGGTAATGCACTAAAATTCTACTCTTCAGTTAGATTGGATATTCGCAGACAAGCACAAATAAAAGATGGTGATGAAGCAATAGGTAATCGCGTAAAAGTTAAGGTAGTTAAGAATAAAGTAGCACCGCCATTTAGGTCTGCAGAGTTTGATGTTATTTACGGACAGGGCATTAGCAAAGTAGGTGAGATAATTGATATGGGCGTTGAGCTAGGCATCATACAAAAAAGTGGTAGCTGGTTTAGTTATGATACAAACAAACTAGGTCAGGGTAGAGATACTGTGAAAGAATTGATCAATGATAATCCGGAGCTTTCTGCGGAATTAGAAGGTAAGATAAGAGCGAAGATTGCAGAGGCAGCAGCTGCAGTTTAGTTTGACAACAGATTAAAAAATGCCATCGCTTGCGATGGCATTTTTTATAACAACTCATTCCAAAACTTTATCTCGTTTTGGACACCTGTTTTTACATCGTTTATAAAATCGTGTTTACTTTCATACACCTCCAGCTTGCCGTTATCCATATAAGAAATTTTGTCGCCCATTAACAATGCTTCCTTCAAATCGTGTGTTACAAACAGTGCTGTAATAGAAAACTCCTTAGCGATTTCTTTATACAGCTGTTGCATAGATGCTCTTATTTCTACATCTAAACTACTAAAGGGTTCATCTAACAAAATTAGTGGCGGATTAATAATCAAAGCTCTGCCAAAAGCAACACGTTGTTTTTGCCCTCCTGAAAGTTGGTGTGGCATTTTATGTACATGGCCGGTAAGTTCTAAACGGCGCAGCATTTCATCTACCTTTTGTTTTATTTGCGCATTTGTTTCTTTACGTATGCGTAAACCAAAGGCAATGTTATCAAACACGTTTAAATGGGGAAATAAAAGCGCCTCTTGAAAAAGATACACTACATTTCTTAAGTGAGGTGCCAACGTTGAAATATCTTTTCCCTGCAGTTGCATAATACCATCATCCTGAAATTCTAAACCGGAAACAACCTTTAGGAGTGTTGATTTTCCACAGCCACTTTTTCCAAGTATACTCAGGGTTTCGTGGGCCGGTAGCGTAAATGTAATCTGGTTTAAAATTTGTTTTACTCCGTAATTTTTCGATATGTTTTTGACTTCTAAAAACATCAAGTGATTTTATAAAAAATAATTTTTTTGTTGACCCATAGTAAGATGGTAGGAGGAATAATTAATAGACAACAACTTAGCGCTGCATAAAAAATATTTGCCTCAGTTAGAAATTGAAACACGCGCAAAGTAAGTGTTTGCACCCTGCCAAAACCAATCACTAGTGTTAAGCCATATTCGAACCATGAAATTAGATAGCACTGAAAAAAACAAACTAATAAAGATGGTATAGCCATAGGATAAATAACCTTTGTAAAAGCATACGCATTCGTACCTCCCAAAGTTGTTACTAACAGCTGAAATTGCTGGATCCTTTTGTTCCAAAATGTTGTAAGTAAAATAGTACTGTAAGGATATGCAATGATCAGTTGTGCAAGAATAACTCCTGCAACGCTACCTGATAAATTTAACTTGATAAAAAAATATTTTAAACACACTGCGAAAATAACCGGTGAAAGAATGAAGGGCAGGTATGCAAAAAACAACAGCTTGTTTTTATACCTATGGTAAGCAATTACCCTGCTGGTATAAAAGCCAGCTATGGTCGAAAACAGCGCGACTGAAATAGCTATGATGAAAGAAACCAAAATACTATTTACTATATGGTTGCCGGGCTCAAATATATACTGCCAGGCTTCTATAGTAAAGCGCTTAGGTAGGATGTTTGGGTAGATCCAATTTTGTGAGAGTGATAGTGCTATAAGAATTAAAAAAGGCAATACGCACACAACACCAACTATTATCAGTGATATGTTGTGCTTTTTATAAGGCATGTTTTGCTTTTACTTTAAAAAGGACAATCAATAACATGAAAACGAATATTGTGTACAACACTGCAATAGCGTAGCCTTGCGGTATATCCAACAGGTTAAAGCGTTGTAGTTTTCGAACAGCTAAAACTGATATCATCTCTGGATTAGACCGGCCTAATAGCAAAGGAATTTCAAAAGCTCCAAACATGAATATATAATATAGAATAATGTTCGGTAAGGCTTTCTGCAACATAATGGGCAAGGATACATACCGGAAGTTTTGCCATTTACTTGCAGATAAGGAAGAAGCTAATTGTTGGTATTCGTTCACCCTATCTGTTTTTATAATATTTACAAATAGCAATACGAAAAATGGAAAAGATAAAAATATGTGTGTCACTATCATACCAATACCTAATGAATCATTGACCAGATCAGGAAACTGATTTAAGTTAGAGATGATGCCTGCTTGAAACAAGCTTCTGGATAAAAACCCAGACTTGGATAAAAATTGGAAAAAGAAAAATGCTGCTACGATGCCCGGTAGAGCAAGCGGCATATAAATAAGATATGAAGCCAACCCTCGTCTAAAACGTTGGTGGTGTTTTAATGCAATGATGAGCGAAAGGGTAACAGATATTGCTAGCGATACCAAAGCAATTAGCGCGCTATATAAAAAAGATTGTACTACTGTGCCCTCATTAAAAAGTTTAACCCAGTGCTGTAATGTGAAACCATCATTTAAAACACCTACAATGCCCAAACTATAGAGTAACGCGAATCCCAATCCGGTAATGAGCGGGAGCGCTGCAAAAACAATGAGCAACACATAAGATATAATGGATAGTTTTTTCGAAAACATTAGTTGGCTTCAATTACATATTTTCTAAAATCATCTGCAATTTTAATCATGTAAGTTGGCGCGGGTTCTTTAATAGTCTTTCCTTCTAGATCGGCCGGTTGCAATCCATATTTTATTTTGGTAAGCTTGTCAAACATTTTTTGATCCTCTTTAGAAAGTTTTTTATAATCAAGTACCGGGCGTGCGCCTGAGTAGGTCAAGTCTGCTTTTTTGGCTTGGGCTTCCGGCGAGATTAGAAAGTTACACACAACCATTGCTGCCGCCTTCTGTGATGAATTATAAGTGATACCGATATAGTTGGTATTTTGTATAGCTCCAGCTTTTAAAATCAATGGTTTTGTGCTCTTTGGTAACACGCCTTCATTCACTTTTAAATCAATTTCAGATAAACCGAAGCTGATACCGAAGTTTAACTCTCCACTACCAAACATTTGAGACACGGCTGTATTTGTTGCGGGAAATGTTTCACCTTTTTTCCAAAAGTTGTGTTTGTTTTTATTGATGAATTGCCAAAGTTGTTTGGAATATTTTTCATACTTCTCTTCGTTATAAGCACCATCTAATGCGTTGCCACCACCAGCAATTTCAATCAGCCATGTTTTCAATAAAGTATAACCCGAAAAGTCGTTAGGTAACGTAAACTTGCCCAGGTTACTTTGCCAGTATTGCTCAAAATCCTGCATACTTTTAGGTGGAGTTTGAACTCTAACACTATCATACATCAGAAAAAAAGTTGCAAGGCTCCAGGGCGTTTCGTACCCCTTAACTTCTTCTTGAAAATCGTACCTGATTATAGGATTATTGTAATCTACATATTTTGAGTTAGGTAATTGACTTGTATAAGGCCCGTATAGACCATCAATTTGCCTAAGTTGATAAAAGGTTTCCCCATTGATCCAGCATAGGTCAGCCTGTCCAACAGATTTACCCGCTTCCTTTTCACTCATTATGTTGTTTACAATGTCTTTGCCCTGACCATTTACAACATTCATGTCAATATTGTAGCGCTGTTTCAATGTGGGTATTACATACTCATTTATGTATTTATTCAAGCTTTTAGAACCTACATACATCAGCATAGTAACAGACTTACCCTTTGCTTGTTGTTCAATTTGTGGCCATGTTAAATTGGCAACATCATCACCTGATTGTTTACTTTCGCTGCAAGCAAACATGGCAAGAGCAGATAAGAGAATCAACAATAACTTGTTTCTAACCATAACAATAACCCTATTTACCTAATAAATTCTTTATCACTATTTCTTCAAATCCTGGTAACGTTTTGTATGCATACTTTACCTTTCTGTTGGTTTTAAAATCGTATGACACTTCAAGGTAAGATTTAGTGGGTCTTTTGTCTTTTCCGTTAGCCAATGTATCGTTAGCCTTCTCATGAATTTCAGCGGGTATATCCTCGTAATATAAAAATTGTTCAGGGTGTGTCAGATAGCCAAGCACTGTAGTGTCATACGGAATGAATCCTTCAGATTTAAATAATTGATGTCCTCTTTTTATCCAAGGCATTAATTGATCATATACCCAACGATCACCTTCTGTACCTTCTTGTAACCTATCAATATCAATAGGACCGAGAAAGAGAGAGCAGCTACATTCGAAACCTGAAAACACTAATGGAATATTGGTGTCTAGAACAATTCTCATTGATTCTACATCGCGTTCGAAGTTATAATCACCTACAGGATAATTGCCAAGTCCCGGCCTGAACTCAAGGTCTGGCGTACGACCAATACAAAAAACTATTTCGGTCATTTGTTCCGCCAAATCAGGACGATTTTTTAAAACTGTTGCTATGTTAGTAACAGGTCCTAAAGCGAGAATTGTAAGCTTTTCTTTTTCTAGTGCTGCAGTCAATGCCCGCGTAGCATCGTTCTCTATACCTACATCATTAGCCTTATCAGAACCTTTATATACCGGTATGTCTTTGCCTGTGTTGTTATACCACTTTAGCAGTTTATGTGTAACAGCTTCTCCATATTCAATTTCGGTAATAATGCTAATACCAACCAGTTCTATTGACGGTTGTCTCAAAGCCATAATGAGTGTTACGCCGTCATCCACTTCGCGCGGGGCGTTCTCAGGTAAGCCTATCATAATGTCCGTATCAAACCAAACTCTTTTAGGTGTATTCGTCATAGTAATTTTAAATTGAAGGTTGGGTTATTTGTAATAATTGAAGTGCTTCTTGCAGCAGTACTTCTTTTTCTGCTAGAGAAAGCGTAAGTGGAAGTTGTGCAAGGCCAATAATTCTGCGTATAATTTCAATGCCTATGTATTCATGAAACAAATCATGATCAAAGGTTTCTGTTTTTTGATAGGATGCTATAACAGTGTCAAGAATATTTGATGGCTGTTGAGCCATTTTCAGATGTGCTATCATTACACTGAGATCAAACTCCGCAGCACCATAAAATGAAAATTCAGGATCAATTACGGTAACTCCTTTTTCGGTTTGTAACCAACTGCCGGGGTAATAGTCGCCATGTAAAAGTGTGTCTCCATCACTCAAATAACTATTGCCAAGTTCTGCAGCCTTCTTATGCAACAAATCATTGTTTTTGTAAGGCATCGATAGGGCTTGCAAACCTACTTGTATCGTGTCTAAATCAAAGCCATTATTTACCATTAATGGATACTTGAAAATATGCTCATGATTAAGGGCTCTTAACTTTCTGTTAGACATTAATTCATCAACATTTTTTGTTTTAAATGAATTGTGCAAAACTGATAAATAGTAACTCAAACTTTTTGCTTCGTCAACACTAAGTGCTTGCTGTTGTTGATATAAATAAGTAAGATCGTTTGATGTGCCAAGGTCTTCTAATACAATGATATGATGTAATTCATCTACCAGTTTGATCGAGGGCATCATATCCTTCAGATCATTATTGCTTGCTGCTTTTTTATAAAAAGCCCCTTCAACAATTACTCTTTCTTCGGGCGCAGCAATGTTCGGGTATTTTTCTACAAAAGGCCTCGCTTGCTTTATAATCAAGCTGCCAGAAGTCAACGTGATACGAAGCACATAATTCATGTTGCCTTCACCAGGTTTGTCTGCACTTATAACATGATCACCAGCTTCAACAAGCTGGTGATCTTTTAAGTACTGGCTAATATCTTCTAAGTTGTTCTTGTCTAAAATCATACTATCAAAAACTGTAAGTTAAGTGATGAATATTGTTGTGTGTATGATTACCAGATATACCTCAATCCAAATTGAAACTGGCGTGGTGGTGCAGCCGCTCTTTTGTTAAACATGTTAGAACTCTTAGGACCTAGTTGCACTTGGTTTGATGCTGATCTTGTAACATTAAATCCACTTAAATTCTCAGTGTTAAATACGTTGTACACATCAGCAGAGATTTCTATTGTAGGTATGTGACGAACCAATATTTTATACTTCAAAGAAAAGTCGAAAGTTGTAGCAGAAGGTAAGCGATCATTGTTTCTTGTTTCACCGGGTTGGTAGTCAGAAGGCCCTGCATTAGCATAAGCATTTTCTCCATTACCATTCAAGTCAGTAACGCCACCAAATTTACTAGCATCAGCGTAGCGTGATGCGGGTTGGCCACTTTGAAACAACATAGTAGGCGTTAATGACAAGTTTTTTGCAGCGTACCAAGTGATCAATCCATTCAATACATGGGTGCGATCATTATCTCCGTAAGCATATTCGTCACCCCAATCATTTGCGTTTGTAGCTCTCACATTTATACCCTCTGCATCGGTTTTAATTTTTGATAAAGAATAGGAAATACGGTAAGCATAATTATCAGAAATGCCTTTGTCTTTTTGCAATACAAAATTAGCAGCAGCATACCTGGCTTTACCTTTTGTCTCCGTCATAAAAACATCTCTTGCAATACCTCTGTAAGACTGTCCGTTTATCTGCGCTTCAAATTGTCCACCTACAGTTTTAATAGGGACAGGCCTTGTAAGGTTAGCGGCCGCAGTGGTACGCACTACCGGGTTTGCAGGGTCAAGTACATAAGAAGATGCGGTATTTAAATTAGTGATGCGAAACAGATTATTAGTAGCTGAATAAACCAGATCTACAATAAATGATAAGTTATCAGTGATCCTTCTTTGATAACCTAAGCTAGCTTGATGGGAATAAGGATTTTGATAACCATTAGGATTTTTGATTCTATAATTGGCTGCGGATTGTAAGGCTCTATCGCCTTGTGCTGCTTCAGCAGTTTTACCTTGTAAATAAGTAGGGGTTGATCCTTGATCATAAAAAGCTTTTAGATTTCCAGCATGGGTAATCTTATTAAGATCTGCCCCAGGATCAAGTATGCCTAGCCTTTGTAACTCTGCTAACTGCAGTTTAAAGTTTGGAGAGTTGTTGCTGAACTGTAAGTTATCACTAGTAACAGAGTATTTTATTTTATCGTAGAAAATGCCGTAGCCACCTCTAATTAAATTCTTATCATCTATTTTATAATTGAAACTTGTGCGTGGTGCTACATTGTTCTTGTCTCCTTTATCGCCACCTGCTTTAGATAGGTTATCATAATCAAACCGAACGCCAAGGCTTACATTTAATTTGCTGCTGACTTCAATGTTATCTTCAGCATAAACATTAAACACATTTTGCCGTACTCCAAATATTGACTTATCTAAATCAACCAAATAGTTAATAACCTGCACATTAGCTGGTATGTGTTGTATATCCAAAGCAGCTCCAATATTTTGTGCTTTAAGCGCATCAATTTGTGCCTGCGTTAAACGCACTGTATAAAAACCATTGGTGTTACCGGCACCTAATAGTTTAAAGTTAGATGTTATAAATTCTGCCCCAGCCATCAATGCATGTTTGCCTGTATTGTATCTAAACTTTTGTTGAATTTGATTGGTGTATTCATCATCATCAAAAATATAATTGATAGGGCCAATGCTTGCAATGGCTGTACCGCTAGGCCCTTGTACACTTACACCTGGCTTGCCAAAGTTTGGATTGTCTCTATAATTCCACCTGAAGTAAGATGTTTGATAATTGGTTTCGCCTTTAAGATTTCCTGAAATATTGTAATCGTTTTTTAGTGCAACTAAGTACGTTCTGTTTTTTTGCGTTGAGGCAGCTGAAGGAAATAAGATGCCACCTGTTAATCCGCCACCTTGCTGCTCAATATCAAAAGAACCAATATTACCACGCAGACTACTATGGAAATTTGAATTCCAGTTTTGATCAATTTTGCCTGAAGCATAAGTAAAACTATTTCTACCGCGTACGGTCTCTTTAATACCAAGTGCAGGTACGTTAAGTAAGTTATCCTTAATATCATAAGTCTGCTCAACGTTTAAGTAATAGAAGGTCTTATCTTTTTTGATTGCTCCTCCCACTCCAACGCCTAATTGCTGGCGTTGAAAACCATCTTTAACAGGATTGCCATACAGATCAACGCCGGCAAATGCTGATGGTGCATCAACGATAGATCCGGGACGGGTAAGGTAAAATACTTCACCTGAAAATTTATTTGAACCTGAACGTGTTGTAACATTTACAATACCGTTACTGGTATTGCCCCACTCAACAGAATAATTATTAGTCAACACACTTACTTTTTCTGTAAACCCAAAAGGTGTATTGAATTTTACATTACCTAAAAATCGCTCATTGTTGTCCATACCATCAATAAGATAGTTTGTATAAACGCCACTTAAACCATTGATAGAAATGTTAGGTGCTTCATTATAACTTAAAGTAGAAAGCGTAACATTTGGAAGCCTGTATAAGCTTCTGGTAACATCTCTTCCTTCAATTGGTAGCGCTTCTATTTCACGTTTGGTTACTACAGACGCTACTGTTGCATCTCTTGTATTTATCCTGTTAACCTTATCACTTACAATTACTTCTCCTAATACATTTAGTCTGTTAGTTTGCAGCAGGATTTCAATTGTTTTATTGTTGCCCGAGGCTACTTCAATGTTTTCCTGATAAGCCAAAAACGACACAGACTGATCAACAAAAAGAGTGTAAGCTCCGGGTTGTACATTATTTAAAGTTGCCTCGCCTGATGTATTTGTGATAGCATTGTATGCAGCGCTTCCATTTTGTAAAAGTGCAACCGTTATGTTTGGCAAACCATTACGTTCCGACAAACTCAACACTTTTATTTTAATCGACTGAGAAAAGGTTGTACAATAGGTAATAAGAAATAGCGTGAATAAAGTAATTACTTTTTTCATTTAAGTTGTTTAATAATAATAAAGAGAGGTGAGAAGATGCTGCTGATAGCAATGTTAGGTTTACACCTGTGGGGGCGCCCTTAACCCGCAATCAGAAAACAATGTATATTGATAGGTAAAAGGAGAAGTTATTACCTTTTTTAAGAAGCCGGCGATAATGCTTAGTACAAAGCTTCTCAACTTATGTAGGCCATTTAAACAATGGCGTATCAGTAACAGATCACCCTGATTGTTTACATCTATCAATTTTTGTAAATGACAAATTTTATCAGAGTTATAAAACTGATTAAACTCATCATAAAGTTCAGGCGTTTGCCAAGCCATGCGCGCAAAAGATGCCTTGTCAAGTTTATCTTTATGCAACCCTATAAGATATAGCCCACCGTGCGTATCAGGTCCTAAAACGAGCTGATGATCTTTAAGCTTTAGCGCAGCATTATTAATTAAACCTGTGGTTAATTGCGGGCAATCGTTACCAATAGTAATTACTTTAGAAAACCCTTTGGCAAAAACATCTTGAATTGCATTAGCGATCCGTTCGCCAAACGAATTACCATTTTGGTTATGCTCATTCACTTCAAATACCGGCAACCCCGTAGCAATGGCCAGGTGGTTAACGTTATTGATGAAATGACTAAATAACTTGGCAGAAACCTTACTCCTTATATTAGGTGCAATTACTTTTTCAGCCGCCTCTGTTTGAGCAGTTCTACTAAATAATAAGATCGCGGTATCTGATTTCAGGGGTAGAATAACAAAAAATTTATGTAGATACGTTTGAAAGGCAAAAAAGGTTTAACATTCTATCTAAAAATTGAAAAAAGAGTAAAAGTAACCTGTGCAAATTGAGTATTGAATTATTTACAATTTCTGATTAAATAATTAGACTTCCATGCCCTAATTTTTTTAAAGGGCATTTTTAAAAGATTTAGCGCATGTAATTCTTCTGCACTATTATATGCAGGCACACCAATCGTAAGCTGGTTTTGTGGTACTGAAAAATTAAAAGTATGATGCAGTTTATCCCAGAAAGAAAAGATTACTGCGTAGTTGCTGTCCGTTTCATTTTTGTAAACTGAATGATGAATACCATGCATTCTCGGTGTTACAATTAATGTATTCAACAGTTTTTCTACGCGAAGAGGAAGCCTGGTATTGCTATGATGAAAAAGGCTTGCTGCCTCAAACACAATCTCATACACAAGTACAATTAATGGTGATGCTCCACTTAGAAACACAAACGCACCTCTAAAAATAACCGAACCAATCATCTCCCCAAAGTGAAAACGGGTTGCAGTAGTTAAATCAAGATCAAGGTCTGTATGATGTACAATATGAAAGCGCCATAACAACGGAACTTTATGATTAAGTACATGCCACAGATAATTAGTATAATCAAATATTAAAAAGGCAATAGCTCCTTCAATCCAAAGGGGTAAATCATAAAAATAATTCAACCCGAAATGAACTGTTTCATTTTGAATGGCCAGCCAGACCATTATGGGTAAGAACATAAAACGAAGCAGCACAAATGATGGAATAGAAACAAAGTTGTTGATTATAGAACGTTTCCATTTCGATTGTACCCGGTGTCTTAGTTGAAATTTTTCTTCGATGAAAAACAAACATCCAAATACAACCATCAATATGGGTATACCGATCCAATCAAAAACATTGTGCAAGATTTCCATTATTTCAATTTATTATTATCACCTTATGCAATTGAAAGACCAACATAAAAATGCATTAAATTGAAATTAGTTTAGGAGTAACTACAATTTATTTTGTTTGATGAGGAGTTTGTAAATCTTTAGAAGATAATGTTGAGAAACGCCTAGCTTAAAAAGAATGTAAATGAAGAAGTAAGCCAATTGTGTTTTATAGACGCCATTGGCAATATATTTTCGGGATGAAGTTGTGACCGGATTGTTAATCACTACAAACTTGCCATATTTCTTAATTCTACTTATAATTTCCTGATCTTCTAAAATTATTAAATCTTCATTATAACCCTGAGCATTATTAAAAGCACCGTTACTTACAAAAAGACTCTGGTCTCCAAATCTGAATAAATCAATATTATAACGGGTGAAATATGCGTTGGCTTTTAAAAACCAGTGGTCAACATCAAACCTTAATGTGAAACAACCTGAATTATATCCCTTTTGATGTGCAGTGATAATTAATTCGATAAACCTTTTAGGAGGAACCGTGTCAGCATGCAAAAAATATAATATTTCGCCCTTGGCAATGGCTGCACCGGCGTTCATTTGTATTGCACGGCCCTTTTTGCTTTGTACTATTAACGCTCCGGCTGCCGAAGCTTCAGTAATTGTATCATCACTGCTTCCACCATCGCATACAATTATTTCAGTAATATGCTCATAAACATCTAAAGCTCGAAGCTTTAGAATGAGGCTTTTTATAACCTGTCCTTCATTATAAGTAGGAATAATTATCGAAACCATCAGAAGTTGGTACCCTTACCAATAGCGATTTTGAAGAACAAAATAATCAATAGCACCTTCTTTAAAAATTAGTAAACCTTATGGCCTCTGGCTAAAAACTTGCCCCAGATTCTACTATAAGCATGTACATTTTCAGTGGGCTTTTCTTGTAAGTCTACTACGGTTTTACCTTGGTTGACCCATTCAAATATACCTCCGTATAAATTGCTCACATTAGTAAAACCTTCTTTAATAAGTTGCTCGGCAATAAGCTCACTTCGTTTACCTATAGAGCAATAAACAACAATGGGTTGATTTTTAGCTATGCTTTTTAAACGCGCCTTATCAAAATGATCGTACCCTACAAATACCGAGTTTGGCAGGTGACTTACTGCATATTCTTCAGGTTCTCTTGCATCTAAAAAAATTTTGTTATGTAATGTAGCTGCCTCCTTAATAGAAACTTCGGGTACCGAGTGATTTAAAACCTTTTTCAAAACAAAACCAAATGTTTTGCTATTCACCTGTGATGTAGCTGTGTTAAAGGCCATTATTGCCGAAAGTATAAGTAGTGATATTTTAAAACGTTTCATGGGGTAGCTTTTAGGTCATTAGCAACCGCTCAATGGTTTGGGGCAGATGTTCATGCTCTAACAATTGTATGCGCTTTGCTAATGCCTCTGCCGTGTCATCAGCAAATACCGGGCAACTTATTTGAGTAATCGTATTCCCATGATCATATTGCTCGTCAACGTAATGTATTGTAATACCACTTTCTAGCTCACCCTTGTCAATCACTGCCTGATGTACCTTTAACCCATACATACCTTTACCACCATATTTTGGCAGCAGCGCAGGATGAATATTGATAATGTTATTTTTGAATGCTGCAATTAGTGGTTCAGGAATTTTCCATAGAAAACCCGCCAAAACAATAAAATCAATTTCAAACTGTTTTAATTCATCAAGATAGTGTTGACCTCTAAAAAATGGTTCTCGCTCAATGGTTAACACCGGAATTGCAAATTGATTCGCTTTTTGCACAACACCTGCATTAGCAACATTAGTTACAATAAGCGCAACCTTAATATCTTTATTATCTAAAAAGTATTCTAGAATCTTTTGTACGTTAGAACCTGATCCCGAAGCAAACAAGGCTAATTTTTTGACTTTGTATTTTTCACTCATGTTAGGTTGTTGCATTCAAAACTATTTTCTATTAATTATCCTTACAAAATAAAGCAACTATTAATTGACTATCGAGTTTTGAAAAACAGCATTGTATCTTTTATATATTATTCATTATATGATTGAAGTTGAAATGTGTTTCAATAAAACCTTCATCTAAACATCCATCTTCAATATTTCATAGTTAAATTGGCTTACACAAATATGACAATGCGATTTTTTCTTTTGTGTAAACTTGCTCAAACCATTATAAAACAAGGGAAAATTTTTTTTTAACATGTTGATATTATGTCAATATCCTACCCTATTTTTGCAGCCATTCTCGGAAATTTTTCCTCATCAAAGCACAACGATTTGTGTATATGATCTATATAAGTAGGGTACTCAAAACATTTTTTCTTTTTTTAATTTTTTCTGTTAGCTTTTTGCTGGGTCAACAGGCGAAAGCGCAAGGTGGACAGGCACTTTTTTCCGCAAATTGTGCTTCTTGTCATGCTATCAAGAAGGATTTAACCGGCCCTGCTCTGGCGGGTGTTGAGGAAAGATGGGGCGGCGACAGAAAAAAGCTTACTGCATGGATACATAATAGCCAGGCTTTCTTAAAAACTGGTGATAAATATGCAAATGAACTTTACGTAAAGTGGAATAAAGTTCAAATGAACGCTTTTCCAAACCTTGAGGAAAAGCAGATAAATGAATTATTAGACTATATTAAAGTTGCAGGCTCAGCAACCGATGCACCAGCTCAGGGCACAAGTTCAGCTACTGAAACTTCTTCTGGCGGTGATAATACTTTGCTTTTCGGAATTTTGACTTTGATTCTCGCAGTAGTAGCTATGATACTGCTTCAGGTAAATAGCAATCTTAAAAAGCTTACAGACGAAAAGGAAAATCGTGAAACTTTAGAGCCTGTTCCTTTTTGGAGAAATAAGGCTTACATAGCTATCATAACAGTAGTATTATTTTGTGTAGGAGGCTATTTTACAGTTAAAGGAGCTATAGGTCTCGGACGTACCCAAGGGTATCAACCAGAACAGCCTATCTATTATTCTCACAAAGTGCATGCAGGTGTTAATCAGATCAACTGTTTATATTGCCATGGCGGTGCAGCAGAAGGCAAACATGCTAACATTCCATCTATTAATGTTTGTATGAACTGTCATAAAGCCATTAACGAATATAGCGGTAAAGACAAGATCTATAAAGAAGATGGTACCGAAGTAAATGGAACTGCTGAAATTCAAAAATTGTATAAAGCAGCTGGTTACGATCCTGCAGTAAATAAGGAGTGGGATCCTAACAAAGCCAAGCCAGTAGAATGGGTTAAAATACACAACCTACCTGATCACGTTTATTTCAACCACTCTCAGCACGTAAAGGTGGGTAAAGTAGCCTGTCAAACATGTCATGGCGAAATACAAAAAATGGATGAAGTAAAACAGTTTGCTGACTTAAGTATGGGTTGGTGTATTAATTGTCACCGCACTACTCAGGTTCAGTTTAACGATAATGGCTTTTATAGCATTTATCAAAAGTTTCATGACGATTTAAAGAATGGCAAAATAGACAAATCAAAGGGAATAACAGTTGAGAAGATCGGTGGAACTGAATGTCAAAAATGTCACTATTAATTAAAATGATATCGCAGTTGCAAACATCTGGCTGCAATCACATTAACCTAAAATAAGGGCTTAAACGCTGAATGCAGCTAATAGCCGTTAACTATAACATATATGGAGCATAAAAAGTACTGGACTAGTTTTGGGGAGTTGAACAAATCAACTGCTAATGAAACCACTGCTGATGACGAGTTCCAGGAAGAATTGCCGTTGGAGGCTGATGATAAAGGATTACTAGAACTAAAAAGTCCCCGTAGAGATTTTCTAAAATATTTAGGTTTCAGCACTGCAGCTGCAACAGTAGCTGCAAGTTGTGAGATGCCTGTGCGAAAGGCGATCCCTTTTACCAATAAGCCTGAAGATATTGTTCCAGGTGTTGCTAATTATTATGCTACTACTTATGTGCAGGATGGTGAAGCGGTACCAGTGATTGCGAAAATCAGAGATGGCCGTCCTATAAAAATTGAAGGAAACGAAATGTCACCCTTCACCAAAGGTGCCACATCTGCAAGAGTCCAGGCTTCCGTTTTGGACCTTTACGATAATTCACGCCTGCGTTTTCCAATGGCTGACGGCAAGGAGGTGAGTACTTTTGAAGCATTTGACAGAATGATTGGAAGTGCAATAGGTACTTTAGGTGGTGCACCCATCGTGTTACTAACAAGTTCAATCGTATCTCCTTCAACTAAAGATGTCATTTCTCAGTTTTTATCACGTTTTCCTGGTAGCAGACATGTACAATATGATGCTGTAAGTTATACAGGCACGTTATTGGCCAATGAGGCATCTTATGGTAAAAGAGCAATCCCTTCTTATAAATTTGATACTGCTAAAGTAATAGTTAGCTTGAGCTCCGATTTTCTAAATGCTTCGGTTAGTCCGGTGGAGTTTTCTAAATTATACGGCGTAGGTCGTAAAATAAATGAGAAGAATCCACAAATGAGTCGTCATATCCAGTTTGAAGGTATGATGAGCATGACCGGTGCTTGTGCAGATGAGAGATACCATCACCGCCCATCAGAAACTGGAGCGATAGCATTAGCCCTGTATGCGGCCTTAGGTGGTTCCGGAGTTACTGCACCTACTTTTAGCGATGTAGTAGCAAAAGGTGTTGCAAAAACTGCTAAAGCTTTAATGGCAAGTAAAGGTGCAGGCCTGGTAATTTCCGGCAGCAACGATACGAATGTGCAAATTGTAGTAAATGCTATAAATAATCTGATTGGTGCCAATGGTACTACTATTGATTGGTCATCAACCTATAATTCTAAGCAAGGTATAGATGCTGAAATGGTTCAGTTAGTTGAAGACATGAACCGTGGTGCTGTGGGTGCTCTATTTATTTACGGTGCTAACCCTGTTTACAATTATCCTGACAGCAAAAGGTTTGTTGATGGATTAAGTAGGGTGAAGCTTACAGTTTCTTTCAATCAAAAATTGGATGAGACTACACAGTTGTGCAAATATGTTATCCCTGATCATCATTATCTGGAGAGCTGGGGTGATGCAGAGCCAAAAACAGGGCAAGTATCTTTTCTTCAACCAACTATTAGTCCCTTATTTAAGACACGCCAGTGGCAAGATAGTTTGTTGAGCTGGAGCGGTAACAACACTAACTACGCATCTTATTTTAGAAACTATTGGGTTGGTAAAGCCGGCGGTGAAGATAATTTCAATAAGATTTTGCAGGATGGCGTTTTAAACCCTTTGACGTCAAAAGTTTCATTAACTACAATAATTGACTCTTTTGTTCCTGGCTCTATTGCTACAGATTCTACCGGAAATAGCACAAATGGTGCGGAAGCAAAAGCTTCATCTCGCCCAACTGGTGGGCAGGGTGCTTCTTTCAATGCTGGATCACTTGGTACGGCTACCGCTACTTTATCCGCGGCACCGAAGGGGGCTCGTACGGAATTAGTTATTTATCAGAAAATTACAATTGGCGAAGGGCAGCAAGCTAATAACCCATGGTTACATGAGGCGCCTGACCCAATAACGAAAGCTACTTGGGATAATTATGCTATCATTTCTCCTACAATGGCTAAGTCAATGTTCAACATTGACCTAACTAACAGTGGTGATTCTGATGCTTATGAGGTGCATCCTGATAAAAGACAACTTAAAATAAGTGCAAACGGAAAATCTATTGAGCTTCCAATAATTATTGTTCCGGGTACAAATCCTGATGTAATTGCGGTAGCAGTGGGTTACGGTCGCAGTGAGAAGCTAGGTAGAGCTGCGGATGGCGCAGGAAAAAATGTGTTTCCTTTAGTTGGGTTCGATGGTAAGAGCCGTCAATACGATATAAAAAATGTAACAGTTGAACGTGGTGTAGGAGAATATAAAGTTGCGCAAACTCAAGTTTCTAATAGCTATGCCGGTAGAACGGATGTAGTTCTTGAAACTACAATGGGTACCTTAAAACAGCATCCACACATGTTTAAGGAACGCAGAGAGGAGTTGCATGAAGATTTTGCTCCCAACACCGGAAATTTTGCAAAAGAAGCTACCTTATATCCCGTTTTCGAAAGGCCAGGCATTCGCTGGGGTATGAGCATAGATATGAACAGCTGTACCGGTTGTCAGGCTTGTGTGGTAGCTTGTAATGCAGAGAATAATATTGCAGTTGTTGGTAAAAGTGAGGTGGCCAGATATCATGACATGCATTGGATACGCATTGATCGCTATTTTAGTGGTGATATAAATAATCCGACTGTAATTTTTCAACCGATGCTTTGTCAACACTGTGACAATGCTCCTTGTGAAAACGTTTGTCCGGTTTCGGCAACCAATCACAGTAGCGAGGGTATCAATCAAATGATTTATAACCGTTGTATCGGTACAAGATATTGTGGTAATAACTGTCCTTACAAAGTTCGTCGTTTCAATTGGGCTGATTATATGGGCGCTGATAGTTTCCCTGATAACCAGACCGAAGTACTTACAGATGCCTCATTGTTAATGAATGAGGATTTGACCAGAATGGTTTTAAATCCGGATGTTACTGTTAGAAGCAGGGGCGTAATTGAGAAATGCTCTTTCTGTGTACAACGCTTGCAAGAAGGTAAATTGAAAGCTAAGAAGGAAAGTCGTCCTATAAAAACGGGTGCTAACGATGAGTGGGATGTAAAGGTAGCTTGTCAACAAGCATGTCCTTCAGACGCCATTGTGTTCGGAAATGTAAATGACCAGGCTAGCCCGATCTATCGCCACCGTGTGGAGAACGAAAACCGGCTTTTCTATGTGTTAGAAATGATACATACCCTACCTAATGTTAGTTACCTAGCCAAAGTGAGAAATACCGACGACATAGTGCACATTGAGCACGAGGTAGAAACTGCAGGTAGTACAGAAGGTAAACAAATGGAACATCAAGAAGCAGGTCATTAATTTTAAGAAAAAGTTGATACAATAGGTTATAAAAAGGATTTACAGAAAAAGCTTAACCGGCATTGGCCGTATAAACCAACAACCAGATGCATTTAAAGTACGAGTCACAAGTAAGGGAACCACTGGTAGACGGTAATAAAGATTATCACCAGGTTACGGAAGATATCATCCGCCCGATTGAAGCGAAGCCCACCACTCTTTGGTATGTAGGGTTTTTCATTTCGATTACGCTACTTTTATTTGGAGTGTATTCGGTATATAGAGATGTTACCTATGGTATAGGCCAGTGGAATTTGAACAAAACAATTGGTTGGGGATGGGATATTACCAATTTCGTTTGGTGGGTAGGTATTGGTCACGCAGGTACATTAATTTCCGCAATTCTTTTACTTTTCCGTCAGGGTTGGAGAACGGGTGTAAACAGAGCAGCGGAGGCTATGACGATTTTTGCCGTAATGTGTGCCGGTCAGTTTCCAATTTTTCACATGGGGCGTGTATGGATGGCATTCTTTACTCTTCCTTATCCCAATACTCGCGGTCCGTTATGGCCTAACTTTGCCTCACCGTTATTATGGGACGTTTTTGCGATCTCAACTTATTTTACGGTTTCACTATTATTCTGGTATTCAGGTTTATTGCCTGACCTTGCTACTGTACGTGATAGAGCAAAAACCAAGTTTAGAAAAATGTTTTATGGTGTGGCATCCTTTGGATGGAACGGAAGTACCAAACACTGGCAGCGTCATGAAAGTCTGTCATTAGTACTTGCTGGTTTAAGTACACCACTCGTATTATCCGTACACACTATCGTATCCTTTGACTTTGCCACTTCGGTTATACCAGGATGGCATACCACAATTTTTCCTCCATACTTTGTTGCGGGTGCAATCTTTTCAGGATTCGCCATGGTTCAAACCCTCATGATCATACTTAGAAAAGTATACAAATTAGAAGAGTATATCACATTAGGGCACATTGAAGCAATGAATAAGGTAATTGTATTGACTGGTTCAATTGTTGGCGTTGCATACCTTACTGAGTTATTTGTGGCCTGGTATGGTAGAAACCAATATGAGTGGTACACGTTTGGATATAGCCGCGCAAACTTATTTAGTCCCTACGGTTGGAGTTATTGGAGTATGATGTTTTGTAACGTAGTGTCTCCACAGTTATTTTGGTCTAGAAAGTTAAGAAGAAATGTTGCGTTCACGTTCTTCATGAGCATCATTGTAAATATTGGTATGTGGTTCGAGCGGTTCGTTATCATTGTAACATCCTTATACCGTGACTATTTACCAAGTAGCTGGAGTCCATATTATTCCCCTACCATTTGGGAAATTGGATTTTATGCTGGAACATTCGGATTATTTTTCACATGCTTTTTCTTATTCTCAAAATATTTCCCTGTTATTGCAGTTGCGGAAATCAAGTACGTGCTTAAAACATCGGGTGAAAACTTTAAGGATAAGATGGATGTGGTTGAAAGTCAACCAGTGGAAGCCTTTGTGCACGAACATGCACATTAACGGTAATTAAAAGATGATTTTAAGTAATCGGATTAGAAAAAACAAATTATGGCAAGAAAGAAATTTGTAGTTGCTTGTTTTGATGACGAAGCAGTTTTATTTCCGGCAGTAAAGAAGGTTAGAAATGCTGGTTATAAGATTCACGATATTTATACACCTTTTCCTGTTCATGGTCTCGATCATGCTATGGGTCTAAGGGAAACAAGTTTGCATACAGCTGGCTTCATTTATGGTATTACTGGTACTACAACAGCGCTTACATTTATGAGTTGGGTGTTTACTCAAGACTGGCCGTTAAACATTGGCGGTAAGCCACATTTGCCATTACCAGCTTTCATCCCAATTACTTTTGAACTTACAGTGCTTTTTGCTGCTGTTGGTATGGTACTTACTTTCTGTTATCTATGTCAACTTGCGCCTTTTGTAAAAAAGCATCATTTTCACCCAAGAGCTACAGACGATCTATTTGTTATGGTTCTTGAAACAAGTTCACGTACAAACGTAGGCGACCTTAGTGGTTTTATGGAAAGTGCCGGTGCAATAATAGTTGAAACACAAACCGCCGAAGATGGCTGGTGGTTAGGTAGATACGACAAGGAGCAGGATTTGTACGCAGATGATACTGCTGCTGTTATCGGATAAACTTATAAATATTAAGATGAAGAAATTATCAATAATATCTTTTTTTACGCTTGCTGCTGTTTTAATAATTAGCTGTGACGATGTGCAACGTAAACGCGGTTTGGAATATATGCCTGATATGGGTGTAAGCAGGGCATATGAAACGTATACTGATCATAGTAATCTTGCATCAAAGGGAATAAATTACAACAATCAACCTGTTTCAGGTACTATTTCTAGGGGTGAAGAATTACCCTATCGTTTAAAAAATGATAGTACCGGGTACGCTCAAAGCGCCAGCATAGTTAATCCGATTGGAACAATGACTGTGATAGAAGTAGCTGAGGCAGAGCGCTTATACTTAGTTAACTGTGGTATTTGCCATGGAACTAAATTAGACGGTAATGGCCCATTATACAAAGGTGGACAGGGCCCTTACCCTGCAAAACCTGCAACGCTTGTTGGTGACCCGGTTATAGAGGCAAAGTCTGAAGGAACTTATTTTCATGTGCAAACATATGGTAAGGGACAAATGGGTAGCTATGCATCTCAGCTAAATAAAACGCAGAGGATGGATGGTTTCAAGATATATTAAAATGCAACAGGGCAGTGGCGCAACTGCTACTGCACCGGCTGCTGACAGTAGTGCACAGGCAGTGGCAAAATAAATTTAATAGCATAACAATTCTGCAATCAAAAATAAAAAGATGGCATCTACAATTAGAGAGCATTTTGAAGTAACAGGTGGGATGAAAACCTGGTCGATGGGTTTGATGGGCGCAGGACTGCTTGCCTTTATCATTGGATTTATTACCAAGGGACTTAGTAGTGATGTTCATGAACAGGCAATTTTTTGGAGTACTATCTTATATAATAGCGTATTCTTTTTGCTTATATGCAATGCCAGCATGTTCTTCATTTGCGTCACAACCATGGCTCATGGTGGATGGCAAATGGTTTTTAGAAGAGTTCCCGAAGCCATTTCAACGCTCGTACCCATTTTTGGAACAATAACCGTTGTACTATTGTTATTTATCGTTTTCGGTCTTGGTCATGGTGATCACCATCCTATATACCATTGGTTAACACCCGGTAATGACAGATTACTTTTAGAGAAGACAGGATTTTTAAACAAGCCTTTCTTTGTAATATGGACTCTGTTAGCTGTTGGTTTGTGGTGGTTTCTAGGTAAAAAGATGCGTGACTACTCCAGAGAAGCGAATGGTGAAAGCATGTCTTTAGAGGAGGGTAAAAAGTGGATTTGGAAAAACACAGTAATGGCTTCTATGTTTTTAGTATGGTTCGGGCTTACTGTTGGTTCCACAGTTCCATGGTTATGGATCATGAGTATTGATGCGCATTGGTATAGCACTATGTTTAGTTGGTATACTTTCGCAAGTTCTTTTGTTTCAGGTATGTCTCTAATAGCTCTTTGGGTTATTGCGCTAAAAAACAGGGGTTATCTTGAATATACTAATCAGGAGCACCTACATGATATCGGCAAGTTTATGTTTGCTTTTTCTATTTTTTGGACTTACTTATGGTTCTCACAATACATGCTTATATGGTACGCAAACATTCCTGAAGAGACCATTTATTTCAAACATAGAGTGCAGGGTGCATGGAGAGGTATTTTCTTGTTGAACCTTATAATAAACTTTGTTGCTCCACTGTTAATATTAATGAAAAGAGGGGCAAAAAGAAATTACACGATGCTTACTTTTATGTCAGTTTTAATCATCTTTGGACATTGGATTGATTTTAATCAAATGGTTATGGGAAGTGTATCTAAAGATCATGTAACGCTCGGTTGGTTAGACTTTGGTATTCTCGCTCTTTATGCAGGTATGATAATCATGTTTGTCGGTAAGGCGCTAGCGAAAGAACCTTTGGTTGCCAAAAGTCATCCATATTTCAAAGAAAGCATTTTGCATCATACTTAGTAGTTACAGTCATTTATTTGACCCATTAGAAAATATTAATAGTAATTATGTCACTATATTTTACAATTGCTGCAGTTCTCCTCGTATTTGTAATCATTTTCCAGATCGCAAAAGCTAGTGAATATGTAGACATCCTAAAAGGCGAAGAACAATCTCGTAAGAACAATAATAAGGTAAACGGATTTTTGATGATTGCCTTCCTTGTTCTAGGCTTGATTGGGGTTTACTATTGTCATGAAATTCTTAAAGGGCGTTTGTTGCAAGAGAGCGCTTCAGTAGAAGGTGAAAAGGTGGACTCGATGATGTACCTAACAATTGTAGTTACAGGTATCGTATTCTTTATTACACAAATACTTTTATTTTGGTTCTCTTACCGTTACCAGGAAAATGAGACTAGAAAATCTTACTTTTTTCCACACAATAACAGACTCGAAATTATATGGACTGTAATTCCGGCAATTGTCCTTACAGTTTTAGTTGTAATCGGATTAAGGAACTGGTTTATTTTTACGGGTGATGCACCTAAAGATGCATTGATTGTTGAGGTAACCGGAAAGCAGTTTGGTTGGATTTATAGGTATCCGGGCAAGGACAACATTTTCGGTAAAAAATATTTTAGAAACATAGATCCTGCTACCAATTCTCTTGGTCTTATTTGGGAGGATAACACAACCCTTAATCAAAAGGCTGACCCAGCAGCCTATGATGATGTTGTGATGGAACAAACTGTTTACTTGATTAAAGGCCGGCCTGTTAGATTGGTGATAGGCTCCCGAGATGTAATACATGATGTTGGTCTGCCACATTTCAGAATGAAAATGGATGCTGTGCCAGGTATTCCAACAACACTTTGGTTTACGCCAAAATACACTACAAAGGAAATGAGGGAGATGTCAGAAAACCCCGAGTTTCAGTATGAGATAGCATGTGACCAAATGTGTGGAAACGGACACTACTCAATGAAGGGCGTAATTGAAGTAGTAACTCAGGAAGAATTTGATATATGGATGGCTAAACAAAAGCCATACTATTACACTGCTTTTCCTGATAAAGATCCAAGTGCAGCGCCCGCAACTGCGGCTGTGAAAGACAGTACAGCTACTGCTAAAGTAGCATCAGTTAAAGGAAGCAATTTATAATTTATTTGAAATATAGTGATGTAAGGTGAAGACAACCCTTTGTTGTCGATTTAAAAAATAGTTATGAGTAACGAAGCAATAGTGCAAACACACGGCTGAAGAACAGGTACATCCATTAGTTCATCATGATCATGATGCTGAACATCATCACCATCATGAAACATTTATTTCTAAATATGTGTTTAGTCAGGATCATAAGATGATTGCTAAACAATTTTTAATAACTGGTATGGTATGGGCGGTATTAGGAGGCTTAATGTCTGTCCTGTTTCGTCTGCAGCTTGGTTACCCTGATTCTACCTTTCCTTTTTTGGAGACTATATTAGGTAAGTGGGCAAAAGGTGGACACATTTCCGCTGAAGCATATTATTCATTGGTAACTACACATGGTACTGTTTTGGTATTTTTTGTATTGACCGGTGGCCTTAGTGGAACCTTTGCTAACTTTTTAATTCCCTTGCAAATAGGTGCACGCGACATGGCGTCTCCTTTTATGAATATGCTTAGCTATTGGTTTTTCTTTACTGCTAGCATCATAATGCTTTCGTCATTGTTTGTAGAAACAGGACCATTTTCAGGTGGTTGGACTGCATACCCTCCGTTAAGTGCATTAGGTTCAGCTCAAGCGGGTTCAAAAACTGGTATGGATCTTTGGTTAATTAGTATGGCTCTGTTTGTGGTAAGTAGTTTGTTAGGAGGTCTTAATTACATAGCTACTATATTAAATATGCGTACTAAGGGCATGAGTATGACTCGTTTGCCACTTACTATCTGGGCATTATTCTTTACGGCCATATTAGGAGTTCTATCTTTTCCAGTATTATTTAGCGGCTTTATTTTATTAATTTTTGATAGAAACTTCGGTACTAGCTTTTTCTTAAGTGATATATACATAAATGGTGTAGGCGCATTACCAAATGAGGGCGGAAGTGCAATTTTGTACCAACACTTATTTTGGTTTTTAGGACACCCGGAGGTTTACATTATTATTTTGCCTGCAATGGGTCTGGTGTCTGAGGTAATGAGTACAAATGCACGTAAACCTATCTTTGGGTACATGGCGATGGTGGGATCTATTTTTGCTATTGCGGTTCTTGCCTTTTTAGTTTGGGCGCATCACATGTTTGTATCAGGTCTTAACCCATTCCTAGGTTCGTTTTTCGTATTACTTACGTTACTTATTGCAGTACCATCCGCAATCAAAGTTTTCAACTGGCTAACAACGTTGTGGAGAGGTAATTTACGTTTTACTCCCGGTATGCTCTTTTCAATAGGCTTCGTTAGTTTATTTATATCAGGTGGACTTACCGGAATTTTCCTTGGTAACTCTGCGCTTGATATCCACTTACACGATACTTATTTTGTTATTGCACACTTTCACATTGTAATGGGTGTTGCTGGTATGTTTGGTATGTTTGCAGGTATTTACCATTGGTACCCTAAAATGTATGGTAGATTTTTAAATAATACTTTATCGTATATACACTTTTGGGTAACCTTTGCAGGTGCGTATCTTATTTTCTGGCCAATGCACTACGAAGGTTTAGCAGGTATGCCGCGTCGTTATTACGACTATAGCGTTTGGCAGAGTTTTAAAATGTTTGTTGGACTTAACCAGTTTATAACCGTAGTTGCTGTAATTGTATTTGCAGTACAAATATTATTCATCTTCAATTTCTTCTATTCCATTTTTAAGGGTAGAAAGGTTACATCTCAAAATCCTTGGAGTTCTACTACATTAGAATGGACAACTCCAATAAAGCCCGGTCATGGTAACTGGATCGGCGAGATTCCTGAAGTGCATCGTTGGCCATATGATTACGGTAAAGATGGTCATGAATATATCGCGCAAACTACTCCCGTTGGGGCAGATGAGAGTACACATTAAAAACATATAATGCTTCACTTTTAGGTGTTGCATGAAGTAATGCCCTGACTTCTCAGGGCATTACTTTTAAAGCATAGGATTTTAGAATTTATGATGAGTAGAACAGAAAATATATCAGATAGCTATACAGTTGCTTCGAAGGTGAAAGATTACTTTCAGCTTATAAAGTTTACTCTGAGCTTTACTGTTGTTTTCTCCTGTGTTATTTGTTATTTACTTGCCCCTGGAATTAGAATACAACCTTAAGATGGTTACACTTTTATTTGTTGCGGGTATGTTGGTAACCGGTAGTGCTAATGCTATAAACCAGGCTGTGGAAAAGGATACCGATGCACTAATGAGAAGAACTGAAAAGCGTCCTGTTGCTGAAGGTAGAATGTCACAAGCAGAAGCTTATGCATTTGCCTTGATTGCGGGATTACTGGGTGTGTTGATGATGTGGCAATTATTCAATATTACTGCCGCTTTACTTTCTGCATTTAGTTTGTTTTTATATGCTTTTATCTATACCCCTTTAAAGAAGATCAATTCGATAGCGGTGTTAATAGGTGCTTTTCCTGGCGCATTGCCTTGTTTAATCGGCTGGGTTGCGGGCTTTTCTACTGATGAACCTATAATATGGACGGGAGGCATTATTTTGTTTTCAATACAATTTCTTTGGCAGTTTCCGCATTTTTGGGCGATAGCCTGGGTTTCTCATAATGATTATAGCCGTGCAGGCTTTAAATTGTTGCCGGCTAAGGAAGGACCAACCAGGTTTACAGCATTGCAGTCAATAATGTATGCCGTTTTAATGATACCTATTGGGATGCTGCCTTATTATTATGGAATTTCAGGTTCAGTTAGTTTGTGGATTGTTTTAGTATGCAACCTTTTTATGGTTTTGCAGTGTGTAAGATTGTATTTCGAAATGGATGTAAAAGCTGCAAGACGCGTAATGTTCAGCAGCTATATTTATTTACCAATAGTATTATTAGCACTACTGGCTAATAAGATTATATAATAGTTATTATGATGATGGCAACATGGAGTGAACAGCAACGAAATGGAATGCATCCCTATAAATTTATTTTATGGGTAGCCATGGGAAGCTTGGTAATGATGTTTGCAGGTTTTACTAGTGCATATGTAGTTAAGCGTAATCAAAGTAACTGGCTTGAGTTTAGTTTACCACCAATATTTTGGTATTCTACAGCCGTAATTTTAATTAGTAGCTTAACCATTCATTTAGCTACAAAAGCTTTTAAAGCTCGTGAGATGTCGCGATACAGAACATTGATGATGATTACCGTTGCACTGGGTATATTGTTTATGGTGATGCAGTATCTCGGTTTTCTTTATTTGGAAGAACATGGCGTTCGATTGATAGGTGTAAATAGCAATGCATCCGGTTCCTTTTTAGGAGTAATTACCGGTGTTCATATGGCACACATATTTGGTGGGGTGATAGCATTAATTATTTTATTTATCAAAGGCTTTAGTGCAAAACACAAAAGTTATAGCAGCGTACCTATTGAGGTTATGGGCACCTATTGGCATTTTGTAGATGGATTGTGGATCTACCTATTTATATTTTTTAACCTTGTTAGTGGAAGTTAAATTTCCTGACAAAAAGCTTAACTATTTGATGCTCGAATAACGAGTGCTTGAGTAAATTTGCATACCAAACTTAAAAAGAGACAGATGTCTACAACAACAGTATCGGCAGAACAAAAATGGTGGGGTGGAGGAAAAAGCCCTTTCAATGTAGAGTATGGTAAATTGATGATGTGGTATTTTTTGATGAGTGATGCCTTTACATTTGGCGCATTTCTTATAGCTTATGGCACAGTACGATTTAGCAGCACAGGATGGCCTGACCCAAACGAAGTATTTCAATCTTTTCCAGGGTTAGGAAGCGGACTGCCATTGATGTTTGTAAGTTTAATGACTTTCATTTTGATTATTAGTTCTGTCACTATGGTTCTTGCTGTTAAAGCCGGACATGATAGAGATAAAGCCGGAGTAATAAAGTATTTAACCTGGACAATATTGGGAGGTTTGGCTTTTTTGAGTTGTCAGGCATGGGAATGGACACCATTTACACCATGAAGGTGCATGGTGGGGAAGTAATCCATTTTTAAATCAGGATGGAACACAATCATCAACAAACTTTACTAATTTCTTTTTTACCATAACTGGTTTCCATGGTTTTCACGTTTTCTCAGGTGTTGTTATAAACATTATTATGCTTATAATGGCTATGAATGATACTTTTGAAAAACGAGGACATTATTTAATGATTGAAAAAGCAGGATTATATTGGCACTTTGTTGACCTTGTTTGGGTATTTGTATTTACTTGTTTTTATTTAATTTAAATATAACATCTAACTTATTTGAATATGGAACATACAGTGTTACCGGGGCAACATGCAGAAGGCAAAAAAAATGAGGTTAGAGACGTAACCATCATATTGTCAGTATTAACGATTGTTGAACTTATTTTGGGCTTTGTGATGTATAAATGGGTTCAGGATGATGGCTTTTTGCGTTCGTTTATTAAGGGTGTTATAATTATATTAATGCTTGCTAAAGCTTTTTATATTGTATCATATTTTATGCACCTTGGTCATGAAATTAAAAACCTGATCATGACTATTGTTGTGCCATTAGGTTTGTTTATATGGTTTATAATAGCTTTTTTATATGATGGACATTCGTTTAGAAATAACAGAATGACTTACGATAGGTATAAGCAAGAGCGTTCTGTAAAAAAAGTTGAAAAGGCAGCGCACAGTACTGAAGAAGGAACGCATGAGGCGCCTAAATCAGTTATTGAACATTAAGCCTTTTGACTATTTGCAAATCTTAGTAAAATTTATAGCCTGAACCACCGCACCTTTGCGGTGGTTTTTGTTAAAACAAAATTTTGAAATGAGTAAAAAGGCTTTGCTTGCATTGGGTATCGCGATCTTGATCCCTCTTAGCTTTTATCTAATTGTAAAGTATACCAGCGAAAAGGCCATCAATATGCCACGGAGGTTTTATGTTGATAGTGTAATTACAAAGGTGGTAGATGGCAAGACTATGACCGATACGGTATGGCATAAATCAGCCAATTTTAAGCTAGTTAACCAATTGGGCGATACCGTTGAATTATACGATATAAAAAACAAAGTGGTTGTAGCGGACTTTTTCTTTACCCGATGCCCATCAATTTGTCCCACGCTAACAAAGAACATGGCTAAGTTGCAACAGTCGTTTGCCCACTTTAGCGAAGGGCGTCGTGTTATTGACTCTTCAATCGTTCGTTTTATTTCGTTTTCTGTAGATCCCGAGCGCGATTCAGTTACAGCATTAAAAGCATTTGCCGACAGGTTTGGTGTTGATCATGATAATTGGTGGATGCTTACAGGGCAAAAGAAAACTATTTATGATTATGCATTTAATGAACTTAAACTTGGACTTGTAGATGGTGAAGGCATTGATACCGCTTTCATACATACTGAGAAGTTTGTGTTGTTGGATAGAGATTATGTAGTAAGAGGCTATTACAATGGCCTCGACACGACCTCCTTAGCTAAGCTTGCAGAAGATATAGGTTTGCTGATGTTAGAAAAAGACAAAAAGAAAAAGAGAAATTTATTTAGAAAATAATTACAACAAAATATTTTACATGCTTCAACCAAGTATCGATCGAAATGACAAATTAGCTAACAAACTCATCATAGCATTTTCGCTTGTTGTGTTTTTGGTGATTATCGCCTTAGGCCGAATTAAAATTGACATAGAATCAAGCTTTGATATACATGTGTTCGCAAAAATAAATGCGTTTATAAATACGGGTGTTGCAATACTGTTATTAGCTGCATTAATAGCTGTAAAAAGAAAGCGTTATCTGTTGCATAAGCGCATTATGATTAGTGCACTATTACTGTCTATAGTTTTTCTCGTCTTCTATATTTTACACCATTTACTTGCGGGTGAAACAACTTTTGGTGGGGTAGGTACCATCAGAGTTTTTTACTATTTTATTTTAGTCACGCACATTTTTTTGGCGGCTATCATTTTGCCATTCATCCTGTTTACAGCATATAGAGCATTAACTGCTCAATGGCAATCACACAAAAAACTCGCGCGTTATACTTGGCCATTATGGTTTTATGTAGCTGTCACAGGCCCTATAGTATATTTACTTATAAGTCCATACTACACACAATAAAACATTTGCGAATGCACTTATTTTGCCAGCATATTTGCGGGTAACTTGTTAGCCTCGCTTTCTGCATGCCAGCTTAAATTTGCTATCCACCACCTGCCATCAGCATTTACTAATGTTATGTAATTGATTCCTTTTTGTTTTGCAGGACCATCTGCCTCCGTTTTATATTGGTAAGAAGACTCCACCGATGCAATATTGCCAAATTGAGTAACAATACGTTTCATCTCACTTTCGTAAAATGCTGATTGCATAAAGAATGGCGCATTATTTCGCTGATATTCTGCGGGTGTAAAAGTTTTAAATTGATTGCCTTTTGGCGTTTGCGAAGCAGCGCCCATTGTAGCTTCAGGCAAAAACAAACTATTAAAACGTTCCCAGTTTCTATCACCCGCAGGTCCTGAAATAACGTTATAAAGACTATTTACAATTGCATCTATACTACTAACATCCGTAGGTATAGCTTTAACTGATACATTGCTTTCTACAATGGCCGGCTTTAACCAACTTTGTTGCACCAAATTTTGATGTGCCGATGCATCAGGCATTAGCTCCAATGTGTTTAATGTTACTTCTGTAGCTTTAAATACAATTGTCTTTAGTAGGATGGTATCAATTACGCCTTTTTCATTTTTTCTCCCCACCATGGCTTCAAACATCTCACCCTCTTTCATTGCATTTTTAATACTATCAATTACATACTGGGAATTAGTTGTATTTAAAATGACGCCATTTAGTGAAAACAATTGATCCATCGCTTTAAATCCCACAGCCTCTCCAAAATCATTAAAACGCGAAGCGGGATGAATAACTATAGCGCCAGACTGCGTCTGTGCGGGGTAAATTCCACCGATGGAAAAAACCTTATTTTCCAACTTGGGAGTAAACTTAACCCCGGCTAATTTAAAGTACTCATTGTAAGGGATGGCACTTGTACCTTGTACATATTTGCGTAAAAACGCTGCTGCTTGCGGATAGCTTAATTCTCCAATAACATCAATTAATTCATCATCATTGAAAAATTTCTTGCTACCATATCTTACTCCAAGATCGTGTGTCAGATTTTTTAACCCATAGTTGCCGTCAGATAAATCTAAAAGCAGCAGATCTAGGCAAGCGCCAATTAAAGCACCTTTCTCGTACACATTGCCATACTCTTTTTCATACTTTCCTGCGGCTTCTTTACTCATTTCTGTAAACGAAAGTGTGTCGTTGTAAGAGGTACGCGAGTTTGTAATTTTTTCAGACAAAATATCTAAAAATTGCCTGTTACTTATCAACCCATATTTTACTTGTACATGATGGGCAGTGTATTCGGTAACTCCCTCATAAAGCCACAAGTGTTTTGAAAGTACAGGCTCGTCATAATTAAATTCTTTTATCTCTTTTGATGCGATTGTTAGTGGCGTGATGATATGGAAAAACTCGTGTGACGAAATGTTTACGATATTAGGCTTCAAAGCAGCGGCTGGTGCGTCGGGTAAATAGTAAAAAGAAGATGTAGTGTGTTCTAAAGCCCCACCCAAACCTGCCGGAAATGAATGCGTAAGCTGCGCATCTTTAAAATAGTATAAGAAAGCATATTTCTCTGCGGGTAGCTTGCCACCGAGGTATTTGCGAGCCGCTTCTAGCAGGTCGCTCATCCATCCTGCTATTTCTTTTGAATGGATTTGTTTACCGGGAGAATAAACCGAAACTAAAACTTTGCTGGTACCAACATTTATAGTTGTTGTATCTGGCACGCTATACATTATAGGCGAATCGTACAAAACATCAACATTATTAACCTTAAAAACATCTTGTTTTGATGTCTGCTTTACGGCAGTTAAACTTGTAGATCCATAAAGGCTGTCAGGCTTGTTTATAGTAACATCAAATGGTAGTTGCCCAAAGCCATCAAAATATCCAAAAAAGCCGGGTGTATGTATTACAAAATTTTTGCCCTGCTCAATATTTGTTGCTGCCATTGGGTAGATATTATGCTTAATATCTGCATCAAAAATGTCGGATACGGTATAAGTGATCCTGGTAAGATTTGTTGCTTTATAATTCGCCACTTGTCATCACTTAGTTTACTAACTGGCAACGATTTTCCTGCTTTATCAAAAGCTTTTACTGAGTTGATGAACTTGCCATAATCGCTAATGGCATAAGTACCGGGTATTATTTTCGGGAAAGAAAAAGTAAGTGTAGCTTGTTTTAAACTTGGTACTAATAACTCAACATGCAAAGAATCATTATTTACCTGATTTAGATCTAAAGAATATCTATACTCATTTTGAGCATACAGGTTGCCTGAGATACTTAAAACAAAAGCAATCGCTGCTACTAAAAGTGTTTTCATAAAAAATGATGAGGGCTTTAAAAAAATGTTAGCAAACTTAGTAATAACTAATGCTTCGCCTATGCGCCTTTATAAATTTTGTGAAGATGCAAACAAAGAATTGGAGATATACCACAAAATGCCAATTAAAATTTATTTTTAATATAAAGTTGATAAATAAGAGCATTTAAATCTATTACCCTGTTTACTAATAATTATGATAACAATCGCCACAGTAATAATGGCAAGATATCAGAGCAAAGATTTATTGTTGAGCATGAACAGGATAAAAGATTGCAACAGCCATCTCCACACGGTAGTATAGGTATGAGCACAGGCTATGTATTTTTTAAAGATGCCGACAAATTAATCTCTCATTTCTTAAGCGGGTATAAAAAATTGGTTCGTCTATTAGCTATCATTTGCTGAAAGAAGATGAGGTTTACTGCATAGAATGGGAACGGACAAAGTGCAAATGAATGGAGGTTTTTTGACGTAAAAACAGGCGTTGCAATTTTGACCTGTACCGGTAGTTCGCTTGGATTACAACAAAACGGTGGTGACCCGCTTGTTATTATCATTATTACTTATCCAGTAAAGTGAAAAAGTATTACACTTTAAAATTTAACCGAGAAGTTCAAAACTGTAAAAACTATTTTATTATGAGTACAACCATGAAAATTATTGCATTTATATTTTGTGTAGTTCCCTTTAATGATGCATGGTCACAATCAATTGCAACATTTAATTCAGTAGAGCCGATGCCACAAAGCCAAAGTTTAATGATTCCTTCCTCACATACATTTCAACGCATCATTCGTGGAGGCACCAATTTAAGTGATGGAGGAACGTTAGGTGAAACGCTCGACTTTACTGGTTATGTACCTATTAGTGGAAGTAGTACTAACGGCTATTTATCAATAAGTAGTGAAACCACACCTGCTGCCTGCGCCATACTAAACATAAATTTTAACAGCATAAATAAATTATGGAGTACTACAAATAGTGGAAATGTTGATTTTCCTGTGAATGCTCTGGGAAACGTTGCAGTATTTTGTTCAGGCACCGTAACGCCAAAAAACACCATAATGGTTTGCGAAGAGGTTGTACGCCCGGATGATGTTAATGGCGATGGTTATGAAGATGTAGGTTGGATTATAGAGATCGATCCGGCAACGCGTACGGTTATCAATCAGGATGCTTTAGGCGGTGCAGATAAATTGTGGGCTATGGGCAAACAAACCCACGAAAACGTTGCAATATCGGCCGATCAAAAAGTAGCCTACTGGGGTGCAGATAATGCAACTAACGGCTTTGTATATAAATTTATAGCTACAACGGCAGGCAATTTTAGTTCGGGTAATTTGTACGTAATGCAAACCACGCCGTTATTAAGTACAGCTATTTGGGTACAAATAGCTAACATAACAAAAGAGGAACGCAACAATACCATTGCATTAAGTAACGCAGCCAACGCATACAATTTTGCTCGGGTTGAGGATGTAGAGATTGGACCCGATGGCAAAATTTATTTTGCATCAACTGCATCAGGCCGTATTTATAGATTTAGCGATAATGGAATGCAAGTAAACAATTTAGAGGTTTTTGTAGAAAATACAACTTATGATGTTGATGGTCTAGGCCCGTTTTCACCAATTTTATTTGAATGGCCAGATAATCTCGCTTTTGACGGAGAAGGAAATCTTTGGGTATTACAAGATGGAGGTGAAAACCGCATATGGGTAGTATCGCCGACACATACAAGCGCAAATCCTTCAATAAGATTATTTGCTAATACACCAAAGGATGCTGAACCCACAGGTATTACTTTCAGTCCTGATTATAAGTTTATGTTTCTATCAATTCAACATCCAAATAATACTAATGCAACAGGCCAGCCGGATGCTGCAGGTAATGTAGTTGTATTTGATGCAAGTACTACAATAGTTATTGCCAGAAAAGAAAATCTGGGTTTGTATGCGTTACCCCTATCAAGCATAAATCTCAGCGCCAAACAAACCAATGCAAGTGTGCACTTAACTTGGAAAAGTTCAGGAATCGGGAAAAATAAATATAGCGTTGAACGATCAACGGATGGTGTCAATTTTATTACTTTAAAATCGGCTATTTCATCAATAGACGAAATAGCAAACCTATCATTTACTGATGTGCAAATACCTCAAGCAAAATGGGCATACTACAGGATAAAAGGTTGCTCATCTGAAAACCAATGCATTTACTCTAATGTAAGCCGGTTAAAATTAGGTGGTATTAATGCTTTAACTGTTAAGAGTTTGGGAAATGCCAATTTGATACTTGTAAAATACAATGCAGCTGCTTCGGGCAATGTCGGCGTAGTACTATACAATAGCTTAGGCGCACAAATATTTGTTACCAGCAAACAGGTTTCTGAGGGAGTAAATAGTTTTAATCTTCCACTAAAACAACAATCTAAAGGAGTTTATACTTTAAAAATTGCACAAAATAATAGCGTTCAGTCAATTTCGTTCTTTAAATAATTTCTTTATTGGCTCAAAATAGGCAGAATGAGAATGGTAACTAACTCATCTCTCAAGAAAGTATCCTAATCCTTTATCAGTGTAGGCATTTTTAAAAGTGGCACGCTTTTGTGTAATGGCTAAACGGGATAGTTAAGTTTCTTAAAAAACATTGGTTTAAACTACCCCATCATTTTAAAGTCCAAACAAAACGAATTGAGATGAAAAACATTAAAACGCAGATTATGAAAAGTATCCTAACAATTTTTGCTATCGCCGCAATTTTTGCCGCGTGTAAGAGCAATACCAACACCGATCAACAACGTACAGCAATAGGCCTTGCCGATACTGTGGGCCTTCATGAGTATCAAATGCTTAAGGAGAAACAAGCACGCGAAAAAGATACTTACTTACAAACAGAAGGGTTAGCTGATGAAAATAGTGTTACTAATAGCCAGCCGGCTGTAAAAGAACGCATTGTTTATGTGGACAGACCAGCTAAAAGAACTTCAAGTTCAAGTACTAAAACAAGTACCGCTAAGAGAAGCAGCAGTTCAGGAACCAGCAGTAGTGGTAGTGGTACAGTAGCTCAAGCACCGGCTAAAAACAAAGGCTGGAGTAAGGCTGCTAAGGGAACAGCAATTGGTGCAGGTTCAGGTGCCGTTTTAGGTGCTATTGTTAGTAAGAAAAAAGGAAAAGGTGCTATTATAGGTGGTGTAATTGGTGCAGCAGGAGGTTACGCAATAGGTAGAGGACAGGACAAAAAAGATGGTCGCTATTAAATAGGTTTTAACGAGCTAGCCGGATCTACAATTGATCCGGCTTTTTCATGCAATAAAGCTGGCTTAACTTTTACAGTTTGTAGTTTAAATAAAACATCACAATGCCTTCAACAATACTATCAATTGATTGGAAAATGATTTTGATGGGGAGCGAAGACTGGAGTTTCATAATCGAAGTAATTCTGCGTACAACTATCATGTTTGTTGTGGTACTACTTGGTTTAACTGTTGTTGGTAAAAGAGGCGTAAAACAATTATCGGTTTTTGAGCTTGTAGTAATTATTGGGTTAGGGTCTGCTGCAGGCGATCCTATGTTTTATAAAGATGTTGGTTTGATACCTGCACTACTCGTATTTATAATTATTATTGGGCTTTATATTTTAGTAACAAAGCTTGTAGGTAAAAGTAAAAAAGCAGAATATTTTTTAGAAGGCAAACCGGTTGAATTGATTAAAGATGGAAGATTCGCGATCGAAAATTTCGAAAAATCGCATTTGGGACAAGATGAGTTTTTTGCAGAACTAAGGCTTCGAGGTGTGTCGCAACTTGGGCAAGTGCATCAGTCTATTATTGAAACATCGGGACAAATAAGTGTCTTTTTTTATGATGATGACAATACTAAACCCGGTTTATCAATAATTCCCGGCATTTTTAAACTACAGCGTGAGGTGATTGATGTTGAAGGATGTTATTCCTGTACGTTTTGCGGGTTTACTCAAGTTCAAAAGCCTCAACCGAGGGTTGAATGTCCAAAATGCTCTAGGCACTTTTGGGTAGAAGCAAGTAATCGCAAACGTAACCCTTAATAAAGCACCTAAACAAAATTGAAAAAAAATGTAGAAATTTAAATACATCATTCTACAATCTATCATCGGCGTGATGTTTGTTTAACCTTTACTATCACAGTTGTAAAAGCAAAATTCCACAAGTTGACCTTAATAAAAAAGCGTAACGGTAGCTTTAGTTTTTTAACGGCCGTTGCTAACCTGAGAGGCTGTTAAATACAGCCTCTTTTCTTTTACTGACACTCATTCTTTATTGTTTATTAAAAGACGTATGAAAAAAAGTAGCGAAAACCCTTTCCCCAAACTTATTCAGCCAATGTTGGCTACGTTAGTAAATAAATCTTTTGATGATCCTGAATGGTTGTACGAATTGAAGTGGGATGGCTACCGAGCTATAAGTTATTTAAATCAGGGTGACGTCGAAATAAAATCAAGAAATAACAATTCGTTCAACGATAAATTTTATCCTATTCTGTCGGCTCTAAAACAATGGAATACTAGAGCAATTGTTGATGGAGAAATTTTAGTGATCAGTGAAAAGGGATTACCGGATTTTGGCAGTTTGCAAAATTGGCGAAGTGAATCTGATGGCATTTTAGTGTACTATGTTTTCGATTTGCTTTGGTATGAAGGTGCAGACTTAACGAGTACTCCATTGTGGCAACGTCGCGATCTTTTAAAGTCGATCTTGCCAACAAATAATAGCATTAAGCTAAGTGAACATTTTAATCTAGCCGGTCAGGAATTATTTAAGCTAGCCGAGCAAATGGGTTTGGAAGGCATTGTTGCAAAAAAGCTAGATAGTTTATATTTCCCAAATAAAAGATCGAAAGAATGGTTGAAAATTAAGACCGAAAACAGGCAGGAATTTGTAATTGGTGGTTACACACAAAATGAAGGTTCTTCTAAAAAATTTAGTTCTTTACTAGTGGGTCTGTATGTTGGTGATGAGTTCCATTTTAGCACGCCAGTGGGCACCGGTTTTACAACTAAGGTTCAAGATGATCTGCTTGAACAAATGAGACCGTTGATCATAGAAAAATGTCCATTTATTGTTGAGCCTGATTATAATAAACCATCCCGCTTTAGGCCCAATCCGCCTAAAGCAACGGTAACATGGGTATCGCCTTCATTAGTGTGTGAGGTAAGTTATAGAGAGCTAACAGCCGATGGATCTTTCAGACATCCATCATTCAAGGGTTTGAGAAATGATAAACCTGCAAGCGCTGTAGTAATGGAAACTGCTTCGCCTGCAAAAGATGCTACTAAAGAAGCTGATAGCTTTACTAATAGCAACATTATTCAACCAGGCTTAAAAGAAAGAAAATCCCTCCTGAATCCCTCAGAGCAAACTCAGGTAAAAAAGATTGGCGCACATCAACTTAAGTTTACAAATCTTGATAAATTATACTGGCCGAAAGATGGCGTAAGTAAAAGGGACATGCTTAACTACTACTTTCAGGTTGCACCTTTTATATTACCGTACATAAAAAATAAGCCCCAAACACTTAATAGGTATCCAAATGGCATAGATGGAAAAACATTTTATCAAAAAGATGTAAAGGGTAAGGCTCCTGAATGGGTTAAAACATTTCCCTATTATAGTAACGCAGATGAAAGAGCAAAAGAATTTGCAGTTATTACCGATGAGGCTAGCCTGCTATACGTAGCAAATCTTGGTTGTATCGAAATAAATCCATGGAGTAGTAAAACCACCACGCCTGACAACCCTGATTGGTGTATAATAGACCTCGACCCGGATAATAATACCTTTGATCAGGTGATAGAAGCTGCTTGTGTTACTAAAAAGTTATTAGACTCTATTGATGTTGCCTCTTCCTGCAAAACTTCAGGCTCAACCGGATTGCACATTTACATACCTTTTGCCGCCAAATACACCTACGAGCAATCGAAGGAATTTGCAAGAATTATTGCCAAATTGGTACACGCAGAACTACCAAATTTTACAAGTATAGAAAGAAAAATAAGTGACAGAAGCGGTAAAATGTATATTGACTTTTTGCAAAACAGACCACAAGCTACCGTTGCCGGACCATATTCTCTTAGGCCAAAACCAGGTGCGCCGGTTTCTATGCCACTGCATTGGAGCGAAGTGAAACCTGGCCTGGCAATTCAAAATTTTACAATCTTCAATGCTCTGGAAAGGTTAAAGGTCGAGGGCGACCTTTTCAGTGATGTTTTAGGTAAAGGAATCAACTTAGAAAAAGCAGTTGCTAAATTAGAAGCAATGTTGAAACAAGCTTAAACTACTTAGCTAAAAAGATCGCTGCTTAAGTATCTGTCTCCCCTGTCACAAACAATAAAAACAATAATACCCTGTTGTAACTCTTCAGCAAGTCTAAAAGCAGCTGATGCTGCGCCTCCGCTACTCATGCCAGCAAAAATGCCTTCAACTTTTGCCAATTGCCTTGTGGTATTTATTGCGTCAGCTTCAGAAATGTCCATAACTCTGTCAACGCGGGTTTCATCATATATCTTCGGAATGTACTCTTTATTCCACCTCCTTATACCGGGTATGCAAGCACTTTCAGCAGGTTGGCAACCAACAATTTGTATGTTTTTGCTCTGCTCCTTTAAATACATGGATGTACCCATAATGGTACCGGTAGTACCCATTGAACTTACAAAATGCGTAATACTGCCGTCCGTATCTCTCCAAATTTCTGGTCCGGTGGTTTTATAATGTGCCATAAAGTTGTCCGGATTAGCAAATTGATTTAGTACAAAGTAATCACCCGAAGCACCTTTCTCATCTGCATAATCTCTGCACACTTCCATATTATCCAGCAAAACTACTTTAGCACCAAAGGCTTCCATAATAGAAACCCGCTCCCTTGTAGAGTTGCTAGGCATTACAAGTTCAATTGATAGATCGTACTGTTTTGCTATAAGCGCCATAGCGATACCTGTATTGCCACTGGTTGCCTCAATTAGTTTTGTTTGTTTATTAATATCTCCACGCTCTAATGCACTGCGTATCATGTTTAACGCCGGTCTGTCCTTTACGCTCCCACCCGGATTGTTGCCTTCTAACTTAGCTAAAATCTTAACCGAAGGGTTCGGATTAAGTCTCTTTATCTCCACTAAGGGTGTATTGCCTACTAAATCTAAAACGGTCATTATGTTATTAGGATTGAAATTGATAATTGCAAAAATAGCACCCAAAATGGGGCTATTGCATCATTCCCAAATTCAGCGCATTCCACTTTTGGTAAAATATTCTAGCTGAGGGAAATAAACTAAGATTTGGAAGATATTAAAGTGTTGATAATGAATAAGTTACGTTTTGGCACTGTATAGGTTATACTGATGCCAAACCAATTAATACATCCAATATGAATACTACTTCTACTAGCGCTGTAACTAAAGAAACTTACTTAATTCAAGATTGCATTAGTGGCAACAGAAAAAGCCAAAAAGAGCTTTACGATATGTTTTCAAGCAAAATGTTTGGCATTTGCTTAAAGTATGCAAAAAATCAGATGGATGCCGAAGACATTCTGCAAGAAGGTTTTGTCAAGTTATTTAATAATCTAAGTAAGTTTCGTGGTGAAGGTTCGTTTGAAGGTTGGGTACGTAGAATATTTGTGAACTCTGCAATAGAGCATTTAAGAAGAAAAAACCTAAACACTACTGTGAGTGAGGGCTTAGAAAATTCTGTAAAAGACAAACAAAAATCTGCCTTAGATAATTTGTACGAGAAGGATTTAATGATTACAACAAGTACCCTAAGCGATGGCTACCGCACTGTCTTTAATTTGTATGCAATTGAAGGATATTCTCACAAAGAAATTGCACAACAACTAGGCATAACAGAAAGCACTAGTAAATCACAATTTAGCAGAGCAAAAGCTATTTTAAGAAACATATTGACCACTACCAACTCAAGAACTAGTGAGTTGGTTGCTTGTTGATAAAAAATAAAGGCGCAGCAATAAACTGCACCTTTATGAATTTGCAAATTTAAACAGCTTCATGGTGTGGAGTTTTTAAACTGACTTTCTACCGCTAATAAGCGAGATAAGAAACAACACTATAAAAATAAAAAACAACACTTTAGCAATTCCGGCAGCACCGGCAGCAATACCTCCAAAACCAAAGATTGCAGCTATAATTGCAACAACTAAAAAAATCACTGTCCAACGTAACATAATAAAAATTTTTAGGTGAATAATTTATTTTTATGAATAAATAATCATACCAAAAAAGTTAATTCATTGGCCTGGTGTAAAAAAGTTTGTTCAAAATTATTGACGTACCATATTCAATCGAGTATCAATTATACATTTTGGACCAATAAAGTGATTGCAGTTAAGTATAAATTTTAAGTAGCCAAAGAAACTTTTAAAAGCCAAAAGTTGAAGTTGTATTTACAGCGTCAGATTTTCCACTTTTTCTATCGCCATTGTATATAATGTGTAGGATGTTTATTTGTTCATCTTTGTAATCTGTAAGTATATTATTTCTTACAACAACTTTCTTAAAAGGAGCTACTTCATCTACTTCGAAATAGCAATAGATGGATTCACGATCTTTCTCGAAACCTACGAATTTTAAATTAAGAAGCTTCGCATCGGTATTGATGAATAAATGCTTAGTTAGATAGTCATTTAAAAATTTATTATTCTGCTCTTTTTGTGCATCATTAGTCAGCGATAATGATTTATTGTATTTGAGTTTTAAAACTTGCTCAATATCTTCAGCAAACATTTTACAACTAATCTCCAGGCTTTTCGTGTTCGATTTATAATTGATTTCTGTTACGCTTACATAAAAGGGATGCACCAAAGGTTTAGCGTAAACGTTAGATCCGGCAGAAATCAATAACAATAAAGTTGTAGCAAAAAAAACAAGCAATGCTTTCAAAATAATATGTTTGTTGGTATGCAAAAGTGTGCTTTATTTTAAAGCTACAACGCAGCGCGGCAAGAAATTAACAGATGGATGATTTTGCTTTTTATTTTAAACTAGGTTGGGAACATATAATTAGTTGGAACGCTCTAGATCATCAACTTTTTATTCTTGCACTAATAGCATCTTACTCGCTACACCAAATAAAGAACATATTAATTCTAGTAACTGCCTTTACCGTTGGGCATACAATTACGCTGGCTTTAAGTACACTTTCTATTATAAATTTCCCGGCGGCTGTAATTGAATTTTTAATACCTTGTACCATTGTTATAGCTGCTATAGCAAACATCACCAAACTCAAACTTCAAAATAAACTGCCACGTTACAATTATATTATTGCAACGTTTTTTGGTTTGATACATGGTTTAGGTTTTGCGATTGCTTTGAGATTTATGTTGGCTAAAAACCAAAGTTTAGGATGGTCATTATTGTCTTTCAATCTTGGTTTAGAAGCGGGTCAGATTGTTTTGGTGATCTTGCTCCTTTTGTTAGCACACGTAATTACATACCACTTAAAATTTAAAAGAGATTATTGGGTGCTTTTAATAAGTACTTTGGTAATGATAGTTGCAATAAAAATGGCTGTTGAAAGACTGCCTTAAACTTTAAAAGAAATATGTATTTAAAAATGAGAAAGGTTTTTTTATTAGCCTGTAGCACCTCTTTGTTATTTGTGGCTAAGGCTCAGAACATTCAAAACAATCCGGGATCAAACCACGGCAACAAGTTTGAGCAGCTTGGTAGTATTTTACCAACGCCTAATGAGTATAGAACTGCTAGTGGTGCACCCGGAAACAATTATTGGCAACAGAGAGCTGATTATGACATTAAAGCAACACTCGACGAAAAAAACCTAAAACTTACCGGAAGTGAGACAATTACTTACACCAATAATTCGCCTGACCCACTAACTTATATCTGGCTACAGCTTGATGAAAACGAGCATAGCGCATCGAAAAACGCTGGTTATCAAACTAGCAATCCTGTACCCAGGCAGGTAACAACTCAAACTTTAAAAAACTGGGCTGATGATGGTAAAGAAAATGGTTTTGGTTTCAATTTAGAGAAGGTTACTGATGCGTTAGGCAAGCCATTACATTATGTGGTAAACCGTACCATGATGCGTATAGATCTTGCATCGCCTTTAAAAACAGGTCAAAAGCTCATTTTTAATATCAAATGGAATTATAACATTACTAATCGTATGGTGCAGGGTGGCCGTGGTGGTTACGAATTATTTCCTGAGGATGGTAATTATCTTTTTACTATGTCTCAATGGTATCCACGCCTTTGTGTGTACAGTGATTTTCAAGGCTGGCAAAACCATCAATTTACCGGTAGGGGTGAGTTTGCATTGACCTTTGGAAATTTTAAAGTGCAAATGACTGTTCCTGCTGACCATATTGTTGGTTCAACAGGGGAATGCCAAAATTATCCGCAAGTATTAACAGCCTCGCAACAATCCCGTTGGTTAAAAGCGCAAACATCTAAAGAACCTATAGAAATTGTAACTCTTGCAGAAGCTACTCAGAAAGAAAAAGTAAAAGCTACCGGCACTAAAACCTGGATATACAATGCAAAAGATGTTAGAGATTTTGCCTGGACATCATCGCGCAAATTTGTTTGGGATGCCATGCCTCAAGACATTGAAGGTAAAAAAGTGATGTGCATGAGTTTTTATGGTAAAGAAGCATACGGTTTGTATAGACCATATTCTACTAAACTAGTAGCTCATACTATTAAAACGTACTCTCATTTCAGCATTCCTTACCCATACCCGGTTGCGCAAAGTGTAGAGGCTGCAAATGGCATGGAATACCCGATGATCTGCTTTAATTATGGCAGAACTGATAAAGACGGAACTTATAGCGAAGGCACAAAAAATGGTATGATTGGAGTGATCATTCACGAAGTAGGACACAACTTTTTTCCGATGATCATCAATAGCGATGAACGTCAGTGGACTTGGTTAGATGAAGGCTTGAACAGTTTTGTTGAATATTTAACCGAAGAATTATTTGATAACAAATATCCATCGCGAAGCGGCCCAGCCTGGAGCATAACGGATTACATGAAGTTGCCAAAAGATCAATTGGAGCCTATAATGACCAACTCCGAAAACATTGTTGGCTTTGGACCAAATGCATACTCTAAACCTGCAACGGGTTTAAATATTCTTAGAGAAACTATTATGGGGCGTGAGCTATTTGATTTTGCTTTTCAACAATATGCACGCAGATGGGCCTTTAAGCACCCAACCCCAGCAGACTTTTTCCGTACGATGGAAGATGCCAGTGGTGAAGATTTAGATTGGTTTTGGCGCGGTTGGTTTTACGGAACCGATGCAGTAGATATTGCAATAGATTCAGTTAAACATTTTATGCCGAACGTAAACGCTATCCCCCGCAACACTACTGATACAACTATATCAATGTCGCTTTCTAAGCCGTTGATACCATTGTTTGATGATGTTAGTAAGATTAGAAACAGAGAAGATCGCAGTCTAACTTTTTATACTGATGTTGACACCACCCTTCGTGATTTTTATTGGAGGTATTCAAGAGGTCTTGAGTTATATGACTCCGCAAAGTACGGTGTAAAGATACCGGCACGATTGGAGCCATTAACCGATGCTGATAAGAGAGAATTTGGCAATCAGCACGTCTATCAAATACATCTTTCAAACAAAGGTGGATTGGTTATGCCTGTTATAATTGAATGGACTTATAAAGATGGTAGTAAAGAAGTAGATCATATTCCTGTTCAGGTTTGGCGCCTTAACGAAAATCGTATTATTAAATCATTCGCGAAAGCCAAAGAAGTAGCCTCAATACGCTTAGATCCTATGCGTGAAACGGCAGATATTGATGAAAGTAATAACAAATGGGGCTCAATACCTGACGAGCCTACAAGATTTGAGCTTTTCAAAATGAAGCAAGGGGCCGGTAGAGGCCAGTCTACTGGAATAACGCCTATGCAAAAAGCACAGGAAAAACGTACCAAGTAATATTACTGTTTAAAATGAAAAGCCGTTCTTTTTTACAAAGAGCGGCTTTTCATTTTGAAACTACTTTACGCCAACCTAAAAATGGCAACCTGAATAATTATCAAAAGCAAAATGGTAATGCTAAATATATTTTGAAGCTTTTTTTTAGATTCTCTGGAATCGTCTTCTGATTGTAAAATATTACTTTCTGAAAAATAGAAAAAATGTTCAATAGTCCAATTTCTGTTTTTATCCTTCAAAAAAAGAAAAATTTTAAACAAGCAAGCTGCAGCCAATATTGCCAAATTATACCTGATAAAAAACTCGATTACTAAATCCACCATACCAAAACTTGCTTAATAAAATCTACCTAAAAAAATTACCTCTAACACTATCCTAACACAACGCCCCATCTCTACTTTTTATTTTCTCTCCGTAATGAATTAATACGATATGTAAAAAAAAGCCTCTGATACAGAGGCTTCAATTATACAAAGTGTTCATAGAGACGGACTAAAGTCTTAAATAAGATATTGACTTTAATATGAGCAAAAACTATACCAACCGATTACGCAAGGAGTGTAATATCTGATCCAAACTTAATTTCTATGAGTAAAATGTATATGCTTCTCTATTGTGAATATATTTACGCAAGTACAAAATCAGTTTAATTTATGAGGATAGCAACCTATAATGTTAATGGAGTAAACGGCCGTTTGCCGGTATTGTTACGATGGCTTGAAGAAACCTCGCCCGATGTGGTTTGCCTTCAAGAGCTTAAGGCGCCGCAGGAAAAATTTCCGTTGGAAGCTATTAATCAGGCGGGCTATCATGCTATTTGGCACGGACAGAAAAGTTGGAATGGCGTTGCAATCTTATCAAAACTAGAAGAACCACAAGAAATCTGCAGGGTTTTAGAAGGTGACCCCGAAGACTTGCAAAGCAGGTATATTGAGGCTATGGTAAAAGGTATTCGTATTGGTTGCTTGTATCTGCCAAACGGAAACCCTACACCCGGCCCTAAGTTAGATTATAAAATGAAGTGGTTTGAGCGATTAACAAATCGCGCAGCGGAATTGATTGCTTTAGATATGCCAGTTGTATTAACAGGGGATTTTAACGTGATGCCCACTGAATTAGATGTTTATAAACCGGAACGATGGGTAAACGATGCCCTCTTTAGGCCCGAAGTTAGAGCCGCCTTCCACAATCTGGTGGCGCAGGGCTGGACAGATGCGATCCGAAAATTATATCCCGATCAGGTTATCTATACTTTCTTCGATTATTTCAGAAATGCATTTGAGCGTAATGCGGGATTAAGAATAGATCATTTTTTACTGAGCCCAAATTTAGTGGATGGACTTTTAGGTGGTGGTGTTGATCGGTTTGTAAGAGGCTGGGAAAAGTCAAGCGACCACGCGCCGGTTTGGATTGAAATCAATATATAAAAAAAGTAAAGTTTGCATTGCATAAACTGGCAAAACGAAAGCCATTTTAAAAACTTATGACGAGTAAAACGAAAACAGCATTTTTTTGTAGCAATTGCGGCTACGAAAGTGCTAAGTGGGCTGGCAAATGTGCATCGTGCAACCAATGGAACACATTTGTAGAAGAAGTTATTAGCAAAGGGAACGATAAAGCAGAAAATGGCTGGAAGGATTATAGCGACGTAAAACGCATTGGAAAAACAGTTTCGTTACAAAACGTTAGCAGTACAGAAGAAGAACGTATTGTTACTCAGGATGTAGAACTGAACCGAGTATTGGGCGGAGGGATCGTAATGGGAAGTCTTGTACTGGTTGCCGGTGAACCCGGTATTGGAAAAAGTACACTGTTTTTACAGATTGGGGTTCGGCTACAAGGGCTAACAACGCTGTACATAAGTGGTGAAGAAAGTGAGCAACAAATTAAAATGCGGGCTGATAGATTAAAAGCCAATAACAGCAACTTTTATTTACTCACCGAAACATCTACCCAAACTATTTTTCAGGAGATAAAAAAACTAAAGCCCGAAGTAGTAATTGTAGATTCAATTCAAACTTTGCAATCCAATTATATTGAGTCTGCTCCGGGCAGTGTAAGTCAAATTAGGGAATGTGCTGCCGAGTTTCAGAAATTTGCAAAAGAAACAAATACTCCGGTTTTTCTTATCGGTCATATTACTAAAGATGGCAGCATTGCCGGCCCTAAAATTCTTGAACACATGGTTGATACGGTTCTTCAATTTGAAGGTGACCGGCACTATGCTTATAGAATTTTAAGAACGCTCAAAAACAGATTTGGTAGCACTGCAGAATTGGGTATTTACGAGATGAGTCATGAGGGCATGCAGCCTGTAACCAATCCTTCTGAAATACTAATCTCAAACAAAGAGGAGCAACTAAGTGGAAGCGCTATTGCAGCTACTATGGAAGGTTTGCGCCCCCTGCTTATAGAAGTTCAGGCTCTGGTTACCCAGAGTGTTTACGGCACGCCGCAACGTACGGTAAGCGGCTTTGATTTGCGTAGGCTTCAATTATTATTAGCAGTGCTGGAAAAACGTGGAGGCTTTCATTTTGGTATGAAGGATGTTTTCGTAAACATTGCAGGTGGCCTTAAAATAGAAGATCCTTCAATTGATCTGGCGGTTATATGTGCCTTACTAAGCAGCTTTGAAGATGTGCCGTTGCCAAACCACATTTGTTTTGCGGGTGAGGTTGGATTAAATGGAGAGCTGAGGGCTGTTAATAGAATAGAACAACGTATTGCAGAAGCTGAAAAATTAGGATTCGAAAAGATCATTGTTTCCCGGTATAATAAGAAAGGTTTTATTAAAGATTCATTTAAGATTGAAGTTGTGGCCTTAGGCAGGGTTGATGAGGTCTATCAATATTTGTTTTAATTTTTTTGTACCTTTTGCTACGGCAAAATTGCCTTACATCATGGGTGTTCTAACCTCGCCGATAAAAGACTTTCTACATCTGTTTTTTCCGCACTATTGTGCGGGATGCGGTACAGATGTTTTGGAAGATACGCAACAGCTTTGCTATCAATGTTATTCAGCCTTACCTGTTACCCAATTTTTACAACAGCCCAACAATCCGGTTGAAAAAAGTTTCTACGGCAGAATGCAGGTACGCAACGCCGGAGCAGCCTATTATTTTACAAAGGATTCCCTTTTCCAAAATTTACTTTTTCAGTTAAAATATAAAGGCAACAAATCTTTAGGTGTGTACCTGGGCCGGCTGTTAGGCAATGAGTTAAAAAAGAGTGCAAGGTTTAATGATGTAGATGTATTAGTGCCGCTGCCACTCAATCCGCGTAAAGAAAAAATTAGAGGATATAACCAGGCTACTATGATCTGTAAGGGCATAGAGGAAGTTTGGCAGAAACCTTACTACGATAAAATTGCTTATAGAAAAGTATTTACAGAATCTCAAACCCACAAAGGCAGAATAAGCCGCTGGCAAAATATGGAAGGCGTTTTTGGCATTGATGATGGTAACAAATTACAAGGCAAACATATTTTGTTGATTGATGATGTTATTACTACCGGCGCCACTTTAGAAGCCTGCGGAACTGAAATTCTAAAAATTCCGCAAACCACACTTAGCATTGCTACTTTAGCTTACACTATTTAAAGGGATGACCTATTTTTGAGACGATGAAAAGATTTGTTTTTGGTTTACTAGCTCTTTGCTTTTTTGCGCTAACATCTTGTAAGAAAGATGGTTTTATTACAAGCCCCGATGCGCTGCTAACAACGTCAAGCGACACGCTGCGCTTTGATACCGTTTTTACATCAACAGGGTCTGTAACACATTCCTTTAAAATCTTCAATCATAACGATCGAAAGTTGCGGCTTTCAAATGTGGAGTTGGCTGGTGGTGCGGCTTCGGCTTTTAAGGTAAATGTAGATGGCGCTCCAGGTTCATCCTTCACCAATGTTGACATTTTACCTAACGATAGTGCGTATGTTTTTGTATCTGTTAGCATCAACCCAAATAGTGCCAACTTACCTTTTATAGTGCAAGACAGTTTACGCATTAAGTATAATGGAAGAGAACATTTGGTGCAATTAGAGGCTTATGGACAAAATGCCAATTTTTTACGTGCGAGAACGATCTCTACAAATACTGTTTGGAATAACACGCTTCCCTATGTAATTCTGGGATCGCTCACTGTAAGTAATGCTGCAACACTTACTATAAATAAAGGCACCAAAATATATTGCCATGCTGATGCGCCCATCATTATAAACGGTACATTAAAGGTAAATGGGGAGCGTTTTGATAGTACCAAAGTAATATTCCAAAGTGATCGATTGGATCAAGCTTATAAAGATTTTCCAGGTGGATGGCCGGGCATTTACTTTACTCCAAGTAGCAAAGACAATGTTCTAACTTATGCTGTAATTCAAAATGCATATCAAGGCATTATTGCACAACTGCCATCTTCTAATAATAATCCAAAGGTCACGCTTAATCAAACCATCATAAATAATATTTCTGATGCAGGTATTCTGGCTATAAACAGTAGCATCAATGCAACAAATTGTTTGATTAGTAACTGTGGTAGCAACATATCACTCAGTGCAGGAGGCAATTATACTTTTCTACATTGTACTGTAGCCACTTACGGAAGCATTTACGTACCACATAAAAATCCGGTACTAACTGTTAGCGATAATTCAAATAATCAAAACCTGCCATTAACTGCAGCATTTCGTAATAGCATTTTTTGGGGCGAAGGTGGTAACGTTGACGATGAGATCAATGTAAGCATCAAGGGGCAAAGTGCTACAGTAATATTTCAAAATATATTGTACAAGTCTAAGAAGATATTATTACCGGCGCCTACTGCAAGTATTTTAAACCAATCACCAGCTTTCGATAGCATTAACGTTGCAAGGAGAATTTTTGATTTTAGATTAAAAGAAAATTCACCGGCGCGAAATGTAGGCGCCAATTTAGGCATCACAACTGATATTGATGGAAGGCTTAGAACCAATCCTGATTTAGGTTGTTATGAATGGCAATAATTAAAATTGTTTTAATCAGCGTCCATCAATTACCATCTTATATTTGAATTCATGAAATCACTAATTTTTACCCTTTGCTTTTTTATTGCTGTATCAGCAATTGCCCAAACTTCTACTACAAGTAAAATGTCGAAAGACAAAAAACAAACTATTTATCAGTTTAAAGTACCTTCTATTGAGGGTGGCACTATAGATTTTGCAAAGTTTAAAGGGAAGAAAATTTTGATTGTAAATACTGCGTCTAAATGCGGTTATACCGGTCAATACGAAGGTTTAGAAGAATTGTATAAAGAGAATAAAGGCAATTTAGTAGTTGTTGGTTTCCCTGCAAATAACTTTAAAGGTCAAGAGCCTGGTACTGATGAAGAGATACAAGATTTTTGTAAGGCACGCTATGGCGTTACATTTCCCCTGGCCAGTAAGATTGATGTAATTGGAGAAAACACGCATCCATTGTATAAGTGGCTTACTACCAAAGATCAAAATGGTGTTTTAGATGCAACCATTACTTGGAATTTCAACAAGTTTCTGATTGATGAGAAAGGCCATCTTTTAGAATATTATCCAAGCAAAGTTTTACCTAAAGGAGAAGAGATTGCTAAGTATTTAAAATAATTTTTCCCTCTAACAATCGAAATGTTCGTTGCCTAATTGGTAATGAACATTTTTGTTTTAAGTACGCATCCACAATCTTCATCTATACAAACCTCAGATTTAAAAGAGCTGGTAACACAACATATCTTTGCGCTATGCTTTTTCAAAACGTTATTGGTCAGCAGCAGGTTAAGCAGCAATTGATTGAATTGGTGCACCAAAACCGGCTAAGTCATGCTTTATTGTTTCTAGCAAAAGAAGGTAGTGGCGCACTTCCGCTTGCGCTTGCTTTTGCTCAATTTATAGTATGCGAGAAAGTGAATAGCAGGTCAGCAAGTACGTCTTCCAGTCCATCGTTGTTTGGTGATGATGATGTAATTGTTGAAGAGGTTTTGTTGACAGATAGCTGTGGCATATGTTCGGCGTGCACCAAATCGCAACAGTTAGTTCACCCTGACATTCATTATAGCTATCCGGTCGTAACAAAAAAGCAAGGTGAAAAACCAAAGTCGACTGATTATATACAAGAATGGAGAGAGTTTATTAAACAACTCCCTTACGGTAATGTGTACAATTGGTTGCAGGCTATTAATGCAGAAAATAAGCAAGGCAATATATCTTCAGAGGAATGTGCAGATATAATAAGGCAATTGAGTTTGAAGAGTTTTGAGAGCGAGTATAAAATACTCATTATGTGGATGCCCGAATATTTGGGCAAAGAGGGAAACAAATTATTGAAACTAATTGAAGAGCCACCGCCTAATACTCTTATTCATTCTAGTAGCCCAAAACGAGGAGCAAATATTACCTACAATTTTATCAAGGGTGCAGCTAGTTAAAGTTCCCAGGTTGCAGAAAGATGAAATAGAGCAGGCGCTCATTAATAGAAATGACACACCAGCCAATCAGGCAGCTCAGGTTGCCAGCATTAGTGAAGGTAATTACCATGAAGCATTGCAGTTATTGCAACACAATCAGGAAGACTGGCTGGCTTTGCTGCGCGAATGGTTAAACGCCACTCTTAAAGCTGGCCCCATGGCACAAGTTAAATGGGTAGATGATATTGCTAAAATCGGACGTGAAAAACAAAAGCAATTCATCAGATATTTTAATCATCTATTAGAGCAAAGTGTTCGTGTAAGAATACTAGGGGCTGAGGCAGTACAAATGGCAGATACTGAAAAAGACTTCGCGCAGCGACTAAATAAAATAGCCGGCGTAAGCCAGCAGCAGGCCATTATTGAAGAGTTGGACAAGGCAGCTTATTACATAGAACGCAATGCTAATGCTAAAATGCTTTTTCTGGCACTAACAATAAAAATGATGCACATCGTACAGAATAAGGTGTTGATAAGCGCATAGCTTTTGTTTGATAATGCGTTAACTGTTTTGCCTGCAAAGTGTAAATACATTCGGTTATCTTTTTAATCATTATTTTTGGGTATAGGGAAAAAGTTGGCAGTTGCTTACGATGCAATTTGTTAAGCAGAAAGAATTTTGTGGAGAGACTGGTGCAAAAAAAAACTAAAGATCAAGGTACATTTCGGTATATCAATTATTAGGTAAAGAATCTATAAGCTATCCGTTAATTCATCCGATAAAAAAAGGATAAGCTTAAAGATACCTGACGCATTTATTTTTAGTTTTAAACACCTACGTATTAGCTGCCTTTCTTTCCCAATAATATATTTTTTAATTTTCCTAATAGGTATATGTCGACGGGAAATAAACTAAAACGAAATGGGATGCGGAAGTTGTGGAACCGGTAAGCCAAATGGGTGCAAAAGCAATGGAGGATGCAGCACCGGCGGATGTAATAGAATGAACGTACACGATTGGTTAATGAACCTGCCTTTCGGCGACCCTGAAAGTAATTGCAAGGTTGTTGAAATTAGCTTTAATAATGGTAGTCGAAAGGATTTTTATAGAAATGCTACGCTACAATATTTTGAAAAAGGCGAGTACGTAACAGTAGAAGGTGTAAGTGGATTTGATGTTGGCGAAGTTAGTTTGAGTGGAGAATTGGTTAGGGTGCAAATGAAGAAGAAAGGTGTGGATGAATTTAGCGCTGAGATAAAGAAGATCCTACGTAAAAGCACCGAATCTGATATAAGCAAGCTTGAAGAAAACAAGGCAAGAGAAAAAGAAGCATTGGTGCGCAGCCGCGCTATGGCCAGAAATCTTAATCTCGACATGAAGATTGGTGAAGTTGAAATACAAGCCGATGGGAAAAAAGCAACCTTTTATTACACTGCCGATGATAGAGTTGATTTTAGAGAATTAATTAGACTATATGCCGGTGAGTTTAAAGTAAAAGTAGAAATGCGCCAGATAGGTGCCCGGCAAGAAGCAGGTAAAGTTGGCGGCATAGGTAGTTGTGGCAGAGAATTGTGTTGTGCAACCTGGCTTACAGATTTTAAAAGTGTAAATACAACAGCCGCACGTTATCAAAATCTATCTATCAATCAAACCAAATTGAGCGGCCAATGTGGTAGATTGAAATGCTGTCTTAACTACGAATTGGATACCTATTTGGATGCGTTACAACATTTTCCTGATAACGCTGATGTAATACACACAACCAAAAGCCCCGCTTACCTGGTAAAGAAAGATATTTTTAAAAATTTGATGTGGTACACACTTCCGGAAAGTAGTAAGCATTATCCATTAACTATAACGAGGGTAAAGGAAATTCAAAAAATGAATGCGTTAGGCCAAAGGCCTGATGAGCTTGAACCTGTTGAGGTTGTAAGCAGTAAACCCAAAGAAGTAGAACCTGAATTTGTTGATGTAGTTGGACAGACAAGCCTTAAGAGTTTAGAACGCAATAGCAGGAAGCGTAAAGAAAAAGACGATAGAGACTCAAGAGGTGGCAATGTAGAAAGAAGAGGGAACGACCAGCGTGGCGGTGCTCAAAACGATCAGCGTGGGCCTCAGCAACAAAACAGGCCGAATCAAAATCCAAATCAGCAAAGAAACCCTAATGCCTTGCAGGGTGGTCAGCAACAACGTCCACGACCGCAAGGTCCCGCACGGCCACAGCAGCAGCCACAACAACCGCGCGATGAATCTTCAAAAAACACGGCACCAAGACCACCGAGAAATGAGGGTCAATCGAAACAGCGTTCTGCTCAACCACAACGGCCACAGCAACGCCCTCAAATAAACAGACAAAATCCTAAACCAGATAATTCTAACCCTATTCCTCCGGGTAAGGACGTTTAAAATATTAGATACAAAAAAAAGCAGTGAAAAAAATCACTGCTTTTTTTATAGCTATTTTAAAATTTATACAAGATCAATATCAAAGTTCACTAACTGCACAAACTCTTCCAACCTTGCATCAATATCTGCTTTAGTAATTTCAGTAAGGCGTTGGGTACCAAATTTTTCAACACAAAAACTGGCCATTGCAGAACCCATTATTATAGCTGTCTTCATGTTTTCAAACGAAATATCTTTAGTGCGGGCAATGTGTCCAATAAATCCTCCGGCAAATGTATCACCGGCTCCTGTTGGGTCAAAAACATCTTCCAAAGGAAGGGCGGGTGCAAAAAATACATGGTTCTCATGAAACAAAAGTGCCCCATGTTCACCCTTTTTAATGATCAAGTATTTAGGTCCCATCGCCATAATTTTTTTGGCAGCTTTTACCAGGCTGTATTCATTGCTTAACTCGCGTGCCTCACTATCATTCACCATCAATACATCAACCATGGTTAACACATCCTTCAAATCGTCTAAAGCAATTTCCATCCAAAAATTCATTGTATCCATTACAATCAAGTTTTGGGCGTGTTTTCATTTGTTGAATAACGCTGCGTTGTACGGCAGGTACCAAATTGCCCAACATCAAAAACTCACAATCCTGGTAACTTTCAGGCACAACCGGCTCAAAATTTTCAAGCACATTTAGTTGAGTTTCCAAAGTATCACGGGTGTTCATATCCATGTGATACTTTCCACTCCAAAAAAAAGTTTTTTCGTCTTTCTTAATTTGTACACCCTCAACATTTACACCTCTTGCAGTTAAAGCATCTAATTCTGCTTGGGGAAAATCGCCACCCACTACAGAAATTTGCTTAATTGGTTTGCAAAAATTTGAGGCACTCCAGGCAATGTAAGTTCCTGCGCCACCAATTATTTTATCAGACTTTCCAAAAGGAGTTTCAATAGCATCAAATGCCATGGAACCGACAACTACTAAAGACATAAATTAAATTTGAAAGTAAAAATTGTTGCTGAATTAAAAGGCAATTGCCTTTTGCTATCGGCGGGCGAAACTACATGAAATTTCTGAAAGGGACAGTACAAGTTGTATAGGTAAGGTGGTTAAGATGCCCTTACTATATTGGCTTTGAATAAGAACATTGATGATTTAACAATACTAACAAATGTTAGTTTCAATATATTTGCTGCTTGCCTAAGGTGCAACATTATGGCTAAAATAAAAACCGCCGACAATACCAGTAAACGAGAAGCCATACTTTCTGCTGCCGTTATTTTGTTTAAAAATAAAGGTTACAAAGCAGCAAGTATGAGAGAACTGGCGGCAAGCGTTGGTGTAGAGGCTGCAAGTTTATATAACCACATATCATCTAAAAACGAGCTTTTAGACATTATTTGCGTGCGTGTTGGCGAAAGGTTTTTTTCAATAATGGAAAGTGTTGAAGAGGAAAGTGGATCAACAATAAGCAAGATTGAAAAGTTGCTTCGTTTTCATGTAAATCAGATGATTGATTATTATGAGGAGGTGTATGTAACAGATAGGGAGTGGAGAAATCTGGATGAAGCAGAACTGGATAGAACCCGTGAAGCACGCCGTTTGTATAGAAACCGTTTTGCTGCAATTGTGCAACAAGGTATTAATGAACAATCTATTAAACCAATAGATGCGCACACAGCGGTAATGATTTTTTTAAATGCTATTGCCGCAGTAGACCAATGGCACCGTATAGTACACAAAGTTGACCGAAAACAACTTGAAGACAATATGATTGCTATTTTGATTGAAGGACTGAGAAAATAAACTATAACGATTGCTAACCTTTTTGCTTTGACCCATTTTTATCCCCTACAAGTAAAAGATATAAAGCGCGAAACGCCCGATTGTGTTTCCATTGCTTTTGACATACCTGCTGAACTAAAGGAAGTTTTTCAATTTAAGCAGGGTCAATATTTAACTGTAAAAACAAAGGTGCAAAATGAGGAGGTCCGCAGGTCTTACTCCATTTGTAGTAGCCCGCTTGATGGTGAGTTGCGTATAGCAGTAAAGAAGGTAAATGATGGAGTTTTTTCTTCCTATGCAAACGCGCATCTAAAGCCTAATGATGTAGTAGATGTGATGCCACCTATTGGTAAATTTTTTACCGAGCTAAACTTAGCGCATAAAAAAAATTACGTTGCGTTTGCCGCAGGTAGTGGCATTACACCCATCTTATCCATCATAAAAACAATATTACTAACGGAGCCTGATAGTTTGGTTACGTTGATTTATGGTAACCGTAGCAGGCATAGCATTATTTTTAAAGAAGCTTTGGAAGGCTTAAAAAATAAATATCTAACCCGGTTTAGCGTAGTGCATATTCTTAGTAGAGAAAAAATGGATGCTTCAATTAATTTTGGAAGAATTAATAAAGAAAAATGCGAGCAAATTTTTCCGAAGCTGATAGAACCCACTAGCGTGGATGAATATTTTTTATGCGGCCCACAAGAAATGGTATTTGAAGTGAAAGAATTTTTAGAGGCGCAAGGGGTTGATAAAAAGAAACTGCACTTTGAATTATTTACTACAGCTTCTATAAAAAAAGGAGCAGTAAAAGAAGTCAGAAAACAATCAACAGAAGTAAAAAGTACCATAACTATAAAATTGGATGGATCATCGTTCAGTTTTCCGCTTGGTTTTGATAGTGATAGCATTTTAGATGCTGCACTTATGCAGGGTGCAGACCTGCCTTTTGCTTGCAAGGGCGGCGTTTGTTGCACGTGCAGAGCCAAACTTGTTGAAGGTGAAATTGAGATGGACGTAAACTATGCTTTAGACCCTGAGGAAGTAGAGCAAGGCTTTATACTTACCTGCCAAAGCCACCCAAGAACGGAAAACGTAGTAGTAGATTTTGATTTTAAATAATGAAAAGTGTCACTTAACCACCTTAATGCTCTGCCGGCACTTCTTGTTTAATTGGAAGTATAATTGTAAAAGTTGCGCCATGGTTCAATGCACTTTGAGCACTAATAAATCCGTTGTGCTTTTCAATTATTTTTTTAGCTACTGCCAACCCAATACCTGTACCCTCATACTCAACCTTTGAGTGCAAGCGCTGAAAAATCATAAAAATCTTTCCGGCAAATTTTTCTTCGAAACCGATGCCATTATCAGTAATAGTTATTTTGCAATAACTGCCGTTGCTATCCTCCGGTGCTTCAGGTTCTTTAGCAGCAACAATTGTAGCTTTAATGTTGATGACAGGGGTTAACACCTTCCTTAGAAAACTTGATGGCGTTGCTGATAATATTTTGAAACACCTGCCTTATTTGCGCTGGCACCGCCTGTATTTTGGGTATCGGATTAACGATATTAACCTGTGCGTTTTTTTCTGCTATCGCAAGTTCCAGGTCTAATAAAATTTCGTGAATGATGTTATTAATATCTGTGATCTCAAATAGTTTGGAAACGGATAAGCGTGAAAAATTAAGTAAGTCATTTATCAACTTTGTCATTCTTGCCGATGAGCCAATAATGCGCTCCATATAATCTAAAGCATTGAATTATCCTTGGGTAAGTATCTATCTTTAACCATGTGGCTAAACATATGGATCTTGCGCAGCGGTTCTTTTAAATCGTGGCTAGCTACATAGGCAAACTGCTGTAAATCAATATTGCTGGTTTCAAGCTCTGCTACCACCTTTTGTAGCTCATTTGTGCGGTCTGCAACATTTTGTTCTAAAATTTGATTACTTAATTTTTGCTCATGGATTTCGGTTGTAGTACCAACCCACATATCTAAATTGCCTGCAGTATCTTTTTTTGCCCGGGCTCTCAACAAGTGCCACCTATACTCACCATCAAAACGTTTTAACCTTACTTCAACTGAAAAATCGGTTTTATTTTTTATGGCTTCAGAAATGATGGGGCCAAGTGCATTCAGATCTTTTTCGTACACAAATTGATGCCATTTTTTACCTAATGCTTCTTCTATTTTTCTTGCCTGTATATTGAGTAAAAGTTTGATTTAAAAAGTTCAATTCTCCATCTAGATTAGAGGTCCAGACAATTAAGGGAATTGATTCTGCTAGAAACTTTCTTTCTTCAATATGCATTTCTGCTTCTCTTTCTGCACGTATTAATCTGGTAATGTCCAACATAGAACCCAACATTCTATAAGGCGTATCATATTCATCAGCCAATACATAGCCGCGATCTAAAATGTGAGCATAAACACCATCTGCTTTTAAAAACCGATACTCAGCTGACCATTGTTTGCCTACACCTTCATTAATGGCTTTGTAAATGGTATCTTCCACATGTGCCTTATCATCAGGATGAATTTTACTTAACCAAAACGTGCGGTTTAAATGTTCATCATCCTTATAACCAAAAAGTGCAAAAAAGCTTTCGCTCCACCACATCTCATTGGTTACAAAACTCCAGTCCCATATAGCATCGTTAGTAGCTTTAGCCAATAATTTAAATCGCTCATCGCTTAGGCTTAGCTCTTTTGTTCTGTCTTCAACCTTTTGTTCTAAAGCAAGGTTTAGGGTTTTTAATTTATCGCGGGCTACCATCAACTCACCATAATTCTTTCTTAGCTTTTCGGCTGCAGTCTTTTTTTCGGTAGTGTCATAAAAATTCACCACTACGCCATCCATCATGTTTACGGCTATTACATCAAACCACTTTATACCATCATTATTTTCTAGCTGAAATTCTGTATGTAATGTTTGATCGCTTTTTACAAGGTGACTTAGCTTATCAAACAACCCACTTGTAACAAATGCAGGAAATTCTGTTTTTAAAAGTTTGCCTACCAGATTAGTGCTTTTGCCAAGCAACATATCAGATGCGTTATTTGTGGCAATCCATTCAAAATCTATTATTTCCTGGCTCACATTTCGCACAGCTTTAAATGCCATGATAGCGTTTAAGCTTGAGTTGAAAATACCATTAATTATATTGTTTAAATTTTTAAGAACTGTGATGTCTACAAAAGTGATTACAACACCCTGCGGTTTTCTATCGTGCAATAAATAAGGTACAATACGCATTAAACAACTGGTGTTGTTACTTAACATTACTTCACGCTCAATCAACTCCTTTTTTTCCGTTACATGCTTAATGTCCTGCAAGAGATTTTCGTGGCGAATGTTGGTTGATACATGATCCAAAGGTCTTCCAATATCAGTCTCTATGAGGTTAATCATTTTTACAGCTGCAGGATTGAACTTGCGGATCCTCAATTTATCATCCAGAAATATTTGACCGATTTCGTTGCTTCTGAAATAATTGTCCAGGTCATTATTCAACTCAATCAGTTCCTTAATTTTTAGTTGATGTTCTGTATTTAATGTATGCAGTTCTTCATTTAACGATTGAAGTTCTTCGTTACTCGATTGTAACTCTTCATTGGCTGACAGAAGCTCTTCATTGCTCGACTGTAATTCTTCATTAGTAGTTTCTAATTCTTCAATAGCCGTTTGCAGGTTAAGCTTCGTCTCTTTTAATTCAAATTCAAGCTCTGCTAAAAGCTCTTGATGAGGTATAGCTTTATCATTATTACTTTCAATTGCTTGCGTGTTTGAGAGTGCTGTTTTTTCGCTCGTTTCTCCAAATACAATTAGCGTTGTTGTTACATTATTTTTTTGAACTGGTTTTACTAAAATATCAATAAACCTTACACGCCCTAACTCTGCAACTCTTGAGCGTTTTAATGTTACTTTTTCAAGTGTTTTAATTGCTTTTCTTAATCGCGGTACTTAGCAAGACTGCAAGATCGTCCGGTACCATTTTTAAAACGTTCAGATTAATTACATTGTCAGGTAGGGATAAGTATTTTCTAAAATCGCCGATGGCCTCTTTTACTATAAAATTTTGATCAACATAAACAGCAGCATATCCAAAATCTTCTGCTAATACATCTCTAAAATCTTCGCTAATACTTTTCCCGGCTCTTGTAGTAGGCACTTTATCCAAAACTTTTGGCGAGATTTTTTCAAGGCTTCGCGTGGAGAAACTGTTGTTTAATTCTGACATTGATAATCGGGAATCGTTGGTTTTTCTGTAGATCTTCCATCGGCTATTTATTTCTTGTACATTACCTTTTATGGATGCTACCGTTTCGCTCGGTCCTAAAAATAAAAAGCCTTGATTGTTTAGTGAGAAATGTAAATTTTGAAGAATTTTTTTTTGAAGTATTGCGCTCATATAAATGAGCATATTGCGACAACTGATCAGATCATTTTTTATAAAAGGTGGGTCTTGCGTAATGTTATGTTTTGCAAATACAATTTTCTTTCTGATATACGGCAATATCTGATAGTGCTTCGCTTCTTTACTAAAGTATTGATCTAGATAAATTTCAGGCACGTCTTTATTAATAGCCAATGGGTATGCACCTTTAGATGCTATATCTATGGCATTATCATCAAGATCTGTTGCAAATACTTTGAGTGTAATATTTTTATTTTCACTTATAAGGTATGCATCAAGCATCATGGCTATCGAATAAGCTTCTTCGCCTGTACTACAGGCAGTTACCCAAACCTTTAAAATATCTCCATCTTTTTTATCTTTTATAAGTTCAGGTACAACTTCTTTTTGTAAAATGTTATATGCTGCTTCGTCTCTAAAAAACTTTGTTACACCAATTAAAAAATCCCTGCTTAAATTTTTGCGTTCGGTTGCATCATTACGCAACATATTGAGGTAGTTATCCAGCGATTTGAAGCCGCATAAACTCATGCGCCTTGTAATACGCCGGATAAGCGTTGCTTGTTTGTAGTGATTAAAATCCCAACCCGTTTCTTTCAGGATCATTGAGAAAATTTCTCCCAGATCATACTCTTTTATAGGTGCATTAAAATCTATGGCTGCATCAGGAATTTCTATGTGATTGTATATTTCGCCAGGCATTAATTCGGGTGGCAATATAAAATCAACAAGCGTAGTATTGATGGCGCTGTTAGGCATGCCATCAAATTTGGCTGTTAAAGGGTCCTGCACTAACACAAGCCCACCAGCATTTTTAATGCTTTGTATCCCTTTAGTGCCGTCCGTTCCGGTACCTGATAGTATTATGGCTATTGCTTTGTTGCCTTGGTCTTTAGCAAGTGAATGCAGAAAAATATCGATAGCAGTATTTGGGCCTTTAACCTCATGCTTATCTGATAAAATAAGCCTGCTGTTTTCAATTGTTATGAGTTTGCGATTGGGAATAACGTACACACAGTTTGGTTCGATGGGCATTTGATGGGCAGCCTCAACTACGGTCATATGTGTATGCTTGCCAACCAGTTCAACCAACAAACTTTTATGGTCGGGCGAGAGGTGTTGAATGATGATAAATGAAAGGCCGGCATCTGCGGCAATGTTATCAAAAAATTCATGTATTGCTTCCAATCCGCCGGCAGAAGCACCAATGGCTACCACATATTTATTAAAGGTGGAATTACTTATTGTACTCATAATTGGAAAACCCGGTCATGTTTAAAATTTTCATCTTTTTAAACATTAGCATAAAGCTTCTTAAGCGTGTATTCAATAATAAAATTTCTAAAACTCTCGGCAATGCTAAGCGTAACATCACTCCAGGGCAGGGCAGTGTTTTTTACAACTTCCTGCCACAATTTAAAAGAGTTTCGGGGATGATACTTTACATTATCCTTTTCAAAAGTAATGGCTTCATTTGGATTTCCGCCCCAGTTGACTGTTTGTATTACCTCAGGCCTAAAACCAATTACAAATTCGCCATTACCCTGATGTATTGGTAATACAATAATACCACTAGCAACGGATGCAAATTCGATAGCTTCTTCGTATTTATCGCTCAGGTTTTCTATGGCAAAGGCTTCGCTGCCATCATAGTTTTGCAACCAGAAAATAAGATCCTTTATTGCCTCAACATCCGGTGTTAAACCAACTGTTTTCAATTGTTTACCATAAGCGATCGCAGCTCCATCACAGTTTAAAAGGTGCAAAATGGTTGTATCATAATCAACCAAACCTTTAATAAAGTTTGCAGATGCATACACTTGTTTCATCAGGCTGCTTTGTGCATTCTGCAAGTTTAGGTGCGCCTGCAGTTTTTCTTTATTCTTTATTGAAAGTAGCTTGGAGGATACAACACTTGCCAGTAACTCAAATTGTGTACACTGCTCGTACGATAAATGGTTAGGCGTGCGATTGTGACAAGAAATTAATCCCCATAATTTATCTTCAACAATAATGGCAGTAGACATTGATGCGTTTACGTGCATGTTTTTCAAATACTCCAAATGCACTGCGGGAACGCTTCGTAAATTACAATCTGACAGATCAATAAAACTTTGGGTAGCGGGGTTAATTACAGGATAAAGCTTTACCGGTGCATAATCAATAGTAGGTATTAAGCGATAAGGATTTTTGAAGTAAAGATCTCTCGCCTGTTTAGGAACATCGGAAGCGGGAAAACGTAATCCTAAATACGATTCTGGTTTATCTTCTTTCAACTCAGCTATAACAGTACCATTCCAATCTTCATCAAATTGATACATCATTACATGATCAAAACCGGATAAGTTTCTCAATGATAAAATTGCTGTATCACAAACTTCTTGTGTGCTGGTTGCTGCGTTAATGTTTGCCATCGCAAACTTAACCTGCTGATATATTGATACAAATGTTTTTTCCTGTGCATTATGTACACGCTCTAACTCAAAAATTATATATGAATCTTTTGGATGAATGATGGCAAGCAAATTAAACGCATCATCACATTTACTGAACGTAAGTGAGAGTGGAATTTTAGGAGCAATCTTGCTGTCAACAACTTTTCTAAGCTCGTCAACCTGATTAGCTGTTATGTGATTGCTGATTAGAGTTTTCAGCAAATCCTCCGGCTTACAGCCTGTAAATGTTTCTATATTTTCACTTACTTGTATGATGGTAAAGTCAATCTTGTTAACAACCAGTAATGCGCCATAAGCTTGTATAGAATTTATCAAGTGGATAGGCAAACTGCCGCAAAAAGTTGAATCGTAATTTTTCTTTTGCATAGAGATTTAATTAGCAACTATCCATTCTTTAAATTTTAAGAAAGTGTCGTTTGCTGCACTTATTACTTGCTTGCTAACGTCAGCATTTGAAGTGTACAAGTCAATATGATTTTTGAACGAATACCACTTTTCTTCTACCTCATCACCATAGGCTGAGAAAAATTGAATGCTATCGTTATTATTAACATCAAGTTGTTTTGCAATCATCTTGCCTATAAATTTTCCACCTAACGTTGAGCCTTCTAACACATACATTGCACCTAATGCTTCAGACATATTTGTAATGGTGGGGAGATCATTGCACAGCGGTAAATTAAAGGCAGTTTCCTTTATCGACTCAAGATCTTGTTTTATTAAAATAGCTTTTCTGCGCTCAGCATAATCAGGCAAGTCTAAAATATTTATGTGATTATCGATTGCCGTTTCAACAGGTTGGTAGTAGCCATAAAACAATTGCAAGAGCCTTTTATAATCATCAAAACTTTTAATCGATTTTATTGTTGGAATGACGAGTCTTTCCAATGCTACATGTTGTTGTGCTGTTTCTGTTTTTAATTGTTCTGAAAGCATAAATGGATATTAATAAACAACAATTTTTGTGCATGCAAAGTTGCTGAATGATGTGTTGCTATTTTGAAAATATCTCAGGTTGTTATGTTAAAACAATGACAGTTATTTAGCATCTTTCCACTGCCAGATGTGTTGGCAGGCATATGTGCGATAGGGTTTCCATTTGTTAGATAGCTTTATCATTTGCGCTTTAAGTTCGTTTTTATTTTCTGCGTTCAACTTGTAAAGCCTTGTCATGCCTTGTTGTATGCCCAGATCGTCCACTGCAAAAACATCTTCACGCGCTAGCGTAAACATAAGCAACATCTCAACGGTCCACTTGCCTACACCTTTTATTTGGGTAAGCAATTCAATTATTTCTTCGTTTGACATTTGCAGTAAATAATCATCTGTTATATTGTGTTCAATGCAAAAGGATGCAACATTTTGTACGTAATGAGTTTTTGCATTGGAGAGACCAATACTGCGCAACTTTTCCGGTGGTACAGCTAATACTTGTTGCGGTGTAGGTTCAGAAGTATCAAACAACTCGAGGAAGCGTTTATAAATAACCTGCGCAACTTTAGTGCTCAATTGCTGGCCAAGAATACTTGCCATAAGTCTTAAAGGTATATTGTGATTTTAATGCAAGTGGCGGTAACGGATCGGTAACAATCTGTGCAAGTTTTTTATCTTTTTTCAAGTGTTGCATGTAGTCCATGTAACTAAGTTATGCGTTCTTGCACTTTTATGATTGTTCGCTTCAATCAATTTCCATTGCGCTGATATTCCTAACTTGAATGATAAACCTTACCAATGAATAAGAATATTATAATCCTGATTTTGGGCATGGTTGCAAGCGTTGCTAGTAAGGCGCAAAGCAAACATGAAACTGCAATTAGTGCAATTTTAACCGAGCAGGCTGCTGCCTGGAATAGTGGTAATCTGGAAGCGATTTATGAAAACATATTGGAACAATGACAGCCTATTGTTCATTGGCAAATCAGGGCCAAAGTATGGTTATGAAACCACATTGCAAAACTATAAAAGGAGTTATCCCGACACGGCTGCAATGGGTAAGTTACATTTCGATCTTAAGCAAATGAAACAGCTTTCAAAGCAATATTACTTTGTTGTAGGTAAATGGCATTTAGAAAGAACTATTGGAAATGCCGAAGGCTATTTTACGCTGTTATTGAAAAAGATAAAGGGCCGATGGCAAATTGTAGCAGATCATAGCTCCTGATAGTGCTAAGATTCTAAGGATCTATCAATGAAATTAGCCAATGGCTGTATAGCTTTAAATGCCTTTACAACTGTGTTTAACAGATCTTTACTTGTCAGTTCTTCATCAGTTAGGCTTTTAGCACAAATAAAACTTTTCAATTTTAAATATTCGATTGCGGGATTGTCTTTTTCGTAGCCTTTGGGTGGACGGCTTAAGCTGTAATCAGTTTTTTCCAGGTCGCCAAATTGAGCCACAAATTCCTTATTATGAATGATCTCTTCAAATTCAGTCCCAGCAATAATCAATTTCTTGGCGAACCTTTTTTAAATTTTTAGCTTCCGGTAACCATAAGCCGCCACCAACAAAACTTTTGTTATCAGGCTCGCAATGGAAATAATAATCGACAAAAGGTGCCTTTTTGCCACCCTTGTTTAAGCCTGCACCCATGTTAGTTTTGTATGGAGATTTATCCTTCGAGAAGCGCACATCTCTATTGATTCTAAAAATGCAATTCTTAGCTGTAAGCCAGCTTATTTCATCATTATGTTTACTAAACGCTGCTATTACTTCTGTGATAAATTGTTCAAAATCTGCTCTGGCTTCAGTGTATTGTTTTCTATGTTCCTCAAACCAAGTTCTATCATTATGGCTCTTCAGGTTTTTTAAAAATTTCAGTGTTTCTTTCTGTAACATGAATGGCTATTTATTCTTCAGTAGATGACTTGCTTATCATGCTGATAAACTCATCTTCATCTAATAATTTTTATCGAATTAATCTTTTTTGCTTTTTCAAACTTGCTACCTGCATCTTCTCCTACAACTAAAAAGTTTAGTTTACTGCTCACGCTTCCTACAATTTTTCCACCTTGTTGTTCAACCATTTCTTCGGCTTGCTGCGTTTTAGTTTGCTTAATGTGCCGGTAAATAAAAAGGTTTGGCCAGTACAGGCCTCCGCTTGCATTTTTGGTGCAACATGCTGGTTGTGCATGTTTACACCTAATTCTTCCAACTTTTCAGCATGTGCAGGTTCTGATTCGTTTTGAAAAAAGTGGGCAATGCTTTTGGCAACCTTAACACCAATATCTTCTAACGTTTGTAATTTTTCTTCTGAAAATGTTTTTAAAGTCGAAAAGATGATTTACGTTGCTTGGCTAAAACCTTAGCGGTTGTTTCGCCAACAAACCTGATGCCCAAACCAAATATTAACCTATGTAAAGGCTGTGCTTTTGATGCTTCAATTGCCGCATTCAAATTATCTAAGCGACTTTTGCCCGAAACCTTCCAATTCGCTAATTGCATCAAAATTTAAAGTATAAATGCCAGGTATATCTTTCAATAAACCCATTGCATAAAACTTTCGAATGTTTGCTTCGCCAAAGCTTTTAATATCCATTGCATCTTTACTTACAAAGTGTATCATTCGCTCAACCACCTGTGCCGGGCATTCAATATTTACACATCGCCAGGCAGCTTCACCTTCTTCTTTAAAAAGTTCACTTTTACAAACAGGGCAGTTGCGTGGGGATACTTGATGGGAACTTCATCTTCCCAGTCTCTTGTTTCTGCAAAAGATTTTACGATGTATGGTATCACATCGCCGGCACGTTCTACCAAAACGGTATCGCCAATTCTTAGATCTTTTTCTTTAATAATGTCCTCATTAAAAAGCGAAATGGAACCAACCGTTACGCCACTTATAAACACAGGATCAATTTTAGCAACCGGTGTTATCGCTACCCGTTCTGCCTACCTGAAACTCTACTATTGCGAGTTTGCTGGTGGCTTGTCTTGCTTTAAATTTATATGCAATTGCCCACCGGGGATGGTGTGTAGTCATGCCAAGTTTTTCCTGCAATTCAAGGTCATTTACCTTCACCACCATGCCATCAATTTCATATGGTAATTCGTCGCGCATATGTTCATAATCCCCTACATGATCTATTACAGCCTGTATGCCTTTTACCACCAGTTTTTCTTTCTTAGGGCTTCTAAATCCAACGTTCCATAAAAGCTCTAAGGCTGCCTGAGTGTGTACTCAAATCAGGTTTGGCGTGCTTTTTCAGCCTCATTAGGTGTGGTTGTAAAGTAGCTAATATGATAAACAAAAGCTTCCAAACCTCTGCGGGCAACTTCTTTAGGGTCTTTCATTCGTAAACTACCGGATGCACCATTGCGTGGGTTGGCTAATGGCGAAGTATTCTGAGCTGGCCAACCAATCATTGTATTTTTTAAAAGAGTTTTTCGACATCAATATTTCACCACGCAATTCTACTTGTTGCACACCATATTTTGAGAAAGCATGCAGTACAATGGTATCGATCTGATTTGTTTAATGTTGTTGGTAATGTCATCACCTTCAACACCATTGCCTCTTGTGGCGCCTCTAACCAATACATCATTTTCATAAATCAACGAAATACTGGCGCCATCAAACTTGGGTTCAATACAATATTCCACTTCGTCCAAGCCGACTAAGTTCTCTTGCTTTTCTATCCCAGTCTATCAAGTCATCTGCATTGTAACTATTGGCCAGGCTAAGCATGGGCACAATATGCGGAACCGTTTCAAAAGATTGATTTAAACTACTGCCTACGCGCTGCGTTGGTGAGTTGTCGGTTATCAATTCAGGGTGGGCGGTCTCTAATTGTTGCAGCCTTTTATACAAATCATCATACTCTGTATCTGTTATCAACGCATAGCTTTCAACATAATACCTATACTCGTGAAACTGAAGAATGGAACGTAAAACTTCTATTGATTTCTCTGGTGATTTACTATCATCATTGTGTTGTAGAAGTTGACGGGTTTTTTCTTGTAGATCTTTTGCTTGCTGAGTGCTATACATAGTAAGAATTGGGCGCTAAAGTTAAGTGAAGATGGGAATAAGCTACATGCCATAATAAGCCATCAACAATTAATATGTAATTTTTACACAACTTAAAAATTCCTTAATATTACCGCTGATTGTGGAGCGCTTGCTTCGTTATACTAACTGAAAATTTGCCGTATGGAAATGGTTGACGTAACCTCAAGAGCCAAAAGAAGACCGGAATTATTAATAACAAGATCCTACTAAATTAGTTAACGCCTACCCCAAAATTGCATTAACGGTTGATTGTGTCATTTTTGGTTTTGAGGAAGATAAACTAAAGGTTTTGTTGATCCGTAGCGACCTGGCAGTTTTTAAAGATAGCTGGTCGTTGTTAGGCGATATCGTATTTGAAACGGAAGAATTGAAGGATGCTGCTGACAGAATTTTACTACAGCGCACCGGGATGGATGATGTGTTTTTAGAACAAGTGAAAACTTTTGGTAGCCCCACCAGACACCCGGGCGGCAGGGTTATAACGGTTGCGTATTGCTCCCTCTTAAACATCAATCACCACCAATTAAAAATATTGGATAATGAGTTGCATTGGCACGATATCAATCAACTTGAAAAAATGGCTTTTGACCATGCACTTATTGTTGATGAATGTTATAAATGGTTGCAAAAAAGAGTTCAGGAGCATCCTTTAGGGTTTAACCTGCTGCCTGAAAAATTCTCATTGCGAGAGTTGCAAAATTTATATGAAGCCATATTGAATGTAAAGCTGGACAGACGAAATTTTAGAAAGAAATTTTTTGCAATGGATCTGCTTGTTGATGTTGACGAGTATGAAGTTGATGTGCCTCACCGCCCCGGCAAACTTTATAAATTCGATTATGAAAAGTATGAGAAAAATCAACGCAAGTGGTTTGGGATAGATTTTTAAAACGATTGCCTCAACCTCTTCAAGATTATAGAAATGAATTATTTACATAAAAGCGCAACTGTTGCATTTGCCATTTGTTTTTTAGTTGCATCAGGATGCAGGCCAGCACAAAATGTAACAATGACCGCTGCACAACCAAAAGAAGTTATCCGCGATAATAAGATTATTATATACCAGATGCTGGTAAGATTATTTGGCAATAAAAACACTACGAATAAGCACTATGGCTCAATAACAGAAAATGGTGTAGGTAAGTTTAACAATGTTACTGATAAAGCTTTAGAGGAAATAAAAAAATTAGGCATATCGCATGTGTGGTACACCGGTATTATAGAGCATGCTACCATGACCGATTACAGCGCATACAATATCTCTTTAGACGATCCCGATGTTGTGAAGGGAAAAGCCGGCTCGCCCTACGCAATTAAAGATTATTATGATGTTGATCCTGATTTGGCTGTTGATGTAAAAGACCGAATGCAGGAATTTGAGAATCTGATCTCAAGAACACATGAGCATCAGTTAAAAGTATTGATAGATTTTGTGCCTAATCACGTGGCGCGGACTTATTCTTCAGACAGCAATCCTGCTGGCATAAAAGGTTTTGGTGTTGGTGACGATACCACACAATCCTTTAGTGCTAACAACGATTTTTATTACATGCCGGGTCAATCCTTTGTAGTGCCTGATGGTGTGCGTGCAGGCGGCAATAACTTTGACCGTGTTGCAAAAGACGGACGTTATAACGAACAACCCGCACGTGCAACCGGCAATGATGTTTTTAGTGCCAAACCATCAATAAACGATTGGTACGAAACAATCAAACTCAATTACGGAGTAGATTATCAAAACAATAAAAAAGCATATTTTGATCCTATACCTCCTGTATGGATAAAAATGCGTGACATCTTAATTTTTTGGACTCATAAAAAAGTGGATGGTTTTAGGTGTGACATGGCTGAAATGGTGCCGGTTGAATTTTGGAATTGGGTCATCCCTCAGGTAAAGCAGGTTAATCCACAAATTATTTTTATCGGAGAAGCCTACAATCCTAAAGAATACAAAACTTATTTTACCACAGGAGGTTTCGATTTTTTATACGATAAAGTAGGGTTGTATGATGGGTTGAAGCGGTTGATCAAAAACGAAGACAATGGCAATGTTTCAGATATAACTTATGTGTGGAGCAACGAGAGCAAGGGTTTCTCATCAAACATGTTGCGCTTTTTAGAGAATCATGATGAAGAGCGAATTGCTTCGGATGGTTTCGCAAAAGATCCCTGGCTTGCAATACCGGCGATGGTGGTTTCCGCAACACTAAGTAGCGGTCCGGTAATGATTTACTTCAGGACAGGAAGTGGGCGAACCCGGCCGTGGAAATGAGGGTTTTAGTGGCGAGGATAATCGTACAACTATTTTTGACTATTGGGGCGTGCCCGAACATCAAAAATGGATGAATAATGGTGCTTTTGATGGCGGCCAGCTTTCAGCAGATCAATTAAAGCTTCGCAAGTTTTATGCAACCCTCTTAAATGAGTCTAGCAAACAAGCGGCTATTCGCTCGGGTAATTTTATTGAGCTATCTAACCCAAGCGGATTTTCACATAAACAATATGCATTTATCCGCTACACAAGGGATGAACGAATTTTGGTGATTGCAAATTTTGACAGAACAAAGCCGTTGACTACAAAACTTCAAATTCCAACTTCTGTTATAGAAACTTTAGGTCTTAAAAATCAGTCCTATTCTTTTAATGACTTGCTGACTGGTAACACACTGAAGGTTGATGATATTCACTCCATAAATGTTACAGTTCCACCGGCAGGTGTGGTTATGTATCGGTTTTAAAAGATCATAGACTCTTTACTTGTAAATATTATTTAATTCTGAAAGTGACACATTGGGACAGCCTGTTGATTGCTTTCAATTTAACTAATGAGCAATGATTTTGTGTAAGGTTAAAACCCTAAGCAGCTTAAACACATTGCACAGTTCTATTTTAAAAATGCTTAAAGAATGATCGTTAAAAAAATTTAAAAATTTTAATGTAGAAAAAATGTGTGATTTCGAAAAGTGAACTATTATTGTGTAATAATTACACATTGCGCTTTTGTGGGTAGTTATCGCTAACGAATTTTTAATGCTATATGAGAATAATTTCTACGTTGTTTCTTATTTTTTTTATTGGAAACTTACAAGCTCAATTATTAAGCTGGTCTCCCGATTTTATTCAGGAAAATTCTACACCTATTGATATTATTGTTGATGCAACAAAAGGCAACCAGGGCCTTAAGAACTATTCAACAACAAGTGATGTTTATGTTCATATTGCAGTTATCACTACACAAAGCGCCAATAGTTCTGACTGGAAGTATAACAAATTTACCTGGGGTACAACCAATGCGCTTGCCCAAGCAACCTATGTTGGCGCTAATAAGTGGAAATATACCATAAGTGGCGGCCTGCGCAACTACTTCGGCGTTACAAACAGCTCTGAGAAAATTTTAAAAATTGCTATCTTATTTAGAAACGGTAGCGGATCGCAAGCACAGCGTAATATAGATGGCAGTGATATGTATATTCCTGTTTACGAAGCGGGTTTAGCTACGCGCATTGTTGCCCCATTAACTCAACCAAAATTCATCCCCGAATTTGAACCTATTTCAGTAAAGGTTGGCGATGCCCTGCCTGTTACCGCAAAAAGCAGCGAAAATGCCTCTCTGAAACTATATTTAAATGGCAATCAGTTCGCATCCACATCCAACAATACATCTATTGATGGAAGTGCAATAATTACGGTTGCCGGTTCGCAAGTAGCATTAGTAGCAGAGGCAAATGTTTCCGGCGTTTACAAAGTATGATACTATTCGGTTTACTCAACTAATAATACGGTTGTAGAACCTTTCCTTCAGGTGTTAAAGATGGTATTAATTACGACGCAAACGGTACTGCTGCAACATTGGTTTTGTACGCTCCAGGTAAAACAAATATTGCAGTTATTGGGGAGTTTAATAAATGGTCGCCTACTACGCCCTACCAAATGAAAAAGACACCTGATGGACAACGGTTTTGGGTAACGCTAACTGGCTTAACCTCAGGTGTTGAATATGGATATCAATACTTGATTGAGGGAAATTTAAGAGTAGCGGATTACAATGCAGAAAAAATATTAGATCCATACAATGATCAATTTATTCCAGCAGCAAACTATCCTAATCTAAAGGCATATCCTACTGGTACTACTACAGGCATTGTTAGTGTATTACAAACTGGCAAAACCATCCTACAATGGCAAATTAAATAACTTTGCACGGCCTGATAAACGAAACTTATTATTTACGAATTGTTGGTGAGAGATTTTGTTGCTACTCAAAACTGGCAAACAGTTAAAGATTCACTTGCTTATATAAAAAGACTTGGCATCAATGCTATTGAAGTAATGCCTTTTAATGAGTTTGAAGGCAATAATAGCTGGGGTTATAATCCATGATTTCTTCTTTGCTCCTGATAAAATGTATGGTACTGAAACGGCGCTAAAGCAATTTATTGATGAATGTCATAAGCAAGGCATTGCTGTGGTGATGGATATTGCTATGAACCATGCTTTTGGTCAATCACCGACTGTTCAAATGTATTGGAATAGTGCATTAAACAGGCCTGCTGATGATAATCCCTGGCATAATGTGGTGCAAAACACCCTGCTAATGTAGGTTACGATTTTAATCATGAAAGTCAGGCTACAAAAGATCTGGTAAGCAGTGTTGTAAAGCATTGGCTTACGAATTATAAAATCGATGGTTTCAGGTGGGATCTTTCAAAAGGATTTACGCAAACCAATTCTTGTGTTACTGCAAAACTGTGATCAGAGTAGTGATTACAATAGCTGGGGTCAATATGATGTCGAGCAAGTATAGCAATTTGGAAACGCATATATGATACCATGCAAGCTGTAAGCTCCATCTTCATATTGCATTCTAGAACATTTTGGCGGAAATACAGAAGAAAAAGAATTGGCTGATTATGGTATGTTGCTTTGGGGAAACTCCAACTATAATTACAATGAAGCTACCATGGGTTATGTAGAGTAGTTCTAATTTTCAATCTGGTATTTATACCAATCGTGGTTGGACAAGTCCCAACTTAGTTACTTATCAGGAAAGCCATGATGAAGAAAGATTGATGTTTAAAAATTTACAATTACGGCAATGCATCAGGTAGCTTATAATGTGAAAGACCTAAATACTGCACTTAAAACGCAACGAAATGGCAGCAGCATTTTGGGCAATGACACCCGCACCTAAAATGATGTGGCAATTTGGTGAGTTGGGTTATGATTATTCTATAAATACCTGCGAAAATGGAACTATCAACAAACGATTGCAGAATAAGCCCTAAACCAATCCGCTGGGATTACTATAAACAACGCAAATCGGAAAACTTGTTCGATGTGTACTCGAAATTGTTATGGCTTAGACGTGTTCCTAATTTCTTACCCACTTTTGTAACCAATAATATTTCCTATAACTTAAGTGGTGGTTTTAAAACCTTACAGGTAACCTCCGATTCTTTAAAAATTACTGTGATTGGAAATTTTGATGTGAACGAACGCAACCGGCTCAGTAACATTTCAAAATCAGGGCATCTGGTACAATTACCTAAGCGGTGGCACAAGAAGCAGCAACAGGCGGTGCAGAAAATATTACACTTACACCCGGTGAATATGCAGTGTATTTAAATAAGCCGGTAAGCACTTTTTTAAATGCTTTACCTTTAAAGTTGGTTTCCTTTTCAGGCACTCGCACTACATCAAATATTTCCTTGGTTTGGAATACATCCAATGAAATAAATGTAAAATTCTACGAAATGCAGCGATCATTCAATGGTGTGGATTTCAATGCTATTGGTACCACGAAAGCCAATAATAGTGCGGCTTTGCAACGTTATAGTTATTTAGATGCTTCACCCATAGCTCTTGCTGCTAATGACATTTTATATTACCGCCTAAAAATGGTAGATATTGATGGAAGCTTAACTTATTCAAACATAGTAGCCATGGCTCCAGGCAAGTCATCATCTAAAATAAAAATTTATCCAAATCCTGTTAAAGGCGGTGTACTCAATTTTAGTGTTGAAGCTCCTGATGCAACTGCGTTTAATGTAATTATAGAAGATATCAGCGGAAGAATATGGAAAACCTTCACCTATAGAAACTCCGGAAGCAATCAACAACTAGCAGCTAACATTCAGCCCCTTTCCTCCGGAACTTATTTATTAAAAGTTGAGTCAATAAATTCAATGGTGTTCAAAAATTTGTGATTCAATAGATAAAATAAAAATATCAACGATCAAGCATCTTAAAAACTTAAATAGTTGTCTAAAGATGCTCTTTCGCGCTCTTATATATCCTTCATTTAAAAACAAGCAAACACTAAAAACTTTCGAACAAACAAATCTTATCAATTATGACTTTTAAACGATTGCTGTATGCATTGATTGTGCCTTTATTGCTACTATCGGCGCAGGTTATTGCGCAAGAAAAAACAGTTACCGGACATGTTACTGATACCAGGGAGCACCTATTGCTAATGCATCGGTTGTAGTTAAAGGTGGCAAATCAGGAATTCAAACTGCTGCTGATGGTACCTTTACATTAAGTGCTTCAACTACGCCGAACACTTTAACCATCAGTTATGTTGGTTATACCAGTCAGGATGTAGCTATAGGAGCTGGTAACATTGCAGTAACACTTAAACCACTGGTGCTGCACTTAAACGAAGTAGTAGTTATCGGGTATGGCACTACCAGGAAAAGAAAGATCTTACAGGATCTGTTACAACTGTCACTTCAAAAGATTTTCAGAAAGGTGTTATCACTACGCCCGAGCAATTGATTGCAGGTAAAGTAGCGGGTGTTTCAATTATATCAAATGGTGGTGCGCCGGGCTCCGGTAGCACTATTCGTGTAAGAGGTGGTTCATCATTAACGTGCAAGTAACGATCCACTTATTGTTATTGATGGTGTGCCTTTAGACAATGGAGGTATAGCAGGTGCTGCAACTCCTCTTAGTTTTATTAACCCTAACGATATTGAATCATTCACCATTCTTAAAGATGCATCTTCGGCTGCCATTTATGGTACAAGGGCAGCCAATGGAGTTATTTTAATTACTACTAAAAAAGGCCGTAGCGATAAGTTGAGAGTTAACTTCAATACCATCAATTCAGTTTCTAATGTATTTAATCAAGTAGATGTATTAAATGCAAATCAAGTTCGTGCAGTTGTTAAAAGCACAGGGCACTGCAGCACAAAAAGCTCATGGTAGGAACAGCAAATACCAACTGGCAGTATGAAGTTTATCAAACTGCATTTACTACCGATAATAATATCAGTCTAACAGGAGGCATTAAAAGATTCCCTTATCGTTTATCAATTAGGTTATTTAAATCAGGAAGGTGTTTTAAAGACAGATATTTACAAAGCATAGCTCTGTTGGCATTTGTGCTTAATCCAACCTTTTTAGATGGCCATTTAAAAGTGGATCTCAACTTAAAAGGAAGTATGCAGAAATATCATTTTGCAGATCAGGGTGCTATTGGCACTGCTGTTTATTTCGATCCTACACAACCAGTTTATACAAATAGCAAACGTTATAGTGGATATTTTGAGTGGTTAGATGCTAATGGAAAACCAAACACGTTGGTTGCAAGAAACCCATTAGCAATGCTTTAATCAAAGAGATGCTAACAGCGATACCAAAAGAAGCATTGGCAATGTACAATTAGATTATAAATTTCATTTCTTACCTGAACTACGAGCAAACTTAAATGTAGGTTATGATGTATCTGAGGGTAAAGGTTCAACATTTATTTCAGACAGTTCATCGCTTGCATATAGTGTGGGAGGTTCTTTTAGTGAGTACAGGCAAACAAAAACCAATACGCTTGTTAGAATTTTATCTAGCATATGCCAAAGACTTGACATCAATCAAAAGCAGGTTTGATGTATTGGCGGATACTCTTACAATAACTTCTTAACTACCAATTACAACTTTGCAAGTTTCAATGCTCATGGAGTGCAAATCGGACCGTCCTGCTTTCCCATTTAATAAACCTGAAAATACGTTGCTGTCTTACTTCAGCCGGTTAAATTACACCTTTCAACGATAAATACTTATTAACTGCAACAGTTCGTCGTGATGGTTCTTCTCGTTTCGGACCTGAAAATAAGTATGGTGTCTTTCCCTTCTGCTGCTTTTCATGGAGTATTGAATCAAGAGTCATTTCTTAAATAACTAAATCTATTTCTGACTTAAAAGTTCGTTTTGGTTATGGTATAACCGGTCAACAGGAAGGTATTGGTTATTATGATTTTTTACCGGTATATGGTCTTAGTAGCCAAAGCGCAAGCTATCAATTCGGAAATAATTATAATCAGACTTTACAGGCCGAGTGGTTACAACCCTTTTATTAAATGGGAAGAAACTAGCTACAACCAATGTAGGTACTTGATTACGATTTTTTAAGTAACAGGATAAGTGGTCGCTTGATTTCTACATCAAAAAAACATCAGACCTTTTAAACAGACGTACCTCAGTCTGCAGGAACCAACTTTTCTGCCTATCAAACTGAAAATGTGGGTGATATGGAAAACAAAGGGGTTGAGTTCAACATCAATGCTACACCTGTACGACAATTCTAAATGTCATCGTGGGATGTTTCTTTCAATGTTACCTATAATAAAAACACCATTACCAATCTTACCAAAATCGCAAACGATCCTAACTATGTTGGTTTCCTGGCTGGTGGCATATCAGGCGTACAGGGATTTGCTTTTTGAATGCAGTTGGTGGCAGTAAAAATACCTTCTACCTATACCACCAGATATACGACCAATTAGGTAACCCTATTGAAGGTTTGTTTGAAGATGTAAATCGCGATGGTATCATAAACGAAAATGATAAGTATAAAAGTAAAAGAGCTGATCCCAATATTTTTACAGGCTTTCAGTACAAGCCTTACTCTGGTAAGTGGAATGCAGGTTTTGTAATGAGAGGCAGTTTCAACAACTACGTGTATAATAATGTTTACAGTAATAATGGTAGATTAAATACGGTTTTAGGTCAGCAGGCTATTGGTAATGCTTCCGTAAATTATTTAGAAACCAATTTTAAAGGGAATAGCGAACAACAACCATTAAGTGATTACTATCTACAAAATGCTTCCTTCGTTAGAATGGACAACTTCAACATTGGATATGATTTTGGACGCATCGCACATGATAAAGCATCGTTGAGAGCAACGCTTAGGCGTACAAAATGTGTTTGTAATTACCAATTATAAAGGATTAGATCCTGAGATTGGAATGGCATCGATAACAACATTTACCCACGTCCGCGTATTTTTTCATTGGGTTTAAATCTTGATTTTTAATAAATTATTAAAGCGATTGTAAATAAATTTTTATGAGACAGAAACATTTTAAAACTTTTATACTTGGCATGATTGCTGCATCAGTAATGACAGCATGTACAAAAAAGTTAGATCTTGTTACCTACCAATGATATTGGGCCAAATGATGTCTACAGCACATCAACAGGTTACAAGCAAGCAATTGCTAAAGTATATGGCGCAATGGCCTTAACAGGTAACACCGGTGGAACAGGCAGTGCCGATATTTCAGGACAAATTATTAGCGATGAGGGTAACTCAGATTTTTTGCGCATGTTTTGGTACCTGCAATGTTTAACAACCGATGAAGCCGGATGGACTTACCATGGTAATACGGATCCGCTTGGTATACATCAAATGACCTGGTCATCTGTAAACCAAACTATTGCAGGTTTATACTTCAGATCGTTTTTTCAGATTACACTTGCTAACGAATTTATAAGCCAAGCGGCTGATGCAAACTTAGCAGCCGCAGTATTACAGGCGCAAGTGCCGATACTATTCGCAAGTATAAAGCAGAAGCCGTTTTTTACGTGCTTATCAATATTATGTGTTGATGGATCTGTTTGCAAATCCTCCATTTGTTACAGAAAATGATTTAATTGGTGGAGCTGTTCCAAAGCAAATTTCACGTGAGATTTTTCACCTATATCGAAACTGAATTAAAAGCTTTGGAGACCGAATTGGTTGCTGCAAGAGCCAATCAATACGGACGTGCTGACCAGGCAGCAGCATGGGCTTTACTTTCCAGAATGTATTTAAATGCTGAGGTTTATACCGGTACTGCCCGTTATACTGATGCAATTACTTACAGTAAAAAGGTAATAGGTGCGGGTTACACCCTGCATCCCAAGTATAAAGAACTGATGTTAGCCGACAATCACTTAAATACAGACGAATTCATCTTTACAATAAACTACGATGGAACCCGCACCCAAAACTGGGGTGGTACTACAACACTTACGCATGGCCCTGCAGGGGTAAGTGGCGATAGTTCTGGAACAAATGGTAGTTGGGGATGTATTAGAATGACACAGCAGTTTGTTAATATGTTTGATGCTACATGACATACGCGGTCAATTCTGGACTTCCGGTCAAAATAAAATTATGACTCAGTTGCTTGATGTATCAACGGATGGTTATTCATCAACCAAGTTTAGAAACAAAACACGGTCCGGTGGCCTCGCTCCGCAACAGAGACCCTGCAGGTAACTGGGTCGATATTGACTTTCCAATATTTCGTTTGGGTGAGATCTATCTAACTTATGCTGAAGCTGTTTTACGTGGTGGATCAGGTGGCGATAATGCAACTGCTTTAGGTTATCTTAGACAACTTGCTATAAGGGCTCGTCCTAATGATGCCAATGCTGCATCGTATCCTGAGTTTACATTACCCTATCTTATTAATGAAAGAGGCCGCGAATTGTTTTGGGAGTGCCATCGCCGCACCGATCTTATTCGCTTTGGCCAATTTACCACATCAGCCTATTTGTGGGCTTGGAAAGGTGGTGTACAAAATGGTACAGCTGTTGATAGCAAGTACAGAATTTTCCCAATCCCTTCTATTGATTTAAGTTCAAATGCTAACCTGGTTCAAAACACAGGTTATTAATAAAATTAATTTTTTTGTATGAAAAATATATTCAAATCACTTGTAGCCTTTCTGATGGCAGGCTCGCTACTTTCTTGCGAGAAAAATATTAGTGAGATCAGCCTTAAAAGTGCTACTCCTCCGGTTTTATCAGCAACAGTAAAAGATAGTATTCCACTATCATTTGCCAACCAGGACATGCAGGCTATAAAACTTAATTGGACTAATCCTAACTATACTTTTACAACCGGAGTAAGCTCTCACGATGTTAGTTATACGGTAGAAATAGATACGACCGGTGCTAATTTTACCAATCCTAAAAAGAAGGCCATTACCTTAAGTAAAGAGATAGGTTTAAATCTTACCCAAAAAGAACTCAATGTAATTTTGGTAAGCGATCTTGAATTGTCTATTGGTAAAGTTCATAACATTGAAATGAGACTTCGTTCAAGTTTGTCTCAATTAACCAATGCAGCATTACTTACATCAAACATCCTCAAGTTTAAAGTAGTGCCTTATCAGGATCCTACATTGTTGCCTCCGGATTTATACATTACAGGCAGCGCTACTGAAAGCGACTGGACCAATGCACCTCCTGCAAATCAAAAGTTTGCTTACATGGGTGGCAAAAAGTATGAGATCACACTTCCTTTAAAAGCTAATGCTGAGTATAAGTTATTATCTAAGCATGGCCAGTGGCAACCTCAGTATGGTAGTCCAAGTTCAACAGGTGGTCCATTGCTGGTAAACGATGGTTCTACCACAGATCCTCCTGCTATGAAAACGACTGCAGCAGGCAATTATAAAATAACTGTTGATCTTGGTGCAATGACCTACACGATCGCTAAGATTTAATCTGACGAAAAAATTTATAAAATAATAAAATGAAACATCTATCAAAACTCATATTATCTGTAACGCTAGCCCTGGTTTTTATAGCGTGCGATAAAGTAGATGACCTGCCTTATTATGGTACGGGCACTGCGCCTGTATTAAAGGCATCAGTAGCTACCATCACAACAGCACCGTCCGACTCTGATAAAGTTGCTCTGACCCTTAACTGGACATATCCTGCTTATGGTACTGATTCAAGTAACACTAAGTATGTTATTGAAATAGATTCAGCCGGTAAAAACTTTGCAAATGCTGCAATGGTTACTGTTATGAAATCTTTATCTACAACCTATACCGGAAAAGATTTAAATAATATTCTGTTAGCAAAAGGCTACGCATTCAACGTTCCTGTTGATATGGATGTTCGCTTGATCTCATCTTACGGAAATAACAATGAGCGTATTGTTTCTAATACAATTAGAATCAAGATGACACCTTACAAAGTGCCACCCAGAGTTCCGTTACCAACAACCAACCGTTTGTTTATTGTAGGTGATGCCTCTGAGTACGGGTGGACAAATGATGCAAGTCCGGCTTTTCCTGCCGCAAGAGAATTGACACGATTGTCTGAAACCCTTTGGGGCGGTATATTTAAAATGATGGGCAATGGCGGTTATAAGTTGTTGATGAAGCAAGGCGAATGGTCAACTTCGTACCACATGATTTTTGGTGGTACTGCTGCATCAGGAAGCTTTGAATTGAAGGATGCTGATCCTGCATTTACAGGTCCGGCAGCAGCAGGTTTCTATCAAATTATGTTCGATTTCCAAACTGGAAAATATACGGTGACTAAAGTAGACAATGCGGCTCCTAATGAACTCTATGTTGTAGGTGATGCGGTAGTTCCCAACTGGACTAACAATCCTCCTGCAAGTGCTAATCTTAAGTTTGCAACTTCCTCAAATGGCTTGTTCGAAATTACTCTAGCATTTACTCCTGGTAAAATCTATAAGTTTTTATCGAGCTATGGTAACTGGCAACCGCAGTTTGGTGGTGCGTCAGCAACCGGTGGAACTTTAGTAGGTGCATATTCTGGTGATGCTCCAAATATTCCTACACCTGCAGTTGCAGGCAATTATAAAATTCAAGTAAACTTTGTTACAAACACATACACCGTAACCAAAGTATAGATTCATCGTACTAATATTAAGAACAGACCGTCGAGAGATGGTCTGTTTTTTTATTGACTATACTTGTGCTTCGAAAACTTCTTGATATGCGCTTATTAATTGTATTTGTTTTCTGTTTACTAAATGTTATGTTGTTTACGACCACAACTTTCTGCCAAAAACAAAATAGCAAAAACCTGGTGTATGTAGATGGTGATGGCGTAATGCGATACACTCAAACAAAAAAAGAAGCCGCATTTTTTGGCGTTAATTATACCGTGCCCTTTGCATATGGTTATAGGTCGGTATTGCGTACGGGAAGCACTATTGAAAAAGCCATTGATGATGATGTGTACCACATGGCTCGTTTAGGTTTAGATGCATTTAGAGTGCACGTTTGGGATTGGGAGATAACAGATTCTCTGGGAAATTTATTAAACAATGAGCACCTAAGATTATTCGATTATTTGCTTTGGAAACTTAAAGATAGAAACATCAAAATAATTATTACGCCCATTGCTTTTTGGGGCAATGGCTATCCTGAAAGAGACGAGCAAACGAGGAGCTTTGCTAATGTGTATGGGAAGGGCCCATCAGTTGTAAATGAGTTAGCCATACAGGCGCAGGAGCGTTACCTGAAACAATTCTATCAACACATTAATCCCTATACTAAACAAAGTTATACGAGGGATATAGATGTGATTGCAACAGAGATAAACAATGAGCCACATCATTCTGGTCCCAAAGAAAAAACAACTGAGTATATTAATAGGTTGGCAGCAGCTATAAGAAGTACCGGCTTTACCAAACCTGTTATATACAATATTAGTGAATCACCTAGCTATGCCGATGCTGTGGTAAAGGCAAATATAGATGGCGCAAGTTTTCAATGGTATCCATCAAACCTAGTTGCCAACCACACCCAGCAAGGAAATTTTTTACCAAATGTTGACAAGTACCATATTCCGTTTATTGACACCATTCCCGGTTTTAAAAGATTGATGCGGATGGTGTATGAGTTTGATGCTGCAGACATTTTGCAATCAAACATGTATCCGGCAATGGCTCGTTCTTTTAGAACCGCAGGCATGCAATGGGCCACTCAATTTGCCTACGACCCAATGGCAACGGCTTATGGCAATACTGAATATCAGACACATTATTTGAACTTGGCTTATACGCCATCAAAGGCTGTAAGTCTTTTAATTGCATCTCAGGTTTTTCATCAAGTGCCGCGATTAAAAAGTTATGGAGCTTATCCAACTGATAGTTTATTCGGTCCTTTTAGAGCGAGTTATTTGGAGCAGTTGAGTGAAATGAATGATGATGAACATTTTTATTATTCCAACACAACAAATACACAACCAGTAAAGCCATCATTATTGAAGAATATAGCAGGGGTTGGCAGTTCGCCCATAGTAAAATATAGAGGTTATGGAGCTTATTTTTTAGATAAAATTCAACCCGGCGTGTGGCGTTTAGAAGTAATGCCCGATGCATTGCATGTATTAGATCCCTTTGACAGAGCGTCGCCTAAAAAAGAGGTTACAAGCATCAGTTGGAACACGCATACTATGGAAATAAGATTACCTGACCTTGGTAGTACTTACGCTATAAAAGGCGCTAACAAAGGCAATGATTATACTGCTTATGCAATAGGCAATAAGGTAACCATTAAACCTGGAACCTACCTGCTATATGCCAATGAAGTTGCAATACCGCAAACAACGCGCGATAGGAACATTTAATGATACATGAATTTGTTGCACCACCGCCATCTACCATGCACCCTATCCTTATACATACACCGGCATTAGAAGTTTCCGCTGATCATCCATTTGAAATTAAAGCCATGATAGCAGGAATTGATGATACGGCTTTAGTTATGGTTGAAGTAGGAAGCGGTACGAAAACTAATATGATTAAAATGCAGCCTGACCATGGAGGCATCTACTCGACGCATGTTCCTGCAACTAATGTTACGCCCGGATTGATAGAATATAGAATTATAGTTGCCCATTTAGGTGAAAGCTATACATTTCCCGGAGGCATAAACGGAAACCGTTTTGCATGGGACTATAATCGTGGTGAAACTTTTAAAACCTATGTTGCCTCAAGCAATGGCAGATTGGAATTGTTTAGCGCAGGTAACGATCGGTCCACCATAAATCAATTTAATCCTGACTGGAAAAATATACAATTTGACTATGTTACAGGTGAGCAGTCGCAGCAATTAATTTTAAAAATTTCCGCGAAAGATCTGGTTGCAAATTCGCTGTTCGGCTTTCAAAATTGGGTAGCAAATAAAATAAGCGGCCGCGGTAGCGAATTGGCTAACTTTTCCAAGTTAGTTGTCCGCGCAAAATCATTGGAAGCAGAACCCGAAAACATCACCATTACCCTCATAAATAAACAAGGCACCGCTTACAGTACTCCGATAAATCTTACACCAAGCCTATCAAATGTAGTTATCAACTTAAGTTCACTCTCGGCTGATTCCACGTTGTTATTACCTCGGCCATATCCTGGGTTTCAACCATTGTGGTTTAAACCTTCGAGCCATGGGAAATTTAAAGTTGAGGAGATAGACAAAATTCAATTTTTAATAAATAATAAGCAAGCAGCCGGTAGCGGTAAAACATTTAGTATGGAGATAGAATCTATCTGGCTTGAAAAATAAATTGTGCTTAAGTTTTTTACAAATTGAACAACTATTGCCAACGTAAGTTTTACAAATAGCGCTGTATGAAAATTAAATTACTTTTACTCATTAACAACATCAGATAAGCATGCTGCATTCAATGACAGGGTTTGGAAGGGCTGAGCAAGCCGTAGGCGATAAAGTTTTTTTGGTAGAGGTCAAATCACTCAATGGTAAACAGTTTGATATAAGGCTAAACATGCCCTCACTTTTAAAGCCTTACGAGTTTGACATTAGAAATGCTTTGCAAGAAAAATTGATCAGAGGAAGTGTTGAATGCAACATCAACCTAAAACAAAACGGCACAGCAAAACCTGTTACCATTAATAAAGAATTGGCTAAAGCTTACTACCAACCCATAGCAGAATTATCTAAAGAATTAAACCTGGATTCCGGCTCCGTTTTAAGTGCGCTTTTAAAACTTCCTGAGGTAATCTCTCCCTCAACAGACATGCTAAGTGCAGAGGAATTTAAAGGCTTTGAAGGCGTACTACATCAGGCAATTGATCTGCTAAAAAAGCATAGGGCCGAAGAAGGCAAAGTAACGGAGCGCGACTTACTGTTGCGTATTGAAAACATATTGATACAACAAACTCTTGTAGAGAAACTAGAACCGCTTCGTCAGCAAAAGATAAGAGATGGCTTAAAAAAATTATTAGAAGACCGTGTTGGAAAGGACAATTACGATGAGAATAGATTGGAGCAAGAGCTCATTTACTACATAGAAAAAATTGACATCAGCGAGGAGCAGGTGCGACTCAGAAACCACTGCGATTATTTCCGATCCATTATAGCAGAGAATGAAGAAAGCAAAGGAAAAAAGCTTTCGTTCATTATGCAAGAAATTGGACGTGAAATCAATACAGCAGGCTCAAAAGCGTACGACAGTCAGATACAGAAATGTGTAGTGTTAATGAAAGATGAATTGGAAAAAGCTAAGGAGCAAGTGCTTAACATACTTTAGCAACAAAGGGTGTTAAGAACTACAGTCAATAAAAAAATGTCAGGCTTTTATCTTTACAAAAAATTACGTTTGAAGAATTTTATACTCTTACTTGTTGTCGCGATGATGGCCTCTTGCAACACCATTGACATATACGAGCGAACCAAATTATTTGCTACTCAAAACTGGAAAGCAGCCGATAAGCCAACGTTTATATTTGAGATCAAAGACACAACTTCTTTGTACAATATTTATATTGTTTTTAGACACACCGATGCGTATAACTATAACAATTTATGGTTGAATGTTACTACAGTTCCACCAGGCGATACGGCTACGGTAAGACAACTAGATCTTAGATTAGCAGATAATAAAAATGGCTGGCTAGGTAGCGGTATGGATGATATTTTCGAACACCGCATTAAAATAACTCGCGGTCCTGTTACGCTTAAGCAAGGCAAATACAGTTTTACTTTGCAACACATAATGCGCGAGGAACCGCTGCAACACGTACTAAATGCAGGCATAAGAGTAGAGAAGGCTAACGAATCAATTATGAGCATTTTTAAGTCAAGAAATCTAACCTTAATAACCGCGGTCTATTGGTTTCTGCTGGCTTATGTAATTGCTGCATTCGTTTTTGGTTTTTGTCGTTGCAAAAGCAAAACCAGCAAATGACCGATTTATAAGTTAAACGAATTAGAGCAAACCGACCCATTATACAAAGCGAAAAGCGCGCAATTTATTAAGGAACAGCAACGCAAAGAAGCGCAATATATTGGTGAAGGCGTTACGTTTTTCGCTTTGATTTTAGTGGCTGCCGTTTTTGTGTATCGCGCTACACGCAGGCAGTTCAGATTATCACTGCAACAGCAAAATTTTATGATGGCCATTACCCATGAGCTAAAAACACCCATCGCCATTGCAAAACTTAACCTCGAAACTTTACAACGTAGAAAGTTGGATGAAACACAGCAGCATAAATTACTCAATGTAACACTGCAAGAAACCAACAGGCTCGACACGTTGTGCAATAATATTTTACTTGCTTCGCAGTACGATGCCGGCGCTTACAAAATGAACAAGACGCTGGTTGACTTTAGTGATGTTGTCCAGAACACTTGTGCAAATTTCACCCGGCGCTATCCATCCAAAAAAATTGATGTTGACATACAAGAAGATATTGAACTTTTAGGCGAAGATGTTTTACTGCAAATGCTGGTAAGTAACTTATTAGAGAATGCTATGAAATATTCGCCAAAAGATACTCCTATAAAATTGACCCTTAGCAAAACCGGATCGGTGGTAAATGTTGTAGTGGCTGATGAAGGTGCCGGTATTAATGAAAAGGAGCGGGTAAAAATTTTTGATAAGTTTTATAGGATAGGTAATGAAAGCACCAGGATGGCAAAAGGTACCGGCTTGGGCTTGTATCTATGTAAAAAGATCGCGCAAGATCATGATGCACAAATAGCTGTTAGCAACAATCAACCTGTGGGGAGTATTTTTACAGTGAGCTTTAAAACCTAGTGCATGTTAAAAGAAAGTAAGGCAAATATTTTGTTGGTTGAGGACGAAGAAAATCTTCATGAAGCTTTAAAGTTGAATTTAGAATTAGAGGGGTATGGTGTTACCTCATCCTTCTACTGGTAACGATGCTTTGAAGGCTGTAAGCGATGAATATTTTGATCTCATCATTATGGATATTATGCTGCCGGGTATGGACGGCATAAGTGTTACAGAGACAATACGACTTCAAAATAATGGCGTTCCTATATTAATACTAAGCGCAAAAAATAATAGTGCCGATCGTGTGTTAGGTTTAAAAAAGGGCGCAGACGATTACCTTACTAAACCTTTTAACCTAGAGGAATTATTGCTACGGGTTGATAAACTCATTTTAAAGAATAAAAAGCTTTTAGATAAAGAAACGGTTGGTGATACTTATGAGTTTGGAAAGAATAAAGTTGATTTTAAAGCGCAAGAGGCTGTAACATTTACCGGCGAAACAATTCAGCTTAGTAAGAAAGAAGGTATGTTGCTTAAGCTGCTTATTGAGAACAAAAACGAAGTGGTAACGCGCGAAAAAATACTGCAGGCAGTATGGGGTTACAACGTGTACCCAACTACACGCACCATTGACAACTTCATTTTAAATTTTAGAAAATACTTTGAGCGTGATAGCCGCAATCCCAAATATTTTCACTCTGTTAGGGGCGTTGGTTATAAGTATGCGGAGTAGCAGCATACGTTCTTCATTCCACGTTATTCTTTTCCAATTTCGATAGTATTTCTATTGCCAGCAAGCGATGCTTCATTTCTTCTTCAGTATTAAATATGGGGGTGTACATACCTAGCTTACAATCTGCTAAAAGCGATTTTAGTTTTACCAGGCATTCAGCATCTTGTGGCCTTGCTTGCGCAATGCTATCAATACATCCTTCATCTACATTAAACCTCGTTTGTAAATAAGCAATTAATTCCTTGTATAAATGCTTATAAAAGTTTTTGTTTTCAATTGGGTTTAAGTCAGAAATATTATGAATGTATTGATCAGTAACAGCAGGTTGCTTTACTACCACGTCATTAAAACTTTGGGGAGCATTTTGATGGCCAACGACAATAGCAGCGGGACGAGGTTTCCTATTGAAATATAATAATCCTAATGCAACGGCTAAAAGAGCTGAGCCAAGTATGATATACAATCGCATATCAAAATCATTACTGCTTTGATTGTTTACAATTGAAAAAATTGCGTTGCTGCCTTTTTTTGCATTGAAAGAAAGTGGCTTACTCAAAACCGTTTCGTATTTCCCTGTTGATGGATTAAAGAAATTGAATTGAATCGCCGGTATCACATAATTGCCCGGCTTGTTTACCACAAATGGATAATTAAACGTTTTTCTTATAACAACCGGCTCACCATTTTTGTCCATATCATCCCGGTCGGTTGGGTCAAAACTTTCAACGGTTTTAGGCCAAAAAACCTGAGGCGATTTTGTCTGTTCTAAGTTGCCAACTCCTTCAATCATTACTGTTAATAAAGAACTGCTTTTGGTGGTAACAGGTTTATCATCAGGTAGTATTAGCGACCATTCTAAACTTACCAATAGCGCCACTATAGTTGCTAGGCGCTGGTAAAGGCAGTGGCTTTACAGTTACTGTAATTGGTTGGTTGCTTAGGGTTACTTGTGTTTCCTGTACTTCGGGATTATTGTTGTAAAAAAGGTCTCTAAAATTTACGCTACCTGCTTTATAAAACGACACAGTATTTTCTACGCTCACTTCAGGTAAAACCAGCTGGCCTTCTTGTAATGGATACAATTGCACTTTTCTAATCACATACACATTGTACATTCTGCCATTGATCAATTCTTTTTTAGCTGCAGGATTTTCAGATGTAAGTTCCGTAACGGTGCAGCCACTAAATGCAGGTTGTTTTACAACCCTCGACTGCGATTTTACTCTTGTACATAATTTATAAGTTGCAATGATCGGCTCGCCCACAAACACAGTTTTCTTATCTACATCTAACCTAACCAGCAGGTTGTTTTTTATTTTGTCTTTGGGGCTTTCACCCTTCTTTAATGTCTGGTCTTTTTCAAAGTCGTCTTGTGGCGAGGGTGTATCATCAAACAGTGATGGTGGTTGCGGAGTATTAGCAATATTATTACCGGCTACGTGGTCTACGTCTTCTACATCAACTGTTACAGTATTGCTTTGCCTAACGTTGTGTTTGTCTATGGTGATGGTTGCAGATGGCACACTCAAACGCCCACTGCGCAAGGGTTGCAGTATAAAAGAATAAATAATTTTTTGAGTAACCCTGTTACCATTTTGTTCCTGAACGCTACTAAAGTTTGGGCCGCTTTGTATGCTCCATCCTCTAAATGCAGGCAGTTGAAAATTAGAAAGGTCTAAATTCTCTGCTATGTAATCTACCTGCACCAGGTCTTTTTTACCCATTGTTTTTGACGACACACTGGTTGTAAAAGACTGCGCAGAAAGAAGGCTATTGCCAAGGATTAATATAAGTGTACAAAGAAGTAATAAATGTTTCATGCAGATACAAAAGTACAAGTTACGGTTGCCATCCGAAAAAAGAGGGGGTTAACCGGTCGTTAAAACATTTGATATACATGATTACATACTTCTTCTATATTGTCCACCCACCTCGTATAAGGCATGAGTAATCTCCCCTAATGAACAATATTTTACAGTCTCCATTAATTCGTCAAACAAATTGCCATTATCTATTGCTACTTGTTTTAAATGTTTTAAGCATTCAGCACTCTTATGGACATTTCGTTTTTGGAAAGCTTGCAGGTTTCTAATTTGTTGTTCTTTTTCTTCCGTAGTACTTCGGATTACTTCTCCGGGTAATATGGTTGGACTGCCATTTTTATTTAAGAAATGTATTTACACCAATCAACGGCAATTCGCCGGTATGTTTCTGATGTTCGTAATACAAGCTTTCTTCCTGTATCTTATTTCGTTGATACATTCTTTCCATTGCACCTAGTACGCCGCCCCGTTCGTTGATGCGATCAAACTCTACTAACACCGCTTCTTCAACCAAATCAGTTAGTTCTTCAATTAAAAAACTTCCCTGGTTAGGATTTTCATTTTTAGCAGTTCCCAGTTCTCTGTTTATGATTAATTGAATAGCCATTGCGCGTCGAACACTTTCTTCTGTTGGTGTGGTAATAGCTTCATCGTAAGCATTTGTGTGAAGCTGTTGCAATTATCATAAATAGCATACAAAGCCTGCAAAGTAGTACGGATGTCATTGAAATCAATCTCCTGCGCATGCAAACTTCTTCCGGATGTTTGTATGTGGTATTTAAGTTTCTGGCTGCGCTCATTCGCATTGTATTTATTTTTCATTGCCTTTGCCCAGATTCTCCTTGCCACACGACCAATCACACTGTACTCCGGATCCATTCCATTGCTGAAGAAGAAAGATAGTTTGGTGCAAAATCATCAATGTTCATCCCTCGGCTTAAATAATACTCAACATAGGTAAAGCCATTTGATAATGTAAACGCAAGTTGTGTAATAGGATTTGCGCCTGCTTCAGCAATGTGATATCCGCTTATACTTACACTGTAAAAATTCCGTACTATTTTTTATAAAATATTCCTGCACATCACCCATAATTTCAGCGCAAACTCTGTTGAAAAATACAGGTGTTTTGTGCCTGGTCTTCTTTTAAGTATATCTGCCTGTACTGTTCCTCTAACCTGGCTTAGTGCTTCTAGTTTTAGTTGTTGATATACATCTGCGGGTAATACTTCTTCGCCACTTAAGCCTAGTAACTTTAGTCCTAATCCATTATTGCCTTCAGGTAATCTTTCGGGCGATGATGGATTGTAGTAAGTTGGCTTTTGGAGATGTAAATATTTTCTTCAAAAACGGATTGCACATTACTCCACAGGTTATTTTCATCAATATATTTTTCACATAGCTGATCGATGCTGCATTCATAAAAAATGCAAGTAGCATAGGGGCGGGACCATTAATGGTCATACTTACAGAGGTTTTTGGATCGCAAAGGTCAAAACCACTGTACAGTTTTTTTGCATCATCAACAGTAGCAATGCTTACACCACTATTGCCAATTTTACCATAAATATCTGGGCGAATCGCAGGGTCTTCACCATATAATGTAACACTGTCAAAAGCGGTAGATAAACGCTTTGCAGGCTGCCCTAACGATACATAATGAAAACGTTTGTTTGTTCTTTCTGGTCCACCTTCGCCGGCAAACATTCTGGTAGGATCTTCTTCATCGCTCTTTAGTGGAAATACACCTGCAGTATATGGAAATTCGCCGGGAAAATTTTCCTGTAATCTGCCATTGTAAAATGTCGCCCCAATCTTTATACTTTGGTAGAGATATTTTAGGGATTTTAGTATGACTTAAGCTTTGAAATATAAGTGGTTGTTTGATGACTTTACCCCGCACATCATATTCAAAAAATTCTTTCTTATAGCTTGCCTTTACAACACTCCACTCCTTAATAAGGCGCAAGTGAAAAGGTGATAACTGTTCTTCTAAATTTTTCTTAATTGATAATAATGCTTTACTCGCGTCTTCCTTATCTTTTATTAATTCTATGGCACCATTTATCTGATATAACCGGCTTGCCAGTGCTGCCTGACTCAGTTGCAGTCGTGTTATAATGCCGTACAGCATCAGAAATTTCTGATAGATAACGAACCCTTTTTGGCGGAATGATCAATCCTCGTATGGAGTGATCTGCAACAATTTCATGCACCGCCTCGTTACCAAATTGAATCTTCATTTTTCTTTCAACAGCTGTCATTAATTGAAAGAATAATTTATTCACCCCTTCATCATTAAACTTTGCAGCAATGGTGCCAATAATGGGTAATTCATCATCTTTTGCAGTCCATAAGGCATGGTTGCGTTTGTATTGTTTTCTTACATCATGCAACGCATCCAAAGCGCCGGCTTTATCAAATTTGTTTATGCAAACCACGTCTGCATAATCCAGCATATTTATTTTTTCCAGTTGCGATGCCGCACCGTATTCGGGTGTCATTACATACATGCTTACATCACAAAAATCTAAAATACTGGCATCGCTTTGGCCCACACCAGCACTTTCTAAAATCATGAAATCGTAACCTGCTGCTTTTACAATATCAATTGCTTCCTGCACATGCACTGCTTAATGCTTTATCGCTTTCGCGGGTAGCAAGGCTTCGCATGTAAGCACGATCGTTGTGTATTGCATTCATCCGGATTCTATCGCCCAGTAATGCACCACCTGTTTTTTTCTTTGATGGATCAACAGAAATAACCGCAATTGTTTTATCACTATACTCATTTAAAAATCTCGAACAATCTCATCGGTTACTGACGATTTTCCTGCACCACCGGTACCGGTAATGCCTATAACCGGCGTAACCTTTTCTACTCCAACTTTTTTCAATGGTGTAATCAGCGCCTGATAATCCTGACCATTTTCTGCATGGCTTATAGCACGAGATATATACCGGATGTCTTTAAATTCAGACAGTTTCAATTTGCCCTTGATTTCTAAATTGCCATTTACCGGAAAATCAGATGATTTGATGACATCTTCAATCATTCCTTCCAATCCCATCAATCTGCCATCATCAGGACTATAAATTCTTGTGATACCATAATCGTGCAGTTCTTTTATTTCTTGTGGCAAAATGGTTCCGCCACCTCCGCCAAATATTTTAATATGCCCACAACCATTTTCATCTAACAAGTCTTTCATGTATTTAAAAAACTCTACGTGGCCGCCCTGGTAGCTGGTAATGGCAATGCCTTGTGCATCTTCTTCAATAGCACATTCCACTATTTCTGCTACGCTTCTGTTATGGCCAAGGTGAATAATTTCTGCGCCTTTGCTTTGCATAATGCGGCGCATAATGTTTATGGCAGCATCATGCCCATCAAACAAGGAGGCAGCGGTAACAATTCTAACTTTGTGGTGTGGAGTGTAAGGCATTTTTTAAAATCTTTTTGTAAGCAAGAGAATAGTAGCGAAGTATTTTAGGCAGCAGCTTCATTATACTTTGCGCTGTACTGCAAACAATATAACTAATCAAAGGTTGGTTAGCTGTTGATGTGCAAGCAATGTTAGGCGCAAATTTAAAGCTTTTAAGGTTGCAGCTGCTTTTTTGAGATGCTTTGTAATTGCAATAAGCCGTTCATTTGGTTTCGGCTCAATTTGTAGCGACCTTATAATTGTTTAGATTATTTGCTAAGTTGCATTTCAATCATCAAAAAACGTGAGTGATTTTACCGTTCAAGTATTGGGGGAAGGGGCTGATAAAGTCATCAACTTAACAGATGTTGCTGCAGGAACTTCGGTTGAAGTGTATGCTTTTGGCGCACTTTTAAATAAGTTTAGTTTTAAGCACCCCTTAGGTGTAACGAATGTTATAGATGGTTTTAACACTGTAGGAGAAGCGCAGACCAACTTAACGCCATTATTTAAAAGTGCTAAGCTATCACCATTTGTCTGCAGGGTAAATAAGGGTGATTTTACTTTTGGAGAAAAACGCTATCATTTGGATAAATATGTAACCAACGGTAACGCTATACATGGATTGATATACGATGCTGTTTTTGAGGTAACAGATTCAAGCGCTGATTCAAAGCATGCTTCTGTTACGCTTTCATATAATTATGAAAATGAGCATGAGGGCTTTCCCTTTCATTATAAAGCAGAGGTGGTTTATACGTTGAGTGGAAATAACACATTACTTGTTGCAACAAACATCACCAATACATCTGAAGGGCTTATTCCTATAACAGATGGTTGGCATCCCTACTTTACTTTGGGCAGTTCGGTAAACGATTGCCAACTTGAATTTCAAAGCAAGGAGATATTAGTTTTTGACGAAAATTTAATACCTACCGGCGCGTTGACGCGCTATGAGGAATTTGGTTCGCTTAAATTCTTGGGAGATACGCAGTTCGATAATTGCTTTACAGTAAATTTTGCTGAATGCCCACCCGCATGTGTGTTGCGCGATCCGAAGCAAAAAATTCAAATTGAAATTCATCCCGATAAATCGTATCCGTACTTGCAAATTTTCACCCCATCGCATCGTAAAAGTATTGCGATAGAAAATTTAAGTGCTGCGCCTGATGCTTTTAATAACGGTATGGGATTACGTATTTTAGAAGCCGGAGGCTCTGCATCATTTCAAACTAAATTTGTTTTAAAATCATTATAAATAATTTATGTCTGCTAAAGCCATTCTAACCAAGTTTGCCGAGAAATTTCAAACTTCAGCACGATTATTTTTCTCTCCGGGAAGCATCAATCTTATTGGTGAGCACATTGATTACAATGATGGTTTTGTAATGCCAGCTGCTGTTGACAAAGGTGTATGGTATGCTGTTGCTCCCAATAACTCCGACACCATCAATTTTTATAGCTATGATTTAGAGGAAGATTTTTCTATTTCGCTTTTTGAGATAAAGCCAATTGAAGGCTGGAAAAACTATGTACTAGGTGTTGTAGATCAAGCGCAGAAGAAGAACCTGCCTGTAAAAGGTTTTGATTGTGTGTTTGGTGGTAATGTACCGGCAGGCGCAGGTATGTCATCATCGGCGGCTGTAGAGTGTGGTTTATTAATGGCCTTAAATGAGATTTATAACTTTCAATTGTCACGTGTTGATATAGCACTGATGGCACAAAAAGCTGAGCACACCTTTCCCGGTGTCATGTGTGGCATCATGGATCAGTTTGCCAATATGATGGGCAAAAAGGATCATGTGATTTTGTTAGATTGCATGACGTTTGAATACAAACATTTTCCACTAAATCTTACTGAATATGTGCTTGTGCTTATTAATAGTAAAGTGCACCATTCGTTGGCTAGTGGAGAATATAATGTACGCAGAAAGCAGTGCCAGGAAGGTTTAAAAATTTTGGGTGAAAAGCTCAAAGTTTCTTCTTTTAGAGACATTAATCCGCAAGAGGTTGAAGCAAAATAAAAATGAATTAAGTAACGATGTGTACAGACGTTGTTTATATGTAACCCAAGAAATTGAGCGTACCCAAAAAGCTTCAATTTATCTTAAAGAAGATAAATTAACTGAGTTTGGAAAGTTGATGTATGAAACACATGAAGGCCTGAGTAAACTTTACGATGTAAGCTGCGAAGAACTAGATTTTTTGGCCGAGCAAGCGAAAGAGCATGATGATATTATTGGCAGCCGTTTGATGGGTGGTGGTTTTGGTGGATGTACCATTAACCTTATAAAAAAAGATAATTGGCAAGCTGTTTCAGATGAGATAGCATCTAACTATAAATCAAAATTTAATATTGATGCAGAGGTTTATTTAGTAGCTACTGGCGATGGTACTTATGAGATATCACTGGGAGATTTAGAAAACCAAGCTATTTAATTAGTTTGCTGAGGGCAAACCATATTGTTTTATTAAAGCGAGCAGAACACCATTTGTCCAACCAAAACCATCTTGTGTAGGATATTCACCGCCGCCGGCATCGAGATTCATATCAACAACATTGTATTTTTCCATAAGCCTTCCGGTGTTATGGTAAACTCTTATGTTGAGTTTCATCCACCGGTTGGCTATTTCTTTGGCCAGTTGTTTTTCGCCATAGCGTTCTAAACCTTTTATGGCCATCCATTGCTGTGGTGCCCAACCGTTGGGCGCGTCCCATTGCTGACCGGTATTAAAAGGGGTTGATACAATGCCACCGCTTTTAAGTAAAGTTGCTTTTAAAGTGGTAGATTGCTGGGGCTAAATATGCTTCCGGTGCAATATCTGTAAAAAAAGGCAATAACCCTGCAGCAGAGATTATGTTAGACGGTTGACACCTACAAAAATTACAATCAACATAAAAATTTTTAGTAGCACTCCAGCATTATTTGTTGATGGCATTTTTGCGCTTTGCAGACTGGCTTCTTAGTTTTTCAGTTGCGGCCTCATTACCGTGTCTCGTTTTCTGAAGCTTTTATTAAGGTTTGTTCTAAGGAATACATTAAACAATTCAGATCAACAGGTATAAAATTGGTCGTTTCGATACTGGTTAAATTAAAAGTGTCGCTCAACCATCGGCTGCTAAAATCCCAACCGCTTTCGGCTCCGGCTTTCAAATCGTAATAAGTATCTGTTCTTATGATTTCTGGCAGCTTTTTGTGTCAGTTTATTAGCTGCACTGATCGCATTCAATTTTTGTTTACAGTCGCAACATCTTCCAGATAACTTTCCGGTCTTGGCGTTGGGTCATCATCCCAATATCTATTTAAGTACGGTTCCATCCTACAATTTAAATACTCTCTTGAAAAACCGGTTCTGGCTGCTTGTGTGTCGCTTCCCTTCATCCAATAATCATATTCCTTTTGCAACGACCGTTCGATACTTTGCATAAATTTTATCATCCCTTTAGCTTTTGCCAATAAGTCTATCATTAATGCAAAAAATGGCGGTTGAGAGCGACTTAAATAATAACTTCTATTGCCATTAGGTATATGTCCGTAATTGTTAATAAGAAAGGCAAAATTATCGATCATATTTTCAACGGCAGTAGTATCACCACTTTCCATTAAACCTAACATCGTAAAGTAGCTATCCCAGTAATACATCTCTCTAAAACGGCCACCGGGTACCATATAGGGATAAGGTAAAGGAAGCAAGTGAGCTGTATTGGGTTTCCACATCAGGTTTGCGATTTAGCACTTGCCAAAGACGGTTGATGTGCTGATACAATATTTTGCTCGTGCTGTATATAATTTAATACAGGCGGATTGGGTGGAGGCGTGAAATGTGTTTCCACAAAAGTTTTAAGCGAAAAGCCAGGTTGCTTTTTTTGTAAGTTGTACTGTTGCATTATTGCCGAGGGGGCTATTTTGGGCGTGTAATCCACAAAGGTTTTACCATCGCTAAAAACTCTTTGCGTTTGCACATCAATAAATAATTGTCCAAACAGTTTATCGGGCGATGTGTGTTTTTGTACAAGCTGCGCCTGAAGCACACCTTGTACAAAAACTGCCATTAGCATTAATGCAATTCTCATAAGCTACTATTTTTAAGCGACTGCAATCATGCTAATCTCTACATTTACGCCTTTAGGCAAACCTTTTACAGCTACCGTTTCCCTTGCAGGAAAATCATTTTAAAATAACTACCATATACTTCATTCACATGCGGAAATAGGGACATGTCGCTCAAAAAAATAGTTGTCTTAACCACTTGTGCAAAATGAAAAACCTGCCTTTTCTAATACTGCATGTAAGTTTTTCATTACCTGGTGGGTTTCCTCAGGTATGGTTCCCTCAATAAGTTCGTTTGTGGTTGGGTCTAGGGCAATTTGACCGCTCATAAATAACATATTGCCCGCTTTAATAGCCTGATTGTATGGGCCGATAGGTGCGGGTGCCTTATCAGTTTTTATTACTTCTTTATCCATATAGAGTGTTTCAAATAAAATTGATACAATTTCCATCAATCAACAAACCTAATTTTGCCGCTGATGATGAAGATTGTAATTATTGCCAGTGCCGAATCGCAAAAAGAGGTTGAAAGTAAATTGATATCTAATTCAGTGCAAGTGATATATGCATCCACCATTGAGAATTTGATTTCAGATGCTGATGCTTATTTCTATCTAAAAACAGAAAAAGAATTACAGCAAGATCTACTTGCATTAAGTAAAATTTCTGTACCGGTTTTTGCAAATGCAATCAGCACCGCTTTGTCAGCTCTACCTAAAAACTTTGTTAGAATAAATGGTTGGTGCGGTTTTATAGAAAAAGAACAATTGGAAATTGCTTGCAGCCAGGAAAACAAATTAATTGTAGAAAAAATACTTGCACTTTTCAATTGGAAATATATACTCGTGCCTGATATACTTGGTTTAATTACACCTCGTATAATTTCTATGATTATTAACGAAGCCTATTTTGCTTTAGAAGATAATGTAAGTACGAAAGAAAATATAGACATTGCCATGAAACTAGGAACAAATTATCCTTTCGGTCCCTTTGAATGGAGCGAAAAAATAGGAGTAGAAAATATTGTGCAACTTTTAAATAACCTATCTAAGGAGGATGAAAAGTATATGCCTGCACCTTTATTAATTAAATCCATATCCTAATACTTTGGCATTAATTCTACATATTGATTGTGCAACAGATGTTGCTTTCGTAGGCTTAAGTAATTACGATAAAATAATTGCAGTAAAAGAAAACAAAAACGCAAAAGAGAGTGCATCTTTTATTCAGGTAGCAATAAAACAGATGCTTACCGAAACAAACATTTCTTTACAACAGCTTGATGCGGTGGCTGTAGTAAATGGACCAGGCAGTTATACCGGTTTAAGAGTTGGCCTCGCCACAGGTAAAGGAATTTGTTATGCGCTTGATAAACCGCTGATAACATTAAATACATTAGAAGTAATGACACGTTGCCGCAGTCTCGCATCTTGCAAAAAAATGTAGGCTTAAGTGGTGATGAATTGTTTTGCCCGATGATCGACGCAAGAAGAATGGAAGTGTTTGCCGGCATTTATGATAAAAATTTAGAAGTTATTTTAGAACCTAACGCAATAGAAATTAGTAATACATCGTTCAATGATTTATTAAAAGATAAACAGGTATATTTTTTTGGATCTGGTAGTAGAAGTGTAAACCAATACTAAACTACCGAAAAAGTATGTTTTTAAATGTGGAATATGGAATTGAGGCCATTGCCATTCTTGCAAAAAAAGCATTTGATTTTAAACATTTTGCAAATGTTGCTTATGCCGAGCCCTTTTATTTAAAGGATTTCTACTCCACGCAAAAAACCCATAGTTGATAAACTTTTAATAAAAGGCACATTTTTGTACCATTAAATGACACTTGATATAACTACATTTTCTATATTTACTGTTGAGTGATGAACTTTAAAACCCCCAATGATTATTCATGATTACATCCACCCAGAGCATTACTATCTCAAATGCAGAAGATAGTAGCTCAATTAAGTTAGATTTTTTGCATCTGAAGAAGGCTGCCCTTGTGCTCCGTTCAATGAACCACAAGTTGAGGCAACAAATGATCAAATTGCTCGATGAGAACAAGAGAATGACTGTTACCGAAATTTATGTAAAGTTGCGCCTTGAGCAATCGGTAGCATCTCAACACTTAGCAATCTTACGTCGTGCAGGAATTGTGATGACGCAGAGAGATGGTAAGTTTATTTACTACGCCGTAAACTACCCAAGGGTAGCTGAAGTAAATAAATTTGTTGAAGATCTTGTTGGTTAAAAAAATCTTTTTCCATTACAAAGGATGCAAAATTTGCATCCTTTTTTTTATGCACTTTATACAAGGTTATTCACAAGTTTAAGCATTTACTAACAGGAGCCTTATTGTATTTTTGCATCAAATAATTTATACATGTTTGTTCAACAATTATATACCAATTGCCTTAGCGAAGCTGCCTATTATATTGAAAGTGAGGGCGAAGCGGCAATCATTGATCCATTAAGAGATGTTGAAGTGTATTTGCAACTTGCTAAAGAAAGAAAGGCACGACAATAAAATATATTTTTGAAACACATTTTCATGCGGATTTTGTAAGCGGTCATATTGACCTATCTAAAGCAACGGAGGCACCCATAGTTTTTGGACCAAATACTGAAACAAAATTTACAATACATCTTGCTAAAGACGGTGAAATTTTTAATCTGGGAAAACTAAAGGTTGAAGTGTTACATACGCCCGGCCATACCTTAGAAAGTACCTGCTATCTTTTAAAAGATGAAAATGGTGCTAATCATTCGCTCTTTTACGGGCGATACACTTTTTGTAGGAGATGTGGGCCGTCCTGATCTTAGCAGCGGCAACCAAACATCTGAGGAGCTGGCAGCCATTATGTACGATAGTTTACAAACTAAGATTTTGCCTTTGGAAGATCATGTGATTTTGTATCCCGCACATGGCGCTGGCAGCAGTTGTGGTAAAAATTTGGGAACCGAAACTACGAGCACAATTGGGGAGCAAAAAAAAACCAACTATGCACTTCAACAAGAGTCGAAAGAGGCATTTGTAAAAGCTATTACAGAAAACCTTGCTGAGCCTCCTTTATATTTCCCTATCAATGCCAAGATTAACAAAGAAGGTTATGAAAGCATGGATGCCATTTTAAAATCAGGTCTTACACCATTTCAGTAATTGATCTTAAAGATCGTATAAGCGAAGGTGCTATTTTATTGGACACGCGCTATGCACAAACCTTCATCAATGGTTTTATCCCCGGGTCTATAAGTATTGGGTTAGAAGGCAAATTTGCCGAATGGGCAGGTAGTTTACTTCCTTTTGATAAACACATTGTTTTGGTAACCGAAGATGGTAAAGAAAATGAGACAATCATAGGCTGGCACGAGTAGGTTTTTCAAAATTTGAAGGATATTTAAAAGGAGGTTTTGAAGCTTGGCAACAGGCAGGTGAAAAAATTGATATTATAATAGAAATTGAAGTAGATGAGTTGGCAATGGATATTCCTTTTGATGACAACCTTGTTGTGGTTGATGTAAGAAAGGAAATTGAGTTCGCTGATGGACATGTTAAAGGAGCGATGCAAATATTCCTTTGGAAAACTTAATGACAGACCCCGCAACGATGGCTGATTTTGAAGACAATCATAACTTATATGTACATTGTGCAAGTGGCTATAGAAGTGTTATAGCTTCATCGTTATTAAAACGACAAGGCATACATAACATCAGAAATGTAATTGGTGGATGGAAAGCAATACAAGATGAGGAACGTATAGAAACAGAAAAGGAAGTAGCGGCATTAAATTAGTATCTAATCAATATTGATAAATGAGAAAACCTGCAAATTGCCGGTTTTCTCATTTTATCAAAGTATAATGTTTTCAACCAGAATGGCTTTTACCCGGATGGTCGGTATTGAAATGCAGTCCCCTGCTTTCTTTTCTAAACTCCGCACCTTTTACTATTAAATAACCAACACTTATCAGATTTCTTAACTCCAGTAAAAAAGGTGAAACTCTCGTGGTTCTATATAAGTCTTCTGTTTCTTGAAATAAAAGATCAAGCCTTTTCATAGCTCTTCCCAAGCGCACATCGGTGCGTACAATACCAACATAATCACTCATTACCTGCTGAAGCTCTTTTAAACTTTGTGTAATAAGAATCATTTCTTTTGGCTCATTGGTTCCCACATCATTCCAATCAGGTAAGCCGGTTTTTAAGGTAAGGTCTTGGATACGCTTAATGAATCTAAGTAACAACGATGGCCGTACACCATCGCTTCTAATAAACTATTACTTGCTAAACGATTGGCGCCATGCAAACCGGTGCTAGCGCATTCGCCACAAGCATATAAGTTTTTGATGGACGTTCTAGCCATTTGATCCGTTTTTATACCGCCGCAACTATAATGTGCTGCAGGCGCAACAGGTATCATTTGTTGGGTTACATCAATACCCATGCTCATACACTTTTCGTAAATATTTGGAAAGTGGTGGATAAACTTTTCTTTGTCCATGTGGCGGCAATCCAGGTACACGTGTTCCGTACCATTTTTCTTCATTTCATTGTCTATGGCACGGGCTACAATATCTCGGGGCGCCAGGTCTTTTCGAGGATCGTACCGCTCCATAAATGCTTCTTCATTTTTATTACGAAGAATGCCGCCATCGCCACGTACGGCTTCTGTAATCAAAAAGGATGGTGACTCACCGGGTTGATATAATGCCGTGGGATGAAACTGGATGAACTCCATATTTTCAATACGGCCTTTAGCGCGATAGACCATTGCGACACCATCGCCTGTGGCAATTTTTGGATTGGTAGTAGTTCTATAAACCTGCCCGTTACCACCTGTAGCAAATACTGTTACTTTGGAAGTAATCTTCTCAATATTATTATTTAAAAGATTGAGTACGTACACTCCATAGCATTCAATATCTAAGGTAGCTTTTGTTACAAGGTATCCCAAGATGGTGTTGTGTGATAATATCTACCACAAACCAATGAGTGATCAGCTGTATATTGGGAAGGCTTTTTATTTTTTGCAACAGTGCCCGTTCCATCTCCTTTACCAGTAACATCTTTATGGTGCAAGATGCGGTGTACACTATGCCCACCTTCCTTACCTAAAGAGTAATCGCCATTTGGATCTTTATCAAACTGGGCACCCCATTCAATTATTTCTCTTATACGTTGCGGTCCTTCGCTTAACAACAATTTCAACAGATTCAGGATTGCATAATCCATCACCTGCTATTAAAGTGTCTTCTATGTGCTTTTCAAAACTATCGGTATCATCATCCCAAACGCCGGCAATGCCACCCTGCGCATACTTGGTATTTGTTTCGTCGGACTGAGCTTTTGTGATGATGGTAATTTTCTTATCAGGCAGGGCTTCTGCAACCTTAAGTGCATAGGTTAACCCTGCTATTCCTGAACCAATTACTAAAAAATCTGTTTCCATTGTTTTATTTAAGTTGCCTTAGCTTAAAGGTAAGGTCTTGCTAAAAGAATGTTTATTAGGCAACTACGGGATCAACCCATGCATCACTTTCTTTTAATAAAATGATAAGTTCTGATACTGCAATGTCGCTATCAACATTTCGCTTTAACTACTTCTTTGCCTTTGTATAAAGTAATTTTACCAACACCACTACCTACATATCCAAAATCTGCATCAGCCATTTCGCCGGGGCCATTTACTATGCAACCCATGATGGCAATTTTTACACCTTTTAAGTGGTTGGTTACTGATCTTATTTTAGCAGTGGTTTCCTGTAAATCGAAAAGTGTTCGGCCACATGATGGACATGAAATGTATTCGGTCTTTGAAATTCTTGTTCGGGTTGCCTGTAATATTGTAAAAGCTGTTGAATTAATAAACTGCTCAACCGTTGCATTGTTTATATAATTGCGGCCTGAGGCGTTCATTAAAGAATTATTGTACGATGCGCTGCTCATTCCTAGGCAAATGCCATCGCCAAAACCATCTAATAACAATGCGCCACATTCTGTAGCATAATGAATTAAGTGTTCATCAGCCCCGCTCCAGTTGCTATCGCAAATAATCACCACCGGATTTTTAATACTTCTTAGCATCAACTCAATAAGCATTCGCCTTACGGAAGGCATCGCATTTTTATTTGTGCTGCTAAGCAAATAACAACTGTTGCATCGTTTGCAAAACTTTCTAAAAAAGTATAATTGTTAATTGGGGTTTCATCGCTAAAACAATCAACCATTACAAAATTGATCAAAGCACTTTTTACCTCACTGCTTGCAAAGCCACTGTCTTCAAATATGGGAAAGTACTTGGTTTTATCTTCGGCCAAGACCCATGTAGCAGGGTAGACTATTACTTTGAGTGTACCGGGTAATGCAAAGTTAAAATCTTGTTTCCGGTGAAAATATAGTCTGCAGCTGAGTCACTAATGTTCCATTTATCGTTTTTTTCATTATAAGTATAACCAACACTTTCTAAATCTTGCGGAGTGATCTCAGGCAGTTTGCTTAAATCGGCAATAACAACAGGTACATGCTTAGCTCCTATATTTTGTACTTCAAAAGTTTCTCTGCGTCTATATTCAAAAGGAGAATAGGGAAGTGTAGAAATATCAACCGGAGGAATAGAGTGAACTTTGAAACTTAGAAGAAATTTCATTTCTTTCAACGTTCCTATCAGTTGTATATCTTTTTACCAAATCTCTACATACAGGAATTTCAAATTCCGGATCTTCTGTTAAACTTACACGCACGGTATCTCCAATGCCATCTTCAAGAAAGGTTCCAATACCTGCGGCACTTTTTACACGTCCATCTTCACCATCGCCTGCTTCAGTTACGCCTAAGTGTAAAGGGTAACATTCGCTAAACTCCTGCATCATTTGTTGTATTAGTAATCTGTAAGCCTGCACCATCACTTGCGGGTTGCTCGACTTCATGCTTAACACAATGTTGTGGTAGCTTTCTGCAGCGTGCTATTCTTAAAAACTCCATCGCACTTTCCACCATGCCCATTGCAGTATCGCCATAACGGCTCATAATGCGATCGCTTAAACTACCATGGTTGGTACCAATACGCATAGCAGTTCCATATTCTTTACAAATACTAACTAAGGGTGTAAATCGTTCGCTGTATTCGATCTATCTCATCATTGTATTCCTGATCAGTATAATCAATAAATTCAAACTTCTTCTTATCAACATAGTTACCTGGGTTTACCCGCACTTTTTCAATAATACGTGCGGCAATTTCTGCAGCATTTGGGGTGAAATGTATATCAGCAATTAACGGTGTGTTGTAACCTCTTTTTACCAACTCATCTTTTATGATAGCGTAAATTTTCAGCTTCTTTTTTACTGGGCGCAGTAATACGCACCAGTTCTGCACCTGCTTCTATACAGCGTATGGATTGCTCTACCGTGGCAATGGTATCCATAGTATCAGTAGTGGTCATGGTTTGTAAGCGAATAGGATGGCCATTACCTAATAATAAATCTCCAATTTTTACTTCTCGCGTAGGTAAGCGATGGTATTGTGTAAGTGAGGGACAGTATAATTGCATAAGCGGCTGCAAATTACTTAAACTGTAATTGTAGACAAGAAATTGAATAATAATTAAGACAAAAGTTTCAGTGCAAATTTCACAAAATGAGCTTTACCAATCTTTTAAAAGTACCCCGCCGTTTTTATTGTTTTTGTTCTGAACGTTTTGCTGCAATTTTTTCTCTTGTTGTCTAAGCGCATTCAACATTTTTTCAGCTTGCTTTTGGTTTAGCTTGCTGTTGTTTTGTGGTTGATCCTGCTCTTTATTTTTATCTTGCTGGTTGTTTTTCTTGTTTTTTTCGCTGTTGATCCTTGTCTTGTTTTTTCTTAAGTTCATTTAAAGCCTTTTGCAGATTTTCTCTCACCTCACTATCTTCTGAATTCAATCCGAAGGCTTTGTTTATAAGCATCAATAGATTCTTCTAATTTTTTTTGTCGTGTTAACACAACACCTTTATTATAACCGGCTTTAGCTTTCATTGCCTTATCGTTGCCAGTTTCAAATGCACTTTCATATGCTTGCAGGGCCTCGTCAGACTTTTTCATTAGGTAAAGGCTATTACCTAAATTATATTTTGCCTCGGTGCTCTTCTCGTTTTTTTCAAGGGCCTTTTTATACTCAGCGGCTGCGTTAGCATAATCCTTTTGTTTATAAAACTGATTACCTTGAAATACGTGCGGCTGGCTTTGTTGAGCAATGCCAGCGAAAAATAACATTTGAAATAATATAGTGATCACGAGCCTCATTAAAGCCACTTCATTTTTCGTTCTGGGATAATCAACTCAAGTATCAGCAAGAGTATTGCCAATGCTATAAATATCTGGAAGTAAGACGTGTAGTTTCTGTTAAAACCTCCTGCGATGGCTTTTTTATCCATCTTTGATAGCTGAAAAAGTATGTTGGTAGCTATATCATCGGCATTTGTAAAAAGATAATAAGTGCCGGATGTTTCTGTTGCAATGCTTTGTAATTCCTGTTCGTTCAATTTTGAAATGACAGTATTGCCATCAGCATCTTTTTTATAATCTGTGGTGCCGGGCTCGTAAATAGGAGAACCGCCTGGAGAACCAATGCCAACTGTATAAACTACAACGCCATTTTCCTGCAAAAGCTTTACTGCTTCTTCCGTCTTTTCATCGTGGGTTTCACCATCGGAAATTAGGACAACGGCTTTATACTTTTTCTCCTTTGTATCTAGAGATGCATTACAAGTTTTCAGTGCGTCACCAACTACGGTGCCCTGCATTGTTACTGCACTGGGCGATGCATTGGATACATACATTTTAGCAGCAGCAAGATCGGGTGTAAGTGGCATCTGCAAATAAGCTTTTCCTGCAAATAATACCAAGTCCCATTCTGTTGTCGCCGAGTTGATCAATCAGTTTGTTTATGAGTTGCTTGGCGCTCTCGAGTCTGTTTGGTGGCACATCTTGCGCCAGCATACTATTGCTAACATCCAAAGCTACCATAACATCAATACCTGTTTTCTTGCCTTGTGCACCGTCTTCAGGCTCACGCAGATTAGCAGCACCAATAATACATAGTAGTACTGCAAGCACTTGTAATAAAAATTTTAAATTAAAATTTTTAGACGCGTAGTTTTTGGTAAGTTGATTGATTAGTTCTTCATCACCTAATTGCTTTTTTACTTTTTTCTTCCACTTTAAAACATAAATGAATAATGCTACCAATGGTATAACTACCAATAAGCCAAATAGAAAAGGTATGTATTGAAACTGTAACAATAGTTTATTAAGATGCGAGCTAAATTAGGAGATGATATGCAAATGAAAGGTGAAGGTGTTTATCGCTTACCCTCCATAAAACCAAGGCTTTTAAGAATGGATTTAAGCATGTTCATCCTGATAGATTTTATATCAGCATCTGCATCACCCTCAATATTAAGGGCAAAAAAGTAAGGATGCCTGTTTTCTTCAATCCATCCTACCATCCAACCAATAGCTTTTTTATCTTCTGTATAACCTAACCCGGTTTTGTAACTTAATTGGTAATTCGAATTTTTTTCCATCAACATCACATCCTTTACAATGCGCAGTGTTCTTTTTTGAAAAGGTAACTGATCGAAGTATAGTTTTTTGGCCAAACCTACTTGTTCATCTGCAGTTACCTTAACTTCATTATTTAACCAAAACGAATCAACAGTTTTAATAACTGGTTTGCCATTACGACTACCATAGCCTAAACTATCCAACCAATGTTGCATTGTCTCTTTACCAATTCGTCTTGCAACTTCCTGATAGTAGGGCACACAAGATTTTTTAAAGGCTTCGCTCATGGTAAGATTGGTATCGCACTCTGTTCTGCCACTTGCAATACCATTGTAATTGATCACCATTTTCTCATTAACGATCTTTCCGGTTTCTAAACCAATAAGTGAGTTAACAATTTTAAAAGTTGATGCAGGCAAATAGGCACTGTCTTTAAATCGATCAACATTATATATGGTAAACTGACCCTGGCCATTATCATAAATGCCAAAAGATCCTGTTACATTATTTTGATCGAAATATTGCTTCAAACTATCATCTCTGGTAACATTATTTGGGCTGCAATAAGAACATGCAAAAGCAATAATTATAGCTGAAAAAACATCGAGAAGAAAAAATATTATACAACTTTATTAATTTATACAATGAAAAGATTCTAGCTTTAAATATTTAAGCGTTTACCGCTTGTTTTAGCACACCCAATTTTTTACCAACTTTAGTAAAAGCTGCAATAGCTTTATCTAAATGATGTTGTTCATGTGCAGCACTAAGTTGAACCCGAATGCGTGCTAAACCTTTGGCAACCACCGGAAAGAAAAATCCAATAACATAAACGCCTTCATCCAAAAGCTTAGCTGCAAATTCCTGTGCTACTGTTGCTTCATAAAGCATGATAGGCACAATGGGGTGATCGCCGGGTTTTATATCAAAACCCGCTTCCGTCATCTTACTTCTAAAGTATTGCGTGTTGTATTCTAGCTTGTCTCTTAAAGTTGTGGTTTCAGTTAACATATCAAACACAGCAATAGATGCACCAACAATACTTGGAGCTACGGAATTGCTAAATAAGTAAGGGCGACTGCGTTGGCGCAACATTTCTATCATCTCTTTTTTTCCGCTTGTAAAACCACCACTTGCCCCACCAAGTGCCTTGCCTAATGTACCGGTTATGATATCAATTCTGCCCATCACATTTCTATACTCATGTGTACCCCGGCCTGTTTTACCTAAAAAGCCGCTGGAGTGGCTTTCATCAATCATAACTATGGCATCGTGCTTCTCAGCTAGTTCGCATATTACATCCAGTTGTGCAATGGTTCCGTCCATACTAAATGATCCATCAGTAACAATAACACGGCTTCTTGCGCTTGCGGCTTCAACAAGTTTGGCTTCAAGATCTGCCATGTTGTTGTGTTCGTATCTAAACCGTTTTGCCTTGCACAATCTTACGCCATCTATTATGGAAGCATGATTTAAGTGCGTCGCTTATGATGGCATCTTCTTCGCCAAACAATGGTTCGAAAACACCGCCATTTGCATCGAAAGCGGCTACGTAAAGTATGGTATCTTCTGTACCTAAAAAGGCAGCTATTTTTTCTTCAAGTTCTTTATGAATGTCTTGCGTGCCACAAATAAAACGAACACTACTCATACCATATCCATGCGTATCAATGGCTTTATGCGCTGCCTCAATTACTTTAGGGTGGGTTGATAAACCTAAATAGTTATTGGCGCAAAAGTTTAAAACAGTTTTGCCATTAACTGTTATTTCCGGTCCCTGGTCACTGGTAATAATTCGCTCTTTTTTGAATAAACCTGCAGCTTCAATTTCTTTTAATTCCTCTTTTATCCGGCGCGCAAAATTTTCATTCATAAGTGTAGTTTTACTGTAACAAAGGTAATGGTTAGGCAAGAGTTGGAGATATGTACTTGCTTTTATGGTTTAGATTTTAGCACTATTTACCACTGTAGCGTTTTTGAAAAAGTTACAGCATTACTTGTAACATATTTTTTTATACTGCGTTAAACAAGCAGATTAGAAAATAGAGTTATGAAACCAAAACGCTTAATTGTGATGCTGGGAGTGTGCTGTTTAGTTACCATTGTATTGGTCTTTTATTGGAATTGTTTTAATGTACCTACGGTTAGATTAGAGCCTGCTACAAAAAGTGACATTGAACCTACCTCTATAAATGATTTTATTTTTTTCGGATCAATATCAGGATTTTTTATACCATTTGCACATTAGTAATTTTATTTCTGAAAACATTGTAACTTTTTATTTGCTGCATCGTATAACTCTCAACCAACTGCTCGCATCTTTTTTATGACCGAAAAACAATATAATGAATGTGTAAATCTCTATGCAGACAATGTATATCGATTTGTACTAAAAAATATTAGCCATGTTGAAGATGCGAAAGATGTTGTGCAATCTGCTTTCGAGAAAATGTGGCGAAATAGAGAAACGGTAGATGCTGAAAAAAGTAAGTCGTTTTTATTTACAGTTGCTTACAATCAAATGATTGATCACATCAGAAAAAATAAACGCATTGTACTGCAAGACTCGTTTGCCGAAACTGTTGGTGTGACTAACCACGTATCTACAAAAAATGCTCAAAAAACGTTGCACATAGCACTTAATAAACTTAATGAAACGCAGAGAAGTCTGGTATTGTTGAAAGACTATGAAGGATATACCTACGAGGAAATTGGAAAAATAACAGGGTTGAGTGAAAGCCAGGTAAAGGTGTATCTGCACCGGGCAAGGCTTACATTAAGAAACTATTTAGTAAGTAAAGAACATGTGTTATAAGATATCAAAGTACATAGTATGGATATAAACAGGCATAATTACGAAACGTTTTTTCTACTCTACATTGATGGAGAGCTTGCGCAATCTGATCGATTGAAAGTGGAAACGTTTGTAGAACAAAACCCAGACCTAGCCGGCGAATTAATGCAGCTTGAGTCAACGGTAATGATGCCTGATCAAGATGCATTCATTGATAAAAGTTTGTTGTTTAAAGATGATTCTATCGTTAACATCAATAACTATGAGGAACATTTTTTATCGTTGATTGATGGTGAACTAAATGCAGTGGATACTGAAGCTTTTAATAAATTTTTGCAAGAGCATCCTGCAATGCAGCCGGAGTTAGATATTTTGAAACAAACAATTGTTCAGCCCGAAAAAATTGTATTTGATGATAAGAAGCTATTGTACAGGTCTGAGGCTAAGATTAGAAAGTTTGGTGCTTACCCATGGTTTAGAATAGCGGCTGCAGCGGCGATCATCACCATCGTTGCATCACTTTGGGTTACTAAGTTAGGGGATGATGAAATTGCACCATTGATAGCAGTGACAGATAACAAAAGCAAGGAGGTTCAGATTAATACCCCATCTACCAAAAACAACAATGAGGTAAACATAACCGAAGAAAATGCGCCACAGGAGCCAGCAGTGATAGCGACAAAAAAATCAGGAATCAATAATCACCCTCGCCCCTTATTGAAGGAGATGATCAAAGATGTAAATGTTGCAGTAGAAAATCACAATCGAAACAACCTGCCTACACCAGAAAGTAATCCTGTTTTGGCTAAAAATAAAAAGTTGGAAGAACTTAGAGAAGCCAGGATAGATGTGGTGTTACCATTGAAAGGTGATAATGATATAGTGAGCGCGAAAGTTGTTGATGATCCATCGATCGCCACCGAAAACATGGTAAGAAATACTGTTTATAGAGAGGTGAAAAACCCGGAGCAAGAAACCATTTTTATTGCAGGTGCAGAAATCAATAAAAATAAATTGAAGGGATTGTTCAAAAAGGCTACTACGCTATTGGAAAAACGTTTTAAAAAGAATGATGGTGAAAACATTGTTGAAATCGCCAGCTTCAAGATCAATACAAATTAATTAACTCACTCACTCAGAAAACAAACTACATGAAAAGTTTTACTTTATTATGCGCAGCCTTAATGGTTGCAGGTACATCCTTTGCCCAAAATGATTCTACTATTACCAAGGCAGATACCATAACCATTGGTGGTATCATAATCATCAAGAAAAAAAACACTACCGGAAAGGATACTACCACAAGTACAAGGGTTATTAGAAGTGCAAGTAAACCATCAAAAGTAAAAACCAACTGGGGCATTTTAGATCTTGGATTTGCTAACTTAAACGATGATACACAGTACGGAACAACGGATGTAAATAATTATTTAAGAAACATTCCTGCATCGCAACAAGAAGATGCTCTAAAGCTTCGGAACGGTAAAACCTCCAACGTTAATCTATGGATTTTTATGCAGCGCGTTAATCTTGCTAAGGGTTACTTAAATCTTAAATACGGTCTGGGACTTGAAATGTTCAATTTTAGATACGATGAAAATATTAGTTATCATAAAAGCCCATCGTACATTTTTAAAGACAGTATTAATTTTTCTAAAAACAAGTTGTTTGCCAGTTATATATCAGTGCCGTTTATGCTTAACGTAAATACAAAACCTGGCCAAAAGAAAGGCTTAAGTTTTAGCGCAGGTATGAGCGCAGGTTATCTGGTTGCAAGTAGAAATAAGCAGATAAGCGACGAAAGAGGAAAGGTGAAAACAAAAGGTGATTTTGACCTGGAAAAATTTAGAGTTGCTTACATTGGAGAGCTTGGCCTCGGACCTGTTAGGCTTTTTGGATCGTACAGCTTAACACCTTTGCACGAAAAAGGTCTTGTGCAGTATCCTTACAGCTTTGGTATACGATTTAGTAGTTTTTAAGCGCATACTTTAAAATCTGTTCAACTTAAAACGTCCTATTAAACAATAGGGCGTTTTATTTTTATAAATGTGCTGCAAGGTCTTTGATAAATTTTTGTGAAAGCAACATTCTGCCATAGTCGTTCATCTTAAATTGCTACTTCTTAAAAGCCGTTTATTTATCACTATGAAATGCATTTCACTTTCCATTTTAGCAATAATATTTGTTGTAACAACTTCATTTAATAATAATTCTAATAGCAAAGGTTCTTTTTATATAGTGGTAGATAAAAGCGATTATGAGATGCATGTATATGATGCGGAAGGTTGGCTTATAACCTATCCCATTGTATTAGGTAATAAAGATCAGGGCGATAAATTATACCAGGGCGATAGAAAAACACCTGAAGGAACTTTCACCATTATAGGTAAAAAATATCATAATAAGTGGGACAGATACATGGCCCTGGATTACCCCACTGCGGAATGTTATCAGAAATTTAATGATAGAAAAGCCAGAGGCTTAATACCACAAAGTGCAAAAATTGGCGGCGATATTGGCATACACGGCACCTGGCCTCATGAAGACTATGCAATTGATCAATTTCAAAACTGGACATTAGGTTGTATAAGCTTGAAAAATCAACACGTAGAACAATTGTACGCCATGATACCTGTTGGCACCAAAATCACCATCAGACGATAGTCATTTTTCACTAACGGATCCACTCGGCACCAAAATAAGTATGCAATGCTTTAGGTAGCATAATACCATCACCTTGCTGATTATTCTCTAATAAAGCTGCAACTATGCGTGGTAATGCTAAGGAGCTTCCGTTTAGCGTATGTGCTAACTGTGTTTTACCGGTAGCATCCTTAAACCTGCACTTCATTCTGTTAGCCTGATAATTTTCAAAATTACTTACACTACTTACTTCGAGCCAGCGTTGTTGTGCAGCGCTATACACTTCAAAATCGTAAGTAAGCGCGCTTGTAAAACTCATATCGCCGCCGCAAAGTCGTAATATTCTGTAAGGAAGCTCCAGGCTTTGTAGTAATGCTTCTACGTGCGCAACCATAGCATCCAGCGTTTCGTAACTTTTAGATGGATGCACAATTTGAATGATCTCTACCTTTTCAAATTGGTGTAATCTATTTAACCCACGCACATCTTTACCATAGCTACCTGCTTCTCTTCTAAAACAAGGAGAGTAGGCTGTCATTTTTATTGGTAGCTCTTCTTCTTTAATAATAGTATCTCTATACACATTTGTGACCGGAACTTCTGCTGTAGGGATTAAATAAAAATTGTCGGCAGTTGCGTGGTACATCTGGCCCTCTTTATCAGGCAATTGTCCGGTGCCATAGGCACTTTCTTCATTTACCATAAAGGGTGGCAAATATTCTTGATAGCCGGCTGCAGTATTGAAGTCTAAAAAATATTGAACTAGTGTACGCTGTAGTTTGGCACCCTGACCTGTATACACAGGAAAACCGCTCCCGGTAATTTTAGTACCCAGTTCAAAATCTATCAATTTATGTTTAGTGGTAAGCTCCCAATGCGGTACTGCGTTATCTTGTAAAGTGGGTATAACACCACCTTCTTTAACTATTTCATTATCCTCCGGTGTTTTGCCCTTAGGTACAAGAGTTGATGGAAGATTGGGTAGTTGCAGCAATTTTTCAAGCAACAACTTATCTGTATTTGCCATTTGCTCTTTCAGCGGGTCGATGGCAATTTTGTAAGTATTGACCTGTGCCTTTTGTGCTTCAGCTTCTTCTTTATTTCCCTGACGCATTAATAAACCGATCTCTTTGGATGCACTATTTATTTTGGCCTGCGTATTATCAAATTCATTTTGTAATCGTTTGCGCTCATCATCTAAAGCTATAACCTCATCAATTAGTTCCGGTTGTTTAAAGTTTTTTATCGCCAGTCTGCTTATCACATCTTCTTTAAACTGTCTTATATATTGAACCTGTAACATGTATTTTAATTTGCGGCAAAGATAATAGTTGGCTAGGGGAGAATGCTTGCATGTAGGTTTTGATTTACTTTATTTTAAGACGCACTTTTACTATTATGTTATAAAGTGTTTTGCAGGGCGTTTAGTAACATCAGCTTTTGACTAAACCCTTAAATTTGCGCACATGGAAATAAGTGATGATCTGCAAACCAGGTGGTGGCAGTTAGAGGCCAAACTTTTGGAGCGTTTTGGTAAAAAGCCAGATATGGAAGCTATCCTTTTTTTGGTTGGAATGCAGGAAACTGGTTTTACACCCAACAAAATAACTAAGGAGCAAAAACAAGATCTGATGCACGTAGCGGTTTGTACGCTGCTTAGTCAGAGCAACTATTATTTGTTAGAAGGTAAAGATGATGAGGGTTGGCCGCATTTTAAGCAACTAAAGGAGATACCTGCATTTGGTATAATAGAGCAGGAAAATTTTTTAAAAGATCACATCTTATTATATTTTGACCAAAATGCTTTTTAATAAAATGAAATTCAGATTTAGCTTTTTAGCGTTGATCTTTTTATGCGTTGGTTTGCATGCTGGTGCGCAGAAGAAAGTAGTACAAAAGAAAACGACTGTAGGAAGTAAAGTTGTAAAAAAACCTGTTACTAAATTCCTAAACCAAACCGGCACCTATAAAATCAACGGAAAGACTTTTAGAGATTATCACAGACTCGGGCACTATGGTAGCCAGACTTTATGACAGCACACCTTTACATCGCGACAACTTTGTTAAGCTCGTTATCGATCATTTTTACGACAGTTTGCTATTTCATCGTGTTATAGAAAATTTTATGATTCAAGGTGGTGACCCAACCAGTAAGAATGCACCTGAAAAAGTAATGGTTGGCTCCGGCTCAGCTCCGGGTGAACGAATACCTGCAGAGTTTAAGTCGAATTTATTTCATAAAAAAGGCGCTTTAGCCGCTGCCCGCGACAACAATCCGCTGAAAGCTAGCAGCAATTGCCAGTTTTATGTAGTACAAGGCCGCCGCTACGATTCTACAGAACTTGCGGGTATTTTAAATACGCGAGTGCAAACGAACAACCCAAATTATAAATACAGTAGCGAGCAAATCAAAACTTACTCAACCTTGGGAGGTACGCCGTTTTTGGATCAGGGTTATACTGTTTTTGGTGAAGTGATAAGTGGATTGGACGTAATAGATAAGATAGCAAAAGCTCCTCGCGACCAAAATAACAGGCCATTGCAAAACGTTCGGATGAAAATCCGTCTGTTGAATTAACGCCGTTTCTTACCTTTAATTAAATTCATCATAATAAAACAGCAATATGAACTTTCCTGCACAACTGAAATACACCAAAGACCACGAATGGATTAAATTGGAAGGAAGCGTAGCAACCATTGGCATCACCGAATTTGCGCAACGAGAACTAGGCGATATTGTTTATGTTGATATTGATAGTACCGGCAAAGCCTTACAAGCTGAGGAAGTGTTTGGAACTGTAGAAGCCGTTAAAACGGTGAGTGATCTGTTTCTACCTGTTGCAGGCACCATAAATGAAGTAAATCCTGCATTGGCCAATCAACCCGAATTAGTAAATACAGACCCTTATGGCGAAGGTTGGATGATAAAAATGACCGTTGATTCTACTGCTGATGTTGATGCGCTTATGAGTGCAGAAGCCTATCAGAATATTGTTGGGTAATATTTTATAAATATTCACTGAAAAAGCACTCCGCAAATAACGGAGTGCTTTTTTTATGCAAGATGTTTTTTCGGGGTGTTATATTATCTTTTTGGGTTGGAGAACAAGGCATGTTTGGCGTTTATAAAAGCGTAGGATGATTAAAAATTATCCGCGATATCCATATCCAATATTCTATGAAAAAGCTCAATCACATTTTGGGGCTGTACACTACATTGCCCATCGAGAATAAGGTGTTTAATGTAGTATCATTTACAGGCTTCATTATTAATGTGCTTTTTTTAATTTCCAATTTAATTCTTAAACTTTCCTGGGAGCTTAATGCCATTGTAATAACACTTGGCGTTAGCTCCTTTATTACGTTTTGCTTAGCACGTTTCAGAAACATCTATAGCCAGATTATTCCGGTTTATCTCATTTTCGCACTGGCTTGTTTATATCCTATCTGGTTTTTAAATGGTGGCGTTAAAGGTTCTACTTTACAAGTTTTCATCTTTTTGATGTCGTTGGGTTTGCTTCTTATTAAAAGGCAAGGCTATTACTTTTATATGGCTACCGTAATGAGTTCGGTAATCATCCTTTTTTTATTAGAGCAGGTGTATCCTAATTTGGTTAGCGGCTACAACGCATCTGCCGGTAAAAACGTTGATCTTCTTTGCTCTGCATTGATTGTAATGTTTATAATGGGCTTACTGATCAAGTATTTTAAAACGAGTTACGATGTTGAGCATCGCGAATTGATCAAAAGCAAAAAGGAGTTAGAGAATTCGCAACAACATTTTATAAAAGCAAAACAAGAAGCAGAAACGGCAACAATTGCTAAATCAAAGTTTCTGGCCAATATGAGCCACGAAATTAGAACACCGCTCAATGGTATTATTGGTACCACAGAACTGCTTTTACAAGACAATCTTTCTGAATCTCAAAAAGAGCTCATTTATACCATGCAAGACAGTAGTAATCTGCTGCTGGAAATTATACATGACATACTTGATATATCTAAGATTGAAGCAGATAAACTTGACCTTAAAATCTCAGACTTTTGTTTAAGACAGACTATTAATACTGTAATCAATATTTCTGCTCCGCGCATTGGTTCATTAAAAAAGAATATCCATTTAAAGTTTCAGATTGATGATGACGTTGCGGAGTTTGTGCAAGGCGACGAAGGCAGGTTAAAGCAGATATTACTCAACCTTATTAGCAATGCCATCAAGTTTACGCATGAAGGTGAAATTCTTTTATTGGTGAAAGCAAAATCAATCTATAACGATAAGCAGCTGATCTCCTTTACCATTAAAGACACGGGCATTGGTATATTAAATTCAAATCTTTCAGGTCTTTTTCAACCATTTACGCAAATTGATAGCACAACTACCCGTAAGTATGGCGGCACTGGTTTAGGCTTATCAATCTGCAAAAAACTAGTTGATCTTAATGGGCGGGTCTATAAAAGCAGAAAGTGAAGAGGGGGTAGGATCAACTTTCAAATTCGAAATTCCATACAGAACTATAGAGAATTACACATCCAAAAAACTTATTGAAAAACAAGAAAGCATGTTAAACCTTCCTGAATCCAAAATCTTAGTTGCTGAAGACAACACGATGAACCAACTGATTGTTACTAAATTATTTGAAAGCCTTGGCTATACCATTGATTTGGCAGAAAATGGCAAACAAGCTTTAGCAATGGCCAAAAATGCGCAGTACGATTTTATTTTTATGGATGTACAAATGCCGGAGATGGATGGTATAGAAGCAACAGAGAGAATCCTGTCTTTTTACAGTAACACTAAAGAAACGCCGGTTATAATTGCTATGACAGCCAATGCTATGAAGGAAGATGAAGAAATGTGTTTAGCTGCAGGAATGAAAGATTTTATTTCGAAGCCTGTTTTCTTGGATACGCTAAAATATACTTTGAAGAAATGGGCAGTAGAAAAGCATGAACTCGTTATTGTGTAAATCAAAAAAGCTAAATAGATAGAACTCTACATTTAATTAATTTGCCGTCTCAACAGACATTTGTACACGTGAAGTTGCTCTCGTTTACCCCCGCAATTATTTGGTTATTGATTTGCACGTTTTTATTGTGTTTGCCAGGCAATGACTTACCGACGGAAGGATTCATTGACATTCCTTATTTTGATAAGATTGTTCACCTGGTGCTTTTTTTCATTTTAGTTTATGCTTTTTGCTGGCCACTATTAAAGCAAAACCACCCCAACAATACCATTTTTTTTATTGGGATCGCTCTTTTAGCCCTGGTTTACGGGTTTGTAATGGAACTGGTTCAGAAAAATTATATCCCCAATCGTTCCTACGATGTGTGGGATATTGTTTTTGATGGCGTAGGTAGTTTTGCCGCTGTAGCAGGGTTAAAAATTAGGAAAAGCAACTACAGATTTTAAGGCAAAAAAATAGGCCCCAATGGAAATCGGGGCCGCAACCAAAACTAACTGCTTATGAGAAAATTTGACTACTTAAATCGTAATCGTATATCTTAACAACACAAAATCGGTGCCGTTGTTTTAATTAATAATTATAAAGTTTTCAAAAGAACAATTAAAGCCGAATACGATGTAAAATTGAGGTCAGTTGGTGAGAAATCGCCACAATAGAGTGTTAACCCTCATCTTCTACCAATTCTTTACAATTTTTTTAAAGCATTCAACTTAGATACGAAATATGTGGCTAAGAGGTTTGATTTGCCATTTTTTCAGCATTTTCTGCCAATTGCAGTTGCTCTATAAATTCGTCAATGTCTCCATTAACTACTGCATCCAAATTATAAGAGGTTAAGCCAATGCGATGGTCCGTTACGCGACCCTGAGGCCAGTTATAGGTTCTTATTTTGGCACTTCTATCTCCTGTGCTCACAAGTGTTTTTCTATGTCTGCTAATTTCTTCTTCTTGTTTGCGCACCTGTGCCTCATATAATCTAGAGCGAAGCATGTTCATAGCCTTTTCTCTATTACCCAGCTGGCTGCGTTCCGTTTGGCAAACTACTACTTCACCCGTAGGTATGTGTGTAAGCAAAACTTTTGTCTCTACTTTATTTACGTTTTGTCCACCTGCGCCACCACTTCGGGCAGTTTCCATTTTCACATCACTTTCTTTCAATTCAAAATCAATCTCCTCTGCCTCCGGCATTACTGCAACAGTAGCCGCAGATGTATGTACGCGCCCTTGTGTTTCGGTGTTGGGCACGCGTTGCACGCGGTGCACGCCACTTTCAAATTTCATAGTCCCGTACACATCCTCGCCCTGCACCTCCACTACCACTTCCTTGTAACCTCCTACGGTACCTTCACTTTCATTAACTATTGCCGTTTTCCAACCACGTTTGCTGCAGTAGCGTAGATACATGTTTAGTAAATCGCCTGCAAACAAGCTGGCTTCATCGCCTCCGGTGCCGGCTCTAATTTCTAAAATGGCATTTTTATCATCCTGCGGGTCTTTCGGTATTAAAAGTTTAGTCAACTTTTTTTCTAGGATATCTCTTTTTTGCTCTAGCTCCGGCATCTCCATTTTTGCTAGTTCACGCATGTCTTCATCGCTGCTTTCCAGCGCTTCTTTGCTAAAATCATAGTCAGACAATACCCTTTTATATTCCTCAAAAGGAGTTACAATGTTTTCGAGACTGCGGTATTCTTTACTCAAGCGCTGAAATTCTTTTTGATTGCCTATAATTTCAGGGTTAGTAAGGGCAAGGCCAACCTGTTCAAACCGACCCTTTATAGCTTCCAGTTTATCTATCACTTATTATTACGATTATTGGTGGGCAAAGTTAAGCGTTTATGCATCCATCTTAAAAACGTTTGGTTCACTTACTTTTGAAGCGATGGCATATTTAAAGTTTCAGGCAGATCAAATTTTTGATGGTACACAGTTGCTACCGGAAAATTTTGTGCTTATTACAGATGAGGGAGGTGTGATTGATGCGGTGGTGGATGCTTCAGAAGCTGGCGGTGATATTCAAAAATTAGCGGGAATAATATCACCCGGTTTTGTAAACTGCCACTGTCACTTGGAGTTGAGCCACATGAAAGGTTTAATACCTGAACAAACCGGATTGGTTGATTTCATTTTTAAGATACTTGCTCACCGGCATTTTGCCGTAGACGAAATTGTAAGAGCTGTAACAATTGCGGAAGATGAGATGTGGGCCGCAGGTATTGTGGCAGTTGGAGATATTTGTAATACACCTTTTACAATTAAACAAAAGCAGCTAAAACGTTTAGCGTATTACAATTTCGTTGAGGTAAGTGGATGGTTAAACTCCATTGCAGATACACGATTTGCAACCGGGTTGGGTAATTATGAGCATTTCTTAAATGTAACAAGCCAAAGTGTCATTGTGCCACATGCCCCTTATTCAGTTTCTGAAAAGTTATGGCAATTGATTAAACCGGGTTTCGCTAAAAAAACTATCAGCATACACAACCAGGAAACGGCATTCGAGGATGAGTTGTTTTTACAAGCATCCGGAGATTTTGTACGGATGTATGAGATGATGAATATTGAAAATCTAGAGTTTCAGCCAAGTAAAAAGAGCAGTTTGCAGACTTATTTTGAAAAACTAGATAATGCTGCCTCTATTCTTTTGGTTCACAACACTTTTACAAGTTTGCAGGACGTAATCTATGCAAAAAAGCAAGCGACGCTTCAGAAGCAATTGTTGTCATTTTGCCTTTGTGTAAATGCCAATCTTTACATAGAAAATAAACTGCCGCCTGTTTCTTTATTGAGGCAGATGGAGACCAATATTGTTTTAGGTACCGATAGTCTTGCTAGCAATCAACAGCTAAGCATTTTGTCAGAAATGAAAACGATCCAAAACAATTTCAAGGATATTAGTTTAAGTGAAATGTTGACGTGGGCAACGATCAATGGAGCAAACGCATTACAAATGCAGGATCAGCTCGGAAGCTTTCATACAGGAAAAAAACCAGGTATTTTGTTGATTGAGGGAATAGAAAATGGACACATACACGAGCATTCTTCTGTGAAACGTCTTGTGTAATACTTTTAATTAAAAATTTCCTGGAGAACGGAAATCGTTTTTATAACGCCATAGTTAGGAATATGAAGCGCCATGTAATTTTGATAGGTGTTTAATAATTCTCTTCTCAGGTTTCTATTAAGCGGAATTTCTTCTAAATCGCTATAAAAATTGATGTTAAGTAATCGAGAAGTCAACTGAGCTAATTCACCATCAATATAATGTCCGTGATCGTTTTTTACGCTGATAAATTGTCCTTCCTGTAAATCCAAAACAGGGGAACTATTTGTGAAAGTGCCTTGGATTTTAAATCCCAGTTCACCTGCCAGTTGCAAAGTAAAATACAAGGGAAGATTAGCTGCAAGTGAGGCAGTTCCCTTGTCTAACTGTGTAAGTGTATCTTGAACTAAGTAATATAGTTCAGGGTTAGCTTCGGGCTCTTTTAAGGTATGCTGCACTACTTCTACCACGTACATTGCTACCGTATTTTTTATTACATCAAATAAAACATTTTGGTACAAGTAGCCCCATTGGTATTCCTTAATAAAGTTTAGATTTTTAAATTGGTTATGATAAACCACCATATCCAAAATAGCGCCCGGCTGAAAATAAATACTTTTAGAACCCGATTTTTTGCTGCTTTGCCTAACACCTTTGACCATATATGATTGCACCCCAAAAAGTTCTGTATAAATGGTTGCGATTAGACTGGTATCGCCGTATTTAATTGTTTTTAAAACGATGCCCTTGGTTTTGTGCGTCATAAAGTTTTAAGTCAGTGTGCCCACAACACTGACTGTGCTATAAAGCTAAAATTAAAACCCCGGATGTTTTACAGCCGGGGTTTTAAAGGAAATTATATTTTGAAATTATTCGAAAGTGCTATAGAAATAAGGCGTCTTTGCTTCAAACTCTGCGGCACAAGTATCAACCATTTTATAAGAACGGGTGATGCCTAATGCTTTACGCTTTTCGTACACCTGGTCTTCAGTGCAATTACGCATGATGCGAGAGATCTGTTCGTCGCCAAAGCCATTCTTTTTTGCGTCTTTTAAAAGCTCTGTTGGTAAGGTTTCCAAAGTGTAGTTTGATATCTCCGTTTCAATATCACAGATCTTTTGTATTTGGTATAAAAACCAACGGTCTATACCGGTAGCTTTTGATATGGTACTTACTGTTACACCTTGTATCATAGCATCTTTTATTCTAAAGATTCTATCCCACTTTGGTACTTTAATGTACTCAACTAACTCATCAGTTTTCATTAAACTTTTACCATAGTAGCCTAAGCCTACAGCCTCGTTCTCTAAGCTCTGACAAGCTTTTTGAATGGCCTCTGTAAAACTTCTACCAATAGCCATTACCTCTCCAACACTCTTCATTTGCAAACCTAGCGTGTCATTGGCGCCTTTGAATTTATCAAAATTCCAGCGAGGTACTTTTACAATTACGTAATCTAAAGTAGGCTCGAAATACGCGGATGTTGTTTGGGTGATCTGATTTTTAAGTTCATCAAGGTAATAACCAATGGCAAGCTTGGCGGCAATTTTAGCAATCGGGTAACCTGTAGCTTTAGAAGCCAGAGCCGATGACCGGCTTACCCGTGGATTGATCTCTACCGCAATTAAATCTTCGGTATCTGGGTTAAGTGCAAATTGAACATTGCAACCCCCGGCAAAATTGCCCAGACTACGCATCATCAATATTGCTTTATTTCTCATTTCCTGAAAAGCGGTATCGCTTAGGGTCATTGCAGGAGCCACGGTTATACTATCGCCTGTATGTATTCCCATCGGGTCCACATTTTCAACCGTGCAAATAATTACTACATTATCATTCTGATCGCGAAGCAGTTCTAATTCATATTCCTTCCAACCTAGTACAGCTTTTTCAACCAAAACCTCATGCATTGGTGATGCTGTAAGTCCGCGTTGCAAAGCTTCATCCAAATCATCTTTACTATGTACAAAACCACCACCTGTACCACCAAGGGTGAAAGACGGACGGATTACTAATGGAAAACCAATCTCTTGCGCAAACTCTTTACCTTCTAAAAAACTGTTTGCCACACGGCTTGGTGCGGTAGGCATGCCTATCTGTACCATTAACTGGCGGAACTTTTCCCGGTCCTCTGCGGTATCAATAGCAGCTACATCAACACCTATTAGTCTGCAATTGTATTTAGTCCAAACGCCTAACTCATCAGCTTCTTTACAAAGATTTAGGGCAGTTTGTCCACCCATGGTAGGAAGCACCGCATCAATCTTATTTTCCTGTAAAATTTGCTCAATACTTTCCACCGTTAGTGGTAGCAAATAAACCCTGTCGGCCATCATAGGGTCCGTCATAATGGTTGCAGGATTGCTATTGATAAGTATCACTTCAATTCCTTCTTCTCTTAAACTACGTGCAGCCTGGGAGCCGGAGTAATCAAACTCGCAAGCCTGACCAATAACAATAGGTCCGGAACCAATAATTAACACAGATTTTATGGAGGTATCTCTAGGCATCTTCTTGTAAAATAAATTGCGCAAATGTAAGCCCAGCAGGATAAAAACCTTTTAAAATTTTAAAACGAACTTCGGCCTTCTCGAGGCCTGTTTGGGCACCATTAAATATTTCGGTGTGTTAATTGCTTTGCAGGGCAATAGAAGATTGATTAAAATAATTATAATTTATGATGAACAGGTTATTGATAGTTTTAGGAATTTTTGCTGGTAATATCTTAAACGCGCAAACATTTCAACCCAAAAACTACCCACAAGGCTATTTTAGAAACCCGCTCCAGATACCCATGCAATTGAGTGCAAACTTTGGCGAGTTGCGCAACAATCACTTTCACATGGGGTTGGATATCAGAACAAATCAACGTGAAAACTTACCGGTGGTAGCCGTTGCAGAAGGTTACATAAGTCGTATAAAAATTGAGCGTTTTGGGTTTGGTCGCGCTATCTATATCACGCATCCTAATGGTTACACAACTTTGTATGCGCACCTCAATAAATTCTACGATAAGCTTAATGATTTTGTAATACAACAACAATACGCCACACAACAATGGGAGCAGGATTTGGTGTTGCCGCCAAATGCTTTTATAGTTAATAAAGGACAATTTATTGCATACAGTGGTAATACCGGAGGCTCCGCAGGCCCGCATTTACATTTTGAGATCAGAGATACTAAAACTGAAAACAATCTAAACCCGTTGCTATTCAACTTCAACCTTACGGATAATATTAAACCCTACATATTTGGCTTGTATTATTACGATAGAAGTGTAAGTACCTACAATACGTCGCCTATTAAGATTTCTTTGAAAGGTGCAAATGGTAATTACGCCAGCGTAGCACCTATTATAACAGTATCAACTCCTTTTGTAAGTTTTGGGCTGAAGGCAGAAGATAAAACCAATACCTCACCGTTTTTATTTGGCATTTATGGTACAGAAGTTTGGGTTGATGATGTATTGCAATCCGCTTTCAGAATAGATGATTTTCCTTATCCTGAAAGCAGGTATATTAATGCAAGTGTTGATTATAAAACAAAAGCAAATGGCGGTGGATGGATTCAGCACTTGAGTAAATTACCAGGAAATCAAATTAGTATTTTTAGTCCGCGGGTGAGTAATGGAGTTATTGACCTTTCGGATGGTCAGGTACACAACGTTTCTATCAATGTGCAAGATGTTTCCGGCAATGTTAGTCGCATATCAACAAAAATTCGCTATCAACCAACAGCATCAACATCCAAAAAATTTATCGAAAACTCTAACAGAATTATTCCAAATATTGCTAAACAAATCAATCAAAACGATGTTGAAATGGTGTTTAGTGATCGAGCAGTTTATGACACAGTTGATTTTAATGTCCGCTCTTTTACAGATGGGGATAAGCGAACGATTTCACGTGTGCATGTGCTGCATAACAATACCGTTCCTATACATGACAGTTTTACCATTAAAATAAGGCGTATTGTTCCCGTTGCTGATAGTTTGAAAGATAAAGTAGTGCTACAATGGATAACAACAGGTGATAAAGAAGCTGTGAAAAATGAATGGTGGGGTGAATGGATGGAAGCGAAATTTAGGTCTTTCGGAACGGTAAAACTTATTATTGATACTATTAAACCTACGCTTAACAGTATAGGTTGGACTAGCGGTTCGAGTTTAAAAACCGCCAAAACACTTAGTTTTTCCTCAAAGGATGATGCCGGAGAATTAAAATCTTTCAGAGCTGAACTTGATGGAAAATGGCTGATGTTCAGCAGAAAAAGAGATTTATTTACTTACGAGTTCGATGAAAGATGTAGCCCGGGCAGGCATGAGTTAGCCGTTACGGTTGAAGATGTTGCAGGAAATAAAACCGAAAAAACCTACATATTTTACAGATAAAATATTGAATATGACCACATTAAATGTTGGCGATAAAGCACCCCATTTTACAGGAGTTGATCAAAACGGAGCAACCATTTCTTTAAGCGATTACGCAGGTAAAAAAGTGATTCTTTATTTCTATCCGCATGATGATACGCCGGGTTGTACTGCGCAAGCCTGTAACCTGCGCGACAATAACAATGAACTCATACAGCAAGGATTTCAGGTTATTGGTATAAGTACGGATGATGTTAAAAGTCATAAAAAATTTGAGGAAAAGTATAAACTACCTTTTCCATTAATAGCAGATGAAGAGCAAGAGATAGTAACGCAATATGGCGTTTGGGGTGAAAAGAAATTCATGGGAAAAACTTTTACCGGTACCCATCGCACAACCTTTCTAATAGATGAGGCAGGTTTTATAAAAGGCATCATTACCAAACCCGATACAAAAAATCAAACAAAGCAAGTGCTGGATGCGTGGGAAGCTATTAGTAAGAATGACTAGATTAACCATTAAAGAAAACTCAATTTTTGCTCGTATTGCCGCTTGGAAGCTTGGCGCCAACCAAGTGGCAATGGTATTGGGCAGCACTATTCATTTACATGGTTGCACCAAATCAGCATTTCTTTCTAACACAAAATGGTTAAGGCACGAGGTTGCCCACGTGCACCAGTGGCAAAAGTTTGGAAAACTGAAATTCATCTACAGATATCTGATTGAAAGTTTAAAAAAGGGGTATTATAACAATCGCTTTGAAGCAGAGGCGCGCAGTAAAGAAGAAGACCTCGACCTACTCAACGATTTTTACATAATTTGAATTTAAAGTTGCCACTCCCAACTGCCGTGAGTAATTGTATTTCGTTCAGGAGTATTAATGATCAGTGCGCCATTGTTATCAACGCCACTAATAATAGCCCGCATCAGTGTTTCATCTTGTTTAAAAGTTACCTGTTCGTTCAGTTTGTAGAGTACTGAATTGTAGGCATTTATAATTTCTTCAAATTTTTCCTCTACTATTTTTTGATACCAGTTGTCTAGCAAAGCACAAAGTATTTTAGCCATAGCCACTACATCAAATGTTTTTCCTGTTATTTGGCGCATCGATACTGGGTTTTTCACTGTGTATGGAAACTTTACCTGATTAATGTTCAATCCAATACCTACTACAGCAAATTTCCATTCTTTTCCCCTAAAAACGTTTTCTATTAAAATACCACCTGCCTTTCTGTCTTTCCAATAAATGTCATTAGGCCATTTAATTTTTACATCATCAAATACATTTTCTACAAAAAATTGATGACAGGCTAAGGCTACAACAGCAGCTAAGAGAAAGGCCTGATGGGCTTTTAAGGTTGTTGGCTCAATTACAACGCTCAAAATAATGTTTGCGCCGGGCTCCATTTGCCACACTTTTCCACGCTGTCCTTTCCCTGCTGTTTGGCTGTGTGCAAACCATGCATTGCCATGTTCTGCCATTCGGGCTTGTACCATTGCCATGGCATAGTTGTTGGAGCTTTCCACTTCATCTAATTGAATAAAAGGATTACCAATTGTATTCACGAGTAAAGAATTGCTACTTTTGGCAAAGGTAGTTTTCGGTTATTAGATATAGTTATTGCATTTATAATTACAAATACAATAGTTCTTAACTATAAATTAAATGTAATTATAGGTTTAAACTTAAAGTTTAAAGTTTTGTTTAAGTAGATAACCATGAACTTTGAAACATCCTTATGCTTTTGCATAGCAGCTAAACGCATAGGATAAAAACACATTTTATTTCGATATGCATTTGTAGAAATAAAATTTAAATATTAAAAAGTATTATTATTGGAACAACTCACCATGTTAGCATCTCGAAAAAAAACATCGGGAAATAAGCTCAATCGAAATTCTAAGATTTTCAAGTCTATCATACACGCTATTCAAGAAAAAAAGGGAGAAAACATCGTTTCACTCGATCTTAGAAAGATTGATGAAGCTGTTTCTGACTTCTTTATTATTTGCCAGGCATCAAACCCACAACAAGTACGGGCTATAGGAGAATTTGTTGAAGAGGAAGTAAAAAAGCATGTTGGAGAAAACTCTTATAAGCATGAAGGCTATCAGGCCCTTCAATGGGTTTTAATAGATTACGTAAATATTGTTGTACACATTATGCTACCCGAAACAAGAAAGTTTTACGCTCTTGATGAAATGTGGAGTGATGCAGAATCGGTTGAACATAACAGTTAAAAAAATTGGAATAATTAAATTAAAAGAGCGTTAAGAAGGCTATGGCACAAGAAGAAAAAAAACCTAAAAGAGATTTTCGAAATATCACAGGTGTTCCCGGTGGCGATGATAAATCGTCAAAAAAGGGCCCTAAGTTTAGCATTTATTGGATTTATGCCATCATTGCTGTGGCGCTTATTGGTGCAAACTTTTTTACAATGACTCCCGATGCAACTCAAACAACCGAATTGAGTTTTAGGCAAGAAATGCTTGCCAAAGGGGATGTTGAAAAATTGGAGTACGTTCAAAACAAAGATCTTGTAAGAGTATTTATTAAGAGCGAAAGCCTTAAGAAAGATTACTACACACAAAATTTAAAGAGAGTTGGCAACAATGCAGCTAAAGGTCCTCATTTTGAATTTAGGATTACTAACTGGGAAGGTTTTGAACAGCGCATGCAAGATTTTTACAAGGAAAGCGGCCAGGCTGAAGTGCCTACGCGCCCTGTAAATGAAGGTGAATGGTTTGGTCCTGTTTTAAATACTTTAGTTACAGTACTTCTTTTTGTAGGCCTTTGGGTTTTACTTATGAGAAAAATGGGCGGTCCTGCAAGTGGCGGTGGCCCGGGTGGCATTTTCAACATTGGTAAGTCAAAAGCTACTTTGTTTGAAAAAGGCACCAGAGTAAACATAAACTTTGGTGATGTTGCAGGATTAGATGAGGCTAAAGTAGAAGTGATGGAGATTGTTGATTTCCTAAAAACGCCTAAAAAATACACAGCCTTGGGAGGCAAAATTCCGAAAGGCGCTTTGCTGGTTGGCCCTCCAGGTACCGGTAAAACGCTTTTGGCTAAAGCGATGGCTGGTGAGGCTCAGGTTCCTTTCTTTAGCTTAAGTGGTAGCGATTTTGTAGAGATGTTTGTTGGCGTAGGTGCTAGCCGCGTTAGGGATTTATTTAAGCAAGCCAGAGAGAAAGCTCCTTGTATCATTTTTATTGATGAAATTGATGCGATAGGCAGAGCGAGAGGCAGAAACGCCATCATGAGTAATGATGAAAGGGAAAACACACTGAATCAGTTGTTGGTTGAAATGGATGGTTTCGGTACAGACATCGGAATTATAATTCTTGCCGCTACTAACAGGCCGGATGTATTAGATACTGCACTATTACGTCCCGGACGTTTTGATAGACAGATCACTATTGACCGCCCAGATGTAAAAGGTAGAGAAGCCATATTTAAAGTGCATCTAAAGCCAATAAAAATTTCTGAAACTTTAGACATACATAAGCTTGCCGAACAAACACCAGGTTTTGCCGGTGCAGATATTGCCAATGTTTGTAACGAGGCTGCATTAATTGCTGCCCGTAAAAACAAAGAGGCAGTTGATATGAGCGATTTTCAAGATGCTATTGATAGGGTTATCGGTGGCTTGGAAAAAAGAAACAAGATCATTTTACCGGAAGAAAAAGAGATCATCGCCTATCATGAGGCAGGCCACGCTATTTGTGGTTGGTTTTTAGAACATGCTTACCCGTTGCTTAAAGTAACCATTGTGCCCAGAGGTACAGCAGCTTTAGGTTATGCGCAGTACACTCCTAAAGAGCAATACTTATACAACACAGATCAATTGGGCGACCAGATTTGTATGACCTTAGGTGGCCGTGCTGCAGAGGAAATCTTCTTTGGTAAAATTTCTACCGGCGCAAGTAATGATCTGCAACAGATCACCAAAATAGCTTACTCAATGGTAACTGTGTATGGTATGAATGCTAAGTTGGGTAATGTTAGTTACTACGACCCTGCAGCTGACAACACTTTTACCAAACCTTTTAGCGAGGAAACGGGTAAAGTAATTGACGAAGAAGTGCGTAACCTCATTGAACTTGCTTATGTACGCACCAAGGAATTGCTTACACAACGCAAGCGCGAGGTTGAAATATTAGCAAAAGAACTTTTAGAAAAAGAAGTATTATTTCAAAGTGACGTAGAAGCGTTAATTGGTAAAAGACCTTTCGAAGAAAAGAAAGTTGACATCATACATCAGGAGCACAACCTTGGCTTAAGTGCCCCTCCTGAAAAAACTGTTATTGATACTCCGATAGAACAAGCGTAATTGTAATATGAAAGCATCTTCTTCAAAAGAGAAAATTCTTAAAAAAATAAGACAGGCACTGGCACACCCGGTGCCTGTTCCTTTTCCGCTAGCTGAGGGTACTGATAGTTTATTTAAGCCCGCAAGTCAGGAACTTGAAATTGAGTTTGCAGAAAACTTTACTTCTTTGCAAGGCAAGTTTTTTTTCTGTGTTGATGAGAGAGAGTTCTCCGAACAACTTGCTACGCTTCTCAAAGCAAAAGCAATCAATCAGGTTTATTGTATTGAACAAGAACTTATTCAATCCCTCAAAAAAAATAAGTTCACAAACTTTACAAATGCTGATCTTGGTAATTGCGGGGCTTCACTTACCGGTTGCGAGTTGCTCGTAGCACGTACCGGTAGTATTATATTAACTTCCAGGCAAGAAAGTGGTAGAACCGTAAGCGTGTACGCACCCATCCACATTTGCCTAGCATATACTGATCAGTTGGTTTACGATATTAAGGAGGGATTACTCTTAATAAAGGACAAGTATGAGGGAAAATTGCCTTCGCTTATTACACTTGCTACGGGGCCCAGCCGTACGGCAGATATTGAAAAAACTTTGGTAGTTGGTGTGCATGGTCCTAAAGAAGTATATGTGTTTTTACTAGATCGTTAATTTAACCATTTCTTCAGCGCTAAAGTCATTGCTTCAATTGACTATTCAGCCTCATTCATTATCTTTCCCATAAAGTAACTTTAGCTTTTGCTTTATGATAAATAATAACTTTAAACTGTTTGTTTACGGTTCTCTACGCAGTGGTTTCCAAAGCCCTGCATACGATTATATCAGTCATTACTTTTCATTAGTAGGTAATGGAAAGGTAAAGGGGTATTTGTATGATATGGGTAGCTATCCCGCCGGTGTACCTACTAACGATGATGCTTTTATTATAGGCGAATTGTACAGCCTGAATAGCGAGACCGAATTTTCGTGGGCATTTAGTCAGCTGGATGATTATGAAGGTGTGTCGCCCGATGATGGCGAACCAGCACTTTATGGCAGATCGCTAACAACCGTTTACATAAATAGATACTACCGAACAAGCCTGGATCTACTGGTTTTTAGGAGATGTGCAACAACATCCTATTGTAACTTCCGGTGATATTCTGCAATTTCAACAGCAAAAAAGCAAAATATAGGCATGGAAGTATCGGTCAACAAAAAGATCTACTTTTTGTCAGATTTTCATTTGGGCGTACCGGACTATGACTCAAGCTTACAACGCGAAAAAAAAATAGTAGCATTTTTAAATTCGATCAAGAATAAAGCTGCTGCCATTTTTATTGTGGGTGACATGTTTGATTTTTGGTTTGAATACAAAAACGTGGCGCCAAAGGGATATGTTCGTTTATTGGGCAAGCTTGCAGAAATAACAGACAGTAATGTTCCAATTCATTTTTTTGTAGGAAATCATGATATGTGGATGCGTGGTTATTTTGAAAAAGAGTTGAACATTCAGGTGCATTTTGAACCCGAAACTTTTATATGGAATAATAAGAAGTTTTTGATTGCTCACGGTGATGGCCTCGGTCCCGAAGACAAAGGGTACAAGATGCTGAAGAAGGTTTTTAGAAATAAGATTTCTCAAAAAATGTTTGGGGCATTACATCCATCGTGGGGCATTGGTTTGGCAAATTATTTTAGCGCAAAAAGCCGAAAAAAAACCGGTGATGCAGATGCTAATTTTTTAGGGGAAGAAAAAGAATGGCTCATCGTTTATTCAAAGAAAGTTTTACAGAAAGAACACTTTGACTATTTCATTTATGGTCATCGGCACTACCCGTTAGACCTTGAATTAAGGCCGGGTAGTCACTATATTAATCTGGGAGATTGGATCAACAAATTCACTTTTGCATCGTTTGACGGAGACACGGTTACTCTTGAAAAATGGACCGGATAAAGCATGTTAAAAGCCCTCATCATATTGTGTTTCGTTTTTTCAAATTTTTGTGCCTACACTCAAATCGATAGCACACTTTCGTTAGTTTCTACCAAAACTTATAACACTGATTTCATAACAGATTTTACTACAGATAACTTTGGAAGTATTTACATAATAACATCAACGCACCAACTAAAAAAGTTTAATAGTAATGGTGATTCTGTCTCAGCAATAAATGATATAAGACGTTTCGGAGCCATCACATCTATCGATGCTACTAACCCGTTAAAAGTACTTCTTTATTATAAGGATTTTTCCAAACTGGCGGTGCTTGATAGGCTTTTAAATGTTAGAAACGCAATTGATTTGCGAAAGCTGAACATCTTTCAAGTGCAGGCTTACACTGTAAGCTATGACAACAATATTTGGTTATACGATGAGTTGGATGGTAGGTTAAAAAAGATTGATGATCAAGGTAAAATTCTACTTGAAACAAATGATTTTAGACAAATTTTTGACAAGGCTCCAACACCTACCCAATTGTATGATAGAGATGGTATGTTATACGTTTATGATCCGTTGCAAGGACTTTCATCAATCGATTATTACGGAGCTCTAAAGAATAATCTCCAGATAAAAAATTTAAAAGATCTTCAGGTTATTGACAAGAATACGATCATCGGACGAGATAGTACGCATATTATTTTGTACAAACCTGCAACACTTCAAGTCTTCTCTTTTCAAGCATCGTTACCCTGGCATCAATTGAAGAAATTAAGATTTGATGGTCAGAAAGTATATGCATTAAATAATCAGGGAGTACTCCAAATTTATAAAGTAAAATAAAAATCCTTATGCTGTAGCGGGATCCCAAAAACGTTTTTCAAAGTCAACTATTTTATCGCCCTTTACCTGTATTCCTTCTTTTTCTAACAACTGTTGCATTTTTTCGGGGTGTGCAAAATGCATTTTACCGCTAAGCATTCCATTTCTGTTCACTACTCTGTGCGCGGGTACTTTAGGGCTTGCATGGTGTGCCGCATTCATTGCCCAGCCAACCATTCTGGCTGCGGATTTGGCACTTAAAAACGAAGCAATTGCACCATAAGAAGTTACACGACCTTTCGGTATTAATCTTGCCACCTCATGCACTAGTTCAAAAAAACTTTTCTCTGTCTTACCACTAGGTAACAAAGTGATCAGCGTTTCGGAAGGAGGTTTTTTGGGCACACGAAAAAATTAATTTTTTAAGCTATTATTTTCTGTGGATGAGGCTCTTAGATTTATTAGATATGTTTTTTTGGGTTCAGATACGTTTTCAAAATTGTAAGGACAATGCTTACAGCCGTTGCCACAACAAAATCCCTTAGCTAAATGATATTGCTCAGTAAGAACCATCAATCCATCAGCGTTGTAATAAAAATGTTCACCCTCAATTAGTTGATCCTTCACTTATTAATTTTTTTAACTGCTCATCCTTTTCAACAGGCAAGTGTTGATTTAATTTAAACTTTAGGTAATGCACCTTATTGCTTTGTGCAATGTCTAAACTTTCATAGTGTGTTCTTATTTGCAATGCTTCATCTAGCAACGGTTGCGCATATAAATCATTATAATCCTGAATAATTTGCAAATTAAACAGCTCTATAACCTGCTTAGTAAAATTGTAAAGATCTGGACTATCCGTTTTTAAATTGATTGTTCCATCTTTTTGCAGAAATGTTTGATACAAGCGTAAAAACCGCGGATGCGTTAGCCTCTTTTTTGCTTTGGATGTACGCAATTGTGGGTCGGGAAAAGTGATCCAGATATCACCCACTTCATCTTGTTCAAAATAGTCTTGAATGTGCTCAATTTGTGTTCTTAGAAAACGAACATTTACAAGTCCATCAGACAGTGCAATTTTTGCACCTTTCCAGAGTCTATTGCCTTTTATGTCAACTCCAATATAATTGGTATCCGGATTTATTCTTGCCAATCCTACAGCATATTCCCCTTTACCACAAGCAAGTTCTAGAGTAATGGAAGCGTTATTTTTAAATTGTTCTTTCCAAAGTCCTTTAATATTTTCAGGATGTTCTAAAACATTTTCAAACGTTTTTATATCAGCAAAACGCTTCAACTTTTTTTGGCCCATGGCAGCAAAACTAACTGAAAAATATTTTCAATTGGTTTGTAGATTACTAAGTAGATGCCGGTTGTTTAGAAACTAAATAATTTAGAAAATTCATATTTTGCTTTCTCTTTACTAAAATACAAACCGGTAATAAGTGTTTCCAGATCAGAACGTTTTACATGTTGATGGTCGGCCACAATACTGTTGATCTCTGCATCTAATTCCTGTTCTATCCCCTGCAATGCATTATGGAATTGTAAAATTGAAGATGGATGATTGTAATTAGTAATGGATGTGCTGGTTGAATATTTGTACACGATGCCATTAGCCCTGTGCTCAAAATATTTTATAAGTTTAGTAGGATGGTTCATAGAATAGTGGATTAAAAAAAATAGTTAGAAATCTTAGGAGAGGCGTTCCTGCATTTGCAAGTGCATAAGAACTGCCTCAGCTTTCTTTAAATCGTTGGGCGATAAAACTTTTGCTTCAGAATAATACTCTGTAGTTTCTGCACCAGCAGATTCATTAAGGTTATTGGTTGTTTTGGGTGTAATTTCTTTCATGTGTTAGGTTTGACCAATAACGCTGAAATGCCATCTTTACTTATCAGAATGCCTTTTTATGGTATAGAATTACCTTTTTTAAAAACAAATAATTGTTGGCTCAATTTTTAAGTGTAATACGTTTTTTTAAGCTATTACATAAACTGACTCAACAGAAATAGAAAGAGAATATCTTTGCAGCCATTTAGTATGCCTCTTGTTGTGCATATTTAGGTGCTCAAGTGTTTGAGAAAAGGATTGTTGCAACCAAAAATAACCTGAAATACGCTGAACTGTTGTAAAATAGCACAACTCAAAACCCTTAAATAAAATATGAAACTAACAAAATTTGTTTTCGATTTGCCCTTGGACTTGATAGCTCAAAACCCTGCAAAAAAAAGAGAGGATAGCCGCTTGATGGTTGTGCATAAAAAAACGGGTGAGTTAGAGAACAAACATTTTAGAGATATTCTGGATTATTTTGATGATAAAGATGTGTTTGTAGTAAACAACACAAAGGTTTTTCCTGCCCGTATGTATGGCAGAAAAGAAAAAACCGGTGCAGTTGTAGAAGTAATGCTGCTAAGAGAATTGAATAAGACAGATAGATTGTGGGATGTATTGGTTGAACCTGCCCGTAAAATTAGGATGGGTAATAAAATATTTTTTGGCGAAGCTGACGAATTGGTTGCCGAAGTAATTGACAACACAACCAGTAGAGGAAGAACCATCCGTTTCTTGTGGACCGGTAGCGAAGAAGATTTTAAAAAGCAATTAGAGGCCTTAGGAGAAACGCCACTTCCAAAAATTATTAAGCGCAAACCAAACGAAGAAGATAGAGAAAGATACCAGACAGTGTATGCAAAGCACGAAGGTGCGGTAGTAGCTCCCACTGCAGGTTTTCACTTTAGCAAGCCACTTATTAAGCGTTGCGAAATAAAGGGAATCAGGTTTGCTGAAGTTACACTGCACAGTGGCTTAGGTACCTTTAGAACCATGGAAGTTGAAGACCTGCACAAGCATAAAATGGATGCTGAGTATTTTGATATTGATGAGAACGCAGCGCGGATAGTAAATAAAGCAAAAGAAGATGGCAAGCGCATCTGCTCCATTGGCACAACTACTATACGAGCCCTGGAGAGTAGCTATACGGCTCAAAAACTATTAAAGCCAAGTGAAGGGTGGACGAACAATTTTATTCATCCGCCTTATGAGTTTAATGTAGCAAATTCATTGGTTACCAACTTTCATTTACCAAAGAGTAGTTTGCTAATTTTAACTGCTGCATTTGCCGGTTACGAACTTACTATGGAGGCTTATAAAAAAGCAATCAAAGACAAGTATAAGTTTTCCAGCTATGGTGATGCAATGTTGATTTTATAATACACATAAACTAAAAATTTCTAATAGCGGGTAAAGTTGCAAAAGCATCTTTACCCGTTTTTTTATATTGAAAAATTGGCGAGTGAGGTATTACTCAGATCCCTATAAACTTTCACAATTCAGTAGTAAACCTGGTGAGGAAAAACGGTCTTATATTCTTAAATTAAGTCTTAACAACCTAGCATAAAATGATTAGACCAATACTGTACATATTTGCCTTAATGTTATTAGCAACTGGCTGCGTAAAAACTATTGCCAGCGAAGAAGACAGCATCATCGACTTTTCTTTTCACGAGAAGAATTTTGGCGCATCTGCGCAGCACTTGCTTAAAAGTGATCAATACACTTCGCTTAAGATTGAAGTTCAATACATGAAGGGTGTAAAGCCTAACAGTGCAGCCTTAAAAAATTTGAAGGCTTTCTTAGAAAAACATCTAAATAAGCCTGAAGGAATCTTTATGATTACTAAGGAGATTGCATCAGCAGGTAAGCCTGTTTTAAATAGGAGCGAGGTTGATTCTATAAGAAAAGTAAACCGCACTATTTATTCTACAAACGACCAAATTGCCGTACATATATTGTACACAGATGGTGAGTATGTAAATGGCTCCGTACTTGGTGAAGCCTACAGAAATACAACGATCGTTTTATTTGGTAAATCAATAAATGATAATTCTGATCGCTTTAGCAAACCATCGCAAACAACCTTAGAAACAACTTTGTTATTGCATGAGTTTGGTCATCTTTTAGGATTGATGGACAAAGGTTCAAAAATGTATACTGGTCATAATGATGCATCTAACAACGCCCATTGCCAAAACCGTAGTTGCCTTATGTATTACGGTATTGATGTAGAGGATAAATTTGGTCCCTTAATTAAAAGAGAAGTGCCTGAGTTAGATGATGATTGTCTGTTTGATTTGGTAGTTAATGGGGGTAATAATTAAGGAGATAATCATCCTTCAATAAAATCTTCCAGATCGCGCGGAGCGCCAAAGAGTAATAGAACATCTTCATTTTGCAATATCGTTTCAGGAGGTACAATGCCTACCACTTGCAGTTCGCTACTATCTCTGCCAAATTGGTTTTTCTTATTTATTTTTTTTAGGATAGAAACCAACACTAACCTATACTTTACTGCCAGATTTAATTTAGTTACGGAGCTGCCAATATACCGTTTAGGTACTGCTACTTCAAGCAGTCTATAATTTGTATTAATTTGAAATGAATCGATAACTCCGGGTAAGTCTAATTTTAAAGCTAACCTCTCGGCCGAGTAGGCTTCAGGGTAAACAAATTCTTGAATGTTCATCGCTTCTAACACAATTTTTTGCAAGGGCGATGTTACCCTGCAAATAATCCTTTCAACTCCTATTAGTTTTAGCAATGCAGCAGTCATAATTGTAGCACCTTCGTTCTCACCAATGGCAACTATAGCAGCATCTACATCTTTTAAAGGGAGCTGTTCTACTGCTTCTTTACTGGTTGAGTCAAGTGCTATAGCATGCGTTATTGAATGCTTATACTTATCAACCGTTTCCAACCTTTCATCTACTCCTATTACTTCGTGCCCTAGCTGTACCAATTGTATAGCCAGTGATGATCCGAAATTTCCTAATCCAAAAATTACAAACTTCATATAATTTTTAATTTAAAAGGCTATATCCTCCCGGGGATAGCGATAATATAATTGCTTGCTTTGTTTTATAAAAGCAATCAGCAACGTAAGCATTCCTACACGCCCAATAAACATTGTAATGATGAGCACCACTTTGCTTATAGGATGTAAGGTAGTTGTTATACCTAACGATAAACCAACTGTACTAAATGCAGAAAACACTTCGAAAGCAATTGATATCAACCCCTTATCACTATCGTTTATTGAGACACAAAATATGGAAATGCCAATTAGCAATAGTGATAACACAATGATGGCAAATGCTCTTCTGACAGAGCTGTGAGAAATTTCTGATCTGAAAAATTCGGCGCGGTCTTTACCTCTAAGTATTGCAAGCATGTTAAGTATGGCCACACCCGCCGTAGTTGTTTTTATACCACCACCGGTTGAGCCGGGTGAAGCACCAATCCACATAAGTAACAGGTAAATCATCACAGTAGAAAGATTCATTGCAGAAAGATCAACTGTATTAAAGCCGGCTGTACGGGGCGTAACGCTGCCAAAAAAACTGGTAACTAATTTTCCTATTAAAGTTGGGTGTTGTTGTAACGTGCCAGACTGTTCAAAAACGATATAAGCAACAAACCCAATAGCAAGCAGTGCAATACTCACTACCAAAGCCAGCCTTGCGTTTAAAAAGATCAATCCCGGAAAATATTTTACCTGTCCGCTACCACTAACCCGGCAAACAATGTTGGAACTCTTAATTTTTATATACTTGTAAAGATTAAAAACTATTGGAAAGCCCATTCCACCCAAAATAATTAGTATAGCTATAAACATTTGCAACGCATAATTATACCTGATCGCCGGCTCGTATAACCCATTGCTATATGTTGAGAAACCTGCATTACAAAATGCGGATACGGAGTGAAATATAGAAAAAAATATTTTATCTAAATGCCGGTCAAAAAGTGCATCATCTAGGGTAAGGTAAATGCTTATTGCACCGGCCACTTCAAAAATAAATGTTACTGCAACAACCTGATAAACAAACTGCATCACGTTATTTACCTGATTACTGTTCATAATATCTTTAAAAGCCAACTGAGTTTTGTATGATGCGTGGCCTGCAACGGCATAGGCCAGAAGGCCAGCAAACGTCATAATACCTAAGCCACCGGCCTGTATTAATATTAAGATGATCAGTTGGCCATAGGGCGTAAAATAAGTTGCAGTATCAACAACAATTAGTCCGGTAACACAAACAGCACTGGTAGCGGTAAACAATGCATTTAATGCAGAGATACCACTATAAGTTGCTACAGGCAATTTCAATAAAAAGGCACCCAACAAAATAAGTAAGGCAAAGCTGCCAATAAATAATAAACCGGGGTTGACAATTTTTGAATAGACAAGATGAAGAAAAGTGGATGCTTCCGTAACAAACCCTGCTACAATGCCCCCATACAACACAAGCTTATAGAAAAGAAAATAATTGGTATTGGTATTTCTTATAGACGTTTTATGCGGTAAAATATACCATGCAAGAAAGACCACAAAAATGAGTGCTACAATATTAAAAAGACGAACCCATCTTTTTTTCTTAGTAAATATTTCTAATAATTGACGTGCTATTACAAGAACTGCAAGAGTATGAAGCAATGTTTGATACCAAAAATTAATTGTTTTATTATTACTCCAGAATGATTTAAAACCAAACTCGTAAATCATTATAATAAAGCAAACAAATAGCAGGCTGGGTATTGCCACATTTATCAGTTGCAATACTTTTTGGTTCCAGCCTTCAATAATAAATTTTGATCTTTTGCTTTTCTTAAAACTCCAGACAGCCCATAGTTTTATCTTATTCATGCAAACATCGTTAGCCCTAATAGAAGTGCATAAATACCAATATTATGCAGGATCTTTTGTTACGCCTTTATTTAAGAATGGTGTTAGCAAATCGATAGGTACCGGAAATATAGTTGTAGAATTATTTTCAACTGCTATTTCTCTTAAAGTTTGCAAATACCTCAAAGTTAATGCGCTAGGTTGTTCTGCTAGTACTTTAGCTGCATCTGACAGGCGTTGTGATGCCTGAAACTCACCTTCTGCAGCAATCACCTTACTTCTGCGTTCGCGCTCTGCTTCTGCCTGGCGGGCCATAGCGCGCTGCATTTCTTGTGGCAGGTCTATCTGTTTTACTTCAACTGTAGATACTTTAATGCCCCAGGGCTCTGTTTGATGGTCTATTATCTCTTGCAAACGACGATTGATTACTTCGCGTTGAGATAGTAAGTCGTCTAACTCCGATTGGCCTAGTACACTCCGTAAAGTTGTTTGTGATATTTGTGAGGTGGCCATTAAAAAATTCTCAACTTCAACAATGGCTTTTTCCGGCTGCATTACCCTAAAGTATATTACTGCATTTACTTTTATTGATACGTTGTCTTGCGTTATTACATCCTGAGGTGGAACATCCATTACAACCGTACGCAAACTAACTTTTACCATCTTCTCAATAAAAGGTATTAGTATAATTAAACCCGGGCCACGCACACCAACCATTCGTCCCAGTCTAAATACAACACCCCTCTCATATTCATTTAAAATTCTTATGGAACTCATGATTACATAGAGCGCAAATACAATTATGATGACCAGCGAAAAAGGAAAATCTTGCATAACTTTTATTTAAAGATTTTGTAATGATTGATTGTGATATTATACAGCACTTGGCTGCACAAAAAGTGTAAGTTTATTGATGGAAGTAACAGTTACTTTTTGTCCCTTATCAATACTTCCGGTGGTTGCTGTAGCATGCCAAAGCTCACCATGAATACGAATAGTGCCGGATGGCTGCAACGCCACTAATGTTTCTCCTTCGCTACCAATTAAGCCTTCTATGCCAGTTATTGGTTTAGCTTTTTGCGCTTTTACAACTAATGCAACTAAAGCAAAAAAGAATAGTGCAGTTACAGCAGTAACAGATAAAATAACTCCCCACGAAATGCGAATGAATTCCAAAGCTGATTCAGTTTTAATTAGCATCATTGATCCGAAAGCTAATGCAATAACACCACCCAAACCTAATATACCATGACTAATTATTTTAACTTCTAAAACAAACAATATAATAGCAAAAATAATGAGGGCTAAACCAGCATAGTTTAAAGGCAAAGCATGCATTGCATAAAAAGCAAGTATCAGGCATATACCTCCAATTACGCCCGGTGCTACTGCGCCTGGACTGTATAGTTCGAAAAGTAAACCATAAAAGCCCAGCATCATAAGTATATAAGCAATATTTGGGTCGCTTATTATGTCCATCAATCGCTCTACAAAATTCATTTCAATATTTTTTATTGATGCATTTTGCGTGTTAAGTATTTTAGTTCCATTGTTGATGGATATTGGCAATCCATCTATTTTTCTTAGTAAGTCTTGCTGGTCTTCAGCTATCAGATCAACTACATGTTTATTTAAAGCTTCTATTTCTGTTATTGATACGCTCTTTCTAACTGCTTCTTCAGCCCATTGTAAATTACGCTTACGCTTTGCCGCAATAGACCTAATAAATGCAGCAGCATCATTGGTTGTTTTATCGCTCATAGTAGAGTCCATAGAGCCTTGTAATTTAACAGGATGGGCTGCGCCAATATTTGTAGATGGAGCCATTGCAGCTACATGCGCTGCCATTGTTATAAATACGCCAGCCGAACCTGCATGAGCACCTCCGGGTGATACATAAACAACTACCGGAACAGGCGATGCCAATATATCACCAACAATAACTCTGGTAGATTTAAGAAGACCGCCCGGCGTGTTTAAGTGAATAATTAAGCATTGTGCATTTGTATTGCTTGCCTGGTCAATAGCGCTTTTTATAAAAGAAGCAGATGCAGGATTTATTGAACCATCAACCTTTATAGACACTACATTTTGCCCAATTGTTAAGTGAGGTAAAGCATATAGTAGAATATAAAAAAGAAGATATCTCATAGACCTTTACTTGGTTGCAGTTGAAATGTAATTTAATCATTTATGCAATGATTACCACATCTATTAAAGGTGCCTTAGTTTGTATAAAAGTTAGAGAAGCAATAGGCCAATTAGCGCAGCATATCTGAAACAAATTGCATACCCAGCCCACACAGATAACCGCCGTAAGTACCCACTGCATAACCCAAAACAGCCAAGAGTACGCCTACGGGAGCAAGATACCTATTAAATGCAGCAGCAACAATGGGTGCTGATGCTGCGCCACCTATGTTAGCCTGACTGCCAACAGCCACAAAAAATAATGGAGCCTTTATTATTTTAGCAACTACTAATAAACAAATGATATGGGTTGTCATCCATAAAGCGCCGATTACAAAAAGGAGTGGATTGTCTAATAAAGCTTTTAGATCCATGTTCATGCCAATGGTAGCTACCAGAAAGTATAGGAAGACGCTACCCAAATCAGAAGCGCCAATAGTTTCTAATTTTCGTGCTTTTGTAAAAGAGAAAATAAGGCCAAGAGTAGTAGCAATTACAATAAGCCAGAAGAAGGCGCTGGTTAATGAATATTTAGCTGAGTTTGGATAATGAGTAGCAAACCAGGGCGCGATAAGATCCGCACAAAAATGAGATAATCCTGTAAGTCCAAAAGCAACACCTAATAGTATTATCCATTCTCTTGTACCTCTTTTATTATTGATTGTTTCCTGATGTATTAAAGTCATTTTATTTTCTAATTCCGTAATTGCGGTATTGTCGGCCTTCAGCCATTTGTTTATTCGGTTGTTGTGTTTTGATGAAAATAAAAGCACGCCCATCCATAAATTGGCTACTAATACATCAACCGCTATCATTTGGCCAAAAAGTGGTTTGCTGGCGCCAAATATTTCAAGCATGGCAGCCTGGTTAGCTCCACCACCAATCCAGCTCCCGGAAATAGTGGCAAGCCCTCTCCAAACTTCCTCATCGCCATACATAAGCACTTGCGGAAATAGCGAACCCACAAGTAATAGAACCAAAGGCCCACCAATCATTACCCCTATAGTGCCAGCAAAAAAGGTGATCAATGCTTTGCCCCCTAGTTTTTTTAAAGAGTAAATGTCAACACCAACAGTTAAAAGTATTAAGCTTGCCGGTAAAAAATAGCGTGATGCTACCGTATACAACTGAGATTTTTCTCCTGAAATAACGCCAAACGTATTTAAAAGTGCGGGTACAAAATAGCATAACAAAACAGTAGGTACTACTTTGTAAAATTTAGTCCAGAAGGTTTTGTTTAATGATGCTGTGTAGAATATTGCAGCAAGTATAAAAAGTAAAATGCCTAAAACTACGGCATCGTTTGTAATAAGAGGTTGCTGAGTTTCATCCATAAAGCGACAGGTTAGTTATTTCAATTAAGTTCAAAAGTGCAGATAAACATCTATTACAAAAGAATTTTTTATTAAGTCATCGATGCTTCAAATTTAGGAACGCTTCTGTAAATCAATCTTTTGTCAAAGAGATGGAGCAAGTTGATTCATAATTCCTAAACATTTATATCAAAATAAGTGAATGAAACATTGCATGTTTTCGCTAAAAATGTTAGTTTTATATTCCCCCTCTATTGTGATTGCAATAACCTTTTAAACTGCTGTAAATGAGCTTAATCTATTTTATTGCCATAATGGTATTTTTATTTTCATCATCCGCCTATACCTATTGGTTTTTGTGCGTTAAAAAGGATACTTCGCTAGATTTACCTGAAAAAGGTAAAGAAGAAATTATTTAAGCAACAAAAGCTGGCAATTGCTATATAATTTATGAATGATTATGCATCTCCGTTCTATAATTAATGTAAAACTGCCTGGTGTGATAGTAAGCTGAATGGTAAATTCATAATAGGGTGGTTGCGCCAACCTTTGTAGTCAAAATGCCACCACTCATCATTGTAAACTTCAAAATTGTTTGCCAGCATTATTTGCTTTAAGGTTTCTCGGTTTTTAATAAGATGTTTAGGAAGATTGGTGTAATTGGTGTGGGCCTTACTACTGAAGTCATCAAACTCAGTTGGCATCGGCAACTCTTTTCCCGTAGCTAAATTTATCAGACTAACATCTACAGCGCAACCCCGGTTGTGCCTTGATCCTCTATAAGCAGATGCAACAAATGTGGTGTCATTTACTCTCTCATAAAAATCGACCGTTATTGAGTAAGGCCTGTATGCATCGTAAATTTTTAAGCCATACCCAATAGCATTAAGTTTTTGCTGAATTTGCAAAAGTGCAATTGCAGCAGGCTTAGCTAAAAAAGCTTTAGGCGCGGGGTACATAACTCGCTGCATGAAATTATTTTTTGTAGCATAACGGATGTCCAATGCAATGTTGGGTATCAGTGAAATAATCTCAACCAATTGTTTACTCGAATCTGCTCCTACAAGTTTCATATACTCATCAAATGTGCTTACTGCTTTTACTCCATAGTCTTTTTGTTGTGTTTGTAATGTGCTGTTTGTTGCATTTGTTAGTTCTGCACTAGAAGTATAGATCTGCTTTTGCTCAGATTTCTGAGTTAAAGCCTGATTGGAGGGGGGCATTTTGGTAGTACAACTCATCGTGAGCATCATTATAAATAACTGCACTTGCAACATTCTTACAAACTGTAACATCAAAGGTTTTTATTTACCTCTGAAATTAGGAATAAGCATAAATAGATAACGCTATTAATTTACGTACGTTATAAAATGCTTGTCCTATAGGCTCTGTGCAAAGGTAAATTGTGGAAAAAATAGCCTATGGGGTTACACTGGTTACATTGTGTGGAAAAGAAAAAACTAATGTAAAAAAATAACTATTAGATTAGTGTTTCAATAATTGTAGAAAGACTTACAGATATGAATAATGAGCAGGAAAAAATTGCAATCACCTATAATGAAAGCAATGAATGGTACACCGAGGAGTTCATCTATAATAGCGTTGTAAAACATTTAATAGAGAATAATTATAAAATTCATAAAGAAGAAAGTGCGGGTGACGAACGGAAGGATACAGTTATAGTTGCATCAAGGTATTTTACTAAAGAGATCATTCATGTAAAAGGAGCGACTCCTGAAAGCAGCCGAACGAAATTGTTGAAGGCAGCCGCTAGTACAGCATTTCATTCAACATCTATTATATCGTCATTTACTGATGTTATATTTAACTCACTTGTAAATTTTGGCAAATACTATTCTGATGATAATTCTGATTTAGCAATGGCGCTGCCAAACGTAGATCGATATACATCAATTATAGAGCGGTTAAAAGAATACTTCAGTACAAATAATCTTTCTTTAAAAATATATTTAGTAAATCAGGATGGTCAGGTTGAGATAAGTAATTTGAACATTCACTAAAGTTGAAATTTACTATTAGAGTTTGCATAAAAAAACCTATCAAAAATTAGATAGGTTTTTTTTATGCCTTATTATTTGGTCTTTACTTGTTGGCAGTAGATGCATTATTGATCCACAGCTTAATATCACTACAGGTTGAAAAATCATCATCAATTGCTATGTAAAAAGTTGGTATGTGCAATTGAAACCACTTTTCAAGTTGCTCTGTCCTCTTCTCTTCTAAAGCTCTTTGCGAAACTTTATTGTAATCATCTTTTAGATTTTCGCGGTGTGGCTCAGTACGTGATTTTAAATAGAATAGACGAACAATCTTTCTTCCCCTTTCATCAACGCCAACTATAGGTTGAGAAACCGATCCTACTTTTAAATCTTTTAAAGCAACAACCATGTCTTTATCTAGTTGGTCTATGGTAAGATAAGTAGATCCATCTCTTGCTTGCTTTTGGCCACCATTGTATTTGCTTTGTTCATCTTCGCTATACTTATTTACTGCTTCACCAAAGTCCAAAGTATTCGCTATTATTTTTGAGCGTACTGAATCAAGTTTTACCTAACGCTTCTTTCACTTCCTCATCAGTTACCGGAGGAATTCTTAAGATGTGGCGAATAACAGCATCATCTCCTGAGCGGCTAACCATTTGAATGATATGTAATCCAAATTTTGATTTAATAACTGGAGATACCTGGCCATCTTTTAATTTAAATGCTGCTGCAAGAAAAGTAGGGTCCCAAAATTTATCGTTGCGATTGAATTTGTATTGTCCTCCATTTTCCTTTACTGCCGGGTCTTCTGAAAATTGACGCGCCAGTTGCTCAAACTTTTTAGTACCTGCTTCTACTTGTCTTTTAAATTCATTTAACTCTCGTGTTACATAGCTTTCAACGTCTCGGTTTGCTTTGGGATAAACGAGTATTTCGCTTACTTCTAATTCACTTTCGTAATAAGGCAAGACTATCTTTCGGGATTTCTTCAAAATAGTTCTTCACTTCAGTAGGAGTGATCTTTACATTCTCAATAATTTTGCTCCTCATTTGGTCAGCCAGGCTTCTGTTCTTTAAATGGTTCGCGAAAATCTTCTTTTAATTGGTAAACACTTTTACCGGCCACTTCTTCTAAAATTTCTTTCGAACCATATTGGCTGATAAAGTTTCGCATCCTGATTATCTAAGCTGACCTTCTAATTCTTCTTCGCTAACAGGCAAAGAATCCTTTTCTGCCTGTAAAACCAAAGCTTTTTGTATCAATTGTGCTTCTAAGTATGGCACATTCAGGATTTTCAGGTAATTGACCACCTTGCCGTTGCACATCTGCAATAGCATTAAATACATCAGAATGCAAAATAATTTTATCGCCAACCTGGGCGATGATTTTATCAGCCACTACTTTTTTTGGCTGTGCGAAACTGCATTGGTTCCAGCAATTAGTAAACCAAAAGCCAGACAATCCTTCAGTAAAAATTTAAAAACGTTCAGTATTCATCATAATAATTGTAACGTCACTCAAAAATATTGATTACCATACTTATAACGGCACAAGCATATTGTATTTAACAAAAAAAATAGCTTCGGAACATTTGTGCAATTCTCGAAGCTACTTATGGCCGAAGCTAGTTTATAATAAGGCAATTTAATAATTAAAGTGTTCTCTTTACTTCTTCATCTTCAAATGCTTCAATAATATCTCCTGCACGTAGATCGTTGTAAGTTTTTAATGGTTAAACCGCACTCCATATTATTGGCAACTTCTTTCACATCATCTTTAAAACGCTTTAATGAACCTAATTCAGCAGATGCACCTTCACCTTTAGGATACTCAACAATACCATCGCGAATAACCCGAATTTTTGAATTTCTGAAGATTTTACCATCTAGTACCATACATCCGGCAACGGTAGCTTTATCAAATTTGTACACTTCTTTTACCTCAACATTTGCAATAATCTTCTCTGTAGAACTTAGGTTCAAGCATACCCTCCATGGCGCTCTTAATCTCATCAATGGCCTGGTAAATGATTGAGTAAAGTTTGATCTCCAGTCCTTCGGTATCAGCAACCCTTGCAGCCTGTGCTGAAGGACGAACGTTAAAACCAATCAGAATTGCATCGGAAGCTGTTGCAAGCAATACATCACTTTCAGAAATTTGACCTACACCTTTATGTACTACTCTTACCGCAATTTCTTCAGTAGAAAGTTTTTGCAATGAATCGCTCAATGCCTCTACCGAACCATCCACGTCACCTTTAATAATCAGGTTCAGTTCTTTAAAGTTTCCCAGTGCAAAACGACGGCCAATCTCATCAAGTGTAATATGCTTTCTTGCACGTAAACCTTGCTCACGAAGTATTTGTGCACGTTTTGTAGCAATGTCTTTTGCTTCAGCTTCATCCTGATACACCCTGAATTTTTCACCGGCCTGTGGTGCACCATTTAAACCAAGTACAAGTACCGGTGTTGATGGAGGCGCTTCTTCAATACGTTGGTTACGCTCGTTAAACATTGCTTTTATCTTACCATAATACTGTCCACTCACCATAATATCGCCCTGGCGAAGTGTACCATTTTGTACAAGTAATGTTGCAACATATCCACGGCCTTTATCAAGTGTAGCTTCTACAATTGTTCCTGTTGCTTCCCTTTCAGGGTTTGCTTTCAGGTCTAAGTAATTCTGCTTCCAACAATATCTTTTCTAGTAACAGATCAACATTCTCTCCCTTTTTTGCACTTAACTCCTGGCTTTGAAATTTACCACCCCACTCTTCAACAAGTATATTCATACCTGCCAATTGCTCGTATATTTTTTGAGGATTAGCACCATCTTTATCAATCTTATTTACTGCAAATATCATAGGCACATTTGCTGCCTGTGAGTGGCTGATAGCCTCTTTGGTTTGTGGCATCACTGCATCATCTGCCGCAACTACAATAACTGATATATCTGTTACCTTAGCACCTCTTGCACGCATGGCCGTAAATGCTTCGTGACCAGGAGTATCTAAGAAAGTGATCTTTTTACCTGCTAGCTGTTTGTTACCTCGTAAGCACCAATGTGCTGTGTAATACCTCCTGCCTCACCTGCTACCACGTTTGCACTTCTTATATAATCGAGCAATGAAGTTTTACCGTGGTCAACGTGACCCATGATTGTAACAATAGGTGCTCTTGGAACTAATGCATCTTCATCATCGTCATCATCTTCCTCTTCCATTTCAGCCTGCGCCTCCATGTCAATAAATTCTACATCAAAACCAAACTCACTTGCTACCAGTTCAATTACCTCTGCATCTAAACGTTGGTTGATAGATACCATTATACCAAGGCTCATACACTTACCAATAACTTCTGCAAAGCTTACATCCATCAGGTTAGCTAATTCGCTAACACTGATAAATTCTGTTACCTGTAGTTTGTTATCTTCTCCACCTTCCAGTCTGTTCTGCCATCTCATCTCGTCGGGCTTTACGGTGTTTAGCTTTCAAGCTCTTACCGCGGCCTGAACCACCAGAAAGTTTTGCCTGGGTTTCCCGTATTTTTTCCTGAATTTCTTTTTGATCTATTTCTTTATCGTCTCTGCGTATTATCTGTAGAACGTGGTCCAAAACGGTTAGGCCCCTGGCGCCACCCTGTGCTGGTCGATCGACCACCCTGGTCTGGACCGCCGGGTCTAAATCCACCACCACCTTGGCCTTGATTGGGTCCACCGGGTCTAAATCCGCCACCACCCTGACCTGGAATGGGTCTGATGCCACTGCCACCTTGACTTGGCCACCTGTGGCCTGGACCTTGACGGTTGAAGAACCCTCCTTGTTGACCTGCAGGTTGATTTGGATCTCTTACTGGAGCTTGAGTTCCTTTTCTATCTACAGGAATGCGTTTGCGTTTGCGTTTTTCTTGTTCTGAGATTGGTTTAGGACGAGTATCGCTATTAACAGGCAATTGAATTTTGCCCATAATTTTGGTCCTTCTAGTCTGTCTGCCCGAATGTTTGAAATAACCGGTGCCGTATCCACAGATGCTGCGGGAGCTAAAGGTTCAATGATTGGAGTAGCTTCTGGCTCATCAATAATTTCGGGTGTTACAGGTTTAACCGGTTCGATTGCTTCTACAACGGGTTCGGCTTGTTTTAGCCTCTTCTTTAGGAGTTTCTGCAGCTATTGGTTGCTCTTCTTTCTTTTTAGCTGATTTTTTGGGCGAGTAGATGAGTCAATTGCTGACAAATCAATCTTTGTAATCACTTTTGGACCTTCTAGTTCGGGTGCCTCAATTTTATTGTACTCAATAGCTGTGCCTTCTTCTTTAGGAGGAGTTTGTGGCTCTTCTACTGGTGCCGGTGGAACCATGTGTTGGTGGCACATCTTCAACCGGTAGGTGGCGTTGCAGGTTGCTTGGAGCTTCAACTTCAGGTCAGCTACCGGAATCAGGTTCAGGCTTTTTCTCTTCCTCAACTGGTGCTTCAACAACAGGTGCAGGAGCAGCAGGTGCTACAGCAACAGGCGCTGCAACCTACTTTTTTATTGAACGTAATTTCTTCTTCGTCTCTTTTCTTGCTGCCTTCCTGTTGCATGCCTTTTGGTATCTCTACCTGGTCGGCTTTATTTTTTGCAACTTTATCGCTATTAAATTCACGCTGTAAGTGAGGTATACATGTCCTCACTAAGTTTGGCAGTAGGCTTTAAATCATCTTTGCTGAAACCTTTACCAACCAGGAAATCAATAATAGTATCCTGGCCAACATTAAATTCTTTAGCGGCGGCTAATAATCTCGGTAATTTAAGTTCTGACATTCAGTTTTTTTATTTGTTCCTCCGGCTCACGTCTAATCGTGGCTCAAAAGTAATCTTATGTTCTTCCTTCAAGCTTAGTTTTAAGCTTTTTTTATAAGTGGAAGTCAACTTTTATTCATGCTGTTCAATCTATCTTCGCTCGCTTACTGATTACCGCAGTTACTTTATTCATAATAAACTGAAATAGTAACCTTCATAACATTGACATAGTATTGACTATTTCAAATTATGTTTAAGGACTAATCAGTTATAGCATAAATCATTATTCTTTTTCAAACTCTGCTTTTAAGACGGTCATCAGATTCGTTAATTGTCTCTTTTTCCAGATCTGTTCTACGTTCTAATTCTTCAGCAGTAAATCTAGTACACTGCGGGCAGTATCACAACCAATTCGCTTTAATTCATCAATGATCCATGGTTCAATCTCATCGCTAAATTCTTCAAGATCAATATCAAATTCATCAACTTCTCCTTCATTATCGCGATAAACATCAATTTCAAAACCGGTAATTCGCAGGCAATTTAATGTTTACACCTCTACGGCCAATTGCTAAAGACACCTGATCAGGTTTTAAATAAACACTTGCATGTTTAGTTTCCTGATCAATATCCATACTTGTAATTTTTGCAGGAGTAAGTGATCTTTGTATTAAAAGGTTGATATTATTTGTCCAGTTGATAACGTCTATATTTTCATTCTTCAACTCGCGAACAATGCCATGAATACGGCTTCCTTTCATACCTACACAAGCACCAACAGGGTCAATACGATCGTCAAAACTTTCAACTGCAACTTTGGCTCTTTCTCCCGGATCTCTCACTATTTTTCGAACAACAATCAAGCCATCAAAAATTTCAGGAACCTCAATTTCAAGCAACTTTGAAAGAAATTTATGACTTGTACGACTTAATATAATTACGGGATTGTTATTTTTTAGATCAACTCTTTCAACCACTGCTCGAATGCTTTCACCCTTTTTGAAAAAGTCGCTTGGTATTTGTTCAGATTTTGGCAGTATCAAGTTCGGATCCTTCTTCATCTAATAACAAAACTTCTTTTTTCCAAACCTGGTAAACTTCGGCATTTACTATTTCACCAATTCTATCACCATATTTTTTAACCAGCACATTCTTTCTTAAGATCGCTGATACGGCTTGCGAGAGTTTGCTTTGCAGCAAGAATTGCACGGCGACCAAAATCGAAAATGTTTACTTCTTCATATAATTCTTCACCAACTTCAAAATCGGGTTCAATTTTTACTGCATCGCTATAAGCAATTTCGGCCAAGTGGATCCATTACCTCTCCATCTTCGACAATCATTCGTCGACGAATAATTTCAAGGTCACCTTTTTCAGCATTTACAATTACGTCAAAATTTTCGTCGCTTGTAAATTTCTTACGTAAAAGTGTTTTAAAAACATCTTCAACCACCTTCATTAATGTTGGGCGGTCAATATTTTCAGTATCTTTAAATTCCTGGAATGCTTCAATTAGGTTAATACTTGCCATAATAATAGATTTAAATGCTGGTCACATTTTTCGAAAACAAAAGTTGGACTTTAATAACTGTTTTCGATTTTTATAGGATTAAAATTTTATTTGTACTGTTGTAGTTTTAATATTTTCTAACGGGATAAGATATTGATTCGTTTCCAACTTTTTCCCCTTCCCGGTAGTATTTTCTATTAGGATGTCAGCTTCTGTAACTTCTAGCAAGTTTCCTTCTTTTACTGTGTCCATCTTTAAAAACAACTTCAACTGACCTGCCTTTATTTTTTACATATTGGCGATGAAGCTTTAACGGTTCAGTTATACCCGGAGAGGAAACCTCCAGTGAAAAATCACCCTCAGGAAAAATGGCTTTTTCTTCTAGCTGCTTGTACAAAGCTCTATTATATTTTACACATTTCTCAATAGAAATTCCGCCCTCATCCGTATCAACAAATACTTTAATATTGTTGGTAGGCTTAATTTTTACTGATACCAAAAAATCGGCCGGTTGCAATAACTCAGCTAAAATTTGTCCTACAGTTTCTATGATTGTTTCGTTAGACATACGCAAAAAAGAGAAAGGGAGCGGTAACCGCTCCCTTCTGTTGTAACTTAAATTCGCCACAAATGTAACGAAAAGAATAGGTAAAAAGCAAAACTAAATGTGGGTATTTTTTAAAGGGCTGCGTTAAGTTTTTGTAAAAACAAATGGACGTCTGATATTTGGCAACCAGATTTTATAAGCCTCATTATCTTTACAGCTATGCTTTTCAGTTATTTAATCATATTACTGGTATCATATTTTGTGCTGCGTTTTGTATTCGGTTTTATAATTCCGTTAGTAGCAGCCGGGCTAAATGTGAAGCGCAAGGTGAAGGAAATGAAAGATCAAATGAATGGATATAATGGTACCCAACAAGCAGAGTCTAAGTCTCATACTCAATCTGCTAAAAGCACTAAGGTACCTACTAGTGATTATATTGATTTTGAAGAGATCAAATAGCCTATAATTTCAACTTAAATAGATCAGAAGGTTTTTGTAGCAGTAGCGTTTGTAGGCCTGCGGCTTTTGCTCCATCAATGTTTAATGGCGTATCGTCAATAAATAATGTTTCTTCGGCGATTATACTTTCAAGCTCAAGTATTTTAAGAAATGATTCTTTATTAGGCTTTCTGAAACCTGCAGTGTGTGAATAGTATGTTTTGTAGAAGTAACCATCGAAAGATCTTTCTCCCGTTGTTGTTTCAAATATTTTCATAAAACCATCGAAGTGAATTTGGTTGGTATTAGAAAATAAAAACAGCTTGTATTTGCTTGAAATCTCAACGAGCCATTGCAAACAATCTATAGAAAATGTACCCAGCATAGCATTCCAAGCTTCAGCAATTTCTTTATTTGTAAGATTACTTTGAGTACTTGATCTGAAAGAGTTGTAAAATTCATCAACAGTAATAAAACCCATTTCTAATTTTTGAAACAAATTAGAAGCACTATGCTGACTGAAATGATCATTAAAATTTGTGATGCCTAGCTTCTCAAAGGCTTGAGCTGTTTTATTGTAATCAATATCTATAAACACACCACCGAGATCGAAGATGATGTTTTTAATTTTTTGCATGGTTTTGCAAAAATAATGAAGCGTGGTAACGCGAAAATTTTTATATTTGCAGCCGCTTCCAAAGAAGCAGGGCCTATAGCTCAGTTGGTTAGAGCACCTGACTCATAATCAGGTGGTCCTAGGTTCAAATCCTAGTGGGCCCACTAATTTGAAAAGAAGGAGTTGCATTCAATTGTAGCTCCTTTTCTTTTTACCATACGCACTGAAACTTGCATTGAAGTGAGACTGTTCCAAATTTTTGGAACATAAGATGAGCGTTTCATCTCTTCATAGTGAAACTGCTCAACTGAAAAATGATACCTACGATTGAATAGATGTACCGTTTAAAAAAATAAGTAATTGAATGAATTCTATCGCGTATCGTAAATCTTTTATAAACAATTTTTTATCTAAAAAGCTTTTCTTTACCCGAATACCTATCCAGTTTGCAACTATCTTCCAATCTAGATGTTAAAAGTATTGCGGCAAATGCCGCTTCTATAGACAAAGAGGGTCTCGCCCCAGATGCTGACTTTAAATGGCTGGCTGAAGCCGGGTTGTTGGAAGTTGTTTTACCGGGTAAGCCGCTGGATTTTGCCTTACCAAATACCGCAGCATTATTACTATTATTAAAACAAATTGGAGGGGCCAACCTTGCAGTAGGCAGAATTTATGAAGGTCATATTAATGCACTACAACTCGTTCACTTGTACGCAACGGCGGCACAAAAGCAACGCTGGTTTGATGATGTGTTGAACCACAAAGTATTTGGCGTTTGGAATACGCAGGATAACGAAGGCATCAGCATACATGATATAGGCAATGGGAAATACCGCATAGAAGGTTGTAAAACTTTTTGTTCAGGGTCGGGTTTGGTGCAACGACCTGTTATAACAGGCACACTGGTTTCCGGTGATAAAAGTGGTTGGCAAATGTGTATAGTCCCCGTGGAGATGGTGGCAGAAATTCCGGTGGATAAAAGTTTTTGGAAGCCGCTCGGCATGAGGGCTTCGGCAAGTTTCAGGCTCAACTTTACAGATATTGTTATTGATGAGGAAGATTTGCTGGGACCGCCTGATGCATATTATCAGCAGCCCGTTTTTAGTGGTGGCGCTATACGTTTTGCGGCAGTTCAATTGGGTGGCGCTGAAGCCATTTTAAAAGAAACTGTACAATATTTACAGCAACTTGGGCGCACCAACGATCCTTTTCAAAAAGCAAGAATTGCTGAAATTACTTACTTGGTTGAGGCAGGTAATTTATGGGTGAGTCGGCAGGAAATAAAGCTGATGTTTGGCAACACAACGATCCGGCTAAAACGGTTGCCTATGCCAATATGGTGCGCACCGCCATTGAGGACATTTGCATTAAAACGATGCAGCTTGCAGAACGTTGTGTTGGTGCCCGCGGACTACTTCAACCCGGACCACTGGAACGCATACACCGCGACCTTACTTTATACCTTCGGCAGCCTGCAACTGATGTTGCACTGACCGATATTGCTACCTACATTTTTACGCAAAATACCGGTGATGAGTTTTGGAAATAATAGCAGCGGCTTACATCAATATGCTCAACCATTGCAGTTAAACGAATTGGGTACTACGGTTGTGCTGGCGCCTCATCAAGACGACGAAGCGCTTGGTTGTGGGGGTACAATTGCTTTACTGCGAAAAGCCAAAAAACATGTGCACGTAATTTTTGTAAGCAACGGTAGCATGTCGCACCCCAATTCAAAAGCATATCCAAAGGAAGAGAGGATTGCACTAAGAGAGAAAGAGGCAATAGACTCTTTGGAAGTGTTAGGGGTTTCTCCCTCTGATATTACTTTTTTGCGGTTGCAAGATGGCGATGTGCCAACGCCAAAAATGCCTGGCTTTAACGAAGCAGTTTTGTTGTTGCTGCAACAATTACAATCGCTTAAGCCTTTAACGCTTCTTGTGCCGTGGAAGCGGGACCCACATAAAGACCACCGCGCAACATGGGATATTTTACAGGGAGCTTTGCAGCAATATCGATCTACGGTTCGGGTGCTGCAATATTTCATCTGGCTTTGGGAACGCAGTCAGCCTGAAGATTTGCCTACAACTAACCAACAAATATTGTGGAAGGTCGATATTGAAACGGTTACCGTTTTAAAAGAAAAAGCCATCATGAAACATGTGTCGCAGGTTACCCGGTTGATAGATGATGATCCTCAGGGCTTTATGTTATCGCCGGAAGTACTGGCTCACTTTTCGGGTAATGAGGAATTGTTTGCTGAAGATACTGAAGCGCAAAAAGCAAAGTAATTGTCAGGAAGGCTTTTATGTAAACGCTTGTAATGCATTCCAGCCATTCCTCCTGGCAGCCTCTCCTTCCTACTTGGTGCGATGCCATGAAAAACTGACTGTGAACCGAGCGTGGCAAGGATGTTTAATAGATGTTCAATAGTTCGTCACCAAAAAAAATTACATGCCCAAGCCTAAAGAAACATTGCCCGAAAATTATTTTGATGATGTGTACAAGGCAAATGAAGATCCGTGGAGTTTTGAGACAAGCGAGTATGAACGAGGCAAGTACGAGGCAACATTGAAGGCGCTGCCTCGCGATGTTTATAAAAATGCGTTTGAAATTGGATGCTCTATTGGTGTGCTTACTAAAATGTTGGCGCCAAAATGTGAGGCATTGTTAGCAGTGGATTCGGTGGAGGCGCCATTGGAAAAAGCACGTAAGCGTTTGCATGAGCGAAAGCAGGTAACCATTAGTAAAATGGCGGTGCCCGGCGATTTTCCGAGTGATGATTTCGATTTGATAATTGTGTCGGAGGTAGGATATTATTTGTCGACAGAGGATCTTCAATTGCTGATAGGGAAAATTATTGATCAGTTGCTGCCGGGCGGTCAGTTGTTGTTGGTGCATTGGACACCTGAGGTACACGACTATCCATTAACCGGCGATGAAGTACATGATGCTTTTATGCAACAATCGGGTGATGGTAAACCGCTGAAACATTTGCTGAATCAACGCGAAGAAAAGTATCGGTTGGATTTGTTTGAGAAGTGAGTTACATGAAAATCAACGATGCTGTTCTATGAACAATCGAAGCTCATGTATGGCAGCGGTTATAGGAACAGGTTTCCACATTTTAGCCCATGTGCCTGTTGCCATTTTGTGTTCTACCTGCTGCCATAAGGCGCCGAAATAGGTGGCGGATGAAAACTGCTTTTTCAGCCAAATAGCATCGATGCAAAGCTCATTTGCAATGACTGATAGTTCTTGTTGCTGTAAACCATTTGTGAGATAATTGTCGCGACAGGTACGCAAAGCAAAACGGTTTTGCAGTTTTAGCAACGATGCTTTTGTCGGCTCGGCTAATTGTTCCGATGCAGACATCGCAAGGCTATTCCACTTATTCAACTGCTCAGAAAAGCCAACCTCAACCCTGCCTTGTTCGCGGGTAGATGTGTACACTTTTACCTGGTTGCTCTTTCGCACTTTGGCATCTATGCTATTGAGGGCATCTAAAAAAGCATTGTCTTCAAGATAAGGCACTTGCGGCAGCCTGCCTGCACGTTCATACATGTTGCAGGTTACGGCGAGACTTGCACCGAAGTATTGAAAATGACAAGGCCATGGATCGTTAACACTCGGGTCGATGATGGCTGCAGCTTTTGTAAGCAAGCTTCGGTACATAACACTGCGTAGGTGGTACAACCTGGCCGGGCTGCGATCTGTTTTTGTGAGAATGCGCCCACCTACAGCATCATTGCCATTTAAAATCTCCTGAGTGATGTGGTAGATCCATTGACGGTCTACAATAGTGTCACCATCGGTAGAAGCAATGATACCATTGGGGTTGCCGCTTTCGTGTAAACGCCTGAAAGCTGCATCCATTAACATGCGGCGCACAAAGCCAATGTTTGCAGTTGATGCAGGCAGCTTTATATCTTCCATAAAAAGCGGAAAGTCGGGATGCTTTTTTTTATAATGGTGAATGATGTTGGCAGTTTGGTCGGTGCAATTATTGGCGAGCACTAATACTTCGTAAAAGCCGGGCCGTAATGCATTTCCCGCTTCATCTTCCTGTGTGCGCAAAGCCTCTAAAGTCTTTGTAATATGCGCCGCTTCATTACGAACCGGTACTATGACACTTACCTGCAAATCATTAGCAAAGGCGTGTCTTCCGCCAAATAAACCGGTTAAGTATTTCTCCGGGTTATACCATGCTTTTGTTTGAGCGTTTACTGTTGTATTCAATTGCACAGCTATTCAATTATTAATCACCTTGTCGAGCGTTCTTCTAAATATTAATTTGAATCTATTCTCATAAAAACAAATGAAGCCCTGTAAAAAAAGGCTTCATTTGTAAATATCTATGCAGGCACTTTGCGTGGTTTCTCTCTTTCCCAATAGCGATGGTTCGACATGGCAAGTATAAATTTGTCGGCCACATCAGCAGCATCGTTACCAATTACAATACCCTCTCTCATCACGGTTTCCTCACTATTATCCTCAGGTAATTTTTTAGAGAAGTAGGTCGCCTCCAGCATCTGGCGGGCATCAGCATGTGCAGCAATAGGTTTGCAATGCTTAAAAGCTTCGTTCAAAAAATGAATGGCATCGGCTTCTGCCTCAAGGTGGCGACACTATTGGTTCCACCCGGAACAAACACTGCATCATATAAAACGGATGATACCGTCAGCAATGTTTTATCTGCCTGCATGGTGTTATCACTATCGGTTACATAAACACCTCGCGGTGCAATAATATCAACCATTGCTCCACCTGAGATCAACGCATCTTTTACGGTCATCATTGCTGTTCCATCCACACCATCGGCCACTAAAAACGCAATCTTGCGGGTAACAAGATCGGCTTTGTATTGCGCCATGCTAAGTGCTTCAGACTTTGCAAGTGTACCTTCAATTTTTACAGGCTGATACGTTTGCGGATCTACATCAGCAGGTATTTGATGGTTGAGTATGGCAGGTGTTTCAGGTATTGACATCCCTAAACCATAGGCTACTTGTGCAGCCAATCCTTTGTCGATCTGGTTTAGAACAACTAACATTCTTTGGCGAATTTCCATATGCTCCACCTTGCCCAATTCAAACCGCAGCGCATCAATGATGTGCATTTTTTCTGGTTCACTCTGGCTGTTGAAAAACAAAGTTGCCTGGCTAAAATGTTCAAAGAAACTTGCACTGCGTTCCCTTACTTTATTGGCATCAATACGCTCAGCATAACTCACAAAGCCACCATCCATTTTGCCTGCCTGAAACGGGCATCCGCCACCGGTGCTATTGGGTCCGTAACTGCTTTTGCCTTTGTTAATGGTGGTTCGGTGTATGCCATCGCGTTGGTTGTTGTGAACCGGTGCAATGGGTCGGTTAATGGGTATCTCGTTAAAGTTTGGACCTCCTAAGCGCGACAATTGTGTGTCAGTATAAGAAAATAAACGCCCTTGCAATAATGGGTCGTTGGTAAAATCAATTCCCGGTACTACATGGCCTAAATGAAATGCAACCTGCTCTGTTTCTGCAAAGAAATTATCGGGGTTGCGGTTAAGGGTCATCTTACCAATACGGATGACCGGCACCAATTCTTCAGGCACCAACTTAGAGGAGTCAAGCAAGTCAAAATCATATTTAAACTCATCTTCTTCAGGTATCAGTTGCACGCCCAATTCCCACTCGGGATAGTCGCCGTTTTCTATGGCATCCCACAAATCCCTGCGGTGAAAATCTGGGTCTTTACCCGATATATTCTGCGCTTCATCCCACGCCACGGCGTGCACACCTAATAGCGGCTTCCAATGAAATTTTACAAACGTGGCAACTCCCTCCGCATTTACAAACCGAAACGTATGCACCCCAAAACCTTCCATCATGCGCAGACTTCTTGGCAAAGCACGGTCGCTCATTACCCACATAACCATGTGTGCAGATTCAGTGTTCATGGATACAAAATCCCAAAAGGTATCGTGTGCCGATGCAGCCTGCGGTATTTCGTTATCGGGTTCGGGTTTCACAGCGTGTACAAAGTCAGGAAATTTGTGTGCATCCTGTATAAAAAAGACCGGCATGTTGTTTCCAACAAGGTCAAAATTGCCTTCCTGTGTGTAAAATTTTACAGCAAATCCCCGTACATCCCTGGCGAGATCGGTTGATCCCCTTGAACCGGCAACGGTAGAGAACCGGGTGAAAACAGGTGTCTCTAAACTGGTGTCATTTAGAAAACCGGCCTTGGTGTATTTGCCCATAGACTCGTATAGTTTAAATACGCCGTGTGCTGCGGAACCGCGGGCATGCACCACTCTTTCCGGAATACGCTCATGGTCAAAATGCGTCATCTTTTCGCGGAAATGAAAATCTTCAAGCAAGCTCGGTCCACGCGAACCTGCCTTAAGCGAGTTCTGGTCGTCGTTTACCCGTAACCCGGTGTTGGTAGTTAAATACTGGCCCTCTGCGTTTTCGGTATTGATGGCGAGGTCTTGTATTTTATCGTTGGTCACTTCATCAGACCCTGGTAGTTTCTCTGGCATAAAATAATTTTTGTAATCAGTTTAAAAGTTAAGATCGTTACACTGTATAAGGCGGTGCATTGTTTTTTAGAGCCAATTGGTCAAGCTATGATGTTACATTTGTTGCTGCTTGCCCCAAAGTTTTTTCGGGGTCGCTCTTGTATTTTTATTCTAGCGTAATATTCCCCGTTACTGGTATATCCTGTCTTTCGCCGCTATGCAATCAGCACGTGCTTTCCGTTAATCTAGTATGGATATCTAAGGATTTATGTTCCTTTCTTAGAATTTGATGTCTTTTTCTTAGTTTTTGCAGGCGCTTTTGTCGTTCCCGTCTCATTGGCGTCTGTTTTTTCTATCTCTTCAGTTTCTTCAGTATTAGTGTAATCTCCTTCTGCCTGGCTTAATGCAGTTAATAATTGCTCAGCTTCAACTTCATCCGCCAGGTTTTCGTTTAGTAGTTGCGCTACCTCGGTATAGCCAAGTTTAGTGGCTAATTGAATTAATCCATTGTATGTTGTGATCTCAAAATTTTCTACTTTCAACGCAGACATGATAAGCCCGGTATCTCTTGCCTCGGTGCCCGCAATGGTGTTCTCAATTACGTGTTCACCCGACATGACCAATCCTTCGGCAGCATCACATTTCTTTGCCTGGATCTTCATACCCATTGCTTCAAAAACCTGTTCTAAGCGGCTTGCATGTTCTTTGGTTTGCTCCAGGTGATTTTGCAAATTTGCTTTCAATTCTTCCCCACCAGCGGCAGCCACCATTTTAGGCAACGATTTTACCAAATGATTTTCCGCCCAATATATGTCTTTAATGCCATCGGCAAAAAGTTCAGGCAAGCCCGAAGCGCTTTCTATTGGCGTGGATGTAGGTTGACCAGGTAGTGCGGTTGTTGTGCCCGAGGCAACCGTTTGATTACGCTTTGATTCTTTCATAAAGTTGAATGTTTAGTAAGTCTTACCTAAAAACTGTGCCCTCATATAACAGTTTTTATATCACCACATTCGGGCAGGTGGTGAGTAGTAGTTTTCTCAATTGGGTTTTCATTAGCTTGTCTGCTTTTAGCAATTACACAACTGCCAATGTTAAACCTCTACTTGCGTTGATTAGGATATTGTTGTATTCTACATTACAGATAACTGTGTTGATGGAGCTAACTTTTGCTGCTTTGTTGGGTGTGTAACGAATGGAGAGAAAGTTAACTGCCGCTGTTAGCGTTCTTCACCGTCAGCCAGTGATGCATATTAAAGTTTCTTAGACTAACTCCACTCATATCATCGCGCTCTTAGTTCGGTTTTACCAAACTTTCTCGGGTAGTATGAAAATGTTAGTAGAAAATATTGCTGCAAGCCATTGGTAATTCTGGTTGTAGTGCCATATGCACTTACGCTGTTAGAAATGTTTTGATACTGCCGAAGTATATCCATTGCCGCAAATTTTAGTTCGCCCTGTTGTTTTAAGAAACGGTAGCTACCAAATAAATTCCAAAGGTTTGTTGTCTTACTTAAGTTTGAATTGTCAACCCTATCTAACGTACTGCTAAAAGTAAAGTTTGTTGGGTAATTAAGTACAGCACCAAGTTTCATATTTTTATTTCCGTTCTTGAATGCAGTTAATCCTGCAGCTGTCTGGCTTGTTTTATAATGTTGAAAGCTTTCTCCAACATTTAAAACAAGTATAGATCCCATTGTATATTGAAGCGTTAAGTTGTTGTATAAACTATTAGTTGCACTAATGTTATAGAATCCATCAACATAGTTAGGCGAATTATTATTGTTTATTCTTCCATCATAAACAAACTGTAGACTGTTCTTTTTAATTTTTCGGGATATTCTAAAAGAGTAATTAAGGTACTTATTACTACTCTCATCTGCATTGGTAAAGTAGCTAACTCTTCTACCTGATGGATCGTTTATAGTACTATCAACCACAGGGTTTGTTGCCTTTGTATATCCCGCATTGAAGTTGCTGTTTACAGCATAAACTGCATTGGGCTTTTGTGTATTGAAGTTTCCGTTAATGGTGTAAGTGTTATTAATCCTATTAAGCAAAAAAGCATTTCCGATCCTGGTATCATAAACATTAATATCATCAACAATAGTATACAACTGATCAATTGATGGGTAGTCAAAATTTTTGTTGTAACCCATGTTCATGTAGTAATTGTATTTTCTTTGTTTGGTATAACTATAGGTTACATTTCCTTCGTACCTAAAAAATTCAAATGAACGCGCAATATTTCTTTCATTAATAGAAGAGGTGTTCTTATCAGCTTTAAATTCATTTAAAAATCTTACCTGCATATTTAAATTTCTGTAAAAGACATCGCTGTACTTACTAATACTTTTTGATAACGCTAACGATGGAGTGTATTCAACCAGTTCTCTTTTATTGATATTGGTTAGTTTATTATTGGTAATGTAACGCTTTGCAGTACTATCATAATCTGCAATTTGGTCATCCTCTGTTTGACTTATATAATTCAATCGTTGCGAAAGATTGAGGTTGATGCCAAACAAATTGAACCTTCTAAATAACAACCTTTTTATGCCGGAATAGTCCATTGATCCTCCAAGATTTATGGTGTTATCTCGCGAAGAATAATGCCTGTTGTATAATGTATTTTTGCTTAGGTCGACCAATGATTGAAAGTTGCTTTTTACATCTCTGTCTGATATAGCATTAGACCTTCTGCCATCAAACTGAACAGTAAAACTCTTTAATGGGTTTTCCCGATCAGCTTTTGAAAAATTTAAGTTTAGCGATTGGTTATCCGAACTATCGTTTTCTAATGGTTGTAGATGCATTGGTGCTCTGCAATTGGTTGGCGCTATCTCTAACTTCAGTAACTCTGCTATGCATTGCTTTGATCTGTTGATGTGCTTATCGCGCTGTTCAAGCTTAGGTTATCGTTATAGCTATTTGTTTTTAAATAGTTTATCGAAACATCGTGCTTGTCGTTGTTATTGTTCTGCACACCATTTTCTCTGATGAGTTGCGGATTGTTTATAGTAGTTCTGTTTTGCAAATTTACATCAGTAATGTAAGTGTCTGTACCTGACTTATTGTAGGTGATAGATACCCGGTTGTTTTGCCTGCTGTTGGCTGACTCAATAAAGCTATGTGTATAAACGCCGCCAAACGAGTGGTTTTTATTAATACCACTTGCGCCAAATCTGCCAACATTGTATAGGTTAGGATTGTAATTTCTGTAGGTATTGTTTTGAAACATTTCCTGCAGGTTTCCAATGTTTTTATTAATGTTGTTAACACCACCTCCTACACCTCCACTGCTTCGCTTATTATACATCTGAAACGATATATCAGATTCAAATCTTTTACTGGTTCCGTAACCTACTCCAGCTTTTCCAAAGTATCCCTTCTTACTACCTTCTTTCAATTTAATATTCATAGTAAGAACAGAATCAACCGGTGGGGCTATCTGGCTTATGTTGCTTCTATCGTACTCCTGGTAAAGTTGTATTTTATCAATCGCCGATTTTGGAAGGTTTTGTGTAGCAACCCTTGTATCTGTTGATCCTAGAAATGGTTTACCATCTACTAATAAATTTTGTACTGGCTTTCCATTCATCGTTATACTACCATCAGACCAAATGGTGATGCCTGAAACTTGATTTAAAAGTTCCTCTACAACTGCATCAGACTTTAACTTAAATGCACCGGGATTTATCTCCAGAGTGTCACCATTCATTCTAATTGGGATTGTTGTAGTTACAACTACAGCGTTTGTATCTCTATTGTTAAATGCCAGTAAAACATGCAGTGTATCTTGCTTGCCTGGTTCAAGGTTTATGGTTGAGTGATGTGGAAGATATCCTGTGTAAGTGATGCTTATGAGCATCGGTTTTTTTATGGGTAATTTGTCAAACATAAAATTACCTTCCTTGTCAGATAGCTTGTAAGTAATAAGACTTGAGTCTTCTGCGAAGATGCTAATGGTAGCAAGTTCCAATGGAATTTTATTCGTAGCATCTTTCACTGATCCTGAGAATAAACCTGTTTGGCCTACTACGGTTGAAGACAAAAGAAGTGAAAAATAAATAAAGAACGACTGCTTCAAAGATTAATTTTTAAGTTTAAATGCTACAATTACCGGCGAGTCTGCAGGTGGATTACTTTTTAAAAAAGCATCAAGCTCTTTAGGTACAGGCACATCTTTATTTTGACTGAAAAAGGCTAAGAGTTCGCCGGCTTTTTGTGCCTTGTAAACTTGTGTACCCTTTCTTATAAATGAAGTATTTGCAAATAGTTGTAAGTTATACTGGCTGCTATCTGCCTTAATGTTTTTGGTCTTGTATGTAATAGCAGTTTGTTTTTCAACAATGTAAGAATCGAAATTTGATAGATAACCAACTGTAAAAAACATAAAGCGTGGCGTTTCGTAAAAACTATAAATCTGACGCATCATCCACCCATTGTTTCTATAAAAATTGTCTCGCTCTGTTTTATTTTTAAAAGGTTTATTGTAGAACGATGCTGGCAATGTATTCTCTAAAGGCAACACTAGTTTATAAGCAGCAAATAGACTGTCACCAACCATCTTATAAATTGTATCGCTAAAAGGCCGTGTTATAATATGCACCTGGTCGGTATCCGTTTTGTTTAAACTCACATTCTCCTGAACATATAAAAATCTGGGTTCGTTATGATGATTATATGGAAAGTAACCTTTTACAAATTGATTATTCTTATACAGTTTCAATTCGTGATCTATACTGTCTTTATATAGCTGGCTTACATTTATTTGCCCTTGCACATAATAGTCACCGTATAAGTGTCTTATCTGTACAATGTCCATTTCATCAGGGCTTCCTTTTTTTATTGTAAATGAGGGGTCATTTAGATCGATAACGAATTTTTTAAAGTACTTTTTGTTGCGCGGGTTGTTCCAGTCCATCTTTACCTGAACCATATCTTTTGGCGTAAGAGAATAGTTTTTGTTATTGCCAAAAAATGAAACTTGATTACTTAACTCATCATAGTTGGGATAAAATCCTTGTCCAAGTTTTTTAAAGCTGACTTCCTTCACAAACTTACCATCCTTCAAATAGGCAAACATCTTTTTGTTCGAATAGTCAAGCAGTAAGATATATTTCTCAGTAATAGTAATGTTGTAATTATTACCTGGTTCAATTCCTTTTTTGATTTCTAACGGAATGAAATGCAACGAGTCAACAAATTTTGTTTGTGATTCTCTTGCAATGGTTTTTGGATGTAGAAATATTTTGGGTAGTGGCGTTTGAGCGTTTAAAAAACTAAGAAAGCTGCACAATACAAACATCGTACAACAGAACATTTTTAACCTCATAAAAAAGCAGCTTTGAGCTTTAAAAGTATAGTTGCCAATGTTAAAGCAATCATAACGATTGTTATTGGAGTCGTATGTAAGAACTGTATGTAAATAATCAACGTGATTCAAATTTTATAAGGCCTTTAAAACGCAACAATTGTTTTTAGGTTAATAGGTTGAATTGCATTTTAAATATTTGCTACACTAACTATTAATTTCCCTATTAATATGCAAATTAAAAATCAAAAAAAAAGGAGCTGCAATTGCAGCTCCAAATCCTAAAAACTATCCCCAATTTTAAATTTTATTTTTTTACAAACCTTATGTTATGTGATTGTGCCTTCAAGAAGTAAATACCTGGTTTCAAATCATTAACATCAACTTCAACGTAAGATTTTAAAACAATAGATTTTAAAACTTTACCCTGAAGGTCTATGATCGACGCAGTAGTACCATTTAATGATGCAACTGAATTGCTAACCTTGATAACGTTAGTTGCCGGATTAGGATTTATAGTTATCCTTCCACCTTTAACGCTTCTTACTAAAATTGTACTACTGTATGCATCACCATCTGCGCCGTTGATTTTTAGCCTGTAGTAGGTCACTGTTTCAAAAGGCGCGTTATCAATACAAGTATATTTTGCTGCGGCTCCCTTGCCAGTAACTACTTTAACATCTGTAAAGTTGCTACCGTTATTGCTGCGTTGCAAAGTAAAGGTTGTATTCAAATCTTCAGTAGCAGTTTCCCACGCAATAGTATTTGTTGCACCTGCAGCACTTGCTGTTAAGCGCACTATTTTTATAGGCAATGTTGCTTCTGTTGTACCCGAAACAATCAGCGAAATATTTCTGGCATCAACAGGGGAATTTGCAGACTTTCTGATGGCAATTGTATATGTAGCATTAGCTACAGGGTTTTCAATAATTACCTGTCTGTAATTATTGTTATCATTAGCAGGAAACCATCCGTTTCCTTTGGTTGCTAGTGCTTCTCTGTTAGCCATACCCATTGGCCTCCAAGGGTATGTTGTAGATGCAGGGCTTGTTGATGATACTGCAATGTCAAAGTTATACACCAAAGTGTTGAATTGAGGATCAACTCCATTGTCTTTAGTTTGTTCAGCACCTTCATTATCAACCCATGCTAGGGAAACTATTAAAGGTTCATTTCCCTTTGCGATTACTGTTCGTGTGATTTCATTAGTACCGTTATTAATAGGGTTGGTTGCAATCTCTTCAATACTTGCACCGCTTTTAGTAACCTTTGCATTTTTTATAAGCTGAGCTGCATGGTCAGCACGTAATAATCCCCATCCAAACTTATAATCAGGGCCAGCATTTCCTAGGTCTTGCGCAGTATGTAGCATCAAACCTTTCAGAGTAGATGAGCGCATATATGTTCCTGTAACCTTGTTATAATACTGTTGTAGCAGTAAGCCTCCGGCGGCAGCTGCAGGCGCTGCATAAGATGTGCCACTCGAACTTTCACTCGAACCACTATATGCATTGTCGCTAGTAGATTGTGCTGAATTTATTCCTGTACCACGGGCTACAATTTCTGGTTTAAAGCGCCCATCATCTGTAGGTCCCCAATTGCTATAATCAGACATAGACATGTTCGCATTCACAGCACCAACTGTCATCACATTTTTTGATGCACTTGTTCCTGTCATTAAATCATATCCTGCTTTCGCCGGATCGTTGCCATTGCTTTTTTGCTCGTTACCACCTGCGATAAAAGGTAAATAGTTGGGTGCGTTTTTAACTATAACATCAAAGCCAACTGATTCTACATCGTATGCTCCGAAATTCCAAACCTTAATTGAAGTATCGTTTGGATAACCATAAGAATGATTAGAAATAAGGTAGCCACCGGCTGCAAAAGTACTCATCTCAGCAGCGTCATTCTGGCTATCATAGTTTAAAGATGTTGCCCCGTAAGCAATACCTCTTGCAGATGGTTGAGCAGCTATGTCTTTGCCTACTATTGTGCCCGATACATGATTCATGTGGTTGTTACCTTCCAAAGTGTTCATTGTCTGGTTTGCCTGCATCGAAACCTTGCCGCTAAGCAACTCATGCGTTGCTCTAACCTGTCCGCCATCCCATATGCCTGCAACCATGCCAGTGCCATCAACATTCGCACCCACACTGCCACCTGCATATATAGCATCTGCTCCAATTAAAGTACCTGATTCACGGTTGCTGCGTGTCTTAATGTAAATCGGATCACCGTCCTTACTTATCCTTCTTAAAAAGTAAAATGCTCCATCTTTCACAAATGTTTTTTTGGTTTTGGGATGCTGAAGAATGTATTCATTTATCCTTTCTTCATCCTTCTGAAACCTTGCAGTGAAGCTAGTGTTTAAAGAATCCAATTTAGATAGAGAAACGTTTTGCTGCACTTTGATTCGGTCTTGAGCTGTTTGCCCAAAAACAGTACTACCAACATTTAAAAGAAGCGCAATCAGCACCCCTTTTTTAAAGTTAATTGATCTGAAATTTTGTAAAGCTTTTGTCATTATTTTGTTTTTGTTGCTTAATGCGGCAACTTAAATATCTCAATTCTAGTAAAGCAATATTTGAGGTTGATTACAATGTTTTTTGAGGTTAAATTCGATGTTAGAATATAGTTATTGCTATTAGTTTTGATGATGCAGTTTAAAACTTTTTTATGCTTCTTATTATTTATTGCAGTCTCATCGTGCAAAAAAAATAATACTACAGGTACCACTTCGTTGAATTTAATGAAAGACAGTGTCTTTTTACTTATTGAGAAAGGGGATGATATTTATGCTGTAAAGAATAGTTACAATAGTTTTAGAAAGAGTTTATTCTTTTACGATAAGGCACTTGAAATTGCTGAAAGAAGTAACGACACCTTTTTACTTGCGGAGGCTCTGTTTGCTAAAGGCCGTGTATATGATGCGTGGAATAAGCAGCCGGCTGCAACCATTGAATATTTTAAACAAGCTTCTGATCTCTTTAAAACAATTCCTAAGGCCCGGCAACGTTATTTTTATGTACAACATCTAGTGGCGCATGCTTATGACAAAATAGGCGATAGTGCTCAGGTTGTAACCGTGTTACAAAAGTTATACAATGAGATAAGCATGCTAGATATTACCGCTAGAATGCAATTGAAATTTGTACCAGAAATGGCATTGATAAGTTCGGAGGTAAAAAATTTTACGCTGGCCAACAAGATACTAACCAACTTAACCTCACGCTCAATAATTGAGAATGATCCTGAAACCTATGATTATTTAAATCATTATTATTTAACCAAAAGCAGGTTAAGCGTGGATAAGAATCAAAGTTTTAATTCACCCTATCTCGATTCTTTAAAGGCGGTATTTAATTCATCCAACAATGTTATGGATCGGATATATTATTCGGAAAACTTATCAAAGTTATATGCTGCATCAGGCCGTTTTAAAGAAGCATATAATATGCTTAGCGAATCAAAAAAATACTCTGACAGCATTAATAATAGAGATGATGTAAGTAGCATGCAAAATGCAATTCTCAAAAGCGAACTATTAGCAGAGAAGCGGCGGATACAGATTGAGGAAACAATACAAAATGCGCGATCAAACGTTATTGTGCTTTTGATATTTATGGTAGTGGTTGTAACAATTTTAAGCATTTATTTATACCGTCAAAAACGGGTATATGCGTTACAAGCTAATAAGTTGGCGGTTGCCAATAATATGTTAGATGAGAAAGTGCAGCAAGTTGAAGTTTTAAATAAAGAGATGCAACATCGCATAAAAAACAACCTGCATCTTGTATTTAGTTTGTTGCAAATGCAAGTACGAAAGGTTCAGCACAAAGAGTCTGCTGAAAATTTGAAAGATTGCAATGCTTAGGGTAGAGAGTATCGCTGCATTGCACGATGAACTTATTAATACAAAAGATAACCCTGATTTTAAGAAACATTTAAAGACTTTAGTATCGTCTGCTGTCGATTGTTTAGCGTCTGATAAAAGTATTGTAACCTACATTGATGTTGATGCAAAGTACCTTCTTCAGAAATATCATTTACCTATATCACTCATCATTAACGAGTGGGTTACCAACTCAATAAAGTATGCGTTAACATCAGGTATTTTGGAGATAAGCATTTCAATAAAAAAAGTAAATGACATGTTATACATTGAGTATAATGATAATGGTAAGCTTCAGCAAAAACAACCTTCCGGTTTAGGCAGCGAAATTGTAAATATGCTTTGCAGGCAGATATCCGGTAAACTTTTAAGCATTCAAAATAATCCTTACTTTTTTCAATTAGCTATTAGCAAATAATGAGTGATAAAATTAAAGTTTTGGTTGTTGAAGATGAGGCAATAATTGCTGAAAATCTTAAACTTAGTTTAGAAGATCTTGGGTTTGATGTAGTGGATACTTGCTATACTTACGATGAAGCTATAAATGCGATGGATAATCTAAAATTTGACCTGGCACTTTTAGATATTAATTTGAAGGATAACTGCCAGCGATAACAATGGTCTTAAACTTGCTTCGCGATTAACAGACAAGCATTCGTTGCCATTTGTTTTTATAACTGCATATAATGATTTAGACACTTTAAAGTCAGCCGCAAAATTGCAACCCTTTGGTTACCTTGTTAAGCCCATATCAAACGCAACATTATTTGCAACAGTGCAAATTGCTATAGAACGCGCTGCTAACAAAACAACAGCAGTTCAGATAGACAACGATCTGGAAAAACCTGAATACTTTCTTTGTGAAAATTGGATCGCGCAACTACAAAATTATGTGGGCTGATATTTACTGTTTAGAGGCAGGTAAAAATTACGTAAAACTGAAGTCAACCATCAAAGCAATGGACTATCCCCTTCGTGGATCGCTCTCTTATGTGATAAATAGCCTGATGCCAAAGTCCATTGCATCAAACTTTATACGAACAGGTAGAAGCACTTATCTCAATGTGCTGCACATAACAAAGTACGATCATCAGTTTATTTATTGCGGTGGCGAACAGTTTGAAAACAATAAGTCAATTGGTAAAGAGTTGAAGAGAATTATGGGTCGCTAAACTCAATACAAACAAGAACTAAAAAAGCACATTTGGATAAATGCATGTATGTACATACATTTGTATTGTGAATTTAGAAGAGGCAATCATAAGCACGCATTTTAGAACAGCAACAGATAAGGCAGGGTTGAATATTCTTTATACTGCCTGGTGGCTGAAAACCATCATCAATCAAGCCTTGAAAGAGTTGGGGTTAACTCATGAGCAGTACAACGTAATGCGAATTTTAAAAGGTCAGCATCCTAAACAAATATGTGTTAAGGATATAGCTGTTAGGATGATCGAGAAAAACTCAAACGTGCCTCGTATTTTAGATAGGCTTAACGAAAAGAAATTGATAACCCGTGCAGTTTCCGATGCTGATAGAAGAGAAACTGTAATGAAGCTAACACTAAAAGGCTTGCAGGTATTAGAACAGGCTACCAAGGTACTAAGCGAAACAATGGATGCATCAATAGCAATGGAAGAACAGGATGCGCTACTCTTAAATACACTCTTGGAAAAATACAGGAACAATAAAAACAGTAACGACTAATATAACTTTTAACAACTAAAACAATTACCATGGCAACTTACAAGATTGATGCAGATCACTCAGACATAATGTTTAAAATTAAGCACCTGATGATCTCAAACGTTTCGGGCATCTTCAAAAAATTTGATGCTGATTTAGAAATTGATGAGGAAGATTTTGAAACTGCAAAAATATCGTTTGAAGCAGATATTGATAGTGTTGATACAAAAAATGAGCAGAGAGATACTCACCTGAAAAGTGATGATTTTTTTAATGCAGAGCAGTTCCCCAAAATGAGTTTTAAATCTACTAAAATAGAGAAACTATCCAACGATGCCTTTAAGCTTACCGGTGACTTAACGATAAGGGATACTACAAAATCAGTAACATTAGATGTTGATTATAATGGTAGTACCAAAGACCCTTGGGGCATGGAAAGAATGGGATTTGAAGCAAATGGCAAAATAAACAGAAAAGATTTTGGTTTGAAATGGAGTGCCGTAACCGAAGCAGGAGGTTTGGTAGTTGCGGATGATGTTAAGTTGCAACTAAATATTGAAATGGTTAAACAGCCGTAACAAGCATTATTTGTTACACTCAACAATAAGCGAAGCAATTCTGTTAATCAGCTTCATAGTTTTTATGGTCTATAAAAGACGCTATGTTGAAATTGTAAGGATTGCTTCGTTATTTTATTAACCTACGGGGCTGGTAATTTTACTATCACCAATCCTCCAAACAAGAATTGTTTAGCAACTTATTACCTTGCAAACATCAATTAATAGCTTTTTCTGTAAAATTTAAGAATCATCAATGAACATAGAAATTGTTTCAGGAAGTCCCAGAATAGAAAGTGTTACCTACAGAGTTGCCTTGTATTTACAAAAGCATTTTAAAGAAACCACGGAACATAACGTAAACATTATTGATGTGCGAGAATGGAATTTCCCAACGCTTCAAGAAGTTGTTTACTCATCAGTTGATAATACACCGGAAAATTATAAGCCGCTAGCCAAACGTATGTTTGATGCAGATGCTTTTATTTGTCTTACGCCGGAATACAATGGCAGTTACACACCACCACTAAAAAACTTGTTCGATCATTTTCCTAAACAAATGCATAAAGTATTCGGAATAGTAACTGCATCGCCAGGCGCGCTTGGAGGTATACGAGCAGCGCTTCAATTGCAAATGCTGGTGTACGCATTGTTTGGCGTAGGCAGTCCTTATATGCTCATTACCCCTCAGGTCGATAAAAAATTCTCTCCGGAAGGCACTTTGTTAGATGATTCTTTTCAAAATTCTATTCATACTTTTTGTACTGAATTTCTTTGGCTTCTGCACAAGGCGAGAGGTTAAATATTTCTAATAGCAGGTAATTCTTAAGGTGGAGTCGTATCTTCGCTTCTTGTTTTTTTACAACCATGAGTGATGAAATAAAACATGAATGCGGTCTGGCATTCATCAGGTTACGCAAACCCTTTTCCTATTTTTTACAAGAGTATGGCTCAGTAATGTATGGCTTAAACAAGCTGTATTTGTTAATGGAAAAGCAGCACAATAGAGGGCAGGATGGCGCAGGCCTTGCTGCCGTAAAATTGAATGTTGAACCGGGTTATCCTTTTTTGCATCGTTTAAGAAGCAATGCTCCTCAGCCAATTGCAGATCTATTTGCCTCAATAGGCAAAGAGGTTTTAGAGCTCGAAAAATATCAGCCCGATATAAAGAAACATCCCGGACTTTTAAAAGGGCATCTTCCATTTTTAGGTGAGTTGTTGCTTGGCCATTTGCGTTATGGTACGCAGGGCAAAAATGACTCACACTTCTGTCATCCCTTTATTAAACGCAACATCATACCTGCTAGAAATCTTGCTTTAGCAGGCAATTTCAATCTGGTAAATACTGATGAATTATTTAAACTCATCAAGTTTGTTCCTGGTCCTTTTTCTAAGCAAAGCGACTTGGCCGCAATGCTTGAAGTGATACATTATTTCCTTTCGCAAGAAGATGAAGCACATCAGGATGGCATAAACTTACAGGCTGTATTACGTAAGTCAGCAGATTTGTTTGATGGTGGTTTTACCATTGGTGGTTTGATAGGAAATGGTGATAGTTTTGTTTTGAGAGATGCGCACGGCATTAGGCCTGCGTATTATTATATTGATGATGAAGTAATAGTTGCTGCAAGTGAAAGAGCTGCTATACGCACTGCCTTTAACGTAGGCGAAAACGAAGTGCATGAACTTTTACCAGGCAATGCACTAATGGTAAAAGAAGATGGTAGTTATAAAATTGAGCAGGTTTTAGAACATAAAGAAAGAAGAGCGTGCAGCTTTGAGCGCATTTATTTTAGTCGCGGAAGCGATGAAAAGATTTATAGGGAGCGAATTGCATTAGGCCATCATTTAAGTAAACCTGTTTTAGAGTCTATCAACTACGATCTAAAGAATACCATTTTTTCTTACATACCTAATACTGCTGAAATAGCGTACTATGGTTTATGCAAGGGGATGGAAGATTATCTAAATGAAATTAAAGTTCAAAGGATTTTAAGCTGGGGTGCAGATATTGATGAAGAGAAGCTTGCAACAATGATCAATAGAAAGATCAGGCAAGAAAAGATTGCTATTAAAGATGTGAAGCTAAGAACCTTTATAACTGAAGATACCAGCCGCAACGAAATGGTGCAGCATGTGTACGATATTACTTATGGTACAGTGCGCAAAGGTGAAGATACGTTGGTTGTTATTGATGATTCGATTGTTAGAGGTACAACGCTTAAGGAAAGTATTATAAGAATGCTTGCTCGCTTACAGCCCAAAAAAATTATCGTAGTTTCATCAGCACCTCAAATAAGGTATCCTGATTGTTATGGTATTGACATGAGTAAATTGGGCGATTTTATTGCCTTTAAAGCTGCCGTTGCCTTGCATAACGATCGTGGTACTGAAAATGTTTTTGATGAGCTGTACCAAAAATGCATACAAGCGAGATCACTCAATGAATTGCATAAAGAGAACTTTGTAAGGCAAGTTTATAAACCTTTTACTACAGAAGAAATATCAAACAAAGTAGCGGAGTTAATCACGCCAAAAAATTTAAATATTCCTGTTGAAGTTATCTTTCAAACAATTGAAGATTTGCATGAGAGCTGCCCTACAAATACAGGCGACTGGTATTTTACTGGTAATTATCCAACGCCAGGTGGCAATCAGGTTGTAAACAAAGCTTTTATCAATTATTTCGAAGGCAAAAACGAACGCGGATACTAAGCTGTCCCATCATAGCGAAACTAAATTCTTTTGAAAAAATTATTAATAATTCGTCATGCCAAAAGTAGTTGGGATCCATCTGTACTAAATGACTTTGACAGGCCATTGAATAACAGAGGAGAAACCAATGCTCCTATAATGGCAAAACGGCTTTCTAAGCGGAAAGTAAAAATTGATGCTTTCGTTTCAAGCCCCGCTAAACGAGCTTTATCAACCGCCCAATATTTTGCTGAAGCGTATGGTAAAAAACTAAAGCACATTGTTCAAATCCCATCGCTCTATCATGCAGGAGTTCCAATTTTTAAAAATGTTATTGAGCAATTACACGACAATGATAGTTGTGTTGCTATCTTCTCTCACAACCCCGGCATTACTGATTTTGTAAACGAGCTAACATCTGTAAAAATTGATAATATGCCAACCTGCGGCGTTTTTGCTGTAGATGTTGATATTGACCATTGGAAAGATTTTGAGTCAGCAAAAAAAGTGTTTTGGTTTTTCGATTATCCTAAATCGGCTTTATAGTAATATCAGCTTTCAATCAATGCTGTTTCGTTCTTCTTGTAGGTTACTAAGTATACGCCTCCAAATATTAAAAGTGCTGAAATCCCCTTCTCCACACTAAAATCTTCTCCATAAAATACCATCGCAATTATGGATGCAAATATGGGTTGTGTGTAGATATAGGCACCAGTTACAGAAGCACTTAAATGCTGCAGTCCATAAATATTAAACAGGTATGCAAAAAAGGTAGCTCCCAACACTACAAATGCAAGCGCTATCCAATTATTGAGTGTAAAGCTAGGCCAGTCTACCTGTGTAAATTCTTGCAAACCAAATGGTAAGATCATCAAAAATCCCAAAGTAAATACCCAGCGTATAACAAACAACGCACTATAAGCTTTCATTAAAGGGCGAACCAGCACTAAATAAAATGCATAAGCTATTGCGTTTGTTAGTACAAGTATATCACCCAAAATAATGTGTGTGCCGCCTCCCGTATTTTCTTTAAGCGTTACCAATATTACCGCACCGCCAACACCCAAAACAAGCCCTAGTACTTTCATAAAACCTAAACCTTCTTTCAACAACCAGGCAGCTATAAAAGTGATAAAGATTGGTGTAGCGAGCATTAGCAAAACAGCGTGAATTGGCGTGGTATAAGACAGCCCTTTTATAAAGCTCATTTGGTTTAGAGCAACACCCGTTGCAGCACAAATCAAAAACCGCCCAATGTGTTTTTTTTGAATGCTTGTAGCTGAAGGTTTCATTAAATACAAAAACCAAAACAAGATGACGGAAACACCCGCGCGCACTACATTTAAACCGAAAGGTTTTATTAGCAGGGGAGTAATCAATTTGGCTACACTAAAATTGATGGCGAATAGTAAGTTAGCTGCAAGAACAGCCAGATGAGCAAGGTTTTTAGAACGCAATGGATAAGTTTAAAAAATCAAAGTTATTCTTGTAGATGTTACTTTTTAAAGTTGTCAATAAAATCGTCAATAACATTTTTATATAAGTCAAAGTTTAATGTGGGCAAACCATATTCAAAACACTCGGCATGTGCCAACGCATTACTTAGTTTGAAGTTTGCTTGGTCCATAGTAAATGCCCATTTTAGTTTATGTAGATGATTGGCAAGGTATTGTTGTTCAGTTTGAGCCGGTGTTGGTACAAGAATTGATTTTTTGCTAAGCTTTATTAGATCCATTACGGTGGTGTAACCGCTTCGGCTAATCACATATTCACTCTTATTAAAAGCCTCTTGCATTTCAATTGCGTTTAAATGGTTGACTACGTGCACGTTGCCAAAGTCGTCAATCACATCATCATTAGCGGGTAATCCCCGTACAATTAAGCCCGTGCCATTAAAGTGTTGCAGATCATTAAATAAATGTTGTTCAAAATAAGAGCGCTGCGGCTCGGGTCCTGATATTACAGCTAGAAATTTATACTCGTACTTTAAGTTAGCCTCAATGTTAAGTCTGGATAAGCCACCCAAATATCTCAATGTTACTTTGGGCAATTTTCTCGAATGAGCCAGTGATCCCGCTAAATTTTCATTGCCATCAAAATCAGGAATCCAGCATTGTTCAAACCGATTAATAAACTGATAATTTAAAAATTGAATGACCTTTTGCAATGCCGGTATGGGTATTTTTATTTCAAGTTGATGAGTAACAATTATGGAACAAATGTTGTTGTTATATAAGCCATAGCGGTTATCGGATATTACTACATCTATCCTTTCATTATTTACAATGGCTTTCAGCCATTGGTGCTCATGCCAGATTGAGCGAATAATTTGAGGAACCTGTTGTAAAATTTTAAGTGCGAAAAACCGTTTATTCTTCGAATATCGAATTCGGTATCCTTTTAAAGGAAGTATTTTTAGGTGAGGAAATTCCTTTGTTAGCAGTTCTTTTTGTGTGCCTTCTGTTGCAATAATAACATTGCAACCTTTTAAGGTAAGGTATTGGATGATAGGGATGCACCTCGTGGCGTGTCCTAATCCCCAATCCAACGGCGCCACGAGGATGTTAATGTTAAATTTCCCTGTCAAAAAATATTCACTTTAATTGCAGTTAATAATTAATTTAATTTCGAAGATGGTAAAAAACTTAAAACAAATATCTCTATTAATGTTTATTGTTGCGGCAATAACGTTAACCGGATGTAGTGTGTTTGGAAAATCTAATGGCAAGCGTGGCTGTGGATGTCCTTCGCACAAGGGAATGATCGGGTAATTTCTTTATTTATGCAAAGCCATTTTGAAAGATGATTAGATCAAAACGTGATTTATTGGTGTTGTCAAAGCGGGCATCAGACAATCCGGATTTATTGAAGCAAGAAGTTGAAATTTTGGATTCGATTTTATTGCTGATAGAAACAACCAAAAATCTATGCACTTGCATAGAAGTAATAGACATCAATAGATACAAGATCATTCAAAAACCTGAAAGGCTTGAGAAACTGGTCAATCAATTTACCCTCAAGCCTTTCGAGTTTATCTTTAATAAAAACTAATTATGAAAGCTTGCTAAGCGCTTGCTTTAGTTGTGCTATCATGCTAGGAATATCTTCCTTTTTACAAGTGCCTACGCTTAGTCTATACCAAGGCGAATTAGCATCTGCGCCAAAAGCAGAAAAAGGTACTACTGCTATTTTAGCTTCGCTGAGTAAATATGCATTTACTTTAGTTTGATTGTCTAACAAGCTGCCGTCGTTTGTAGTTTTTCCTCGCAAATCAAATTTTATTGTCAAATATATTGCAGCCTGTGGCACTACAGCATCTACTGAAAATCCCTCGTTTTTTAAACTAATTAATGCCTCATAAATCAGATTCAATCTCTCTGAAATTTCAGCTTTAAAGTGTTGCAGGTAAGCGTCAATTTCGTCATCTTCACCTAAAAATTTAGCTGTAGCTTTTTGCTCAGCCATTGGTGCCCAAGCACCCAGGTGACTTAATATGGCTTTCATCTTTGCAATAATGGGTGCAGGCCCTAGCGACCAGCCAACTCGTACACCAGTAGCTGCAAAAACTTTTGATATCCCATCAACAAAAATGGTAAACTCTTTCATTGCGCTTCTCAATGTTACCGGGTTGTAGTGTTCCGTTTGGCCAAAGGTCAATGTCCAATACATTTGATCGAACAGAACGTATAATTTCTTGTCCTCACCGCGTTTGGCGTTTTCTGCAATCACCATATCGCAGATCTTTTCAAGTTCAATCTTTGGTAATGTAGTGCCAGTTGGGTTTTGTGGCGTGCAAAGGCAAAGTAGGGTTGCCCCACTAATATGTGGTTCAATTTCAGCAGCAGTTGGCATAAAGTTATTCTCCACAGTTGTCTCAATGGTACAATGTACACCTTCGGTCATGTGGGTGTAGTGGTTGTTGTTCCAAGAAGGTACAGCATAAATCACTTTATCGCCTTTATCAACAATACTTCTAAATATGGTATAAATAAGGGGTCGTCCACCGGATGCAATTAATATCTCGTTTGTCTCATACTCCAAACGCTCCCTTTCTGAGAGAAACTTTTTAACTGCCTGTCTTAATTCTAAAATGCCATCAGCCGGCGGGTAATTAGTGTAATGATTTTGATATGCACTTATAATTTCATTTTCTAATGCTTGTGGTATTGGAAAAATGTTGGGGTTAAAGTCACCGATAGTAAAATTGTAAATATTTTCACCATTGCGAATGCGGTCATTTATCTCGTTACCTAACTTAACAATTTCAGATCCGATAAGCGTTTCCGCTAAGTTGCTTAATTTCATAAAGCAAAAGTAGGCACCCGAATGTCAATTAAAATATTTACAGGCTAAACCAGTGAAAACTCGCTGCCACAACTCATTCCGGATATTGTATAAAGGCTTGTTTGTGTAAGAGTTACATGGCTTATAATATGCTTAAGATTGCATTTGTTAAAACAATTTAAAAGGCAAGGCATATATTTGTTGCTCATACAAGGATTGAAAATAACATGTTTAATGTCATTTTGTTCGGACCTCCGGGCAGTGGAAAAGGTACCCAGAGCGAAAAACTAATTGAGAAATATGGTCTGAAGCATTTATCGACCGGTGATATTTTAAGGACTGAAATTGCAGCTCAAACGCCTCTTGGTTTGGAAGCCAAGAATTTTATGGATAAGGGTCAGTTGGTACCTGATGAAGTAGTGATTGGTATGATCAGTTCTGCTTTAGAAGCCAATCCTGAAGCAAAGGGTTTTTTATTTGATGGTTTCCCCAGAACAGAGGCACAGTCAGAAGCTTTGGATAAATTATTGAAGCTAAAAAAAACCGAGATAGGAATTGTATTGGCTTTAAAAGTAAGTGAGGATGAGTTAGTAAAACGCTTGCTTAATAGAGGCCTTACTAGTGGAAGAAGTGATGATAACAACGAAGAAGTTATAAAAGCACGCATAGTAGAATATCATAAAAAGACATCTGCTGTAGCAGATTACTATAGTCAATTTGACAAGGTTTTATACATAAAGGGCGAAGGAACGGTTGACGAAATTTTTGAAGACCTTTGTGCTGAAGTAGACAAAAGAATTTAAACATACCTGTTACATGAAAGCTTGTAAAAAAGTTTTCATTTTGCAACCAAGACCAACTGCAAATGCCCCCTGCCAAGGGGGCTTTTTTTATGCCTTCAATTTTTCTAAAAGTTTTCTAAAAATTCATTGCATCAAATATCATTTAACAAGTGCCAGCCCCAATAGGCACTTGTTTTGATCGCTTAGATGTTGTATGAAATCAATAAAAAATTAAGTATGAAACGAAGAGGAATGTTTTTGACGGTTGCAGTTGCAATGGTATTAGTAATGTCTGGTTGCGCAAAAGATCCGCTGCAAAATATGACACAGGAAGAATCAAGGATTTATATAACCAATCATGATGAAAATGCTGCGTTTAGTTCTTACAGTACTTTCAGCATCTCTGATTCGGTAGCGGTTAATAATAATGGACAGACTACCAGAGCACAAACTGCTGTAGATGTATCGTTCATAAATGCCATTAAAGCTACAATGGTTGCAAGAGGATTTAAACTTAGTGAATGGGAGTGCAAAACCAGATTTAGTTATTAATGTAAGTAGGATTTATAATACAAACACGGGCATTATTCAATACGACAACTATTACAACTATTATGGCAGCATGTGGGATCCCTACAATTACGGATATCCAGGCTATGGCTATTACTCTCCTTATAGTTATGCCACCTACACCATACGTGAAGGTGCCTTATCTATTGATCTGTTAGATCTAAAAAATGCTTCAACAAATAATCGGATACAGGTATTGTGGACAGGCCTTATTCGTGGTTCAGGAATTTTCAATGCTAATACAGCTGCAGCCAGGTACAAGCATTGTTCGATCAGTCTACTTACATAAAATCAAATTAAATAAATAGCAGGTATGAATACTATTATAAAAATAATTTCGGGCTTCTTGTTATTGGCCATAACTATAAATGTGAGCGCGCAAAGCGAAGACCGATTGAAAATGAAATTGAATTACAACATCGGCTTACCATTAGGTTCGTTCAAGAGCGATTACATTAGCAATACTTCTGTAAATGGTGGTGGAGGAGAATTGAGTTATTGGCTTAATTCAGGTGCAGCAATCGGGTTACAAGTTGGCTATCAAAATTATTATCAAAAATATCCGCGGCAGACTTATAAATTTCCTGATAATCAAACTGTTTCTGCGGTGTTAACAAACACGGTAACAACAATGCCTGTGTTGATTAATGGAACATACTTGCCCCTTGCTTCAACCGGCAAAATAATTCAACCTTATATGTCTGGCGGCGCGGGAATAAACTTGGTAAATAATACTCAGTATTATGGTGAGTTTTCGGAGGGTAATTCAAGTGCTTCGTTTGCTGCACAGGCGGGAGCTGGTGTAATGTTAGGGCTCGGCTCTAAACTTAATAATGCTGCGTTAGATTTTGGCGGCGTTTTTAACTATATGCCTTACACTAAAAATGGATTGAAAAATTTAAACAATGCGGGATTGCATTTAGGTGTTGTTTTGCCTTTGCGTTAACAAACTGAAAACCGGTATAAACTAAAAGCCCTTCTACTTTTTTTGGAAGGGCTTTTTTTGTGCGCGTAAGTCTTAATTTAATTGAGGATCAATAGGGTAATTTGTCATCAACTCATATTCACCTCCCAGTTGCTTTAAAGCATCTTTCCAAACATTATTGGCATCACTGGGAAAAATTAAAATAGGTGTTGCTTTAGATGTGATCCAACTTTTTTGCTTCATTTCTTCTTCCAGTTGGCCTTCGCCCCATCCGCTATAACCAATAAAAAATCGAATATCACCTTCTGTTATTCTACCTTCTTTTATTAATTCAGCAACTTCATCAAATTCGCCTCCCCAAAATATGCCTTCGCTTATTTCAAAGCCACCCGAAATAAGGTGTGGACATTGATGCAAAAAATGAATGGTATCTAATTGCACAGGTCCGCCATAATAAACCGGAAAAGTAGAACCTTCCAGGTCAACAATTAAATCGCCAAGCACTTGTTCGTAGCTTTTATTTAATACAAATCCAAAACTACCGGTATCCTGATGTTCGCAAACGATCACTACAGACCTCATAAAATTGGGGTCTTTTAAAAATGGATCTGCAATTAATATTTTGCCTGCTGAAACTTGCACCATAGAACAAATTATTGTTGTGAGAAGAAATCTAAAAGTAAAAAATGCAAAATATGTTCCAACCAAAGGGCGCGTTAAAAACAACAAAACTTAGTTGTATTTTAGGCAAACAGTAAGCATTGCTTCTATATTTGCGCCGATGAAGAGAATTTTCCCCATCATAGTTTTACTGATCACGCTATCACTACTCGGCCTAATTTTACTACAGGTAAGCTGGTTCAAAAATATGCTAAGTTTACGGCAGGCGCAACTACAAAGTAAAGTAGAAGATGCTTGTTTTGATGTGGCGATGAATTTAAGCATTCAGGCTTCTTCTGCACCAACGCTAAAAATGCCCCGCACCCAAAAGTTAAGTCCTCTTTCTGATGAGTTTGGTTTTGGTCTCGGACGCCCCACTATATCGCAAAACCATTCATTTTTTGAGATCAACGAACTGCTTCAAAAAAAGTTTGAAGAAAAGGGTTTGAAGGATGTAAAGTTCGAGTTCGCTATCACCTCGCAATCCAACCTCTACAACATAGAAATGCAGAGTAAAGATTTTATTAAGGAAGCAGAAGATACTTCGCGTAATAGAACTATTCAGGCAGCTATCAATCCACAATCAGGCAGCCAGATGGAAGGTCTGGTTCCGTTCGAACATTTAATAGTAATTGTACCCGACTTTAAAACGCAGGTTTGGGAGTCGCTGCAGTGGGTTGTAATAGGAGCCATCGTATTTTCTATTATAATCATCGCGGCCTTTTCGTTAACTGTTTTTACGCTGTTTCGTCAGAAAAAATTAAGCGAAATAAAGACGGACTTCATCAATAATATGACGCATGAGTTTAAAACGCCTCTTGCAACAATTTCGCTTGCGGTAGATGCATTGAAAAACGAAAAAGTTGTTCAGGATGCTGAAAAGCGCAACTATTTCAACAATATTATTAAGGAAGAAAACAAGCGAATGAATAAGCATGTAGAAACCATTTTACAAGCTGCGCTTTTAGATAAGCAAGAAATAAAGTTGAATCTGAAACCTTTGCATGTTCATGATCTTATACAAAGCACCGTAAACAACTTTCAACTACAACTACAAGATAAACATGCGCAAATACAATTGTTTTTAAATGCTAAGTATGATCTTATTGAGGCGGATGAAGTACACTTTGCTAATGTGTTGAATAATCTTGGTGGATAATGCTATTAAGTATTCTGATGAAAATTTAGTGGTTAAAATTTACACGCACTGTACCAACAAATACTTGTAATAAAGGTGGAGGACAATGGTATTGGGATGAACAAAGAAACTGTTAAACGAGTATTTGAAAAATTTTATAGAGCGCATACCGGCAACATACACAACATTAAAGGCTTTGGCTTAGGTATGAGTTATGTAAAAAATGTAATTGATGTACACAAGGGAAAAATAAGAGTTGAAAGTACCTTAGGCAAAGGCAGTTGTTTTACTATTGAAATTCCGAGGATTGTTTAACTGCTTTCATATTTGGCCACAACAGGCATCCATCTCCATAACTTAGGAAACGAAAATTATTTTGCATTGCATAATCGTAAACAAGTTTCCAATCGTCACCAATAATTGATGCTATCAAAAGTAACAATGTTGATTGAGGCTGATGGAAATTGGTAACAATACCCGTTGCTATTTTTAAGCTATAACCTGGTGCAATTAGTATCTGTGTTTTAGAAATAATTCTGTCAGCGTTATACACTTGCATCCAATTTAAAATAGCATCCAGCGCGTCTTTAGCAGAAATGGTTTCAGTTACATCATAAGGCTCCCACTGTGATATGCGTAAATCTAAAAGAGAAAGCGTTGGATCATTTTTAAGTTTCAACCCCATCCAATATAAACTTTCAATAGTACGTAGCGATGTGGTACCAACTGCTACAATACCGGTATCTAAATGCTTCAAAAGTTGCCGAATGTTATCGTTGCTTACTTCAAAAAATTCTGCGTGCATTTCGTGGTCCACCAAAGTTTCGGCCTTTACAGGTTTAAAAGTACCTGCGCCAACATGTAGTGTTACAAAATCGTGTTTAATCTCCTTCGCCTCAAGTTTTGTAAAGATGTTTTTAGTAAAATGTAAACCTGCTGTGGGGGCTGCTACTGAGCCATTATTTTTGGCATAAACTGTTTGGTACCGAAGCTTGTCATCTTCTTCTACTGTTCTATTAAGGTAGGGCGGTAAAGGGATAGAGCCGGCAGCATGTAAAACCTCAGCAAAAGTTGTGTTCATGTCATTCCATTCAAATTTAATCACAAAGCAATCAAAAAGTATATTATGGATAGACGCAGTTAAAGTAAGGTCCGTTTCTGCATTGACTCTTTTTTCTAAGTGCGATTTGTTTTTCCATTTATTAGCACCTCCAACCAGGCACTTCCAGTAAACGGTTCCTGCTTGCATCATTGCCTCTTGCAGCGATGTATATCTTTCATCCGGCTCCAGGCAAAATATTTCAATCTGCGCGCCTGTCGGTTTTTTAAACAGCAGCCTTGCTTCAACAACTTTAGTGTTGTTAAAAATCATCAAGGACTGCGGCTGTAATTGCGCATCTATGTTAGCATAAATATCTTCTGAAATACTTCCATTCACGGTAAATCAAAAGCTTACTTTCATCTCGATTTAACAATGGAAATTTAGCAATCTTTTCATCAGGTAAATTGTAATTAAAGTCTTCAATTTTTAAATTGCTTGGGTGCATGGGTTGCAAAACTAATTATTTGTGCTGTCCCCATATTGTTTAAACCTGAAACTCTTTCAATTTTTCATCTTCTTATTTCTATTTCTAATGCACATGTGCATAACATACCGTTAATTATCAATCGATTGATTTTGAGGATAATAAGTTTGTAATGCACAGTTTATCCACAGAATATTTACACTTAAGCAGCCTATATTCACAACTTCAAATTATTACTACCGCCGGTATTTTATCTGTGCGGCCAGCTGTGGATAAAAAGAGATCAACATTTTTAGGAACAAAAGTGGGAAAATGTGTTATTTTGTGTCATTAAATGTTTTTTTCATTACCCAATTTCTCATGCAATCTCTCCTCGGCGAATATGAAGCAACTGTAGATGCAAAAGGCCGTTTCCTTTTGCCAGCAGGCTTGCGAAACAATTGGGTGAGGTGCAACAACTTTCATTTTAAATCGTGGTTTTGAAAAGTGTTTAACCCTATACCCAATGACTAGTTGGGAGCCAATTGTCAATCGTCTAAGTAGTTTAAATCAGTTCGAGCAGAAGGTAAGAGATTTTGCAGGACAATTTTTGGGCGGTGCGATAGAGGTAGAATTAGATAGTGCCGGACGGATGTTGCTGCCTCAAACGCTTAAAGGATATGCCGAATTAGGTAAGGATATCATCTTGGTTGGCTGCACTTGATAAAATTGAGATTTGGGAAGCATCTAAATATAAAAAGTTCTTTGACGAGCCTTCACCGGAAGCCTTTGCAAGGCTTGGCTGCCGAGGTAATGTCAAACCAGGAGGTAAAGCATAATGAGTGCTGATAAACAATCCGGCGATCATCATCCTATCACATACCTGTGTTATTTAATGAAACGCTAGACGCATTGCAGATATAAGCCTGATGGAGTTTATGTTGACTGCACTTTTGGTGGAGGCGGACATAGCAAGGGGCATTTTGGAAAGGCTCGGTTCAGACGGAAAACTATTTGCCTTTGATCAGGATGCAGATGCACTTGGCAATCTTATACAGTGATGATCGATTGGTTTTTGTGCCGCATAACTTCAAACATCTGCAGCGTTTTTTGAGGCTAAATAAGGTTTCGGTTGTCGACGGCATTTTGGCTGACTTAGGCGTAAGCAGTCACCAGTTTGATGTGGGAGATCGCGGGTTTTCAACAAGATTTGATGGACCGTTAGATATGCGAATGGATCAGCGGCAACGGAAAAAAACGCAGCAACGGTTCTAAAACAATATAGTGAGCAGCAATTGCACAAGTTGTTTGAGCAATATGGTGAAGTAACAAATTCAAAAACACTGGCAAAGCATATTGTACAACAGAGAAAACAGATGCCTCTAAGTACAATTGCTCAATTAAAAGCGATGCTGGCCCCATGGTTAAAGGCAATCCGAATAAGTATTTCGCGCAGGTTTTTCAAGCGTTGCGCATGGAGGTTAATGATGAGATGGGAGCCTTGAAAGAAATGCTTAGTCAGGTGCCGGATGTTTTAAAAGTCGGTGGAAGGGCTGCAATAATAACCTTCCATTCAATTGAAGATAGAATAGTAAAGAATTTTTTTAAAGCAGGAACATTTGATGAGGTGATTGATAATCCCTTTGAGCAGGATACAAGAAAAAGTGTTTTAAAGATAATAACCAAAAAGCCTATTACAGCTAGCGATGAAGAGCTGAAAATAAACGCCAGGAGTAGAAGTGCGAAACTAAGAATAGCAGAAAAAATTTAAAAAGAAAGTTAGGTAGGAACTGAATAAGAAGTATAAAAAACGAAGAGAAGATCAGGCACATTGTTGCGTTGCTTTAACCAAACTAAAGCAGCTGAATTTAGGTAGAAAAGAAGAATAAAAAACTATAGCCCGGAGTTGATGATAGGCGAAGTAACGCAGCAATGTAACAAATGTTTAAAAGTTATCCATCCACAATTTAATGAGTGCAGAAGAAACGATACAGACAAAGAGAGCTTCAAAAAATGGCATGGTTAAGCAGCTATTTAGTTACGAATGGATATTAAGGAATATGACATTTTTTATTTTTCTTGCTGTGATAGCGGTTATGTATATAGCCAATGGCCACATGGCAGATAACCGAATTAGAAAGATAAATGATACTGCTAAACAACTAAAAGAATTACAGTACGAGTATAAAACGGTGAAGAGTGAAATGATGTTTAAAAGTAGAGAGAGTGAGATGATCAAAGCTGCACAGCCACTAGGTTTGGCTATGGACACAGTACCCCCGATGCGTATAAAATTGATCAGTAAAAATCGTAGCGAATTATAGTACAGGGTATAGGATTTAGGAATAAAGTACACAAGAAAAACTGCTTATAATTTGGAGGTGAAGAAAGACATATTGTGGAGGGTGTATCTGGGCTTCATCATTATGGGTGTAGTTGGGGCGCTTATATTGGGTAAAGCATTTTACATACAGCAAGTACAAGGCAACTATTGGCGAAGTATGAGCGATAGTCTGCACCAAAAGATAGTTGAGTTAGATGCTGAAAGGGGAACCATTTTTAGTGAAGATGGAAGCATGCTAAGCACCAGCATTCCACAATTTGATATCTATATAGATTTTGCCGCAGAAGGTTTACGAGATAAGAATGGCAAACGTTTCAGAGAAAATATCGATTCACTAAGTGGATGCTTATCGCGGTTGTTTAAAGATCAAAGTGCGTATGAATATAAGAGAATGTTGCAAGAAGGATTTAGAGAAAAAGACACGTTACTTTTTATTAAAACGCAAAGTTGTCGTTTAAAGATTATCAAAAGTTAAGAAAGTTTCCATTAGTAAGGTTAGGCAGAAATAAAAGCGGCTTTATAACAGATATCAAAACCATTCGCTTAAACCCTTATAAAATGCTTGCATCAAGAACTATAGGGCTGTTAAGGGATAGAAAATAAAGTTGGTCTTGAACTTACTTATGATGAGTACTTGAAAGGTACAACGGGCAAGCGTTTGGTAAGATTTATTGCAGGAGGTGCCAGTGTACCCGTTGACAATTTTGAAGTAGAGCCTAAGAATGGTAAGAATGTAATTACCACCTTGGATGTAAATGTGCAAGACATCACATCAAATGCACTAATGGACATGTTAGTTGGCAACGAAGCCGAACATGGATGTGCTATTGTGATGGAAGTAAAAACCGGGAAGATAAAAGCTATTGCAAACCTTGGTAGAAGTAAAGATGGCAACTATTACGAAGACTATAATTACGCAATTACGCCATCAGAGCCGGGATCAACATTTAAACTTGCAACCATGCTTACGGTACTTGAGGATAAAAAAGTTACTTTAAATAATACCGTTGATTTAAATGGTGGCGTCTGGAAAATCTTCGGACAAACGGTATACGATAGCGAAAAACATGGCTTAGGAAGAGTAACCATAAAAGAAGCTTTTGAACATAGCAGTAATGTAGGTATGGCAAAACTTGCCTATACTTTTTACAATAACAATCCAAAACAGTTTTTAAATCATCTGCACAAATTGGGTTTAGATTCTTTAACTGGTATTGATTTAAAGGGAGAGATCTTTCCTAAGATATATAAGCCGGGTAATAGAAGCTGGAGCAGAACTACATTGCCATGGATGGGCTTCGGATATAATTTAATGATCAGTCCATTGCAAGTATTGTCATTATATAATGCAGTAGCCAACAATGGCGTTATGGTACGGCCTTATTTAGTTAATGCAATAACCGAAGATGGAAGAGTAGTGAAAGACTATCAGCCTGTTGTGGTTAACCCAGCAATTTGCAGCAAACAAACTCTATTGCAACTTCAGGAAAGTTTAGAAGGAGTTGTACTAAACGGAACGGGTAAAACTTTAAAAAACAATAGCTATTCTATAGCTGGTAAAACGGGAACTGCCCTTGTTGCAAATGGTAAACGAGGCTACTCTGATAAAATATATCAATCATCATTTGCTGGTTATTTTCCGGCTGATAATCCTGAGTACACAATTATTGTCACTATTAAGAACAAGCCACACGCAGCAGTATTTTATGGTGCTTCAGTAGCGGGTCCTGTATTTAGAAGAATAGCTGACCAGCTGTTTACGCTTAAAGTATCACAGCCTAAAAACTTCATTCAATATGCGGGCGCATCAACCTGGGATAGCAACAATTTCAATTACGCAGGTTACGCACGCGATTTAAAAAAGATTTCGAGAGACATGCAATTGCCTTTAAAGGAAACAGAAGCTAAAGGCAATTGGTCAAGAATATTCAAACAATCATCTACAGCAGTTCTGTATAAGCAAAACATTAAGATGAAAGAAATGCCACTATTAAACGGGATGGGATTAAAAGATGTGGTGTATCTGTGCGAAAATCTTGGATTAAAAGTAAATGTGAATGGAAAAGGTAAAGTGATTGCACAATCAATACAACCTGGCAACGCTATCAAAAGAGGACAACAAGTAAATATTCAATTAAACTAAGGCGAAAGTAGGTTCAAGCAATTATGGCAAAACTTCAAGACATACTTTATAACGTGCGTTTGCAGGGAGTGAGAGGTACAACCGACCTTGAAGTAACTAGTGTGCAGATAGACAGTAGGAAAATAAGTGAAGGAGCTGTTTTCGTTGCTATAAAAGGCGCGCAAAGCGATGGACATCACTTTATTGATAAGGCGATTGAACTGGGTGCCATAGCTATTGTGTGCGAAGTGATGCCTGCAAAAATGGTGGACGAGATAACGTATTTGCAAGTGCAAAACACCAATGAAGCCGTGGCACACATGGCGCATCATTTTTACGGTAGTCCATCATCAAAATTGAAGCTGGTAGGTATTACTGGTACTAACGGTAAAACCACCATCGCCACATTATTGTATAAGTTGTTTAGTGAGTTGAAATATACCTGTGGACTTATCAGCACTGTGCAAAATCATATTGGAAAAACAATCGTTCCATCAACGCATACAACACCGGATGCAATCAGCTTAAATGCTTTATTGAAACAGATGGTTGATGAAGGTTGCGAAGTGGTTTTTATGGAAGTGAGTAGCCATGCTATTCATCAGCACAGAACAACGGCTTTACAGTTTGCAGGTGGTATTTTTAGCAACATCACACACGATCATTTAGATTATCATAAAACGTTTGACGAATATATAAAAGTAAAAAAACGATTCTTTGATGAGCTGCCGGTTAACGCCTTTGCTATCTCAAACTTAGACGACAAACGCGGCAATGTAATGTTACAAAACACCAATGCAACAAAGCTGTTTTATAGCATGCAAACCTTAGCAGATTTTCGTGGGCGTATTTTAGAAAACGGTCTTACAGGTTTAGTAATGCTGGTTAACGATACAGAGGTTCACTTTAGATTAATTGGTGAATTTAATGCTTACAACTTACTCGCGGTATACGGCACAGCAATTTGCCTCGGCGAAAGCCCTGAAGAAGTACTTACCAAGCTTAGTTTATTAACAGGTGCAGAGGGAAGATTTGATTATACCATCAGCCCGGCAAAAATTATAGGAATTATAGACTACGCACACACGCCTGATGCATTGGAAAATGTATTAGCAACTATTAAAAAACTAAGAAAAGGTTATGAGCAAGTGATAACTGTAGTTGGTTGTGGTGGCGATCGCGATACTAGCAAACGACCCATTATGGGTAGTGTTGCGTGTGAGTTAAGTGACCGGGTAATTTTTACAAGTGATAACCCGCGTAGTGAAGATCCACAAGAAATATTAAATGATATGCAAGCGGAACTTGGTAGCGCGGCAAAGAGAAAATCCTTAACGATTGTTGATAGAATGCAAGCTATTAAAACAGCGGTTGAATCTGCTAAAGCAGAAGACATCATTTTAATTGCCGGTAAGGGACATGAGAAGTACCAGGAGATACAAGGGAAAAAGTTGCCCTTTGATGATAAGGAAATATTGAAGCAGATGTTTGAGTTATTGAACAAGTAATAAAGAAAGAAAAATTTAAAAGATAGTGAAGCAGTAAGCCATTATCAATTCGTTTAAAATATGCTGTACCATTTTTTTGACTGGTTAACGAAAGAAGGGGTAAAATACCCTGGTAGTGGACTGTTTCAGTTCATCACCTTTCGTGTGTTACTCGCGGTTTTGTTATCGCTAGTTATAACCACTGTTTTTGGTAAAAGGCTTATAAATTATTTGCTGCGCAAACAAGTTGGTGAAACAGTTAGAGACCTTGGGCTTATAGGCGAGCAACAGAAGAAAGGCACGCCAACTATGGGCGGTATCATTATAATCCTTGCTATACTTATACCCACATTGTTATTTGCTAATCTAGGCAAAGTATATGTTAGGTTAATGATTCTAACTACTGTTTGGTTAGGTATCATTGGGTTTATTGATGATTATTTAAAGTTGAAGGCGAAAAGAGTAGCCAAAGAAAAAGGCATCAATTATAAAAAAACAGATGCAGATGGATTAGCTGGTAAATTCAAAATTTTTGGTCAGATTGTTATCGGGATTATTATAGGAGCTACACTCTATTTTAACCAAAGTGTTACAGTGCAAAGAGAGGTGTTAGGCCCCAAAGCTAGTGCAGCTAATGTTGATACTTTAATACAGCGTGGAGAAAAGTTGATGAATGATACGGTGAGAATATTTGGTGGTAAAGTACATAGATATGTTACCGTTAAGACACCTATTACAACCATTCCATTTGTTCGAAATCATGAGTTCAATTATGCTAAACTATTACCGCAGGCATTAGAGCGTTTTACGTGGATACTATATATACTGATTGTAATTTTTATTATAACAGCGGTATCAAATGGTTCTAATATAACGGATGGTTTAGATGGATTAGCAACCGGTGTATCTGCACTAATAGGTGTGTGTCTGGGAATTTTTGCTTATGTAAGTGGCAATGTTCGTTTGGCTGAGTATCTCAATATTATGTACATACCCAACTTGGGTGAACTAAGCATTTTTATTGGCGCTTTTATTGGTGCATGTGTAGGGTTTCTTTGGTACAACTCTTATCCCGCGCAAGTTTTCATGGGCGATACCGGTAGCCTTGCGTTAGGCGGCATCATAGCATCGCTAGCCATTATAGTTAGAAAAGAATTATTGATACCAATCATTTGTGGTGTGTTTCTCATTGAGAATCTAAGTGTGATTATACAAGTGAGCTACTTTAAATACACTAAGAAAAAGTATGGCGAAGGCCGACGGGTTTTCTTAATGAGTCCTCTACATCACCATTATCAAAAGAAAGGTTATCATGAAAGTAAGATAGCTGTTAGGTTCTGGATCATAACAATATTGTGTGTGGTATTTAGCATCATGTCTTTAAAAATCAGATAGGTATGGCGCATAGGCTGGTGATCTTAGGTAGTGGCGAAAGTGGAGTAGGAGCAGCATTGTTGGCTAAGCAAAAAGGTTACGAGTGTTTTTGTAAGTGATGCAGGATTGTTAAAGCATCATTACAAACAAGAGTTCAGGAAAACGATATTGATTTTGAAGAAGGGAGGACATACATGAAGACAATGTTTTAAATGCTGATGAGATTGTAAAAAGTCCTGGTATACCTGAGAGTAATGAACACGGTAAAAAAGATTAGGCAAAAAGGTATACCGGTTATAAGTGAGATAGAATTAGCGTACAGGTTTAAAGGTGAAAGTAAAGTGGTAGCTATAACAGGTAGCAACGGTAAAAGCACCACTACTGCACTCATCTATCACATCTGCAAACATGCAGGTTTTGACTGTGGTTTAGTTGGCAACATTGGTTACTCATTTGCCAAGCAAATTGCAGACGATCCGAAGCCTTTGTACATAGCTGAAATAAGTTCTTTTCAATTGGATGATATAAAAACTTTTAGACCGGATGTATCGATACTGCTAAATATTACTGAAGATCATTTAGACAGATATGACTACAAGTTTGAAAACTATATCAACAGCAAGTTTAAAATTGTTCGAAAACCAACAACGTAACGATCATTTCATTTATTGTATAGATGATGAAGTGATCATGAATTATATAAAAGACAACATCATTATACCTAACCCACTGCCATTTACCATGAAGCAAGAAGTAAAGAAAGGAGCATACATCAAAGGAGATCAGATGATGCTAAGAATTCAGGAAGAAAGAGTAAGCATGAGCATTTACGACTTTGCTCTTAAAGGAAAACACAATCAATACAACACTATGGCAGCAGGTATTGCGGCATCTACATTAGGCATCCGCAAAGAAAAGATCCGCGAAGCGGTGAAAACTTTTGAAAGTCTTGAGCATCGTATGGAGCATGTTGCAACAGTACGCGGTATTGAGTTTATAAACGACAGTAAAGCAACCAATGTAAACAGTACCTGGTTCGCTTTCGAAAGTTTAAGTAAACCGTGGTACTTATTTTAGGCGGTGTTGATAAAGGAAACGATTATACGTTGATTGAAGATCTGGTAAAAGAAAAAGTAAAAGCAATTGTTTGTCTGGGTGTTGATAATAAAAAAATCCATACTGCATTTAAAGATATCGTTTCAACTATAGTAGATACAGGTAGTGCAGCTGATGCAGTAAAAGCAGCGTTTCAATTATCAGTAAAAGGAGATACAGTTTTGTTAAGTCCTGCATGTGCAAGCTTCGATCTGTTTAAGAATTATGAAGAGCGAGGATGGAAGTTTAAAGAAGCAGTAAAGAGAATTATGAAAGCTGTAAGTCTAAGGGAAGATACTAGTATAACTAAAATTAGTATAAAGCTAGATTAAGAACATAACCTAACCTCACCTTAAAGAATGAGTAAATTTTTTGATAAACCGTTTTCTGAAATGCCTTCTGTAGAAGCAGTGGGCGGCGGCTTGTTTAAAAAAACAAGGGGTGATAAGTATATCTGGGGCATTGTGCTTTTTCTTGCACTTACCTCTTTGTTGGTAGTTTATAGTGCAACAGGTTCCTTGGCTTACAAACTGTATAAAGGCAATACTGAAGTATATTTATTTAAGCAGTTTGCATTTATTGTTTCGTGGTTTGCTCGTTATATATTTTGCGCATCTCATAAACTATACTTTATACTCCAGGGTAGCCTTGTATTTGTTTTTAGCTTCTATACCCTTACTAATATTCACCTACTTTTTTGGTGCAAAAATTAATGAAGGCAGTCGTTGGATAATGTTTCCTGTAATAAAAATGACCATTCAAACAAGTGATCTTGCCAAGCTTGCATTGTTCATGTATTTGGCGCGAATGCTTAGTAGAAAACAGGAAGTGATAAAAGATTTTAAAAAAGGTTTTATACCTTTAATAATTCCAGTAGCTATTATATGCGCACTTATTGCACCTGCAAATTTATCAACCGCATTACTTACAGGAGCAACAAGTTTGTTATTGATGTTTATTGGTAGAGTGAGTGTTAAGCATATAATGATGGTGATAGGTGTTGCACTTATCCCGGTTACCTTATTGGTAGGCGTTGCAGTAGCTACTCATAACGATACTGATGTATTAGATGGACGTAATGTAGGTGCAACAGAAAAAATAAAATCAGTAGGTAGGGTTGGTACATGGGTTAAAAGAGTGCAAGATTTTATATATGCAAAAGCAGATGAAATGCCTTACCAGGTGCAGCAATCAAATATTGCCATTGCTAAAGGTGGCGTATTTGGTAATGGTCCTGGTAATAGTGAGCAGCGCAACTTTCTTCCACATCCTTATTCCGATTTTATATATGCAATCATAATCGAAGAATATGGATTGTTGGGTGGTGCTGTTATCATATTTATCTACCTCGTATTTCTGTTGCGATGTATAAGCATTTTTAAACGATGTCCATTTGCTTTTGGTGCTTTTCTCGCAATGGGCTTAAGTTTCACATTAGTGATACAAGCAATGGCAAATATGGCAGTTACAGTAGGTTTAGTTCCGGTAACAGGTGTTACGTTGCCATTAGTAAGTATGGGCGGAAGTTCATTTTTATTTACCTGTCTTGCAATTGGTATTATATTAAGTGTTGCAAGTAATGTAGAAAAGCTTGAAGGAAAAGAACCATTAGAATGAGACCCATGTTTCCATCACTTGCATGAAGATGAATCGTGATCGAGACAGTTGATAACAATAGATAATCCGGTAACCGTAAATGCATAAGAAAAGTTATTATAGCAGGTGGCGGAACAGGCGGACATATATTTCCTGCAATAGCAATTGCGAATGCATTAAAAGCAAAACAACCGGATGTAGAGATTTTGTTTGTTGGTGCTAAAGGCAAAATGGAAATGGAAAAAGTGCCACAGGCGGGTTACAAAATAGAAGGGTTAGATATAGCAGGTTTCAACAGAAGTTCTTTGATAAAAAATATTGGATTGCCGTTAAAGCTTATCAAGAGTTTTTTACAGGTTAAAAGACATTTTTAAATATTTTAAGCCCGATGCAGTTGTTGGTGTAGGCGGCTATTCAAGTTTTCCTGTTTTAAAGCATGCACAACGATTAAAGGCATTCCAACTTTTATTCATGAGAGTAATTCGTTTGCTGGTAAGAAGCAATATAGATGTTAGGTAAGAATGCTACTAAAATCTTTGTAGCAAGTGATGGAATGGAGAAATTTTTTCCGAAAGAAAAAATTGTAATAACCGGAAATCCAGTCAGGCAATCTATTGCACAATCCAACTGTTTCAAGAGCATGAAGCCATTGCATTGTTTGGATTAGATCCATCAATAAAACAACCATACTGGCAGTAGGTGGAAGTTTGGGTGCAAGAAGTATAAACGAAGCATAGCAGAGGCATCTAGTTGAATTTGAAAAAAACAATTTGCAATTGATTTGGCAAACAGGTAAAACAACCGCAGAGGTTTTTATTGACAAAGGCTAAAGCTTATAAAAATGTTTTTGCAAATGATTTTATAACGCAAATGGAACGAGGCTATGCTGCAGCAGACTTGTTATTTCACGAGCAGGTGCCATGGCAGTTACAGAATTATGTGTTTCAAGAAAGCCTGTAATCTTTGTTCCATTTCCATCTGCTGCAGAAGATCATCAAACGGTAAATGCAAAACATCTTGTAGATAAAAATGCAGCCTTAATGATAAAAGATAATGAAGCAAAAGATAAATTATATCAATGCTGTGATTGCATTAGCAAATGATGAAGCATAGCAAAGACAACTGATAGAAAACATAGCAAGCTTGCTATAACAAATGCTGATGAAGTAATTGCAAACGAAATATTGAAAACCCTGCTAAATATAAGATGGAGCAGCTGATATAAATGAACATGAATATAACGACGATACAAATATAGCCTTTCAAAGCCCCCTTAGGGGCAGGAGGTCAAGCCATATATTTTATTGGCATTGGTGGCATAGGTATGAGCGCTTTGGCAAGGTATTATCATGCACAGGGCGTGGCAGGTTAGTGGTTACGATAAAACAGTAACCGCACTAACAAAAGCTTGCAAGATATAGGAATTGATATACATTACACTGACAGATTGATTTAATACCAAAGGAATTGGATTTGGTAGTATATACACCTGCTATACCTGTTTCACATAGTGAGTTGTTTATTATCAAGAGCTAACAATTATCGTGTAGTAAAGACGGAGTGATGTATTAAAGCTGATCACTGAAAGTTCTTTTAATATTGGGGTTGCAGGTACGCATGGCAAAACAACCACATCTACCATGGTTGCTCATATACTGAGGCATTCAGGGTATGGTTGCAATGCTTTTCTTGGTGGTATTTCCAGCTAATTACAATACCAATTTCTGGAGCAGTGAAAACAATGTCTGTGTTGTTGAAGCTGATGAATATGACAGATCGTTTTTAAAGCTATCTCCTGATGTTGCTGTGGTCACTCAATGGATCCGGATCATATGGATATTTATGGTACACCCGAAGCTTTGGAAAATGCATTTATACAATTCACCCAACAGATAAAACCAGGTGGATTGTTGGTGGTGAAACATGGTTTGCAAAGAGTCGAAGAATTGAAGCGGAACCAATCGAATTACCTATAGCCTAAACAATGATGGTGCTGATGTTTATGCAAGTAACATTCAGGTTGATAATGGTAGTTACCGGTTTGATGTAGTTGCAAAAGACTGGCAGATTAATGATGTGGTTTTGAATATGGGCGGACTTCACAATATTGAAAATTGCGTAGCCGCAATTGTTGTAGCTCAACATCTGAAAATAGCAGATAGTGCAATCGTAAAAGCTGTTAAAGATTTTAAAGGAGTAAAGAGGCGTTTTGAATATGTTTTAAAAAGCGACCACCATGTTTTAATAGATGATTATGCACACCACCCTGAAGAATTAAAAGCGTTGATAAAAGGTGTAAAAAGTTTATTTAAACAACGAGTAGTGTTGGTTTTTCAGCCACATCTTTACACTCGCACGCAAGACCTCGCAAAAGAATTCGCAGACAGCTTAGATCTTGCAGACGAAGTGATCTTGTTACCAATTTATCCTGCACGTGAAAAGCCAATTGAAGGCGTTGAAAGCGAATTGATTTTAAATAAGATGGCTCCTCACCAATAAACAAGTGTTAAGTAAACAGGCGATGCAAGAATGGATTCAGTTGCATAAGCCCAAACTGTTGGTAATGGCTGGTGCAGGAGATATAGATGTTTTAGTAAATCCGGTAAAAAATATTTTACAGAATTGATATGAGGAACCTGTCGTTGAAAAAGGGATTGAGAACTATGTGATGGATGCTATTAGCAGTGGCAGGCATAGCCCTTTTATTTGCAGGAGTGGCAAAAAATAACAACAAGATTGTAAAGATGTTAAAGTAGAAGTGATAGGAGTAAACAGACACATTTTTATTGATGAGAAAGAAGTATTAAAACTTTTGAATGCAAATGGAAACTTGGTTGGATTGCCTTTCGAGCAGATCAACTTGCATGTGTTAGAAAACAGACTTGAAAATGATCATTGGATAAAGAATGCTGAATTCTTTTTTAATAATAATGCAGTTTTAGAAGTTAAGGTTGAGGAGCGTGAGCCGGTGGCAAGAATATTTACAGTTGAAGGAAACTCTTATTACATAGATAGTGCAGCTACCCGGTTGCCGTTGAGTGATAAAATAAGTATAAGAGTGCCCATGTTTACAAATTTTCCCAGCAATGCAAATAGGCTTAGAGCAAGAGATAGCCTTCTGCTTACATCTGTAAAAAACATGGCAATTTTTATACAAGCAGATAGCTTCTGGAATGCTCAGGTATCGCAGATAAACATAACCGCTAACCGAACATTCGAAATGATACCAACAATTGGTAACCAAACAATATTATTAGGCCGGGGTGTAAACATAGATAAGAAGTTCGATCGGTTATATAGCTTTTATAAACAAGTTTGGAGCAAGGTAGGCATTGAGAAATATTCGATAATTAATGTGCAATACAACGGGCAGGTAATTGCTACAAGAAGAGGTGAAGAAGCAATTGTAATTGATAGTACTAAAGCAAAAGAAGCTTTGAATAAATTATTAATGTCGTCAAAGCTTGACCTTTCAAACAAGGAAAAAACAGGTAACAAGTTGGATGCTCAACCAGTAGAAAAAGCAGTGGAGCTTGATTCGAAGGCAGTTGAAAAAATTGTGAGTAAAGATCAATCAAAGAAAAGCGTTACAACGGAGCGCCAACCAAAAGCAGTAATGCAAAAACAAAAAGTAAACAACTAAAAAAACATATCTATGAACAGCAACGAATCACCTATCATTGTAGGTTTGGACATTGGCACAACAAAAATTGCTGCCATTGCCGGACGTAAAAATGAGCATGGTAAGTTGGAAATACTTGGCTTCGGTCGCGCTAACAGCAGCGGCGTACAACATGGTCAGGTTTTAAATATTGAGCAAACAATTAAGGCCATTCAGGCGGCCTTAAAAAACGTTTCGGCAAGTAATGAAGATCTTGAAATAAGCGAAGTATATGTGGGTATTGCCGGGCACCATATAAAAAGTTTGCAAACACGTGGCGATATTGTTCGTCAAGATTCTGATGAACGAAATATACCAGGCAGAAATTGAACAACTGATAGATAATCAACGTAAAACATTTATACCTGCAGGCGATCAAATTATTGATGTAATACCTCAGGAGTTTACGGTAGATAATATTCAAAATATTAGCAACCCAATTGGTTACAATGGTGTAAAAGTTGGTGCTAATTTTCACATTATAACCGGTGATAGAAATGCCATCAGAAACATTAATCGCGCAGTAGATAAAAGCGGTTTGAAAACAAAGGATCTTGTATTGCAACCACTTGCATCAGCCGCGGCAGTAATGAGCGAGGTTGATTTAGAAGCAGGTGTTGCCATATTAGACATTGGTGGTGGCACAAGTGATCTTGCTGTTTTTTACGAAGGCATTCTTAAGCATACAGCTGTAATACCTTTTGGTGGTGAAAACATTACCAACGATATAAAAACAGGCTTAGGTGTATTAAAGCAACAAGCCGAAGCAATGAAAGTGCAGTTTGGAAGTGCGTTTGCTGATGAAGCGAAAGCAAACGCCTACATCACCATACCAGGTATGAATGGTATGCCCGCTAAAGAGATCAGCGTAAAAAACCTGGCTAATATTATACAGGCACGTATGGGTGAGATACTTGATTTTGTAGTGTATCACTTAAAGCAGGTTGGTTTAGATAGTCGCGCGCTTAATGGCGGTATTATACTTACCGGTGGTGGATCTCAATTAAAACATTTAATACAATTAACAGAGTATGCTACGGGCTTTATGCACGTATAGGTTATCCAAATGGTCATCTTGCTGTAAACCATATTGAGGAATTGAAGAAGCCTATGTATAGCACTTGTATCGGCCTAATACTTAAAGGTTACAGCGATTACGAACATAAGTATAAAGAGTTTGAAAAGACCTTTAAAAAGATTGAAGTACCTGAAGTTTTGGTGAAGGAACAACCCGTTGCAGAAACGATTGCACCGCAAGTTTTAGAAGAAGCTAGCGTAAAAACAGAAAGTAGCAAAAGCATGACTAAATTCTGGGATAAATTTAAAAACAATTTATTAGAGCTTTTTAAAGAAGAAGGTGATCAAGAGATAAGTAGTAAAGATAGGTTTAGGTAATAACAAAACACTACAAACAAAAACACAATCTATACTCAATTTACAATTCAACTATAAATTATCCGACTATGATACACTTTGATATCCCCAAGCAAAAATCCTCTATCCTTAAAGTGATAGGAGTTGGCGGTGGCGGCGGCAATGCCGTTAATCACATGTACAGTCAAAATATTGACAGCGTTGATTTTATTATTTGTAATACCGATGCTCAGGCATTGGCAAATAGTAAAGTGCCTAATAAAATACAATTAGGGCCACACTTAACGCAAGGTCTTGGCGCAGGTGCTAACCCCGAAATTGGTAAACAAGCTACAGAAGAAAGCCTTGAAGAAATAAAAAGAATTTTAGAAGTAAATACTAAAATGGCTTTCATTACTGCAGGTATGGGTGGTGGTACCGGTACAGGTGGAGCGCCAATTATTTCAAAGGTTTGTAAAGATCTTGGAATACTTACAGTTGGTATTGTTTCAACTCCTTTTACTAATGAAGGCCCAAAGCGTATGCGCCATGCAGAAGCTGGCATTCAACAATTAAGAGAAAATGTTGACACCCTATTGGTAATATCAAACGATAAATTGCGACATCAATATGGCAACCTTAAAGTTAGAGAAGCTTTTAGCAAAGCAGATGATATTTTAGCAACAGCTGCTAAATGTATCACCGATGTTATTACAAGCAACGGTCAAATAAATGTTGACTTTGCTGATGTGTGTACCGTAATGCGCAACGGCGGTGTTGCTATATTAGGTAGTGCAATTGCAGAAGGTGAAGACCGCGCACAAACTGCAATTGAAGACGCAGTAAATTCTCCGCTGTTAAATGATAGTGAGATAAGAGGCGCTAAATGGATACTTAGTAAACATTACTTCTGCTGAAGGTGATCATGAAATAACCATGGATGAGGAAGATACTATTATGAGCTACTTACGCCAGCAAGCTGGTGAAGATGCTGATGTAATAAAAGGTATTGGCTTTGATGAGACTTTAGGTAATAAAATTGGTGTAACTATTATAGCTACTGGCTTTGAGCACAAAGATCCTTTTAAACCTCAACCTGTAAAAAAGGATGAAAAGAAAGAAGAAAAGATTGTGATGGCCTTGGGCGTACCTGGTGAAGAGAAAAAATTATATACCCAACCATCTTTAGCTCTGGAAGAGAAAGATCCTTATGCGCCTTCTTTGTTTGAAGGTTCATCAACCACGCCTTTTGTTAGCCAGCCTGCTCCAAGTGTAAACAATCCATCTCAGGAAGAGTCACCATTTTTTACAGTAAGAGATGAGTGCTGAAACAAGACCTGTAGAATCTTCAACCGCGATACATTTTGAGTTGAAGCCTGAGATCACTTCGCAAAGCCAACAGCTACCGGCACAACCTGCCACCCAGCCTACACAAGAAGAATATAAAGAATAGATTTTCCTTTCTTCAAAACGATATGCCTGCTGCCGGTACAAGCAGTGGGTTTCTAGCAAAACCCTCCAATATCTATGCAGAATCTAATTCAGAATTCAAAGTAAGAAATCCTGTGGAAGCTCAGCCTTCAAACCCTTCCGTTTCAGAACAACCGGAGTTGGAAATGAAGTTGGTTATGAAGGATGAAACTCCAGAAGCGGCGGATGAAGTAAAACAGCCACAGCCATTTGTTAACCCAGTCTGTAGAGGATCCTGCCATGCAGGACGATGCAGACGATCAAAAACGTCGCGCAGCAGAAAGGATACAAAAGTTGCGCAACTTATCCTTTAACATGAATGCTGCGGACCCTAACAATGAGTTTGAAGCTGTTCCAGCTTACATCCGCCGTAACATGGAAATGTTTGGTAACACCTTAACATCCGTTGAGAATTTTTATAGCAAGTACAGCGTTAAACCTGATGAAGAAAATAAAGGGCAAATCAGCTCTATCAATACTTTTTTAGATGGTAAAAAACCTGATTAAGGTTTCACTACAACTCATACCGGTTGGTAAACTGGTATGAGTTTATAGATGTGTTTTTAGTTGTTAGCCCCCCGAGTAATTGGGGGGTTTTTATTTGAAATGAATTGGAAATAAAAGAGGCATTAGATGGAATGCTTAGTTGTAGATCCTATTAATTGCATCCCGATATTTTTCCATAATCACTTTACGTTTAAAGCTCATTTTGGGCGTCATTTCACCTGAGTCAATACTCCATTCGCGAGGTAATAATTCAAACTTTTTTATTTGCTCTACCTGATTAAAGTACTTATTAAAACTCTCAACCAGATCTTTAAAAAGTTGCAATATTTCAGGGTGTTTTATGGCATCTTCATCTGTTGTAAATGGAATTCCCTTGTCACGCATCCACTCTCGTAGCATCGGGTACGATGGCACAATGAATGCGCCAACAAATTTTTTCTCAGCACCTACTACTATTGCCTGCTCAACATATACGCTTTCTTTCAATTTATTTTCTACAGGCTGTGGCGCTACATACTTACCGCCACTTGTTTTAAACAGTTCTTTTTTTCTGTCTGTTATTTTTAAATATTTTCCTGCATCCATCACACCAATATCTCCGGTGTGTAACCAGCCATCTATTAAAACTTCTTCTGTGAGGTCAGGACGTTTATAATAGCCAACCATTACCGAGTCTCCTTTAACTAAAATTTCTCCATCATCTGCAAGCTTTACTTCGCAACCTTCAATAGGCGGTCCTACAGTTCCAAACTTGGTTCCGCTATTTAGGTATCTTCCTGTTTACACTTATCACCGGGCTATTTTCAGTTGGTCCGTATCCCTCATAAACAGGAATTTTTGCTGCATTAAATATGCGTAGCAATCTTACCTGGCAGGCTGCTCCACCTGTGATAATAAACGATACATTACCACCCAAAGCCTCACGCCATTTACTAAAAATAAGTTTGTTTGCCAGTGCTAGTTGCGCATTATATAACAAGCCTCCACTTTCATTATTATCATACTTCTCGGCCAAGACCTACTGCCCAAAAAAAGAGTTTTCGTTTAACGCCGGTGAGCTCATTTCCTTTAGCCATTATTTTTTCAAAAACCTTTTCAAGCAACCGGGGTACGGTACAAAAACCGTCTGGTTTTATTTCTTTGAGATTGTCTCCAATCGTTTCAAGACTTTCAGCATAATAGATGCTTATTCCGCTAAACAAATAGATGTAAGTAACCATTTTTTCAAAGATGTGGTTAAGCGGAAGAAAGCTTAAAACCTTTGATTGTGGCGCATCTGGAAACGGAAAACTGATCCTTGAATTTTCAACGTTTGAATAAATATTTTGATGAGATAACATAACACCTTTTGGTGTGCCTGTGGTACCGGATGTGTATATAATAGTTGCAATGTGTGTTGTGGGTATCTTCTCCTTAATGCCTTCAACTTGCGTTAGCGTTTCTGGGTTAATGTTTTGCGTAAGGTTGCTCCAATGCTTTACTTCAGGCATTTCATCAAAACTATAAACATCTAAAAGCGATGGCACTCTGTCCTTCACGCTCATTACTTTTTCGTAGAGGTCGTTGCTACTTACAAAAATGTATTTGACTGCGGCATCCTTTAAAATAAATTCAAGCTCTAGTGGATTGGTTGTGGGATAGATGGGAACCAGTATTGCCCCGATTTGCTGTAATGCTAAATCAGTAAAAATCCATTCTGGTCTGTTGTTGCTTATAATGCCAATTTTATCTGCATCTTCAACAGTTAAGTTATTGCCACTAACACCTAATTGAATAAGCCCTGCACTAAATGCATTAACGGTTGCTTGCACTTCTGAGGTGCTATAACTTTTCCATTGGCCATTTATTTTTGCAGATAGCATGTCCGTTTTAGGAAATTTATTTAGCTGATCAGTAACAGCATCGAACAATCGTTTAAATTTCATATTCTTTTGGGCTTAAGGTTCACCAGTTCAAATTAATACAAGTGCGTTGTGGGTTGACTAAAATTTTTCTTTGCTTTTTAGTTTTTCATATTCGCGATCTGCAAGGTCGCTCTTGTCACTTTGGTAAGCTTCGTAGTACTGTTTGGCTAAGCCTAAGCCCCAACCTAACATAACCCATACCGGCCAGGGGATTCCATCAAAATGCCCTCTATAGCCTGTTGTAAACCACCATACACCCCACAAAAAAAGAATAACAATTACGTAGGAATAAATGCTCTTTCTAAAATTGGCTCTTTTTTGAGCAATCTTCCATAACCTTTCATCGCGTTGTTGTTCCATAAAATGATTGCTTTAGAACGTTCAAATTATGCAAAATTGAGCCAATAAAAAAGCCCGCAAAAAGCAGGCGATTTAATAACTAAAATCAGGTTCTAAAAACTACGATATTGTTGTCCCGCAGGTATTTTAAAAATTTTGCTACGCATGAAGTTTAAGAAGTTTCGCATATCACTTTCATGATCTTTCTGCCATGCCTGATAGCTTTCATTACTTGTGGCTGCGCCAAACAACCATTGGTTGTATGCTTCAAAATGTCCTTCTTGCAACAACTGGCGTTGGTGGTCAAACAATCTGAAGGGATATTTATCAGCAAACTTATCAAACCATTCTAAAATAAATCTAGTGCGTATAGCAGTTAAAACCTCCGGGGTAATACCTAATGAAGACTGATCCTGTTGCTTTAATAAAGCTCGTATAACATTATTAGTAAACGGAGTGTTCTTTTTACCGAAAGCATAATCAGAAACATCAGAAGTTGTAAAGAATTTTTTATACTGATCAAGTAACAAGAGTTTTATTTCGTTACTTCTCTTGGTATAGCTTTCTAAATTTAAAAAGATCTCAGCGTATAAAATGCTCCACATAAGCTCGTTGTTCTGAGCATAATATTTTGCATACATAATAATAGTTGTACTGAAATTTGCATCAGACTCAATGCCTTTTTCCCATAAACTTATTGCGTCATCAACATTCTTTTCGGCTAAAATTTCACCATACTCACTGTACAAAACACCTGCATTAGGAAATTGCTTTAATCCTTTCTTGTACATCTTCTCACACTCTTTAAAATCTGCAATAGATTTGTAAACAAGCCCCATTAATTGATAGCTTCTTAAATCTGCATCCGCTTTATCTAACAGTGGTTTGCCTATTTCTATAGCCTTTGCAAAATCGCGTTTTAAATAGTTGGCAAACAATAAATCCTTTAATAACTCTTTATTATTAGGCTCAGCAATCTAAAGCTCTGTTTAAAACCAAAATAGCATTTTGATAATCATTATCCCTCAAATAAGTCTTGGCAGTTTCATGCAATGTTTGAACATCTTGCGCAATAGATACGATTGATGACGTTATTGTGAGCAAGAATAAAAGTAAAAAGTGCCTCATGAATATTAAAGTATAAATATAGCCATACGATGTTTTTGCCAAAACGCTTTTACAGAACTTTAATATATAAGGTGTGTTAAAAGGCCATCTCTCAACTTTGGCTCGAACCAGGTGCTTTTAGGTGGCATTACATTGCCGCTGTCTGCAATGTCAAATAATTGCTCAATGCTAACGGGATATAAGCTAAAAGCTACAGCCATTTCGCCACTGTCAACACTCTTTTGCAAGTTCCTCTAAACCTCTTATGCCTCCAACAAAATCTATTCTGGTATCCGTTCTTGGATCTTTAATGCCTAAGATTTTATCAAGTATGTTATTTTGAATGATAGTGACATCTAATATGCCAATCGGATCTTCGGTATAAGTGCCTTGTTTTGCAGTAAGCCTGTACCATCTGCCATGTATATACATTCCAAACTGATGTAAGGCAGCAGGGTGTAACTGCATCTGTACTTTGCTCTACTTCAAATTCGTTTTTAATCTCTTCTAAAAATTGCTCTGTTGACATTCCATTTAAATCTTTCACCATCCTGTTGTAATCCATAATGGCAAGTTGATTTGCCGGAAACAAGGTGGTAAGAAAAATATTGGTGCCTTTTGGTAGCCTTGTCGTCCAACTCTTTTCTAACCTTAGCTGCAGATGCTGCACGATGATGACCGTCGGCAATATAAGTATGAGGCACTTCTTCTTCGAACAATGCAGTAATGTGGCTAATGGTTGATGTAGTCGTTTACTACCCAAATGGTATGTTGTAATATCATCAGTCAGCAGTAAAACTATAAACAGGGCTGCGGTCTTTTTTCCATTGGTCAATTAAGCTATCAATTGCTTCAACATTTCGATATGCTAAGAAAAACATTGCCTGTTTGTGCACCGGTTGTTTTTATATGATTAATGCGATCCTGTTCTTTTTCAGGACGCGTAAATTCATGTTTTTTTATGATGTCATTTTCATAATCATCTACAGAACTTCCACAAACCAAACCGGTCTGGCTTCTGCCATTCATCACCAATTCATAAATATAATAGCAATGCTTTACTTTCTCTAAATAACACATTGCGTTGTATAAATGCATCTAAATTTTGTTTTGCCTTTTCGTAAACTTCTGTGCTATGTATATCTGTATTTTCTGGAAGGTCAATTTCGCTTTTGGTAACGTGCAGAAATGAGTATGGATTTCCTTGTGCTTCTGTTTTAGCTTCTTTGCTGTTTAAAACATCGTAAGGTTTTGAAGCCACTTTAGGTGCAAGTTCTGCAGCAGGTCTAAGTGCTTTAAAGGGTGAAATTTTTGCCATTAATTAAAATAGTTGAACGCGCAAGATACTAAAGCTATCTGCATATCAAGGTGTTTTAATATTGTTTAAAGTCTTTTAATTATGGTGCTTTTACAGTGAGTTTAGCACCAGATACTTGTAGATTAAGCATATTTCTTATTGAAGGCCTGCATAACCTCCGTTAATACTTTAACGCTGGTTAAGGGCAATGCATTGTATAACGATACCCTGAAACCGCCTACACTTCTATGGCCTTTTACACCATATAAATTCTCCTGTTTGCACCATGCTACCAAATTCTTTCTCAAGAGCTGGATCACTCATTACAAAAACGGCATTCATCTTACTGCGATCTTCTTTGGCAACGGTTGGTGTAAAAACAGGCAATGCATCAAGCGTTTTATAAAACAGATCAGCTTTCTCATTGTTTAACTTTTCTATAGCCTTCAAACCGCCTATTTTTTTAAGCCATCTTAGCGTAAGCATACTTACATAAATAGCAAATACCGGCGGCGTATTCAGCATTGATTTATTATCAATGTGGGTTTGATAATTTAGCATTGAAGGAATTGCACGGTCACTTTACCCAATATATTTTTGTTTATTACTACGAGGTTTACACCTGCAGGTCCCATGTTTTTTTGTGCACCTGCATATATAAGATGCAAACCGATTAAAATCCATTTGCCTGCTTAAAATATCACTACTCATATCTGCAATAAGCGGCACGGTAGTTTCGGGGATGGTATGCCATTGCGTGCCTTCAACTGTATTGTTGGTGGTATAGTGCAGATAAGCATTATCAGTCAGCTACCGAAAATCTTTAGGGATGTAAGTGTAGTTTTTATCTTTTGTTGATGATAGCACATCAACATTACCAAACAGCTTTGCTTCTTTAATAGCTTTGGTGCCCCAGATTCCATTATCAATGTATGCTGCAGTTCCATTCTGAGGTAGTAAATTCATTGGTACCTGCATAAATTGAGTACTTGCACCTCCATGAAGAAACAATACTTCGTGATCTGAATCTAATTGCATTAATTCTTTTACCAGTGATACGGCTTCGTTCAAAACATCTTCAAACAAAGGAGTTCTGTGCCCTATTTCTAAAATAGATAAACCGCTGTTATTGAAATTAAAAGCGCCTCGCTTGCCTCTTGTAATACTTCTTTAGGTAGTATGCTGGGTCCTGCATTAAAATTATGCATCATATTTAGAACAATTAGGGTGCAAAAGTAAAAGATGCATGGCAACCCTAATAAAAAAACTATTGTTCTTCGTGTTCGCGTCCTTTGGGTTTTGTGTTGGTACGCCAACTATTATTTAGCTGGTTAAATTCTTCTAGATCAGCTTCAGTAAATGTGGTGTTATTTAATTGCTTCAGATCGGGCTGGCCTGCATTGACCCAGGCGGTGTACCAAAAGCTTGCAACAGCTGCAATGCTTTGCCTCATTCGGCGCTCTATCATATTGTTCAACATTCTGCTGTATGCAATAGTAAATGCCGCAGAATATTGACGAATCACTTTTCCATTTCTTTCTTCAAAAGCAAATTTTTTATCTGATGGAAAACTTCGGGTTAATTCAGCTTCTGCCTTTAGAACTGTATCTGCGGCGCGCCGCTTTCTAAAACTCTTTTCCAGGTGAAATCTGCAATGTTTGGCACGTACTCAGCTTTGCCAATCATAAAATCAAACTCTTTATCAGCAAGCAATTCAGGTACGCGGCTTTCCCAAAAACCATGTATGCCTTTTTGATTGGTTAATTGTCCATCGTGGTTTGAGCTTGCGTGTAAGGGCACATGGCTATCGGCAATGTAATGGCCTATCTCTGCAGAAAGTTTTAAAATTTTTGCCTGATCTTTTTCTTTAAAAGCATTGGTTAGGCGTTGCTGCATAATTTGTATCCACCAGGGAACAATGCCATTTGCCTGTACACTGTCTTCTGTATATTTTGCTACTGCATCCTCCCATTTTCTTGGCAACTCTGTATAAGGATATTCACCATAATTATCAATATCAATATAATGTCTGGGTGCTTCCTCTGCAACGGCATATCGCCTTTTATCGGGGTCAACTGAGTGGTCGCTAATAAATTGGATGTTTGGCTTGTATAAAACCAGCATTTCGGGCGGCAATAAAAAAACTGCGTAGTAATTAATTTTTTGATGACCAAAAAAGCCCCAGCAAAAACTCTGAAAACTTATGGCACATAAACAACCCAGTAATGCAATTTTTTTCATTAAAAGAGTTTAGTGATGATTGATCTCTGCCACCCCGCCGCTAACCGCGAATTTCATAGCTTCTGTTGATGGTACTTTAGTGAGCAATTTGATTTTGTTTATAGGCACCATATACACCACGCCACTTAAAGCATATGAATGTGGCAGGTAAACGACCACATGATCTACCAGGCCAAAAGCCGAACAATCAGGCTGAGTCATAAAACCCATACGCCACACATCAGCCCCATCAACATTTACTAAAACTGGCTTATCAAATTTACGTTTGTCGCCGGCAAATGCCTCTAAAAAATCTTTTACTGAAGTATAAATGATTTTTATTCCTGGAGTTCTCTCTAGCACATGGCCAAAAAATTCAACCATCTTACCTACAATGTAGGATGATGATACCCAACCCACTAAAACCACTAAAACAATTACGAGCAAAAATCCAATACCCGGAAATATTTCCGGATTACCGTTCTCATCAACCTTAATAGTAAATGGCCAAAATTTGTGAATAATGTTGGGCAATATGTTATCTATATAAGAGAATAAAGAAATTACGGTCCAAAGTGTAATTGTAATTGGCGCCAATATGATCATCCCTTGAAGAAAATACTGAAACACTTTTCTCCAATTCCACTTGTTTTTTGGGTAAGGGCTAATTGTTTCCATAATAATTAAAGCAAAGTAAAGTAAAAAGAAACGCTTATATCCTTTATAAAATGCCGAATGATGTGACGCTCAAAATAAAAACATATTAATTATTGATGGAAACTTTAAAACCTTTAAAAGTTTCCATAGTTTTGCGCCAGTTTATGGAAGCTCAAGAAAGAATATTAGAAAAAACGCACGAACTATTTAACCGTCATGGGGTTAGGCGAGTTACTATGGATGATATTGCCAATCAGTGCGGCATGAGTAAGAAAACCATTTATCAATATTTTAAGGATAAAGACGATTTAGTTGATGCATTTGTGATTGATCAGCTAATGGAAAACAGAACAACCTGCCAGCGCGATAAACAATTAGCAGCAGATGCAATTCATGAGTTATTTATGGCGATGGACATGGCCAAGATTATGTTTGAGGCTATGCATGCAGGCTTGATTTATGATTTGGAGAAATACTACCCTGAAGCATTTTTAAAATTTAAAAAGCACAAGGAAGAATTTTTATATCAGATAATAAAAGAAAATTTAGAGCGTGGTGTACAAGAGGGTTTGTACAGAAATGATCTGAACATTAAAATAATGACAAGATATAGGCTGGAAAGTATGCTGTTACCCTTCAACCTTGAAATATTTCCTGAAAGCAGATATGAAATTGCCGAGATTGAACAAGAGATAATGGAGCACTTTTTATATGGCATTGCAAGCGACAAAGGCAAAAAATATATTACCAAATACAAAACAGAACGTTTTTTAAATAAGCAACAAAATGTTTAACAAGAGAAGCCTTAGGCTAGGCCTGGCCTGTGTTCATTTTACTTTCAACATTAGCAACGCAGGCACAAACAACTTATGAGTTAACTGTAAAAGATGCGGTTGACCTGGCATACAAAAATGTAGTAGAACTAAAAAATGCGCAGGTTGATTATAAGATTCAGGTTGCACAAAACAGGGAGATCTTTGGCCGCGCGCTGCCGCAAGTAACTGCAACCGCGGGTAGCCAATATTATCTAAAATTGCCGCAAATACTTTTTCCAAATGCAGCCGAGGCGGGCATTTACGATGTTTTGATTCGGGAGAATTTATTACCTCAGGGCACTAAAATTCCAATACCTACACTGCAGGCACTTAGCTTTCAACAGCCGTGGAATTTAAGCGCCGGAGCCAGCGTAACCCAGTTGCTTTTTCAACCTGATGTTTTTGTTGGGCTACAGGCGCGCCAACTTGCGCTCGATCTTTCAGAAAGTGTTATCAATCAAACAAAGGAAAAGATTAAGGACTCAGCTTATAAAAGGTATTATGCCATTTTAATTGCACAAAAGCAATTGTACTTTTTAAATGAAAGTGTAACTCGTTTAGAAAAACTATACAGCGATGATTCTATCATGTATAAAAATGGTTTTGCTGAAAAGTTGGATTTAGATAGAGTGCAAGTGCAATTAAATAATTTAAAGACAACTGCCAGCATTGTACAAAGTGGTGTAAATATTTCATATGCTGCGTTAAAATTCGCTTTAGGAATATCGCAAAAAGATTCTGTAATACTTAGAGAAGCACTTACGGCAGAAACATTGAAAGAAGATGTACTTGATGACAACTTTGCGTATGAAAATCGCGCAGAGATCAGGACACTTGATTACTCAAAACGCTTACAGGAACTAGACATAAAACGTAATAAACTTGGTAGCCTGCCTACAGCTGCGCTTACGGGCAATTATTCAATTGTAGGCCAGGGTAAAAAGTTCTTTACAAGTCCATCAACCGCCTGGTTTAAAACAGCTTACATAGGCATAAACGTGAGCGTTCCCATTTTTGATGGTAGCCAGCGCAAGCAACGCGTAGTACAAGCCGAACTTAATGTAGAGAAAGTGAGCAACACCATTGCACTTGCCAAACAAGGCATTGACATAGAGCAAGTGATCACAAAAGAAAGTTTGAAAAATGCTTTATCCAATTTGGATATACAAGAGCGTAATGTTGAGTTAGCTCAAAGAGTTTACAATGCAACTAAGCTAAAGTTTGAAAATGGCTTAGGTAGCAGCTTCGAAATATTGCAATCAGATCAAGATTACCAAACAGCTCAGTCTAATTATTTCAATGCTTTATACAATGCTACCATTGCTAAAATAAGCTATCAATACTCACTCGGAAAATTATAAAAAGAACAGTCCTATAAATTTATACTCATGCAAAAGAATGTATTCATACTCTTACTTGTTTGCCTCTCCTTAGCCTCGTGCGGCGAAGGTAAAAAAGAAAAAGACGGTGACCTGAACGATAAGAAAGCTCAGTTAGAAAAATTGAAGAAGGATCAACAAACCATCTCTGGTAAGATTACCGCATTAGAAAGTCAGATTGCTAAACAAGACCCCGCAAGCGCAAGCGGCGCCAATGCAAAATTGGTATCAATTGAGCCTATTAGCAATGAAAGCTTCACTCATTATATTGACCTACAAGGCAAGATCGATGCAACCAATATTTCTTATGTAGCACCTCCTAACGGACAGGGTGGTGTTGTAAAAGCATTGTATGTAAAGCAGGGCGACAATGTACGCAAAGGCCAAGTGCTTGCGCGCTTAGATGATCAAATGATCAGGCAACAAATTGAGCCTTTAAAAGTACAGCTTACCACTGCTGAAGATGTTTTACGCAGAACACAAAATTTGTGGGATAATGGTATTGGAGCTTATCAACAAGTGCTTACTGCAAAAACGCAGGTAGAAACGTTGCGCAAGCAAATTGGCATTATACAAAATCAGGCTGCCCTTATGGTAGTTAAAGCACCGTCTTCAGGCGTTGCCGATGTAGTAAATGTTCGCGTTGGTGAAACCTTTGTTGGCGCCACCGCAGCCGGTCCACAAATTAGAATTGTGAATACTGGTAACCTTAAAATTGTTGCTGAAGTTCCTGAAAACTATTTGGGCAAAGTAAATAAAGGAAGTAAGTTGCAAATTGAATTGCCTAACCTGAACAGAACCATCAATGCTACTGTAAATGTTGTTGGCAAAACAATTGATCCTTCTCGCCGCACTTTTTATATAGAAGCACCTATACCCGCTGATCCCAATTTTAAACCTAACCAGATTGCTAATGTTAGGGTGCAAGATTATGCTGCTCCTTCAAGCCATCACCATCCCTGTAAATACTTTGCAAAATGATGATCAGGGCAAATTTGTAATGGTAGCAGTAGATGAAAAAGGAAAGCTTACAGCTAGAAAACGCTATATAAACGTAGGAGAGCTTTACGGTGATAAACTTGAAGTAAAAACCGGTTTGCAAGCAGGTGATAAATTAATAAGAGAAGGCTTTCAGAATTTGTACGACGGACAGCTTCTTACAACTGCTGCTTAAGAAACAATAGACATAAGATTATCGCCACAAAAATGCATTGTGGCAAAAAAATACTGTAATGAGCGCATTAGAAAATTTCACGGGAAAGTTTAAACAATTCGGGCCAACCTCCTGGAGTATAAAGAATAGAACAACTATCTATCTCATTATGCTGTTTGTGAGTTTGGCAGGTGTTTATCAATTTGTAACGTTACCCAAAGAGCAATTTCCTGACATCGTTATTCCCAACATTTATATCATGACGATATATGCGGGCAATACACCACGCGACATTGAAAACCTGGTAACGCAGCCAATAGAGAAACAAATAAAAAGTATCTCGGGTATCAAAGTAAGCAAGGTTACTTCAACGTCTCAGCAAGATTATTCAACAATTATAGTAGAGTTTGATACCGATGTTGATCCTGACCAGGCTTTACAAAAAGTAAAGGATGCGGTAGATAAAGCAAAGACCGATTTACCCAATGACTTAACAGAAGAACCGCGCGTAATGGAAATTAGCCTGAGCGAGCAACCCATAATGTATGTAAACCTCAGTGGCGATTTTGATCCTGTGAGGTTAAAGGCATATGCTGATGACATGCAGGATCGTTTAGAAGAGTTACCCCAAGTAAATCGTGTAGATATTGTGGGCGCACCTGAAAGAGAATTCCAGATAAATGTTGACAACATGCGTATGCAAGTTGCCGGCGTAACGTTCGATGATATTGCCAATGCAGTGGCACGGGAAAATTTGGATATATCAGGCGGTCAGCTTGAGGTAGGTAACATGCGCAGAAATCTACAGTTGAAAGGACAGTTTAAAACGGCTTTTGACATAGAAAGAATTGTGCTTAGAAATACAAGTGGCGCTCCTGTTTATTTAAAAGACATAGCAGAGGTTAAGGATACCACAAAGGATAGAGAAAGCTACGCCAGGTTAAATGGTAAAAATGTAATTACACTTAACGTAGTAAAACGCGCAGGCGAAAACTTAATTGAAACTGCAGAAGGTGTTGATAAGATCGTGAAGGATTTAAAGAGCACTGTTTATCCTCCCAACTTAGATGTGGTTATTACCGGTGACCAAAGTATTAATGCACGCAACTCTTTTAATGAACTTGTTAATACTATTGTCATTGGCTTTATACTGGTGCTTATCATTCTAATGTTCTTCATGGGAGTAGTCAATGCGTTTTTTGTTGCATTGAGTGTGCCTCTTAGCATTTTTGTTGCCTTCATGTTTTTGCCTGGTGCAGAATTGATTGCAGGCTCTGATGTTACCCTAAACTTCATCGTATTATTTGCACTATTATTTGGTTTGGGTATTATAGTAGATGATGCCATTGTAGTAATTGAAAATACGCACCGGATTTTTGTAGAAGGTAAAGGTAAGATCAATGCAGAGCGTTCAGCTATGATGGCCGCAGGCGAAGTATTTGTGCCTGTGCTTGCCGGTACGGTAACTACACTTGCACCATTTCTTCCGTTGTTATTCTGGCCGGGTATCATAGGTAAGTTTATGATCTATTTACCGACCATGCTCATTTTCACATTAGCAGCATCATTAGTAGTTGCCTTTATAATGAACCCGGTTTTTGCGGTGGATTTTATGAATCATGAAGAAGGTTTAAAAGAACCTAAGTCTGCTATCTTTCGTAAAAAGGGACTTTGGATTGCGTTAGGTATCGCAATAGTGTTAGACATTATGGGAGCAACCTTTTTAGGCAATCTTCTAATATTTTTATTGATACTTATTGTATTCAATCGCTATGTGCTTGATGATGTGATTCATTCTTTTCAAAACCGCATCTTACCCGCTATCATGTCGCGGTACGAGCAGTTACTTATTTGGGCATTAAAAGGTTGGAGACCTGTTTATTTGCTGCTTGCAACTTTTGGCCTATTCGTTCTGAGCATTTTTATATTCGCTTTGGCTTCAGCTACGCAGTGGGTTAAAGTCGTTTTCTTTCCAAAGGCTGATCCTAACTTCATTTACACTTACATCAAATTACCCGTTGGTACTGATGTAGAATACACTGATTCAATTACACATGTATTAGAAAATAGGGTGTACAAAGTATTAGGAATGGAAAATGGAAAAACCAATCCTATTGTAGAAAGTGTTATTTCAAATGTGGCTGTTGGTGCCGCCGATCCATCAGCTGGAGATAGAAGTACAAGATCAGAGTTAGGTAGAATACAAGTTTCATTTGTCGAGTTTGAAAAAAGGCACGGTCGTTCATCGGAACCTTACTTAGACTCGATAAGAAATGCAATGAAAGGTATACCCGGTGCTGAGATAACAGTAGAGCAGGAGCGTGGCGGCCCTCCCACTGACCCACCTGTAAATATTGAAGTTGCCAGTGAAGACATGGATGCATTGGTTAAGACAGCCGTTAACTTAAAAAACTATTTGGATTCTATAAACGTGCCCGGCATAGAAGAGTTAAAGATGGATGTGGATCTGAGCAGTCCTGAAGTAACACTTACTGTAAATAGGGAGCGTGCTATGATAGAAGGTGTGAGCAGCGCACAAATTGGTATGCAGATAAGAACCGCCTTATTCGGTCGCGAAATATCTAAAATAAAAAATGGCGAAGACGAGTATAAGATTCAATTGCGTACACAGGAAGTTCAACGTAAAAATTTGGTGGACTTACTTAACATGACCATGACGTTTAGAGATATGGCATCAGGCCAGGTTAAACGTGTTCCTATAAGCTCATTGGTTACGGTTGATTATACTAGTACACAAGGTAGTGTGAAGCGTAAAAATTATAAACGTGTCATCTCACTTCGATCGAACGTATTGGAAACAAAAGGTTATACCGCACAAGCTGTCAACGAAAAATTAAAGACCTACCTGGACCGCTTTGCAAACAAGCCTGAATCTGTTACTATAAGCCAAACAGGTGAGGGCGCTCAAATGCAAGAAACAGTAAACTTTCTTGGACTAGCATTAGTTGTTGCTTTAGCAATCATCTTGATCACTTTAGTATTACAGTTCAATAGTATTAGTAAATCTGTATTAATTCTAACTGAAATCTTGTTTAGTATTATTGGTGTGCTTTTAGGTTTTAGTATAACTGGTATGAGTGTGTCAGGCATCTTTACAGGTTTGGGTATTGTAGGCCTGGCAGGTATTGTTGTTAAGAATGGTATATTGGTTATTGAGTTTACTGAAGAGCTTCGTGGCCGTGGACTTAAAACACGTAATGCTTTGATTGAAGCTGGTAAGACAAGGATCATTCCTGTATTGTTAACCGCGCTTGCAGCAACTTTTGGCTTAATACCACTTGCAATAGGTTTCAACATAAACTTCATCTCAATGTTTTCTGAGTTGAACCCGCATATTTTCTTTGGAGGTGATAGCGCCAAGTTCTGGTCGCCACTTGCGTGGACTTTGATATTCGGTTTGATCTTCGCTTTCTTTATGACGTTGTTTATTTTACCGGGTATGTACCTAATTGCAGAACGTTTGCGCCGCCCAATGCGCAGGCACTTTGGTGGAAGATGGATCAGTATGATGGGTATACCACCTTTAACGCTAGTGTTTATTCCGATGGTTATTTATACCATGATCAAACATCAACTTGAAGTAAGGCGTCGCTCAAGAAGATTGCAAGGCAGTGCTGATAAAACCTGGATCAAAAGCTGGTTTTAATCATACATTATAATTATAAAAAAAAGGCGGCTCAATTGAGCCGCCTTTTTTTTATAAGGATGTAACAATTATTTTACGACGTTTCCATCTGCATCAAGTTCTACAATTTCGTAACCAAGTGTTTGCAAACCTGGTAAGATCGTTTTTTTATCGCCTACTAAAACAATGTTCATTTTATTCACATCAAGGTGCTTTTTTGCAACTGCATCAATCTCACTTTTTGTGATAGCATTTCTAATGGCGCTTTGCTTACTTACAAAATCAGCAGGTAAGTTATACTCCAGAATTCTGCTGATAAATGCGGCTTTTTGTAAGCCTGTTTCATAAGCTCTCGCATCAGCCTGGCCAATAGAGTTGCGCATAAAAGAAATTTCATCTGGTGTTATACCAGTAGACGCATATTCTTTGATTTCTTTGATTACTTGTACTAAAGCACTATCTGTTGCATTGGCTCTTATGCCACTGCTAAAAGTAAATGCACCTGTATATTTATTAGCAGCAAAACCACTACGCGCTCCATAAGTCCATCCTTTGTCTTCTCTCAGGTTAAGGTTTAAACGGCTTGTAAATGCCGAGCCAAGATTATAATTGGCAAGGGTTGCTTTATAAAAGTCACCCGTAGCATCATATTTTAAATCATTCAATGCACCTACTCTAAATTCTGTTTGGGCCGCTTTAGGTATGTCTACTATGTAGATCTTTGTTTTTTCTATTGGTGCGGCCTTAGCAACTTTGGGTAAATCAAAATGTTTGTTAGGTAGCCTATTCAAAAAATCAAGTTTAGGCAAAACTTCGCTTTCTGTTATATCTCCAACAATTACCACACGGGCATCGTCTGCACTAATATAGTTGTCGTAATAACTTTGTATGTCGTTTAAATTAATGTTTTTGATTGTTTCAGGTGTGCCATTTGCCGGTATTCCAAAAGGATGATTAGGGCCATAGTTTATTTTAGCATAAACATTATCAGCAACGGTAGTTGCTTGTCTTCTACTGTTGATAAGGCTTTCATTTAACTGGCTTTTTATACGGCTAAAACTCTCAGGAGTAAACTTAGGATTGAAGATTCTTTCTTGTAAAAGTTCCAGCGTTTTATCTAAGTTCTTTTTTAATGATTGTACACTAAATACAATTGCATCCGTTGTATTGTTTACATTGATAGAACTTCCTATTCTTTCCAATTCCAAATTGAAAGCTTCTGAAGTGTAGTTTTTAGTGTCCTCGTTCATCATGGTTGCAAACAAGTTTGATAAACCAACTTCTGATACGTCTGCAGCTTCAATTAACCTACCACCTTTAAGCGCAATACTCATGGTAACAATAGGTACTTCGGTGTTGGGTGCCCCAATTATTTGTATACCATTGCTGGTTGTTTTTTTCCAAAACGACGGCACTTTTACAACAGGGTTTGGTCCATTACCCGGCATTTGTTTGCGGTTAAAGTTGTCTTTTGCCTTCACGTACTTTAGGCCGTTGTAACCATAGTCTGGAGCTTTATAGTTTGTGGTATCTACCACATAATTATCAGCAGCTGCAATCAGGTCTTCATGCCCCTGAGTTAGTACACTAACAACCAACCTGTTTTTGTTCTTAATGTATTTCTCATAAGCTGCCATTACATCAGCCTTGGTTAGGTTGCGATACATTGCTAGTTGATCGCTCAGTTTGTTAGGATTACCAGTGAAAGTTTCATAAGCCGCCAGTTGAGAAACTTTACCTGATACACTCGACAAGCTATTGATAACTCTGGCTTCGTTAGCAGTTTTAAATTTCTCAACGTCTTCATCGGTAACGCCTTTCTTCTCAAACTCCATCATAGCTTCATTTACTAGTTTTTCCATGTCAGCTAAAGATTTGCCGGGGTATGGAGTAACTGATATTGAAAACTCACCTGCAAGCTCTGTTAATCCACTAAATGAGTTAGCCATTAAAGCTTTCTGCGGTTTAACCATTGTTTGGTATAAAATGGAGTTTCTACCTTGCCCTAAAACCTGCGCAAGACAAGCAAGTGCAGCCATGTCTTTATGATATTCAGGCACTGTTGGGTAAGTAATGCTCAAGCGAGGGTTACGTGCATAATTATCAACGTAACTAACATATCTATTTTTTTCGAGTGTTACCGGGGTAAGTTTAGCAGGTGTGGCACCGATGCCTTTAGGTATTGATCCAAAATACTTCTCCGCCAATTTTACAACCTCCTTTGCGGTTACGTCGCCACCAACTGTAAGTGTAGCATTGTTCGGTCCGTACCAGCGCAAGAAGAAATTCTTTAGATCGTTTACATTACTTCTGTTTAAATCTTCCAGATAACCAATGGTAAGCCAAGAATATGGATGACCATAAGGATAAAGATTTTTTGCTGCTACTTCTCGCAATAGACCATAAGGGACATTATCATAGTTCTGGCCGCGTTCGTTCTTAACAGTCGACCGCTGGTTTTCAAACTTACGTTGGTCAACCGCATCTAATAGAAAACCCATTCTATCCGCTTCTAACCAAAGCATTTTTTCCAATTGATTGCTTGGTACTGTTTCATAATAGTTTGTTCTATCACGATTGGTACTTCCATTAAGTGTGCCACCAGACTCAGACACGATTTTAAAATGCTGATCATCGCCCACATTATCGGAACCCTGGAACATCATGTGCTCAAAAAAATGAGCGAAACCACTTTTGCCAATTTCTTCTCTGGCAGAACCTACATGGTACGTTACATCCACATGTACAACAGGGTCAGAATGGTCCTCATGCACAATAACAGTGAGGCCATTAGGCAATACATACTTTTCGTAAGGGATTACAATTTCCGAACCTTTCTTAGTTACTTTTTCTACCAGTTTAGCTTGCGAAAAACCGATTGCAGGCACGAGTAAACTAAAAAGGCAAGCGGATAAAACTTGTCTTCTTATCATATAAAATTTTTGTTCTTTAAATAGCAAGTTACCCACAACCCGCAAAGAATTTTATTAATTACCAAAAGAACTTTTATTTTGGAATCACAATTTTAAAATACAAATCAACATAAAATTTATGCGCACCAATCATGAAATAGATTATCACATATTTGGAGAAGAAATGCAGTATGTGGAAGTGGAACTTGACCCGCAAGAGACTGCAATTGCAGAGAGCGGAAGTTTTATGATGATGGACGATGGCATACAAATGCAAACCATTTTTGGCGATGGTAGCCGCCAGCAATCAGGGGGAATATTAGGCAAGCTGGTTGGGGCTGGTAAGCGTTTGTTGATTGGTGAAAGTTTATTTATGACGGCATTTACCAACGTAGGTTCTGGTAAAAAAAGGGTAAGTTTTGCATCACCCTATCCCGGAAAAATAATTGCGTTAGATCTGTTGCAACTTGGTGGTAAAGTAATTTGTCAGAAAGATGCTTTTTTATGTGCAGCTAAAGGGGTTAGTGTTGGTATAGATTTTCAACGGCGTTTGGGCACCGGTATATTTGGTGGCGAAGGTTTTATTATGCAAAAACTAGAAGGTGATGGTTTGGCATTTGTGCACGCCGGTGGTCATGTATTTGAGCGGGAATTGCACGCAGGCGAACTTATAAAAATTGATACCGGTTGCCTTGTAGCACTCACGCAAAACGTAGATTACGACATTCAGTTTGTTGGTGGTATAAAAAACTCAATATTTGGTGGCGAAGGTTTGTTTTTTGCCACACTGAGAGGCCCTGGTAAAGTGTGGATACAAACATTGCCTATAAGCCGTTTGGCAAGTCGGGTATTATCTTACGGAACCACTACAAGAAAGGAAGAAGGAAGCGTTTTAGGCGGCATTGGTAATCTGCTTGACGGTGATGGCTGGTAGCACATGTTCTATGATTTATATGCTGATGCCGGATGTATTACCTTGCGCACCTTAACGCACTAAGCCATCCATGAGAAAGTATATTGCCGAGGCCGTTGCCACCTTTATCTTAATATTTTGTGGCACTGGCGCCGGTGTTGTAAATGAGGTTACCAACGGGCAAATAACACATGTTGGTGTAGCTATTGTTTGGGGTTTGGTAGTAATGGCAATGATACATGCAGTAGGCCATATTTCAGGTGCGCACATGAACCCTGCGGTTACTATTGCCTTTTCTGTAAAAGGTTTGTTTCCGAAAACGCAAGTGTTGCCGTACGTGTTAAGTCAGTTAGGTGGAGCGATAGGCGCAAGCCTAGTGCTTAAGATTTTATTTCCAACCTCAATCTTTCTCGGCGCTACTTTGCCGGCAGGGCCCGCCATGCAGTCTTTTATATTAGAAGTGATACTAACTTTTATGTTGATGTTTGTGGTGTTACAGGTAGCTACAGGAAGTAAAGAACAAGGCATGGTTGCAGGCATTACTATTGGCGCAGTTGTGTTGATTGAAGCCATGTTTGCCGGATTGATCTCTGGCGCAAGTATGAACCCTGCGCGATCTATTGCACCAGCAATAATCGGTGGTCATCTTGCCAATCTTTGGATTTATATTGTGGCGCCTATTGCAGGTGCTTTGATTGCAGTGTTTGTTTCAGGACTTTTAAAAATAGAAAAATGAGCAGATTGAAATTACTTTTTGTTTGTGTTGAAAATAGCAATAGAAGCCAGATGAGTGAGGCTTTTGCAAACATACATGGCGGTGAAAATGTAGAGGCATATAGTGCAGGAAGCAAGCCGAGTGGCATAGTAAATCCGAAGGCTATTGCTGCAATGAAGGAATTGAATTACGATTTAACTAAGCACCAATCAAAGTCACTGGAAGAAGTGAAACAATATGCACCTTTTGATGTGGTAGTAACGATGGGTTGTGGCGATGCATGTCCGTGGATGCCATCAAAACAATTTGTTGATTGGACGATACCTGACCCAAAACATATGGAGCCTGCACAGTTTAATGAAGTAAGAGATTACATCAGCCAGCAAGTGTCTCAACTTATAAAGTCAGTTGAAACTACGGCGTAATCTTGCAATCTCTTACATCTTAAACAATGTTTTAGTAATGTTATTTTAGTGTAAACCTAACGCCTGCATAAAGCATCCTTCCTGAAAGTGGCCCCCAAACCTGCGAGGCATCAAAGTATTGACTGAACGGCTTATCAGCTGCAATGATGGCGTTATCTTGTATAAAGTTGGATAGATTTTCTGCACCTACATAAACATCAAAAGGTAGTTTTTTACCAAACGATTTACTCACTTGCGCATTCATTGTTACATACGTATCTGAGTAGTTGCTTAATTGATATATAGAAGGATTTGCTGCTGTTGAAGGCAACCTTTTCTTGCCATTGTAGTTGATTGTATAATCAAATTTCCACGTTGAGATTTCGTATCCCAAATTGCCAAATAAACGGTGCGGGGCATTTAGTGGTCGAGCTAAAAGCTTAGTGCCATAAGTTGTTTTCACATCAAAATACCGATAGGCCAATCTTGTCTTCAAATTTTTAACCGGTTCTAAATTCCACTCCACTTGAAAACTATTTGAGTATGATTTGCCAACAAGATTATAGAAATTTACCTGTCGTGCATTCTCAAGATCAACTACTATTTGGTTGATAAAATCGTTTCTAAAAAAATCAACACTTACAACACTGCTACGGTTGAACAACTTAAATTTCTGATCGATCGTAATGCCTTTGTTCCAGCTAACTTCTGGGTTTAAACCATACGCATCACTATTGTTTGCATTCAAAATGTTTACTTGTCTTGCACTTACCATTACACTATTGTTCTCTGCAAAAATGTTAGCTGTCCGTTGTCCACGGCCCGCACTAACCCTAACCGTTGTTCCTTTGATAGGTTCGTATCTAACGTTTAAACGTGGTGATGCAAAGAAGCCAAACAAATTATTATAGTCGCCCCTAATGCCAGCAATCATGTCAAACTTCTCAGTAGGTTTAAACACATATTCAAAAAAAGCTCCCGGAACAATCTCAGTTCTTTTGTAATGAGTAGTGTTGTACAGCTCATCGTACTTATCATAAATAAAACTTGCACCTGTTTTAAATTTATGGTTTGTATTTCCTATTATGGATTGATAAATTAAGTTTGAATAAAAGGTTTTTTGGTTGCCATTATAGGTTGTTAATCCGAAGTAAGAATTTTGATTATGATCAAAGGCAGACATTTGTAAACCGATGCTTTTATACGGCTTGCCCTCATATATATATCCCACTTTTGCGAATACTTCCTTACGGTCTATTTCTATATTCAATCCATACTCATCCATAGTGTATTTATGAAGTGATGGGTCAAACGCAGTGGACCCTCCTGTCTTCAAGTCCTTTAAATATTTTGCTCCGAATTGTGCAAAAAAGCCTTCGCCGTTTGTGTAACTCCAACGGTTAAAAGCACTAAATAAATTACCAGTTGGTTGATCTTTAAACCCATCTTTATTCATGTCAACTTTTTGATAACCAAAGGCATCATGCAGTAACAAAGCTGTTGACCATTTGTCGTTTATTTTTTTGGCCAGGTTTAAATTAAGATCCGTTTTCCCAAAATCGTTTCTATAAATATTTATATAAAGCGGATCAATCTCATCTGGCTTTTTTAGCTCTACATTTATTTGTCCGGCAATACTTTCAAAACCATTTATAACTGAACCGGTACCCTTTACCAACTGCATATTTTCGACCCATGTACCAGGTATAGAATTTAGGCCCAGTGGCGTAGCTAATCCACGCGGGCCAGGCAAGTTCTCCACTGTTAATTGAGTATAATTACCCGCAAGCCCCAACATTTGTATTTGCTTAGATCCACTAATTGCATCACTAAAGGTTACATCAACAGAAGGGTTTGTTTCAAAGCTTTCGCTTAAGTTACAACAGGCTGCTTTTGTCAATTCTTTTGAGCTGATCTCGTAGGATCGTATGGCAGATGCTGTGGAAACAAACATCGATGCACTGGTTGATTTTACAGTTACACTGCCTAATACATTTGTTGGTCTAAGTGTAATTTCAAGTGCTTTATTATTAGTCAACTTGATAGTATCATTTCTAAAACCTGTAAAACTTACAACAAGTGTTTTTTCTTCGTTTAATCGTTTTAATTCAAAGTGGCCTGTGGCATCTGCAATGGTTCCACCGGAACTGTTAAGCCACGTAATGCTTGCACCCGGCAGTGCTTCTAAACCTGTAGACCCTTGTTTTGTTATTATGCCTTGCACAGCATGCGTGGTAATAATTGTATCATCCGTTAATGGAGCGTCATCAGTATGAACTATTTTATCATCTGCATGTGGCGATACTTCAGACCGATAGAGGCAGCATTCGGGTAGCTGATTGTAATCTTTATCAGCTGCCTTCTTATTTTGCGTATCGTGCCCTGCATCAATGATTCTATTCTCAATTTTTTTGAGTGATGTTTTAGATGGATTGAAGGTTACAGTCAGGTCTTTAGTTTCGACATTCCACTTGGCTGCAACAACTCCTCTGCCTTCGGCAGCAGCCTCTATGCGGCTTTTGCACATATCGCATTCACCCATAACTTTAAGATGAACAGTAGTATCAGTAGCCTGTGCCAGCACGCCTGATGTAAAAAATAATAAGAAACCTAAAACAGGTAAAATGTATGATGATCTCATTTTTAAAGTTGTATGTATACTCAATAAATTATAAAGGGCTAATGCCTTCCAGCTTACTGAGAAAAATCAAACTTTAAAAACACAATTTTTAATAAACAATGGTACTTTAAGATCACTGAGAGGTGTTCCTTTATCTAGTGTATTAGCGAAAGGTTCATATAGATGCGTAGGATTAAATGAGGTACTGCAAGCATGTAAAGCAAGAGGACTTTCTAAACCTTGAACCCATGAAGCGGCCGCATGTTCAGATGTTGCGTTGGCTTCTAATTGCTTCACGGTACAGCAACCGGATTCCTCTACATTGCAAGGTGAAGAGCACTCCTTGGAATCGATCTTTGAGATAGAAATATCAGAATATTTATTGCAGCAGTATCGCACATTTATGGTCATCCCCGTAGTGGAGAGCCCATAAACGATCATCAATACAAAAATAAATACGCGTTTCATTCAGGCACAAAAGTACGCGAATTATCTTATGTGATGTTACTTGAGTAACCAACCTAACTGATTAATAAGTGTTATAGTTTTTTAAAAATTGAGCAATTTGATTTGATCATGTTTCATTATTCACGCCATCAATTTAAAATTGAAAAAGTAGATTTGACAATAATGTTTTATTATGGCACTTAAGTTTTTTCTGTCAATCTTAGCTTTCATTATCATTTTCGTTTCCTGCAACAAACACGCGTATAGTGACACTAACAAAAGTTACAAACAGCAGGCAAAAGCTTATGGAAAAATGCTTGGTAAGCAACCGGAACTATTTAGGAGTGCCAACGGTGTGCCTGACTATTTTGTTGGCACCACCAATTTTAATATGCGAAAGCCAAACTTTGTTATAATACATCATACTGCGCAAAACAGCTGCGACCAAACTTTAAAAACTTTTACCTTACCTCGCACCCAAGTAAGTGCGCATTATGTTATTTGTAAAGATGGCAAAGTTCATCACATGTTGAACGATTACCTGAGGGCATGGCACGGCGGCGCTGCTAAATGGGGAAGTTTAACAGATATAAATTCATCTTCCATTGGTATAGAAATAGATAATAATGGATTTGAAACTTTTACGGAACCGCAACTAAATGCTTTGGGTATTTTACTAGACAGTCTTAAAAAAAGGTATGCAATACCTGCGGCCAATTTTATTGGTCATGCTGATATTGCGCCTACCCGTAAAAACGATCCTAACATAACTTTTCCCTGGAAACGTTTTGCTGACAAAGGTTTTGGTTTATGGTATGGTGATACATCTAATATAGTATTACCTGTTGAATTTAATGTTGTACAAAGCCTGCGCCTTGTTGGTTATGACGTTAGAGATAGTACTGCAGCAAAACTGGCCTTTAAGCGCCATTTTTTACAAGACACGGTACGAAGTTTTAATGAAGGAGATAAGAAGGTACTTTGGGAGGTTATGCGGAGAAGTTTATAGCACTTAAAATATCAAAAAGAAACAGAAACGAAAAGTGAATGGTATGATAAAACCGGTAAAAAAAGGTATAAAGCGGGTTACGGCAATGATGGCGCTGCTTTCGTTGGAACTTATTGTAGTGCTGGTATCTTTTTTTATGGCTATGGGCATTTTTATTTTTGTTGCACGCATGATTTTTTGGTCGAAAAAAGTGGCTTTTGATGAGGCGGTTTTTGCGTTCATGGCTAAGAATGTAAGTGAGGTAAATACGGATGTCATGCAGTTCTTTTCCTTTTTAGGTACTCACTTTTTTTTAATTCCTGCTAACCTTGTATTGTTCTCCTATTTCATGTTTTTTAAAAAACATCGATGGTATTCAGTAAAGGCGCCTGTTGTGGCAATAAGTAGTACCATTCTTCTCTTTCTTTTAAAGTTTGTTTTTCATCGCACCAGGCCTCTTACTCCGTTATTAGAGCAAGCAAAAGGTTTGAGTTTTCCTAGTGGTCATGCAATGATGAGTTTAACCTTTTATGGCCTGCTGGCTTACCTGGTTTGGCAAAATGTAGAAAATAAATTTTTGAAACTATTTCTGGTTACTTCACTAACCCTCCTCATATTATTTATAGGCATTAGCCGCATTTATTTACGCGTGCACTATGCCAGCGATGTGATTGCAGGCTTTAGTTTGGGACTAATGTGGTTGGTGTTATGCTCCTTTATAATTGATAAAATGGAAAAGTATAGCAAACGCAACGTAGCGCCGCAAGTACAACCTATTTAGCACTTTCATTAAGGAATATGTCTGCAATTTTGAAATGCCGCTTTTTATGAAACATGCATCAAAAGATTTTTTTAGTGCCATTCTTTATTGTGTTTTATTATCTTTTGCATCGTGTACTGCACGCGGCCCGGCGGGGTTGTTTGGTTCCCGCTCTGCTCATGAAGTTTATAGCGATAAATTGATTAGCGCGGGTTTAAACGAAACCGCGCTAGGTAAATCCTGGTTTCAAGCAGCCGACAAGGGATTGTCAAAAGCTTTAAGCATCTCCCTTCCTTACAGCGAGGCAGGTTATTTTGGTGCAGATAAACCTAATGCTGCAGGCTTTCGCTTTATGGTTAAGCGAGGTGAAAAATTGTCAATCACAGCAACGAAAAAAGCATTGCTTCCCTACAAAATATATATGGATCTGTGGAAAGTAAATGCTGAAAATAATAAGCATGAACGAGTTGCATCTGCAGATACCGGCAGTTTAAAAATGTCTTTCGAAGTAAAGCGGGAGGGATTTTACATATTGCGTTTACAGCCCGAATTGTTAGCATCTATCGAGTATCAGTTAAGTATTACTACTGGCCCATCTTTGGCGTTTCCGGTATTAGAAAAAGCAAATGCTAAGATTGGAAGTTTTTGGGGCGCCAATCGCGACAATGGAGAAAGAAAACATGAGGGCATTGATATTTTTGCTCCAATGAGAACTCCTTTAGTAGCCGCGGCGGATGGCAGTATAAATAGGGTTGAAGAAACTAAATTGGGTGGAAAAGTTATTTTTCTGCGTCCTCATAATCAAGACTATACTTTGTACTATGCGCATTTAGACGAACAGCAGGTAAAGCCAGGACAACAAGTAAAAGCGGGAGATATTATTGGTTTGATGGGTAAGACGGGTAATGCCGCAACCACCTCACCTCATTTACACTTTGGCATTTATGCTATGGGGCGCGCAATTGACCCATTAGCATTTGTAGATCCCGTAATAAAAAAACCCGCTGCCATTAGCGTTGGGTTAGATAAAGTTGGCGACAACGCCCGAACAAATACTAGCAACACAAAGTTGTATGGTGCGCCATCAGTTACGCCATCAAACTATGTAAACGTTTCAGCAAATACTTTGGTAGAAGTGCAAGCTGCAAGCGCAGCCTGGTATAAGGTAGTTACGCCTGATGGGCAGACAGGGATATTTACGAGGCAGCGATGTTAATACTTTAAATAAACCAATTAAAAAAGCGGTAGCGTCAACCAATGTTCATTTAAATGATTTTCCAGATGTTGCCGCTGCAAGAAAAATGATTTTGGCAAAAGGTGATGGTATTGATGTATTAGCTGAATACAAAGATTTCTTATACGTATCATCCAACAATAATGAAGGATGGATACTGAAATCAGCTTTAGAAAAATAAGCCACTTATCAGGTTAAAGGCACGCGCGTTCACCTTGCTAAGCTTCTTCATCAAAAAATAACTTATAATAATTTTTACCCGCAACGCTGTCATAACCTTTTTCAATAAGGTCCTTTCTTCCATGTATATAGATGTGGAAATTCTTGTCGAGTTTTAGTACAGACTTGAACACTTTAGCCTGTTTTTTTACTGCCGATAAATGAATATCAAACTCATCTTCAAATTCAAAGTTTTTGGAAGTTTCATAATTTTTTTTGAAATCATTAAAGGTGTCTGCAACTTCAGCGTGATGTAAAACTTCCTCAGTAAACTCCTGCATATTAAATTGATCCTTTGTCTTAAAATAGTCCAGCGACCGGTTCATCATATCTATCTGGTCTGTTTTACTTACCTCAAATTTTTCAGCATATTCGTTGGTAATAAACTGTTTGCATAGGCCCAGATATTTATCGGTATTATGGTAGCTATCAGCATACGGTGTCACCTGCAAAAATGCATCTATCCAATATTGAGTATCTGCATTTTTATTGCCGTTATCAACCACGCACACAACATAGCCCTCATCTTTACGAGTTCTAAATATTAAACATCCTTTATCCAGCTTATTTATATTTATACCTTCTTCGTGTACAACTTCTAAACTTTGCCCGTGTGTAAAAACTTTTAAAAAAGTCTCTTTACTTTCTGACTTAAATAAGCCTATAGCTTGCACATACTCTGTACCTAATGGCACTTCCTCAAAGTAGGCAACATACATTTCACCTTCTTTTACTCGGGCATGTGTGCTTTTACTATAGAGGAATTGCGCTAATAGTGCCGCGTTAGTTTTAAATGTTTTTGGATCAGCAAAAAGCGCTGATACATAATTGTATGTTTCATTTAAATTAACATCACTTAAATGGGTAAAATGGTATTGCTCATTCTCGTTAAACGATCCCAGAAAGTACTTTGTAAGCAATCCACTTACTATGTCATCATTCAACGTGAGTGAATGTTCTGAAAGCGTTAATTGCTCGCCTCTTGTAGGGTTTCCAATTTTATGAACAATAACTTCTCTCAGTTTTACACTATCAATTCCTGTCATAAAAACAAAAATACCGGCTTGGCTCTTAGGTAAAAAACTAAATTGACTAATAAGCGTCATTAGGTTGTCATTAACATGTTCGCTACAAAACTTGTATGTGCAATACTGTAAATTTGTAGTTAAGAACATATTTTGACAATGGAAAATGCATTTGTAAATAAAGTTGCAGAAAGTGGATTGATCTCCCTCGATTTGGAAGATTATTACCCAAAGGGTGATGTTGCGGTGTTTGATATGAAAGATCATTTATTTATGGAACTCATTTTAAAAGAGAAAGATTTTAGGGCTGCTCTTACTACGCTTGATTGGGAGGTTTATAGAGATAAGTTTGTTGCCTTAACCTGCAGCGCTGATGCTATAATACCTATGTGGGCTTATATGCTGGCAGCAACTTACCTACAGCCCGTAGCTAAAGCGGTGGTTTTTGGAGATGAAAAAAATCTGATCAATACCTTGTTTATAAAAAATCTTTCGCAGCTAAACGTAGAGGATTATGTAGATAAAAGAATAGTGGTTAAAGGTTGTGGTGACATCTCAATACCTGAAACAGCTTATGTTGAGATAACTAACAAATTGAGGCCGTTTGCCAAAAGTATTATGTATGGTGAGCCTTGCAGCACAGTACCTATTTATAAAAAAAGGTAGGTACAATGGCGAGAAGAAAAATCAAATCGATAATATGGTTAGGTGTTCTATTTGTTGTTGCAAGTGTAATAGTGGTTTATTATATATGGAACGCACCCAGAAGAACGGTAAGCGACGAAGCAAGCGTTAAAATATCTTCTGTAGAATTGGTGCAGCAATACCAGGCCAACGAAGTAGAAGCAGACAAAAAGTACTTGAACAAAGCAATATCAGTTACCGGAAGCGTTTTAGAAACCGGTATTAAATCAGGAAGGTTTTATAACGGTAATGTTGGCATCAGAAGATCCTATGTCTGGCGTGTTTTGCACACTATTGCAGAAAGAGGTTGAGGTTGCAATAGGAAATTCAGTAACGATTAAAGGGTTTTGTAGTGGTATGCTAAGCGATGTACGTTTGCGAGAAGCAATTCTGATAAAGTAGTTATCATTAAAAAAATCATTTCTTAGTATAGGTTGTAAACAATTGAAAAAAAATATAGTATGAAGCAATGGATCGTTTTTATTGTGTTTTTAGGTTTTATTAATGTTGCTAATAGTCAAAGATTGTTTAGCACAAAAACAGGTCAGATAACATTTGAGTCGAAAGCGCCTTTAGAAGATATTGAAGCAAGAAACAATGAAGTTGAAAGCAAATTATTAAGTGCTAATGGTCAAATTGTTTTCACGTTGTTGATGAAAGGATTTCAATTTGAAAATCAATTAATGGAAGATCATTTCAATGAGAACTATGTTGAAAGCGACAAATTCCCCAAGGCAACATTCACGGGAGTAATAACTAACATTAAGGAAATAAATTTCAAAAAGAACGGTGTTTATCCCGCAAAAGCAAGTGGTAGCTTAACCATTCATGGCATCACCCAGCAAATAGCGTCAGATGGTGAGGTTACCATAAAAGATGGAAAAGTTTCCATTGTTGACACGTTCAATATCAAACTAAAAGACTACAATATTGGTGGCAATCTCATAGGAAAAAAAATTGCCGAGAGTGTAACTATCAAAGTCAATTGTCAGTATCAATAGATAAAATCGGGTTTCTTCGGCTTTAAAAGTTAGATAATTACATAGTATAAGCGGTTTTGGCAAAACCGCTTTGTTACTTTATTTTTACCATCATTTAGTAGGCGGATTTGTTTATTGTTCATCCTACTAATTTGTATTAACTCCTATTGAACTAATAAACGAAACCTCTCTGCAATTTCTCAGACTGATTTTCGTTATAGCAAAGTTTAGGTGAACCGGGTACTTGTTTGACGTCATAAACATCATGTTTACGTCAAGCTGTAAAACATGAGAATATTAAAGTCATGAATATTAGAAAAGAACTTGAAAAGCGCATCTTAATTATTGATGGTGCCATGGGTACCATGATCCAAAGATATAAGCTTGAAGAAGAAGATTACCGTGGCGACCGTTTTAAAGACTGGCATACAGATGTGAAAGGCAATAATGATTTATTAAGCATTACTCAACCACAAATCATTGAAGAGATACACGCCAAATACCTTGAAGCCGGTGCAGATATTATTGAAACAAATACTTTTAGTAGCACCAGCCATTGCGCAGGCAGATTACGATATGCAGGCACTTGCTTACGAGCTAAATGTTGCATCAGCAAAATGTGCCAGAAACGCAGCAGATCAATTTACGGCAAAAGATCCTACCAAACCCAGGTTTGTTGCAGGTGCTATCGGACCATTAAATAAAACCTTAAGCCTTTCTCCTGATGTTAATAATCCCGGCTATCGCGCAGTAACTTTTGATGAAGTAGCAGCCTCTTATACAGAACAAATAAAAGGACTTGGTTGATGGTGGGGTAGATTTATTATTGATCGAAACCATTTTCGATACGCTAAATGCAAAAGCCGCCATTTTCGCTGTAAAGAAATTCTTCAGAGATAATAAGTTGCCGGAACTGCCAATGATGATCAGTGGAACCATTACTGATGCATCTGGCAGAACCTTGAGCGGGCAAACATTGGAAGCTTTTTATAACTCAATACGTCATGCAAAGCCATTAAGTGTGGGTTTAAATTGCGCATTAGGTGCTACGCAAATGCGTCCACATATTGAAGAGTTAAGTCAAATTGCTGAATGCTTCACATCTGCGTATCCTAATGCCGGTTTGCCAAATGCCTTTGGCGAATATGACGAACAACCACATGAAACTGCCCACATTTTAGAAGAATGGGCACAAGAAGGATTTGTAAATATTGTTGGTGGATGTTGCGGTACCACGCCAGATCATATTAAGCATATTGCACAAGAGGTTGCTAAATTTCAGCCGAGATTATTGCCAACGATAGAACTTGATCTTAAAACTGTTTAAAGTGATTTCTAACCCCTAATACACTATAACTTTTAGCTCAGTTACAAGTGACTAGATGGTCACAAAAAAATTAAAATGGATACAATTACTATAAAGCCATATTTACGATTATCAGGTTTAGAGCCCTTAGTGGTTCGTCCTGAAACAAACTTTGTAAATGTAGGCGAGCGAACCAATGTTACCGGTTCAAAAATGTTTGCGCGACTTATTCGCGAAAACAAGTATGAAGAGGCGCTTGCCGTAGCGCGCCAACAGGTAGAAAATGGCGCTCAGATTTTAGATGTTAATATGGATGATGCATTGCTTGATGGTGTAGATGCAATGACAACTTTTTTAAACCTGTTACAAGCGGAGCCGGATATTGCAAAGATTCCCATAATGATCGATAGCTCAAAGTTTGAGATCATTGAAGCGGGCTTGAAATGTGTACAGGGCAAGTGTATTGTTAACTCCATTAGTATGAAGGAGGGTGAAGAAAAGTTTATAGAACAAGCATTCATTTGCCAAAGCTATGGCGCATCGGTTATCGTAATGGCTTTTGATGAAGTGGGGCAAGCAGATACTAAAGAACGTAAAATAGAAATTTGCAAAAGAGCTTACAAAATACTTAACAGAACAAGTTGGTTACGATCCACAAGAAATTATTTTTGACCCTAACATATTTGCTGTTGCAACCGGTATTGAAGAACACAATAATTATGCGGTTGATTTTATAGAAGCTACCAGAGAAATAAACAAGATTGATGCCCCTTACAAAAGTTAGTGGTGGTGTAAGTAATGTGTCATTCTCATTTCGCGGCAACGACCATGTTCGCGAAGCAATACATGCAGTGTTTTTATACCATGCTATACAAGCCGGTATGGATATGGGTATTGTTAATGCCGGACAATTACAAGTTTATAGTGAGATAGAACCTAAGCTAAGAGACCTCTGCGAAGATGTGATCCTCAACCGGAATAACGAAAACAATCAAGCTACAGAAGCACTTATCAATTTTGCTGAAACGGTAAAAGCTAAAGGTAAAGTAACTGTAAGAGATGAAGCCTGGCGTAATGAACCTGTTGAAAAACGATTGGCACATTCTCTGGTAAATGGTATTACTGATTATGTAGAAACTGATACAGAAGAAGCACGTCAAAAATATCCCAAACCATTGGATGTAATTGAAGGCCCATTAATGGACGGGATGAACATCGTTGGAGATTTATTTGGTTCCGGAAAAATGTTTTTACCTCAGGTAGTAAAAAGTGCCCGGGTTATGAAGAAAAGCGGTAGCCTACCTATTTCCATTTATTGAAGCAGAAAAAGAAGAGAGAAAGCAGGCACATATTGCCGCCGGCACGGTGAATGAAGAGGGCGCAGGTGCTGCCAAAATTTTACTGGCAACAGTAAAAGGCGATGTGCATGATATAGGTAAAAATATTGTAGGTGTAGTGTTAGGTTGTAATGGTTATGATATTATTGATCTTGGCGTAATGGTTTCGGCTGATAAAATTTTAGAAACTGCCAAGAGAGAAAAGGTTGATATTATAGGTTTAAGTGGATTGATCACACCATCGTTAGATGAAATGGTTCACATAGCCAGAGAAATGAAGCGTCAGCAAATTAATCTTGCCATTGATGATTGGTGGAGCTACAACGAGCCGCATGCATACAGCCGTAAAAATTGCGCCTGAATATGATGAAGGCGTAGTGCACGTTTTAGATGCATCCAGAAGTGTAACGGTAGCTGGTTCTTTATTAAGTAAAGAACAAAAGCCCGCATTTGTACAAGGCTTAAAAGACGAGTACAGAAAGTTGAAAGAAGATTTTGGAAGCAAGAAAGTGTTGAAAGCTTATTTGCCATACAAAGCATCAATAACAAACAAAGCAACAATTGATTGGAAGAACTTTACACCTGTTAAACCAACATTTACAGGCACTAAAACTTTTATAGATCACGATTTAAAAAGTATAGCAGAATACATTGATTGGCAACCATTTTTTATTGCCTGGGAGTTACACGGAAAATTTCCTCAAATACTATCTGATGAAAAAGTGGGTGTTGAAGCAACCAAGCTTTATAACGATGCGCAGGCACTATTAAAAACGATCATTGATGAAAAGTGGCTTACCGCAAAAGGCGTCATAGGTTTTTGGCCTGCTAACTCAAACGGTAAAGACACCATTACGGTTACGGATGAAGTAAACATGGTTGTAGAGCTGGAGTCGCTTCGCCAACAGATAAAAAAAGCAGAAGGGCAGGCAAACATGTCGCTTACAGATTTTATTGCACCAAAAGAAACAGGTTTACAAGATTATTTGGGTGCGTTTGCCGTAACAATTGATGGTATTGAACCACATATTAAAAGGTTTAACGAGCAGTTTGACGATTATAACAAGATCATGCTTCAAGCATTGGCCGACAGGCTTGCAGAAGCATTTGCAGAACTACTGCATCATAAAACGCGCACAGAATACTGGGGTTATGTAAAGGATGAACAGCTAACAAATGAAGATCTAATCAAAGAAAAATATCAAGGCATTCGCCCGGCGCCCGGTTACCCCGCATGCCCTGACCATACTGAAAAATATAAGTTGTTTGCGTTGCTAGATGCTACCAATGCTACCGGCATACAGCTTACAGAAAGTTTAGCCATGTATCCCGCATCCTCAGTGTGTGGATGGTACTTTGCTAACCCACAAAGCAAATATTTTGGAATTGGTAAAATAGAAAAAGATCAAGTAGAAGATTATGCGCAAAGAAAAAATATGCCAATAGAAGAAGTAGAGAGATGGTTGCGACCGGTATTAGAATATGATGCTTAACCTTTGCCTACCAACGTTATAAAAGGAGTAATTACATTGCCTTGCTTACCGAGCAGGGCAATTGTTTTATTAGCCAGTTTAAGTGCAGTGCTTTTTATTCCAGGTTGCCATTTGTTATAAAATCCATTGTGCCATGTAAGGGTAAAGCCTTGCTTTTGATAGATGTCTTTATATTCATTAATGGATAATAATCTTTCTGTCCAACTGCCGGTAATAGGGTCGCAGGTGTTGGTGGGATGATTGAGTAATACAGGGAGCTTTTTAGTCAACAAATAATTTTCAACTGCAGCTATTATATCTACTTTATTTAAGCCTCTGGTGTTAATAGCTAATTGATCCATCGTTTCTTTTGTTAGTTCGGGAAAAGTTTTTTCTATAATCAATCTTCTTATTTCTTTAAAGGGCAAACCTGCATATTCATCACCCGTGCAAGGCATGTGCTGCATTGCTATGCTTATGCTCATCGTTGTATTGAAGTTTACGAAGTTGTCGATCTTTTATAAAATTAGCAGTAACAGATGCAGTTGTAAAAACGCTGATCATCTCATCATTCAATTGCTTTAAACACTGAAAAAATTCGTTTAAATTATAAATGTGTTCTATCACGTCCGTGCCAACTATTGCATCCGGTGTGGTTGTTATTAAGGCATCTTTTAAGCCTCCACAATCACCTACAATAAACCCATCTATATCAATAGCCAATAGCTTACTTAGCTGTTTGGAGGCATCTATAAAAGTTTCACTCACATCTATTAAATACACCTTTTTAAAACCACAATATTTAGCAAACATTCCCAGCAAGCCATTACCTGCACCATAATCTATTAATACAATTTCCTCTTTTTGTTTCGAACTTTTTTCTAACAAAGCATTTAAAACATGCGCGTAGATATGTACATAGTATGTTGCATTTTCTAAAAGAAGTTCCAGGTAATCTTTAGGATAGTCATCTATGGTAAGTTGCTGGATATTAACCTCATTTAAGTGAGCTACAAAAGATTTTGTATACTTATGAAAACGTGTATTGTAATGATGCATATTGGTTTTGTAGCCTTAAGTATCTGTTTCAATTTTTTTGAGAAAGTGACAATGCATGTTACATTGCAAAACAAAAGTATTGAATGAGAATTATATCGTACAATGTTAACGGGATACGGAGTGCAATTCGTAAAGGCTTTATCGAATGGCTAAACACTAACCCTGCTGATATAATTTGTTTGCAAGAAGTAAAGGCCCATGTTGATGATATTGATGTTGATTTACTAGAGCGTACGGGATATAAGGCACATTGGTTTTGCGCACAGAAAAAAGGATATAGCGGTGTAGCAATATTAACCAAACAACATATTGATGAAGTTTTTTGCGGCAACAACATGGAGCAAAGTGATCTGGAAGGCAGGGTAATGCGTGCTGACCTTGGTGATATAACTGTAATAAGTGCTTACTTCCCTTCAGGTTCAATGGGCGAAGCCAGGCAAGCTTATAAGTATAGTTGGTTGCGTGACTTTATGGACTATCTAAGAAACCTAAAGCAGGAGCGACCAAAAATTATTGTGTGTGGCGATTACAATATCGCGCATAAAGAAATTGACATCCATAACCCGAAAGGCAATAAAAAAAATAGCGGCTTTTTACCTGAAGAGCGTGCATGGTTTGATCAATTTTTTAATAGTGGTTTTGTAGATGGTTTTCGACACATAAATCAAGAGCCACATCAATACTCTTGGTGGTATCAATTAAAGCCAAGCATAAGAGAAGAAAACAAGGGGTGGCGTATTGACTACATTAATGTATCAGAAACATTAAAGGAATTTATTGTTGATGCCAAAATTTTACCGCATATCAAACACAGCGATCATTGTCCGGTTTACCTTGAATTGAAGTTATAAATTAAGATAAAGGCTTTTCGATTGCATCTATAACCTTGGTTGAGAGCGGAGAAATGCCCGGGCCAAAATAATGCGTAAGCATTCCGGTTTCGTCTATTAGATATTTAGAAAAATTCCATTCAGGTTCTTTTGATAGCCATCCATTATTACTCTCATCAGAAAGCCATTTAAATACAGTATTTTGCTCAGGATGCTTCTTTACAATACTCTTGCGAATTAGAGGAAATTTAATTCCGAAAGTGCCAGTGCAAAAAGTGGCAATCTCCTTATCGCTACCTTTTTCTTGTTCTTTAAAGTCGTTTGATGGAAAGCCAATGATTTGAAGGCTTTCGTATCGTTCACTTAAAGTTTTAAGTTCTTCAAATTGAGGTGTATAGCCACAATTAGATGCTGTATTTACAATGAGCAGTTTCTTGCCCTTATAGGTTCCAAAATTTATTTCAACACCATTATTCAAGTGATCTTTTAACTCATGGATAGATGTGTTGGGCTGCTTCTTATTCAGGTTTTTAATTTCAGTTGCCTTAATACCAAAAAATTGACCTGCTTTTATAAGCATTGGATAAATGGCTTTTATAATATTTTGTTTAGTGCTCATGATTTTAGGTAAATGTGCTTTTTAGGTAATTGGCTATTTAAACAACTTTTTCAGCAAGCTCAGTTTCCCTTTGTATGGTGGGTATTTTATTTTCGGATCGAACCAGGCGCTTGTTTTCATTATAGGTTTCAAACGGGTAAAAGTGTCAAAGCTAAATTTACCATGATAAGCACCTATTCCACTACTGCCAACGCCACCAAACGGTAGTGATGGATTGGCTAAATGGTATAATGTATTATTTACGCACCCCCCACCAAACGATAAACCCTCAAGAAATAATTGCTCAACCTTTTTGTTGTTGGTGAAGATGTACAATGCCAAAGGTTTTTCGTTAGCACGGATGGTGTTTAGTGCATCGTTGTAATTGCTGAAACTTAAGATGGGTAATATGGGACCAAAGATTTCTTCTTTCATTACAGGGTCTGTGGCTAATACATGGTCCATTAAAGTTGGAGCAATATATAAGTCTGATTTTACTGCCTGACCACCCGTTATTACATTTTCCTGCTGCAAAAAACTACTCAGTTTATCAAAACGTTGTTCATTAATTATGCGTCCAAAATCAGCAGATTGTTGCGGATCGATCCCATAGAAATCCTCAATACTCTTTTTTAAACTTGTTATTAGCGGCAGGCGTTTACTTTCGTGTACAAGTATATAATCAGGCGCTACACAGGTTTGTCCGGCGTTGGTAAACTTGCCCCATGCAATTCTATTTGCAGCAACATTTATATCAGCATCTTCATCTACAATACAAGGGCTTTTGCCGCCTAATTCTAAAGTTGTAGGCACTAGTTTAAGTGCAGCAAGTTTTGCTATCTCTCTACCAACATTTATACTTCCGGTAAAAAATACATGATCGAATTTATACTCAGTCATTAGAAAGGGCACAACTGTAGCACCATCGCCTTCCACAATGGAAACGTATTCTTTTTTAAAGCAGCTTTCAATCATTTCAGCAACAACGGCAGCTGTATTTGACGCAAGTTCCGAAGGCTTAAGCAAAGCACAATTTCCACCCGCAATAGCACCAATTAAGGGTGCCATAAGTAGTTGAAAAGGATAGTTCCAAGGTGCAATTATCAAAACAATTCCTAACGGATCTTTTAAGATGTAACTTTTAGATGGAAACAACATGATTGGTGTACGAACCTTTTGGGGCTCCATCCAATTGTAAAGATTTTTAATGGCATAAGAGATCTCTGCATATACAAAACCAACTTCAGTTGTGTAAGCCTCTTCAGGTGATTTTTTAAGATCTTGGTATAAAGCATCAATGATTTTTGCTTCGTATTGTTTAATTGCTTTTTCTAACTGCCTTAAACTATTTTTTCTAAACTGATAAGATCTTGTTGCGCCACTAGCAAAGTACTGGTGCGTGCTTTTAAAGTCAGTTGCCGATAGCATTTTCATAATTAAACATACTTACAAATCAACAACGTTAATTGTTGCCTTATGGTAATGTTTTAGAGCCGCGCATTTGTCTATTTTCGCAACATGCTTTTGTTTGATGATGAACATTTTATGCGGCAAGCTTTGCATGAAGCACAGGATGCTTATGATGATGGAGAAGTGCCTGTTGGTGCAGTCTTAGTGTCGCAAAACAAAATTATTTCAAGGGCGCATAACCAGGTTGAAAGATTGAAGGACCCAACCGCTCATGCTGAAATATTAGCGCTCACTGCAGCCTTTGGTTTCTTTGGTGCTAAGTACCTGCCGGATTGTGTATTATATGTTACGGTAGAACCCTGCCACATGTGCGCAGGTGCTTTGTATTGGAGTAAGCTAAGTAAAGTGGTTTATGGCGCTTTAGACATTAAAAATGGTTATAGAAAATTTTACGGTTTAAATAATCCATTTCATCCGAAAACAAAAGTTGTTGCAGGTGTGTTGCAGTTAGAATGTGCCACTTTAATGAAAAACTTTTTTAAGTTGAGGCGGTAAAAATGGTCGCCTATTTTTTTCAATTGACCTTATAATTATGAAGCTAATATTCTCACTTGTTTATTTAATGATGTTTGGCTCTTTGCTAGCCCAGACAGACGCTAAACAAATAATAATTGCAGATCGGGTTAACAGTAAAGTGCAGCAGCAAAAACCCTACATCATACTTATATCCGTTGATGGTTTCAGATATGATTATAGTGAAAAATACCAGGCAAAAAATTTATTACAATTGAGCGATCAGGGTGTTAAGGCTCAATCTATGATTCCCTCTTTTCCAACATTAACTTTTCCTAATCATTACTCAATTGCTTCCGGTCTTTATCCTTCTCATCATGGTTTAGTAAATAATAACTTTTACGATAGAAAGTTAAATACGATCTATACAATGAGCGACCGGAAAAAGGTTAGAGACTCAACTTACTACGGAGGCACGCCAATATGGGTATTAGCCGAACAGCAGAAAATGTTAACCGCAAGTTTATATTGGGTAGGTACTGAGGCTCCTATTAAAGGTATATACCCTACTTATTATTATGCCTATAACGATAAAGATTTGGATGACATACGGACAAAAACTGTAGTAAACTGGTTGCGCTTGCCCGAGGCAGAGCGGCCACATTTGATATCAGTTTATTATCCTGAGGTAGACCATGATGGGCATACGTATGGACCGGATGCTAATGAAACAAAAAAAGCAGTACAGCATATTGACTCTTGCGTAAAGGTTATGGTTGATGCAGTGGCTGAGTTAAACTTACCTGTAAATTTTATTATAGTATCAGACCATGGAATGACGAATGTTGATGTAAAGAAAACAGTACAACTTCCGGTAGATATTGATACTTCAAAATTTTTAATTCCATCCGAAGGTAATTTGTTAGAGTTGTATGCAAAAAATGAAGCTGACATTTTACCTACTTACCAAAAATTGAAACGGCAAGAGGAAGGCTACAAGGTTTACTTAAAAGCTAATGCGCCGCTCTGGTGGCATTATGGATTTAAGGATGATGACTACAATAGAATTGGAGATATTTTAGTAGTGCCTGAATGGCCGAGCGTTTTTAATCTTAGAAACAAAAATATTAGCCCCGGTTGGCATGGTTTCGATGCATATTTAATGAAAGACATGCATGCAATTTTTTATGGCTGGGGGCCAGCATTTAAAAAAGGCGTAACGATACCAGCCTTTGAGAATGTGCACCTTTACCCACTTATTGCAGAAATTTTAGGACTGCAAATAACAGACAAAATTGATGGTGATATCAAAGTGCTTAAACCAACACTTCAATAAAAAATGTAGTTATTAAAATTTGGGGCAGCGGTACGATGATAGATTGAATGAAACACCAATCTGAGCAATCACATATCCATCTTTTTGGGTGCTGTTGCCTCTCTGTCTTCCTTTAACTCCTATTACCGGTCCCGTTTCGTAGCTACGGTCTTGTAGTAACATTCCGGCAGAAGGATTACCATTTGGTAACGGTTGAAATGCATCAGGGGCATAAGAAGTGCTCACATCATCTAAATAGTCAGTATTAGTAAAACGATAGCCAACTTCTGCAAACAAATTAGTGTTAGGAGTGAGGCCGTATTTAAAACCTACTGCAAGTGGTATGCACAACGCCATCGAGCTATATTGTTGCCTGTCAGGGTATAATGCACTTCCTTGTCCCTCGGTACCAATGGGGCGTAAAAAATACTTTTCGTTACCCAGGTAAGCGTAAGGGTCGTAAGAAAAAACACCTACACCTAACGATACATAAGGGGTGTAATTAAATCCTGGTTCGCCCGGGTAAAATTTAAAAAAATTAAAATCGCCACTCAGTGCCAGCTCCCAAATATTTGAGTTGAAACTTAGGTTGCGGCGTTGTTGCGTTTCGTTGGTACTATATCTATCAGAATAGCCAAGCTGTGCAAAGTTTACGCCTGCTTTTACGCCTATGTAATTACTAAATTGCTTACGAAAAAAAACGCCACCACTAAATTTTATTCTATTAAGTGCTGCGCGCGTATTTAAATCGCCGAAATAATGTGCACCTCCAATACCAATGCCTATCTCGCCTTCCTGCACATAGCTTTGTGGCATCTGCTGCGCCTTAATGCTAGTAAATAAAAAACTTACTAAAACAATTGATGCTATTTTTTTCATTGAAGTGGTGATGTGGGTGAAGTTGTTATGACGAAAATAAAAGCTTTTATTATCAACGTTATCAATTTCTTTTATCCAGTCCCCATGTTAACTTTTCTCTAAGAGTTGATAAGAAGCTATTCTCGCTTAGGCGAACAAGGTTAACTGTAAATACTTCTTTCTTAACTGCAAGTTGTACCTCTTTTGAAACAATTTCTCTGCGGGCATCTAAAGCGCAAATAAATTCATCCGTTCTACCTTCAATCTCAAAACTTATAATGTTATTGTCGGGAACTATTATAGGGCGTACGTTTAAGTTATGTGGTGCAATAGGTGTTATAACAAAACTGCCACTTTCAGGAAAAACTATTGGCCCATTACAGCTCATATTATAACCCGTTGAACCTGTTGGAGTAGAAACCAATAAACCATCTGCCCAATAAGAATTTAAAAACTCACCATTAAGATAAGTGTGAATTTTGATCATTGGCGAGGTGTCTCTTTTGTGTATTGCAAATTCGTTTAAAGCAAAAGGCACATCACCAAAAAGAGGAATATTAGAATCGAGATGTATTAGTGTACGACTATCAACCATATACGAGCCCGACACCAGTGATTCTACTGCACTGGCTACTTCATCTAACCCCAGACTAGCCAAAAACCCTAAGCGACCAAAGTTGATGCCTAATATAGGGATGCTTTTGTGCCTGACAAGTGTAGCTGTATCCAGAATGGTACCATCGCCACCTAAGCTAATTATAAAATCAAAAGTTTCATCAAGATGTTCGTGCTTAGTAAAAACCGAAAATTGAACAGGCAGCATTTGTATAGATGCGTGTTGATCTAATAGCGGTTTGTATAAACAAATAGTTATATGATTTCTGGTAAGTTCTTCAAGCAGTGTAAGTAAGTGACTTTCTTGTTCAACATCTAAACCACGACTATAAATTGCAACTTTCATATTTTAAAACGTTCATCCTTACTATGATTTGCAAATGCAAGTAAAAATGTTTGTAAAATAAAGCTTGGGTAAGCAGTTTGATTTTAAACAAAGGTATTGGGATGAACCAGGAAAGAAAATAAAAGTTACTAAAACTGATTTTTCAAGATTAGAAGTCTGACTTTGTGTGAAAGAAAAAGCCGGATTGTCCTAATTGATTAAAGCTATACTCAAACTTGAGTACCAGATCGTAAAAGGTTACTACATCTATACCTGCGCCATAAGTATAAAGCATTTTATTATTAAGCAAGCTGGTGCCGGGATTTTTATCGTATGCGTACCCACCATCACCATAAACTTTTGCAAATATGCGAAATGGTATTTTATCGTGCGTTTTACTGCTGATGGGGTTTCTGTAGTTAAAAGAAATGATCTCGTTTTTTATGGTAGCCCTGCCAAAGCCTCCTGCTACACCATTGATAACGTAATACTCAAGTCCCCGTAAGTAAAAATCGCTACTACCAAAAAGGCCGCTACTATAAAATGGTTGATCAAAAGGCAGGCGAATATTTCCTGCAGCTTGTAGGTGTAAATAGGTTTTAGGAAGTACTTTATTTACAAAATCGCCGCGAGCCGAAACCTCCCATATGTTATTTTGCTTTCCCCATCCTCGTTTGTAAAACGATGCATCGCCCATAAAACCTTTGAGGGGGTAGGGTATATAATCAACATTAAAATGTTGAATTAGATACGATAAATCTAGGTACCGTGCGGTGTTTGATCCATTGTTAAAATAGTTTGGATTGCGCTTTATTACTGTATCTGCAACTAGTTTATCCGTATATGAAATTCTAAAATTATGTCGTGTTTTTATAGCTGGTCTATACGAGTAAGAAAGGTCTGCATGAAAATTTCGCGTGAGAAACCTGTCTTCTGTTTTTATAAATTTTTGTCTGTTGTATTGAATGGTGCCATCTCTAAAAGCAGTATCTGTATTAAAATTCATTTCCCTGTTTCGGGAGTAAGCAATGCCGATGTTCATACCATGGCGAAGTGACTTATCCAAAAAAGGATTTTGATATCGAAACGAAAGCTGCTGCGTATAACCGTGTATTACCCAGATATTCAATTGATCGTTACGGCCACTTACATTGTCTTGCTTAAACTTTAAACCGTAGTTAACGCGTTCCAAACTACGGCGCTGCTCAACCCACCATTGATTTAAATTTCTGTCTATCAGTTTAAAATAGGGTAGCGGAAAAAGGTACCAGCGCTCTTTTACTTTTACACTAATAAAAATGAGGTCTGCTTCTTTTTTAACAACTGAAACTTCAACATCAACAAACAGTGAGGTGTTCATTAATTGTTGGCGGCAAAGTGTCAATTTTTCTTGAAGTTCAGTCCTTGGTATCCTTTCACCGGTTTTAAAAGGTATTTCCCTTTCAATAATATAATCTTTGGTTTTTTTGTAACCAAATACCCTAATGTCGGCTACTATATAATTGGTTAAAGAAGTATCGGCTAAGGCTTGTTGTAACAGGTTATTTCCACCATCTTGAGCAATGGTTTTTACACTTATTAAAAGTAAAAAGCTGATTAGAATTATGTAGCCGTAAAAACGCATTATAAATAGAACGGTGTAATGTAATTATTAGTCTTCGATGGTCAAAAATGTTATAATGCTCTTTTTTGAGGTCATTAATGAATCAGGTAAAATAAGTTCAGATTTGGTTGATTATATTTTTAGATAAGACATCAGATGATCGTAATTATAGCGAATTTCATTTTGATATTGTTCTTCGCCAAAGAAATAACGTATGACATATTCGTAACGTTGAAAAGTAGCTACTATATCTGATACCTCAAGCTTGCTTAACCTTATAGTTACGATTAATAACCCGGTTTCGATTTCTGTTGCAGTGTTAAATTGAGTGATGTATGCATCATTTGTTTCAACCAAGCGGCTGATCTCACCAAATGAGTATGACTTACGTTCCATTTCTAAAACGATCACCGCGCCAAAATCTTCGGCACCTGTAAACGCGCTGGCTGCTTTTAGTAACTCCTGTGCAGTAATGCCGCCGACCCACTCTAACGCATCATTTACAACCGGTACTATTGTTAAAGCATTGCTAGAAGCCACCTTTAAAGCCGATAAAAAATGCTCGGTACCCTTTATGGCGGTAGTAATTAAATCGCTTTCCAATAGTTTTAATGAGGCAGTCTCATCCATATCCAAAAGCTCATCTTTGCTTACTAGGCCTAAAAATTTATCATCCTGAACTATGGGAAGATGTTGTATATCGAAATCATCCATCAGTTGCAATACAACTGATACCTTATCTTGAATGTGTAAAGTGGGATAATGTGTAGTTATTAATTGATTTGCTAGCATCCAGTTTCCTCTCTCTTATTTCTGCTATAGACAACAAAGACTAAGCCATCGTTGCAGCCGGTTGGCTATGTTTGGCTAGAAACTGACCTAATATAACATTAAATTCTTCGGGTACTTCCATCATAGGAGCATGGCCGCATTTGTCAACAAAATGCAATTCGCTATTGGGAATTAATTTATTAAATTCTTTAGCCACGAAGGGTGGTGTGATGGTATCATTGTTTCCCCATATCAAACATACAGGTTGTTTTATCTGGCTCAATTCATCGCCAAGGTTATTGCGAATGGCACTTTTAGCCAGGGCGATGATCTTTATTACCTTAATTCTGTTGTTGGTAATTTCAAAAACTTCATTCACAAGTTCGTCCGTAGCCATTGCGGGATCGTAAAATGTTAGTGATGTTTTTTTGCGGATGTATTCTTTATCTCCTCTTTTAGGATAGGTATCGCCCATGCCATTCTCAAATAAACCAGAGCTGCCAGTTAGGGTAAGGGTCTTTATTTTTTGAGGATTTTTAAGTATGTGTACTAAGGCTACGTGGCCACCTAATGAATTGCCAAGCAGATGCACATTATCGTAACCCCTTGCGTCAATAAATTTTTGAACGTGCTTTTGTAAACCACCAACACTTGTATGAAAAATATCCAAATCGAATAAAGGAAGCAATGGCACAACTACCGTGTAACTTTTTTTGAAGTGCTCGATCAAATCTCTAAAATTACTTAATGCTCCAAATAACCCGTGCAGTAAAACCAAAGGTTCGCCCTGCCCAACTTCTATAAATTTAAATTTATCCTGTTGTTTTATTTCGTACGTCATCAGTAGTATAGTTCTATGGCAAAGACAATCTAATTTTTACAAATAAACATAAATAAAATCAAACCATTTTTCCTTGCAAACTTGTGGTTACGCTCTTATTTGCTAAAATACTTACTTATTAGTAATAAAGCATCAATCCAAAGTGCTTATCATTTAGTTGATACTTGCTGAAAAAAAGCCTGAAGATCAGCAAACATGTTTTTAAATAAAGGAATAATGGTTCCAATGCTTCCTAAAACTTTCGGACCAAGGGGTTGTATGTAGGTATAGGTTTTTGATTCGTGTTGTGTTTCAATTGAGATTAAGTGTATCTGCGTAGCAAAAAAAAGTAATACACTGAAAACCATTAAATACAATATAGCATACAATACAAAACCACCTAAAGCATCTGCCCAACCCAGAAATGCTGTTTTTACAACTGTTTTTATAAGGCGTGCGCCAGTGCGTATCACCATAACCACAACAATAAACACAACTATAAAGGAAAAGATGGGAAGCCAGTAACCATCAATATGTATATTTTGCTTAGCATATGCGGCTACTACAACTGATAATTTGGTAGCTGCAGCAAGGCCAATAAAATAAGAGATAAAGGTAAACAACGCCACAATTAAGCCTTGGCTCGCGCCTTTGAACAATGCCATCACAATTATAAAAAAGCAAATAATATCTATAAGCATACAGTTCTCCAATTTAATGGATGCAAAGCTATTGCCATAATAATGCGAGGCTAGGAGTTAATAAATTGAAGACTGGCAGCATGTTGTAATTAAACTTGCCAAACCGAATCAACGAACCAGTGTTTTGAATCGTAAAAATTATGCGCAACACTGAATCCGGAATTGTGTGCTAATTCATCAATTTGTTCTGTTGTATATTTTTGAGAGGTTTCTGTATGTATCGCTTCGCTTTCATCAAAGTAAATTAGAGTATCGCCTAAGTTTACCTTTTGGTTTCTGCTACTTATTAGATAGCTTTTACAAGTACCAGTTGCCGGATCATAGGTAGGATAATGTTTAAATTGATCTATCTCGAAGTTGGCATGCAACTCCTTATTCATCCGCCTCAATAAATTTAAATTGAAATCTCTTGTCAGTCCACCTTTATCGTTGTAAGCACTCAGGATTATTTCAGGATCTTTTTTAAGATCAAAACCTATAAGAACCATATCGCCAACGTTTAAGTGGTTTCGTAGTTGCTTGCAAAAGTCCTCAACCTTATCCAAAGGAACGTTGCCAATATTGCCACCTAAAAACAGTACGACTTTGCGTTTGGTGGATATTCGTTTTGCCTCATCAAGCATTTCGAAATACTCACCATTGAGCCCATGCATTTGTAATGCAGGCAATTTTTTAGGCAATTCTTTTTTAAGATGGCTTATCACATTCTTTGAAATGTCAACAGGTAAGTAAGTAAAGCTTGTTTTGTTTTTTATCAATTGCTCCAGTAAGTAAAACGACTTGGTTGCATCGCCTGCACCTAGTTCAACCAGGTCAAAATCAGAATGTTGTTGCGAAAGTGTGTTAGCTATCTGCTGAGTTTGCTGGGTGAAAATTTCCATCTCACAACGGGTTAAATAATACTCAGGACAAGCCATAATTTTTTGAAAGATCTGATCACCTATTGCATCGTAAAAGTATTTTGAATTAAGATATTTTTCCGGTGCAGATAAGCCTTCTAATACTTCGTGTAAAAATTTCTCAGAGGCATTTTCACGGGTTTCAACTTTATGGTTTGATAGCGTTGTAGTTGACATAATGTTTTATTTAGCAAGTCTTACTCCGGTGTATTGCCAGCGTAAATGCGGATGAAAAAAGTTACGATAAGTTGGCCTACTATGGCCCGGCGAAGTAACTGCCGATGCACCCCTGAGCACTTTTTGATTAACCATGAATTTGCCATTGTATTCGCCAATGGCACCTGGCGCTTTGGAAAAACGCGGGTAGGGTAAGTATGCACTTTCTGTCCACTCCCAACGGCTACCATAATTTAATTGAGCAGATGCAGCTTCCCACTCAAACTCGGTTGGCAAACGCATGTTTTTATAAGATGCGAATGCACTTGCTTCATAAAAACTTATATGGTTTAATGGTTCATTCCAATCAATAGGCATTAAGCCTTGCAATGTATAGTGGTGCCACGTTCCATCAATTAAATGCCAGTACATTGGAGATTGTATACCATTTGTTTTTACCCAGTCCCAACCCTCGGCATGCCAGTGCGTAAAATCTTTATATCCTCCATCGTTTATAAATTCTAAAAAGGCACCGTTGGTTACAAGATTTGTTGCAATAGAAAAGTCATTCAAATAAACCTGATGCCTGCCCAGTTCATTATCAAAACAAAAATCATCGCCTTCATAACCTATTTGATAAAGCCCAGCTTTTAGTTCAACAAACTGTTTTGCTTCAGAATGAATCTTTTTTTCTGAAATGATTTCTGAATACGCAGGAAATAACGGATTGTGACCAAGAATAAATTTGATGTCAGTGAGCAGTAATTCCTGATGTTGTTCCTCATGATTAAAACCAAGAAGCATCAATTCCCTTAATGGTTCTGCAGCTTCAACATTAGCAAGTAAGGTGGTCATTGCTTCATCAACATAATGTCGGTATTTATAAACGTCTCCAACAGTTGGCCTACTTAAATTGCCGCGGTCTGTTCTTATAACACGGGCACCAACGGTTTCGTAGTAGCTATTAAACACAAAATTGTAATTACTATCAAATTCAGTATAGCCCGGTTGATTTTTTAAAATAAAAGTTTCAAAAAACCAGGTGGTGTGTCCGATATGCCATTTGGGTGGGCTTACATCTGCAACAGGCTGCACAACGTAATCCTCTGTGTGTAATGGTTTACATATGTGCTCTGTTCTGCTGCGTACTTCTTTATATTTATCTAATAAATTTATCATTGCTTATCTATATACAAACTGAGGTCCGAAATGGTTTTAATACCAAGCTCTTGTGCCTGACTTTTTCTCATCATTAAAGCGTAAGCATTATTAAAACCAATTGGCGCCAGCCATTTAATTTTATATTGATCAAAGAAAGATTTTTTAACGTAATCATACACCTGCTGCTTATCGCCCATAATACGTTTAAGCAAACTGGGTGATGGCTTTAAAAGAACTAACAAACCTGTGCCCGAATACTCAGGATACATATCAATCTCATTGTTTACTAAGGCATCAAAACAAATTTTTGTACCACCCAAACCTGACTTGGTTTCCACCTTTAAATGGGTATAACCTTCTATCAATTGGGCATACATTGCAGCTAAAATGTATTGCTCACCAAATATTTTAGATCCTATTTTTATTGTGCCTTCATTTTTGTTTGGGGTGGATGCTCTGTATAAACCAGTTCGTTTTAAAAAATCTTTGGCTACATTTTCCGGTAATTGTTTTAGATAATCAACACGATAATTTAGGTCAGTCATTACTGAATCGTTTATGCGGCCTGCAAGCAAATTGCAAACAGCTTCCACATTAGGATGTTTCTCTAAAAATTGTACGCTGATGATGGGACTTGCATAATAGGGAGGAAAAATAGTTTTGTCATCGTGCAAAACTATTAGATCACAAGCTTTTAATCTTCCGTCTGTACTATATCCGCTAATAACATCAATTTTCTTTTGATATACGGCTTTATACATAACCGCATCACTTATAACTACTGTTCTAATGTTAAGTTTATAATTTTCCTTCAGGCCGAGATAGCCGTCGGTTCTTCCCATAAACTCAGGCGTAAAACCGGCAAGCATGTTACTACCTAAAACAGATGGCAGAAGGTAAAAAGCTGACAATAAGATCATAAGCATTGGGGCAATCCAGACGAGTTTTTTTGAAGCGTTCAATTTAGCTTTTTGTAATCTGGCCAAACCAAAATCGAACACTATAGCAAGTAGTGCCGCTGGTATTGCCCCAGCTAAAATCATGTTGGTATTATTGAGGGCAATACCTCCAAAAATAAATTCACCTAAGCCTCCGGCGGCTATGTAAGCCGCAAGTGTTGCAACGCCAACATTTATTACAGTTGCTGTTCTTATACCAGCTAATAGTACCGGCATGGCAAGTGGTAACTCTACCTTAAATAATACCTGTGAGCTACTCATGCCCATGCCTTTAGCAGCATCAACAACGGTGGCATTTACCTGGGTTATTCCTGTATAAGTATTGCGGATTATGGGCAATAATGCATAAAGCAATAATGCAACAATAGCCGGTGTAGAACCAATACCTAAAAGCGGTATCATGAAACCTAATAAGGCTATGCTAGGTATGGTTTGTAGTACGCCTGCGATGCCTAATACAATACCACTAAATTTTTGGTGTTTTGAAATGAAGATGCCCAGCGGTATACCAATAAGTACAGAAATAAAAAGTGATATAAAGGTGAGGCCTATATGCGCCAAAGTTTGTTCTAATAGCTTATCAGACTGCTGCAGCATAAATTGCCATAAACTTTGCGTATTCTCGTTCATGTAACAGCCAGCTTTAATTTGTTGTATGCTGCAAATAATGTTTCGATAGTTAAGTGTTTTGCCGTTTCTGGATCACTATTACGTGCATAAATATTAATATCGTTTTTTGAAGACAGCATTTGCAAAAGATCCCAACCATTAAAGCGTTCTGATACTTCAACCGCTTGGTTTTGTTGTGGATGTTGTGGTAAGTAATCAATAATATCTGAAACATTAAAAGCTTGTAATTCAAGCATCAACCTATCTTCTTTTAGAAATGATTGAACAAAATTGTTAGCAGGTTTAAAAAGTAATTGTGCAGGCGTACCTACCTGCTTTATTTTTCCCTTGTCCATTAAGCATATCCTATCGCCAATTTCAAAAGCTTCACCAATATCATGCGTTACCATAACAATGGTCTTTCTTTTCAAGTCTTCTAAACTTGTAAAATCTTTTCTAATAGTTTGTCTTGTTATGGGGTCTAAAGCACCAAAAGGTTCATCCATTAAAAGTATAGGCGGGTCTGCTGCCAGTGCTCTGGCAAGTCCTACCCGTTGTTGTTGCCCGCCACTTAATTGATGGGGATACGCGTGTAAATATTCCCGGGGATTTAAATGCAACTTATGTAGCAACTCATCTATTCTGTTTGTAATAGTTGCGGTATTCCATTTTAATAGTTTAGGAACTACTGCAATATTTTCTGCCACGGTAAAATGTGGAAACAATCCGTTGTGCTGTAATACATAACCTATACCTCGTCTTAGGTTTTCAGGACTATGGTGTAATATGTTTTTACCATTAACAATTATTGCTCCTTCCGTTGGTTCAATTAACCTGTTTATCATGCGCAGGGTTGTGGTTTTGCCGCAACCACTAGTGCCCAGGAGCACTATGTTTTCTCCTTCTTCAATGTTTAGTGTAATATGCTCAACGGCCCTTGTGTGCTTATATGTTTTTGAAACTTTGTTTAAAGTAATCATTAGGTGTGTTGCATTCTTGCAATAAAACTATGTTTAAATCACAATTTTGTTTCAAAAGCTTATAGTCAAATATAAACTTTCTGAGTTGTAAATTTCGATGTATGAAAGCGGGGGTAAATGTGATGGCACAGATTTTTTGACTTTGAAACTTTTAACGATTTAAACTTGGTTATATGGCAGAGAACAAAGACACTCAACCCTTCAACCCTCAACAAGGAAAGGGAATGACAGGCAACGATGGTAGTAAAGGCAACTTTCAAAAGATGCCCAGTGATAATCTAGGCTCCGTTGAAGAAATTCAACAAAATGCTACTTCAGACGAAAATCATAATCAACAGGGGAAAACAGGCCAAGGTGCTGTAAAGAATGAGGATTCATCTAAAGCAGATGAATGATAACCTATAGAAGATAACTTAAAACAATCGAGGAGCTTAAATCAGCACAAATCTTCACTCAACCGTTGAGTGAAGATTTTTTTTTAAGTATTATTACATACAAGTTTCACTTAAATAAGCAATGTGATTCATCGGTCTACCCTACAACTTTTACGGTTTCCCTTTTCATATTTTTTAATGCCATTGTTTTGGTTTTCGTTAAGTTTTTGTACCAACATTAATTGGGCTGATGCAACGTTATTATTTTTTATTTTACATGTATTAGTATACCCCAGTAGTAATGGCTATAATAGTTATATGGATAGAGATGAGGAAAGCATTGGAGGATTAAAGGAACCGATGCAACCTACCAGGCAACTGTTTGTTACCACTATTTGGATGGATGTGGCTGCCATATTATTGTCCACATTTATAAGCCTTTGGAGTACGGTGTCCATATTGGTTTATATCATCTTTTCAAGACTGTATAGTTATCGGGGTGTTCGATTAAAAAAGTTTGCTCTTCTGGGTTATATTACTGTGGTGCTTAATCAGGGTGCGCTTACATTCTTCATGGTCTATCATGCGAGTAGTGTAGGACATCCCCTTTTCGTACCATGGGTAGGTCTTTTATCTGCAACATTTTTAATTGGTGGTTTTTATCCTATCACCCAAGTATATCAACATAAAACTGATGCGAAGGATGGCGTTAATACCATAAGCATGTTGTTAGGTATCAGGGGCACCTTTCTTTTCTGTGCTTGCATGTATAGTGCAGCGCTGGCACTATTGTTTTTCTACTATAGTGTACAAGAACAATTAAATTTATTTGGTGTTATTCAATTATTCTTTGTTCCGGTGCTTGTTTATTTTGCATGGTGGCTCCGAAAGGTTTGGTCTCATCCACACTTTGCTGACTTTAAACACACTATGCAAATGAATTGGTTGGCCAGCACATGTACAAGTTTGGCATTCATCATCATAATTATCTTAAATCAATTTGGCTAATATTTTATCTATAGCAACAGCATTGCCAAAACATAAGCATAAGCAGACAGACATACTTCAGTTTATGCAGCATGCATACGGTCTTGATAACGTGGAAGCTCGCAAGCTTGCATTTTTGTACAAACAAAGTAGCATTGAGCATCGTTATTCAGTAATCGAAGATTTTGGCAAGCAAGGTGGCGGTACTAATTTCAACGATGCACAAAATGAGACATTGAATCTGGAGCAGCGCATGGATCTTTATAATGCGCACGCAACAAGTTTGTCAGTTGATGCAATTGAAAAGGCAATAAAAGGTTATATAAGTGCCAAAGAAATAACACATTTAATAACCGTTAGTTGCACGGGGCTAAGTGCTCCCGGTTTAGACCTCACCATTGCCGAAACACTAGAACTTGAAAGCACCGTATTTAGAACATCTGTAAATTTTATGGGCTGTTATGCTGCCATACATGCCTTAAAAATTGCGAAAATGATTTGCGATAGCACGCCGAATGCTAACGTGGTAGTTGTAGCAACAGAATTGTGTACGCTGCATTTTCAACAAGAATTTACTTTGGATAATGCAGCAAGTAGTTTACTCTTTGGAGATGGTTGCGCTGCTATACTCATTTCTAACAGTGTAGTTGATGATAAATCAATTTCACTAAAGCATTTTTATTCAAAGGTGAGTTACAAGGGTAAAAATGATATGTCGTGGCAGTTGAGTAGTAAAGGGTTTTTAATGCAGTTAAGTTCTTATGTTCCTCAATTGATACAGGAAGATATTGGAGGTTTGGTAGAAGAAGCCTTATCTAAAAATGGATTAAGTAAAGATGATATTACTCATTGGTGCATACACCCTGGAGGCAGAAAAATTTTGGATGTTATTCAACAACAATTGCATCTTTCTGGTGAAGACCTTTCGTGTTCCAGAGAAGTATTGGCAGATTACGGAAACACTTCTTCAGCAAGTATTTTATTTGTGTTGAAAAAAGTTCTTGAAGGTTTGCAACAACGTTCGGCAACAATATTTGGAGTGGCATTTGGTCCTGGTTTAACTATGGAAACTTTCATTGCATCAAACAAATGAACTTAAAAACGAGAAGCAATAAACTCGAATTATTAGATCAGGCTAATATACCGTTTGCAGATGTTAGCTTGAATATGAAAGAACTCAACACTATCAACACTTGGTCGGGCGGTCATCGCATTACAATTAAAGCATTAAGTAATCTTATTGGAAAAGAAAAGAACATAACGGTATGCGAAATTGGTTGTGGAGGGGGCGATAATTTATTTGCTTTGCACAAATGGTGCGTTAATAATAAAATTATTGCCGATTTTATTGGAATAGATCTAAAGGCTGAGTGCATTATCCACGCACAAAAACATCAGCCTAAAAATTTTACTTGCGAATGGATAGTGAGTGATTACGAAATGGTTAAGTTTAATAAAACACCTGATGTTATATTTTCAAGTTTATTTTGCCATCACTTTGCTAACGAAGCGTTACCTACCCAATTTAATTGGATGGCAAAACACGCAGCAATCGGTTTTTTCATAAACGATTTACATCGCCATTGGCTGGCGTACTATTTTATCAAATGGCTTACTGCCGTATTTTCATCTTCTTACTTAGTAAAAAACGATGCACCATTAAGTGTAGCGCGCGGGTTTAAAAAACAAGAACTTTATAAGCTGCTAAACCACGCTCGTTTGCCAAATGCATCTGTTAAATGGAAGTGGGCTTTTAGATACCTTATACTATACTCACATGCCAAGCAAGCATTATGATATTGCCATAATAGGTGGAGGGCTAGCCGGCCTCTCACTTGCCATACAAGCTGCATCTAAAGGATACAAAACCATTTTGTTCGAAAAAGAAACTTATCCTTTCCATAAGGTTTGTGGCGAGTATATAAGCTTTGAAAGCAAACCATTTTTAGAAAGTTTAGGCCTACCACTCAATACAATGGAGTTGCCAAGCATTAAGCAATTACAATTAAGCGATTGCAATGGTCATCTTTATCAATTTGGATTGCCTCTTGGTGGGTTTGGCATTAGCCGTTTTAGTTTAGACGATCAGCTTTATAAAATTGCCTTAGCTAAAGGAGTTGATGTACAAATAGGCACCAAAGTATCTGATGTTAAATTCGATAATGATGTGTTCACAATACAACATAGCAATGAAAGTGTAACTGCGTCAATAGTTGCTGGTTGTTATGGCAAACGAAGCAATATTGATGTAAAATTGAAGCGTTCATTTTTGTATCAAAAGCCTAACAACTTAAACAACTATATTGGTGTCAAGTATCATATAAAATACCAGCATAATAGAAATGTAATCACACTGCATAATTTCAAGAATGGTTACTGTGGCCTTTCGGCGATAGAAGATGGAAAATCGTGTTTGTGTTATCTTACAACGGAGGAAAATTTAAGATCAAATGGTAACTCCATTCACCAAATGGAGCAGCAAGTTTTAGGAAAAAATCCTTTACTACGTCAGGTGTTTCAAAACGCAGAATTCCTCTATGAAAAGCCGCTAACTATCTCAAAAGTGAACTTCAACAACAAAACACATCACGAAAGCCACATATTGATGATGGGAGATGCGGCGGGTATGATAACTCCTTTGTGCGGCAATGGTATGAGCATGGCCTTACATGCCAGTAAACTTGCCTTCAAAGCAATTGATTTGTATTTATCAAATAGTATTGACCGTAATGAAATGGAAGCGGTGTATAGTAATAGTTGGAAAAACCAATTTGATAAAAGACTTTTGGTAGGTAGAACGGTGCAACAACTTTTTGGCGGTACAACTTCAACCAGTGTTTTTTTAAAAGTAATGCACGCAATTAAGCCTTTATCAAAACTCATAATCAGATCAACACATGGAAAGGCATTTTAGCTATTGCTAAATATTACTTTCAAAAGTGTTAAGTCCACTATTAATCGTTTGGTTTTATATTATCCGGAACCGAGTTATCGGGAGTTGGCGGCGTTTCTTTTGTAAATCTGTTTTGAGCGTCATCGTCAATAAACTCTTCCATGTTGGTGGGATTGCGATCGTCTTCTCTGTTTACAACTTTAGCACCTTGCTGTGGTGCCGACTCGCCGGTATTTTTACTTGATGTAGAATCAGTTGAAGTTTTTGTATTAGAAGTATCGTTGTAGGATTTTTCCATAGCAAATATTTTAGAGAAAATGAACTTAAAAGTGATGACGTTACTTTAAAAAATTGTCGATCTGAGTAATTGAAATGGGCTTCTCAACAATATGTAAATTGCTATGTGGATCATCTCCCTTATCATTTAGGGAATTGGTAGGCTTATTTGCGCTTATTAAAAACAGATGCACATTTGGTATCACCTCCATAATGTCTTTAGCTGCGGGCCACCCTAAACCGTCAGGAAGGTTATTGTCTAATATTACAATATCCGGATTGCTTTGCTCTACATATCCTAAACCATCTCTAAGCGTATGAGAAATTTGAACGTCACAATTTCTCTTAGTCAAATAGAATTGCATTAATAAACAAAAATCTACCTCATCATCTATTATCAACACCTTCTTTTTACCCATATCATATAATAACTAAAAATTTTGCCAAGTTTTTTTACTTCTCAATGCCTTAAATCAATTTGTAGGAGTGTAGAAACAAATCACCATTAAAACGAAGTTTATCTCGAATTATTTGTTTTAAGAACCATTTTCATTCGAAACGCATTATTATCGTGAAAAGCCGTGCATTGGTATCTGCGGCTATCAAATACAAATTATTGAACACTTTATAAATGTAAAAAATTTGACTGCTGGCATAAAAGTTGCCAATACACAGCAAAATATGACAAGCAAAATGAGAAAGTTTTTTGGAACTATGGTTTTAAGTTTTTTAAGTGTTTTGGTTTTTGGTCAAAGCAATTCTTTAGGAATTAATGCCGGGTTTGGTCGTTCTGCTATCAAGAATTACAAATCGCATCCTGGGTTTGCATCCAATTTCGGAGTTAATAATGCTGAGTCGATGCCGCACGGTAATGTAGGTTTGTCTTACATACACAGTACACAAACCAACTTCGGTTTTGGAGCCGATCTTAAGTATTCATGGGAAGGTGGTAAAGCTGAAAATGAGCAGTTGAATTTGGAGCGTTCTTTATCGTTACAATATGTACGTGTTCCATTAAAAGTGATGTATTTTTTTGGTAAGTATGGCCAACGTGTTCGCCCTAAAATTTATGCTGGTCCATCTGTAGGTTTTTTAGTTGCTGCTAAAGAAGAAGTAGAAGGAGCAAGCAATTTTAAAACAGATGTAAAACATCAAATGAATGGTTTTGATATTGGTGTGCAAGGAGGAGTAGGATTGAACTACCGTTTGGTAAAGAATACCTGGTTCTCTGCTGATCTTAATTATTACAACAGTTTCAGAGATATAAGGGAACAAAATAGTGGTGGATCATTAAGACTTTCTAATAATACTTTAGCCTTAAACGTAGGCGTAAATTGGGGTATAGGTAAGTAATAAACTAAAATTATTAAACCGCCCCGATCTTGTAAATCGGGGCTTGTTTTTTATTGCATTTAAAAGATATTTTTTAATCTAAAACTAGTAATCATGATTATAACAAGTACAAAAAATTTAATGGTAGCATTGGTTGCCGTAAGTGTAGTAGCCAGCAGTTGTGCGGGACTAAACAAAACTAACAAAGGTGTATTAATTGGTGCAGGTGCAGGCGGTGCAGTTGGTGCGGGCGTTGGCAAGGCTGCAGGCAACACTGTATTAGGGGCTATAATTGGTGCAGCAGTTGGTGGCGTTGCAGGCGGCGTAATAGGAAAGCAGATGGATAAGCAGGCTGAGGAATTGGAAAAAATTCCAGGTGCAGAAGTTAAACGCGTTGGTGAAGGTATTAATGTAACTTTCGAATCAGGGGTGCTATTCAATGTTAATCAATCATCACTTTCTACTACCGCACAGGATAACATTAGGGAGCTTGCAAATGTGCTTAATAAATATCCTGACACGTATGTATTGATTGAGGGCCATACAGATAATACTGGTAGAGACGCTTACAACATGACTTTATCAGAAAAAAGAACTGAATCTGTTGCAGATTATTTAAAGACTCAGGGTATTGCCGCCACTCGTTTAAAAACAGCATGGTATGGCGAAAGTCAACCAAAGGTTGATAATGATACAGAAGCAAACAGGGCTAAAAATAGGCGTGTTGAGTTTGCCATCTATGCCAATGAGCAAATGAAAGAAAAGGCCAAAACAGAAACAGGATTATAAATTGGTATTTATAGTATGTTCTAATAAACCCGGTATAAACGCCGGGTTTTTTTTTATGCCCGGTAGAGCGTAAAACTTTCTACAATTTTTTAAAATATTGGTGACTTGATATCCCTTTTTCTTGTTGAATTAAATGGTATGTTTTTAGCCTAAGATTATTTAAGAGTAAATAAAAAGGTAATGAAATCTGTTAAGTCCACCTTAGAATCAATTACGCAGTGTATGTTGTTGCCCGGCGTTGAGCTAAAATTTGAAGATGTTGTTTTTTATGTGAAGCAAGGAGTTGTGGGCGTAATCCGAAATGGTAAAAAAAGTAATAAGATTTGATGATGTCATTTAGGTAATAAAACTTAACACTTAAATTCCAACAATATTTTTAAAAAATTTTATTTGGAAAAATTTAAAAATCAATAAAGCATTCTTTTTATACATCCCGCGTAATTAAGCAGCAAGATTTAATATCTTGTTGATACCCAACGTAATACAATCGGTGGGTAATAAATTCTACACTCTTCTTCAATTCTCTTTTTAGCCCTCGCGTAAATGTTGAATTCCGGCAATTTTAATGTATCTAACTTATTGATTGTCAATAACGTATATTCTTTTTAGCTGTCTGGAAAGTTTGGAACTATGTTAGCTTTATACAGTAGGTACTAAATCCCTTAACTAACTATGCTTAGTCAAATCCAAACCCAAAAACAGCAACTTAAAATACTTCCTCAGCAAATTCAAATGCTGAATATTTTTCACTTGAATGTGTTAGAATTAGATCAGCGCATACAGGATGAATTAAATGAAAATCCACTTCTAGAGCAAAATAATGAGGAAGAAACAGTTGCAGTAGAAAAATTTTCTAAAGATGATGTGCAGGATTATGAAAGTTGGGATGAGCACGCTTATGACGATATACCTAATTACAAGTTAGAGTATGAAAACTATTTTCATAACGATGCTATACCTAACATACCTATAAAGGCTTATACAGATTTTAGAGAGAGTCTTAAGGAGCAAATTCGCTACGCTGATCTTAATGATAAACAACTACAACTTGCAGATTATGTAATAGACTGCCTAAACAGCAATGGTATGCTAGTACAGGAGTTGGAGAATATGGCAGATGATCTTTCCTTTAAACAAGGAGTAATAGTAGAAGTAGAAGAGTTGCAAGAAGTGTTATCGCAAATTCAAAAATTAGAACCCATTGGTATTGGTGCTCAAAACACTCGAGAGTGTTTGTTGCTGCAATTATATGCCTTTCAAAAAAAGGGTCCCGATGCCAAAAAAGCCATTCAGTTATTAGAAGATCATTACAGCGATCTCTCCCATAGAAATATGGAAAAAATAATGAACGCATTACAGGTTGATGAAGATGAATTGAAGATCATTTTAAAGTTGCTTTCATCATTAAAGATGAAACCTTTAGCAGAAACAGAAGGTAGCAACCATATTAATAATAACATTCTTCCTGACTTTATTTTAATGGTTAACGATCTGGAGGAAATTGAGATCAGTTTGTTTCGTTCGCGCTCATCATCCCTTTACGTTAACCAGTCGTTAATGGAAACGGTAGAGCACGCAGGCAAAACAAAGGATAAGTCAACAACGCAATATTTAAAAAGTAAGCTTAACTCAGCTCAATGGTTTGTAAATGCAATCAGGCAGAGAGAATCAACCATGATGCAGATTATGAAAGCAATTGTACAACTGCAGCGAGAGTACTTTCTTTACGGTGATGTTAGCTTACTAAAACCAATGATCCTTAAAAACATAGCAGATAAAGTTGGTGTTGATATTTCAACCGTTTCCCGAGTTACATCTAACAAATATGTTGATACTCCCTTTGGTATCATTTTATTGAAAAACCTTTTTACAGAAGGTATCATAAACCAGGAAGGAGAAGTAATTAGTAACAGGGTTATACAATCTGCAATTGAAGGTGTTATTGAAAAAGAAGATAAACTAAGCCCTTATACTGATCAGCAATTGGTTACAATACTTGCTGGAAAAGGCATTAACGTTGCCAGAAGAACGATAGCAAAATATAGAGAACAATTACAAATACCAGTAGCCCAATTAAGAAGAATGTGGGCATAGCCTCATTAGTAGTAAATTACAAATACAAAAAATACATGAATAAAATATTAGTAATTGATGATGATGTTGATATGTGCCTTTTGCTTAAAAGGTTTTTGACTAAAAACGGTTACGATGTAACATTGGCGCACAACGGTAAAAAAGCTATTGATTATCTGGATCAAAATCAGCCCGATCTTGTATTGTGCGATTTTAGATTGGAAGATATGGACGGCAAAGAATTACTTATAAAAATAAAAGACAGATACCCGCATACGCCGGTAATAATTGTTACAGGATATAGTGATATTAAAGTAGCGGTTGATGTAATGAAACTTGGTGCGTATGACTATGTTACCAAACCTTTATTTCCTGATGAGATAATTTTGTCAATTAAAAAAGCTTTAGAGAAAAGTGCCAGCGGTCCGATTGAAAATAACCAGGCACCGGTAACAGTTGAAGAAGCTAAAAAAAGTATTCGTTCTAAAATAATAACCTCAGGCCAATATATTTTTAGTGATAGCCCTGAATTTAAAGCCATACTAAAACAGATAGACCTGGTTGCGCCAACAAATTATAGCATACTCATTTATGGCGAAAGCGGAAGTGGAAAAGAGGCTATAGCGCAAGAGATACATAAACGCAGCAAAAGAAACGATCAGCCGTTTGTTGCTATTGACTGTGGCGCATTATCAAAAGAGCTTGCAGGCAGTGAGTTATTTGGGCACGAGAAAGGCTCGTTTACAGGCGCTATGAATCAAAAGATAGGCAGCTTTGAAGTAGCCAATGGTGGAACTATTTTTCTGGATGAAGTTGCCAACCTATCATACGATGTACAAGTTGCATTGTTGAGAGTAGTACAAGAAAGAAAGATGCGCCGCATCGGTGGTAATAAAGATATTGAGTTGGATGTACGTATCATTATCGCAAGCAATGAAAGGTTACTTGATGCAGCTAAGAAGGGTAAGTTTAGAGAAGATCTATATCATCGTTTCAACGAGTTTAGTATTGAGGTGCCACCGTTAAGAGAGCGCAAGCATGATGTAATGATTTTTGCCCGTCACTTTTTAAAACTTACCAATGATGAGTTAGGAAAGAACATCAAAGGATTTTCTCCTGAAGTTGAAAGCATCTTTAGCACTTACGTGTGGCACGGCAATTTGCGTGAGTTGAAAAATGTAGTGAAGAGAGCCACGTTGCTTTGCGATACGGAATATATTATGCCTACGGTATTACCTTTCGAAATAACGAATTACTCTAAGTTGTTGTTTGATGATACTACTGAAGAGGCACCACAAACATCAGCCGCCATCATTCAAGCTCCTGAGCCTGCGCCGGTTACAAATTATACTGCTCCTGTACCAGAACCTGTAATGAATAAACCTTTGGTTATAAACGAACATAGCCTTAAAGGTGCAAGCATCGACGCAGAATATGAAATGATTGTAGAAGCCTTAAGAAAAGCCAACTATAACAAAAGCAAAGCTGCCAAAATTCTTAATGTTGATCGTAAAACGCTTTATAATAAAATGAAGCAATACAAGCAATTCAATAGCGATCTGTAATGTGTGTTAGCAAATAATTCAAAAGCTCAAAGGCAGTCCATCTTAAGTGGCTGCCTTTAATCGCTCACATGGTTCATTTCGCTACAGCATAGGCTATTAAAGTAAACTGGAACTTCCAGAAATTTAGATTATTACATAATGAGTGTTGCCACAACCCGCCCGTTACAAATTTTAATTGTAGATGATGATGAGGATGATTTTTTCATCACCTCCGATTACATCAGAAGCATTCCAAATTCGTCTTACGCAATTGACTGGTCTTATAATTATTCTGAGGCTTATAAAAAGCTAATATCAAACAAGTACGATCTCTACTTTGTAGATTACCGTTTAGGTATTAAAAATGGATTGGATCTTTTAGGTGAGGCCTTGGATGGTGGTTGTGAACAACCTGTTGTTTTATTAACCGGCAAAGGCACACAAGAGATTGATGTACGCGCCATGGAAAGTGGTGCTTATGATTACTTAGTTAAATCTGAGTTGAATACTGAAAAGCTTGAGCGATGCATTAGGTATTCGTTAGAAAGGGCAACATCTATTAAAGCTCTTAAAGCTAACGAACGTAAGTACAGAAACATGTTTGAGAAATCGAAGGATGTTGTGTTTCTATCCAATACCGATTTCGAAATAATTGATATAAACTATGCGGTAACTGAACTGTTAGATTACGAGGCAGAGGATTTATTGCATACGTCCATAACCTCACTTTTTGTAAGGCGCGACCCGGATTTTTTCATCTCCATTCTTAATGAGATGGGTGAAATAAACGATTACGAAGTTGAATTAGTATCAAAGTCAAACGAACTGCGAAGCTGTATGATCTCTGCATCTGTGGAGATCAATAACAATGGAGAAAAATATATTCAGGGTATTATTCACGATAATACAAGTAGAAAAAAGGCGGAGAAAACTGCGTTGCAGGCTGAAAAATTAGCTGCTACAGGTAGGTTGGTAAGAACACTTGCACACGAAGTAAGAAATCCGTTAAATAATATAAATCTTTCAGTAGAGCAATTGATGCAACAAGCCGCTGCTGAAGATGCTTCTTTGTATTTTGAGATCATACAACGCAATACAAAACGTATTGGCGATCTGATCACCGAATTGCTAAATTCATCAAGGCCATCCGAAATACAATTGGTGCGAACGCCACTGCAATCAGTTGTAGATAGTGCTATTGCAGCAGCAATTGATCGCATTACTCTTAAAAGAATTGACCTGCGTGTTAAGTATGCTGAGAACGATGCTTACACCATGCTCGATGAAGAAAAGCTTCATCTTGCACTCCTAAATATTATTATCAATGCAATAGAAGCTATGCAGGAAACCACAGGCATTCTTGATATAAGCGTGTATTCGTTAGAAGAAGAACATGTATTAGAGATTAGTGATAATGGCACTGGTATTTCCGAAGAAAATATGCAACGTTTATTTGAACCCTATTTTACCTCTAAAAGAAACGGTATGGGCTTAGGACTTGCATCAACTTTAAACATTATTCAATCGCACAATGCACAGGTTGATGTTAAGTCGGAAGTAGGACATGGAACAACATTTATTCTTACTTTTAAAAAGGCTTAGTACTTGCCCGGTTTTCGCTCTACAGTTATACATGTTAGGTGATAAAGAAATTATGATGACCTTATTTGATTTTAAAAATAGCCTCGATAATAATGAACCACCGGAGTGCTCAGTTTATTTACAAAGTTTGTGGCACGATGGTAAAGGAGATTGGATGCAGGCACATCGTATAGTAAAAGGTTTACCAGATGGAAATGCGTCGTGGATACACGCCTATCTACATAGAAAAGAAGGCGATTTACCTAACGCCAAATATTGGTACGATCTTGCTGAAAAACGAGTGCCTGATTTGAATATAGATGATGAATGGCATCAATTAGTCACATACTTCATTCAATAAAAATATTTGACAAATCCACACTTTAAACTCTTCAAAAAACGCCTTAAGCTCCCGTTATTTTTTTATTGGTTCATGCTAACCAAACTACCCTCAGCATGGTTTGCAGGTTTAAAAATAGAGGACTTACAAGAAGATAGCGCTGCTATTAGCATTAAATATAAATGGTTCAATAAAAATCCGTTCCGCTCAATTTATGTTGGTATTTTAAGTATGCCGGCTGAGGTAAGTACCGGCATACTTTGTATGGGTGCAATCTATAAAAGATCGCCATCGGTAAGTATGTTAGCTGTAGGTATGAATGCAAAATTTATTAAAAAGGTTACAGGTAAAGTAACATTTATATGCAACGATGGTAGTTTGATAAATGAAGCAATTGATCGGTCAATAATGACCAAAGCAGCAGTAGAAGTGGCTTGCAAAGCTGTTGGTACAAATCAATCTGGCGAAACTGTTGCGGAATTTGAGTTCATCTGGAGTTTTAAACCAAGGCATTGATAAATTACTTGCTTGGGGAATCTGATGCACAATAAGTTTATTTCCTTCGCTATAAGTGCATTAGAAAGTAGGTATGCGTTATGCATATAAGCAGATGAATTTCTTTAAAAAATCTGCAACTTAAAATAGAAGATATATATGAAGATTGCCTTTCATGGCGCAGCTAGAACAGTTACCGGTTCAAAGCACCTACTTACACTCGACAACGGAAAAAAAATACTTATTGACTGCGGAATGTTTCAAGGTATGGGTTCGCAAACTGATGACCTCAATGCTGATCTGGGTTTTGATCCTGCCACCATAAATTTCCTGTTGGTTACCCACGCTCATATTGATCATACCGGACTAATTCCTAAGCTTGTCAAAGATGGTTTCAACGGTAAAATACTTAGTACACCTGCAACAAAAGATCTTACAGAAATATTGCTAAACGACAGTGCCGAAATTCAATGTTACGAAGTTGAATATGTAAATAAAAGGCGTGCTCAAAAAAACCTTCCTCCATACGAGCCTCTTTACGATCCTGAAACGGTGAGTAAAACAATGGAACTTTTCGAAACAGTTGAGTATGGTGATTGGATAAAAATTGATGATGATATTGCATTGTTGTTTACCAATACAGGCCATTTAATTGGTAGCGCAGCCGTTACATTAGAAATAAGGGAACATCAAAAAAAGCCTATAAGCATTTGCTTTACCGGAGACGTAGGCAGATACAGAAGTGTACTATTGGCACCGCCCGAACCCTTTCCTCAGGCCGACTACCTCGTAATGGAATCTACCTACGGAAATCAATTACATGATATGATTCAAAACCCTGTTGAAGATTTGGAGAAATGGATAAACAGGACTTGTGTACAAAACGAAGGTAAGCTGGTAATACCTGCCTTTAGCGTAGGCAGAACGCAAGAATTATTGTATGGTTTAAATCAACTTTTTTTAGAAAAAAGATTACCTGAGATAAAATATTTTGTTGATAGTCCACTAAGTAAAAAGGCTACTGGTGTAATAAAAAGTTATATGCAACACTTCAACGAAAAGTTGCAAAAAGTTTTGGCTATTGATGAGGATCCATTTGATTTTGATGGCTTAAACCATATTGAAACGGTTGATGATAGCAGGCAATTGGTTCGGTACGATCAACCTTGTGTTATTATTTCTGCTAGTGGTATGGCCGATGCCGGAAGAGTGAAACACCATATAGCAAGTATAGTTGAAGATGCAAAAAACACCATTCTTTTTGCCGGATATTGCGATAAAAATTCGCTGGGAGGACAGCTGGTAAATGGCGCACCTGAAGTTGAAATTTTTGGAGATGCATTTGCCGTGCGTGCAAAAGTTGGTCAACTTAAAAGCATGAGCGGCCATGGTGATTACCACGACTTACAACAATTTTTAAGTTGTCAAGATGGTTCGAAAGTGAGGAAGGTTTTTTTAGTACATGGTGAATATGACGTACAGAAAGACTTTGCGAATAAAATGAATCTAAAAGGTTTCGAAAATGTAGAGATCCCTGAACTTCATAGTGAAGTTGAATTAACATAAACGTTAGTGCTAAGCTTTACTTAATAAACTTTCCTATTACCGGTAACTTTTGAAACTCTTTCTTTTCTATAAATAATACAAAAGACGTGTAAGCAATTAACAGGATAAAAGCTATGAAAAGATTTACATAAATGTTGGCAACCAAAGTAGTGATGCCTTTGTGTATAAAGAAAAACATGACTGCAATTACAATAAAAGCCAGGAGTTTTTTAGTAGCATAAGGTACTTTATATTCTTTTTGGCCCCAATTGTAACTGATAGCCATCATTGTTCCATAACATAAAAATGTAGCCCACGCGCAAGCCACATAACTAAACGTTGGAATAAAAAACCAATTGATAAGAAATGTGATGGCTGCGCCTATAAGCGTAATGTAAGCACCTGCTTTAGTTTTATTACCTAGCTTGTACCAAATGCTTAAATTATAATAAATACCTAGAAAAATATTTGCAAGTAATAAGATGGGAACAACAGATAAACCAGCCCAGTATCGTTCGTTAATAAACCATTTCCAAATGGGTAAGAATAAGCCAACCACTAAAAACATTACTGATACCGTAATCACAAAAAACTTCATCACGCGGGCATAAGTTCTCTGCGGATTTAACCCTTCAGCCTGCTTAAAGAAAAATGGTTCGGCGCCCATTCTAAACGCTTGTATAAATAGTGAAATGAGTATAGCCAATTTATAGCACGCAGAATAAATACCCACTTGTTCTTCTTTAAAATTGGCATCCCCGGGAAGCCACCATTTAAGCATCAATCTATCGAATGTTTCGTTTATCATACCTCCCATGCCGGCAATAACCAATGGCATGGCATACACAAACATCTCCCTCCAAAGCTTTTTATCAAACTTTAGCTGTATTGCTCCAATTTGCCCTGAGAGCAAAAGCAAGGTTACAATTGCTTGTATTAAATTGGCAAGAACAATATAGTGAACAGGATTAAGTTCAGGATCGTAAAAATAGTTAAACCAGTGAGTAGGCTCTTCGGTGGCAAGCTTTGGTAAAAATGATAAGAGAAAAACAGTAGCGCCAATATTAATTAATATGCCGGCTATACGTACAAATGCAAAATAAACAGGTCGCCCTTGCTGGCGTAAACGTGCAAATGGTAACGTGCAAATTGTGTCTATTGCTATAATACCAATGCTCATTTGTATAAGTAATGGATAGTTGGGAAGCCCCGCAAAATTGGCTAAAGTCCCTTGAAAAATCCACAATAGCGCGGTTAATAATGCAGTGGATGCTATAAGTGAAATGCTAGCTGTACTATAAATGCTTGTTTCAAATTCTTTGCGCTGTGCAAAACGGAAGTAAGCGGTTTCAAAACCGTATGTAAAAATAACGTTGAGTAATGGAATGGCCGCATACACCAAATTCATTTTACCATAATCAGCCACTAATAATACACCTGTTAAATAGGGCGTAAGTAGATAGTTTATAAACCTTGCCGCTATAGTACTTACACCATACCACATGGTTTGTCCGGCTAATTTTTTAATTCCGCTCAACGCTGTTAAGATTTAAAATCAAGAGAGAAAATATATAAGGGGTGTTGCAAGATGTTAGTGAGGTTTAGCCTTTATAAAATTGAGTGGCATTGGCCTGAGCCGTGCAGGTAACTATCAGGTCGTTTATACAAACATGTTCTGGTAGCTGCGCACAATACCATGCAATATCGGCAACATCATTAGCGTATAAAGGAGTAAAACCATTGTAAGTATTGGTAGCCTTTTCTTCATCGCCTTTAAAACGAACGAGCGAAAATTCTGTATCTGCGGCACCCGGGTGTATTGCTGTAACTTTTATTTTATAGGGAAGTAGATCTATTCGTAAAGATTTGCTTAAAGCATCTACTGCAAACTTGCTGGCACAATAAACGTTGCCTTTATCATACACCTCTTTACCTGCAATAGAACCAATATTAATAATGTGTCCCTGCTTGCGATCTATCATAAACGGGAGTACGGCTTTAGTAACATACATCAAACCTTTCACGTTGGTATCTATCATAGTATCCCAATCATCCATATTACCATCCTCAAAACTATCTCTGCCCAAAGCCAAACCTGCATTGTTTACTAATAGATCAATGTCTTGCCATTCTTTCGGTAAGTCTCTCAGATTTTGAAAAACTTCGTCTTTTTTCTGAACATCAAAAACTAAACTTAGTACTCTCATCTGGTATTTATCACGCAGTTCATCTGCAATTTCATGAAGCCTTTCTGCACGCCTGCCCGTGATAATACAATTCCAGTTTTCTGATGCAAATTTTTCAGCTATCGCCTTACCAAAACCTGATGTTGCACCAGTAATCAAGATAATCTTATCCATACCTTTTTGCCTTTTAATAATTGCGAAAATAGGTTGCTATTTGCGCAATTATTAATTCTTTAATTCTAGGCAAAGATTTATATGAAAGCTTGTTCTTGTATGGCGGGTAATAGCTCACGAAAGACTATCTAATTAAAACGACGGTACCTTTTTTTACAAGTTTTTTATCGAGGTAATCCGTTGCTTCTACTGAAAAAACATATGTGCCGGTTGGTTGATCTACACCGCCAAATTTACCATCCCACCCTTTACCTGCATCACGTGTGGCAAATAGCATCTGACCCCAGCGATTGTACACCTTGAAATAACCAATACTTTTCATTCCTGCAACTACCGGGCGCAACACATCATTTCTGCCATCACCATTAGGAGTAAATCCACTTGGTACAAAAATCTCTGGGCCAGTTTTAAAGATTTTTACTTTGATATCATCATCAGCAAAACAACCCTCTGCTGTACTAACACGCACCTTGTAAATTATGGAGTCAATTGATGCATCAAAGGTAGCGATGGGGTTTGCAATGTTCACATTGCTCAATCCATTTGCAGGTGACCAGGCATAAACAACACCGCCGGTTGCCTGCAATTGCAATGGCTGGTTTACAACTATGTTGGTATCGTTGCCTGCAAATGCTTTTACTTTTGGTATTACGCTAACTACAACTGTATCTCGCATAGGTTTAGGGCAACCTAATGTGTCGTAAGCTGTCAAAACATATCGGGTAGTATCAGTAGGGCCTGCAATGGGTGTAAGCGTTTTCGCGTTTAGTAAACTATTAGTGGGTGTCCATACAAATGACGAGCCTGTTATGCTACCAATTAGTTGCACCCGATCACCATAGCAGATTACGGCATCCTGCCCAGCATTGGACACCGGGTATGGTGCTACTTTTATTAAAATAGAATCAATGGCACTACACTTACCCAAGTTAGCCCTTACATAATATTTTGTTGAAGAAAGAGGCGCAGCAGCCGGCGATTTAATTAATGAATTACTAAGTCCATTTGTCGGAGTCCAAATAAATTGTAAGCCCTTACTAACGGGGTTTAACTTAATGCTATCTGTTCTACAAATTGATGTATCTCGGCCTGCAATTACGCTGATGCTATTTAGTACGTTTACGGTAACGTTAGCCTGGTTAACGCATCCATTATCGTTTAAAGTGACTGTATAAACTGCAGTATCTTTTGGAAAAACCAGCGGGTTTGCAGTTGTAGCATTTAAGATTGGTTGGGTTGACTTCCATAAAAAAGTGCCGGTTCCTAACGCTGCTAGTTGCAGCGTGTCTATGCTGCAGATAAGGGTATCTTTAAAAGGAAGTGTCAATACAGGAATATCTCTTACATCAACCAATTTATTGATAGTATCTGTACACCCTTTACTATTGGTAGCTATTAAGCGAACATTTCTTTGTCCTGAAACAGCATATTTATAAGTAGGGTTTTTAAAGGAAGATGTATCGGAATTTGTTGAAAGATCGCCAAAATCCCATCTCCAGCTATCTACTACACCATAACGTGTAATAGTTCGATCAGTAAAATTGAAGGGTTTTTCAAAACAACTTCCTGTAGTATTAAAATCGGCTGTAAAGCCGGGATAAATTTTTACAAAAGAAGAGGTAGAGTCTTTACATCCTCCTGAACTTTCTACGCGCAATTTCATTAAAAAAATACCCGTGTCAGAGTAGGTATGCGTTGGGTTCGGCAGGGTTGATATATTATTCACGCCAGAATTTGGATCACCAAATTCCCAACGGTAAGTTGAGACTAATGGAGATGTAGACTCATTAGTAAAAGTTAGATCAAATCCATCGCAAGTGATGTAGGATGTTTTTAATTCAGCCGCAGCAAGGCTGCAATTGGCTACCGTTATGTGAATTTCCTTTTTTGTTTCACCAATCTTTACACCGTTTCTAAACTCAGTAGCGCAAACCGCTACAACATAATCTCCTGTTCTGGAAGGCGCTACGCCCGAAATTAAGCCTGTTTTGGAATTGATTGTAACAGTTGGCCCCATTGGCGAAGAACCACTAAAACCATTATTATATGGCACCGTATTATAAGGTGGGTTTGAGGGAGGGTTAGGCTGCGCCGCATTTTGACCAGTGCCTGAACTACCACCAATTAATCCATCGCAAAAAGCATACGATAAAGAATCATTATCAGAGTCAAGCGCGCCAAAGTCAAAAGTAAAATTGCCGTTGAAGCAAACAACCGCCGTGTCTTTTTGAGCAAATATGGGACTGTTATTGTTTGATGCGCTTTGGCCATTTACCATGCCCGGGATTAAAGTTGTATAGCTAACGCCAATTTGGCTGGAGCCAACAACATTAATGATTCCGGCAATTCTGCAGCAACGTTGTACGGCAAGTGTGTAACCTGCAGTTGTTATAGGCAAGTCAGCAGTTGTTATGTAAGAGTCTATTCGATAACAAACAAATGGCGCAGGAGAAATACACGGATTAAAAGAAGATTTTTGAATGATCTCTGTACTAGAATTTGATATGGTTAATTTTTGAAAAAGCTGATTATCGGTATTGGTAAAAATACCCAAATATACCTGCTGATCAATTTGCGCACTGGTAGAGGCGCAATCCAGATACTGTTTTACAGTAATACGGTACTTAATCGTGTTGGGTGCTGCGCCGGGGCCTAGTGCTTCATAATAGATCCAGCCACCCTTAAGGTGATTGCCATAACTAACGACTGAGACTAAAACTCCAAAAATTAAAAATGCAATTTGTTTCATCTAAAATAAATTCAAGCCCTCAAAAATTTCATCATTCCACACAAAAGAAAAAATACGGCTTACGGTCGTGAATATACGAAACCAATTTTCAATTTAAAGACCTAAACAGGTGAATGAATGAAAGGTATCGATAGAAAATGGAGGACTTGTTTTGAAGAAAATATGTTGCTTACGTTTTACGAATTAACTAAAGAAATAAATGCTTTAAGGTGTTGATTTATTTCGGTTGCACTCTCCAACATGCCCATGTGACCAACATTTTGTAGAATATTTATTTGAGAAATATTGGGCAGATGCACTTGTAATAGAAGATCGTTTAGAGGCGCGGCTGTATCCTCTGTACCAATTATAAAAAGTACAGGTAGAGAAGAAGTTTTTAAAACTGAAGTTCTGTCGGGCCTGTTCATCATAGCATGGTAGTACTGAACAAGTGCTTCAATAGAAAAAGAATTTCCTTTGTCAATAAAGGCAGACACAGCATTAGCATTCTCTTGTTTGAAAGCTGCAGAAAATAAATTGGGAATGGTATTTTTTAAAAATGCAGTTGCCCCGTATTCTTCAATGGCCTTAATGCCTCTCTGTCTTACTAACTTTTTTTCGTCGCTGTCAGCAAAAGCGGTAGAATGTATCAACCCAAAACCTAATAGAGTTTCAGGGTATTTTTCAGCAAAGGCAAGTGTTATATATCCGCCCATACTATGGCCAAGCAAAATGCATTTCGTTATGTTTTCGTGTTGCAACAATTTATATAAACAGGTTGCATAATCGTCAATAGTAATGTTGCTGCCCTCAAGCAGTGTGGAGTCTCCGCTTCCGGGCAGGTCTGGAACTAACACGGTATTGGAACCACTTAGTGCGTCAACTTGCTGATCAAAAACACTTCCGTCTTCTCCAAAACCATGAACCAATACAACTACATTACCCGCTCCTTGTATAGAATAGTTTATTGTACCTCGCTCATAAACAAAAGACTTTTGCATAAGTGGCCATGTTATTTTCTTATTCTGCGTTTCTTATAAAATTCAAAGATGGAATACAGTAATAAAGCAATCATTATAAATATTGCAACCGGAGAAATTACATCGCCATGTGCTACAAAAAAGGTTTCTCCTGTCACCGCAGGAATATTAAACTTTATAAAGCCTGTTTGCTCCCACTGCCTTGTTTCTAATATGTTACCTATTGGGTTAATCACCGCTGAGATGCCGGTGTTTGCGCTTCGGGCAACCCATTTGCGTGTTTCTAAAGCTCTAAGGCGTGCGTAATTTAAGTGCTGTCTGTGGCCGGGAGTATTAGCCCACCAGCCATCATTGGTCATTATGGTAAGCAAGTTTGCTCCCTTACGCACATAGCTGGCTACATACTCGCCATAAATACTTTCATAGCAAATGATAGGTGCGGTAATAAATGTACTCTTGTTTACAGAAAAAACGTTTGCCTCTTTATCAATACCATAGCCTCCGGCTGTACCTCCAAATTGTTCAAAAATTCTTGACATCCACATTAAGAATGTTGGCAAAGTTTCTACCCCCGGAACCAGTTTACTCTTATTGTAAAACTGCATAGGCTTGTTGTTTGTAATGGCCACTGCAGTATTAAATGCATCGTAATAAGTATTGTTATTCCAGTTTCTTCTCGCAGTGATGGTGGCTTTTTCAGCACCATAATTTTTAATGGTTTCTACGCCTGTCTGTAGGGTAATATTTGGATGCCTTTTTACAAAATCGAATACTGGTTGGTAGTCAGTACTTTGTTCAAATTCATGTAACCAAACCGGCATAGGTAATGCAGTTTCTGGCCAGATAACAAGGCGGGTATTAGAGTCAAGTTTTGTTTCTGAAAGTTTGATCAATTTTGCAACCTGCGCAGCAGTCCCGCCTTCCTCAAACTTCTCAGTATAGGGGTCAACATTTGGTTGTACGATGATAACATTAGCGGTTGTTTCTTTTAATTTTCTTGAAGAAATAGCCCTACTTATCGCATACGAAAATGAAAAGGGAATGAGCAGTATAACAGCAGCAGCGATAGCTGTTCGAGTTCGCCATCTACGCTGCTCACTGCGCCATTTACTATTCATGTTAAATAGCAATACATTTACTAATAGTATCCATAAACTACCACCGCTTGTACCTGTGTACTCATACCATTGCACCCACTCGGGCTTTGTTGCAAACACATTACCTAACGTTAGCCATGGCCAGCTTAGTTGCCAGTTAAGGTGAATGTATTCGAAGCTTAGCCAAAACGCTACTAAGCTTAATAAGCCCATCCTACTACCAAACTTTTTTTGAATGTTATAGTAACCCAAAAGTGGTACACACATTAGAAACGAATTAGCTACAATAGCGCCAATAGCGCCGGGTATGGTGGAGTTCCATATCCACCACGTGGTGCCGGCATTCCAAATGAGCATAGCCAACAAACAGCCATAAAAGAAGTGTGTTCTTTTGGCTGCCTGCTGCCCAATAATTAGCAAGGGAATAAATGCTATAAATATTAATGGTGTTAAAGGTGATAATGGCCAGGCCCCTACCAATAATATCCCTGATAATATGCTTAACGTTAGTAATTGCAGCGTTTTCAATAAACCTTAGCTTTATAAAAATGAGAAGTGATTTTTTGGAATTCGAATTACATGATCAATGGCTTCATCACCAAGGTTAGCCGCGACTGTAGTTTGGTGCTTCTTTAGTTATTACCACATCATGCGCATGACTTTCTCTCATACCTGCATTGGTTATTTTTATAAAAGTTGCCTGTTGTAATTCTGTAATGTTTTTCGCTCCGCAATAACCCATACCTGCACGCAGGCCGCCGGTAAATTGATACACCACTTCACTTAAATAACCTTTGAAAGCAATACGGCCTTCAATGCCTTCGGGTACATATTTTTTTACATCATCTTCAGCATCTTGAAAATAGCGGTCTCCACTACCTTGAACCATAGCACCTAGTGAGCCCATTCCGCGGTATTGTTTAAACTTACGGCCTTCGTAAATGATCGTCTCGCCGGGGCTTTCTTCAGTACCTGCAAATATGCTACCCATCATAACCGCATTCGCTCCGGCGGCAAGCGCCTTAACCATATCACCCGTATAGCGTATGCCACCGTCTGCAATCACCGGCACGCCAGAATTTTTTAATGCAGCGCACGCTTCCATTATAGCGGTAAGTTGTGGAACGCCCGTGCCTGCAACAATGCGCGTGGTACAAATAGAACCAGGGCCTATGCCAATTTTTACTGCATCAGCACCGGCATCAGCAAGTGCTTTTGCACCGGCACCCGTGCCCACATTACCTGCTATCACTTGCAAGTTTTTAAAATTGCTTTTTAAATCTTTCAAAGCAGAAATTACACCTTTGCTATGGCCGTGCGCACTGTCCAACGAAACAATGTCAACACCTACATGTTGCAACGCAGCAGCCCTATCCAACAAATCTTTTGTAATGCCTAATGCAGCACCAACAATCAATCGCCCAAAAGAATCTTTGTTAGCATTTGGAAAATTTTTCAGGTGCATGATGTCTCTAAAAGTTATTAAACCTATAAGCTTACCATCTTTATCAACTACGGGGAGTTTTTCTATTTTATAGCCTTGTAATATTTTTTCGGCTTTCTTCAAATCAGTGCCTTCTGGTGCCGTTACCAGGTTTTCTTTGGTCATCACCTCACTCACTTTTTTAGTGCGATCTGTTTCAAACCGAAGATCTCTGTTTGTAAGAATGCCTGCTAATTTGTTGTCCTTTTCAACTATAGGAATACCGCCAATTCTGTTTTCCTTTATCAAACGCAACGCATCTGCAATAGTAGAATCAACGTTGAGTGTTAATGGATCGATGATGATACCACTTTCGCTACGTTTTACTTTACGCACCTGCTCTGCCTGCCGTTCTATACTCATGTTTTTATGAAGGATGCCTAAGCCACCATCGCGTGCTAGAGCAATAGCCAAAGTTGCCTCCGTTACGGTATCCATTGCCGCAGAAAGCATTGGCACATTTAACCTGATGGTTTTTGTAAGATTGGTGCTGATATCTACATCACGAGGAAGTATTTCGCTATAAGAAGGTTGAAGGAGTACATCATCAAAGGTTAAGCCTTCACCATAAAATCTTGACGCTATATTATTGTCTTGCGCGTTGGAGTGTATTGCCATAGGCAAAGATAGAGGCGTGAAAAGGTAACGGGCAAAAAAAAATTGTAAATAATACTTTGTAATAATCTCGGCAGTTACAGCAACTTGTACATTTTGCCCGGCAGGCTGGCAATTACATTTTGAAATTCTAAACTAAGCGTGGCGGCCGCTACAGTACTACTATTTAGTCCGCTTTTGAGGTATAGTTCATCAATATGTACGTTGTCTCGTTGCTTTAAAATGTCTATTAATTTTTGTTCGTCAGGTGTAAGAGATATAAAGAGTTCTTTTTGCTGGCGAGGTTTTACTTTTTGCTGTTGCCACCCTAGTGTTTCTAAAAGCTGTGCTGCGTCTGTAAGTAAAATGGCCTTATCGTTTTTAATAAGATGATTACATCCTGCGCTCTTGGTATCCGTTGTTTTTCCGGGAATGGCGAACACATCTCTATTGTAACCATTAGCTAATTCTGCAGTGATCAAACTACCACCTTTAAGATGCGTTTCTATAATAACGGTCGCATCGCACATGCCGGCCACAACGCGGTTTCGAGATGGGAAATTGTGCCTGTCAGGTTTGGTGAAACTCAAAAACTCAGTGAGGATGCCACCATGTTGCACCATTTCTTTAGCCACAGATTTATGCTGGGTTGGATAAATACGATCGAGCCCATGAGCTACAACGCCAACAGTTTTCAAATTATTTTTCAGCGCAGCTTTGTGAGCAATTGCATCGATACCAAAAGCAAGACCACTAACAATGAGGATATTCTCAGCGGCAAGTTGTTCTATTAATTGCTCGGTTACCTGCCTTCCGTATTCAGTATGTGTGCGGGTGCCTACAATGGCAAGCACGCGTGAAGTATTTAAATCTGCATTGCCCCGGTAATATAAAAGGGTAGGTGGATCATAGCAGTTTAATAATCGCTTAGGATAGGCACCGTCAGTAATGAAAAGTGGAGTGATCTTAAATTTTTCAATAAAAGCAACTTCTTCTTCAGCGCGGGAAAAATCAACAAAATCTTTAACGCTTTTTGCACGGGTAATACCAAAGCCATCTACATGAGCAAGTTCTTTAACTGAAGAAGAGAAAATTTGCTGAGCCGAACCAAAATGTTCTGACAATACTTTAGCCCTTACAGAACCAATGTTAGGCACCAGCGTTAGTGCAATTTGATAAAGCAATTCTTGATGCAAGAAAAAAGGAATTATGGATTTGAAAATAGTGATTCAAATTCATAATTCCTGTAAGATTTTTTTCAACCTTAAAAGTTTTTTATTGCGACACAATTACAAACTCTGTTCTTCTATTCATCGCTTTTCCATCTTCTGTTTTATTGTCTGCAATTGGCTTGGTTTCTCCGAAACCTTTAAATGCTAAGCGCTCTTTTTGTATGCCCTTAGTTATTAGATAGTCAACAACCGATTTAGCGCGGGCAGTAGACAATTTTAGGTTATCAGCCGGCTTCCCAATATTATCAGAATGGCCATTGATCTGTACTTTAATTGTAGGATTTTCAGCTAAGCAATTGAACCAACCTATCTAACTCAATAGTGCTAATATTTTCGAGTGTGGCTGCATTGGTTTCAAATAAAATATTTTTCAAAACTATGGATGCATTAACTGCTACAGGTTGCAATGGAATGTCTTTGTAATAAGTGCTATCCGGTGCACTTTTACTTAAATTATATACTTCGCTATAAAATAAATAACCCTTTCGTTTTACAGAAAACGAATAGTCTTTACCAACAGGAAGTGTCATAAAATAATTGCCTTTCTCATCTGTTTGTATAAGCGTAACCTGCTGCTGATTCTTATTATCAATCAACTCTACGGCGCTAGGTATTCCCATTTCTAGTTTTTACATCATATACTTTGCCTTGCACATACAAAGTTTTAGCAGGTCGTATGTTGGGGCGTAACTCAAAGCTATAAATATCTAGTTCGCCTCTCGTATCACTTCTTTCACTGGCATAGTAAGCGGTTTTACCGTCGGCAGCAATAAAAATGCTTCCATCACTTTCTATTGTGTTGATGGGATAACCTAAATTTTCCGGAACGCTCCACTCATTATTTGGTCCTTTGCGGCAAAGAAAAAGATCGCTGTTTCCATAACCGGGCAAGCCATCTGATGTAAAATATAAAGTGGCATTGTCGGCATGTATAAAAGGTGCTAACTCGTCGCCAGAAGTATTGATATTAGGTCCCATATTTTTGGCTGCAGACCATTTGCCGTTAGGCTGGCGGTAACTAACATATAAATCTTTGCCACCAAAACCACCTGGTCGGTTGCTACTAAAATATAAAGCTCTTTTATCGGGACTTAAACTAGGCGAACTCTCCCAAAATTCGGTATTGATTGCTCTTCCTAAATTTTCAGGATCGCTCCAACCTGTTGGTGTATCGTATGAAATAAATAGATCAAAATCGCCCGTGCCACCGGGGAAATTATAACCGGCAAAAATCAACCAGTCACCATCCTGACTGATATTAATTGCGCCTTTGGACGGCTCCAGATTTATATCACCTGCAATAGCTTTTGATTTAGAAAATCTTTTTCCTTTTAGAATGGTACTCTCAATAAAATCTTCCCGAAAGCCTTCTCCTCTTCTTGTAAACACAAACAAGCTATCGTCAATTGTTATAGATGGATAATATTCTGACTTTGCAGAGTTTACGCTGTCTCCCAAATTAACCGGAGCAAATACATAATTAATGGAGGGATTTTTTCTAGCGTATTCAATCCCAAACTCGTAGGTACGCTTTCTATATTCACCACTTTTTTTACTTCGGTCGTTTAAGTTTGGTGTTAGTAAAAATTTATTTACAGCATTAAGTGCATCATCAAAACGCCCTAAGCCGGCCAGGTTTATTGAGTATGGCAGGTAGTAATATTTAAAATAATTGCTGTCTATCTTTAAGCCTTTTTCATATTGCTCCACCGCATTTTTATAATTTTTCAGCTCACCATAAACGCCGCCAAGTGACAGTATAGCATCTAAATATTTAGGTTCAACGCTAATAGCTTTTTCTAAAAGCGGAATGCCTGCTTTAAACTCGCCATCTCTAAGTTTTTGAATTGCCTTTTCGTAAGCGTCCACTGCTTTTGCATTAAGCTTCTGCTCAGTAAAAGATTGGGAAAATAATTGAAGGGAAGATGCAATAAATAGAATTGTAAAAAAGTACTTCATATCAACAAAAAGATGTGCGAATGAAGTTCGATAAAAGCCAATGATTACGGCTGTTAAAATTTAAGGATTGATGCTTATAAAGTCTATCTAGGGTACATTAATATATTTATGCACTTGCACACTTATTTGCCATTGGGGATTAGCCTTTACATACTCTACAATAAGTGGAGTGATGGTTGCTGCCTTATCCCATTCGGCTTGCAAATACAACTTGCAATGATCGCCCACCTGAGCGGCATATTTTTCAGCCCAATCAAAATCGTGCTTATTAAAAATTACTACTTTCAGTTCATCAGCCAAAGGCAATATTTCGGGAAGCGGTGCTTTAAATTTTTTTGGAGAAAGACATATCCAATCCCAATGCCCGCTCAGTGGCGATGAACCGGATGTTTCGATATTAGTTTCGAAACCTGCATTTTTAAGTTCAATTGTAAGTGCATCAAGATTGTGAAGCAACGGCTCACCCCCGGTAATTACAGCTAACCTGCCTGCGTTGGAACTTGCTGCGGATACAATATCATTTACAGCAAGTTTCGGATGATTACTTGCATCCCAACTATCTTTTACATCGCACCAAACGCACCCAACATCGCAACCCCCTAGTCTTATAAAATATGCAGCTTTACCCATGTGAAAACCTTCGCCTTGCAAGGTGTAAAATGCCTCCATTACCGGTAACGTAACCTCTGTATCTCTTTCAACCAACATAGTGCAAAGGTAGGTAGATGAAATAGTAAGAAAATGTAAAAGCAATTTGTCTTATCAAGTCAAACTGCTTTTACAGGAAATTTTTTGGGGTTGAGTGTATTTTCGTTTATAAACTTTAGAAGATTATAGGTTTTGTTGACCTACCCATAACAAAGATTGTTTTACAGGATTTCTGAGTTTTTATTCCAGATTTATTTAGCAGAACCGATCGCATTTATCAACTCTTCGTCCGAAAAGCTTTCCCATTCTTTTGTAAGTTGCAAACGGATGCTTTGGGCTCCACCTGAGGGTGTACAAATAACAGGTACTTCTCCAATAGTATTTTCAGATAGCTCTGTAACTTTTTCTGATATGTTTCCATCCAATCCTGAGTATGCTTGTACGCATGTCCATTTGACATTTTCCGCGTCTGTTACTTCTCTTTGTTTCATAATTAAACTATCTAGCTAAAATGGTTTCTTCTCAAATAAGCCTCCATCGTATTTTTCATTAGTCCTGCAATAGTCATTGGTCCTACGCCACCTGGCACGGGGGTAATTGCTGATGCAATGGTAGACACTGCTTCAAAATCAACATCGCCCTTTAAGCGGAAACCACTTTTTGTTTCAGTGCTTTCTACTCTGGTAATACCTACATCAATAACAACCGCCTTATGTTTTACCATAAATTCTTTTACAAAACCGGGTTTGCCTAAAGCAGCCACTAATATGTCAGCTGTAAGGCATATTTCTTTAAGATTAGGTGTATGAGAATGGCATAAAGTAACCGTGGCATTTCCATATGGATGATTGCTACTAAGCAGGATGCTCATAGGTCGCCCCACAATATTGCTACGACCAATTACTACAGCGTGCTTACCTTTTGTGGGTATATTATAATGCTCTAACAACAGCATTATGCCGTAAGGTGTTGCAGGTATAAATGTTTGTAAACCTTGTACCAGCCTGCCAACACTTACCTCATTAAAACCATCAACATCTTTTAACGGAGAAACTGCATTGATTATGCGGCCCTCATTTATATGTTTAGGTAGCGGCAATTGTACCAAAATACCATCTATTCCATCATCATTATTTAGTTGGGTAATTTTTGCAAGAAGTTCATCCTCACTTATGGAATCTTCTAATTTGATAAGGGTTGAATTATAACCTATTTCGCTGCATGTTTTCACTTTGCTTGCAACATAGGTTTCGCTAGCACCATTGTTGCCAATTAACACTGCAGCTAAGATGTGGTGCTCTTTTACCTTCTTTTATAAGTTTATCTGTTGCGTTCTTTAATTCGTTCTTAACTGCCTGAGCGGCAGCTTTGCCATCAAGTATTTGCATGCGGTCAAAGGTATTGTGTTACACTATTATAAATCCATTATAAGTACTACTAAAATTAATTTTTGGTTATTAGGGTACAGTGTTTAAATTTCATCTTCAAATCCTAAAATTTGTGATACGATTTTTACTGATCACTAGTCTCATGCTTGCAAGTGTTTTAGCATCGTCGCAAGCTTTGCGACAGCCCTTTACCATTAGATATGCGGGCCTGGGTGCATACAGTAAAAATTTTGTTGATGCTTTTTCTGGCCTTAGCAATCAGGCCGCATTTGCACAGTTAAAAAGTGCTGGCTTTGGTGTATATGGTGAAAGGAAATTTTTGTTAGAAGAATTGAACCAGTTTAGCGCAGTTGTAGCTGTGCCAACATCATCAGGCACATTTGCCGTACAGGGCGATTATTTCGGTTTTAGTTCATTTAGCGAAAACCAGCTGGGAGTAGCCTATGCAAGATCAGTAGCAAAGCAGGTTGATGTAGGAGTTAAATTTAATTACCATACTGTTAGTGTAGCAGGCTATGGCAATGCATCTACTATAAATTTTGAAGCCGGAACAATCGTGCATCTAACAGAAAAACTACATGCAGGCGTGCACGTGTACAACCCATTAAGTAGCAAATTTGGTAAAAATAGCGAGCAGCAATTAGCTTCTATCTTTAAAGGTGGCATTGGTTATGAACCATCGGACAAGTTTTTTATTAGTACAGAAATAATAAAACAAGAGGATCAGCCGGTTAGTATAAATGTAGGTATGCAATACAACCTACAGGAGAAAATATTTTTTAGAGGCGGTGTATCTACCTTAACTAATAATACATATTTGGGTGTTGGTTTGTTACTAGGCTTAGCAAGAGTTGATCTGAATGCATCTTACCATCCTCAACTTGGTTTTACGCCCGGCATTTTATTGTTATTCAACCTTAAGAAGCCTCAGGAGTGAATAAACAGGCGCTTATATTATGCATCATTAGCATTATGTGTACGTCAATATATGCACAGACAGATACTACGCTGGGCAATGTTGTTGAGCAACAGTTAGAAAACCTTGCAGAAACGGAAGAAATGGAAACGGAAGATGATAGCTACCTGCAATCGCTAATGCAGTTTAGGCGAAACCCATTAAACTTAAATACTGCAGAGCAAAGTGATTTAAGAGAATTGAAGTTGTTGAATGATTTGCAAATTGCAAACTTGTTTCGCTACAGAAGATTGTTAGGTAATTTGATAAGCATATATGAGTTACAGGCCATCCCCACGTGGGATGTAGAAACTATAAAGCGAATATTACCTTTTATAAGGGTTGATAATGCATTACCGTTGGGTGCAGATCTTGGAAAAAGGTTGTTAGAGGGCAGGCATACAATACTTTTTAGAGCCCAGCAGGTTCTAGAAAAAAGTAAAGGATTTGCCGCTTCAGATAGTGTTGCTAATAGATACCTGGGCAGCCCGCAACGCATATTTTTAAGATATAAGTACTCATACAGAAATCTATTGCAATACGGTTTTGTAGGCGATAAAGATGCGGGTGAATCTTTTTTCAAGGGTAATCAAAATAGGGGTTTCGATTTCTATTCCTTTCATTTGTTTGTACGAAAAGTAGGTATTGTAAAAGCCTTGGCCTTGGGAGATTACACCGTTAATCTCGGTCAGGGATTAATACACTGGCAAAGCCTTGCCTTTAAAAAAGGCCCTGACGTAACTGCCATCAAACGGCAGGCAGATGTTTTGCGGCCTTACAATAGCCCGGGAGAAGTGAACTTTCAACGAGGGGCGGCCATTACCTTAGAAAAAGCCAATTTTCAACTAACTGCTTTTGCATCAATAAGAAAAATGGATGCGACCATCAATAGAGATACCTTTCTAACAAATGAGGATTATATATCTTCCATTCTTAACACCGGCTACCACCGCACGTCAACCGAAATAAGCAAAAGAAATGCAATAGAGCAAACATCATTCGGAGGTAATGTAGCTTACAACAAAAACAGTCTTCATATTGGGGCTAATGGAATTGGTTTTAATTTTTCATCGCCCATACAGCGTACCATACAACCTTACAACCAATATGCCATAACAGGTTCTAACTGGCACAATTACAGTGTTGATTATAGTTATACTTATAGGAATGTACATTTTTTTGGCGAAGCTGCTATGGATAAGAACAATGCAAAAGCTTTTGTCAATGGGTTACTTGTTAGCCTTCACCAAACGGTCGATGCTTCTGTTTTGTATCGGAATATTGAAAAATCTTACCAGACTTTATACGGCAACGCATTCACAGAAAGCACTTTTCCTACAAACGAGAAAGGGCTTTTTACAGGCATTAGTATTAAGCCAAGTACAGGTTTAAAAATTGATGCATATGCTGATGTTTTCAGTTTTCCCTGGCTTCGCTTTAGGGTTGATGCTCCATCTATGGGTTCAGATTATTTTGTGCAGCTTACTTATAGGCCAAATAAACAAACTGAATTTTATACACGTTTTAGAAACGAAAGCAAATCTATAAACCTTTCAGGGCTTGATCTGCCAACCAGAGCCAATTACAATAGGCCAAAGCAAGATTTGCGTACCCAATTTAGCTATAAGATGAACAGCCGCTTCACACTGCGCAATAGGTTGGAGGTGCTTTGGTACGATCCGCGTGAAAAAGACCGGGCGGAGCAGGGTTTTTTGAGTTATGTTGACTTAATATATAAACCGCTTTCAGAACCTATATCATTTAACACACGCTTGCAATACTTCGAAACTGAAGGTTTCGATAGTCGCATTTATGCTTTTGAAAACGATGTACTTTATAGTTATTCTATACCTGCCTTCTCAGGAAAAGGTTTTCGATACTACCTAAATGTAAATGTTGATCTTACCAAAAAGCTTACACTTTGGGCACGCATTGCCCAAACTGTTTATAACGATAGGAATATTGTAGGTAGTGGTCTTGATGAAATAAACGGTAACCAACGTACCGAGCTTAAATTTCAACTTCAATATTTATTTTAGTTGACCATTTACTGAATGCAGATATTAATCAATGAGACAGCTTTTCGCCCTGCAAATTAGGTTTATTCAAAATTTAGAAGTATTTCAACCTAAATTAATTTTGCTTCGAAAAAAACCTACTCCTAAGTACTATTTTTTGATATTTATTTAATTGATTTCACTTTCACTGAAGAAAAAGCATTAGAAAATGTTTCTAATTATCACATTTATGCAGCCTTTTCATAAAAAAAAATGTCACAAACAAAGGCACATTGTAAATTGAACGCTGAATTAATAATCTTTTAACGTTTGGATTTACAGGATTATTTTTGCTTGAATTTTTAAATTTAAAAAATGCACATGAGAAAACTTTTAATGTTAACCTGGCTAATATTATGTAGTGTATTAGCCTTTTCGCAAACTCGGATAGTGACCGGTAAAGTTACCGACCCAGGTGGCAGCCCGGTAGCAGGTGCTACTGTCAAAGTTAAAGGTACAAATGCAGGAGTTTCTGCAAACAACGATGGTGAGTATCGTATCAACGCGAAAACTGGCGATGTTTTAGTTATTTCAGCAACAAATTTTGGTGAGAAGCAAGTTGCTGTAGGAAATGGAAGTGTATATAATGTCTCAGTTTCACGCTTAGCTGCTATTATTGATGAAGTAATTGTAACCAGCGCTTTTAATACAAAAAGAACAAAGCGTAGTACTACATACAATGCCCAGGTAGTAGGAGGTGAACAATTAAACACTATTAGGCAAACTAATATCAACAATGCTTTGGCAGGTAAAGTTTCAGGACTTCAGGTAAGAAGTCAATCTGCTGCGGCTTTGGGTAGAAATACACAAATAAGATTAAGAGGTGCTTCCGGATTAGGTACAGGTGAAGATGTAATTTACGTAGTAGATGGTACAATTCTGCCTAATGCTGATGATGTGAACTTGGATGAGGTTGAAGATATCACAGTTTTACAAGGTCCTGCTGCCTCAGCATTATTTGGTTCACAGGGAGCAAATGGTGCCATTGTTTTAACTATGAAAAAGGGCAATAAAACTGCAGGTTATGGTGTTGATGTAAATATTGGTGCTCAGTTTGAAAATGTTTACATTCTTCCAAACTACCAAAATTCTTATGCAGGTGGTGGTGTTGCAGATTTGATGAAATATACTTGGAAAACTGGTGACCCTGAAGCATGGAAAGCATTGGATGGTAAATTTTACCACGATTATTCCGATGATGCAAGCTGGGGCCTCGTATGGTAGGTCAAGAGTACATTCCTTGGTACGCTTGGTATGCTGGCAGCCCTTATTCTTATAAAACTGCTAGTTTAAATCCTCAAAAAGATAATGCGAGAGATTACTTTAATACTGGTGTAACTGCAAACAACTCAATTAGTTTTGCAAAAAACACAGACGTTTCTAGCTTTAGAATGTCTTATTCTAATGTTGACATCAAAGGAATTGTACCAACAACAAATTTGAAGAAAAACATATTAAATCTTAGAGGTAGCCTAAATGTTACAAGTAAATTGACTGCGGGTGTCAATTTAAGCTATGTGAATCAAAAAGTTAATGGCGACATCAACGATGAATATTCTAATCAAACTACCGGATCGTTCAATCAGTGGTTTCACAGAGATTTGGACATGGGCATAATGAAAGAACTAAAAGGTCTTAGGACGGCAGATGGTATTTACGCCAGCTGGAATCATGCAAATCCTAATACTTATAATGCAGCAAGTCCAAGAAATTTTTATGCTGCGAATTACTGGTATAACTTCTATACATGGTTCGATTTGACAAGTGTTCAAAATAACAGAGATCGTTTATTTGGCGATGTTTCTCTTAATTACAAAATCAATAACGATTTTAGTATTAAAGGAACTTATCGTAAGCAACAGAACACTACTTTCGAAGAACAAATGTTTAGTTCAGAATTATTGAATAGTGGTTTACAAACACAAGGTAACGAGCCAAGAGCCAGAGGTTACTATTCTACTTTTCAAAGTTATTCGAATAGAGAGAACCTCGAATTCTTAGCGTCTTACTCAAAGAAATTCAATGATTTTCAGGTAAATGCTAATGTGGGTTCAGATTTCTTCACAGCAACAAGCAAATCCAATGGAGGAAACACCAATCAGGGTTTGAGCGTGCCAAATTTCTTCTCTTTAAATAACTCTATCAACGCTGCAACAATTACTAATAGCAGAAGTAAAGAAAAATACAGAGCTATTTTAGGAACAGCAGATGTAGGTTATAAAAATTTAGTATTTATTAACGCTACACTTCGTAACGATTGGTATTCTACATTACCTCAGAATAACAATGACGTACTTTCTAAATCTTTTGGTGCATCATTTATATTCAGCGACTTGATGAAAAATATTTCTTGGCTGAGTTTTGGAAAATTGAGAGCATCATGGGGTGAAGTTCCAAAAGCGTTGGGAACAACTTCAACTAGCTTTGGTGCTTATCGCTATCCAGGCTTTGCCTATTCAGTAGGACAAAATCAATTCGGTAACGGAAATATTTTGATGACAACTCCTGATCAATTAGTTGATTCCTCAATACATGGCGCTGTTACAACTCAGAAAGAGATCGGTATTGAAGCGCGCTTTTTAAAGAGTAGAGTAGGTTTTGTTGTCACTTATTGGGATGGTTCAGAAAGAGATATCCCTCAATCTTTAACTATTACACCAACAAGTGGTTACAGCTCAATCTTAACAAACGCTGGTGAATTAACTAAAAAGGGTATTGATGTACAGCTTTCAGGAAAACCTATAGCGCTACCTAACTTTACATGGGATATATCTGCAACTTATTCTCAATTGATTGATAATAAAGTAGTAGCTCTTGGTGCAGGAATCACTAGAACTTTAAGTTTACAAAATACTTACAGTGCAAGTACTCCTATATTAGTACATGAAGTAGGTAAGCAATGGGGTGAAATTTTTGGACCCGGTATCCTAAGAAAAGATGGAAAACCTGTTCTTACAGGCGCAGGACTGTATCAAACCGACCCAAATGTTTCTTTTGGAAATGTGTTACCTAAGCATACTGGCGGTTTGCAAAACAGCTTTACCATTATGGGCGATTTTACAGTCAATGCAAACTTTGACTACCAGGTTGGTGGCAAATTCTTCTCATTGTCTGACATGTGGGGATCTTATTCAGGCTTAACTGCCCGTACTGCTGCTGTGAATGATAAAGGCGAATCAGTACGTACAGCTGTTGCTGATGGTGGTGGAGTGCGTGTAGCCGGAGTAGATGCAACAGGAAAAGATGTTGTCTTTTATGTGCCAGCTCAAACCTACTTTCAGCAGTCGTATAACACCAAGGTATATGATGAATATATCTATGATTTAACTTTTGTGAAAATGCGCGAGTTATCTATAGGATACAATATACCTGTAAAGAAATTTGGCATCAGCAAATTTGCAAGAAGTGCTACCTTTTCGTTAGTGGCAAGAAATCCTGTTCTTATTTATGCTAAAACTCAGGATTTTGATCCATCGGAGGTAAGCCGTATTAGTGGTGAGCAAGGTCAATTTCCTGGTACCCGTGGTTTAGGATTTAACCTAAAAGTGGGATTCTAAAATCGTAATTCAAAACATGTAGAAATGAAAAAAATAAAATATATTTTATTTGCGTTAACCGCAATTACCGTCACTAGCGCGTGTAACAAACTGAAGGATTTTGGAGATACCAATGTAAATCCAAATGCTACAGGTAGCCCAATTACAAAAGCATTATTTACCAATGTTGAGGCTTCTCTAGGCGGTTATGCTGCCATGACCAGACCTGGTATTTATGCTCAATTTTTCTCAGAAACGCAGTACACTGATGTTTCCCTTTACAGTAACCCAATTTTAAACTTTAGTGGTGAATATTCAGGGATAATGAATGATCTCAAAAACATTATTAATGTTAATGAGAGTGTAAACCAAACCGCGGCAGCACAGATATTACTTCAATATCTATTTTCAACTGTAACAGATCGTTGGGGTGATGTACCTTATTCAGAAGCGTTACAAGGAAAAATAACCGCCAAATATGACAAGCAGGAAGATATCTACAAGGGAATGATTAGTTCACTCACTGCTTCTGTAGGTCAATTTAATAGTTCATCTCTTATTTTAGGAGATGTGATTTACAATGGAGATGTAGCCAAATGGAAAAAGTTAGCTAACTCACTTAGAATGATGATGGCTATACAGCTATCTAAAAGGTTCCCAACAGCATCAGGATACGCTGCTACGGAGTTTAAAGCAGCTTTAAACGATCCTGCAGGATACATTTCATCTAACGCTGATAACTTCACGCTAACATATGCTGCCAATTTCCTAAACCCATGGTACAACACGTACAATGGTCGTAATGATTATGGCGAAAGTCCAGTTGTGATTTCATTATTAAACAACTTTTCAGACAATCGTCAAAGTGTTTTTGGTACTTCAAGTGTAGGTGTTCCCTTTGGTATATTGCGTGCAAAGGCTGAGGCTTTCACCGGTGCTAACCCAACTTGGTCTAAAGTTTTAAATCCAAATTACAGAAAGATAGGAGATCCGGTAGTTATATTAAGTGCTGCTCAAGTAGCTTTAGCGAGAGCAGAAGCTGCTGATTATGGATGGACCTCAGAACCTTTGGCGACCGTTTATCAGAACGGCGTAAATCTCTCTTTTGCTGAATGGAATTTGGCAGCACCTAGTGCTTCATATTTCACTCAAACAGATGTAGCATTAACAGCTCCTGCTGGAACTGGCGCTAACATCAAACCCATTTCACTTCAAAGATATCTTGCAGCCTATCCAAATGGATTACAAGGCTGGAATATCTGGAGAAAAAGCGGTTTCCCTGTTTTAACTCCTGCGCCTGATGCAACAAATTCAAGTAAGCAAATACCTAGGCGCTATGTATATGGTACTGGAGAATACGGTTCAAACAAAGCAGCAACAGATGCGGCAGCGGCAGCAATTGGTGGAGATAATCAGGATACAAGAGTTTGGTGGGATAAGTAACACGTATTAAATTTTTAAATTAATTAATTATATGAAAAATATTTTTTCAAAATTATTCTTGGTTTTTTCCTTTGGGATGTTGTTTTCTTCTTGTATAAAGGATACTGTAGACGATTTAACTGAGGGTAGGGGAACATCTTTATTAAAAGTGACACAGGCACCTGAAAATAAATTGTTTTTCTCAGTTTTTTCTGATGTGAAGAAAGTGTCATTACTAACTATAAGAAGAGACGTAAACTCAAATGAGGAATTAAATAAGTCTATGCAAATCAAAGTCGAGCTGAGGAAGGATAGCATTACGACTTACAATACAAAAAATGGTACTTCGTATGAGTTGTTACCTGATAGTTTGTATACTTTGGGAACTGGCATTTCTAAGGTAGGTAATGTGTACACTTTAACTCTAGCTCCTGGAGAAATTCAGAAAGATCTTGAAATATCATTAAACGGTGCTAAGTGGGATTTGTCTCGTATCTACGCTACATATTTCAAGGTTATTGACTCTGGTTCGCTTAAAATTTCTTCCGGTTACACTAGCGTTATTTCATTGTTAAGCATTAAGAACAAGTGGGATGGTGTTTACGAAGTAACAGGAACAATGGTTGATGCTACAAGTGCCACCTTGACTCACATCAACAACTTCTTGCTTGCAAGTGGTAGTACTGTTGGTTTAGCTAATGCACCTATGCGCTATGAATTAAGGACGATTTCTGCTACAAAATGCGAAGTGTATGATAACTATTTCTATGGTGGACATTATGTTCCTATAACTTCAGGTTCTACTTACAGTTCTTATGGCAGTTTTTCGCCAATATTTGAATTTGATCCGGCTACCGATAAAGTTATAGCAGTTACAAATTGGTATGGGCAACCGGCTTCTAATACCAGATCAGGAAGAATTGATCCCACAGGGGTAAATGCCTATAACTCATCATCCAAAACACTACAAATTAAGTACAACATGCTACAACCAAGTGTTGTGACTGCTGCGCCTTTTGTTAGAACGACATGGACCGAGACATGGAAATACACAGGTTCAAGATAATTTAATATTTGTTTTTGAAAGAGGTTGCCTTCTCAAAGGCAACCTCTTTTTATTATACGGAATTTTTTCTTTTGATTGCCCGTGTTATTTATTAAACACTGGATAGAAGTATCCTTCCATGACAGTTTGTTCTCTATCTTTTCTTTACTTTTGCCTCTCTAATTAAAAATATATGGCAGAACAGCAAACTCCAAATCAGATAAACATTGAAATTAGTGAAGAGGTAGCAGAAGGAACGTATGCTAATCTGGCTATAATTACCCATAGCCATGCGGAGTTTGTGATGGATTTTGTAAACGTGATGCCTGGTACACCTAAGAGTAAGGTTAAAAGCAGAATTATATTTACACCTATGCATGCCAAACGTTTTTTAAAGGCTTTGGAAGATAATGTAAATCGGTACGAAGCTGCTAATGGTACAATTCAAGATTTTGAGCAAGTAGAAATTCCTTTGCATTTTGGTGGGCCCACTGCTCAGGCTTAATGCTTGTAGTTATAATATTCCGGAGTCTGCAAAACTGTAATAACCTTCTTCACTAACAATGATGTGATCTAATACTTTAATGTCAAAAAATTTGGCAGCCTCTTTTATTTTTTGTGTGATGTCTTCATCTTGCCTGCTGGGTCGCAAATTTCCGCTGGGGTGGTTATGACAAAGTACCAGGCTTGTTGCATTATGTTCTAACGCTTTTCTTAAAATTATTCTAGGGTCAGCAACGGTTCCTGTTATGCCTCCTTCGCTTATTATTTCATAATGATTTATTTTGTTGGCCTGATTTAGAAACACAACAGCAAATATCTCATGCTTTTTATATTGTAATTGTGCCTTGAAATAATTGGCAATATCTTTACTAGACAGCACTGTTTCTTTTTTTGTTTCGGACATATCTCTCCGTACACCTAACTCAAGCGCTGCAACTATAGAAATGGCTTTTGCCGGTCCCAACCCTTTAATTTTGAGGTTGACAATATCTTTAACTGATAGTTTCCCCAATTTTTGTAAATCATTTTTAACCAGGTTCAGCAAGTCTTTTGCTAAGTCAACAGCACTTCTGTTAACTGTTCCGTTCAGAATTAAAATAGCAATTAGTTCAGAATTGCTAAGGTATTGGGCCCCTTTTGCGCAAGTTTTTCTCTGGGCCGGTCATCTTCAGCCCAATTTTTTATAGTATGTTTTTCCATGCTTTCGGTTACAACTATAATTTAAAAGTTGTTGACTTATCTTCGCCGCTCATTCCAATAAAGGTTATGAATCCTTCAATAAAGATTTTTTCAGGTACAGGTTCAAAAATTTTATCAACCAAAATAGCAGAAAAATTTGGTATACCATTAGGAAAAATAAATATTCAAAAATTTAGTGATGGTGAGTATCAACCCATATTTATGGAAAGCATAAGAGGAGATTATGTTTTTTTGATACAAAGTACCCATGCACCTTCCGATAACTTGATGGAGTTGTTCTTGATGATAGATGCCGCACGCCGTGCCAGTGCTCATAAAATTGTAGTAGTACTACCTTATTATGGTTATGCCCGTCAAGATAGAAAAGATAGGCCGCGGGTAGCTATTGGCTCTAAATTAATTGCCAATCTTCTTGTTGCTGCAGGTGCAAGCAGGGTTATCACGATGGATCTGCATGCTCCACAAATACAGGGCTATTTTGATATTCCGGTAGATCACTTGGATAGCTCGGCCATATTTATACCTTACATTGAGCAACTTAAACTTCAAAACCTTACCTTTGCGGCCCCCGATGTGGGAAGTACCAATAGAGTAAGGGAAATTGCCAGTTATTTCAATGCTGAAATGGTTATTTGCGATAAGCATAGAAAGCGTGCAAATGAAATTGCAAGCATGGTTGTAATTGGAGATGTTAGCCGGAAAGGAGATTATTTTAATAGATGATATTTGCGATACTGGGGGAACATTAGCAAAAGCAGCAAATTTACTTATTGGAAAAGGGCGCAAAAAGTGTTAGAGCTCTTATGTACTCACCCTGTTTTAAGTGGAAATGCTTATGAAAATATTGAGAATAGTGTTTTAGAAGAATTGGTTGTATGCGATACAATTCCAATGCTAAAAAAGGAAGTAAAATAAAGGTTTTATCAGTGGCAGATCTTTTTGCAATTGCAATTAGAAATGCTTATGAAAATAGAAGTATCACTAACTTATTTATCCATTCTCAGTTAAAAGCTAAACGAGAAGCAAGAGATTAATAAGCGAAGTGTAAGAATTAAGGATTTTTCCATTTATTAATAAACATTAACACAATGAAAACAATTACAATCGAAGGACAACTGAGGACCGAAATGGGCAAAAAAGCCACCCGCCAACTTCGCTCTCAGGAACTTGTGCCTGGTGTAATTTACGGGGGTGCCAAAGAAATTAACTTTTCTGCTCCGGCAAAGGCTTTTAAGCCAATCGTATACACACGCAGAATTTATGCAAGCTGAAGTTACTAGTAGACGGTAGCAACTACACTTGTATTTTAAAAGATCTTCAGTTTGATAAAGTTATCTGATCAACTTTTACACGTTGATTTTTTAGAGCTTGTTGGTGACAAAAAAGTTATTGCTACACTTCCATTACACCTTACAGGTACACCTGCGGGTGTAAAAGCTGGTGGTAAATTAGTTATTAAAATGAAGTCTCTTAAAGTAAAAGCTTTACCTAAAGATTTAAGAGAGTCAATTACAGTTGACATTAGCAATCTTGGATTGAATGAGAACATTAGAGTTGAAGATGTAAAAGCTGAGAATATGGAGATTTTGAATAGTCCTCGTATTCCTATCGCTTCTATTGTTATGACACGTCAGTTGAAGCAGGAAGAAGCTACATCAGATAAGAAGAAATAGATTCATATTTTTTAAAAAAACCCGGCTTTGCCGGGTTTTTTTGCGTAAAAAATATTTCGCTTTCGGTTGAATTAAGCATTATGCGTATTTTGCATAATTATTTAATTATCAGCTAGCAATGCTGATGCAGGTTTAATATTTTCTATAAAATATTTCACTGATTGTCTCATTCGCTTGCAAATCAATAATGTTTTGCATCAGCTGATACGCCTCAAAATTATGCGGCAATTTTATAAGATGCCCAATCCAATATCTGAATAACTTCTCTTTAAAAAGTCCATACGGACTATAGCGATCTTTTGTTTTAAACAAATTGGATAAGTACTACATTAATACTTGTGTGGCAATTTTTTTTGTATGAGTAAATTTTTGTTAGTTGGTCTTGGCAATATTGGCGCAGAATATGAGCATACTAGACATAATGTAGGTTTCGATGTTTTAGACCTTGTTGTTAAAACCTACGGTGGAACATTTAAGCTAGATAGATTAGCTATGGTTGCCGAAGTAAAGTGGAAAGGCAAAATTTTCATTTGCATTAAACCAACAACTTATATGAATTTAAGTGGTCGCGCTTTTAAGTATTGGATGGACAAGGAGAAAATAGCACTTGAAAATACCTTAACTATTGTTGACGACCTTGCTTTGCCATTATCCAAAATTCGGTTAAGGCCAAGCGGTAGCGATGCAGGCCACAATGGCCTAAAAGACATTCAGGCTATTTTGCGAACAGATAAATACCCTAAACTCCGGTTTGGAATAGGAAGCAATTTTCAAAAAGGCCAGCAAGTAGATTTTGTTTTAGGTAAATGGACGGCTGCCGAGCAAGAAATTGTAAATAAAAAGTTACAAAAATGCGTAGAAGTCATTGAAAACTGGGCATCCGTAGGTATAGAGCGAGCTATGACAGCTATAAATAATTTTAATGTTGTATAATATTGACGTCTATATACGTTATATACTCGTCTTAGTATATACAAATAATTGCAACGCCTAAATGTAACACGTTCTTTCAAGAACTTTAAATAGGGTAATTATTTGATTACTATTTAAATTAACTATTATGAAAATCTTCTGTGTAGGGAGAAATTATGCTGAGCATGCCAAGGAGTTAGGAAACGCTATCCCTGAAGAACCAGTTATCTTCATAAAGCCTAAAAGCGCTTTGTTGCAGCCGCAAACCCCATTTTACTATCCTGAGTTTAGTAACGAGTTGCATTACGAAATAGAACTAGTATTGCGCATTTGTAAAAACGGAAAATATGTGCCCGAAAAGCAAGCATCAAAATACTACAATGCGCTAACAGTTGGTATCGACTTTACCGCACGAGACATTCAGGCGGAATTGAAGAAAAAAGGTTTACCCTGGGAAAAAGCGAAAGCATGGGACAATTCAGCCGTGGTAGGTACATGGAAAGAAGTTACTCCGCAAATGCTTAGAAACCCCATCAACTTTAACTTGAACAATAATGGAGAACAAGTGCAGGTAGGCGTTTCGGATGATATGATCTTTACTTTCGATTATCTCGTATCTCATATTTCAAATTATTTTTCACTCAATATTGGTGACCTTATTTTTACAGGAACACCTGCCGGAGTTGGAGAATGCGTTGTTGGTGATAGGTTAGAAGGCTTTTTGGAGCGAGAGCGATTATTTGATCTGGAAATAAAGTAGTTTACAGCCATTCTAATTTTGAATGGCTTTTTTATTAGTTGTAAATGAACTCTGTTTGCTTTGTAAACGTTTTATCGTTCGGAGTTAATTTAAAAATGGCAACTATGCGAGCTGCCTTGTTCCCTCTATCGATTGTTGAATGATGAATACTGAATTATTATTACGTGCCTACAAATTAATGATCACTGCAAAGGCAATGGCAGATACATTTGAGGCAAACCGCAACCTGTGTAAATATGTGCATTCAACCTCCCGCGGACATGAAGCCATACAAATAGCAACAGGATTACAACTACTTTCCTGCGATTTTGTTAGCCCTTATTACAGAGATGATAGCATGCTTCTTAGTATCGGTTTTACTCCGTATCAGTTAATGCTTCAACTATTGGCGAAAGCTGAAGATCCTTTTAGTGGAGGGCGTTCCTACTACTGTCATCCAAGCAGCATAGAGGCCGAAAAACCAACAATAATTCATCAAAGTAGTGCTACAGGTATGCAGGCTATACCTACTACAGGCGTAGCGCAAGGTTTACAATACTTACGGCAAATCAATTCTAGCTTACTTAAATACGGATCAATGGGCGAGGCGCCGATTGCAGTTTGTTCTTTTGGTGATAATAGTGTTACAGAAGGCGAAGTAAGTGAGGCATTTCAATTTGCAATTTTAAAAAAACTGCCTATAGTGTATTTAGTGCAGGATAATCATTGGGGAATTAGTGTAGCATCAATTGAGTCTCGCGCAATGAATGCTTATGAATATGCAGCCGGTTTTAAAGGATTGGAAAGGTTGCAATGCGATGGCAGCGATTTTCCGAGAGTTATATAGCTATGCAAAAAGCTTTTGCATTTGCAAGAGAACAGCAGGCCCCATTTTAGTACATGCAAGAACGCCCCTATTGGGCCATCATACTAGTGGAGTGCGAAGAGAGTTTTATAGATCAGCCGATGATTTGGATAAACATAATCAATTTGATCCGATACCTAAATTGAGGGCATCACTTGTAAGTTTACAAGTCAACGATTCTGAATTAGCATCTATCGAGGTTGAAATAAACTATCAGGTAAAGAAGGCTTTTGAGGCTGCAGTTTTAGCTTTAGAACCATCTGCCGCAACTGTGCACAATCATGTATTTGCCGCTACCAATATCTTAAATGAACAGGGAGAAAGAAACCCTGTAAACGGTAGTAAAGTAATGATGGTTGATGCTGCTTTGCACGCTGTTGAAGAAATAATGCAAGAACATGAGGAGGCTATACTTTACGGCCAGGATGTTGGTAAGCGATTAGGCGGTGTATTTAGAGAGGCAGCAACATTAGCAGATAAATTTGGCGATCACAGGGTATTTAATACTGCAATACAAGAGGCCTATATTGTGGGTTCAACAATTGGCCTATCCGCTGTTGGCGTAAAACCCATTGTAGAGGTACAATTTGCAGATTACATCTATCCTGGTTTCAATCAACTTGTTACTGAAATTTCGAAATCTTGCTACTTAACTCAAGGAAAATTTCCGGTAAGTATGGTGTTGCGAGTACCTATTGGTGCTTATGGCGGCGGCGGCCCTTATCATAGTGGCAGCATTGAGAGTACGTTACTGACCATTAAAGGAATAAAAGTTTGTTATCCATCAAACGCTGCAGATATGAAGGGTTTGATGAAGGCGGCATTTTTAGATCCTAATCCGGTGGTGATGTTAGAGCATAAAGGATTGTATTGGAGCAAAGTGCCTGGCACTGATGATGCAAAAACGGATAGAACCTGCCAAAGATTATATACTTCCTTTGGGCAAAGCTGATATTGCTTTAGCTGCCGATATTACATTAGTGAAAGAAGGTAAAACATTATGCATTATCACCTACGGCATGGGGGTATATTGGGCTAGTGCTGCAGCAAAAAGCTTTGAAGGGCAAGTTGAAATTGTGGATCTTAGAACGTTATATCCGTTGGATGAAGCAATGGTGTTTGCAAGTGTAAAAAAACATGGTAAGTGCATTGTACTTACAGAAGAACAACTAAACAACTCATTTGCTGAAGCACTGACAGCCAGAATTTATGGTGCGTGTTTTACAAACCTTGATGCGAAAATAGAATTGATAGGTTCTCTAAATCTGCCCGCAGTACCTATGAATGTGCATTTAGAACAGGCAATGTTGCCAACTGCTGAAAAAGTCAAAGACAAAATAGCATCCTTACTTGCGTATTAATTCTTGCATTAAAAAAGCCCAAAATTCCAAGTAGGGATTTTGGGCTTTTTTATGTAAACAGAATCCATTTTAGGATGTATGTTGATGCTCAACAATACCTAAGGCAGCACTTTTATCAATAAAATTTTTTTGATAGAAATGAAGTTTTATATGAGCCTGTTTTTCTTCTTCAAGTGTTCGTGCTAATCTATTATAAACACCTTTTAAAGGTGTACTCTCTATATTTTGGAGTATGGCTTCATACGCCTCAATCTCACTATGTTCTATTTTAATAGCATTTTGAATGAGCGTGGCATCTTTGGCTGAGGCTCCTGCATTTGAGAGTGCGTCATTACCATCAGCTATCAATGTTTGCATGGACGCGTTAGTAGCCCCATCTAAATTGATATCTAACTGTTTGCAAATAAGTTCAAGTGCAACCTTTTGTTGTCTTGTTTCTGCGAAATGGAGTGCTAAATTTTTTCTTAAACCCAGATTGTTGGCTTTCTCTATCATACTTGGCATTTCTTCATTAAGCATAGCTTCAGCGGCCCAAAGCGCTCGTATCTGGTCAATAAAGGCGGCATTGATAAATGATTTATTCATAATGTTGGTTTGAAAGGATTATGTATTTATCTATCCAAATCTGGTTTTAGAACCACTTTTACGCAATCATCCGTCTTTTGTTTAAACATATCATAAGCTTCAGATGCTTTTGATAATGGAAGCCGATGCGTAATAATATCATCTAAAACCACCTTGCCCGATCTTACCATTTCAAAACATTCATCTATATACATGTGCGTTTGTGCCTGACCAAACTGCATGATCAATCCTTTATCAAATATGCGATGTATAGGAAAGTTGTCGTACGGACTTGCATAAACACCTACAACAGATACGGTTCCATTTCTACGTACTGCTTCGGTACACATTTCTATCACTTTACTGGTGCCTTTTTCAACGTTGATCACCGTTTTTACTTTTTCTAAAAAGGTTCGGCTCGCTTCCATACCCACGGCATCTATGGCAACATCAGCACCGCGGCCATCTGTCATGGCATATATTTTTTCACGCAGATCATCTTCATTAGCATTTAATGTATCCACGTTATTTACACGCCTTGCTTTTTCTAAACGATAGTCTAATGGATCTACTGCAATAACACGCTTTGCACCATTTAACCAGGCTGCTTTTTGTGCCATTAATCCAACGGGTCCGCTACCAAAAATAACTACTGTATCACCGGGTTTTACATGTCCCCATTTTACAGCACTCCATCCTGTAGGAAAGATGTCTGTTAGAAAGAGCACCTGATCATCATCTAAACCATCGGGAATAATTTTGGGGCCGGTATTGCCATACGGCACCCGAACATATTCTGCCTGTCCTCCACTGTAGCCGCCATACATATCGGTGTAGCCAAACATTCCCCCACCTTTACCTTTCATTAAATCTCCTTCGGGGCCATACATTTCAGGATTACTATGCTCGCAGCTTGGGTGAAACCCCTGCTGGCAAAAAAAGCATTGTCCGCAGGCAATAGTAAAAGGCACTACTACACGATCTCCCTTTTTTACTTTGGTTACATCAGGTCCTGTTTCTTCAACTATACCCATAAACTCGTGACCTAAAACCTGATCTTTTAATTGAGGTACAAATCCGTCATAAATATGAAGATCAGAACCACAAATAGCCGTTGACGTAACCTTGATAATTATGTCGTCTGATTTTTCAAGCTTCGGATCGTCAACATTATCTACGCTGATATCGCCAATTTTGTGAAAAACTGCTGCTTTCATGAGTGGTGGTTTTGTTTAGAAAATTTGAATTGAGTTTCAATGCACATCATAAAAAACCATGGACAACTTTTGTATGCATTGAATATCAAATTTCAAAAACTCAACCACTGTTTTATATTGATTTGTGGGGAGGTATTGTAGAAACTTACCGATGTTGTTTGTACAAATTTCTACAAAACATTTTTTTGGGTTGTGTATGTTTAGAGAAGCACATATAAATAAAGGCTGCGGCCTTTTTGTTGCCTTATTTGTTGTTGAAAACGATTGTAAATAAAAAAGCCACCACAAATTTGTGGCAGCTCTTAAACTATAATCGTCTTATTAAAAATTATGGATTGGTAGAAAAAACACTCGACTCCTTCACAAACATTCTTTTATGCAGTTTAAGTTGAGCTATAATTAGTTCTGCAAAATCTTCAGGATGCATCACATTTTCAGCATCACCCTTTATAAGATCTGCACTTTGCGCAAGGTCAGTTACTATGGTACTAGGAGCCATTGCAGTAACCCTGATATTTGATTTGCGAACCTCTTGCATTAAACTTTCTGACAACCCGAAAACACCGAATTTTGATGCAGAATACGCACTTGTACCTACGTTTCCTGATTTACCTGCGGTTGATGAGATGTTTACAATATCACCACTTTTTTGTTCGAGCATTTGTGGCAACACGGCGCGTGTAACGTAATACACGCCAAACAGGTTTACCCGCACCTGCATTTCCCATTCTTCAGGGTCCAGTTCTAAAAACTTTCCAAACGTACCGGTACCGGCGTTATTTATCAGAATATCAATACTACCTAACTGAAGCTGAAGTTTTGAAATTGCTTTTTCAACTGCATTTCTATCACTAACATCCGCAGTCTCAAAATAGGCCGAAACCCCAAAAGCTTTTGCCTCATCCGCAACCTTTTCAATGTCGCTTGCGGTACGAGCAATTAGCCCAACATCTACACCTTCAGCAGCTAAGGCTAAAGCGATGGCCTTACCAATGCCTTTACCTGCGCCGGTTATAAGTGCTTTCTTATTTTTTAATGATTCCATAAGTAACCTTTTATTATACAAACACTAAGCAGCTTTTTTAACCTTCGATTTAGCATCCTTACCCTGTATCAGGCTTTGGATGCTTGCTTTCAATTCTTCAAAAACTGGTTTGCCAGTAAAACGTTTTCCGTTGATGAACAATGCCGGTATTTCTTTCACACCAAGCCCAATACCTTCTTTTAAATCATCTTGAATGTATAAACCATAATGGCTGTTGATCAATTCGTCCAAAAACTTTTTAGATTTTACACCAACATCACGTGCATGACCTTTAAGACTGATTACTCCCAGGCTGTGCCTGTTGCTCAATAACTCATTGTGCATTTCCCAAAATTTGCCTTCCTGCGCAGCGGCAAGAGAAGCCTCAGCAGCTTTGTGTGCTTTCTGGTGTACTCTAACCAAAGGAAAATGACGGAAAATAAATTTTACGTCTTGTGGAAAAGCCTCGATAATTTGTTTAACAGCATCGTTTGCCTTTGCGGTATCCTCGCTTTCATAATCGCCAAACATCATCAATGTTATAGGTGCTTTTGGCTCACCAACTATAATTTTTTTTGAAGGAATTACTTCAACTACTTCTGCTTTTTTCATATTATTTAAAAATTTCTTAGTCAACCAAGTTTTTCAACAAACGCCAATCTTAACTTAATGGTTACTATTAGTAACCAAAGGTATGTATCTTTGAAGCAATTAAAACACCAGATAATGTTAAACATTTAAGATGCCTTTAACTAAACTACAACGTGATGAGATAGGCTCCATATTTACCGGAGCTTGCATTAATAGCAAGATTTGTCCTGTAAAAGATGTAATGGCAAGATATGGAGATAAGTGGACGATGTACACAATATTACAATTGGCTCAACATAAACAATTACGTTTTAACGAACTTAAAAAATCAATCGTCGGTATTTCGCAAAGAATGCTTGCTGTAACGTTAAAATGTTTAGAACACGATGGTTTGATAAAAAGGACAATTTGTGCTGATAATGTTACTAAGGCAGTATACGAGTTAACATTTTTAGGTGAAAGTCTTGCAACGCCTATATTGCAATTAGCCGTCTGGGCTAAGGGAAACCTTGATGAAATAATTATACACAGAAAAAGATCTGGGTGCTCTGAATAACAACTTTTCCTGCTTGAATCTTGAAAAATAATGATTGGTAAACGACATGAGTATGATGCAATGGCACATTGCGAAGAGCAGTTATGGTGGTACAAATGCCTACATCAAATTACAGAACGAGAGATACAAACCCATTATAATAAACAGGCAACAATATTAGATGCAGGTTGCGGTACGGGCGGAATGCTTTCTCATTTGCAAAGAACAGGTTACACTAATCTCAAAGGTTTTGATCTTTCAGCTGATGGAGTTGAATATACCAAAGAAAAAACCGGCTTACCAATTCATCGGGTTTCTATTTTAGAGTGTAGCTCATTTTACAAGGGAGAAATTTTTGACATCATTATCTGCAATGATATACTTGTGCTGCTTGATGACAATGACGCCCAGATTGCACTCGAGAATTTAATTGATTTACTTAAGCCGGGTGGACTTTTGCTAATGAATTTAGCCGCCGGAAAATTGTTTAGAGGTACGCATGATGTAGCGTGCGAATTAAAGAGAAGGTACAACAAACCTTTACTCAAAAAGATGGTGGCAAAAACGTCGGCAACCATAAGCAAGTCAATTTATTGGCCTTTTTTAATGTCACCTGCTATTTTCGCTCTTAGGTCGGGCCAACGGTTACAATTATTACTCTCAAAGAATAGAGATTTTAAGTCAGATGTGAAATTGCCATCACCATTTCTAAATAAACTATTCTTAAACATTACCCGATTCGATATTAAAATACCAATAGCAAAGCCCTGGGGTAGCTCTTTATTTACCGTTATAAGAAAAGAAGTTTAATTAGAGTAAAGTAAAAAGCCCAAGCAATTGAATATCAATACTTGGGCTTTTGTACCGAGGAGCAGACTTGAACTGCCGACCTTCGGGTTATGAATCCGATGCTCTAACCAGCTGAGCTACCTCGGCTTTTCGGGCTGCAAATATAAGCGGTTTGTTTTTTCTTAGAAAAAAGACTTTTCTTCTCGTTATTATGTGATCGGTTAATAATTGAATTCGAAATACTAAGTTTAAAAGCAATATGGAAAAACACAGTGTGCCTCAACTATATAATAGCTATAAGGAAATCAATGCAACAAATTGCCGATGTGAAATATGCATCTGCAGTTTTGCAATGGGATCAGGAAACTTATTTGCCACCAAATGGATCGCATTTTAGAAGCCGACAATTGGCCACACTAGCAGAAGTAGCGCATAATATGTTTGTTGATGAAAAATTATACAATCTATTACAAGACTTGAGCGAAAGAGATGGTTTATCGCCTAAAGAAATGCGAAAAATGTAGCGCTTACGCTTGAAGATTATCACAAAACAAAAAAGTTTTCCGCAGCTTTTGTAAGAGATAAAAGCGAAGCAATTTCTGAAGCCTTTTTTGCTTGGGTTAGTGCTCGTAAAAATAATAGGTTTGATGAATTTGCCTTACCGTTAACGAAAATCGTTGACTTAAAACGGCAGGAGGCTGATATTCTTGGCTATGAAGGTCATCCGTATAATGCATTGATGGATGAATATGAGAAAGGCGCAACTGTGGTTCAACTCGACAAAGTTTTTACCGATGTTACACCCGCATTAAGTAAACTTTTAGCCGCAATAAAAAACACTACACCTGTTGATGATGGTTTTTTGCACCAGCATTTTACGTAAAGACAAACAATGGGAGTGGGGTTTATATATTGCAAAGCAACTCAATTTCGATTTTGCGTCAGGAAGGCAGGATATTTCTGCGCATCCGTTTTCTACCAATTTTAGTGCACAGGATGTAAGAATTACTACGCGTATTGATGAAGATAATTTTGAAAATATGACGTGGAGTACGATTCACGAAGTTGGCCATGCTTTGTACGAGCAGGGCTTGCCTCCGGAGCAATATGGTTTGCCGTTGGGTGAGTACACATCTTTGGGCATTCATGAATCTCAATCGCGGTTATGGGAAAATTGTATTGGAAGAGGTGAAGCATTCTGGACGTATTATTTTTCTAAACTGCAATCATTTTTCCCAGATCAGTTTAGAGGTATAGCACTGAACGATTTTTTAAAAGCCATTAATAAAGTAAAACCTTCACTTATACGTACAGAAGCTGATGAGTTAACCTATCATTTTCATGTAATGATCAGGTATCAGTTAGAGAAGCAACTTATTAGTAACGATTTGCAAGTAACTGATATACCTTCTTATTGGAATGAGCAATATGCTGCACTTTTAGGTGTAAACGTTCCGGGTGATATGGACGGCTGCCTTCAAGATGTACATTGGAGCCATGGGAGCTTTGGTTACTTTCCCACATATAGTTTGGGTAGTTTTTATGCGGCGCAGTTTTGGGAACAAGCTAAAAAAGAGATGCCTGATTTTGAGCTGACACTTGCAAATAGTGGTAACTCAACTCAATTGTTACAGTGGCTGCGGTCTAAAATACATGTACATGGTAAAATGTATACAAGCGATCAACTATGTAATCTTATTACACATTCATCGCTAGATAGTAGCGTATTTATAAATTACCTCACTACTAAATACAAAAAACTTTATCAATTCTAATTTTTAAAAATTTAAGCATTGAAAATCCTTACCAAACTGGTGAGGATTTTTTTGTGTTTACAAAAAGCCGGGCAAAAAGAAGCTATTAGATAAAATAAATATTGAAAAAAAGGGTTTATAAGGATGATAATGTTAAGCCCAAATATGTTTTTGATAAATATCATCCTATAGATTCTATGAAACCGCTTAAAAATATGTGGCTGAAAGCAATTCAGCTAATAGCATTAATAACTTGTTTTACTTCGGCAGATGCACAGTTGAAAGCCGATTTCTCAGCTTCTCCTACTGTTGGTTGCCCACCAGTAATTGTTGATTTTAAGGATCTAACAACCGGCGCTCCCACATCGTGGAAATGGGATTTAGGTAATGGCACTACCTCCATTGAGCAAAATCCTAAAAATGCCTATTTCGATCCGGGACAATACACCGTAAAATTGGTTGTGAAAAACGCTGTAGGCGCTGACTCCATCGTAAAATCGCAGGTTATAATTGTAAATGCACCACCCGCAGTCAACTTTAAGGCTTCGGATAGTACAGGATGTTTTCCTTTAAAAGTAAATTTTAGTGATTTAAGTACAGCTGGTTCAGGCACTATTGCCAGCTGGCAGTGGGATTTTGGTGATGGTACATTATCAACCCTTCAAAATCCAGATCATACTTACACCAATGCAGGCAGCTTTACTGTTACACTCAGGGTTGTAAATAGCAACGGGTGCGTAAAGGTTTTTACGAAACCTAATTTTATAAACCTTGCTGATGGTGTAAAAGCCAATTTTAGTTTTTTAAATGTAGGTGCTTGCCAAAGCCCTTCACCTGTAATATTTACAAATACAACACAAAGCACCGGCCTGGTAAACTATAAGTGGAATTTTGGTGACGGAAAATCATCAACTGCAATAAACCCTATAAATAATTACGCAAATGCCGGCACTTATACGGTACAATTAATTGCAACAAATACTTCCGGATGTTCTGATACGTTAACCAAAATAAACGCCGTATCTATAGGCTTTGTAAAAGCCAGTTTTACTTTTAAAGACAGTGCGTGTGTAAATGAAACTGTAAGTTTTGCTAACACATCTACACCTGAACCAACTACAGCTTCATGGTACTTTAGTGATGGTACAATGTTAACCGGCATAAACGTTACCAAGGCTTTTGCAAGCGCAGGCGTTTATCAGGTAAAACTTGTAAATAATTATGGCTCATGTGCAGACTCAACCATAAAAACAATTACAATAAAGGCCAAGCCGAAAGCCTCATTTAATGCAACTAACACTTCTGGTTGTGTAGCTCCATTAACAGTTAATTTTCAAAATACATCAACCAACGGTATCACCTACAAATGGAATTTTGGTGATGGCGCCACATCAACACAGCAAAGTCCAACGCATACTTACACTACACCAGGTGCATTTAGCGTACGTTTAATTGTAACCAACGCAACAGGATGTACTGATACTTTAGATAAGGCTGACCTAGTAAAAGTAACACCGCCAAGAATTGTCTTTTTAGGTAACCTTCCAGTAAAAGGATGTTTGCCTTATACAATTAGTCCGCAGGCAGTAATACAAAGTATAGAAAAAGTAACCTCTTATTTTTGGGATTTTGGTGATGGGTCAACATCTACAGATTCGTTTCCAAAATATACTTATACCAAACCCGGCTTCTATACAGTTAAGCTGAAAATAGTTACAGGCGCAGGTTGTATTGATTCGTTTACGCATGAGCAGGCAGTACAGGTTGGTAGCAAACCTCTTGCTAAGTTTAGTGCCACGCCAAGAGATGCCTGCGCAGAAGTGCCTATTGTGTTTAAAGATGTTTCAGGTGATTCTACAATTACTGAATGGCTTTGGAATTTTGGCGACGGCATACAAAGTGTTGTAAAAGACCCCAAACACTTTTATGTTGATACAGGATTTTTCAACATTACTTTAGTAGTAACCAGTATGGGCTGCGCCGATACTTTGGAAGTAAAAAAATACATACACATCAGTCCGCCAATTGCCAGTTTTGATACAGCCTATTTTTGTACTGACAGACTCACAAGAAAGTTTAAAGACAAATCAATAGGAGCAACCTCATGGAGTTGGGACTTTGGAGATGGAAACACATCAACGCAACAAAATCCCACACATACCTATGCTAAGCCGGGTAGGTACAATGTTGTTTTGAAAGTATCAAATGGAACTTGCGTTAACACGAATAAAAAAGAAGTTCTCGTTGTTAAAGAATTAGGCGAACTAGTATACAGTTCAGAAATTTCGTGTAGAGATAGTCGTGTAGGCGTTAATGTGATCAACATTGATAAAAGCAACATCCAAAACTATTCATGGTATTTTGCAGGCTTGGGCGGGCCGGTGGTTACAACTGTAAGTGCACCAGTTGCTCAAAACTTTAATGAGGCAGGCACTTTTAGCATTGCAGTAGTTACTTACGATGTGTTAGGTTGTAGAGATACTTTAGGAGTAGCAGTTCCTATTAAAATTTATGGTCCTCAGGCTGACTTTAGTCTGGGTACTCAAGGCATTTGTTTAGGCAATACTATCACCTTAAATGAAACTTCATTAACTGACCAGGTGCATCCCATAACAAAATATATTTGGGATTATGGTGATGGAAAAAAAGATACATTAGCTGCTGCTCCATTCAAGCACCAGTACGATTCTGTTGGTGTGTTTAGTGTAAAATTATTGGTACAGGATAGTTATGGTTGTAAGGATAGTATTGCGAAGCCGAATATATTAACGGTTACAAACCCAAAAGCGCAGTTCAGGGTTTCAGACACATTAATATGTCCTAATATTCCAATCACATTTACAAACGAATCTACCGGTGGTGTTTCTGTAAATTATTTATGGTCTTTTGGTGATGGATCAACCTCAACTAAATTAGATACAATAAGGTCTTACAAACAACAGGGTAGTTATGTAGTAAACCTAAAAATGGTTGACAAGTTCGGATGTACCAGCAATGCATCAACCAACATTAAGGTATTTCCTGCCCTTGCTAACTTTACTGTGAGTGATTCATTTGGTACATGTCCTCCACTTTTGGTTGACTTTAATAATACATCAACAAACTTTGTAAATTTTTCATGGGATTTTGGCGACGGTGGAACATCTAGCCTTTCTGCTCCGTCACATCTTTACACATACCCAGGTACTTATAGTGCTAAGCTTTGGGTAAACAGCAATGGTGGTTGTGCTGATACTTTAAAAAAAGTTATCAAGATACAGGGCCCTACCGGCGTTTTTAATTATACACCTACAACCGTTTGTAGTCCATCAGATATTCAATTTACGGCCACAACTAAAAATGCTGTCAGGTACTTTTGGGATTTTAATGATGGTACCGGAAATTATTCTGACTCTACTAAAGCCACGCATACTTATTCAAGACCGGGCGACTACTTACCAAAAATGATTCTGGAAGATGCATCAGGTTGTCCGGTGCCTATTGTTGGGCCAGACACGATACATGTAAAAGCTATTACAACAAACATATTAGCAGAAAACAAACTGATATGCGATAGCGGTTATGTTTCATTCTCAGATTCTACATGGAGTAATGACGAGATTGCAGGTTTTTTATGGGAGTTTGGTGATGGCACTAAATCAACAGATCGTGCTCCAAAACACCTTTACGACAAGCCCGGTATGTACAATATAAAGATGACAGCTACAACCAAGTTTGGCTGTACCGATGTGGCAAGCTTAAATAATTTTGTAAAGATCATTCCAAGCCCTGCAATTGCAATCAATGGAGACACATCAGCGTGCGAGCCTGGTTCACTAACTTTTACTGGTAATTTATTAAAGGCTGATACATCAACACTAAGCTGGAGTTGGAACATGGGTAATGGTAATACATCTTCACTACAAAATCCCGGTGCTCAATCGTATTTAAAAGCAGGTAATTATCCAATTAAGGCAGTAGTAATAAATGCAGATGGTTGTGCCACAACAGTTGAGCGTACTGCAACTATACATCCAATACCGGTAGTAGATGCAGGCGTAGACTCCATCATGTGCCTAAATGCGCCTATAAACTTAATGGCTACTGGTGCAGATATGTATACATGGCAATTCCACCCAACACTAAGCTGTTTAAATTGTGCCACACCTACAGCCAACCCTAAAGACTCAATAACCTATAAGGTAACCGGCAAAACCATTTATGGTTGCACCGGTACAGACAGTGTTACCGTATTAGTAAGGCAGCCATTTGTAATGTCAGTAAATAATGGTGATACATTATGCATAGGTGAATCTTATGGTTTAAAAGCCAATGGTGCTAAAAATTATGAATGGTTTCCATCAACATATCTTGATAATTCAAAGTCAGCAACGCCGAAAGCTAAACCCGAAACCACTATCACTTATCAGGTTGTTGGCAAAGATGATAAAAGTTGTTTTTCTGATACCGGCTATGTGACCATTCAGGTGTATCCTATACCAAAAATTGAGATAGAAGGTAACAATCCTATAAATCTGTCCGTAGGTTCTGCACTTACTTTAAAAACAAAAAATTCGTCGGATGTAACCGGATGGAAATGGTATCCTAGTACGGGCTTAGATTGTAATAATTGCCCTAACCCGATAGCATCGCCCCGCGAAAAGATCACTTATTCTGTACAAGCTACTAATGCAGGTGGTTGTGTGTCAAAAGATGATGTAACAGTTGTAGTGATCTGCGATAACTCGAACGTATACGTTCCAAACTCTTTCTCACCAAATGGAGATGGAGCCAACGACCAGTTTTACCCAAGAGGTACTGGAGTTTTCAATATTAAATCGTTCAAAATATTTAATAGATGGGGCCAAATAGTTTACAGTAAAAGCAATGTAAATGCCAATGTAGCATCCGATGGTTGGGATGGTACCATGAATGGTGTAAAACTTACATCTGATGTATATGTTTACTGCATAGAAGTTGTTTGTCAAAACAGTGTGGTACTCCCAATAATTGGCAACGTAACGCTGATTCGCTAAAAAATTTAAGTACTAAAAAAGCAATGGCTACCTAAATAAAGGTGGCCATTGTTTTTTAGTTTATGTTTTTTAAAAAAATTTACAACCATTATTTTTTATATTGCTCTATATAAAGGATAGTGAAAGTGCCATACTACCTAAACCACCTGAGACACGCACTCTTAGTGGTGTTTACCCTACCGTGGTTTAACACGGCCATGGCGCAGCTAAGTGCAGCATTCACTTCAGATACTACAAAAGGGTGTGCACCATTAGTTGTAAAGTTTAAAAATCAAAGCACAGGTAACCCTAACCAATGGTTTTGGGATTTAGGCAATGGCACCACCTCAACCGCCGAAAATCCGACAACATTTTACTTTAACCCCGGTGTATATAACGTAAGGCTAGTTGTAACCAGTGCTACTGGTAAAGACAGCATTACTAAAACAAATTACATTACTGTAAATGAAGCTCCGGTAGTAAATTTTGCTGCATCAAATGTTACCGGCTGTTTTCCACTTAAGGTAAAATTTACTGACCAAACAAATGCCGGCAATAGCGCAATAACAACATGGCAATGGGATTTTGGCGACGGTTCATCATCAACCCTGCAAAACCCTGAACATACATATACGGTGGCCGGTAACTTTGCCATAACGCTGCGTGTTGCAAATAGTAATGGCTGCATTAGTGCTTTAAGTAAACCATCTTTTATAAAAATTCAGAGTGGTGTACTGGCCAACTTTGGTTATACATTGGTACCAACATGCAGGCCTCCAACTACAATCAGTTTTATAGATTCATCTAAAGGCGATAACATAAATAGTTACTCATGGAGTTTTGGTGATGGAACTAGCTCAACCTTAAAGAATCCCACCCACACCTATGCAACCTTCGGAGTTTACGATGTAAAGCTGGTAATTAGAAATAATGTGGGTTGTATTGACTCTATTGTAAAAAATAATGCAATAGTAGTTGGCACAGTAAGTGCCAACTTTACCGGCGTAGATTCTACATGTTCTAATACTGCTGTAAGATTTATAAATACTTCAACACCCACTCCTACAAAATCAAAGTGGTTTTTTAGTGATGGCACTTCATCTGACAGCACAAATGCTTCAAAAACATTTACCAAGTCTGGAGTTTTTAGTATAAAGTTGGTAGCTGATTTTGGTGCTTGTCAAGATTCAATTACCAAATTTATTTATGTTAGACCAAAGCCTAATGCTACAATTACTATGGAAGGTGCGCCTGGTGCCTGTATGCCTCCTGTAACAGCAAAATTTATTGCAAACGGTTCAGCAATTAAAAGCTATCTATGGGATTTTGGCGATGGTGGTACAAGCACATTAGCTACAACATCCCACACTTACACATCGTTTGGCAGTTTTAATGTAAAACTTTTAGTAACAGATAATAGCGGTTGTACTGATACCATAATTAAGCAACCCGCAATATATATTGGACCTCCAAATATTGGCAGTATAATAAATGCGCCTTACAATGGTTGCACACCCTTCACCTCAAATTTTTTAGCTGATGTAGTTTCTTCGGAAGCTATCACTACTTATAAATGGGACTTTGGTGATGGCACCTTCGGAACCAATATTTCCGGTGTGCATACTTACACCAAAGAGGGTAGTTATAATGTAACTGTGATTGTAATAACTGCAAGTGGTTGCACAGATACATTTACACTTGCAAATGCGGTGGTCATCAACGAAAAGCCTAAGGCTGGCTTTTCTGCATCGCCGCGCGATGCATGTGCATTTACACCTGTAAATTTTATTGATGAGACCATTGGAAATGTAACTGATTACATATGGCGCTTTGGCGATGGTGGAAGTTCGAAGGCGAGAAACCCGAATTATACATACAAAGACACTGGTTTTTTTAATGTTACACTTATTGCCATCAATAACTTTTGTGCTGATACTTTAACCCTACTAAAATATGTACACATTAGCCCGCCAATTGCAAAATTCATTTATAGAAACAGTTGCGACACTTCGCGATACATTCAATTTAAAGATCAGTCAATTGGTGCAACAACATGGCAATGGGATTTTGGTGATGGGATCACTAGTAACCTTCAAAATCCGGGTCATACTTATTTATTACCTGGCATTTATAACGTTACGCTAGAAGTAAGTAATAATAAATGCACCCATAAACTAACAGATACTATACAGGTTATTGATGAGTTGCCCGATTTCGCAATTGTCTCAAACTCATTTTGTAAAAACACTACATCAGTATTTACAGCTACTAATATAGACGTAGCAAATATTGCAAGTTATACATGGATTTTTGGTGATGGAAATCGTGTAACAACGCTTTTACCTACTACAACATATACTTACCCAAATTCAGGTTTATTTACGCCTGCACTTGTGATTACAAATGTGCTGGGTTGTAAAGACAGTGTATCGAAAAGTAATCCCATTAGGATTGTTGGTCCTAAGGCAGATTTTATAAACCCGGAGGGCATTTGTTTGAATGGATCCATACTTTTTTCTGACAACACCATTATAGATAGTGTTTTTTCAATTGTTACCAGGCGATGGGATTTTGGTGATGGAACAATACAAAGTTTAGGCCTACCACCGTACCAGCATACTTATACAAAAGCAGGATCTTACACGGTTAAATTAACGGTAACAGATGCGGCAGGTTGCACAGATTCTCTTGTAAAACAAGACGCTGTTTTAATAACAGATCCTAAAGCCAGGTTTTCGGTTGATAGTGTAAGGTGTAGTAAAGATGCGGTACAATTTAAAAATCAATCTCAAGGTGTAAGCTTACAGTATAAATGGTTTTTTGGTGATGGTGGTACATCTACTACCATGCAGCCATTGCATAACTACGCTTCTGAGGGAATCTATACAGTTAAGCTGATTATAACAGATAAGTTTGCATGTGCAGACTCATTATCAATTACCAACGCTGTACGTATAGCAAATCCGAAAGCTGATTTTATTACAAACGATACCATCAGTACATGCCCTCCATTTGAAGTCAAGCTTAACAATGCATCCAAAAATTTCTCATCAGTCAAGTGGAGTTTTGGCGATGGAAGTTTTAGTGATAAAGCGGACCCTTCTCATTTTTACAACTTCGCAGGTACATATACACTCAACTTAACCGCCTTTGGCTACGGTAGTTGTGCTGATTCCATCTCAAAAACCATTGTTGTAAAAGGGCCTAGTGGTTCGCTGGTTTATGATACAAGTAAATTATGTTTACCAGGTGCTGTAACATTTACTGCGTCAACAAAAAACAATGCATCTTTCATTTGGGATTTTAGCGATGGTAATACGCTAGTTACAACAGACTCAGTGGTTTCTCATACATATACAAGTACTGGTATCTTCACCCCGAGAATTTTATTGATAGATGTTGCAGGATGCAGGGTTCCGATAGCTGGGCCAAGCCAGATTGTTGTTGCCGATGTAAAGGCGGCAATAAAGAGTTTCAATAAATTATTTTGCGATTCTGGCTTAGTTGCTTTTGAAGATTCAAGCATTTCGTTTTTTGATAACATTACTAATTATAAATGGCTCTTTGGCGATGGTGGCTCTTCTATCAATAAAAATCCAAGTCATAATTATAATGTACCAGGTACTTATGCTGTAACATTAATGGTTAGTACTTCTGCAGGTTGTAAGGATACTGTACAGTCAACAAATCAGATAAAAGTAGTTACATCTCCTAGCGTAAACATTAGTGGCGATTCGGCTGCATGCATGCATCAACCAATCGATTTTACCGGAAATATTTTAGGACAAGATACCTCATCAATAATTTGGAACTGGACTTTTGGCAATGGCAATATCTCTACATCAAAAAAACCATTGCCACAAGTTTATGGTGTTGCAGGTAATTATAAGGTGCTTGCGTTTGCAAAAAACAGTTATGGTTGTATTGATACAGCAACACATTTAGTAACAATTAATCCAACACCAAATGTTGATGCAGGTAAAGACTCTATAATTTGCCTGGGTCAGCAGGTTATGCTTCAGCCATCAGGCGCAACTTCTTACACGTGGGCTGCAAATGCTACTTTAAGTTGTATAAATTGCTCCAACCCTATTGCTTCACCGCAGGATACACTCGTAAAATATTTTGTAGTCGGTTCAAATCAATTTAGTTGCAGCAGCGAAGATTCTATCGTATTAAAAGTGATACAACCATCTACAGTCTCAGCTACACCGGGTGCTACCATTTGCGCGGGACAATCAACGTATTTGTTTGCAAGAGGTGCAGATGTTTATACATGGTCACCAAGTGTTGGCCTTAGCAATAGCGCCATTGCAAATCCTATTGCAGCGCCATTGCAAACAACCAATTATCAGGTAGTAGGTACCGACTTTAAAAATTGTTTTGCTGATACTGCTAATGTTTTAGTAACAGTATTTCCAATACCTAAAATAAATATTGTAGAAAGTAATTTGAGTATAAGTGTGGGCAACGGTGTTGACATCGCAACGCAATCATCGATAGACGTAAATCAATGGAGATGGACACCATCTACAGGACTAAATTGTACCACTTGCCCGCAACCCAATGCATCACCACGCAGCACAACCACATATACTTTAAAAGTTTACAACGATGCGGGTTGCACTGCAACAGATAATGTTACAATACAAGTGATCTGCAACAACGGTAATTTTTATTTCCCAAATACTTTTTCGCCAAATGGCGATGGGATGAATGATACATTTTACCCAAGAGGTAAGGGGATAGCAGGTATTCGCTCGTTTACTATTTACAATAGGTGGGGACAAGTAGTTTTTCAAAAAATGAATTTTGCAGCTAATGATGCCTCTTCCGGGTGGGATGGTACTTATGCCGGTACTCAATTAAGTGCTGATGTTTATGTATATTTCGCCGAGATTATTTGCGAAAACAATCAAATATTCTCTACTAAGGGCAACATAACCCTAATAAAATAAGTCATAACGGGAAAGCTACCCCCTCACTCAATGAAAAATTTAAACTTTTTATTCTTTTTTACTATAGGCTGCTTGTCTGTTTTCATTTCATCAAAAGCCCAGGCTCAAGCAACCACCATAAATTTCTCAGCAGATAAAACAAGTGGTTGCGGATCAGTTGTGGTGAAATTCTCAGATGCATCCACGGGTAATCCTGTAAGCTGGAGTTGGGATCTTGGAAACGGAACATCTACTTTAGAAAAACCGGAGGCTATCTATTCTTCACCCGGCGATTACGATATTAAACTAACTGTTACATATGCTGATGGATCATCAAAAACACTTACGAAAGCAAAATTTATAAGAGTTTTTAATTTTCCAGAAGTTGATTTTTCCGCAACCAACACACAGGGATGTGAAACAGTAACTACAACCTTTAAAGATTTGTCAAAGGCCGGCTCGGGCAATATTAATGCCTGGGAATGGAACTTTGGCGATGGTACCCAAAGCAACCTGCAAAATCCAACACACACTTACAATAGCCCTGGCAATTATGGAGTAATATTAAAAGTTACTAATAGCGAAGGATGTTCGAAATCAACCTTTAAATCGCCCCTGGTAACTGTAGGCGGATTGGTTAAAGCTGATTTTGATTTTGCAAGTTCGCCAAGCTGCAAACTTCCTGTAAGCGTATTATTTAGCAATAAATCTACCACCTACGCAACCATGGAATATGCATGGCAGTTTGGAGATGCATCATCCTCAACAAGCACAAATCCAACCCACGATTATGCATCATACGGAAGCTTTAATGTTACACTTACTGCAAAAAGTAGTGGTGGTTGTACAAGTACGTTTCAAAAGCTGGTAACACTAAAAGCGGGTGAGTCGTCTTTTACCGGTCCTGCAAATGTTTGTATTGGAACGGCGGCAACTTATACTTCTTCATCAGCTTCTACCAGTAATATAAATTATTTGTGGGATATGGGGGATGGCACCACTTATACTACAAAGGCCGTATCTCATTTGTACAAAGCTACTGGTACTTATACTATAAAATTAAGAAATGACTTTGGCGGTTGTATTGATTCATCATCGCAACAAATTGTTGTAAATGCATTGCCAAAGATCGATTTTGATGCTTTGAATTTTAGCAGTTGCCAGATACCTGCAACCGTAAATTTTGTTGACAAAACCGCTAACGCTACAGCATGGTTGTGGTCTTTTGGAAATGGTAAAGCATCCACACTCCAAAATCCATCAAGCACTTACTCGGTATTTGGTAACTATAGTATAACCCTGAAAGCAACATCTGACAAAGGTTGTGTTGACAGTGTTACCAAAACTGATTTCATTAAAATTCAAAAACCATCCGTTACCATAGCAAATTTGCCTGCAAACGCTTGCGTGCCTTACAATTTTAAACCATCTTACAGTACTAATTTTTCTGATTCTATAACAAGTTATTTTTGGGATTTTGGTGATGGTAATACTAGTACGTCATCTAACCCGAGCAACTCTTACAATAAGGTGGGCAGCTACACTGTGAAGCTTTTTTTTACAACAAATAGTGGCTGTAAAGATTCTGCAGTGTATGTTAACGGCGTAAATATTGGCGATAAAGTAGCTGTAGATTTTACTGCTGCACCTACACCGGTTTGTGGAACACAGCCCGTTCAATTTTTGGCAACTGCAAATAATGTTTCCTCATACGATTGGGATTTTGGAGATGGTGTCACCGGTTCAGGACAAAATCCTAAACATCAATACAAACAAGCGGGAACCTTTAATGTCAAATTATCTGTAAGTAATAATGGATGTGTCTCAAGCGTATTAAAGCCAAATTATATTACGGTAAATGGTCCCATTTCGGTTATTGATTTTACTAAGGATTGTACGGTGCCGGGAAAAATAATCTTTACAAGTAAATCTATTTCAGCAGAAACGCATACATGGAGTTTTGGAGATGGAAATGGTTCTAATGTAAATAACCCTACACACATTTACACCAAGTCGGGTAACTACATTGTAAAGTTAATTACTACTAACAGTAACGGCTGTGCCGATACTTCCTCTACTACCGTACCGGTATGGTTAGAAAAATTTACAGTATCAGCCTCTACGGATACTGTCTGTAAAGGAAGCCGCGTTACCATTACAGTTACACATCCAAGTCCTAATCAGGTTTCTTCCTATTATCTTGACTTTGGCGGCCCGGGTAATCAAACCCAAAACGCCGGCAACAACACTACCTTGGGTTGGGATTATAAACAAGTAGGAACATACGGCTTTTTTGGTGTGGCCATTGATGTTTATGGGTGTAGAGATTCGGTTACAATATTTCCCTTTATGCGTGTTAATGGTCCATCGCCTGATTTTGATGCTGATATAAGTAAAGGATGCCTGGGAACTACCATAAATTTTAAAGACAATTCTGGTACAGATGGTTTACATAAAATAATTAAATGGCAATGGGATTTTGGGGATGGTACTTTACAAACTTTTACTGCTCCTCCATTTACTCATCAGTATAAAGCATCGGGCACGTACACGGTAAAGCTTACTGTTACGGATGAGTCTGGTTGCTCAGATACATACACCAGAAAGGATTATATTTTTATTGCAGATGGTTCACCCGCATTTACGTCAGCCGATACACTTAGTTGTTTTGGAAAAGATGTTGTGTTTAAAGACCTGTCTACCGGCAGTATTCAAAGTTATTACTGGTCGTTTGGCAACGGACAAACTTCAACATTACAAAACCCTACCCATCTATATACTGACACCGGTGTTTATACGGTGAAGCTTATAACTACTACAACTTCCGGTTGCGTTGATTCAGTTGTGAAAAAAGATTTTATTACTGTAAAAAAGCCCCGCGTAAATTTCTCTTTTGTTGATACCGGTGCCACCTGCGCGCCATTACAAATTCAGTTTAAAGACAGCAGCTACTATATAAAAGATTGGAGTTGGAATTTTGGCGATGGTAATACAAGCACAGTAAAAAATCCCGCGAATATTTTTTATATACCAGGTAATTACAGAGTAAAACTAACAGGGACAAGTTTTGGTGGTTGTGTTGACTCTGCATTTGCCACAGTAAAAGTGCCCGGTCCCAACGGTGTACTTTCTTATGGTGCGTTGATGGCCTGTAAAAACGAGGGAATAAATTATAAAGTAGCTACCAATGGCGCGGTTTCTTTTACCTGGGATTTTAATGATGGTTTGATTACCACTACTACTGATTCATCCATTACTCACCAATATAGTAAGGCAGGTAAATTTATACCAAAAGTAATTTTGAGAGATGCCTTTGGATGCGCACTTACAGTTCAGGGTAAAGACACTATAACCATAGAAGGAGCTACGCCTAAGTTTGGTGCAAGCCCCAAGGTGTTGTGTGATAGCGGTATGGTTCAATTTACGGACAGCACTACAAGTGTAGGTTCAAGTTTAACCTACAAGTGGAACTTAGGAAATGGAACTACATCGATTTTAAAAAATCCCGGTAGTCTGTATAATAAAACTGGATTTTATTCTGTTCAATTAACCACAACTACTTCTCTCGGATGCGTTGATACGGTTAGTTACAAGAATTATATTAAAGTTGTAGCATCGCCAAAAATGCAAATTGAAGGGGACAGTACAGGTTGTGCTCCTGCAAGCATGCTATTTACAACATCAACCGTAGTAGATACTTCAGCAATTGTATCGTGGCAATGGAAATTTGGCAATGGAAATACATCGAATCTGCAAAATCCTTCTTCTCAAATATTTAATACAGCAGGCACATTTATTAATACACTAGTTGTTACAAATAGTAGTGGTTGCACTGCAACACTTAATAAGGCTGTTAAAATATATGCAGCCATACCGGTAGTTGTTAGTAGAGATACCACCATTTGCCTTGGCGACAGTATTACATTATCAGCATCAAATGGAGCAAGCTATAAATGGTCGTCCACTACACCAACCATAAGTTGCCTTGATTGTGCTACGCCAACAGTTTATCCTAAAACAACTCAATATTATAAAGTAGTAAGTACTACAACAACCGGCTGCCAATCAACTGATTCAGTATTGGTGAAAGTGCTACAACCTTATAAGCTGAGTGTTACTAATAATAATATAGTTTGTCTGGGTCAGAAAGTTCAGTTGAAAGCATCAGGTGCACCTATGTATATGTGGTCTCCTTCTGCAACGCTTAGTGCAATCAACATTGCCGATCCGTTTGCAAACCCAATTATCAACACAACGTACAAAGTAATAGGTTATGATTCGTTAGGCTGTTTTACAGATTCTGCATTTGCTGTAGTCAATGTAGTAACAGCGCCAACAGTTGATTTAGGCCCCGATCTTACGCTTGCTGCCGGAGCCACAAAGCTTTTGTCTCCCATTGTATCAAGTGATGTTGTTAAGTATGCCTGGTCTCCATCTCTTGGTTTAAGTTGCACCAACTGTGCTACACCAGTTTTAACGGCTTTTGGAAATTATACTTACGTTTTAAAAGTAAGTAATGCCGGTAATTGCTCCGCACAAGACAGTTTAAAAGTGATAACCAGCTGTAACAATACACAGGTTTACATTCCCAATACCTTCTCGCCCAATGGTGATGGTACTAACGACATATTTTACCCAAGAGGAACCGGAAGTTTTATTGTAAATTATATGAAAATTTATAACAGGTGGGGCGAAACCGTCTTCGAAAAAAAGTATGTTCCTGTAAACAATCCATCATCCGGTTGGACGGGAATGTTTAATGGAAAACCTGCTGCAAGTGGAGTGTATACTTATTACTTAGAAGTAATTTGCACCGATAGTCAAATATTAAAATATTTTGGAAATCTTACACTGATTCAATAAAACCATGAAGATTGCGTTATTAATATTGTTCAATAAATCCAATATGAAAAACAGACTTTGTGCGTTTGCTTTAGCTATAATAGCTATGGCAACAAACAATTTTGAGGCAACAGGGCAAGATCTCCATTTCTCTCAATTTTTTGAAGCGCCCCTGCTACGCAATCCATCACTGGCCGGCATATTTTCCGGAGATATCCGTTTTCAAGGCGTTTATCGCAGCCAATGGGGGAGTGTTACGGTACCATACCAAACCGGCTCATTTGACTTTGAGTATAAAAAACCAATTGGTCAGGGCGATGATTTTATTACAACAGGTTTGCAAGTATTATACGACCGTGCAGGATCTACCAATTTTCAAACATCCGAAGTTTTACCGGCCCTCAATTACCATAAAGCTTTAAGTGATGATAAGAATAAGTATCTATCATTAGGTTTTATGGGTGGTGTGGTGCAGCGCAGGTTAGATAGAAGTAAGATGACCACTAATAATCATTTTGATGGTAATGGCTATAACCCCGGCCTACCGGATGGCGAAAGTTTCATCAACACAAATTATACTTATCTAGATGGCAGCGTGGGAATGACATTCAATTCGAACATTGCCGGACAGGATTTTGATAATTATTTTATTGGCGTTGCTTACCATCACTTCAACAGACCAACAAACAGTTTTTACCAGCGCCCTGAAATTGAATTAAATCCAAAATGGGTTGTATCAGGTGGCGTAAAGTTTCAGCTGAATGAGGCTGCTTATTTTACACTACAAGGTGATTATAATAAGCAGGGACCATATTCTGAAACCATTGCGGGTGCAATGTATTCGCACAAAATAGGGGAAGATTTAAATGCACCCGATTACACCCTTCATTTTGGAGCTTTCTTACGATATAAGGATGCAATGATACCGGTAGTTAAGTTAGATTATCATCCATTTGCAATAGCTCTTAGTTACGATGTGAATGTTTCTGACCTAAAAACAGCCTCTCAAAGCAGAGGTGGAATGGAATTGTCTGTGTCATATGTAGGCTTTTTCGACCGCGGTAATACATCCAGAGATGCCGTAAGATGCCCGCGTTTTTAAATAAACTATTATTCATTTATTGCATTTACCCGAAAGTATATTAACGATGGTTTTTTTTATGGGTAGATGATAGGAGAAATCCTGCATTAAAATATGCGGGTTCTCCTTATCATTATTTTAGACAGTAAAGAGACGAGGTCTCTTTTTTTATTTACCAACCTTCCCACTTCAGCATTACTAAACCTATAGATAATGCACATTCAATTTTTAATTGGTGCATTGTTTATAATTCTAACTAATAATTAAATACATTATCAGCAAACAAACTGCAAATTTGCATTAATCATTTTTAAGGTAAGTAAACGGAGGTAAGGCAAAATGCCGGTATATAATCAATCGAGAAGCAGGGTAATAAGAACTATAATTGTGGCAGTATTTCTGGTTATTATTGCCCAACTATTCAATCTTCAAATTCTTTCAAGCAAGTATATAGATCTGGCTAGAGATAATGCTGTTTCTAAAAATAATATTTATCCTAGTCGCGGCATCATTTACGACCGTAAAAACAGGGCTGTTTTGGATAATATAGCACTGTACGATTTAATGGTGACACCCAACCAAATAAAAGGTGTTGACACCTTTGCCCTTTGCACACTACTAAAAATTGATACTGCAGAGTTTAGAAAACGTATTGTTATAGGCATTATAAAAAATGGGCGATACAGGCCTAGTGTTTTTCAAGGTTTGCTAAACCCACAATTGCAGGCTCAGCTGGATGAGAACATGTATAAATTTCCTGGTTTCAATCTTATTGAGCGTCCAATCCGTTCGTATCCCTTTAAGGCTGCAGAACATATCTTAGGCTATGTTGGAGAAGTTGATACAGCCATCATACGCAGGTCAGGTTATTTTTATCAGATGGGCGATTTTGTTGGTAGAAGCGGGTTAGAAAATTCTTACGAAAAAGTATTGATGGGCCAAAGGGGCGTTCGCTTTTTAGTAAAAGACAATAAAAATAGAATACAAGGCAGTCTTGAAAAAGGGATTTACGATACGCCTGCAATTGCGGGAAGGCACCTTTATTCAAGTATTGATATAGAACTTCAACAGCTTGCTGAAAAATTAATGACTAATAAAATTGGCGGTGCTGTAGCAATTGACCCTCGCACCGGCGGCATTTTAGCTATGGCATCTGGTCCCGGGTACGACCCAAACATGCTTACCGGCGCAGATCGCCGCAGAAATTTTAGTAGAATGTTTTTAGACACTGCCAAACCCTTGTATAATCGGGCAATCAAAGGTCAATATCCCCCTGGCTCAACTTTTAAACCATTAGGTGCCTTAGTAGCGTTGGACGAAAAATTGATAACGCCCAGTTTTGGCTATGGTTGCAACGGCGCTTACTACCAGTGTGGCCGACCGGTAAGGTGTACCCACCATGGTGGCGGGCATGCTGCCAATTTAAGACTGGCTTTGGCAAATTCGTGCAATAGTTACTTTACACACATATTTCGGATGGCTATTGATAACCCACTATTTGGGCACCCAACCTATGGCTATTTAAAGTGGAAGGAGTATATGAATTCTTTTGGTTTAGGTGTGAGGTTAGGGGTTGATTTGCCGAGTGAGGATAGAGCCAGCATACCTGATACATCAAAATATAATAGAGATTTTGGTGGCGCCCGCCGGTGGAATAGTTGTAACATTCTAACATTAGGGATTGGACAGGACAGGATGACGGCAACTCCCTTACAACTTGCAAACCTTATGTGTATCATAGCAAATAAAGGATCGTATTACACGCCGCATTTTGTTGATAGTATACAGAACGAAACAGAAGCTGACACTGTTTTCTTAGCAAAATATAGAAAGAGGCATGATGTAGTACATATTTCAAACGCAGATTTTGAAATAGTACAATTAGGAATGCAGGATGTTGTAACCCATGGTACTGCCCGAAATGCAATGATACCGGGAATAGATGTTTGCGGAAAAACGGGAACAGCTCAAAACCCACATGGCAAAGACCACTCCTTATTTGTTTGTTTCGCACCAAGAGTTAACCCTAAAATTGCTGTTGCAGTAGTTGTTGAAAATGCAGGCTTCGGTTCTACCTGGGCTGCGCCAATTGCATCGCTACTCATGGAAAAATTTATAAATGATACCATTGCTGAAAACAAGGTGAAAGAGATAGATAGAATATCAAAAGCTGACCTGATACCTAAGGCAATAAAACATTGGTACTATGTAAAGGATAGTATAAAGCAGGCCAAAATAGCAAGGGAAATAGATGAAAATGTGAAGATAGAAATGCCCCAGATTGAAAGAAAAAACACGTTTGACCCTGAAGCAGAGCCTAACCGCAAAAGTTCAGACGATACTACTATTATAAATAGCAGCCCCATTTTGAACCCACTTGATCAAAAACAAAAACGAGATACAACGAAGCCATGAGTAATCACAACACAATTTCAAAAGGGATAGAGTGGAGTGTTGTGTGGCTTTACATAGCATTAGTTATTATTGGCGTACTTATGATATTTGCCAACGAGTACAAAGAGGGGCAAGATTTTCTACAACCTATATTATCTCAGTCTAAAGATTATGGTAAGCAAGTATTGTGGGTTGGTATATGCGCAGTATTGGCAACTTTTATACTACTTACAGATAGTAAGTTTTTTACAGCTACAGCAAATCTTTTGTACGGCGTAGGTATTGTATTATGCCTGCTTGCTCTTGCAATAGGTACGGAGGTAAAAGGCTCAAAATCGTGGTTGGTAATTGGCGGGTTTAGGTTACAGCCATCAGAACTTACCAAGGTATTTACTTGCCTGGCACTTGCTAAGTATTTAAGTATTCAGGAAATGGATTTTACTAAGATACGATCGCAGATAATTGCCGCCGTAATAGCCTTGGCACCTGCTGTTATTACAATCGGGCAAAACGAGACCGGATTAGCCTTAGTTTATTTTTCTTTTTTTCTAGTGATGTATCGCGAAGGGTTACCACCATTCATTTTAATTGCAGGTGCATCTACCGCAGTGTTAGTAATACTTTCATTAATTCTTACTCCATCAACATTAATTATAACGTTTGCAGTTTTAGCGCTGCTGGCTATTGTTATTATGCGAGGACAGATAAAAAGGAGTAGAATGATACTTTGGATGATTGTAGGTATTTGGGGTATTGCAATGTTCATTTCCGCCTTTGCTGTTCCTTATGCAATTCACACGGTAATGAAACCTTATCAGCGCGATCGTATTTATAGCCTGGTAGGTAAACCCTACATTCCGCAAGACCCACAAGAGCGCGCAGAGCTAGAAAAGTTGCAGGCAAAAAGTAAAGGCAAAAGTCAAAACCAAAGCGAGTACAATGTTATACAATCAAAAATTGCAATTGGTTCCGGCGGATTTTTAGGCAAAGGATATTTAAAAGGCACCCAAACACGATACGACTTTGTACCTGAACAACGAACAGATTTTGTATTTTGCACAATTGGTGAAGGTTTTGGTTTTGTAGGTAGTGTAGTGTTTTTGCTACTTTATGCCATTCTGCTATTCAGAATTATTATGATGGCCGAGCGACAGCGCAGTACATTTACTCGGGTTTATGCTTACGGTGTTGCCAGTATTATTCTATTCCATATTGTAATTAATATTGGTATGACCATTGGGTTAGCACCGGTAATTGGTATTCCATTGCCACTAATCAGTTATGGAGGCTCATCGTTACTAACTTTTACAATGTTGATATTTATACTTGTAAGGTTAGATGCTGATAGACAAATGATATTAAGATAGTTAAGTATTACTCAACAACTGTCAATTCACATTAAGAACAAAAGCATGAAAATAATTCCATTATCAGAAGGGTCTTTTACTATAGACAGAACCAAGGTTTTTGTTCCGTTTGAATCTGATGAAGACGAATTAAATGATAGAGCGCGGGGAAGTTTACTTGTTCAGGTGCAACCATTTTTGGTAGTTACAAAACAGGATATCATATTGATTGATACCGGCCTGGGCTTTATCAAATCAGGCAATATGCAGATACACGACACGTTGCGTGCTAGCGGGATTGAGCCTGAAACGGTAACCAAAGTTTTGCTGAGCCATTTACATAAAGACCATGCAGGTGGGGTAAGTTTTAAGGATAGACAAGGTGGATATCAGCTAGCTTTTGCAAATGCCACATATTATGTACAACAGCAAGAAATTGATTATGCATCAGAAATTGGTTTTCCATCTTATATGGTTGAGGAACTATCAGTTTTAGAAGGAAATGATCAGGTTATAATTCTCAACGGTAATGGTGTAATTGATAATTATATAAAGTACGAAGTCTGTGGTGGACATTCACCTTTCCATCAGGTATTTTGGATTGAAGAAGATGGTGAGATCATATTTTTCGGGGGCGATAATGCTCCACAATTACAACAAATGAAAAGTAGATTAATGGCCAAATACGATTTTGACGGCAAAAAAAGTAGGGATCTGAGACAGGAGTGGTGGCAAAAAGGTCAGGCTGAAGATTGGACTTTCTTGTTTTATCATGACACTGTACATCCAATATTTCCTAAAAAGTAATCGTAGAAAAAGTTTGTATAAAAAGGCCCGCTCTAAAAAGAGCCGGCCGTTGCTAACCTATGAAAAACACCTATTTTAATATGAGAGTATTAAAGGTTTTTCTTGCCTTTAATTTTTTGTTCTTTGCCTCCTCCCATATTTTTATTTCGTGATTCTAATTCTTTTCTAAGCATGTCTCTAAAGTCTTGATCAGCTTTAAAAACTTTACCTACTTTTTTATCATCAGAAAAAACTTTCTTAAACTCATCCTGATAGCGCTTCTGAATCTTAACAACTTTCTCGTTTGATGAAACAACATCTCCGCGATTCTCTATTCTCGCTTGTCTTACCTCTGCCTTGTAGCTATTGAAAACGGGCCAAAATTTTTCCGCTTCTTGTGGTGTTAGTCCTAATTCTTTAGTTAGATATGCAATCTGTATTGCTTCAGCTTTTCTTAAATTCTCATCTTGGCTTATACAAAAGTAGCTAAAGTTTAATGAAAAGAAAAGGTATAATAATATTTTTTTCATATATCAACAGTTAACCTTCTTTTGAGTGCAAATCAGAAGGTTCGGAATTTTCTTTTAGATATTGTTTGATTTCTTCTTCTGTCATTTGATGCATCAATTCTTCAACTTCACTTTCATCCCAAATTACCGGAGAAGTATAGTTGGAGCCATTTGTGCTCAAATACTCCTTTATCTCTTGATCAGTTAATGACTCAATCGCCTCTGGTGTGTATTCGTTTATTTGACTATGCTTGCTGCTAATTGCTTCACCGCTCTGGTTACTACTTTTGTTTACAAATAGAAAACCACCTGTTAACAGTAGTGCACCAATAACTGCCGCAGCAGCATATTTAGTAAACTGACTAACTTTTGAGAACATTGTTATTAAAACTGCCGGCTTATTGACCTTAGGATTAACAGCAAAATTTGCAAAATAATTTCTAGGTAGGGTTAATGGCGTCTGCCTATTTATTTGGTTTAGGGTAGGAGCAATTGAATCTAATTCTAAACGGACTTCTGAACTTTCAGATTGAGATAAATTGAAACTATTTTGTTGATGCGCTAAATCTAGCTGATGACCGTTAATTTTTTTTAAAACATCATTGTTAAACCCTGAAAAATAATCAGGTGTTACGTGCCAAACATTTTTTCTTTCAATTGTATTTAAGAACGGAGCAATAGTTAAAAGTTCCTCAGCAATAACATCTTTCGAAAGGTTGGCTTGCGCCATTATTTGCGCCGAAAGGGTTTCGAAATAATTAGGAGGAACACTATATGGTGTTTTCTTATTTGCAAGAAAGTCAGATTCGGGTTGACTAGTTAGTGCGCAAACACGTTCCGGTAAACCATCAAAGTAGCCATGAGGGTACGTATAAACATTCTTTTTTTGAATGTTTGCAATAACCGGACTTAAATTCCGAATTTCCTCTAATATCTCTGCTCGATAGTCCATAATTCAATAATGTGACTGTAAATGGGCACTAAAGTTTAATGATTTAGGATAAATTCTTCTATTTTTTTGGCTGCATGATGGTAGCTGGCTTTAAGGGCACCTTCACTTGTTTCTAGCACCCTACTCATTTCTTCGTAAGGCATTTCGTCGTAATATCTAAGATTAAAAACTGCGCGTTGTTTTTCTGGAAGTTGTTGAATGCCTAGTTGCAATTTCCACTCAAGTTTATTAGCATCAAAACCCTGATCTGCTTTTATTTTATTGCTCAAACCAGATTCCAGATCATTAAAACTTGAAGTACTTCTACGCTTTTGCTGTTCTAAAAATGTAAGACACTCATTTGTGGCTATGCGGTAAAGCCAGGTATAAAGTTGGCTATCTTCTCTAAAATTTTGAAGTGCATTCCAAACTTTTATAAACATGTTTTGCAACACATCATTAGCATCATCATGGTCAATCACCATCCTTCTAATGTGCCAGTAAAGTTTTTCCTGATATTTTTTTACGATGGATGTGAAAGCACGCTCCTTGGTATCTGGTTGTTTAAACTCTTGCAGGAGTTCTCTATCGTCTTGATGCATGCTTCAATATTTATCATTTAAAGCGAGCGGGAGAAAAGGTTGCAACCAACTAATACTTTTAGCATTTCCCCCATAAAGCAATCGCTATTGCTAATTGTAAAGAAACTGTTCGTCTTTAATGATCTTTTCATCTTCTTTCACCTTTAGTTCCCATGCCCATGCTGTAGCCATCATATCGTCTAAGTTGTACTTAATGTTCCACCCAAGGGTCTTAACTGCAAAGTTATTATTTGCATAAATAGCTACCACATCGCCTGGGCGACGTGGTCCCATCTTATAATTTAATTTTTGCTTTGAAACTTTTTCAAATGCATGTATGGCCTCTAAAACAGTAACACCATTACCGCTGCCAAGGTTAAAAACATCGCATTGCGTTGCATTTTTTCCTTCAATTAAATATTGTAGGGCCAGGGTATGAGCATGCGCAATATCGCAAACGTGTATATAATCTCGTAAGCAACTACCATCACGGGTGTCGTAATCTGATCCCACACACTTGCATTTCAGGTATTTTTCCAATTGCAGTTTGGGTTATAGCAGGTACAAGATTAGCAGGCTTACCAATTGGCAACTCCCCAATAAGTGTAGATGGATGAGAGCCAACCGGATTAAAATATCGCAACAAAATTGCAGCGCAGCCAGTTTTTACAACCGATGTACTTACAATTTCCTCGCCCATTTGTTTGGTAGCCCCATATGGAGATTCAGCTTTTTGTATAGGGGTTTGTTCAGTTACCGGTATAACTAGCCGGACTACCGTAAACAGTGCATGATGATGAAAAAACAAAATGTGGTATTTGAAATTCATCAACACATTTAAGCAAGTTGATAAGAGAAAACAAGTTGTTTTCGTAATACATTAAAGGCTCCTCTACGGATTCACCTACGGCTTTGTAGGCAGCAAAATGTATAATGCCGGTTATATCTTCGTTTTCCTGAAACACAGCACGTGTATCATTATAATCTTTCAGATCTACTTTATAGTTCTTAACTTTTTTTCCTATAATCTTTTCAATACCATTTAAGAGGTAAGACGTTGAGCGAGAATTATCGTCTATTGAAATTACTTCAAATCCATTTTCGATCAAGTCAACAATGGTATGAGATCCGATGTAGCCACAGCCACCAGTCACTAATATTTTTGGCATAACAAAAAAGATGTTTATTACAGAAACGCAAATTAAGGCAAATGCTACTAATACATTTTATAAACTGTGCGCCACTCTATAGTATAGAGCGAACCAGGTAAAAGAGTGCTGCCGCTAATACGCCGCTAACGGGTATAGTGAGTATCCACGCCCATAGCAAATTTATGGTTACACCCCAGCGCACAGCCGATAGTCTTTTTGTAGCACCAACACCTATTATAGCGCCAGTAATGGTATGCGTAGTGCTTACAGGAATGCCAAAATGCTCGGCTATGTATAAGGTAATTGCACCGGCAGATTCAGCACTTACGCCTTCTAGCGGAGTTACTTTTGTAATACGCGTACCCATCGTTTTCACGATCTTCCACCCGCCACTCATAGTACCTAAACCGATTGCAATAAAACAAGAAATGGGAACCCAGTTAGGTATAGCCTGCAGGTTTGGTATGTAATTGCTGGCTACCATGGCTGCACCAATAATACCCATTACTTTTTGAGCATCGTTACCGCCATGGCCTAAGCTGAAAGCTGCAGACGATACTAATTGTAAACGTTTGAACCATCTTTCTGCTTTGTAGGGATTGGCTCTTTTAGAAATGTGAACAATAATGATGGTGATGATAAATGCTATAAACATACCTATCAGAGGTGCCAGAAATATAAAAGCTATTATAGGCAAAACCTTAGCAGCAACTACCACTGTAAATGTGCCATAATGTGCTACTGCAGCACCCATAAAACCACCAATTAATGTATGAGAAGAACTGGAGGGGATACCAAACCACCATGTAAACAAATTCCATGTTATGGCGGCTAGCAACCCACAAAGAACTACATATAGCGCTAACGGATCACCCTCGGTTAGTGTTACGGTTTTTGCAATGGTGTTACCAATTTTAAACTCACCAATTAGATATTTTGATACAAAAAACGCTGCAAAGTTGAAAACTGCAGCCCACAATACAGCCTGGAAAGGCGTTAGTACTTTAGTAGAAACAATGGTAGCAATTGAATTTGCGGCATCGTGAAAGCCATTGATATAATCGAAAATAAATGCCAGAGCAATTATAATGATAAGTAAAGTAGTCATAAAAGCTTTTTAGTGATTTCGGTTACGGCTGTAATTATGCATACTTTACTATGATAGATTCAATTACGTTGGCTGCATCCTCACACTTATCCGTGGCAATTTCCATTACCTGATATATCTCTCTTTTTTTGATGACCTCTTTAAAATCGTTCTCCTGATTAAATAACTTTTCAATGCTTAGATCAAAAATATCATCAGCCTGATTTTCTATACTATTTACCTTAACAAGTGCCTCAGTAATTATGCGAAGATTTTTCATATTGCGTAGCTCTTTAACGGCAGTTTCAATATGTATAGATGCCTGCTCCATTAACTCCGCCATCTTTTGTATGCCCGAATCATTAGGGTTTACGCGATAAAAGTTGATTTTTTTCGCGGTTGCAAAAATATAATCTGCAATATCGTCAAGCGATGATGCAAGTGTGTGTATGTCCTCTCTGTCGAAAGGCGTTATAAAGTTTCTGCCAAGCTCTGTAAATATTCTGTGTGTATGGTCATCATTTACATGCTCAAGGTCTTCTAATTGAGAGGTTAATGCTGCACGTTTATCATAATCTGGTTCGTTCACCAATTGTTTTAATAAAGTGCCCATTCTATGAACTGTTGTGGCAACTTCCTCAAACAGATCGTAAAAAATCTTGTTTTTCGGCATGAACAGTTTTCCAAAGGAGTTTAATCCCATACGATATAAATTTTGGCAAAAATAGAATTATGCCGTTACTAATAATGATTTACTTATTTGGTAACTATTTGGTAACACGAGCGTAATGATTAGGTAATATACCCCAGATACTTTTGCGGCATTAAATAAAACGTCGCAAGTTGAAACGCTCATTTATTCTTATTGCAATTCTTAGTCCCTTGTTTTTTATTCCTGGTTTCGTGCAGGGGCAAAGCCTATTAACGGGAAAAATCTTCAACACTAAAAACGAACCACTTGCTGGTGTTACTATTTTGGTTCAAGGCACTAGCAAAGGAACATCATCTGATATTGAAGGCCGATTTACAATTAATAATGGCGCTAACAAAATTGACGGACTAACTTTTAGCGCTATTGGTTATAAACCAAAAACTATTACCGACTTTAAAAGTGGTGAAGAAGTATTAGTGATTTTAGATAATGCCGGCAAAAGTTTAGAAAATGTAGTGGTAAGATCTACCTCAACACGAAAAGAAACTACTGGTTCACTCATTGCTTTTCAAAGAAATACAAGTACAGTTTCGCAGGTGATTTCGGCGGAGGCTATTAAAAGATCTCCCGATAAAAATACAGGAGAAGTTTTAAAAAGAATTCCGGGCACATCAGTGCAAGAAGGTAAATATTTAGTGGTGAGAGGTTTAAGTGATAGATATAATCAGGCAATGCTTAACGGTATATTATTAAGTAGTACCGAGCCGGATAGAAAAACATTTTCGTTCGACATCTTTCCTTCTGCTATGGTTGATAATATCATCATGAATAAATCTTTTGTTCCTGAATTACCTGGTGAGTGGGCTGGTGGTTTAGTGCAAATACAGACTAAAGAAATACCAACAAAAAGTTTCTTATCCGTACAACTAGGTACTGGTTTCAATACACAAACCATCGGAAAAGATTTTTACCAGTATAAAGGCGGTAAGTTAGATTGGTTAGGTGTTGATGATGGCACAAGAAAGCTGCCTGCTGCTATACCTACAAAATCAGTGATAAGTGAACTGCGACCTGCAGAATTAAATGAATTAGGCAAACAATTTAGAAACGTGTGGACAGCCAATCCGACGCAAGCACCTTTAAATAGATCTTTTCAATTGAACGGAGGTTTTACAGGAAAAGTTCTTGGTAAAAAAGCCGGAGGAGTTGTTTCTCTTTTGTACAATCAAACAAATCGCACATTAAATTTTGACAATGCCATCATTGCAAACATTGGCGGCGATTATGATCTTAAATATGAAAATCATAGGTATTCAAGAGATGTATTGGCAGGTGTTATGGGCAACTTCAGCGTACAGTTAGACAGGAATAATCAGATCTCATTTAAAAACATTTTGAATGTTAACTCTAGCGATTATGTAATTCAACGTACCGGAAAAGATTTTATTTTAGGACCGGAGCAAGGTGAAAAAGTTAGAGCCGAAGAATTAGGTTTTAGGCAAAACACTTTCTTCAACACACAACTAATAGGCGATCACAACTTACAAAAGCTTGGTGTAAAAATTAAGTGGTATGGTGGTTTCAATATTTTAGATCAATACATTCCAGACCAAAGAAGATTATTTTATACACAGAATGAAAACAATGCAAACGCACCTTACTATGCCTTAATCGGCTTAGGGTCATCACAGAAAAGTGGCAGCTTATTTTATAGTTTTTTGAATGACTACATATACAATACAGGTGTAAATGTGAGCAAGGGTTTTGATTGGTTAGGCTACAAACAAACACTGAAAGGTGGTTATTTATTTCAAGTAAAAGATCGCTTGTTTGATAGTCGTCCTTTCTTCGTAAACACATCGAGCAATGAATTAAAGCAACTATCACCAGATAAGATTTTCGCTAAAGAAAATTTTGGAACAGGCGCCAACCAGGTACAATTTGGAGAGTTGATTGGTAAACCATTCAGGTACATTGCCAATACTATTTTAAATGCAGGATATGTTCAATTAGACAATCAATTTACTGAGGAATTGCGCATGGTTTGGGGTGTAAGGGTTGAAGATTATGATCAAATAGTTGGAAGCTTGCAACAAAGTGACGAGCGCCATGTGCACTCTAAAGTAACTGATGTACTTCCAGGTGTAAATATTACTTACAAGCCAAACAATAACACTAACATACGCCTAAGCGGAAGCCAAACTGTGGTACGTCCGGAGTTTAGAGAACTAAGTCCTTTTGCCTTTTACGACTTTGAATTAAATGCTCAGGTTGTAGGAAACAACCAGGCTAAAAGAACCAAAGTTTCCAATTTTGATTTAAGGTATGAGATCTATCCACGCTCAGGTGAGTTGCTAACTGCCGGTGTTTTTTATAAGAGGTTCAATAATCCACTTGAATATTATTTTAACCGTACAGGGCCGGCTACCAACACTTTTAATGTGCAGAACAGCAAAAGCGCTGTGGCTTTGGGTGCAGAGTTTGAATTTAGAAAGAAGCTTGATTTTATTAATGAAGGTCTTCGCAATTTTACATTGTCAGGCAACTATAGCTACATCTACAGTAAGGTAAAAGATACCCTAACACTTAACAGGCCGTTGCAAGGGCAAAGCCCTTATTTGATCAACGCAGGTCTGCAATACGATCATGAAAAATCTGGGTTTAGTGCTAACCTTTTATACAACCAGATCGGACGTAGAATTTTATTTGTAGGTAACGAAGCAGTCCCGGATATATGGGAAAATCCAAGACCATTATTAGACCTTCAAATAGCTAAGAAAATACTCAAAAATAAAGGTGAAGTAAGGCTGAATGTGAGCGACATTTTTAACAAACGCGCTAATTTCTACCACGATTTAGATGACAATGCTAAGTATCAAATCAACACTAAAGATGTACTAGCCATCAGCAGAAATTATGGAACCAACGTATCTATCACCTTTGGGTACGACATCAAATAATAAATCACAACAAAACAAATAGGTTATGAAACGCATTGCACTCTTTGCAGTCATGTTCACTTTGGTTTTAGGCTCGTGCCGTAAGATAGAAGTTGACGGAACTGCAACAAACAATAACAGTGGTTCTGGCAATCTGATATTGTCCGGGAAAATTAGTACAGACAAGACTTTAAAGGCTGGAAATACCTACAAACTCAGAGGCATCGTTTACATAGTTGATGGAGCTAAACTAACCATTGAGCCAGGTGTAACTATTGCTGGCGAAAAATCATCAAGAGGTACTTTAGTAGTTACGCGTGGTACACAAATACTTGCAAGTGGTACAGCAGATAAACCAATTGTATTTACATCAGATGCCGGAGCAAATGCGCAAATGGGAGATTGGGGTGGTATTGTAATAGCAGGTCGCGCAAAAACAAATGCAACCTTTAATGGTGCTGCAGGTATTGGTGAAATTGAAGGTGGCGTAAATACCTCGGAAGGCTATGGATTATATGGCGGGGCTGATGATAATGACAACAGTGGTAAACTACAATTTGTAAGAATTGAATACGCAGGATATGCATTTTTACCTGATAAAGAATTGAATGGTTTAACACTGGCAGCAGTTGGTAAAGGCACTATAATAGATCATATACAGGTAAGCTATGCGGCAGATGATAGTTATGAGTTTTTTGGAGGATCGGTAGATTGCAAATACCTGATTGCTTATAAAGGTTTAGATGACGACTGGGATATGGACAATGGATACACCGGACGTATACAATTTGGTATATCGTTTAGAGATAGCGCTGTTGCAGATGTAAGCCAAAGTAATGGATTTGAAATAGACAATGATGCATCTGGTAGCTTAAGTGCAACATTGCCACAAACAAGTGCAGTAGTAAGTAATATGACGGTGATTGGGCCGCGTGCTACATTATCTAACCTAGGCAATTCAAATTTTAGAAGAGGTATGCATACGAGAAGAAATAGTGCAGTAAGTTTTTTTAATTGTATAGTAATGGGCTGGCCTGTAGGATGGAATTTGGATGCCGGTGCAGGATCGCCTACTGATTTGAATTATACTGCTGCTGCGCCTAAGGCAGTAGTTTCTAACAGCATTTTTGCCGGAAACTCAACAACATTTTTATACTCTGCAAGTAGTAGTGCAGCAACAGGTTTTACTACTGCCGATCTTGCAGCATATTTTAGTAGAAGTGGTGCAGGTAATACATTGCTGACCACTAATACTGAAGTTGGACTAGTTGCACCATTTAAATATGACGCATCCGTAAACTGGAATCCTACAGCAGCATCACCAGCAGCAACAGGTGGTAGCTTTACGCACAACAAACTAACCAATAGCTTTTTTAGTGCAACAACTTACAGAGGTGCCTGCGCTGAAAATGATACCTGGTGGAAGGGATGGACCAGATTTTTCTAGTCACTATTATTTTTATTTGTTGAAACGAAACCGACTGTTTAAAGGACAGTCGGTTTTTTGATGTAAATAAAAAATCCCCGTTTTAATAAACGGGGATGGAAATTTTTTTAAGTAAGATGTTTAAATAGCGATGCTTTTCTGCTCAAACATCCTTTCTATTTCGCTTGTGATCTCTATGCCATCTACCACAACGGCTGCATTTCTAATTTCTTCATCGGTGGTAGTGTGGTTAGGATCAGATAAATGCCGCTTCGCCAATTCTCTTATGGTTTCCTTTTTAGGAAGTGTGATAGAGTTATTTGCTTGCAAGTTCATAAAAGGGGGTTTTTAGGCGGCTAAGGTAGGAGGACAATTTCGGATTGAAAGTTTTGGTAACAATTATTTAATAAAGAAGCCAGGAGATTATTGCGAAAACTTGAGTAAAAAACCGGTTCTCCCAATAGGAAACAGCCAATTCTGAATCTTAATAAATTGAAAATCAATTAGTATTGTGGTGTTTTGAAAAGTTTTTCACATTAACCGAGATTGCGGTGGGTAAGTTGCAATTTGTGTGCATAAGCCAGCTTCAGTAAATGACTATAAAACCACCTGCTCCTACAAAACTTTTATTTGAGTAGCAGCTTTAGATGCCTTTTTAAGCGTGAAGCCCACAGTAGTACCCACATCTATTTTACTGCGAACATGTATGTTTTCTCCATGGGCTTCGATTATATGTTTACATATTGCTAAACCTAAACCTGCACCACCAACGTTTCGGCTTCGTCCCTGGTCGGTTCTATAAAAACGCTCGAAAATTCTTGGCAAATGTTCCTTACCTATACCTATTCCATCATCACTAATTTCTACTAGTATACGCTTATCATCTGTTTGATAAATGCTGGCTGTAACATTGCCATCTTGTTTGCCATATTTTATGGCATTGCTTACCAGATTTATTATTACCTGCTTAATCTTTTCCTTATCAGCTGTAACTATAATTGGCGCTTCGCAACCTTTTTTTATAAGTGCCTTTATATTTTTACGACTCATTCCTAGAGACAGCGCTTCAATAATTTCTTTTATAAGATCCTGAATAATGAAATTGGTTTCGTTAAGAGGTTGTTCGCCACTTTCAAGGCGCGTTATTTCATCCAGATCGTTTACCAACGCTACCAGCCTATCAACATTTTTTGATGCATTTTGCAAAAACTTTTTATTGACCTCATTATTTTCTAAAGCACCGTCAAGTAGCGTATCTACATAGCCTTGTATTGCAAAAACAGGTGTCTTAAACTCGTGCGATAAATTTTGAAGAAACTCTTTTCTATAAACCTCGTTACTTTTTAAAATGTCAATTTCTCTGGTACGTTGTGTTGCCCATTTTTCTACATCACCTGTTACATCATCTATGCTTTTTTTGGGCAGTATGTACTTGTTATACATCTCTTCCCTTTGTGTTGCTTTTGTTTGATAAATGAGTTTATAAATGAGTTTTATTTTCCTGTAAATAAACTTTTCTAACGTTAATTGAATTAATAAATAGCTTCCAAAAAATATGATCACAAAGGCAATCAAAACCATCCAGCCTGGCTTAATAAAAAGAATAAAAAGGCTTATAGGAACCGATAGTATAAAAGCAGTAACAAGCGATAACTTTTGAGGAGATAAATTTTTAGTTTCAAACATATATTATGTTCCGGTTGCTTCTATTCAATATACATTGTTTAAGTTAGAATATGTGCATTATAGTCATATTCGAATTGTAAAAATTAGTAAGAAGCTAATCGTTTATTTCAAATTTGTATCCAACACCTTTAACAGTTGTAATGCAATCCAGGTCAAGCTTTTGGCGTATTTTTCTTATGTGCACATCAATGGTTCTGTCGCCTACAATTACCTCTGCTCCCCATACCTGGCTGAGAATCTCATTTCTTAAAAAAACCCTACCCGGCTTTGATGCTAACAGATACAACAGTTCAAACTCTTTTCTGGCAAGTATTAATTCTTTATCGCCTACTAGCACTACATATTTTATGGGGTCGATGGTTACATGATCAATTTTAAGAACCTGATTTTCTTCTTTACTATTTCGTCTAAATAAAGCATTTATTCTGCTTGTTAGTATGCGCGGGCTTATAGGCTTGCTTATATAATCATCAGCACCGGTTTCTAATCCTTTCAGGTGCGATGTCTCATCGCTTAAGGCTGTAAGAAAAATGATAAATGTATTGTCGAATGATGGGTTTGCGCGCAAAATTTCGCATACTTGTATGCCTGTTTTTTTAGGCATCATCACATCTAGTAATATCAGGTCGGGCGTAACTTGTTTTAATTTATGCAGTGCATCATCTCCATCTTTTGCGGTATAAATTTCATATCCTTCCTTCTTTAAATTGTAACTAACAATTTCCAAAATATCAGGCTCATCATCAGCAATTAAAATCCTTTTTCCTTTTGGCTCCATTTACTGAAATTTAATACGAAAGTAATTTTACCATCATCCAATAATAGGTTTTTGGCATTATATAATTGTTAACTAAAGCAAAAATGGTCAGCGCAACGTGGTTAAAATCAATCTATAAAAAGGCAGGGTTCTACTTTGGTAGTATTTTTGTTCGATGAAGCACATGAGAATAAAACTTTACTTTTTATCTTTTTCTATATTAATTTCTTCACTAGCTATCGCTCAGCAAAAGGCAACCATACCCTTTATGAGGCTGATTTGGCATGAGAATATTGACCGCACACAAAAAAACATTGATAAACTTGATGGTGCACAAAGCCAGTCAATTGTAATTGTTGGTGATGAGCAAGCATCTAAACAAGCTACTGCATCTTTATTTAAAGGTGTGGATGATATGCAAAACGACATTGAGTTAGACAGTACTATTGATGCAAATGGTAAGATAAAATTTCTAAGAGGCCTAAATGAAGTTTTGACTGCTTTTGAGTTGAAAGTTCGCGCAAGCCGTGGTTTAACACTTGCACAAACACCGCAGGTTGTCAATGCTTTTAAAGATGCGATGTTATTAGAAAAGCAAAACAAATCGATACTTGAAGTAATTGAAAGAAATGAGAATAATGTGAATGAATTGATACTAAATTCTTTCACTTTTTCTAAAAATATTGGTGTTGCTCAAGCCAGAGAAGCAGTTGTTAGAAAAACACTTGAAAACAACCCTGAGAAAATACTTCCAACGTTGCAACTGAATCCTAATTATTCGTTTGCAGATAGCTTTATAAAAGTGGTTGCGTATGCGCACCCCGAAGAGATATATACTTATGCACAGGCCAATAACGAACTAAGTAGAAGGATTAAAAGTTTAGACGATCCATTGATTAAAACAATTGTAGGTCTGTCTAAAATGAATACCGGCAGATTGTTTTTTCCATTCCTCGATAACTTGTATAAGGGCAAGATTACCATGGAAGAAGTGCAGGCCAACATGGATAATAAGTATAAGTATTTCAGGTTATTAGTAAATACAGAAATCGAATATGCCGGCAGGCTTCACCAGGGCGATACACCCATGGTAATGTCAACACTGGCAGGTATGTTAAAGAAAAAATCGGTAGATGACTTCATTAATGTAATCAACGGATTGCACGATTCACCTGATGCCATTCGCATGAAAGAAGTAGAACCTCTTAACGCACAGGAACTATACTATCTCTGTGTTATGGGCGACCCTGAAATTTATACAAGCAGCTATTTAAAAGTATACGACAGGATTTGGCAGCGCATGAAAAGTCCTAACAGCGACACACTTTTAAGGAGTGTCAATTTCGATTTCTTCAAGAAGTTTATTAAGATGGCTGCAGGCTACAACACCCTGGATCATTTTTTAAAAAATATGGATAAAGGCAATGCCGAAGTTTTAATGCGCGCCTTTGCCAGTGGTTTAGACAAAACAGCCAGCTTAGAAGATGCAGTTGATGTAGCTGATTCGTACGCCAGCATTTCAAATAATAATTTACGCAAACTTATTCTTGAAGAAATTCAAAATAGTTACAAAGAGCTTAGTCAAACTAAGAACAAAAGAGGCACGGTTATCTACGATATTTTGAGTACCATTTTTCAGAGCATGGATACTGCTTCAGGCGTAAATATTTCTGAAAAGTTTGGAATACCGCCCGTTTATTCAGTTAGCAATTCGGTTTTAAAAGACACATCCGGACGTATAATAGTTCAGCAATTTTTTTATGGAGATAAAGACGGCAATCAGGTTTTTAACAACTTTATTGGAGCTTATAGCAATAGTAACTGGAAGATTGTAAGTAAGCCACAGTGGATAGAGGTTAGTTCTACCAGAGGTACACCTATCACCATTTATTCAAATCGCCCCTTAGATGAAAATAAAGATCTGGATGCACAAGCTCAATCAGCACTTGCAGAATATTTAATATCAAAAAATTTAAATCCAACAGTAGTAATTCACAGAGGCCATAGTTATTATGTTGGTTCAACCATTAATCAATTAGTTACTTCGGCAAAAGTGGTTCTACTTGGTAGTTGTGGTGGCTATCACAATTTGCATGGCGTTTTAGATAAATGTCCTTTCGCCCACATTATTGCCAGTAAGCAGGTTGGTAGCGGTACAATTAACCAACCAATGATAGTGAACCTTACTGAAAGATTAAGACAAGGCAAGGATTTGCTTTGGCCTGAGTTATGGAAAGATTTTGGTATCATGTTTAGCAAAAACAACTTGTTTGAAGATTATGTACCACCACATAAAAACTTGGGTGCCATATTTATAATGGCGTACAGCAAAATTTTAGGAAACGAAGGTTCCTAGTTTCTAATTTTTTTAAAAGAGAGCGAGAGAAAGGGTTGCAGCGTAATTCTTCTCTCGCTTTTTCAATTTAATTCGAAATCAAACTACCAAAGCACTGAACTAAAAAGTACGTACGCGGTTGTTTAATTATACTTTTGCAACGTCTATGGCTGAAAAAACAAAAAAGAAAACATTCGACTTTAATCTCTTCAAACGCGTTTTCCAGTTCGTAAAACCTTATAAGAAGCAATTTTACCTGAGTTTATTTTTGGGTGTTCTACTTGCTATTTTTGCACCAATCCGCCCTTATCTTATTCAAATTACTATCGATGTATCAACAGGCAAAGCAGTCCGCATGCCCGATTGGTTTCATGCGCTTTTGTTCAATGCTGATTATGGCGATGCTACAAGGTTTATTATTTCTGTTACTATTTTTCAAATTGTTTTTCTCTTAATTGAAACCGGGGTTCGTTTTGCTTTTGCATTTCTTACGGCTATGATGGGGCAAAGCGTTGTTAATGACTTACGGGTAACCGTTTACAACAAAGTGATGGGGCTAAACCTGGCTCAATTTGATAAAACCCCAATCGGAACGCTAACTACCCGAACCATTAATGATATTGAAAGCATCAACGAAATTTTTGCTGATGGGCTTATTCCGATTATTGCAGATCTATTATCAATTATTTTCACTTTGGCCACTATGCTTTGGATTGATTGGCGGTTGACCCTGATAAGTATCATACCTTTTCCCATTCTGATTGTGGCAACTTACTATTTTAAAGAAACCGTTAATAAATCATTTATTAAGGTTAGAAATGCTGTTGCCAGCTTGAACGCTTTCATTCAAGAACACATTACCGGTATGCAAGTGGTACAGGCATTTGCTGCTGAAGACAGAGAATTTTCAAAATTTCAGCGGATAAACAAAGACCATAGAAATGCTAACATAAAAGCCATTTTTGCTTATTCAGTGTTTTTTCCGGTGGTGGAAGTTGTGCTTGCACTTAGCATGGGTATTTTGGTTTGGTATATCGCCGGCAATCAACTAGATGCAGGATTACTGATCTCTTTTATCCTGTACCTGAATCAGATTTTCAGGCCACTTAGAGTTATTGCAGATAAGTTCAACGTTATCCAAATGGGCATGGTTTCCAGCGAAAGAGTGTTTAAAGTTTTGGATAATACAGACGAGGCAATCGATAATGGCACGTTTGCTCCAGGCGACATAAAAGGTAGAGTTGAATTTAATAAAGTTTCATTTACATATACAGGAGAAAAGTATGTTCTAAAAAACATCTCATTTACTGCTGAGCCGGGTGAAACACTCGCCTTAGTTGGACATACAGGTAGTGGTAAAACTTCCATTATTAGTTTGTTGAATAGGTTGTACCATATACAACAGGGTGAAATAAAAATAGATAACATAAATATTGAAGAATACAATCTTGACACATTAAGAAGTAGAATAGGGGTGGTATTGCAAGATGTATTTCTATTCTCCGGAAGCGTAATGGATAATATTACATTAAGAAACCCTGCTATTACCAAAGAGCAAGTAGTATCAGCGGCAAAGATGATTGGCGTACACGATTTTATTATGCGCTTACCGGGTAATTACGACTATAATGTAATGGAACGAGGTAGTACGCTAAGTTTGGGTCAACGTCAGTTGTTAAGTTTCATTAGGGCACTTTTGTATAATCCCTCAATTTTAATTTTAGACGAAGCAACTTCTTCAATCGATACAGAAAGCGAAGCTTTAATACAGCAAGCGATCGATAAATTAATTGTAGGCCGAACATCCATTGTTATTGCTCACCGCTTGTCAACTATAAGAAAAGCCAACAAAATTATTGTACTTGAAAAAGGTGAAATAAAAGAAATGGGTAGCCATGATGAATTATTGGCGTTAAATGGTCATTATTTTAAGTTACATAACATGCAGTTTGAAAAACAGCTTTCTCCAATTGTTTAAGATTGAGAACCTAAAAACCTTTTTCGTTTTACGACTATCCGCAATAAATACGGCAACACTATTAGGAAGTGGTTAAAAAGTAGCATTCGCAATAATTTCCATTCCTTAATTTGCCTTGTTACACTTATCTTCGCGCAAAATTGAGGTAAGGTATGACAGTTAGGAGTATAAGATCTTTATTAATAGCGGTTTTTAGCCTTTCTATTTTATTTTATTCTAATGTTTCTTTGGCTCAACATGAGACTCCCCATACAGAAGAAATGGATTTCAAAATGGGAAACAAAGACTCTGAAAAAGCTGCAGGAAAAAAGATTGATGCTGCCGAAGTAATTATGGAGCACATCATGGATAACCATGAGTACCATTTTGCTGATTTTCAAGGGCACGCTGTATCTATACCTCTTCCCATTATTCTATACTCTCCACAAAGAGGCCTTTCTACATTTATGTCTTCAAATTTGGAGCACGGACATGCTATTTACGATGGCTATAAATTAGAACATAATAAAATACATGCAGTAGACGGTGCCGGCAGGGTTGATGAAAGTGTTCAGGTGTACGATTTTTCGCTAACGCGTAATGTGGTACAGATGTTTATTGCCGTTGTTTTATTATTGATTTTAATGCTAAACGTTGCTAAGAAATATAAAGTTAATGGGAACAATGTAGCTCCAACAGGTTTTCAAAACGCTGTTGAGCCCGTAATTACTTTTGTAAGAGATGAAGTAGGTAAGCCAAATTTGGGGCATAAGTATGAGCGTTATATGCCGTATCTACTTTCTGTTTTCTTCTTTATTCTCATTAATAATCTCGTTGGTTTAATTCCGGGTTCAGCAAATGTTACGGGTAATATTTCATTTACGCTTGTGCTTGCATTCATTTCCATGATTGTAATCTTATTTAGCACTAACGGACATTTTTGGGGTCACATTTTCTGGCCTCCGGGAGTGCCTTTTTTAGTAAAACTTATCCTTATTCCGGTGGAGTTTGCCGGTGTGTTTATTAAGCCTATTGCATTAATGATTCGTCTTTTTGCTAACATGGTTGCAGGGCACATTGTTATCATTTGTTTTATATCACTCATATTTATTTTTGGAGCAATGAATACGATGGCTGGTGTTGGTTTTTCGCCGGTATCACTTGCCTTTACTGTATTCATTTATTTTATTGAAATTCTGGTTGCATTTATACAAGCCTTTATATTTACCAATTTAACAGCTGTGTTTATTGGTCAGGCTTTTGAGACTGGTCACGTTGATCATGGCGATGTGCCTCACGATCCGCACCCAACAACCGGGCATAAGGAAAAAGAATTCGCTTTATAAGTTTTTTCATCATAACAAAAATCACACAGTATGTCTTTAATGACCATTTTACTACAAGCTACTACAGAGACTGTAGCCAATTACTCACAATCACACTTAGGTGGTGCAATTGGTGCAGGCTTAGCAGCTATTGGTGCTGGTATTGGTATCGGACAAATTGGTCGTGGTGCCGTTGAGAGCATTGCTCGTCAGCCGGAAGCTGCCAATGATATCCGTGCTAATATGATTTTGACTGCTGCATTTGTTGAGGGTGTTGCCCTTTTCGCAGTAATCGCAGGTATCCTTGCTGTACTTAAGTAGTAGCAAAGATTCAGCACAAAAATATTACTGCATCTAAAGCACAGGGCGGCGGATGCAGTAATTAAATTCAAAACATGGCTTTACGCTAAATAGACGTTTTCGTAAATCAGTCTATTGTATTTAAAAATCAAATTGCTAATATGGAACTTTTGATGCCCGGCCTAGGTCTGATTTTTTGGACGCTTGTAGCTTTTTTGATCGTAGTGATCATACTAAAAAAGTTTGCCTGGAAACCTATCCTTCAATCTTTAAAAGAAAGAGAACTTAGCATTGCAACATCAATTGCTACAGCTGAAAATATGAAGCATGATATGGCACAATTGAAAACTGAAAACGAAGCCATACTTGCACAAGCCCGTGAAGAAAGAGCGAGGATGATTAAAGAAGCGAAAGAAACATCTGACAAGATGTTGAATGATGCTAAAGAAAGAGCAAAGACTGAATACGATCGTATCATTGTTGATGCGCAAGCAGCTATACAACAACAAAAAAATGCGGCGCTTACTGAGGTGAAAAACCAAGTAGGTAAATTAGTAATTGAGGTTAGTGAAAAAGTATTGCGCAGAGAACTTGCTAATAAAGATCAGCAAGAAGGTTACATTAAAGAATTGGCCGAAGGCGTTAAGTTGAATTAATATAAGGCGCAGAATTGTGCTATAAAATACTTTGAAGTAAAGATGCAAAATCCACGTTTAGCAGGCAGGTACGCTAAAAGTTTGGTTGACCTTGCGGTTGAAAGAAACGAACTTGATGCCATTTATAATGATGCAAAATTTTTACGCGCTGTAGGGAAATCAAGCCGTGAATTTGTAACCGTTATGCAAAGTCCGGTTATACCATCTGACAAGAAAGTTAATATACTAGAGGCGGTTAGCAAGAATAATATTTCTGAATTAACCACTTCATTCTTAAAACTGCTTGTTACAAAAAATAGGGAGTTTTTTGTCTTACAGATTGTTGAAGCCATTATTGAGCAATACAACGCAATTAAGGGAATACACAAAGTAAAACTTACTACCGCTGTTGAAGTTAGTGATAATGTAAAGCAAGACATTGTAGATAAGATAAAGCGTGATACTTCATTACAAAATATAGAGCTAGAATCTGAGGTTAAGCAAGAATTAATTGGAGGTTTTGTGTTGGAGTTCAATAACAATCTTGTTGACGCAAGTATTTTAAGAGACTTGAGAGATGTAAAAAAACAGTTCGACAAAAACATTTTTTACAACAAATAAGATAATTGGTTCGAGGGAGTATTTTCAGTTTTGTATAATTACTATTTGATTAATAATTTTTAAACAGTCCTAACCCTTTGGGTTTGGCGAAAAATAAAAGATATGGTTGAGATTAAGCCAGATGAAATATCTGCTATTTTAAGACAACAGTTAAGCAACTTCAACGCTTCTGCTGACCTTGAAGAAGTAGGTACTGTTTTACAAGTAGGCGATGGTATCGCTCGTATTTACGGTTTGAATAATGTGCGTAGCGGTGAGTTGGTGGAGTTTGATAGCGGATCAAAAGCCATCGCACTTAACTTGAAGAAGATAATGTGGGTGTGGTATTCTTAGGTGAGCAAGGTGGAGTAAAAGAAGGTGCAACTGTACGTCGTACCGGCCAAATCGCCTCAATTAAAGTTGGTGAGGGATTGGTAGGCAGAGTAATAAATATGCTAGGTGAACCAATAGATGGCAAAGGACCGATTGTTGGTGAATTATACGAAATGCCTTTGGAGCGTAAAGCACCAGGTGTAATTTTTCAGTGAACCTGTAAAAGAACCTCTTCAAACTGGTATTAAAGCGATTGATGCTATGATACCTATTGGTCGTGGACAACGTGAACTTGTGATTGGTGATCGCCAAACAGGTAAATCTGCTATTTGTGTTGATACGATCATCAACCAGAAAGAATTTTACGATGCAGGCAAGCCTGTTTATTGTATTTATGTAGCGATAGGGCAAAAAGCTTCTACCATTGCAGGTGTAATGAAGGTGCTTGAAGAAAACGGTGCAATGGCTTATACAACCATTGTTGCTGCTTCTGCAAGTGATCCTGCACCTCAACAATTCTATGCTCCATTTGCCGGTGCTGCTTTAGGTGAATTTTTCAGAGATACTGGTCGTCCTGCATTGATCATTTACGATGATTTGTCAAAGCAAGCAGTTGCGTATCGTGAGGTTTCTCTTTTGTTGAGAAGACCACCGGGCCGTGAAGCATATCCTGGTGATGTGTTTTATCTGCACAGTCGTTTATTAGAAAGAGCTGCAAAAGTTATTTCGAAAGATGAGATCGCTCAAAAGATGAATGATCTTCCTGAAAGCATTCGTCATTTAGTTAAAGGTGGTGGTTCGTTAACTGCGCTTCCGATTATTGAAACACAAGCGGGAGACGTATCAGCATACATTCCTACCAACGTAATCTCCATTACCGATGGTCAGATTTTCTTGGAGGGTAACTTGTTCAACGCGGGTATTCGTCCTGCTATTAACGTGGGTATCTCTGTTAGTCGTGTGGGTGGTAACGCTCAGATTAAGTCGATGAAGAAAGTGGCGGGTACATTGAAGCTTGACCAAGCTTTGTACCGTGAGATGGAAGCCTTCTCAAAATTCGGTGGTGATCTTGACCCTGCAACTAAAGCAGTACTTGATAAAGGAGCCCGAAACGTTGAAATTCTTAAGCAAGCGCAGTTCTCTCCTTTCAGCGTTGAGAAGCAAGTAGCTATCATTTACCTAGGAACACAAGGTTTACTTACTCAGGTTCCTGTTAAGAAAGTGAAAGAATTTGAAGAGCATTTTCTAACAGAAATGGAAAATCGTCATCCTAACATTCTTGCTGAATTTAAGAAAGGTGTGTTGAACGACGAGAGTTTAAAGCAGATGGTTGAAATGGCCAAAGGCCTAATGGGCGGATACAAATAATCCACTCAATATAAATTGAATAAATATAGAGCCTCCACTTCGGGGGCTCTTTTTTTATGTAAAAAATAATTATGCGATATTTGGTTTATAAAATAAACTAGTTTAGTTTTACTGTGCAATCAAAATAAATGAAACAAGTTCTACTATTATTTCTACTCGGTTTTTGCAGTCAGATTAATGCGCAAGTTTTGATTTCAGGAACCGTTACCGATAACAAAGGCAAGCCTGCAAACGATATAAACATCACGCTGAAAGATTCTTATGATGGGAGCACTACTGACTCCGCCGGGCACTTTCATTTTAAAACTATGGAAACCGGAAATCAAACACTTGTATTTACCAGCATTGGTTTTCAAACATATGAAGAACAAGTATCCATTTCAAATGTGCCTATTTCAATTAAAGTAACACTGAAAGAAAAGTTGGATGAACTAAAAGCAGTAATGGTAACCGCCGGAACGTTTGAAGCTGGAGATAAAAAACGTGCTGCTACCGTGTTAAACACGTTGGACATCTTAACTACAGGAGGTGCTAACGCCGATATATCTGCAGTAGTAAAAACATTGCCTGGCGCTCAACAAGTGGGTGAGAGTGAAGGACTTTTCGTGAGAGGTGGTACAGGGTACGAGACCAAACAATTTATTGATGGCACCGTTGTAAGCAATCCATTCTATAGTAGCGTACCTGATCTAGCGCAACGGGGCCGTTTTTCGCCGGGCCTGTTTAAAGGAACGGTGTTTAGTACTGGCGGTTACTCCGCCTTGTATGGTCAGGCATTATCATCTGCATTAATCTTAGAATCAATTGATCTGCCTGATGAGTCGGAGGTTAATGTATCTATCTCCCCTATATTTTTAGGCGTAGGAACTCAGCAACTTGCTAAAAACAAAAAAAGTAGTTGGGGCACCAATTATAACTACACAAATTTGATCGCTTATTTCAAACTGGTAAAACAAAGCGTTGACTACTTTACTGTGCCTCAGTTTCACACTGTTGACTTTAACTACAGAGTAAAAACTAAGCGAGGGATCTTTAAATATTATACCAGTTTTGGTAACAGCAGGTTGGGTATCAGGCGTGCTGACATTGATAGTATCGGTATCAAAGATGCATTCGCTTTGCAGAACAATAACTGGTACAATAACCTAAGCTATAAGGAAAATCTGGGTCGTGGTTGGAAGCTGTCTGCAGCTGCCAGCTACAGTACAAATAGAGATGATATTAATAATGATTTACAAGATCAAAATAACAAGAAGGCATTCTTTCAACAAGATTGGTTGCGTAATAAAAACTTCGAATTAAATAGTCGTCAGGATCTTTCGCAATTAAGAGCTGTATTTGAAAAGAGATTGAAAGGAATAAGTAACCTAAGGTTTGGAACAGAGTATTGGTATGGATATAATCAAACAAATTACAATGGAAAAATCTCAGTTTTAAAAGATCATTATCAATCAGTTTTTGCAGAAACAGACGTGTATATAACAAACGATGTTGCTCTGAAGATGGGTGCACGTAGCGAATACTCCTCTATCATAAATAAAGTAAATGTTGCTCCTCGACTATCTATTGCTTACAAAACAGGCAAGCAGGCACAAGTGTCTTTAGCATATGGTACTTTCTATCAAAAACCTGAAAACATTCATCTATTTAATTCTACCAGTCTCGGGTATGTAAAAGCTACTCATTACATTGCTAATTATCAAAAAACCACCAATTTTTACACTTTTAGGGTTGAAGGATTTTATAAGAAGTATGACGACCTTATTAAAACAAGTCCGGTATTAAATAATACAGGTGAGGGCTTTGCAAAGGGTATAGAAGTTTTTTGGAGAGATAAGAAAAGCATAAAAAATTTAGACTATTGGATTAGCTATTCTTACTTAGATACAAAGCGCGATTTCTTAAATTATCCGCAGCAATTACAACCCAATTTTGCAGCAAAACATACTACGTCTTTTGTAACAAAGAGATGGGTTTCTAAACTAAGCACCGGCTTCAATTTCACGTACTCTTATGCAACCGGTAGACCTTATTATAACTTTCAATACAGTAGTGCTGCTAATAAATTTGTAGTGGCTGATAATGGCTTTACCAAAGACTTTCACAACCTTGGATTTAGTACCAACTACGTGCGCAAAATTAAAAATGCTTACACTGTTTTTGTTGCCTCAGTAACTAATGTATTAGGTAGCAACCAAGTGTATGGTTACAACTATTCTTATAATGGAATGAATAAGCAAGCCATAACCCCACCGGCAAAGCGGTTCATATTTGTAGGCGTGTTTATAAGTTGGGGTGTTGATAGAACACAGGATGCGATCAATAACAACCTCTAAATTTTCTTACATAAAGAAGAATATAGAATTGAACAAACAAATCAAACCATTAAAAACTCAATAAAAATTTCATTATGAAAAAGATTTTTTTTCTGTGTGTAGCACTTGCTTTTACAACTTTAGTATTTTCTCAAAGCGATAAGTATCAGAAGGCGATGGAGAAAGCATTAATTCAATTTGACAGCGCGCATACGACTGATCAACTTAATAATTCTGCTGCCATGTTCGAACGCATTGCTGATGCTGAAAAAACACAGTGGCTGCCTTATTATTATGCAAGCCTTGCCCACATTAGAAAAGGTTTTACTGATGCGAAACTTAACAAAGATGATGTAGCTAACCAGGCTGAGGTGTTAACAGCTAAAGCAGAAGCTATTGAACCTAAGAATGCTGAAATTTACTTGCTGAAAAATATGGCCGCAACTTTACATATGTTGGTTGATCCGATGTCGCGCTATCAACAATATGGTGGTGAGGCTACTAAAGCACTTGTAATTGCTGAGCAAATAGATCCAACCAATCCAAGAGTATATTTTTTGAAGGCTCAAAATGTGTTTGGTACGCCATCACAATTTGGTGGCGGCAAAGAAAGGGCAAAACCTATTTTTGAAACGTCGGTAGCAATGTATAAAACCTACAAACCTGCAAGCAATTTACACCCAACATGGGGTCAAAAAGATGCTGTGGAAATGTTGTTAAAATGCAAATAGTAATTTTTTAAATCCATTATACATAACCCTAGTTCCATACATTTTGCAAAATTTATGAACCCTGTGGAAAAAAAATATCAAAAACTTTTACATGAACAACAATGATGATGCACTATCGGGACAAGAAAGTCTCCGGATCATTCAGCAGATGATTGATGCTGCTAAAGCATGAACAGAAAGACGATGGAAAGGGATGGATACTGTGGGGATGGATGCTTTTTATGGCGTCTGTACTTACGGTAGTCAACATACATTTCAAATGGTTCAACACTTTTTTCTTTTGGAATTTGTTAGGACTTATTTACGCTAATTGCCTTTAGTGTAGAAGCTATTAAAACAATGTTTTTTAAGAAAAAGGATCAAAGTAAAAACCTATCTCAAAGAAGTGTTTAAGAAATTGAACATCGGTTTTTTCATTTGTTTGATGTGCATCATCATTGCAATGAATGTAGCTATCTCACCTACAAAAGGCTTCGCATTGCTTATCAGCTTATATGCTTTTTGGATGCTTATTTACGGAGCATTGCTAGATTTTAAACCCTCCATTATTGGTGCGTATATTTCATGGGCTCTTGCTATTATTGCCATCTTTCAAAATAGTTTTCAAATGGTAATGTTACTGCATGCAGCAGCGGCATTGGTTGGCTATATTATTCCCGGCCATTTGGCTAACAGCCGTTTTAAGAAAGATATTTCCATAAGATCATCAAACAGAAGCAGCGTTGTTTAAGGAGCTTGATCCCATATTGCATTCTCAATTACGTCTGGCAGTTATGAGCTTGCTTATAAGTGTGAAGGAGGCCGAGTTTACTTTCATAAAAGAAAAGACCAATGCTACGGCCGGCAACCTAAGTGTGCAAGTGCAAAAGCTTAAAGAAGCAGGATATATTGATGTAAATAAACAATTTAAAGACAACTATCCTCAAACAACCTGTAAAGTAACGCCTGTTGGTATTCGAGCCTTTGAAGAATATGTAAAGGCCCTACAAGGATATCTTAAAATGGGCAAGTAGTTAATAAGTGTAAATTTTAACGCCACATCTTTAAACCTCTTATAGTGGTTATTGTTATCATTGTACATGGATGAAATTATTAAAGTTAGTGGACTGTGTAAACAGTTTAAAGACATCAATGCGGTTCGCAATTTATCCTTTACAGTACAAAAAGGAGATGTGTACGGTTTTCTTGGTCAAAATGGTGCCGGCAAGTCCACAACCATTAGAATGTTGCTCAGCCTCATTACGCCAACCTCAGGCGACATAGAAATGTTTGGGTTAAAGCTCGCCACGCATAGAAAAGAAATCTTAAGAAATGTTGGTGCCGTTATTGAAAAGCCTGATGTATATAAGTACTTAACAGCTTTTGAGAACTTGAAAATGTTTTCAAAAATTAGTGGTGGTCCGGTAGTATCAAGCTCAAAATTAATGGATCAACTTGCGTTAGTTGGTTTACAGGATCGGGCACATAGCAAAGTAAAAACCTTTTCTCAGGGAATGAAACAACGGCTAGGGGTAGCCATAGCATTGGTGCACGATCCACAATTGATTATATTGGATGAGCCAACTAACGGATTAGATCCGCAGGGTATAGCAGACATTAGAAACCTCATATTACATCTACGTCATCATCTAAAGAAAACAATCCTGGTATCATCGCACTTGTTAAGTGAGATTGAGTTAATTGCTAATAGATTGCTTATAATAGATAAGGGGCAAAAAATGGTTGAAGGAGAATCATCAAACTTATTCGACCCCGCCCAAACAGTTATAGAACTTACCACTTTAAATAATGAACAAGCGTGGGCGCATTTGCAACAGAGTGCATGGTCTACGTATTTGCAAAGTGTACATAAGCAGTATATAATGCTTAAGATGGATAAGGCACAAATACCAAAATTTCATGAGGCGTTGGTTGCTATGTCTATACCATTATTATCACTGCAGCCGAGACATTCGTTAGAAGATTATTTTTTACAAGTCACAACAGGAAATCAACATGTGGAAGCTTTTTCAGATTGAGTTATTTAAAATTTTCAAACGGCCTCGTACCTACATAAGTTTTGCGGCAATCAGTTCTTTAGTGCTTGTGATTCAATTAGGTCTTTATTTAGATGGGCGTGCTTATATAGATTTTATGTTGAAAGACCTAGCTATGTCGTTTGATATACAGGGAACTATTCTTAATGGCTATCTGGTTTGCTTCATCATACTTCAATTGCTATTGGTGCATGTTCCACTGCTTATCTCGCTTATTGCAGGTGACCTTATTTCAGGCGAAGCCAACATGGGCACCTTACGTTTATTGCTTACAAAACCAATAAGTCGCACGGAGGTGGTGATGGCTAAGTTTGCTGCTGCTAGTGTATACACGCTGATGCTTTTATTATGGATGGCCATACTTGCACTATTTCTCTCCCTTGTAATATTTGGTACTGGAGATATGCTAAATATTAAGAGTGACTACATAGTTCAGTTAAAGAGTGATGATATATTTTGGCGCTATGTTGCCGCCTTTGTTTTTGCAGCTATAGCCATGTTAACAGTTGCTGCCTTAGGTTTCTTACTTTCCATATTTGCTGAGAATTCTATTGGGCCAATCGTGGCAACCATGAGCATTATTGTGGTGTTTACCATCTTAAGTACGTTAGACATTCCATTATTCAACAGCATTAAGCCTTACCTCTTTACTACCCACATGATTGGTTGGAAAGGCTTCTTTGATGTTAAAGTAACGGAGGATAATGAAGCTATTCTTGGTTCGGTACAAAACTTGGATAAGGTGTTGCAAGCTGCAGGTGTATTGGTTTTACACATAGTTGGCTTTTTGGTTGCTTCAGTAGTAGTATTTAAAAGGAAGGATATTTTAAGTTAAATAGATGGGCATACCAATCTTATGTTGCCTGCATAAAATAATAGATAGATGAAAAAATGGACATTGTTGCTTTTACTTGTAATTGCTAGTGCATCAAATGCTTTTGCACAGGATGCCTCCACGTTAGTAAAAAAAGTAAAAGCAAAGCTTGATAAGGTGAATGATTATATAGCTGAGGGGAAAATGAAAACAGATGTGGCCTTTATTAAAGCGCCGGTGGGTAAAGTGAAGATGTACTATAAAAAACCAAACAAATTCAAAGTAAAACGCGATGGTGGTATATCCATACTACCCAAAGGTGGCGTATCAGTTAATATGAGTAGCGTGCTTTCTACAGACGATTTTGTAGCGATACCATCTGGAGAAAATAATATTAATGGTAGAGCTGTTAAGGTTATAAAGCTATTACCAAATAACGAGAAAAGTGATGTAGTATTAACAACATTGTATATAGATGAGCCAAACCTTTTAATTATGAAAGCCAGTACTACTACAAAGGAAAATGGCACTTACGATATGGAGATGTCCTATGGAAAATATGCTACTTATGGACTACCTGACAGAGTGGTGTTTTCATTTAATACGAAGGATTATAAACTACCCAAAGGAGTTACTTTGGAGTTTGAAACAGAGAAGCCTGATAAAAATAAATTAAAGAACAAAAAAGGCAGAATAGAAATCTCCTACACTGCTTATGTTATAAATAAAGGAGTATCTAACTCAGAGTTTAATTAGAAAACGTAAACGCTAAAAAGCTTCAATAGAAAAGCTGCGCTTAAATGTTGCGGAAGGTTCTAAATGTTCAATGCCTTCTTTTTGTTTGATGTTGCCGGTAGAGGTAACAGTATCTGCAATACCACACCACGGCTCAATACATACAAAGTCGGCGTTTTTAGTTGACCAGATGCCAAGATAAGGAAACCCTTCAAAAGATACTTTTAGTCCATGTAAGGTGTCATCACTAACTATTGAAACGGAGGTAGATTTTAAATCTTTAAAAACTAAGGCATCACCTGCAAAGAGCGCCTTTGTTAGAGGTAGTTTGTTTGAAGAAGTTATGCAGACAACTGGCTCAACTTCTATTAATCCTTCTTTTGACAGTGGATAGCGACCGGCATTTTCTTCTCGTTCAAACAGCAAATAATAATTTTCAAACCTTGGTAGCATGTAATAGGGGAACTTTAAATGCCGGATGTCCGCCAACGGAGAAGTACATCTTTTTATCGCCAGTATTTTTTACGAGTAACTAATGGTAACGATGTTTATGTTGTAATGTATATCTTACAATGAATTCAAATTGAAAAGGATATTTTTTAAGTGTCTGCTCGTTGCTGAAAATGGAAAATGCGATGGAGTTTTCGGTCCGCTCCGTCAGCGTAAATTCCATGTCTCTTGCAAAGCCATGTCTCGATAAATTGTAATCGACACCCTGAAATTGATATGTATTATTGCGTAGTTCGCCAACGATAGGGAAAAGCACCGGGCTTTTTTTACCCCAATAAGCAGCATCGCCACTCCACATATATTCTAATTTGTTCTGCTCGTGATATATGCTTTGCAATTCAGCACCCTGTGCGGCAACTTGTATGGTTATAACGTTATTGGTTAGCGTATGCATGATCCATTAATTAAAGAGAAAAAAGATTGTTTAAGTTGATTATTCATCAATCTTTTCGTCCACCGCATTGGCAAAAACACGAGAGCTGATTTTTTTCAATGGGTTCTTTCTATTGTCATCATAAAAAGCGCGTTGGCGTATAATCTCAATACACTCAAATGTTGCCGCCGTAAAAGATGTTTCATCAGCTATTCCTTTGCCCGCAATGTCAAATGCGGTGCCATGGTCGGGGCTGGTGCGTACTGCCGGTAAACCTGCGGTATAATTAGTGCCTTCGCCAATGGCTAGCGATTTAAAAGGTATCAAACCCTGATCGTGATACATAGCCAAAACACCATCAAATATTTCATGTTGGCCCCTTGCAAAAAAGGCATCTGCACTGTATGGCCCAAACACCATCATATTAGCGTTCCTTGCCTCCTTCACTGCGGGTTTTATAATCTCTAGTTCTTCCTTGCCAATCAATCCTTCATCACCTGCATGTGGGTTCAATCCTAATACCGCAATCTTGGGTTTGTCTATTCCAAAATCTTTCATCAAGCTATGATTCATGATCTTAAGCTTACGCAGTATTGCCTGCTTTTGTAATGTGCGCACCTAACTCAGTAACAGGAACGTGCTCCGTAAGCAAGCCAACTTTTATATTAGTTGCCACCATAAACATCAGCACATCATCTACCCCAAACATTTCTTTTAGATAAGGAGTATGTCCGGTGTAGTTAAACTCTTCTGACTGAATATTTTTTTTATGGATGGGTGCAGTTACCAATCCATTAATATCGTTATTTTTTAATGCTTCAACCGCAGCTTTCAACGATTTAAATGCATAAGTTCCACCAATTTCATTTAGTTCTCCGGGAGTTATTACAACATCTTCATCCCAGCATGAAAAAACATTTACCTGTTTATGGTTCAATTGCTTCAGGTCTTTTACAATGGCATAGTTAATGTTGGCCTGGTTTACAATTTTTCTATAAAAGTTTAGCAGCTTATTATTAGCAAAAATTACCGGAGTACAAAACTCCAGAATCCGGCTATCAGCTAACGTTTTAATGATTAACTCAGGTCCAATGCCATTAATATCGCCGCAAGAAAAACCAATAACAGGTTTGAAATTTCAGTAGCCATGAATGATTTATTTGGGTGCCAAAAGTACGCAATTAAAGGCGGAGCTAAACGCGTTTTGCCGCAATCGCTTACTTTTGATTTTAAATGCAGTACACACTAAAAAAATCGCTCGGTCAGCATTTCTTAATTGATGAAAATGTAAGCAAGCGAATTGTGGCAGCATTAACTGCTACCACGTTCAATCAATTGTTAGAAGTGGGGCCTGGTGGCGGCGCACTTACAAAATACTTAATACAAATACCCGATATAGAATTAAAGGCGGTAGAATTAGACGATGAAAAGATTCGGTATCTAGAACATCTGTATGCCGGTCTTCGAGGTAAGATAATTAGCAAAGACTTCTTGTCAATCGATCCGCCTTTTGAAGGTTTGTTTACCGTGGTTGGCAATTATCCTTACAACATTTCCACGCAAATACTGTTTAAGATGATTGAATGGAGAGAGCAGGTGCCTGTGATGATTGGTATGTTTCAAAAAGAAGTGGCCGAGAGCGCTGCATCTACCCGGTAGCAAAGTGTATGGGGTATTAAGTGTGCTCGTTCAGGCTTTTTATACAGTAGAGTATTTGTTTGATGTTGATGCAAATTGTTTTACTCCACCACCAAAAGTTACTAGTGGCGTAATTAAACTTACGCGTCGCACCAATATTCCGGATATGAAAAGCGAGCGTGCTTTTTTTGTAGTAGTAAAAACAGCATTCAATCAACGGCGGAAAACATTAAGAAACGCATTAAAGTCAATGTTTGACGAAAATAATATTGAAAGAAGAACTTGTTTAACAAGCGTGCAGAAGTATTAAGTGTTGATGATTTTGCGGCACTAACTTTTAGAATGAAGTAATTATGGAAAGAAAAGTAATTGTAACCGCAAAAGCACATCCTATACTAACGGACACCTTACAAAAAAAGGGGTATGTAGTAGAGCATTGCGATACAATTAGTCAGGAAGAATTGATGACAAGAATTGCAGAGGCTGAAGGCTTAATTGTTACTACCCGGGTAAAAATTGATAAGCCCTTATTAGATGCAGCCTTAAATTGAAGTGGGTTGGCCGGTTAGGTAGCGGTATGGAAATGATTGATGTTGCCTATGCCACCAGCAAAGGCGTAAAATGTGTTAGCAGCCCGGAGGGCAATAGAAACGCTGTAGCGGAACATGCGCTTGGTATGTTGCTATCATTAATGAATAATATTTGCAGTAGTAGAGATGAGGTGAAAGAAGGCAAATGGATCAGAGATGCAAATAAGGGTGTTGAACTTTCAGGTAAAACGGTGGGAATTATTGGGTATGGCAATACGGGAAGCACTTTTGCCAAATTGTTGGAACCCTTTAATGTAACTGTTTTTGCATACGATCAAGTATAAATATGGCTTCGCAAATCAGCTATATTAAAGAAGCCAATTTAGAGCAGGTGTGCAAGTATTCAGATGTTATCAGTTTGCACTTGCCATTAACAAATGAAACCAGGCATTTAGCCGATGACTCGTTTTTTGCTTCTTGCAGCAGCAACCTTTCTTTATGAGTACTTGTAGAGGTAAAATAACAGATACTAACGCTTTAATCATTGCGCTAAAACAAGGATTAATAAAAGGTGCTGCTCTAGATGTTTTGGAGAATGAAAATTTGCAGACTTATATCACCGGACGAAAAGCAATTGCTTGATGAACTACTTGCATTACCTAATGTCATTATTACGCCGCACATTGCAGGTTACAGCAACGAAGCAACTTAAAAATGGCCACTATTGTGCTGGATAAGCTGAACCTGTAACGGTAATATTAAAAAAAGGAAGAAACCGCTTTACTATCTTTTTAAGTTAATAAAAATTATAAACTATTCGGTGATTTTCTTATTTTTGTTCTGTACAACGCTGCACATACGTGTGGCGTTGTATTTTTTTTATCTCTTTAATAAAAATGAACGAACATGAGTGATATTAATTACGTAACAAAAGAGACCTTTGAATTGATGAGGCAAGAGTTGCATACTTTAAAATCAGTTGAACGTCCTGCAGCGTCCAGGGCAATTGGGGAGGCACGAGAAAAAGGTGACTTGAAAGAAAATGCGGAGTATGATGCAGCTAAAGAAGCTCAGGGAATGTTAGAGGCAAAAATAGCGCAACTGGAAGGTGTAATTGCTAACTGCAAAAATAGTAGACACCAGCAGTATTGATACCAGTAAAGTAACCATTCTTACCAAAGTGACTATTACCAATATGGCAAATAAAAAAACAGTTACCTACCAAATTGTAGGAGAAAAAGAAGCCGATTTGAAAGCCGGAAAAATTTCAGCCTCATCACCCATAGGTAAGGGTTTAATAGGTAAGCATGTAGGCGAAGTGGCTGAAGTACATGCACCCAATGGAACTACTGAAATATAAAGTGGAGAATATCACTATCTAAATTTTGATTTAGAACTTCTTGTGCCGGTTTATAGCCGGCATTTTTGTTTACTTTAGTGTGGATTGATTTATCTAGAATATTACCATTTTAATTCAGCGTGGCAGTGCATTTAAATGTATTATTCATCAAATTTTTCCTATGACCATCTTCTCTAAAATTATTGCCGGACAAATTCCATCTTATAAAATAAGTGAAAGTGATAAGTTCTATGCTTTTTTGGATATCACATCCTTTTCAATTGGGTCATACTTTGGTAATACCTAAAATTGAAGTAGATAAAATTTTTGATGTGCCCGATGATTATTTAGCAGAATTGTTGGTATTTGCAAAGCCAATAGCAAGAGCTATGGAAAAAAGTTTTGAATGTAATAGAGTAAACATAGTAACCATAGGTCTAGATGTGCCTCATGCGCACGTTCACCTCATACCCATCAATCGTACAGAAGATATGTTGCCCACAAGGCCGAAGCTAAAACTTAGTGAAGAAGATTTTAAAGAGGTACAACGGAAAATTCTTAGAAATTTATAAGTGCTATTTAGTTTTTAAACGTTCCGGGTTTTTGGCTATAAAATCTGCCCAACCATTTAATCCTTTAGGTAAATTAGCTAAAATAGAATTCGATTGATAGTGGTGACATAAAGCAACTGCCAAGGCATCGGTAGCATCAAAAAATTGGGGCTTTTCTTCCAGGTTCATCGTGCGTTGCAACATCTTCCAAACCTGGTCTTTATCTGCATTACCATTGCCTGTAATAGATTGCTTCACTTTCTTGGGTGAGTATTCCGTTACAGATAAACCGGCTTGCATAGCTGCCGCAATTGCAACGCCCTGTGCGCGACCAAGCTTCAACATACTTTGCACGTTCTTACCATAAAACGGTGCTTCAATGGCAAAAGTTTGCGGCCTATCTGTGTGATCAATTCACTAACGGTAGCATGTATTTTCTGAAGTCTTTCATAGGCATCTTTCTTTGCATTCAACTTCAAAACATCCATTACTATCATTTTTGGCTCGCTTTTGTTAACGGCTATTATTGCATAACCCATTACAATGGTTCCCGGGTCTATACCAAGAATTATGTTTGATACGTTATTCATTCAGCTGTGAAAATAGAACAACATTTGCTCATCCGCCTAACCTAAATATGCAAATGGTTACATCATTCAATTTAATGTACGTTTGCGCCAAAAATTATCAACCCTGAAAAAGCCTTTAAAAATATTCCTCAACTATTTTTTAGGTCCGTTGCTATTTATTGGTTTATCACTTTCAATATATAGACACATTATCAATACAATCTAACTGGGAGCAATCTTGGGAGGAAATAAAAAAGTCATTACAGGGTCAGGAAACTTGGAAATTGTTTCTGGTGATTTTTCTTATGCTATTTAACTGGGGTGCCGAAGCTTTGAAATGGAGGATATTGGTCAAGCATATTCAACCCATGTCTTTTTTCAGAGCTTTTAAAGCGATCTTATCCGGCTTAAGCGTTTCACTCGCATTAAGTACGCCTAATGGTGCTGGCGAGTATGTAGGTCGAGTTTTGTATGTTAAGCAAGGTAATCGAATTCGCGCGATTGCGCTAACTTTTATAGGCAGTATCAGTCAACTGATAGTAACCATGGTCATGGGCGTGATGGGTTTGTTTATGCTTCGTAATAATTTTTATAATGCTATGCCTGCTGATCTGCACTTTCATTCTATTTGGTTTGATAGCAATTGCTTATGGATGTATCGGCATTGCAGTTGTATTGATTGTTCTATACTTTAAATTGTCGCTGGCTTTTAGGATCGCTAGATAAAATTCCTTTTGTAGCTAAGTATTCATTTTTTATTCAAAAGGTTGAAGAATTTCATTTTAAGAATTGTTAAAAGTGCTCTTATTTCCTTCTTTCGTTATGGCATTTTCGTACTTCAATATCTATTATTGCTACACGTTGTTTAAGGTAGATGTTTCCATTTGGCAATCGTTCTGGGTAATTACAGTAATGTTTCTTAGCACTGGCAATTATACCTACCATTGCACTGGCAGAATTAGGCGTGCGGGGTAAAATAAGTATTTACCTTTTTGGTGTATTTAGTAGCAATACTTTAGGAATTGTTTTAACAGCCACTGTCATTTGGTTAATTAACTTAGTGGTTCCAGCATTGGCAGGGAGTTTGTTTATCCTGGGCATTAAATTATTTAGGAAGAAATAAGGTGAAAAAATTTATTACTGATTATAGCATTTTTACTATCCACCATTCGTTTAACTGCAGGAGATGATTTTTGTGGTATCAGAAACACCACCTTTAATGGCTGGTGAGCAAATTTCTTTTGTTGTATTTTATAATGTTATTGGTATTTATGTAAATGCAGGTAATGCATCGTTTACTACTTCTCTAGAAAAAATAAATAACAAGCCAGTTTATCATGTTGTTGGCGACGGCAAAACCAATTCTAAATACGATTGGATTTTTAAAGTGCGAGACCGCTATGAAACTTATTTTGATACCGCCACTTTGCAACCATATAAGTTTATAAGAAATATTGAAGAAGGTGGCTATAAAAAGTATGAGAATGTAACCTTCAATCAATCTGCAAATACCGCCATTTCTGCCAAGGGTGTTTTTAAAGTGCCTAACTGTGTGCAGGATGTGTTAAGCTCCATCTACTATGCACGCAATATTGATTTTGATAAATACAAGCCAGGCGATAAAATTCCTTTCAGTATGTTTATGGATAATGAGGTGTATCGATCTATACATTCGCTATTTAGGTAAAGAAACATTGAAAACAAAGTATGGTAAGTTTGAGACAATCAAGTTTAAACCCTTGCTTGTAAAAGGCACTTTGTTTGAAGGTGGCGAAAAGATGACCGTTTGGGTAAGTGACGATAGAAACAAAATACCTGTACGCATTGAAAGCCCTATTGTTGTAGGTACCGTAAAGGTTGATATGATGGGGTATAAGAACCTTCGTTATCCGCTAACTTCTCTAACTAGCGTACGGTAATACTGTTCATTGATTATAGGTCAGCTCAATTTCAGAAAGTCTCTTTTAGCTCTCACGCCCTTTTCTGTCATTTCTAGCAGTGCAACATTCAATAGCGGCATCATGTTCAAAATATAATATATAATCGTTGCTCAGCTGCTTCTTTTAAAAAGGTTTTCTTTTCATGTAAATGTAGTAAGCGGAAACATATCATAGGCCATTACATAAGGTATGGGTATATGGCCTGCAGAAGGTAAAAGATCTGCCATGTAAACGATAGTTCTTCCTTTGTAATTTATTTGAGGAAGCATCATGGCATCTGTATGGCCATAAAGCATAATCGTACAGTCATAGTTCTCGATGATCAAGTTGATACCATCTTGCACCGTCTACAAATTGTAACTGTCCACTCTCCTGTATTGGTAAAATATTTTCTTTTAGAAACGATGCTTTTTCTCGGTCGTTTGGCTGCTGTTGCCCATTCCCAATGTTGTTCGATTACTCCAGTAAGTTGCATTTTTAAAAGCAGTTATAAGTTGTTCGTCCTTCTTTAACAATGGCACCTCCACAATGATCGAAATGTAAGTGTGTTAATATAACATCTGTTATATCATCTCTATGAAACCATTTTCGCTAGCGATTTTTCCAGTGTGTCATCGCCATGCATATAGTAGTGTCCGAAGAATTTGGCATCTTGTTTATCACCCATGCCGGTGTCAACTAAATATTAGCTTTTTCCATCTTCAATAAGCAAACAACGCAATGCCCAGCTACACATATTATTCTCATCAGCCGGATTGATTTTGTTCCAAATGCTTTTAGGAACAACGCCAAACATTGCGCCACCATCTAATTTAAAATAACCTGCATTTAATGGTGTATAAATTCATATTATACTGTTCAGTTTTATTAATTGTTTTTGTTTGATAAGGTGAATGCAAGTAATACTAAGCCCGATGGTAAAAAACACCATAAGTGCAAGTACAGAATTTCGTTGCGAGCCGCTCATTTCTATAATAGTATCCAAAGCTTAACAATCCAACAACACCTGCAATCTTTTCGGTTACGTCGTAAAAGCTAAAGAAGGATGTAGTGTCTTTGGTAACAGGCATTAATTTGCTGTAAGTACTTCTGCTAAGTGATTGAATGCCACCCATTACAAAACCAACACCCACAGCTAAACGCGTAAAAAGCATTGGCATTGCCATAAGGTAATCTGTAACCAGTAAAGCATAATGCAATCCAAATAACTAACAACAACTCATAAGTGCCTGGAGATTGCCAATTTTACCACTTAAATGAGATATTGCAAAAGCACCCGGTACTGCAATTAATTGAATGATCAGTATAGCAACAATCAGATTAGTAGTAGGTATGCCTAATTCTGTTTTGCCATATAAAGTTGCAACGAGCATAATGGTTTGCACCCCCATATTATAAAAGAAAAATGATGCGAGAAACCTTTGTAAAACCGGAATATCTGTTAGCTGTTGCCATACCTTTCTGAGCTCTCTATAGCCACCTGCAATTACATTTCTAGTAGGGTCTTTTACTGCAGGTGTACCCTTTGGCAACCTTGATAATGACAATTGTGCAAAGCCCCACCACCAAATGCCTACCAGTAAAAATGATATGCGGGATGCATAACCAACTGTAATACCAAACAACTCAGGTTTTAATACAAATACAAAGCAAATAATTTGAAGTATCATACTGCCAATATACCCTCTTGCAAAACCTTTAGCACTTACACGGTCGCGGTCTTCTTCTGATGCAATTTCGGGTAGATAGGAGTTGTAAAAAACGAGGCTTGCCCAATAACCTATGCATGCAATAAAAATAGAGATAAGCCCAATGTATAAGTTTTCTGTGCCTGTAAAAAAGTATAAAGTGCAACATGCAATACTACCTAGGGTACAAAAGAAAAACAGGAAGCTTTTTTTGTTGCCTTTATAGTCAGCAATAGAAGATAGCAGCGGAGATAATATAGCAACAACTAGAAAGGCAAATGCCAACGTATAATTGTATAAAGATGTATTCACAAAATCGCATCCTAAGAATGATACGTGGTCTGTTAGTGTGTTTTCATTACCATCGCCGGTAACACTTTCATAATAAGCAGGAAAAATTGTGGATGTGATCACCAGGTTGTAAACGCTATTAGCCCAGTCGTACATTGCCCATGCATTTACAACTTTTTTATCCGCAGTTTTCATTACAGTTTGTTTGGTTTTTAAAGATAGTGCAAACAACTCTTTCAAATAAAAAAGCACCGCTGTGGGCAGTGCTTTCAAATTATTTATTGAATTTTTATTGCTTAATTGTATCTATAGCTGCCGGCTCCATGTCCGAAGAATCCTCACTGTTATCTGCTGCAGAATCAAGCTCTTCTTTTGTAAATTCTTTGATGCGTCTTAGTTCTTTAAATCCACCATCTGTAAGTAATACGGTTGTAGGCTTGCCCATAAATACACTATCGCGTATAAGGGTTTGAAAGTACCTGAAACCAATAATGGCCTGCTCATCGTTTTGTATCTTTTCTTTGTTTACAACAAACTTTACTACAAGCGTATCGTTGTTGTGCAATAGCTGAATTGATCGTGGTGTAATGGTATCAAAGTAGTTGTTCTCTAAAAGAAACTGTCCAAGTTTTTGAGCTTCTTCTTTAGTGGCGCCATCTTTTATATAAATTTCGCTCTTCTTGTTTATAGCAACCTTTTCACCAAAACTCACGGTGCATCCAACTAAGCCTACTACAACAATCATGAGCAAAATTGAAACTGACATTATTATTTTCATGAGACTATATTTTAATGCTGAATGAATGTTGAAGATATCTATTTTAAATAGCCCGTCATAATCAGAACGATCAATATAGACCCTGCTATGATGCGATAGTAACCAAATAGTTTAAAGCCATATTTCTGTAAGTAGCTTATGAAAAACTTAATGGCTAATAAAGCCACAATAAATGCCACCACATTACCCAAAGCCAGCAAGAAAAGATTATTAGAATCCTGCAAAATTTCAGGGTGTTCATTATAAGTTTTTAAAAGTTTATAACCTGTTGCAGCAGCCATAGTTGGTACGGCAAGAAAGAAAGAAAACTCTGCGGCAAGGTTTCGTGTAAGCTTTTGTTGCATACCACCAATAATAGATGCAGCACTTCGGCTAACACCGGGTATCATAGCAACGCATTGCCACAAGCCAATAATAAATGCTTTAGGCAAAGTGATCTCAGGCTCTTCTTTTATAATAGGTCGTTGAACAACTTATCTACAAAAAGTAATACAATACCACCAATAATAATGTAATGGCAACGGTTAGCGGGCTTTCTAATAACGCATCAATCTTATCAGAAAATAAAAAGCCAAAGCCTAACGCTGGAGTACCGCTACAAACAATTTTATATAAAAGTTGCAATTTCTTAAAATCGAAAAACTTCTTCCAGTAAAGAACTACAACACTTAATATGGCACCAAACTGAATAGCTACTTCAAACAGCTTGGTAAAATCGTCGCTGGCAATGCCGAGTAACAGAACTGGCAATGATCATGTGGCCGGTAGACGAAATAGGAAGAAACTCAGTGATACCTTCTACAATGGCTATTATGATGCTCTCAAATAATGTCATTTAATTATGTGTTTGTTGTTTAAACGAAATAAAAAGGCGATGAATTATCATCGCCGTATAAATATTTTGGTAATACTTTAATGAATGTTGCGTTTTAGGTCTTTTAAAAATGGCATAGATCTCAACCGCCAATCCTAAAAGAATCAATATAGGTGCTATGGTTATGCGAGTAGTGCTATAAACCAATTTGTAATCAAACTGGTTGGGATCAGTATTTTTTCCGCCGGCCATTAAAAACATGCCAATGGCAATAATAACGCCGCCAATCAACATCCACATGTAATTTTCTTTGTGAAATAATGGAAGGTGTACTCTCTTTCCTGCCAAACCATCTTTTTTAATAGTAGCACCTGTAACATTTCTTTCAGCCATTTTTAAATTTTTTAAGAGGTGCAAGATATATAAATTATAATTGAGATTGAACCTCGTAGAAGAAGCTTAATATAAGATCGTCTAGGCTCATTTTAAGGTATTTAATTACGCTTCTGTGCGTACTGAAAAGTGAGATACCTACACCAATCAATAATCATTCCTCCAAAAAGTATCAGTGTAAGTTTGGTATCTCTTATAGCCTGTATTTGTGGAAACTGACTTTCTGCCCAACGGATAATTACAAGTAATAAACCAATCGCAATGCCCGAACTTATCAAGCCATTTAGAACAGCGCGAATGTTCATGGGTTTTGCAATAAAACCTCGTGGTTGCACCTACCATCTGCATGGTCTTAATTAAGAAATCGATTACTAAACATGGCAAGCCTTATAGTATTATCAATACTTACAATTACTATGGTGCTAGTATAGCTGCTACCACAAGAAATATCAATCCCAGCTTAGATGCCCGCTCATTCAAATTGTTTACAAGCATTTTCGGGTAAGTCAATTCATCAATATGATTGCCATAAAGGCCATAATTGAAGCCGAGATTTTATCAAGACTGTCTTTATTTACGTAAGCTGATTTTGCATAAGAATCTATGCTTTCGGGCAGCGGATTGTAATCTAAAATCTTTGCCCAATCTTCGCTGCTGCCTTCACGGCTCCAAATTGTTTTTGCAGCATCTTTATTAATGTACTCTACATTTTTTGCATATGGTTGTGCCGCAATGTAAGCGTTGTATTTGCTTAATGGTATCTGTGTTCTGGGTGCGCAAATAAGCACTAATACTAATGTCCTCTTTAAACGAATTACCTACTGAATTAAAGTTGAGAAATATCCATCCTAAAATACCCATAATTAAAAGAACAAGAGCAACACCCACAATACTGTAAATGTAACTTGGTTTACTTCTTTTACCCGATGCCTTTCCAAATTGAGCCATGATTCAGTTTTTTAAAGTGGTCAAAAGTAAATATTTATTTGTACAGCTATATATTGTTAAGATTATTCTAACTAAATCTTGGTTATCAACGTGTAAGCAGCGTAAACCACTAACTTAAAGGTTTATAAATGGATAAGACCGCATTTCTTATTTTTGCCGGCCCGTTGTATAAGTGCTGCAAGTGCTTGGTGCAACATTCAAACTGCTATTAATAGCACGCAACTAATAAAGCCGAAATTTACTTATGGAATATACTTTTAGAGCGATAGAAAAAAAGTGGCAGCAGCATTGGAGAGACAGCATGAGGCTTATAAAGTAAGCTAACGATACCAGCAAGCCTAAGTTTTATGTGCTGGATATGTTTCCTTACCCTAGTGGTGCAGGCTTGCATGTGGGCCATCCGCTCGGTTATATTGCCAGCGATATTTATGCGCGTTTTAAAAGGTTGAAAGGCTTTAATGTATTGCACCCGATGGGCTTTGATAGTTTTGGTTTGCCTGCAGAACAATATGCCATTGAAACAGGACAGCATCCTGCAGTAACAACAGAAAAAAATATACACGCTACCACGAGCAATTGGATAATATTGGATTTTGCTACGACTGGAGCCGCGAAGTAAGAACAAGTGATCCCGATTATTATAAATGGACTCAATAGATATTTCTTCAATTGTTTGATAGTTGGTATAACAGGGACAGCTAATAAAACAGAACGAATTAAACCCTTACTGCCATTTTTGAAAAAGAAGGAAATCAATCTGTATTACGAAACCAAAAGGCAAAAGTTTTTAGTGCAGAAGAATTGGAATGGCCATGGATGAAAAAGAGCAGCAGGAAATATTGATGGATTATCGCATTGCTTTTGCTGCCTTTGGCGAAGTGAATTGGTGCGAAGCATTGGGCACCGTATTAGCCAACGATGAAGTGGTTAATGGTGTGAGTGAACGTGGTGGACATCCGGTTGAAAAGAAGAAAATGCGCCAGTGGTACTTGCGTATTACAGAATATGCGGATCGTTTATTGTATGGTTTGGAGCAGGTTGATTTTAGCGATGCAATGAAAGAAATGCAGCGCAACTGGATTGGCAAAAGCCAGGGTGCGGAAATTACTTTTGAAATAAAAGTGCCCGGTGTTGATGCTGGCAATAATGCATCATCTGTAAACTCAATGGTTGTGTATACTACCAGGCCCGATACCATTTTTGGCGTTGACTTTATGGTGGTTGCGCCGGAGCATGAAATGGTTACGTCCATCACCACAACAGAGCAGCAACAGAGAAATTGATAAATACCTTGATTATGTAAAAAGCCGCAGCGAAAGAGAACGCCTTGCAGAAGTAAAATCTATCACAGGTGCTTTTACCGGTGCTTATGCGACTCAATCCTTTTGATGGTAGAGAAATTCCTATCTGGATTAGTGAATATGTTTTAGCAGGTTATGGTACCGGCGCTATCATGGCCGTGCCTTGCGGCGATCAGCGCGACTTTAGTTTTGCAAAACATTTTAATATTCCTATTACCAATATTATTGGTGATGCTTATAATGGCGAAGAAGCCAACCCAACAAAAGATGCAATGCTGCAAAACTCAGGTTTTTTAAATGGTATGGTGATGCGCGATGCAATGGCTGTTGCCATTGATAAGTTGGAAGAAATGGGCATTGGTAAAAGGCAAATTAATTATAGAATGCGTGATGCAGGCTTTAGCCAGCCAGCGTTATTGGGGTGAACCTTTTCCGATAGTTTATAAAGGCGGAATTGCTTATCCGATGCCTGAGCATGAATTGCCTTTTGAATTGCCTTATGTTGATACTTATGGTCCCGGGCCTGAAGGCGAAGGGCCGTTGCAAATATTACCGAATGGGTAAGTGGCGAGCCTGGACAAGGACATAGAGAAACCAATACGATGCCCGGTTATGCAGGTTCATCATGGTATTTTTTACGCTATATGGATCCGCATAATGATAAAGAATTTGTAGATAAAAACGTAGCCGATTATTGGAACCAGGTAGATATTTATATTGGAGGAACAGAACATGCTGTAGGCCATTTACTATATAGCCGCATGTGGACGAAAGCCTTGTGCGATCTGGGTTATATCAGTTTTGATGAGCCATATAAGAAGTTGGTGAATCAGGGAATGATACAGGGAAGTAGCCGGTTTGTTTATAGGGTTAAGGGTACGAATAAATTGGTTTCTGCAGGTTTGAAAGATCAGTTTGAAACTGATAAAATACATGTTGATGTAAATATTGTTGATGGAGTAGAACTTGATGTGGAAGCTTTTAAAAAGTGGAGGCCCGAATATGCCGATGCTGAATTTGTTTTAGAAGATGGAAAATTCATCTGCAGTGCCGAAGTAGAAAAAATGTCTAAATCAAAATACAATGTTGTAAACCCTGATGACATTGTTGAACGCTTTGGTGCAGATACTTTCCGCATGTATGAAATGTTCTTCGGTCCCGTTGAGCAAAGCAAACCATGGGATACAAAAGGCATTGAAGGTGTCCACCGTTTCTTACGAAAGTTCTGGCGATTGTTTGTTGATGAAACAAAAGGTGTGATCGTTACCAACGATCAGTCTACACCGGCAGAACTTAAAGTGCTTCATAAAACCATTAAGAAAATTGAAGACGATACAGAACGCTTTAGCTTCAATACTGCTGTAAGTACATTCATGATTGCCGTAAATGAATTGGGCGAATTGAAGTGTCATAAGAAAGAAATTCTAGAGCCACTCGTTATCTTGCTAACTCCTTATGCACCGCACATTGCAGAAGAATTATGGAGCATCATGAAAAACGAAGGTTCCGTTTTGGATGCAGCTTTCCCTATATACAACGAGAAGTATTTGATTGAAAGCAACAAAGAATACCCTATCAGCATCAACGGAAAAGTGCGGGCCAACGTAAACATCAGCTTGGAGGCTGATCAGGCGCAAGTGGAGCAAATCGTAATAAACAACGAGATCATTGCAAAATGGTTAGATGGCAAGCAACCAAAGAAGATCATTTATGTTAAAGGAAAGATGATCAACGTTGTAATATAAAATGTATAAAATACTAATTAATAGAAAATATGAGTTTAATCAAACGTTTGTTACCGGTGTTGTTGCTAGGAAACCTGGCTGCAGTTGCACAGCAAAAAGAATTCAATTATACCGAGTTATTGCAAAATAAATTACCGGCAAACTTTTACAATCCACTACCCTTGGTTATAAAGTGGGTTGATGATGAACATGTAATTGTAAACAGAAAAGCGCATCCCGATAGCACTGCAAAAAATTACATTCTTGATGTAAAAAAAGGTACTTACACTGATGCCGGTAACACGGCTTCCATTGGCAGAGGCGGCATGGGTCGTAGTGAGGTTACAACAACCACCGGCAAGTACATTAGTGTAAGAGACAATGATCTTTACTTTAAAAATAATGGCCAGGAAACAAGGTTGACAAACAATAAAGATGAAGAGAAAAACCCAACTTTTTCACCCGATAGTATGTATGTGGCGTACACCAGAAACAACAATTTGTACAGCTACAATCTTTCTACCAATAAAGAAACGCAATTAACCACTGATGGCACATCCACTACGCTCAAATGGTTATGCAAGTTGGGTCTATTGGGAAGAGATCTTTGGTCGCCCAACACGCTACCGTGCCTTTTGGTGGAGCCCCGATAGTAAGAAATTGCCTACATGCATTTTGATGAAAGCATGGTGCCTATGTTTCCTATTTATGTAAGTGAAGGACAACATGGAACCATAGAACAAACTCGCTATCCAAAAGCGGGAGATAAAAATCCTGAAGTAAAAATTGGTATTGTAAACCCTGATGGTGGCAACACAGTTTGGGCAGATTTTGATGCCAAAGATGATCAATACTTTGGCTGGCCTGTTTGGAACCCTAACAACAGCGCTTTATGGATTTACATGGATGCCGGGGGATCAGGACACCATGAAGATCTATGAAGTAAATACCAATAACGGAGCAAGAAACAACTCTACGAAGAGCAACAAAAAACATGGGTCGACCTTGAAGGATGGAGCCGGTGGACGCATTACTTTTCTTGATAAAAACAAAGGCTTTATATTAGAAAGCGACAAAACCGGATGGAACCATTTGTACTTGCATAACATGGATGGATCTTTAAAAAATGCCATTACTAGCGGTAACTTTACGGTGCTAGATGTTAAGCTGATAGACGAAAAAAATAGTGTGATCTATTTTACAGCCACGTAGGCAAAGAAAACACCGCACATACCGATCTATATAAGGTTAATTTGAATGGTACCAACCTTAAGCGATTAACGTTTGGAGACTACAATCATTCATGCATTAACGTATCGCCATCGGGTAAATATTTTGTTACTACATACAGCAATGCCACTACTCCGGCCAAAATAAGTTTAGTTGATAATAATGGAAAGATTATAAAAGAACTGGGTGATGCAAGTGGCGCTGAAATGAACAGCTACAATGTTGCCAAAACAGAATTGATCAGGATAAAAAGTGCTGATGGTTTATATGAGCTACCCGCACTGGTAACATGGCCTTTAATCATGGATCCGAACAAAAAGTATCCCATGCTTATAAGCATTTATGGTGGGCCAAATGCAGGTACTGTTTGGGATAATTGGGTATGGAATGCGAGCCGTCAATTCTATGCAAAAGAAGGTTTAATACAAGTAGCTTTTGACCATAGAGCTAGTGGGCATTTTGGTAAAGAAGGTGTTAATTATATGCACCGACAATTTGGGTTATTGGGAGATGGAAGATTATAAAACCATGGCCAAATGGTTTATCAATAACGGGCAAGCTGATCCAACACGTATTGGTATCACAGGCTTTAGTTATGGCGGCTATATGTCTGCTTATGCATTAACGTATGGTGCAGATGTATTTACACATGGCATGGCAGGCGGTAGTGTTACAGATTGGAGTTTATACGATAGTCACTATACCGAAAAGTTTATGGGCACGCCACAAAACAATGCAGAAGGTTATAAAAAAGGTTCCGTATTTCCATACGTTGACAGGTACAAAGGCATGTTGCAAATTGTACATGGCACCAGCGATGATAATGTACACATGCAAAACAGCATGCAATTAATAGGCGCCTTGCAAGACAAGAAAAAAGAATTTGAATTTATGCTATACCCCAATGGCCGCCATGGCTGGGGTGGCGCAAAAGGCGACCATTTCGCCAATCTGAAAACAACATTCATATACAAATACCTGCTTCAGAAACCCGTACCTAAAGAGGTGCTTAGGTAATATTTTAAGATGATAAAAGGGAAGCCGTCTCAATTTTTTGGGGCGGCTTTTTTGTTTTAATAAGTGGGTGTTGTGGCTACAAAAACTAATCTGCGGAAATGAAAACCAATCTGCGGAAATGAAAAACCAATCTGCGGAAACGAAAAACCAATCTGCGGAAACAAAAAACCAATCTGCGGAAATGAAAAACCAATCTGCGGAAACGAAAAACCAATCTGCGGAAACAAAAAACCAATCTGCGGAAACAAAAAACCAATCCGCGGAAACAAAAAACCAATCTGCGGAAACAAAAAACCAATCTGCGGAAACAAAAAACCAATCTGCGGAAACGAAAAAACAATCTGCGGAAACAAAAAACCAATCTGCGGAAATGAAAAAACAATCTGGAGATTTGATCAAATAACTGTTCAGATCAGAAAATTATTTCATAGTAGAATGAAGCAGATGAGCCTCTGATAATTGTAAGTGTAGGCGTATTCACTACCAATATCGAGCTCCGGCATTGTAAATATGCATTACATATCACTATCTACGAAAATGGCAAAAAACGTGCGTTTTTCTTGTAGGAAAAGGGAGTAGGAATGTGGCCATTTAGAAATTTCCTGCAAAAAGACGCGATTGTTTAGATTCGTAAAAAGTGACATATAATTTTTTTGATATTATGAAAATGTGTGATAGTTTCGGCTATTAATAAGTTGGCAGCAAGCGTACCTTGACGCATCCTTTTTAATCAAACCGCTAATAAATAAATGGCAAGAGATATCCACAAAAAACCTTTTGATGAAGGAACGAAAGCTAAGCTTGCAATTTTTAGAGACTACTTGAGACATTGGCTTCCAGTTTTTATCTCAAAAAAGGAAATCTATTGGAACACCATAAATATTTACGATTTCTTTTCGGGTCCAGGGTCTGACGGATTTGGAAATAATGGCACACCGTTAATAATCTTAGAAGAATTGCAACCTTACTTTGATAATATCATTTCCAAAAAACTAAATGTAAACTTATACTTCAATGAGTATGACAAGTCGAAGTATGAAGTCTTAAAGAAAACAGTTACACCAGAAGATGAAGATTTACGTCCTTATGCTATAGAAATCGATTGCTTAGATTTTAAAGTTGCCTTTGAAAAGAATTATCCTAAAATGGGGATTAAAGGCAATGCAAACTTGTTATTTCTAGACCAGACAGGAGTGAAACATATAAATGAAGAGATCTTTTCAAAAATTCTTCATCTAAAACAAACAGATTTTCTATTCTTTATTTCTTCCTCCACAATAAAGAGGTTTGTTGAGCACCCTTCAATTTCACAATACGTAAAACTAAATAGCGAAGAAGTTGAAAAAACTCCATATCATAAAATACATAGACTAGTTTTAGAATATTACAAAAGTTTAGTTCCTAAAACGAAAGCATTTTTCCTTGCCCCGTTTTCGCTGCGCAAAAATTCAGGTTTATATGGACTTATTTTCGGCAGTGGACACGTTTTAGGGATAGAAAAGTTTTTAACGACATGCTGGAATATTGATAAAGAAAGAGGCGAGGCCAATTTTGATATTGATGATGATAAAATAAAACAAGGTCAGTTTGACCTTTTTACAAATGAAGTTCAAAAACCTAAGAAGGTTGATTTATTCGAAAAAGAGCTAAGAGAAAAAATCTTGAGTAAAGCTTTAACCACCGACAAAGAAATCTATCTATTCACCGTCACCAACGGTTTTTTGCCTTCACATTCGAGAAAAGTTATTTCCCAACTAATAAAGGAAAACAAAATCCAAAAGGGTAATTTTGACCTTTCAACTAAGGTGTGCAAGGCCAAGTCTTTAGTAACATCAGTTAAAACCATATGAAATGGCACAATCAAGTATAGAATGGACAGAAATGACCTGGAACCCAACAACCGGGTGTTCAAAAATTTCAGCAGGTTGTAAATTTTGCTATGCTGAAATAATGTCAAAACGACTTCAGGCAATGGGTATTGAGAAATACAAAGACAATTTCGAAGTCAGAACTCACGAAGCATCTTTGCACACTCCATATACATGGAAACATTCTAAAGTTGTTTTTGTGAATTCTATGAGTGATTTATTTCATAAGGATGTTCCGTTGGAATTTATTAAACGAGTTTTTCAGGTAATGAATGAAAACCCACAACATGTCTTTCAGGTTCTAACTAAAAGAGCAGACAGGCTATTAGAACTCCATAAAGCATTTAGATGGACACATAATATTTGGATGGGAGTATCAGTTGAAAATGACAAAGTGAAAAACAGAATAGACCTATTGAGAAAAACAAATGCTAAGGTTAAATTTTTGTCTTGTGAGCCATTGATAGGGCCACTTACAAAAATGAATTTAACTAAAATAGATTGGGTAATCGTTGGTGGTGAAAGTGGACGAACACCTAGACCAATGAACCCTGATTGGGTTCTTGATATTCAAGAACAGTGTAAAAAAAATCAAGTGGCATTTTTTTTCAAACAATGGGGCGGTAAAAATAAAAAAGCAAACGGTCGTTTACTAAACGGACAGACCTATGATGAAATGCCTGAAATTTTATTGCAAGAAAGCCTTTAAAAGAAAGCCTGCACGCAACAGCGGATTTGGCAAGCAATGAGCGGATGGAACCGTATCTAACGTTACTTAAACATACTTGGGCCCTGCAATTATAGCCCACCTTTCGTATTGAAAATTAGACTTCATCAACAAGCCTAACAGCGGTTCCGGTTGGAGGGAATGCTAATTCTCACACCCGCACAAAGCCTTGCCCGTTGCGCTAATTTATTTCATATTATTGTGCGGCATTTTGCTAACCAAAACATTCATAACTATGCTTAAACATGCTAAAGACCTCACTTTTAGTTTTATTTGCCTCGCCTGCATTTTGTTGACCCAATCAGGCTGCTTAACACCACAGAGACTTGACAAATTTGTTGCAGAGCATTATAATAATGAACTTCCAAAACCTAATAAGAAAAAGAAAGCTGAAATTGAAGTAACAACTTCCAACGCTGCAAGCAATGCACCAATATCAACAACGGTGCATAAGACTGATAAGTTTTTGCCTTTACTAGTTTACTGGAAGTACGACCATCGGCAAAACTGTTCGCTTAACCCTTCCATTGCAGTAACCAACTTTACAAATTCTATAAATACTTTAGCCACTAAAGGCCTTACAGAAAAACTAAATGGCGGAAAGTTAGAGTTAACTGTTGAGCAGGCTCCGGCAGCCTTTTCAATAGTCTTAAAAGAGAATTTAGTTTGGCTGATATACGGATTTAGTTGGTCGAAAATTTATATTGAACCTGATACCAAAGATTTAGTAGTGTCTTATAAATTACTAGGTAGTAACGCAGAAATGAAAACAGGAAAGATCACTGTAAAGAATACAGACAAGAATAGAAACTTGAGATTTTTTCAATCCTGGAAATCAGCTACCTCAGAGTACTTGTCAGAGTATAACTCTAACTATACAAGTATGACCAAAGCTTTTGTAACTGAGTTAACTAAAGAGCTTTAACTGACTGGTTTTGAAGATGAAATTTATGTTGGAGCAATCCGGCAGCACATTTCTGGTTGCTCTGGTTCGGGCAGGCAGAACAACTCTCGTAGCAATTTGGTCCTTAACTATAGCGAATTTATAACCTGCTATATTTACAAAAATAGGTTGCTCCAATAATTTGAATCAGCCTTTTTTTTAAAATTTAAACAGTGGACTTTACAAAGCTAGAAGCAAGTATTTTACTGCAAAATAACGCACCGCTCGACGACTTTCTAGGATTGTCGCCCGGCAACATGCATGATTTAATTTATTATCCGTACAATAACAAGTCAGTTGTAAAAGTTCGTAGCGACGTTGATAATGAAACGCTGGATAGAATTTCATTTTTCCGCATTATAGAAACGTTATTGAAGATTGTTCAGCGCGATAGTTTTATTAAACTAACTCCGCTTGGAGCACTACCCAAGAAAGTGATGGTAGAACTTTACTCTTACAAGTTTATACCTGAATATTTTATAGAAAATGGAACAACTAAACTAACAAGGGAGCAAGACAGTATCTCTATTGAAAATGCAAGATTGGTTGCAGAAGTAGCAGGGATAGTAAAGAAAATTAAAGGCAAATTTTCATTGACAAAAAAGGGCACTTTACTTTTGAAACCGGAAAATAGGGTTACGCTTTTTCATATCGTTCTTGAAGCATTTACAGAGCGTTTTAGGTGGAGCTATAACGATGGTTATACTGAAGAACCAATAGGACAAAAGGGGTGGGCGTTTTCAGTATTCATGCTTGCAAGGTTTGGTAACGAGTTCAGGCAGGGTGAATTCTATGGAGCCAAATACGTTACTGCGTTTCCACATTTCATTAATTTTTTCAATGACGTTACGTTTGAAACACCTGAAGAAAATTGTATTCGCTGCTATAAGACCCGCACCTTCCACCGTTTCTTTGAATGGTTTGGATTTGTGACAGTTGAGAAAGAGGAAACAATCTATAATAAATGCAATTACAAAGCGACAGATGTATTTATAAAAGTTTTTACAGTAGACGACAATTATTAACACTGCTAACTTATTGATTCGGCGTCAAAACAGGTTTGATTGCGATTGAAAAGAATGATAATCCCAACACCTGCAGCACAAATTTTGATTGACAAATATTTTAAAAGCTGAACCATGGGACATATAAAAGAACCACAAGGCGTTGACTTTATTATCCAAAGTAAACCATTAACGGACGAAGAAAGGACTGCCATTAATGAATTTATTAGTAACTATAAAACGAAGGAGAAATTGAAGAATAAAACTCGAAATAAGAAGGCTTCGGCAAGTAGGAAAAAGAGTTCCGTATAGCCAAAAAATATATATAAAATAGCATAGCTTACATACACCTGTTTCATTGCGTTTGAAGGATGAACAACGAAACCGCTATTGCATGAAGCATCGAAATAGTGAGGTGGTTCAAAGGCGTAACGTGAAAAGACTTTGAACTAAAGATAAAGAAGAGGTCTCTGACCTCACGCCTTCGGAACGGCTGTTATGCAGTATCAAGAGAAAGAGTGTTATTCCTTTTAAAATTTACATGCAGTAAACTTCCCAATATAAACAGCTAGACTACTCTTAAAATAATCATTAACCTGTAAATATATTACAAGCGTTATTTCACAAACGCTTGTTGCGGGCAATGCGATTTACGCTGTTTACCTATCTTTAACAAGTGAATCAACTTACAGATATCAAGACTTTGTTACAATCGCTAAAAACAGAATTAGCAACCAAATATCATGTTCGCTCCTTAGGTCTGTTTGGCTCGGTAGTGAGAGATGACTTTTCTTCGAACAGTGACATAGACATCATAGTTGATTTCAGTCAACCGATAGGAATAGAGTTCATTGACCTCGCAGATTACATCGAAAGAAAATTGGATAAAAAGGTTGATCTCGTTTCTAAAAATGGGATTAAAGAGAACTATTATAAATCCATCGAAAGAGAAATAATTTATGTCTAAAAGAGAGCCCAATCTCCTAATTAATGACATCTTAGATAGCGCTCACAAAATCCTTGTTTATACAAGTAACTTGACTTTTGATGAATTTGTTACAAATAGTCTAGTAATTGATGCAGTGGTAAGAAATTTTGAAATTATTGGAGAAGCAGCAAATAGACTTCCGGAGGAGTTTAAAGAGAGATATCCTTCAATTGATTGGCATCGATTAAGAGGTTTTAGAAACCGAATTGTGCATGACTATATGGGTATAGATTTTTCAATAGTGTGGCAAATAAAGGAATTTTTTCTTCCGGGTATTATTGCAGAGTTAGAGCGAGTATAATACTACAACTACCACAACATAAATACATAAACATAAAATTGGATTTCACAGAATACAGTAAGATTGCATCATTATTACACTAAATTTCAAACTGCTATATATACTCTTACCTCACCAATTTCAGCCTTTCAAAAAAGCTATCCTCATCCATCTCCACAACTTTTCCAGGCTCCAAGCCGGCGACATTTATATCTTCAATAGAAACCCTTACCAATCTTTTGCACTGGTGCTTTACAGCCGCAACCATCTTACGCACCTGGCGAAATTTGCCTTCTGTTAGCGTAATCATTATCCAGCTTGAGGGTGAATATTCTTTGATGTCGTAACCTGCGGGTAGCATTCCGGTTGGGTCATTTATAATAGACACTTTACAGGGTTTGGTTAAATAGTCACCACCACCTTTTACACGTATCGGTACCCCCGATTCGAGTTGCTGCCTTGTTTCTTCCGTTACCACATGCCGCACTTGTACAAGGTAAGTACGCTCATGCGGTAGTTCGCTTTCGAACAGCAGGCTGGTTACTTTTTTATTGGTGGTTAGTAACAGTAATCCTTCTGAATTTATATCTAACCTTCCAATAGCATGGGTGCCTTCAGGGAAAGCAAAATCAAGATCACTCAACAACTTTACTTTGTGCGAGCTAACAAACTGCGACACCATATTACGTGGCTTATAAACAATAAAGTAACGATGAGGCGTGGTAGTCATAGCAGTTTGAGAATGATTATAAAGTGCGTCTGATTGTTTTGTCCACCATATTGTCAGCTAGGGTTGCATGAAAATAGCTGATTGCAAAGGTGTTAGTTAAACTTACAATTAGCGCGAATTTCAATAGCAATCTACACAGCCTATATTTAATGAATGAAAAAGGTTTCACTGTATGCGATGATTGCATTGTACATCGCCGCAGGCATCAATCATTTTGTAAACAAAGATCTGTATCTGGGCATCATGCCACCATGGATCCCCTGGCACAATACATTGGTATTGTTAAGTGGTATTCTTGAGATTTTGTTTGCTCTATTACTTATTTTTCCATCCACTCGAAAGATAGGTGCCTGGTGCATTATAGGTTTGTTGATTGCTGTATTTCCGGCAAATATTCAAACGATGATCAACTATTGGGATGGCCCTTATTTAAAATTATTCATTGCCATTTTAAGACTTCCTCTGCAAATAGTTTTGATTAGATGGGCATACAAGTTTGCCAAGCCTAGACATCATTATCATACTTAGGTTTATAATTAATGTTATCACGGTATTTTGTAAGGTGTTTAATGGGCCTATGTTAGTATAATAATACCTTGAACCAGCGGTAAGAATATTGTTTTAAAGGTAATGTCCTTTAGCAGAGAGAATAAAAACGGTAGTATCCGTCACTTCATAAATAAGTCTATCCTTACGGTTTATTCTACGAGACCATAGGCCCGCAAGTGCATGTTTAAGGGCTTCTGGTTTTCCTGTACCCGTAAACGGATGTTCGCTAATCTCTTAAAAAAGGGTAAGCAACTTGGTAAGAACAGCTTTGTTGCCGGCTTGTTTATGCCAAGCAATGTCTTCTTTAGCTTGATCTGTAAAGTCTAAATGGAAGGCCATTTTTATAAGTCTAAAAACTCTTTTAAATTTTCCTTTTTTATCCGGGTCACTTTACCACCTTTAGCCTGCTTTCTACTCATTTCAATTTTGGCTACAAAATCATTGCTGTAGGGTTCTTCTTTTGAAATTTCAAACTTAATTTTCAAAGCCTGCATAAATGCTTTTAAGGCCGAAACCTGTTCGCTAGTTTTAGGATGAGCAATTAATATTTCCTGGGATTTCATGCTATTATCTTTTCACCATAAAGATAAATATAAGTATAGCAATAGATCGATCATTTAAAGCAAAAGGGCTTAGCGCTTTGGATGCAAATCTTCGCCATTATTTTATTATTTGTAGCTATTGCAAACGCGCACTTCTTGTATTATTTTAAATCCCGCAACATTTAAAAGTTGTAAAACATTTACAATCAACCAAACTACATTGACATGAAAAAGTTTATTTGTATTCTTATCTGCACTTCATTTTTTGCATGCAACCAAGGCGAAAAAAAGGCAGAAGAAACCATTCCAAAAAACGCGGATATCCTTTCTTACAACTTTAAAGGAAAAGTGAAACAACTCACTGAAACAACGACGAATATTGACAGTATGGGCGTCAGTAAGAAAGATCCATCTCAAACAATTACCACTTTCGATTCTTTGGGTTATCAGGTTGATTATTACACATTAGACTCGTCCGGTAAAAAGATTTCTGAGCAGACCATGAAGCGTAATGCTGATGGCTCGGTGGCAGAATTTGCTACGCTAAAGAATGGAAAACAGGTAGTAAGGATTGTGACTGAAATAAAAGACGGGAAATATACAGGAGCAAAAGGTTATGATTCGGCTGATAAGCAAGATGCATACTACACAGATCTTGAAACTACAGAATACGGACAGGTGAACAAAGGCACACAACATTTTTTAGATGGCCGTGTTAAATCAACGTTTTCAACCAAATTTCGAGGCCCGCTATTATTTAGGCAATAGTAACGCGGATAGCACCGGTAAAACAACTTATTCATCTGCCGTAGTGCTTGATAGCAGTGGCAACGCTGCTTCTGAGAAAGTTACTAGAGTTATTAAAGGGATATCAAAAGCAGAAAATAACACTTTCAAATATGAGTTTGACGAAAGGGGTAATTGGACGAAGCAAACATCTTTTAACGAAAAAGGAAAACCAACCAAAATTGTAGAAAGAAAGATAGTTTACTATCAAAAGTGACACTAAAGATCTAGATCTATCTATGAAAAGGCCGCTGAAACGTTTCAGCGGCCTTTTCTATAAAACAGTATTAGCCAAGGCAAAAGCGGATGCATATAAATTTGCGCTCTGCTGGTCGTTAGAAAATGACGAGTTTTGCGGCACTAAAAACAAACTGGAAACCGGATTTTTATGGTGCATTATAACATCACTTGAACTACCAACTTAACTATGAATAACAGGCAATTATTTTTACAACACGTAGCACAAACCTCTGATGCTCCTATTGCCTTAGAAATTATAAAAGCTAAGGGCGTACGCATGTGGGATGTTGAAGGTAAAGAATATATTGACCTTATCTCTGGCTTTAGTGTTGCTAATATTGGTCATGGAAATGAGCGCGTGGTAGAAGCGGTTCAGCAGCAAGCTGCAGCATATATGCACCTTATAGTTTATGGAGAGTTTATTGAGGCCCCACAAGTTGCCTACGCCAAACTTCTTACTGATCATTTGCCTGCGACACTCAATTGCGTATATTTTACAAACAGTGGGGCAGAAGCTACTGAAGGCGCTATGAAATTAGCCAAGCGCGCCACAGGCCGCAGTAAAATTATTGCATTCAATAGTGGCTATCACGGTAGCACGCAAGGGGCATTAAGCGTTATGGGTGATGAATATTGGCGCAATGCTTTCAGGCCTTTATTGCCTGATGTATACCATGTTGCGTACAATAGTAAGGAAGCAATTGAATTAATTGATAGTGATACAGCAGCCGTTATTGTAGAAACAGTGCAAGCTGAAAGTGGTGTTACTAAACCTGAAAAAGATTGGATCAAGCAGTTACGTGAAAAATGCGATCAACACCAGGTAATTTTAATTTTTGATGAGATACAAGCCGGTTTTGGAAGAACAGGAACATTGTGGGCTTTTGAACAATACAATGTGATACCCGATGTGTTGCTGCTTGGTAAAGCTTTAGGTGGCGGCATGCCCTTAGGCGCCTTCATCGCCAACGCATCTCTAATGAATTTATTGACCTTTGATCCTGTCTTAGGGCATATTACAACATTTGGTGGCCACCCCGTAAGTTGTGCAGCGGGCAAAGCTGCCTTAACGGTTTTATTGCAAGGTGATTTATTAATTGAGGTTGAGGCAAAGCGTCAAATGTTTCTTCAGCTTTTAGTGCATCCTCAAATACAAGCAGTTAGGTCAGCAGGTTTATGGTTAAGCATTTCATTTGCCTCGTTTGATGTGTGCAGGGCAGTTGTACAACAATGTATAAAACGGGGCGTAATTACTGATTGGTTTTTATTTGCGCCTGAGTGTTTACGCATTGCGCCGCCACTCATTATAACACACGAAGAAATAAGGCATGTTTGCGAAATGATTATTGAAAGCATCGAGGCAACTGCAGTTTAAAATGCAAGTCTAAAACTTCCGAAAATTCCAAAACGGCGGTTCTGATCTTTTGGTAAGGGTTGTGGAAGCACACGCCACACAAAATCGAAACGCAATACTTTAAAAATATTATCTACGCCGGTACCTACTTCAACATATGTTTTACCATCCAGGCTTTGAAACTGATTGGTACCAACAAAATTCAAATTCTTGTTTGCATCACTTAACGATCCTGTAACTCCCTTCACACTCCAAAATTGCCTGAATTTTAGTTTGCGCGTTAGTGGTACATACTTAAATAAACCACTGCCCACGTTGTGTTCTATATTAAAACCTGCATAGCGATCGCTTATAAATTCAAAGCGATTCATCATATTAAAAGCGTACTTATTGTAGTAGTAAATTTCGTTTCCGGGATGTACTTCCAGTAACTGAAATGGCAGCGTGCCGAAAACCTTTCCGCCAAAAAAGTTATAATATAAATTTCCAAAAGGAGGCAGATTAATGTAATCGTGCACAGTGAAATTTACTTTATGATAGTTGTAACTGCTTTGTAAAACATTAGCCCAGCCCTTACTATATTTTAATTCTGCAATGGGGTAATCGCTACCTAAACTTGAACGTAAGAAAGTGCTTTCTAAAAATTTTTCGAGGTAAGCATATTTTATTTTTACAGAAGTTTCAAAGTTATTAAGCGCCTCACCCGGTATGTTGTTTTCAAAAAACGATTTGTCAGGAAGGTTTCTTAAAGGCTCATACTGCTTGCTTACGGCCGAGAATAAGAACGAAAATCCACTATTGATTTCTTTAAATACCTCCAGTCTTTTTTCCTCAATGCGTTGAAATTTTACAGGTACACCCTCCTTACGTATTGCCAGTGAAAAAATGTTATCCGTACTTATCTCATCATAATATTGCTGGCCATTATCCAGATCTTTGGTGTAGGCAGCGTATAAATAAAAACGCGGATGTTTTGATGGTAAGTAAAAGATATCAGCTTTGCCTTTTAATGCCTGATCTTTAAAACCATACGCCATATAACCATGTAAATAATATTGTTTACTAAACTTATAATTAGTGCCTAAATCAAACCGAAGCCTGGTGCCCTCCCAGCTATTAGCGCTTATCCAGTTATACCATGGCCCAATCTCATAATTGCCTATGTATTTTAATCCTGTGGTTAAAAAGTAAAGTGAGTTATAGTACTTTTTAAACGCGGGTAAATTTTGTATGGTGTCAATCATTTTGTAAACACCTTGCTCATTTGCATTGAGCGACTCATGCCGGTTTACGGTCCAATAGTCATCTTCCTTCAATTCTGAGCTTGGTAATACTGTAACTTCTTCAGCTTTTTTATTGTTGGCTACCACATTTTGTATCGAATCGCTATTTAAAAGAATGTTGCGATAGGTGGTCGTTTTTCTTCCCTTAAAGTTACCTTTTGAGTTTCCTAAAAGTGCTATGTCTGCAACAAATTTATCTTTTGCCAAAAACCAGGTTGTATCATCAAGCAACTTAAATTCTTGAATTAATGTTAGGTCTTTTACAAAGTTCAGGTTAGCACTAACTGAAGGCCTTAAGGTTATTTTTTGCACTGCATAAGTAGTATCGTGTATCCAGCAATCACCATCAAAAGTATTTTCGCCTTTACGTTTTGGTTTAAAGCTTAAGTGTACTAATCGTTTATTATTAATGTATTGAGTATCTAGTAATTTAAAGGTGTAGTAGTTGTCGCCCTTATCGTGCAAAGGACTAATAAACTGTTTATCAAAAACAGGAATAGTATTATTGTAAACGTTTACATTTTGATAAGTAGCGCCAAGAAGTTTAGTTATACTTTCATTATCAACCCCGTTTGTTTTACTTGCCTTTATAATCTCTTTTACTTTTCTGGGTGTTCTTTGAAAATAATAATCAGAAATAGTTTCAGTTAAAAATACCGGTAAGTAGGGTTTGTCTTCTGAAGTATCAACAAAATCGAAAATAACATTGAAGGGTTTTAGCAACTTGCTATTGCTTAGCTTCTCCTTATTAATATTTACAAGATCGAGTTCTAATTTATTGTAAACCTCGTACGAGAAAGATTGAAGATCGCTTCTGTCATGTTTGTATTTATTCTTTTGTATACGGTTCCAAAACCACAATGCTCGGTTAAATTTTACTTTCACTATTGCCTCCTTACCCACAGGCGCAATATCCATCTGTATGGTTATAAAAGTTGAATCGAAGCGTTGAGGTACTATAAATGCAACAGGTTTGTAACCAACAGAAGTTATTAGTAAGGTATCAGGTGGGTAGTCTCGTATAGCAATTGAAAAATTTCCGGCAGAATCCGTTAATGATCCAGAGCCATTGTTTTTAGAAATGATGGATACAAACGGAATATGCTCATCGCTTTGGCGATCTCTTATAACTCCTTGTAAGATTTTATTTTGAGCTGTAACATCAACATTAGTAAATAGTAACAACAAAAAAAGTGACAATGAACCAAGAAATAACCTACTACACATAATCAGAATATAATAAACAGAATTAATTAAAGATCGTTTTAAAATGGTGAGATGTAATTTAATTTTAGTCAATTCTATTATGTTCACGTACTTTCAATTACAAAGTACTTTTTATGGATGACCAATCTCATCAGCTATCTACCCTTAGAGAAATAAAGCAAATCATGGACCAGAGCAGCCGCTTTACGCCGGTAAGCGGCTGGAGTGGCATTGCCGCAGGTGTATGTGCAATTATTGGCGCATCAATAGCACAATACTATTTAAGCACGCCGGGTAGCGCATTTTCTGAGAATGATAACACCTTTATAATTACATTGATATGGATTGCACTTATAACTTTTGCAAGTGCATTTTTGCTGGCAGTTTACTTTACATACAAGAGAAGCACCAGATTACAAACCACAGTTTGGAGTACTACAGCCAAACGAGCATTGTTTAATGTTGCTATCCCTATGGTTGTTGGAGGCATATTTATTCTCAAACTAATTGAGTTGCAACAATACAGTTTGGTTACGGCTACATCTTTAATTTTTTATGGTTTGGCATTAATTAATGGTGGCAAATACAGCCTGGCAGAAATAAAGCAATTAGGTTATCTACAAATACTATTAGGCATTGCTAACTGCTGGTTACCACAATTTGGTTTACTACTTTGGGCACTGGGTTTTGGTGTATTACATATTATTTACGGTGTGCTGGTACTTATGAAATATGAAAAGAAAACCAGTGAAGAATGAAGAACCCTATAGAGCACCTTAATAAAATATTTGATAGTCGCGTGCGCCTGGGTATAATGAGTGCATTGGTGGTTAACGACAAAGTAAACTTTAATGACTTGAAGGAATTGATAAAAGTGACTGATGGTAACTTAGCCAGCCACTTAAAAACATTGGAAGATAATAAGTATATAAAAGTGGAAAAAGGATTTGTTGGCAAAAAAACAAACACCTTGTATTCAATAACTAAAGATGGAGAAAAATCATTTAAAGCCCATATTGATGCCTTAGAGCAAATGATAAAAATGATGAATTGATATTTATGATTTTATCTGAAAACGTTTGTAAATTAAAAAAGCCCGGCATAAACTACCGGGCTCTTTTATTTAGTCAAATAAAGGTGACTAAAAGTCTAATCCCAATGCCAAATATATTTGAGGTTTTCCTTTAAAAACGCCATTCATTTGCCATCCGGCATCAACCTTTAAAAAGTATCCTAACAAAGTACTTCTGGCTCCAAAACCATAACCACCTGCAAACGGACCAATACCGCCGGCCTTAACCTTAACTAACACTGGGTTATTATTGCTTGGTGGTGCATATACTACAGTTGGTCTAACAATCTTATTATACTGTCCATTCCAAGCGGTTCCTAAATCAAAGAACTGTACTAGTTGAAAGTTTCTAAGTAGTGCATTGTTAATTGGTTTATTAAACAATGTAGAGAATACAGGCAAGCGAAACTCACTATTCAAAACAAATGCGTTATTACCATTTGCTACATTTTGAACGAAGCCTCTTAAGTTAACAGCCAGTGTTTGGAAAGCATAATCCTGATCTTGCGCAGGCACATTTTTGTCATTGAATTTTGGACTGATCCAACCATCAACTCCACCTAAATAATAAATAAGTTTTTGATTGCCCCAGCTAAAGTCAGCTGCCGCGCGACCTGCCCAAATAAAGTTTCTATAGATAGGAACGTAATAGCGGGCATCAACACCAAAGTTGTAAGTGTAGTTACCTTTTTGAGATGTGCGTATCGGCATATTTATATCCATGTATGTTTTCCAACGCAAGCCATCCCAAATGTTTTGCGCGGGATTGATAGTATTGTCATGAACATATTCTAATCGTCCTAAAGCATATTGCGTTAAAATATCTTCGAATGCAAGGCCGATTGTTTGTGGTATGCCTGCTAAGTTATTGAACGGTTTAACAATAGTTCTATCGCGCCGGTAACTAAGCGTAGCTCGTAAGCTTTTTATTTCATCAATAGGGTACGCACCATTGAATTGGTACAAGATTTGTATTCAATTGCGTATTGTACAATCCTGAAACGCCCGGGCCTACTACTTCAGCATTAAAATTTCTGTTGCTTGTTTTATAGTAAGTGATTCCCCAGTCGAAACGTTTTCGTAGATTTTGAAAATTAAGCAGGTAATCATTATCTCTCAGGTTGGTTCCCATTCTAAAACCACCTGTAAATTTATAATCTTCCATAAGATCGCTAATGCTTGCTCTTAAAGTAAAGTTTAAATTCGATCCATTTCCAAGTTGCACTGGGCCACTACCACCGGCATATGGCTGGTATCTATTAATAAGCACGTTATTCGATACGCCACTGACCACATTATCCGTACTAAATTTTAGTCGGTAATTATACAAGCGAGATTGTTGCAATACTGATTCGTCATCTGCTATTGTAGCATTCATTGACATAGTTGAGTCTGACGCATCATCCTTAAACTCATTTATGAATATGCTCTTTTTTAGCAGTAGTCTTCAGTAGCTTGATAGATTGTAGCTTTGCCTTGCTCTGCTCGTTGCTCGGCAATCAATTTTTTTCTATACTCAGTTGGCCTTGCATTTATATTTCGTCTGCGAAGCGTAAGTGAATCAACACGTAAGTTTATATAGAAATTTGATGTTGCCTTGTTGCGTTACTTCACTTACCTGACCCCTGTCGCCTGCAATTCTTGTTTCTAGTAAACTGCTTTGATAATTGGTTATAGGAAATGTATAAGTACTGTCTTTTGTAACTTGAAAATAGCTAATACTATCTGGCTCATTTTTTTGCCATGCAACCAGTGTTGAGTCCAATTCTTTATCAGCAGGGTTTCTTAAAATTTCATCACCAACGTAATACAACGTATCCAAACCTTCTCTTTCGGTAGTAAAAAAGCCTGCCCACCTGTTTCCAATACCATTTTCATCGGCAATAAAAGTAAAGTGATTTACATTGTATTGCATTAGGGCTTCGAGCATTGCCATACTTAAGATCAGTTAATTGAGAGATTTGCTTTTTAGTTAGATAATCCAGCAAGAAAATATTGAAACGATTGATCGCTTGGTAAAACTGTGTCAGCACTGACAGCATCAGGCCCAGGACGGTTAGATGAGAAAATAATACCTGTTTTATTTGGAAATGAAACAAATGATGGATTCAGATCATCATAAACATCATTGGTTAATTGCTCCAGTTTTCCGGTATCGATCTTCATTGTAAAAATGTCGCTATGGCCATTTTTTACTGCACTTAACAACAAAGTGTTTTGATCTAGCATGTACTGCACATCAAGTATCTGGTCAAGCCCTTCTATAACTCTTGTTTATCTCTTTTATAACGGGCAATCACATCGTAAACAAACATCTTAATTTTTCCTCTTCCCAATAAATTACCGCCAATCTTGTGCCTTTTCCATCCCATGCTATTAAAGGGTAATTTGGATTGATGTCATCCTAATTTGGTTCGCACACCATTTTTTAGTAAAATAGCGGTGGTTTCATAATTCTCATTAAGCTTTACGCTATATATTCCTCTTTTATATTCTACTACAGCATACGAGTTGTTGCGTGGATTTGGATTTACATTGAACCTGTAAAAATCTGATTTGCCAATCTCTTCAGAAACAGAAATAGTGCCTTTAGGAACGTTGCGGCGTTGACGAATATCTTTATAATATTTGTCTTGCTCGAATTGCATAAAATCAGCCAGCACTTCTTTAAACTTCTTTTTTGCAATCCGTTGCGATGCGCTGTTTAAGTTTTTATAAATACGAGCCAGGTATAAAAAATAGGAAACATTTTCTTTTTTATACTTCTCGCTTATGTAATACCAAAAAGCATTACCTGCAAGCAATGGCTTTTCAAAAGCAAACTGGTAAAAATTATTATAATCGCCACTTAGCATAGCGCTTTTAAGTGCATCATCTTTTTCGGTACTCCAGGGTTCTGCTATATATTTTACATAGCCATCGGTTAACCATTTTGGTAAATCTAGCAACGCCTGGTTGCTTGCAAACTCACCAATATCTTCTCCAAATAGTTGATTGTCTAATAAAACCTTGGCAATACCTTCTCTTATTTGCAGCGTAAGATTTGCATGGTTGCCATCAAAATAAACAACCATTTTATTGTTAACCAATTTGGTAACACCGCCTGCATTCATCCACTCGGTACCCAAGCCAATGTTGCTGCTGCGCATATCATTGTAATTGTTGTAAATAATAATATTAACCCTGCGTTGCAGCGAAAATTCAACTGCTTCTTCAATGCTTCTAATTCATTCCTCGGCAACTTGCGCTACAAATTTTCCAAGTTCTAAACCGCCCTGGTTGAAGTATGAATTGAAGTTTGGTGATTGATAAAATTTCCAGTTGAATTTTTTATGCTGAACCCTGTTTTTACCAAATTCTACTGCATTTACCTGAGAAAAACCTGTAATTGAAAAAAAGCAAACAACTAAAAAAGCAATTATTCTGCTGCTTACACTATTATCTTGCATATCCGTTCTTTAGATTTTTTAAAATTAGGATAAAAACATTGTAATCCTTTGTAAAAGTCAACTTATGCTTACTGTTAAAATTTTTCACGTTTAGTGCTGTTCAGGAAAACACTTATGTTTTATAATGAAGATAATCAAGCCATTATTATTGATCCCGGTTGCTATGCTAAATACGAAAAACAAGCATTGAAAGTTTTATTGAAAGCGAACATTTACAGGTTAACAACGTTGATCAATACGCATTGTCATTTAGATCATGTTTTTGGAAATAAGTATGTGTACGAAACGTATAATTTAGAATTGCATCTACATCCTAATAGAAGAACTGTTATTAAAGTTTGCACCGCAATCAGGAGAAAAATGGGGGCTGCCTTTTGATAACTATTAAGGTCCACTACATTTTTTAAATGAAGGCGATGTTATATCTTTTGGTGCTGATGAACTTAAAGTAATTCTTGCACCCGGGCATTCGCCGGGAAGTATTTGCTTTTATTGTGAGGCGCAAAATTTTGTTATTGGCGGCGATGTATTATTTAGAGAAAGCATTGGTAGAACAGATCTTCCTTTGGGCGATCATCAAACATTACTGAAAAGTATCAGAGACAAAATGTTTACACTGCCCGATGAAACTGTTATTTATCCCGGCCATGGCCCATCTACCACAATTGGTTGGGAAAAAGAACATAATCCCTTTTTATAAGCGGATAAAAATTAATTTGTAGGCGTATTCATAATCCAGAGTAAATATGTGTAAGAATGTTTCGAGAAGGTTGTTATTGATTTTGTTTGTGTGTTGTAGTTTCAGGTTGAATGCCCAGATGATCGATTCAATGATGAAGGTTTATGCTGAGGAGTATCCCGAACAAAAACTACATGTGCATTTTGATAAAGACATTTATCGCGCGGGTGAAACTATTTGGTTTAAGGCCTATCTTTTTGCAGGTTATTTACCGGCCATAAATAGTAAAAACTTTTACGCTGAACTGATTGATGCAAACGGCAAAGTTGTGCAACGTAAAGTTTATCCAATTATCGAATCTTCTGCCGCAGGCAACTTTGACATTGCGGCCAATGCACCTGCTGCCAATTATAAGTTTCGCGCTTATACAACATGGATGCTCAACTTCGACTCATCATTTATTTATACAAAAGATATTATAGTTAGCGATAAAGCCGGTGTTACCAAGAACACTATTGAGCGGGTAAATATTAAAATGGTTGACGTACAGTTTTTTCCTGAAGGTGGTAATTTGGTAGATGGTATTGAATCGATAATTGCATTTAAAGCAAACGATGCACAAGGTAAACCTGTAAACATTTCCGGCGCTGTTACAAATACTGCAGGGGTTATAGTTGCAAGCATAACAACAATGCACGATGGTATGGGAACCTTTGCTTTTTCTCCTGCATCCGGTGAACAGTACATTGCCAAATGGAGAGCAGCAGATGGTCGAGAAGGCACCACACCGCTACCTGCTGCACAGGCTGATGGTATTGTTTTGCATATTGAAAACGTACCTGGTAAAAAGGTGTTCATATTAAAGCGGTCAATAAGCAGCGAAAAGTATGCATCAATTCGTTTACTGGCACAGGTTGGGCAAGAGGTGGTTTATAAAGCCCGCGTTCCTTTGGCAAATTTTGCAAACAGTGGTTTTATACCTGTTGAAAATATGCCTTCGGGAATTATGACCATTACTGCTTTTACTGATGACTGGCAGCCATTAGCTGAGCGCATTGTAATGGTAAACAATCACAATTATCAACTCAACGCCGAGGTGTCTGTACCTGTAATAGATTTAAAAAAACGTGCGAGAAATGTTGTAGAAGTGAGTATAGCTGATACCAATCTTACCAATCTTTCAGTATCAATATCGGATGCCGGGTTGAGCAATAACCAAAGCAACAATACTATCGTTAGCTCACTTTTGCTAACTGGCGATTTAAAAGGGCATGTAAACAATCCTGCCTACTACTTTACCAACAAATCAGACAGCTTAGCAAAGCAGCTTGACCTTGTGATGCTAACCCACGGGTGGAGGCGCTACAAGTGGCAAGACTTGGTGCAAGGCAAAGTGCCAAAATTAAAATATCCGCAAGATCAATATCTTTCTTTAAGAGCTAAAGTGTTTGGTGTTACATCAGCATCCGCTCTCAGGCCCGATGAGCAATTGATAGCAATATTGCAAACCAAAGATTCATTAAAACAAGTGTTTCTTATACCTAAGGTTGGTAGAGATAGCTTTGTTGTAGACAACCTTAATTTTTTCGATACTGCAAAAGTTTACTATCAGTTTACAAAAAATACCAGGCTGAATGGTACTGCAAGTGTAGCCTTCAACAATGGTTTGTACAGTGGTAATAAAAGCGTTTTTAAAGATTCGTTGTGGGATGCACTGATACCATTTGATACCTCAGCAATTAATAGAAATAAACTAATATCTAACGAAGTAGCTAAGTACGGAAGCAACTTTAATACTGGTAATGTTTTAGAAGCTGTGACAGTTAAAACCCGTGTAAAAACAAGGGCACAACAATTAGATGATCTTTATGCCAGCGGCCTTTTTACAGGCGATAACGGTTTTTCCTTTGACCTGGTAAATGATCCTTCGGCAATGTCAGCCATCAATATATTTACCTATCTGCAAAGTAGAGTTCCGGGCTTAACAATAAGTAATCCAACCGGCCCCGGTACTTCAGTTACCTGGCGCCAAAGCGCTACCTCATTGTTTTTAAATGAAATGCCTGTTGATGCTGAACAGGTTTCATCAATAAGCGTGAACGATATAGCTTATGTAAAAGTGTTTAGGCCTCCATTTTTTGGTGCCGGCGGTGGCGGCGCAGGAGGTGGTATTGCCATCTATACCCGCAAGGGAAACGATGTAGTTCAAACAACATCTTCAAAAGGATTAGAGATGAATACCATTGTTGGATATTCGAGTCTTAAAGAATTTTATATGCCTAACTATGGTAACAGCGATGAGTTGGGTATAGTTGCAGATTACAGAACTACTTTATACTGGAATCCATACGTATTTTTAGATGGCGGCAAGCGCATTATGAAAATTGAATTTTACAACAACGATGTTACCACCTCTTACAAAGTTGTGGTAGAAGGTGTAAATGAGATTGGCAAAATGGTGCATATAGAAAAAGTGGTGCAATAAGTTGTAACCTTTTTATGTGCCATTTGTTCTAAAGCTTATAATCATTATTATGGCTACCATACTTATAAGTGGAGGCACCGGCCTTGTTGGTACTGCACTCTCAGAATTGCTTACAGAAAAAGGTCACCAGGTCATCATTTTATCAAGGGAGAAAAAGGAAAGTACCGGTAATATTCAGTACGCCGTTTGGGATATTGATAAACAAACTATAGACGCTAAAGCTATAGCCGAAAGTGATTGCATTGTTCACCTTGCTGGTGCCGGTATTGCAGATAAACGTTGGACCGATGCTCGCAAACGCGAGATAGCAGATAGCAGAACAAATAGCAGCGCATTATTGGTAAAAGCTTTAAAAGAGCTGCCAAACAATGTACATACGGTAATAAGTGCATCTGCAATTGGCTGGTATGGCAGTGATGACAGATTAGCTAACGGGCAACAAAAGTTTACTGAAGAAATGCCTGCTGCCACAGATTTTCTGGGAAAAACATGCAGGCTTTGGGAAGAAAGTATATCACCAATTGAAGATAATAATACGCGACTGGTTAAGCTACGTTTTGGTATTGTACTTAGTACGGAGGGTGGTGCTTTAGAGCAATTTGTAAAGCCTGTCAAGTTTGGTTTGGCTTCCATTTTAGGTAGTGGCAAACAAATGATCAGTTGGATACACATACACGATTTATGTAGAATTATTTTGGCTGCAATAGAAAATGAAGAATTGCACGGCGTTTACAATGCCGTAGCGCCAGCACCCATTAGTAATGCAGATTTAATGGTGGCTATTGCCGAAAAATTAAAGGGAAACTTTTTTGTAAAAGCGCACGTACCTGCATTTGTACTAAAACTAATGCTTGGCGAAATGAGTATAGAAGTTTTAAAAAGTGCAACAGTCAGCAGCAAAAAAATACAGGATGCCGGATTTACATTTTTATACCCCACCATTAATGCAGCAATAGATACGTTGGTGTGATGATGAGTGATGAGTGATGAGTGATGAGTGATGAGTGATGAGTGATGAGTGATGAGTGATGAGTGATGAGTGATGAATGATGAATGATGAGTGATGAATGATGAGTGCCACTAAAACTTGATGGTGGTAGTTTGGGGGTTTGCTTTTGTTAAGGCATCAACATATAATGGCCAAGATTATTGGGTGGAAGTCACCTTATTTTTTAAGTGTGGGCAACCTACTTTAAATCTGACTTTTTAAAATGTTGCATAAATAGTACTACAAAAACAATGATATATGCAATAGATGCTGATACCATTAAAATATCGGCAGGCCGATTGTCATCTTTTAGAAAACCACGCATTGGGTTAGGTATTAAATTGTCCGTTGCATCTAATGGAAGAAAATAACCTGCGGGATGCACATATTTATTCAAGATCAATCCCAGTAAAGTATCAGCCAACATTAGAAAGAAATATAACCCTATCGCAAGGCCACTACGTTTTACCAACATAGATAACAGTAACGCTACTATAAAGTACATGATGCTTTGCAAAAAGAAGTATCCTAAATAATAAGCATTGTCCCAACTGAAGGTTGTTGCAGGAGATACATGATTTGCTACAATAATTACAGAGCCTAAAGTAACAACGGTAGCTATAATACTAAAGATCAACATCACTAATAATTTACTTACTGCAAATTGACTTCTGGTTAAACCATCAATAATGTTTTGCCTGCTTGTTCTAAAATTATATTCGTTGGTAAGCAATAGAATAAGTAGATATGGCCATGGCCATTAAAAAATAACTATTTGAATAACTAACCATTTGAAAAGTACCAGGCATTTCGTATGGATTCGGTACGAGTTGTGCCATCGGATTTTTAGCCAGAGATGCTTTTTTGCCTTCAGCAATGGCGTTTGATAGAAAGTAATTCCAGCCAAGCATAAATGCAATGCTTAAGCTCAATAAGATCCAGAAAGCTTTATAGAAACGGACTTTAAGCCATTCTATTTTTAAAAGATGCAACATGAGTATGTGTGAGGTTTAATATTAGGAAGTAAGTTCGAAAAACGTAGTTTCTAAACTTTTACGTTTTATTCTTAAATGGTTAAGCACAATGCCATGTGTAAAACAATGCTGATTTATTTTAGAAAGGTTAGCTGTGCCTAGCGGAAATATCAATTGTATCAACCCATTAATTTCTTGAATGGCATTATAACCTTCCAACTGTTTAAGTGCTGTAAAAAGAGAAGTAGCGTCATCATCTTCCTACAATTTCAACAATATCTTCTTTTACCATTACTTTTTCAACAGAGCCTGTTGTTATCAGATTTCCTTTTTTTAGTATAGCCACATGCGTACAAACTTTCTCAACCTCATCTAAGAGATGGCTGGCCATAATAATTGTTTTGCCTTCGGCAGCCAGATCTTTTATAAGCGTACGAATTTCGCAAGATACCTACGGGGTCAAGTCCATTCGTCGGTTCGTCAAGCACTAATACTTTGGGGTTGCCAAGCAATGCCGCGCCTATAGCAAGCCGCTGCTTCATACCTAATGAATAACTACTAAATTTTGACTTCTTCCGTTCGTTTAAACCAATTTTTTTTAGTACCTCATGTATGTTTTGTTTATTGCCTCTGCCGCTTATGGTTTGTGTAATAGCAAGGTTGTCAACAGCGGATAAATAATGATAAAAGTTCGGCGTTTCTAAAAGCGCACCTAAGTCTTTTCTTAATGATGCATTTGCTGTAGCATTCATCCAAAAGTAATGTCCTTTATCAGCTTTTAATACGTCTAAAACAATACTTAATAAAGTAGTTTTTCCACTACCATTCGGACCAAGTATCCCAAAAATGCTTCCTTCAGGCACATCAAAAGATAGGTTGTTAAGTGCCTGCACTCTGCCGTAAGATTTGAAAATATTTTTAAGAGAAAGTACAGTATTCACCATTTTTGATATTTTTTGCTCTTAAAAAAAGTGTTAATTAATTTAACGAAAATAAGATTCTATTGTTCTCTTGATGTAACATTGTCCGATTGTGGGGAATATTACTTACCCAAAACGTAATGGCACACCATTTGCCTAACTGTTTGTCCATACAATATAAACATCCACAGAACGTTGTATAACTAACTTTTGCTTTGCCAGTTTAAGAGTTAAGTTATGAAGAAGAGTTTATTGTTAATTGGCCCAATTTTATTTAGTCTTGCATTACAGGGTGGCGCAAAATATTTGTTGATTTCAGAAAAATTGCTCACCAAAACCATTCAGTTTTCTATATATACTGATGCCGATTATTCATTTGATGTTTATAAAAATTCAAATGCAATGGTAGAATTATCTGTTTGGAAATTTACAACGAAAGATCCTGAATTACTATGGTGCGATACAGTGAATGCAGGTAATTTAAAGTATATTCCTAGCGAAGCTGATCAGCTTTACCGGGAGGTTTCCATACATAATGTAAAAGATAGTAAGGAGGTTTTGGTTGCAAATTATAAAGTAATCTATGAATCAAGAGGTGGTTCTAAATTATCGTACGATAAAGGTTTTGTAGTAGAAAAAGGGCCAAAGCCAAAGCAGGTACGCGTGCTTATGTAGAAAATGAATCTACTTTAACAGCTCCGCCAGGCGAGCTGTTAAAGATGCCCCATAAATATTTTTACCAATTATTTTACCTTGTTTATCTACCAGTACATTAGCAGGTAAGTTGTTAATGTTATAGAGCTTAGCAGCAGAACTATTCATTCCTTTAAAGTCACTAACCTGTTGCCAATTCAATCGATCTTGTTTAATAGCACGTTGCCAAATTTGCTTGCTCGAATCAAGTGATACGCTTAAAACATCAAAGCCTTTTGGCTTGTATGTTTTGTACAGCTTTACTAGCTCCTTATTTTGTTGTCTACAGCTTTCGCACCAGCTTGCCCAAAAGTTTATGAGTAATATTTTCCCTTTATAAGAGCTTATAGTTGCGGTATCAAAATCTTTATTATTTAAACTGAGTTCCGGTGCTTGCTGACCAATTACTGTTCTTTTGGTGACATCGAGCAAATCTTTTATTTTTTTTACGTAGGTGTAATTTAGAATGGAAGAATCATAAGAATTGTACACACTATCTAACTCAGCAACATCTACATTACCTGAATAATATTGGAAAATATAATAAGCCGAAGCAATACTAAAAGGATGCTCCATTGCATATTGCCTAACCGCACTTCTGGTTTCAAATAACATTGAGTTATATTGATCGCACTGGAGTTTTACTTGTTGAGTGTCTTTGTTCTCTTCTAACATTCTTATGTTATTCGCTATGGCAAACACGCTATCCCAATACAAATGTAAAATGTCTTTAAGATCAGCATAATCAGTATTAAAAGGGCCGCCAATAACATCAGCTTTAGAGAAAGAATCAACGTTGGCCTCAATGTTTATATAAGCGTTTTCTAAAAGTAGTTTCAAAGGTTGCCCCGGGTTGCCTATGCTATCTAAGTAATAAATTTCTGCCATGATGGGTTCCGGAGTATTTCCTTTAAATTCAAAGTGGTCGCCCTTAAACAGTGCGGTGTCTGGCATGGCATCTGTGCTTAGATTTACCAATACAAAACGAAGCCCCTGCGGAGCACCCTTTACATAACCAGTAATAGTGAAACTTGTTTCTTGTTTTTGTTTCGAGATAGATTTATCTTTTTTAGAAGACTCCGTGTTGTTGCAGGCGCTAAACACATTTATAGCAATCAGAATTGCGATACTAATCCTTGAAAAATACATCAACATAAATAGGGTGGTATTACTGCATTTATAATCAAAGATTACGCCGCTACATTTTAAGGAAATAAGAAAGTGATATAAACATAAAAGAGGCTGCACTGCAGCCTCTTTTATGTTTATATTTTTTAAAAACTATTTCCAGTTAAAATATTCCTGAGCGTTATTGTAGCTAATGTCGCTTACAATTTTACCTACCCATTCAATGTCGTTCGGTAATTCACCTTTTTCTATTTCATCTCCCAATAAATTGCATAATATTCTACGGAAATATTCATGACGAGGGTAAGATAAAAAGCTGCGGGAGTCAGTAAGCATACCAACGAATCGACTTAGCAAACCCAAGTTAGATAAAGCGTTCATTTGATTGATCATCCCTTGTTTTTGATCTAAGAACCACCATGCAGAACCATATTGTACTTTACCTGCAACAGTGCCATCCTGAAAGTTGCCAATCATAGTGGCAAACAATTCGTTATCGGCAGGGTTAAGGTTGTAGATAATGGTTTTGGTTAATTGATTTGTTGAATCAAGTCTGTTTAAAAACTTAGACAATTGTCTCCCTTGCGAAAAGTCACCGATAGAATCCCAGCCAGTATCAGGACCGAGCTGAGAAAGCATTCTTGCATTGTTGTTGCGCAAGGCTCCCAAATGATATTGTTGCACCCAGCCTTTTTCCCAATCCCATATAGCAAATTGGTAAAGCATAGCCGATTTAAACTTCAAATTCTCATCAAAAGAAAGTTCTTGTCCGCTGCGTATTTTATCAAATGCATTTGCAATCTCACTATCAGTGTAGTCTGCAGCATAAATCTGTTCAATACCATGATCGCTAACGGAGCAGCCCATCGTAGCAAAAAAATCGTGGCGATTTTTAAGTGCATCTAGGTAGCTGTTGTAAGAAGTGACAGACATATTTGTTACTGCTTCCAACTTGGCAACGTAAGCATTGAACGAGGCGGCTTCGTCAACATTCATAGCTTTATCGGGCCGGTATGCAGGTAAAATTTTTATATCGAAACCGTCTTCTTTTATTTTCTTATGATGCTCCAACGAATCTGTTGGATCATCCGTTGTGCAAACAACTTTTACGTTGCGTTGCTTTAGCAAACCTCTTACAGAATAGTCTTTTGTTTGCAACTTTTCTGTACACTTTTCATATATCTTTTTTGCAGTTTTAGGACTTAAAATGTCTTCGATATTAAAGTAACGTTGTAGCTCAAGATGCGTCCAGTGGTAAAGTGGGTTACGTAAAGTATATGGCACTGTCTCCGCCCATTTCTCAAATTTTTCATAGTCACTTTTATTGCCGGTAATATAACTTTCGTCGATACCATTGGTACGCATTGCACGCCATTTGTAATGATCGCCATACAGCCATACCTGGCTTAGGTTTTCAAAACGCGTGTCGGCTGCAATCTGGTCTGGAGGAAGGTGACAATGGTAATCGATGATCGGCATTTTTCTAGCGTAATCATGATAAAGTCTTTCTGCAGTATTCGTTTCTAAAAGAAAGTTCTTGTTCAAGAAATTTTTCATGTGTGTTTTAATTCTTTATGAGCGCTTCAGTTTATGGATGTTTGAAATTTAGATGATCTTATGTCAATCAACTATCATAAAAATATTTGTATGATGATGGTTGGATATTTAGCATTTAGTTATAAAGACACACCTCTTTTCCAGGGTATAAAATCATCTTGTCTATTTTTTACAGATGCTGCCTCCAATTCTCCACTAGCCACTTTTATAATGAAATCTAGAATGCGTTCTCCGGCCTGTTCTATCGTTTCTTTTCCTTCTATTATGGTGCCTGTGTTGATGTCAATAATGTCGTGCATCTTTTCATACAACTTTGTATTACTGGCTATTTTTATTACGGGTGCTACCGGGTTTCCTGTTGGTGTGCCGAGGCCCGTTGTAAACAATACGACGTTGGCACCAGAGCCTACCTCGGCTGTTGTGGATTCCACATCGTTACCGGGAGTGCATAATAAATTCAATCCAGGTTTTGTAGCCGGCTCAGGATAATCCAGAATATCTACTACAGGGGAAGTGCCGCCTTTCTTAGCCGCGCCTGCTGATTTTATAGCATCGGTTATTAAGCCATCTTTTATATTTCCTGGTGATGGATTCATATCAAACCCTGAACCTACAGCCTTAGCGCGATCGTTATAAGTACGCATCAGATTACCAAAGCGTTCGGCCTTTTCAACATCTACACAGCGATCACTCAGTTCTTGTTCCACACCACACAATTCAGGAAACTCTGACAAGATAACTTTTGCACCAAGCGCCACCAACAAGTCTGATGTATAACCAATAGCAGGATTAGCAGAAATGCCCGAGAAACCATCAGAGCCTCCACATTCTAAACCGATACACAAGTTGCTAAGTGGAGCAGGTTTTCTTTCAATGGAATTTGCATACACTAAACCTGCAAACGTTTGCTTAATTCCTTTACTTATCAATTCAGCTTCGGTGCCAATTTGTTGTTGTTCTAAAACGTATAGTGGTTTGCTAAAGGATGGATCTCTTTTTTGTATTTCTTCGTGCAACATGGCTACTTGCGCATTTTGGCAACCAAGACTTAGTATAGTTGCGCCTGCCACATTAGAATTTGTTATGTAGCCTGCAAGTAACCCACACAATGCTTGTGCATCCTGCCTCGTACCGCCGCAGCCTGCTGAGTGAGTGATAAATTTTACTCCATCAACATTTGGAAAGAGGCGTTTATTTTTTACTTCTTTTTCAACTGTTTTTAAATCGGCTTCCAGTATATCGTCAATTGATTTTCCTTTTTTATAAAGGTCTATCAGTTGTGCAACTTTTACTTTATGTTCTACGTTCGTTCCATATCCTAATTCATCAACAAGTGCATCTCTCAACACATCTAAATTCCTATTCTCACAAAAAACCAATGGTATTACCAGCCAATAATTTGCAGTGCCAACCTTTCCATCGTTGCGATGGAAACCTTGAAATGTTTTATTGGCATATTTTGAAACATCTGGAGAATGCCATGCTAGTTTTCGCTCGCCAATGGTGAAGGAGTTGGCTGCATGTTTTACATTGCTTGTTGTTATAACGCCGCCTTGCGGAATATAGGATTCTGCTTTACCAACCAATACGCCATACATATACAATGCATCGCCGGGTTGCATAGCTTTAGTAACAAACTTGTGTTTCGCCTGCACAAAATCGGCTATGGTAAACTCGGTACCATTGTAGGTTACTTTTTCACCTTGATTTAGATCTTTAAGTGCAACGATAACATTGTCGTCAGGATGCACTTTGGTAACAATATGTTTCATACAGCAGTAACATTTTAATTGTGAGGAACAGGGTATGCTTTAGAGTTGGTAACTATTGCATAATAGCAAAATGTAATAGTAAAGATAGCTTTTTAGAACATTTATTATGAGTTCAACTTCACCCACTTAGGGTAATCTTTATCTATTAGTTTTTGAGGCCAAACACCATACCAGGCATAGCCGGTTCTACGCTCATATTCTATGTCTTTCACATCCGTTTTTTTAATGCCATCGCGACCACAAAAAATGGGTTGTTGTGTTTGCAGATCGTAAAATCTTGCCCATACAGTTGCAGCCTTATCAGCAACTAGCACGCGGTCAATTCCTTTAGGTTGTGTGGGATCTTTTACATCTTCGTATTTAAAACCATCAACTTTTACTGATTGAAACCATTGCACTGCACTGGTCACAGCTTTTTTTATTTCGGGTGATGGTTGTTCTAGGCGCATTAAAAATTGCACGATACCTACACTTTCACTGCCACTTATAGATGCTAGCTCAAACTTTCGGGCGGCAACCGGTAACAAGGTTTTTCTATCATGCTGCGCACACCATGCAGTTAAATTGTCGTTTACTTTTATCTGAGTGTTTAGTATGCATTGCACTCCGTTATTGATGGCAATTGCAGCTTTAGGCTTAAGTGATGGATCAAAAATATCCATATCTTTTATGCCCATTTTTACATCCATCAACAAGTTTAAAACATTAACCATAGCATTGTCATTGTAAGTGATCTGTGCACGGTATAAACTTGAATCCTGATAATATTGAGGCCATCCACCCTGGTTGTTTTGCGATCTAAGAAGAAAGTAAATGCCTTTCTCCGCTGCTTGTTTGTAAGCCTGGTTACCAGTAGTTTTAAAGGCATTAGCCAGATACCTTATTTCTTTAGTAGTAGCGTTATTATCTATCGTTGCATCTTTACGTAACGAATCACCTTTTATTTTGGCTTTATCAGCTGCGGAAAGGGGAGTGGTGTAATCAATCTTTACTTCGTTAAGGTGTTTAGGCCAACCTCCAATAGCCCGTTGAAATACCAACATATTATCTGCCTGTAAATCCTGGGCAATTCCCATTTGTGCAGTTACTAAGGTTACAACTGCTAACAACCAATGCTTCACCATTTTATTTAAAATTACTTTTTTGACTTACTGATAGCCCATTTTACAATGTCTTCAGCTGCTTTGAAATTTTCCAATTCTTTAGGCAGTTTTCTGCCATCAATATACTCGTTATAAATCCAGGGATCGCCTACAGCGAAAACGCTTCCTTTGCCAATTTTTGCAATCGCAATAATATCGTCGCCACCTTCTGAAAGAATTGATTTGGCAGGCTTTGACACTATCACTGGTGAAATCTCTTTTAAATAAACTTTATTGGCTGTTTTTAGTACTGGATTGTTTTTGTTTACCGTAAAGGTTCCTGTAGGAAAGTCAAGCCCTTTAACCATATTGCGGGGCTTGTCAGCATTAAACTTTATTCCAAACCTTGTTGCTAACTGATTGAAATGACTTAGCTCAACATTACTACTATCGTTTGCAAATAGTAATAAAACTCCACCTTGTTTTACCCAGTTGTATATATTTTCAATATCGTTAGGCTGTATATAATTAGGGTTTTTGGTTTCTTTTTCAGTGTCCGGATCAACGATAACATACACATCTGCACGGCGTAAATTATCCATGGTTGGCGCTTGTTTCAAGCTGTTTGTTGTTACGCCATATCGGTTAAAAATGCTGCCTAATAACGAAAAGCCATTGTTATCCATTTGATCCCATACGTAATGCGTCTGTATCATTTTACCAGTAATATCTTTCTTCTCTTCATGGTTAAAATAATAATCGAGAAAAACATTTTTGCCTTTGCCTATTTTTAGAGTTGGCAGCATCTCAATTTCGTTGCTAGCTAGCAAGAAGGCTCCAATACCTTTGGGGTCATTCACAATAACGGGCTCACTCAAATAATATTCATAGCTACCATCGCGATAAGGATTACCACCTAAACCGGAAACAGAGACAGTACCTTTTAAGTTAACTTGTCCGTTAGCATCCGTTTCTATGAACTCCTTAATAATGCCATCGTAACCTTTTTTTACTTGCTTTGAAATGTTGTTAGACAAGTATCCTTTTCTTACACCTTTTGCCAAACTATACACGATCATACTTGAGGCAGAAGCTTCTACATAATTGCCCTTACTTCCACGCTTATCCATTACATCGTACCAAAGTCCACTTTTGGGGTCTTGTACTTTAAGCACCGCAGTTGACAAACGATTTAGTATTGCAATCAATTCTCTACGCTGTGGATGATCTTGCGGAACATAATCTAACACATCAACCAAAGCCATTAAATACCAGCCAATAGATCGCCCCCAAAAATGTGGCGAAGTACCTGTTTGCGCATTGGCCCATTTTTGTTGCTTTGACTCATCCCAACCATGATATAATAAACCTGTTTTTGTATCAATGGCATTGCGCTCCATTAAAATAAATTGCTTGGTAATATCATTGAACGCAGTATCATCGTGAGCCAGGTATGCATACTCTGCGTAAAAGGGTTGGCCCATGTACAAGCCATCTAACCACATTTGCCATGGATAAACTTGTTTATGCCAAAAACCGCCCTGAGTAGTTCTTGGATGTGTGCGCAGCTGATCGCGAAGCATGGTTGAAGCTTTCCAATATTTTTCGTCGCCAGTTACACGATGTAGCAGTAATAATAACTTGCCATTGTTAAGATGATCGATATTGTATTCGGTAGGTTTGTAACCTTTTATTGTGCCTTCTTTTGTTACATAAAAGTCCATGCTTTTTTTGATGTAATCGTAGTAAGATGCGTCACCGGTTCTGGTCCAGATGCCTTCGAAGCCTTTTAATATAACGCCTTGATCGTAAGACCAACCTGCCGGCCTGCCCGGCTTTATGGCGAATGAATCCTTCCACAAAGTCATAACGGTTTTGGCCATCTTTTCTGACCAGCTCTGGGCTTGTAACTGTACAGCAAGTAATATTAAAACTGCGGTCAATAATCTTTTCATCTTTGTTTAGTTTGTGTTGAGGGTAACCAAGCGAGTTAAACTCATTGATCATTTAATTTGTACTGCACTTTCATTAGCACCATAAGTTGCAGTTAATGCTTTTGTAGCCTTATTAGTTTCAGTATTAGTAACAGTAATTCCCGTTGTTTTTTCACCGCTTACATTTAGAAAAAGCTTTGCGTCAGGCTTGTATGTAATGCGATCTAGCTTTATGTTTTTGCTGTTATGAATATTAAGCACCGGGTTGGTATTCTTTGTAATCAATTGTACATTTTGTAAAGTAATACCTGTTCCTTCTGTCATATCCAATCCTTCTTTGCTTTGCAATATCATATCCTTCATTACAATATTTTTTACATTCATCTCAGGCAAACCGCGAACGAAGATGGCTTTCTGTGCACCATCGCAATTAACATTGCTTATGTAGATATTTTGAAACTGTGGCGTAGCTTCTGTAACAGGTAATGTTTCTACTTTTGGTGGTTCACGATTTTCTCCGGCCAACGCAACAGGATCTTGTGCGGCGTAATACATATCAAACAAGATTGCTTCAGCTGGAATATCTTTCATGGTGATGTTTTTGATGAAAATGTTTTCAACCACGCCACCACGGCCACGCGTTGTTTTAAAACGAAGGCCAATATCAGTACCAATGAAAGTGCAATCTTCAACAATGATATTTCTTGCACCACCACTCATTTCGCTACCAATTACAAAGCCGCCATGTGCATGATAAACAGTACAATTTTTTACTAGTAAATTCTCTGTAGGCATGCCTCTTTTCCTGCCTTCAGCATCGCGGCCAGACTTGATGCAAATGCCATCGTCACCCACATCAAATACACTATTTTCAACCACAACATTTTTACAAGATTCTATATCAATGCCATCACCGTTTTGTCCGTACCAAGGGTTTTTTGCATATACATTTCTAACAGTCAGATCCTCGCACATTAAAGGATGCAGGTTCCAAGCAGGTGAGTTTTGAAAAGTAACTCCTTCTAACAACACAGTTTTGCAACGGCTAAGTACAACCATGTTTGGACGTAAAAAGGCTTTTACCTGCTTTACATCTTCTATAGTTTTTTCCGGAGTTATTAAACCCGGCGTTTTCATTTGAGAACCTTTAAAAGATTGTTCATTAGGGTACCAGGTTTTTCTGTCATTACTTAACATGCCGCCTGATTCAACCAGATTTTTCCATTGCGATTCTGTAAGTTTGTCTCGCTTAACCATGCGCCATGCATCGCCACCACCATCTACAATGCCATAGCCGGTTATTGCAATGTTTTTTTGATCGTTTGCATAGATAGGCGATTGATTTCTCCATTGTGGTAAACCCTCCCAATTGCTTTGTACCAAGGGATATTGATCAAAGTCTTTCGTAAATTGGAGCACAGCATTTTTGCTTAAATGCAGATTTACATTATTCTTCAACTCAACCGGCCCTGTTAGCCAAAAACCCGAAGGAACTATTACAACACCGCCACCTTTATTACTGCACGTAGTTATAGCCTTATTGATGCTTTGTGTGTTTAACGTGATACCATCGGCTATTGCACCAAACTGCTTAATGTTAAGCGTATCTTTTTTAAATACAGGGGTTTTTACAACAGGTAATTTAGGCTTTACTTGAGCGTAAGTATTATAATGAGAAAAGCCTACAAATAACAAACAGAGAGCGCCGGAAATAAATTTAGTCATACGGTAATTTAGTTAAGCAAGTTAGATTTTGAATGAAAATTAGTTGGGAATGGTACCCTTAAATTACTCGCAATTTATAGCAGTTATTCTCTATTTATAAGTAGTTGCCTTGTTAATCTTACGCAATCGATACCGGTAATAATTACACAAGCAAGATGGCTACCATCCTGCTTTTATAATTACTATTTTTTGACTTAGCGCTTTATCAGACAATCGTCTTTATTAAAAATGTAACACACATTTTTGTTGAGAACTTTGGTAAGCTAGTTCAATCACCTTCATCACGTTTAATCCATCTTGAGCAGTTACGGGCATTTGTTCGTTATCACATAATGCGGCATGCAATAGTTGATAATATTTTCTATAATCTCCTTGTTCATTCGGCAAATATTCTCTTACAATTTTTCCGTCTATCTCTGTGTGTAGCAAGCCTCTCTCTGCCTCTGGTTCTGTATTCCAATTATCGCTATCAGGTTGTGCGCCATCAACAAGCATTGCTTCCTGCACATCGCCACGCGATTTAATGAAGGAACCTTTACTGCCATGAAGTATAAACGACGGCAAAGCTTCTCGCACCTGATATCCGGCCTTTAAACGTACTCGTAAATTTTTATAAAATAAAAGTATCTCGAAGTAATCATCAACTGCAGAAATAGAACGTTGAATGCCAATGTCTGCAAACAGAGAATCGGGCATTCCAAATAGGTGCAATGCCTGGTCAATGATGTGTGGACCTAAATCAAATACAATTCCGGCGCCAGGCCCCGGATCTTCTTTATGTGCCTTCGGACTTAGCTCATCTTTAAAACGATCGAAATGAAATTCAGCTTCTACAATTTCTCCAAGTAGCTTTTCTTTTACAACTTTTTGTACTATTCTGGCATCACTATCCCATCGCCGATTTTGATAGATAGCAATTTTTTTGTCCTTGTCTTTAGCGAGCTTAATTAATTCTTCTGCTTCAGCAACTGTTGTGGTAAAAGGTTTTTCTACAACAATATGTTTACCGGCCAGTAGCGCCTGTTTCGCATAATCGTAATGCGTATAATTGGGTGAGTTTACTATAATTAGTTCTACTTTATCATCAGCAAGTAGAGCGTCTAAAGAATTGTAGGTAATTACATCCGGATATATTTCTTCTGCAAGGCGTTTACTTCTTTCATACACTGCATAAAATTTAAACCCACTGTGGTTGGCAAGAAAAGGTGCATGAAACACTTTGCCAGACATACCAAACGAACATAAACCCACATTAATAATTTGCATAAATACTGATAGTTTTTGGATGATAAGATGATGTTTAAAGTTATGTTTTGATTAATGAAACTGGGAGCGTTATTGGTAAAAAAAAAGAGGACGATTACGTCCTCTTTTTTTTATGCTACCATATGATATGGTTAGTCAATAATTACTCTTTTGCTGTAACGGTCTGAACCACTATTTAACTGTAAAGTGTAAAGTCCTTTTTGTAGTGTAGGAATTTGCATTACCTCGCTAGATGATCCACCCTGATGAACTAGTTGGCTTGCAAATACTTTTTGACCTGCACTATTTAGCAATTGAACATTGTAGGTTCCTTTATCAAGATTGCTAATTTGTAAATTCATTGCGTTACCTCTGATTGGGTTTGGCGATACAATAAATCCTCTGGCACCCTTACCAATTGCTACCCTAAGTACCCCTGTATATTGAGATCTGCCATCTTTATCAACACCTTTAATTCTATAATAATTGTTGCCTTGTGCTGGAGTACCATCGTACCATGAATAAGCTGTAGCTCTTGTACCGGCTCCTGTAGCTGCAACACTTCCTGCCTCAGTAAAAGTTCTACCATTGTTTGATTTTTCAATGATGTACTTACTCACATTCACTTCTGTAGCAGAAACCCAGTCAACCTGAACTCCACCATTTTTTTGAGCTGCTTTTGCACTAGCAAACTTTACAGGGAAAGCTACCCCGTTTGTTACGCCAGAAATTGCCATATTTCTTTGGCCTAAGTGACGAACTGTTGCACTATAACCTGTTAACCAAACATATAGACGTACAGTAAATGTTTGCCCTGGAAGCACATTAATGGCCATGTTTGAGAAAGACAATACCTGCTGACCAGTTAAAGCTGGGGTAGAAGAACCTCCATTGATTAATACAACAGAATCAGTTCTTGAAGCTCTGGTGGTCATTGCATTATAAGTTCCTGCAACAGGAAAAGTATCTCTTGTTGTAAAGCCATTAGTTGAATAGTAAGCAGCAACTCTTGCTGTTCCGGTACCACCACCAAGTATCTCAACACTCATTGCATTTACCTGATAGTACAAACCGGCATTTGGGGTTACAGAATACTCAACATAACTACCTTGATTGAATGCAGTGTCAGATGTAGAACGAAGTCCGGACGTGGTTGCAACACGTTGCCAGCCTGTTGTAGGATTTGCAGTTCCACCATAGGCAGTGTTATACTGTATGCCATTTAACAATGGTCCAAGCGTTTGTTCTCCTGCTGTGATACTACCTGATGTTGATGCGGTAGGATCTGACAGCAATGTCCATGTTGCATTAGCTCCGGTTTGGGCTTGTGTAGTTCCCAGCAATGCCAAAGAGCATAGTGCAGTTAAAAATGTTCTCAATGTAAATTTTTGTTTCATAGTTAAATTATTAAAGATTAAAGAAGCTTACGTTATTACAAAGCAATGCAATAAAAATGGTTTGATGAAGAAAGAAATATTTCGCCTCTTTCAAACCGTTATTAAAGCAATTAATGTTAAGCCGGCCACCTCTTTTTTATTTGACCGACATATGATGATAGACAAAAATTAAGCCATCGCAAGGTGGCGCTTACCAAAAAAGTTACACCTTACGAATTGGCCAATTCTACAGAGAATTGAAGGATTTTTCAAACCTATTTATTTACTACCAGTTTTACTTGTTGCATTTTAGCATCCAAAATTCTTACCCAATAGATACCCGAAGGTATCGACCCAATATTTACAATAGTATTACTCGTACCAGCGGCTATTTGTTTGCTAATAACTTTTGATCCGTTCGAAGTGAAAATTTGTAGGATTTGTGGGGTAGCGAATTTTTTGTGAGTGATAGTAAATACATCCTTAGCCGGGTTAGGATATACAGAAAAGTGATTGTTGCTTTGGTTTGAGAATGTTATGATGTTACTGTACTTCACTGCTCCATCATTGTCAATCATTTTTAGCCTGTAAAACACTTTATTGTTGATTGTTACATCATCAATGAAATTGTATTCAGTAGCAGTTGTACTATTCTTTGCTGCCACCGAGCCAATTGTAGAAAAGTCAGTGCCGTTATTACTTCGCTCAATTTTATAACTACTCACCTGTAATTCATTAGTAGTTTTCCATTTCAACGTCACCTTATTATTATCATAATTACCACTAAAGGATATTAATGTTAATGGTAATGCTGCATTTTTAATCGCCCAGAAATCCACCTTATCTGCACCAGCAAATAAAGGAACTATTGTACGAACCACATTTGCGGGATATGCATCGTACTCATAATAACTTCTCGGGTTAAAGACTGCTTGTGGATTAAATTCATCAAATTTAATGGATCGACCTCCAGGATTAAGCATATTGGGGTTAATCATTGCGGTGATCACAGGCAAGCCACTATCATCATATTCATTACCTACCTGCTTTAGGCCCAATGCCGGATAGTTGCCGGTTTTAGATGTGTAAGTATTGTCGCTATTGTTGCCATACACTGCTTTAAAGTCTGCTGACGTTCTATCAGCATACATTGGCCAGTCAGTATTTAAAAAGAAATTATTTTCAGCATACACTTTCGATCCGTTAGCGGCGGCTATACCATATAACATTACGCGCTCCTCCAAATTATTTAAAATGTGTACTTCGCCAAAACGCACCCTTGGATTACGAGAATTGGTACCATAAAAATGATTGGCAAAATAGGTTACTTTCAATCGGCCCACATCTTCTGAAGCATTGTTATCTGAGTGGCCTACCAAGCCTGTCTTCCAACTGTTGCGGTACTTTGTCCACGAAATGGTAACGTAGCTTGATCCTGCTTTTACATCAATACCACCATCCGGGTGTTCTGTATTAGCAGGCAATGTTGTAGGATGGCCAACAGTGCAATGGTCAACCCAAATGTGGTGGGTTTCCGTTTCGCCTATATTGATTCCATCGTCATAATAATCTTGAAACGTAATATTTCTAATAATAAGGTTGAAGGATCGCTTAACGTTGATACCAAAATTAAAAATCACATTTTTACGTCCAATGATGGTCAAGTTTCCCTGCTCCTGAATGGTAAGCATTGAGTTTGCCCATACACTTAACTGTCCACCTGCGCCGGTGTATGTTCCTTCTTCTAACACTATTGTAAGCGGATTGCTACTGTAAGCTTTGTATTTAATACGGTCTTGCAACACCTGGCATAATTTGCCAAATTCGGTAGGGCCTTTTATGAAAACAGTATCAGTAGATGTTGAACCACCGGTTGTAGGGCCTGTGAAGTTGTCAGCAGTAATAGATGCAAAGCCGACTACTTTATTAAAGTTGATAACAATGCTGGATGTAAAAGTTGCTGTAACATTTTTAACAGCGTTCATGGTGATGGTAGCAACAGAATCCGTTCCACTTAAGTTGCTGCTCCACCCCTGAAACGTAGAACCTAAAACAGACTTAGCTCTTAAAGTTACTACGGTGCCATCTGCATATTCGCCGCCGGCAGGACTTAACAAAACTTCACCAATACCATTGATGGTAACATTTAATTTATAAGTATTTACAACTTTAAAAATGGCTGTAATGTTTTTGTTACTGTTCATTGTTACCTGCAAAGGATTGGTAGATCCTGATGCATCTTCGCTCCAGTTCTCAAATAAAAGATTGGGTTTGTTTTCTGCAAGCAAAGTAACCGTCTCTCCCTGAAAATATTTATTGCCTGTACGCACCGGCGACAGCGAAACCTTACCACCATTGGTTGTCGTAACATTTACATTGTAAGAGCTGCATTGCAATCCCGTAATAGAAAGCTTATCGAGGTTGGGGCCATCAGTAGTTTCCCAGGTGATTTTAATTTTATTGATTCCAGCTTGTAACGATAGGTTGACAATTTCCTCTGACCAATCAGTAAACGTAGCTGTGCGGGTAAAAGCAAGTGTTTTAATAAAAACATCGTTAACATATAAGCTTCCACTTCTAATATCATCTTTGGCAAGTGAATACCTGAATTTGGCCGTTTGCACACCTGCTTGTGTTTGACAAACAGTAAAGATCATATAGTTTTCTCCTGTAGCTAAAAAGTCAACAAAACCTGACCCTGTAAAACCTGCGTGCTGGTTGTCAACATTGCCAGTAAACTCACCATCTTCTGCTTCATAAATAGTAAAAGTTGCGTTGGGATCTACCTTAGTTACAGTCACGGTCCAAACTTTAGTAGAGTTGTCTTGTGCAGTTACCGTATAGCTTACAGGTTGTGTAAAATTGCGTGCTGTGTTTGCTGAGGGACTGATGCTTGCAAAAGGAGCGATAGATAAAGTTACAGGTACAACATTGGTTAGATCAGCCGATTGAGGCATGGTAACAGCAATATTGCCATCAGAGGTTATGGAAGCTTCGCCAATTTGGCTATTGGATAATTTAAAAGCTACAATTTCTTTCGCACTGGAAGCGATCTCCTTCACTTTTACCTTCCAAATTTTTTGCGTTGTGCCATCTTGTGCGGTAACGGTATAGCTAACTTCTTTTTGCTGCGAAAAATCTTGCGCAACCGTAGTGGCAGGACTGATGGTTGCCTGTCCAGAAATAACAACATTTTGAGGAACTACAGCCGTAAGATTAGTTCCTAAAGGCATGTTGATGTCAACAGTATTATTAGTAGTATTTATAACCTCGTTACCTATCTGGTTTGGAAGTTTGAATGCAGTAATGTCTGCAGCATTGCTCTTTATGTTACTTGCTTCAACATACAGATCGTGTACTTGAATATTCCCCACAGTTTCAATCCTAAAAGTAATAGGTCCGCTACTGAGCAACTCGGGGTACAGCGTAGTTAAGTTATATGAAGCTGCAGTACTTACACTAAGTGATGTTGTAGCATTCGAAAAATTTTCTGCATCACTTTTCTTGTATTTTACCGTAACAGTACGTGCAGAACTTGAGGTTGATTTCATGTTCATCCGAAACACGCCACAGCTTGTAACATCTATTTGTAAATATTGAGATGGAAGAGAAGATGTTGCTCCATTTATCTGGATCATTCCCTGGCTGCAAACGCCATCGGCCGCTTTGGTAGGGCTAATTACGCCATCACTCGTTACTCCTGCAGGCAGGGTACTTGTTTGAAAGTTGTGATTGATCAGAATGGTTTGGGCAGATGTAACGTTTGCAGCAAAAAATACAAACACTGAAAGTAGTGTGCAAAGTTGGGTTAACTTTTTAATCATAAAACAAGCATTTATTATTTATCGTTTCATTGATTCAACAAAGTTTTTGTTGATCTACTAAACACGAATCCATAACAAAAAACTACTATAATATCTAGAACAACAAAATAGATTACGCAATCGATACCAATGCATTTAAAAAAGGATATCAGAAGAAAGGTTTCAAAATAAAAATGCCGGCGCTTTTGCGCCGGCATTTTTATTTTATCTCGTTTAAAATTTATTTTTTCAGAAAACGGATTGTTGATGTTTGTGTGCCGTTGCGTAGCATTAATAAATAACCTCCACGTATTAAATGGGCAACCTGAATGCTGGTTTGTGTTGCATTGATGTTAGGTTGTTGCGCTATAACTTTCTTGCCATCTAAAGTATAGATGTTGATCATTGCTTTTGTTGCAGCCTTATCATGCGTAAGTGTTATAACCTCCATAGCAGGATTTGGATACACTGACAACTTACCTTTTGCTCTGTTGCTAACACTAACAATGTTGCTATGTTTGAAAGCACCATCATTATCAATAGACTTTAAGCGATAATAAGCTATACCATCTAACGGGCTTTGGTCGGTTATAGTATAACTGTTAATTCTATTGAGCGTATTGGCTTTCAGGCTACCAATTTCTGTAAACACTTTACCATCTGCACTTCTTTCAACAACAAACAATTTGGTGTTTACTTCGTTGGCAGTTTTCCACGAAATCTGTAAATCATTATTGATGTAACCTGCATTGAATGACAGAAGCGTTAATGGCAATGCACTTTCATTAATAACTACAAAAGGCGAAAAGCTGGTAATGTTACTGGCTGTTGCTTCAAAAGGATTTGCGGTAGTACCTGCACCTGTAACAGTAGCAGGATATTTATCCCAAGTAGCGCCATTATAACGTAAGATGCTTACGGCTTGTGCCGCATTAAAACCTGCAGCCTGGTCGGCTGTAGTCCAGCTAAGTGAGATGGTTGCATTGCTGCCACCTGCAATGTCTTCGTTAATGGTCCATTGTCTGTTAACTACTTTGTTAGCATCCGGTACGGCCACGTCAAAAGTTGTTTTTACGCTTATGGAGAAGTTGTCGACCGTACCAGCATTTGTAATAGTAACCGGGTTGTACGAAGTAGAGGTTGGTCCTACTGCAAATGGCGTATTTGTTGCCCCAACGTTTATAATTTTTAAGAAGCTAACTCCATTAGTAACCATATACGGAGATGCTCCAAAGTTGAGTGAACCTTTTACAATAACAGCATATCCAGCAGAGGGCACATTAATGTTTGAAGCCGCATTATAACTGCCATTTACTTCCCAATTAGTGTTGGTGGCACTTGCCTGAGAATAATTGATGATCTTATTTGTTCCGTTCAGTCTAATTAACAATGAGCTACCAGCGCCAGCGTTTGAATTAAACGTACCACCTGTAACACTAAAGTCACCACCGAGGTCTAATGTATCAGTAACGTTGCCACTCTCTCTGTAATTAACTATACCGCCCTTTTGATAGTATCCACCCGGTAACGATAAACGGTGCGATGTGTTTGCAAATGTTAGATTAGTTGAACCGGTGCTTTGAACAGTGAAACTGCCTTTTACATTATTGCTATCTAAAGTAGTTCTGATGGCATAATAATTTGCCTGTGCAGTATTATTCCAAACAATGTTGCCATATTGAACAGCATTTCTAAACAATGATGTTTGTGCGGTGGTAAGTCCCGTAATACGGAAAGTTGCAGAAGGATCAAAGTAAAGCCTGGTTGGCGTTATAGCATTATTTACATTGTGCTGATAGACAGCATTAGCGGTTACTACCATTGTATCGCCACCATTGCTCACGTTCATTGCGGTACCTGAATTAATAAATGTTCCGTTAACCTGAACAAACACATTTCCATTAGTACCCATGGATCCTAGCAATGTAAGAGTACCATCAATTTGTAAATCGATAGTTCCTGCCGCAGGCGTGCCATCATTACCTACATTAAGACTGGCACTATTGCTTACAATCAATTGTCCACCGGCATTAATTTTTGTTCTACGTGGTATGTATCCAAAACCTGAAGTGAAGTTAGTTGCATGTGTAACCGTATGGCCTCCCATGATCTGAGTTCCACTTGTATTGCTAAAATGTGGATAGTCAGGCGCAGGAGAAATCCATTGCGTGCCATCAAATCTTTCCCATGTGCTAAGGTCTATCCAGTTACCACTTTGCTTTGATCTATAGTCACCAGCAACAGGGTTCTGTGTTGTTAAACCTTTAAACTGCACATCTTTCAATTTTGCATAACGGTTTCTACTAGTGCTACCACAACTAAAATATACCCTGATAGTTAATGAGTCACCTGAAGCTAAGTTGATACCTTCAGCACCACTTATAGCATATCTGATATTAAAGGAAGCTGCGTTATTATCAGAAGGAACCAAGATGGCTTTAGTGAAATTATTATTTGATACATAAGTTGCAGATGAACCGCCAATCGATGCACCTGACAATTCAGAAGAGTCAGCTGCAAAACCCGTTTTGGAATATTGTACAGCTATTCTGGTACTACTTGATGAAGCATAAAACCCAGTGTTTAAAATCAAGGAGTCAACTCTTACTGAATGGGTAGATCCTGCCTTGATTACAAATTGCTCATAATACCCACGGTTTAATGTGCTACCGGGGCCGCCTGATGAGGTTCTCCAATCACCCTGTCCATTTGGTGAGCCACTGATTGCCTGTCCATGTGCTGCAGAGTATGCAGGTAATGCAGTAGCATCGTAAGTAACCTCATTAGAAACGGTGTAGTTTGAGAAGGTTGTAGTAGCAGGTAATACACCAGCAGCGCGTACACTGGCACTGTCTGTATTATTTACAGCCATCGGGTACCATTGTAGCATTTGAGAAACGGCAAGTGGCGCACTTTGAACGGTGCCAGATACCGCCAGACGTACAGTGTCGGCGCCAGTACTTGCATGTGCAATATTACCGTTGTAAGAACCGGCAGCAGTTGCGTTTAAACGAACCGATATGGGTGTGTTAAGCACATTACCATTACTGGCAGGTGTAAGCACAATTGGGTTATTACTGTTGTTCCATGAGGTGCCATTGTTTGCAGAAATTTCATAACCTGCAGGTGCCGTTATAATCAGGTTGTTAGTTAAACTAGAACCCGATACAGTATACGATTGCGGATTTGATGGAGTGCCAACGCCTTGTATAAAGCTGCCTAAAGCCCCTGATACAGTAATAGTTGGAGTGCTTGATATAGCTACTGTATCGGTAATGTGAGTACTTAGCCCTGCTTTAGATGCAGATACAATATAGTAGTAAGTAACGCCGGGAGGAGGTATGTTTTCAGTATAACCAAAGTTTGCACTTGAATCGTTTGTAGCAGTTTGCTCGTTTACTTTGGTAAACGTTGCTTTGTCGCTGCTTCTTAATACCTCATATTTTATACCTGTCATTGGCCAGCTAATATTCCAGGTAAAGGATGAGGTGTTGGTGCCTTTAACTCCCTTAAAGTTAGAAACTGCAATAGGTGATGGAGTATTTATACAAAAATCAGGATAAACGGAACATGGGTCCCAGGTGCCAAATAGATTACTGTTGTCATAATAAACTGCAGCTTCCTGATCTGTCAATTGTTTAGACCACGAAACCCTTGATGATGTGTTTACTAAGCTGCCGTCAAAATTCTTGCTTTTATACTCCGCATAAGTAATTTTTGAAACATCTGTGCCCTCGTTCCAAACGCTCCATCCGGCGGAGGAAACTGAAGACCCCATAGTTGTATTAAGAAAAATGGTTTTGTTGTACGATTTTGATGCATCAGGTGTGCTTGCATCATTTTGCCAGGGTCGGCCTAATACATACACGGTTCCACCTCTGTTTGGTATTATTTTACAGTTTCTAAATACATATCCGTAAGGCTCAACTTGCTTGGTATTGGCTGCGGTAATGTAAGATCCACCAGATGATGAACGGGTTTTAGCATAAATAATGCACGAATCGAAAATAGCTCTGGAGTCCCCAAATATAAAGTCAACAGTACCATCTATATAACAGTTTCTAAAATACTGCCTGGCGTTTGAAGTGCCGGCAAATATGGTATCCTGACCGCCAAGGAAACGGCAATTTTTAAATGCAGAGCGATCGCCGCTAACATAAATTGCAAGTGCCTGAGGAGATTCGCCCGTAGTATTTTCAAAGGTGATATTAATAGCAGTAAAGTCAGCTGCAGTTACTGTAAAAGTTGCTGAGGTACTCGTGCCATAAGTACCGCCGCCTGGTATGGGTTTTCCAGAAAAATCGTCCCAGGTTAAAATAACGTTCGCAACGCTTTCTCCTATTAGTTGAATGAAAGGCTTATTGCTAGGTATGTTGATCTTTTCTTTATAAATACCATTCTTTATAAAAATTTTGTAAGGCGTGGTGCGATTGGTTGGTGCAGCGTTGATGGCTGCCTGCAATGAGGTGAAAGCACCACTGTTGTCTTTGGCAACTACTACATCAAAAGATTGTGCAATAAGGGTTGATGTGGTTATACCTAAAAAACAGAGCAAAGCAATTAATTGCTTTTGAAAAAGTAACATTGATTTCATAGTAGCGTTTGTGTTTAAAATTTTGCAATCGCAATTTGGTGATAGGGAAGAGGTAGATAATGCAGACCCTCCAACTAAGTGGGGATTTAATTGTTTCATAACGACAAGCATTTAAGATTTAGCAATCCTCAGATGATTGATCTTTGAGTAAACCAGCCATCATCAGTTGGTGAAATAAATTAAAATTTGATAAGCCCTTTAACTTATTTATGCAATCGTTGCCAATGAACATCCCTCTAGCCTGTAGCTACTTTATTAATGAGTTTATATACACCTCAATATTGGTGTAAACCGTATGAAGATCTTTCTTGTTTGCATTGCTGGTATGCGGGTCTAAGCCATTCTTAGTTTCAAACATATCAGGCATTCCATCTGCATCAGAATCAACCAAAGGTTTAGTTGATTTTAACGCAGGCCACGCCAGTATAGTTTTTTCGTATGCGGTGCCATGTGGGTAACCTCCCTGTACATCAATAATGCTACCAGTTCTATCTTTTACATTCCTTATAAGGCGCACATCTAATGTGTCCCTTGCATAACTGGCACCTGCATGCATAAGCACAGATGAATAAGCTTTTTTTGCATCTTCGGCAGCAATCTTTTCTGTAGGTACTGCAGTCGAGAGCTTTGCAGTAAGCGCATCAGCTTGTGTACCGCCTTCCATCAATACGCCAAGCCAATTGTTATTGGTAACCTCATTGGAGCCATCAACATAGTTGCCATCAACATAAAATTTACCGAAGGAAAGTGCAGGCAGTTTTCTATAAGGGTTTGCAACACGGTACATCACATTTTTATTGGTCGCAGGTCCGTATTTGTAGTAATTATTTACAATGTTGTAAGTGCCACCCTCGCCGCCATACACATTATTGCTCACCCAATTGTATATCACATTATTTCTAAAATCTGCCAACTCCATAGCTGAGCCTAGATTTCTATTTCCATCAAATCTGGGTGTTCTGCTAGTACAGTGTGCATATAAATTATGGTGGATAGAAATGTGTTTGCCACCTAATATACCACCGTACCCATGGTGTTCATAATCTTTATCTCCCGTTTCAAAATGATAGGAGTAATTCATAGGTTCACTAAAAATGTTCCATTGTAAGGTGGTACTATCACCTGCGTATACTGAGCATACTTCATCAGTACTCCAGCTCATGCTACAGTGGTCAATAATAATGTTGTTTTTTCGTACGCCTCCAAAAGCATCATCACCGCCATTGCCATCCACCATGCCACCTTTCTGATTTTTATCGCCCATCCTAAAACGCATGTAACGTATCACTATGTTATTTCCTGCAATCCTCACAGGATAGTCGGCAATGCAAATGCCATCGCCCGGAGCAGTTTGACCTGCAATAGTTACATCTCCCTTTATATTTAAAGGTTTCTCCAGGTGAATGGTTCCTGACAAATTAAATACTACTATTCTTGGTTCGTTTGCTTCTGCCGCCCATCTAAGACTTCCAATTCCATCATCATTTAAATTGTTTACGAGATACACTTTTCCGCCACGGCCACCTGTAGCAAATTTTCCGAAGCCTTCTGCACCGGGAAATGCAATAGCAATTGAAGTGGCATCCTTTGTAGGGCCTGATTGATGCTTTTTCGCAGTTTTACAAGAAATGAGTAGCATTAATAAGAAAAGATGGTAGGTGAGTGTTTTCATATCCAGGCAAAGGGGTTGTTATGAATTAAAAATTGTTTTTAAAAATTGCATACATCATGCATGGGTAAAGCGTTTCAGGTTGAAGTGTTGCGTAGATTATCTTATTAATTAACCAGTTACGCACCATATTAAAATCAATGCTTCATGATAGTGCATGATGGATTAAGAAATTTCAAAATCTATTTTTAGTTTCCAATAAAGCGTAATGGGTTTAAAAACGCTTTTTAAAAATGATTGCTATGCTCCTCCAATTTCAACTATCGAAAGGTAGAACTATATCAAAATGTATTGGTGACTATTCCGGATTTTTTTTATTAGGCACCTCCTTACCAAATACATGGTTTCAATTCAATCCTTCAAGCATTCAGCTTTAAACATTTATGAATAAATCTATTTACACCTTAATATTTATTGGCGCTCTCTTGGTATCGGCAATTGGTTGTCGCAAGCAGGCATGGGACGAAAAATATAATCGTCCAGCCGGTTTAGAAAATCCTATTTATCAGGTATTGGATGCGCGTGGAAACTTTAAAAATCTACTTGCTTTAATTACAAAAGGCGGCTATAAAGAAACATTGACAGGCGCCGGTTATTGGACGATGTTTGCGCCTAATGATGCAGCCTTTACGGAGTATTTTAAGGATAAAGGAATTGCAGGAGTTGAAAGTATTGACTCAACAATGGCGCGTGCCATGGTGCAGTATTGGCTAATTTACAATGCGTACCAAAAAGATCGCATGGATGATTACCAGGCTACTGCAAATAATGCCGGTTGGACTCCCGCCACAGCTTTTAGAAGGCGCACTGCATATTATACAGGCTTTTATAAGGATACCGGATATAACAATAAAGAAATTGTTGCCATTGCAAACAATAGAAATAGTCCCGTATCATCGCTAACCGGCAACTATGTTACAACTGATTATAACAATAAATACATCACGTATTTTACTGATGATTACTTTAAGGCTAACAACCTCTCAGCTACTGATTACAAATATTTCTATCCCAACTCAGAGTACACGGGTTTCAACGTTTTAGAAGCCAGAATCGTAAATAAAGATATCATTACTGAAAATGGAGTAGTACACGAGGTTGATAAGGTGATAACGCCTTTGTTAAGCATTGAAGAATACATAAAAACCCGGCCGGAGTATAGCAGTTTTAGATCCATCTTAAACAGGCTATATACTAACAATATGGTGCGCTTCATTTACAACCAGGAGGCATCACATCGCTATCAAATATTGACAGGTAAAAGTGATTCCGTCTTTGTAAAAGTTTATTCAGGTTTACTTGCATTTGCACCCAACAACGAAAACTTTTTAAAGGCCGAAGAGAATGATGGACAGAAAGATAACTGGACGTTATTTATTCCTAATAATGCTGCTGTAGATAAATACGTGAAAGATGTTTTGTTAGAAAATTATCCATCGTTCGATCAGATGCCGTCAAGCATCATAGCAGACTTTTTAAATGCTCATATGTTTCCAACGGCAGTATGGCCAACTAAGTTTAGCGTAACAAGAAATACGTTTACTGAACCTGCACGTTTTAATGCCAACGTAGATGTTTTTGATAGAAAAATTTTGAGCAATGGTTTTGTTTATGGTACTACTAAAGTGCAGGAGCCAGATGTATTTAGAACAGTATATAGTAAAGCATACTTGCATCCAAAATATTCAATGATGACCAGGTTGTTTAACCTGTCGCCATTAAAGCCATTTATTGCCAGTTCAAGTGTGCCCGTAAATATTTGTCTTATTCCCGATGCGGTGTTTGCTGCAGAAGGATTTACCTACAATGCAACAAATAATACTTACGCCTACAAAGGCAGCAGCAACGGCGCTGTGGATAGAATAATGCGTATAGCCAGCACTTGCATGTTTTTCGATCCTTACAAGCCAATGATAGAAAACTTATCTGGCAACGGTATTGTAAAATCAGGTGTTGCAGGTACTGAGGGAGATTATATTAAATTTAGCAACAACACAATCATAACCGCTGGTTTAATGGATGCAGGAAAAGTTGCAAAAGTTGACAGCGTAAAAACTGCCGTTAATGGTAAAGTATATTATTTAGACCAGTTGCCTCTATATTCTGAGAAGCCAATAGGTACGCATATAGCCAGCTTAGGAGCAGCATCAACATCAGACTTTAATTTGTTTTATCAGTACTTACTTAATTCACCGTTTGTTTATAACCCAACTACTACTGACATTATTGGCGTTACGGGTTTTAGCACCATCCTTATTCCGGATAATGTTGCCATGCGTAAAGCTGTTAATGACGGGTTGCTTCCAGGTACAGGTACAGCGCCAAATAAAACACCCACCTTCAACCCAACAAACGATAAGGATAGAGATCTTGTGAGGAAATTTATACAATATCACATCATATCAGCCCACACCGTTGTGCCAGATGGAACGACAAGCGGATTTTTTGAAACCTACTCAAAAGATGCAGAGGGCAATGCAATAAGGGTAAAGATCAATAGCACACCCGGCATTATGAACATAGTTGATAATAACAACAGGACAGCTAATGTGATTCTTTCAAAGAGTAATAATCTGTCTAATAGAAGTGTAATTCATCTTATTGACAACTATTTGAACTACCTGCAGTAGCTCTTGATATTCTAAAATTTATCTATCAAAAATTGTATGAAGATTTTTATTAAAACAATTACGCTAACACTGCTACTTGCATTTGGTTTTACAACAAATCATTTGAAGGCTCAGGATGCTTTTACAGTAACAGGCAAGGTACTTGACGATAAGAAGAACCCATTGCAAGGTGTTTCTGTTACTGAAGTTGATGCAGATAAAAGAACAATTCGTGGTGTTAGTACTGATGTTGACGGCAATTTTTCTATTCGCATTTCCGACCCAAAGCACCGGTTAAATTTTTCGAATATTGGCTATGGTGGTATAGAAGATCTTGCTATAAATACCCGACGTGTTTTTAATGTTACTATGGTTTCCAGCTCCAGGCAAATGGATGAGGTGATAGTTGTGGCGCAAAAAAAAACGGACAACGGTATGCTATCTATAGCAGAACGAAATATGACTGTAGCAACTGCAAAGATCAATGCTAAGGAGATGGAGGAGATGCAGGCTACATCAATCGATCAGGCTTTGCAAGGTCGTTTATCGGGTGTTGATATAGCCGCAAATTCAGGAGATCCGGGCGCAGGTATGCAGATAAGAATTAGAGGCACATCTTCCATCAATTCGTCAAACGAACCTTTGATAGTATTAGATGGAATGCCTTACGAAACACAGATTCCACCAGACTTTAATTTTGGTACTGCAGATGATCAGGGATATGCATCTTTATTAAACATTGCACCTTCTGATATTCGGGACATTACCATTTTAAAAGATGGAGCGGCAACTGCACTTTGGGGTTCTCGCGCTGCTAATGGCGTGTTGGTGATTAATACTAAAAGAGGTGCTCGTGGTAAGCCTGCTTTAACCTACACTTTCAAAGGTTCTTTATCAAGCAAGGCTAAGCCAATACCAATGCTTAATGGTAAGCAATACACCAATTTAATTCCGGAAGAATACATGAATCGCAACGGTATTCCTTTAAATACCCAGTCGGTAAATGAATTTAAATTTGATCCGAACGATCCTTATTATTATTACAATTATAGCAACAACACTAACTGGGTAGATGCCATAGCAAGACCGGGCAACACGTTAGATCATAACATATCAATGACGGGTGGCGGTGCAAAAGCAAGGTACTATACCTCACTCGGATACTTAAGTCAAAAAGGTATTACTACAGGTACCGACCTTACTCGTATAAGCACGCGTATAAACTTAGATTATAACGTATCAGACAGAATAACTTTTAAAACAGATCTTTCTTATTCTCATAGCGATAATAATAGAAATTACTCTGATGGTGTGCGAAGCATTGCATACATCAAAATGCCAAACATGGGCATTTATGAGTATGATGAATTTGGCAACCTGACTCCAAATTATTTTTCTCCGGCTCAAAATGTTCAAGGTCAATATGCAAAGACCTACAACCCTGTAGCGATGGCGCGTTCGGCTTCTAACAAAATAGTTTCCGAAAGAATTATTCCTAAGTTCAACGTTCGCTATGCACTTAAAGCCCGAGGTTTTAAATGCAACAGTTGATGTGCAATTTGATATTAGTAATACGAAAAATAAAACCTTTTTGCCTCAGGTTGCTACCGGCCGTCCATGGACCGAAAGCAGTGTAAACGTTGCGTATGATGGTGATAATGATGGTTTCAATGTGCAAACAAAATCGTCGTTGATTTACACGCCTCGCATTAAAAATGATAAGCACAGCTTTACAGGATTGTTCAACATAATGACCTACGATAACAGGAGTGTATCCTATCAGGCGCGTACAACAAATACAGCATCTTCTGAGTTGCAGGATCCATCTATTTTTTCAAGAGCAACCGGTATTGGCGTCTAATCTTTCTTCAGGTACATCACAAACAAAAACACGAAGTGCTTTAATAAATGGTCAGTATGGTTTTGCCGATAAATACATGATAAATGTTGGCTTACGTGGCGATGGTAATTCGAGATTATCATCTGCAAATCGTTTTGGATTGTTCCCATCATTTTCAGGCAGGTGGCGCCTTTCAGGAGAAAAGTTTATGACCCGCTTTAGAAAAACTGTTGATGATTTAAGTTTTCGTTTAAGTTATGGTAGAAGCGGAAATGCTCCAAAAAGTGATTATAGCTTTTACAACATTTATGATAACCTGGATTGGACTTATCTTGGGCGAACCCGGTGTATACTCTCAAAATATGGAGCTACGTATGCTTAAATGGGAAACGGTCATCGGCCAAAATGCAGGTATTAACCTTGCAATGTTTAAAAACAGGGCAAGTGTAGATGTTGAATTTTATAAGAACCGTACTAAAGATCTTTTCTTTAACGGACTACAAATAGCATCGGAAAATGGTTTTGATAATGTGAACATGAATGTGGGCACCATGGATAATCAGGGTTGGGAAGTAGCTGTAAATACAACACCTTTTAAAAACAAAATCTGGACTGTAGATCTAAATTTCAACATTGCCCGTAACGAAAATATCATCCGTGAGATCTCTGAATTTTATCCGTTAGAAAAAGGAAATATCACATCAAATGGTCAGTACAAAACATACATGCAGATCAACAATCCATTTGGCTCGTTTTATGGGTTTAAGTATAAGGGTGTTTACAAAGATCAGGATGCCACTGTTGTAAAAGATGAAAAAGGCCAACCCATCCTACGCCCTAATGGAGAAACCGTTTACATGCGTTTCAACTACCCAACAACCGACTATATTTTTCAAGCGGGCGATGCCATGTATGAAGACATCAATAAAGATGGCAATATAGACTACAGAGATATTGTTTATCTGGGTAATAGTAATCCATTATTTAATGGTGGTTTTGGTGTAAATCTTAGCTTACAAAAGTCAATGGCGTTTATCAACATTCTTCAATTTCAGGTATAAATACGATATTATAAACGGTACAGAAATGTTAAGTACTAACATGTATGGTTACGATAACCAAAGTACACAGGTATTACAACGCTGGCGCAAAAGTGGCGATGAAACAAATGTACCAAGAGCCTTATTTAATTCAGGCTACAATTGGCTAGGCTCATCACGCTATGTAGAGGATGGTTCGTTCTTACGTTTCAGAACAATTACACTACGATACAATTTTTCAAAAAGTACTTTACAACGTATCAAGATCAAAAATTTGAGCGCCTACGTAACGGCCGAAAATATTTTTACAATGACCAGATACACGGGTCAGGATCCTGAAGTGAGTGCAAGGGGCAGCGATCCTTTTAGAGTGGCAACAGATAATTCAATGACACCGCCTGTTAAAATGTTTACGATAGGCCTAACCGGATCGTTTTAGTTAGCAATGCAAAAAAGGTACAATCCATGTTAAAGAAGAGCATACTTATAAAATTCCTTTTACTGATTACTGTTGTGGTTTTAACGGCAACCTCTTGCAAAAAAGGTTTAGAACTAAAACCTGCGGATGGGATCATCAGAGAAGATTATTGGAAAACAAAAGAGCAAATTCAGGCTTTTGTAATTGGATGTTATGGTTCGCTTTTAGGCAATCCTTCTGGTGGTAATAGTGGCTCACTTCCTGAGTTAATGTTTTTGTGGGGAGAATTGAGAGCCGATATGTTAGCGCCCTCATTAGGAACTACGAATCTTGATTTTGACATCATGGCGGTAAACACAGTTTCGAGTAATAACATAGTTAGTTGGCGCCCGGTGTATAGAACCATAAATTATTGCAACACTGTTTTAGATTTTGCCCCACTGGTAATGAACAGTGATAAAACACTTACTCAGGCAAGCCTAAATGCCTATATGGCTGAGGCTAAAGCGCTACGTGCACTATTGTATTTTTATTTGGTAAGAAGCTTTGGAGATGTGCCGTTGAAATTGAAGTCTACATCAAGTGATGAGGAAATTGTTTCGAGTCCAAAGAGTACTCAGGCGCAAATTCTTACTCAAATAATTGCAGATCTGAACGATGCAGAGAGTAAAGCAGTTTTAACCTACGGCAGTACCGCGGCCGATAAGGGGCGTATAACACGCTACACCATTAATGCCATACAGGCTGATGTTTATTTATGGATGGAAAAAGATGCAGAAGCATTAATTGCTTGTGACAAGATCATCAACTCAAAACGCTTTGGTTTAATTGCAGCAAGTGCAGCCTGGTTCAATACATTGTACCGTACAGGAAACTCAAATGAGAGTATCTTTGAATTTCAATACAGCAATCAGAAAATAAATAATTTCTACAATATGTTTGCTGTGGGTAATAAGCGTTTTGTTGCAGCAAATATTGTTACCGATCAGGTTTTTGGTTCAGACCCCTTTTTAAAAGATATACGCGCCGATGGAGGATCTGTTCGCGCAGAAGACGGCTTAATTTGGAAATATGTTGGCAATAATGCAACAGACCTTATAGCCCCCGGAGATTCTTACACGCATTGGTTTGTATACAGATATGCTGATGTGTTACTTATGAAAGCTGAAGCCCTGGCCGAGCTAGACAGAGGAGCAGAAGCACTTGCAATTGTAAAAGATATTAGAACAAGGGCCAATGCTTTAGATGCAACTAATACCAATCCAAATCCTTTAAATAAAGAAGAAGTAGCCAGGTTTGTTTTAGAGGAAAGATCCAGAGAACTCATGTTTGAGGGAAAGCGCTGGTACGATGTGTTGCGTTATGTAAAAAGAAAAAATTATGCACGTATAGACTACCTGTTAGATCTGGTTTCTACTACGGTGCCTGCAAATTCCGTTCGTACCGCACAAGCAAAAATGCTAGACCACAATAGTCATTACTTTCCTATTCATGATTATGAGTTGCAAACCAATAAGAGCCTTGTACAAAACCCGTTCTATAAATAGTTAATACCTGTTAGTATGAAAAAATATCTTTTAATGCCGCTGGCTTTTACTTGCGTGATAGCAGTATTATTTAGCAATTGCAAAAAAACGTCACTTCGAGAGACAACAACAGAAGACGTGAACATTTTGGAGTATTTGCAAAAAGATACTGCACAACAATTCTCAAGCCTTATAAAAATTATTGATAAAGCCGGGTTTAGCCAGTCAATGAATTTGTATGGTACCTACACTTTGTTTGCACCCACAAATGACGCTATTGATATTTACTTAAAAGCGATCAACAAGTCGTCTGTTGACCAACTGCAGGCTGATGAAGCAAAGGACATAATTAAATTTCATCTATTAAACGAAGTGATTAGAACATCTGACTTTAATGATGGTAAATTATCGTCGTTAACTATGTTTGGTCAATACCTGGTTACTGGCATTTCAAATAAAGATGGCAACTCATCTTATACAGTAAACAGACAGGCAAAAATTATAAGCAGCAATATAAAGCTTGGTAATGGAATAGTACAGGTAATTGACAATGTTTTAAAACCGACCATCTACACATTAGCACAACAAGTTGAACTCAATCCCGATTTTTCAATTTTTTTACAGGCAATGAAAGAAACGGGTTTTTATGATTCACTCAATACTACAAAAAACAGCAATGGATCATCGCGCTGGCTTACACTTATAGCTGAAACAAACAAGGCATTACAAGACACTGGCATCAACAATTATGCACAACTAAAAGCACGTTTTTCAAACACTGGTAATCCAAAAAACCCAAAAGATAGCCTTCATCTTTTTGTAGCCTACCATATATTGTCCGATGTAAAGTACCTGGCCGATATTGCCATATCCGGATCGCATGAAACGCTTGCACCTTTAGAGGTAATTACACGGAAAATTGCAGGTAAAAAACTTCTTATAAACGACGATCAATACACAACACTTAATGGTACCGTTTACGAAAAAGGCATTGAACTTGAAATTAATACAAGTGACGTTTCAGCTACTAATGGTGTGTTGCATAAGGCTTTGGGCCACTTAGCAATTAAAGTTAGATCGCCATTTCCGGTTTACTGGGATTTGTGTGCAGAGGTGCCTGAGCTTACCAGGTTAGGTGATGTTTATCGCAAAAAAACATACTTGTTCGATTATAACGATGGCAACACTTTTAAAGATGTGAAATGGGAGAAAAGTTGTCTTAAATATAGAACCGGCGTTCAGGGTTACTTGGGTGATTACTGGCAAATGGGATTGGGTACAAGCTCTAGCAACACCAGTAATACAGGTGTTTGCGCCGCTAATAATTGGATAGAATTTACAACACCTTTATTAGTGAAAGGAAAGTACAAGGTTTGGTTTTGTTACTATGTACAAAATAGCACGGTTAGCGCAGTGCAGGCATCGTTCGATTCTGTTCCACTTACAAGTGCGCTTATTCAATTTCAACAAAAGATTGCTACGGTTGATCCTTTAAGAGAAGCTGAAATGGAAGCATTAGGCTGGAAATGGTGGGCAGGCGCAGCAAAAAAATCAGGATCGACAACGGGCAGAATGTTAGGTATTGTAGATGTGAAAGCTACGGGACGACATAAGATCCGTTTTGAACTTGTATCAGGAAGAAATTCCGATTGCAATTTCGATATGGTTCATTTTATTCCGATAGATATGAACCAGACGAGCCCCAGATTTAACCCGGATGGTACTATTGAATATTAGAGTAATTATTTCTAGTTAGTATAGGTTTCTATCCGGTACGATGAACGGGTAGGTAATACTTTTTAAATATTTTTTAGAATGCGTTTTTCAAAAAGTTATTTGGTTTTCTTGGTATTTATTGCCGTTACATTATGGTCGTGCAAAAAGTGGGATGATCACATATCGGTTCAAAATCAAAATTTGAATGTAAACCTGATGGACTACATCAGCAACCAGCAAAATTTGAAAAAATTTACTGAGTATTTGATAAAAACAGGTTTAGATAAAACCATTAGTGCCTCAAAAAACTTTACAGTTTTTGCACCAACAGATAATGCTTTACAAAGCCTTGCTCCCGATGTAATTAATGATACAGCTAAACTAAAAGCCTTCCTGTCAAATCATATTTCAGAACAATTGTTTTTTACTCGAATGGCTGTTGATTCATTCAGGGTAAAAATGATCAACGGCAAACGCAACTTTTTTATAGGCAAAAAATTTGATGATGCTAATATTATACAAGCAGATGTTTATGTACGCAACGGTGTAATACAAACCATTGATAAGGCTGTACCCCCATTGCAAAATATTTGGGAGTTTATACAAAGTAACAAAGCAACATACACTCAGAACAATTACGTAAGCACATTAAATTACGAGTCTCAAGATCCTAATCTCGCAGTTTTAGATAGCATTAATCCTATTACGGGGCAACCAGTTTATAAGCCTAATACAGGTATAGTCAAAATCAATACATTTCTTTCTAAAGTATATGATGTATCAAACGAAGACAGTTTGTACACTTACATACTGCTTAACAATGCTGCTTTTAAAACTGAAACAGACAAACAACTTCCTTACTTCAAAAGTCCTGACAATACTTTAACTATAAGCAATGCATCATGGAATATAGTGAAAGACTTATCAATTAAAGGCAGATATGCATCTACGCAATTGCCGCTTCAGCTTACATCCAAATTCAACGTACGCATCCCGCTAAGTAGTGCACTGGTTGTTGAAACAATTAAGGTAAGTAATGGAATTGTTTATGTAGTAAATGCGAACAACACTAGTATGGCTGAGAAGATACCCGAAGTAGTTGTGCAGGGTGAAACTCCGGTTGCCTTTAGTTCAAACAGTGACTCCAGAATAGCCAAAACATTTTACAGAAGCCGTTTCAACTCGCTTACAGGTTTACCTTTTACTGATATTTATTTAAATAATGGATCCAGCGGAACAAACAGCTATATCGATTATACAACCAATAATATTTACACTACCACATACAAAGTATACTGGGTTGCTTTTAGTGACAAAGTGGTATCGGGCCAGGGCGATGATGCATATGGTACAGACCAAACCTTTTTACAGCTATTGAGCATTGGCGCTGATAGTAGCAAACCTTACGCACCCACATTTACGGTACAAGGTGCGGTTAAGCCTAATATTTTAACCGAAACTTATTTAGGAGAGTATACCAATCTTGATTATAATTTTCTTCTAGCTCATCCTATAAAACTGCCTAGCGGAAGTGTATACACTTTTAATGCTGCAACCAGACGTTTGAGGCTACAGGCACCTGCCACTGTTACCACTGGTGTGCCCCTCAACCTCACATTAGACTATGTGAAACTGGTACCAGTATTTTAATTAATGCATAAAGAATATACTTTGAAAATAATACCGATAATGTTTATGTTTAAAAGAGTGACGGTACTGGTTGCAACTGTGTTTTTAATTGGATCAATGCAGGCTATAGGTCAATCTGATATGGGGCAAACGGAAACCAGACCTAAACAAATTTTGCAGAATGTCGTATTAGCCTCAGGCATTGTTAAAGATGCATCTAACCTAAAACCTATTGAAGGGGCACGCGTAACAGCCGGTGATTTGTTTGCAGCTATTACTGATAGTGCCGGAGCATTTTCAATAAAAGTTCCCAATTATAAAGTTACCATTCGGGTAGAGGCTGAAGGCCATCAGGCCAGAGAAGTTGCATTAAAGGGAAATAGTTCGGTTTCGGTTTTATTATTCGAAGCAGATTATAATTCTTTTTACGATGATGTAACTACGCCGCTTGATGTAGTTCCTTACAGCCACCTTACAACAGCTGCAACTTCAATTGCAACCCAAAATTCATGGAATAAAATTTCTGAAACACCTGATGCTTTTTTGCAGGGAAGAGTGGCGGGGTTAAATGTGATAAGGCGTTCAGGTACTGCTAACGTTGGCGCAAATCTTTTCTTACGAGGCGTTTCATCTTTATACACAACCAACAAGCCTTTAATAATTGTAGATGGTGTTTTTTACGATGCATCTGATTATGGAAATTCTCTTATATCAGGCTACTATAACAATCCGCTTTCCTTCATTCATTTGGCTGACATAGATAATATTACCGTATTAAAAGATGGTGCTTCTTTATATGGCGCAAAAGGTGCCAATGGCGTTATCCTAATTACCACTGCCAGAGCTAAACAAGAAGCTACAAAAATTGATGCAGCTATGTATGGACAAATTACTGCTGCGCCAACTAACATACCGGTACTTAATGCAAGTGATTACAGAATTTATCTTTCAGAACAATTGCAATCTAAAGGACTAAGCTATAGTGAGGTGCAGGCATTGCCCTATATGAATGACAACCCAAATAATCCAGATTATTTCAGATATCATTACACCACTAACTGGCAGAATAAAGTATTTAAAAATGCTTACTCTCAAAACGGATATGTAAAGATCACTGGTGGCGATAATATTGCAAAATATGCCCTTTCTATAGGCTTCTTAAAAAGCGATGGCAGCCTTGTAAATACAGGTTTGAATAAATACAACACGCGTTTTAACGCAGACCTAAACTTAAGTAGAAGGCTAACAGCACAGGCTAACCTAAGCTTTACTTATAATGAGCAAACCTTAAAGAACACAGGCTTAAGTTTTAATACCAACCCAATATATAATGCCTTGATAAAAGCGCCTTTTTTGCCTGCAAATGAGTTGGGTGAAAAAGGTGTAGAATCACCTGCGCTTGCCGGTGTTGATACTTTTAAAGTGAGCAATCCTGTTGCGTTGACAAATACAATGCAAGCTACCAACAGGAATTATCGTTTTATGGGTTCTGTAAATTTTAAATATTTACTTACTAACAGTCTGTCGCTTGAGAGCACCGTGGCAGTTACGGTTGATAAAATAAGAGAAGCTTTTTTTGCGCCACAAAGAGGTATAGTGAGTGATACGTTGGCTAATGCTGTTGCACGTAATCAATCAGGTGCGCAGGTGTTAAGACTGTTCAACATTTTTAACGATACTCGCTTAAGCTTTAATAAAACGTACAATCGCTTTCATCATTTAAGTGCAAGCCTAGGTATTCGTTATACAAACAGTAGTTCAGAAATTGATAGCAGTAGAGGATTTAATTCAGCTACCGATCAACTTACCGGTATAGGCTATGGCACTGCATCGCTCCGTTTTATCGGTGGTCGTTTAGGTCAATGGGCTTGGATCAATTCTTACGCAAACATCAACTATGATTATCTAAAAAAGTATTTTGTTTCCTTCAATGCTGCTTTCGATGGCTCATCTAAATTTGGCAAACAGAGCTACTTAAGCAATAGTTTAAGTACACCGATCTCTGGCAATACCTATGCATTTTTTCCTTCCATATCCTGGTGCATGGCTCGCATCATCAGAAGCGTTTATGGCAGGTAATAACGTAATTGATCTTTTAAAGATTCGTGCCTCTGCAGGTTTATTCTGGCAACGATGATATTGGAGATTTTACAGCACGTAAATATTATGTAACACAAAATTTATTAGGCGTTGCAGGGTTAGTGCGTGGCAATATTGGTAACCCTATGTTGCAACACGAAGCTGTTAACAAATTGAATGCCGGTATAGATATCGCTCTTTTTAATGAACGTTTGAATATTTCTGTTGATGCTTATAAAAACATCACTAACAAGATGATCGTTTTTGAAAATGCCGCATCAGTTACCGGTGTTGATTATCGCGTTACTAACTCGGGTGGTATGGAAACGAAAGGTATTGAGGCAACTGTAAATGCGCGCATCATTAACAAGCAAAATTTTAAATGGAACTTCGGATTTAATATAGCTCATTACAAATCTATTATTACCAAATTACCTGGTGATGCAATCTATACTGATTACGCCGGCGGCACCATCGTATCAAAAGTGGGCAGTGCACCTAACTTATTTTACGGCTACAAAACCAATGGAGTTTATTCAACCAGTGCTGAAGCATCAGCCGAAGGTTTACTAAAAAGAAATGCAGATGGTAGTGGTACTCCATTCACCGGTGGCGACATGCGATTTGTAAATTTAAGTGGTAGCGATAAACTTATTGATGTAAATGATAGAACCGTTTTAGGTGATCCAAATCCTGACTATTTTGGAGGAATCAACAATACACTTGTTTATAAAAACTGGTCGCTAGATGCGTTAATAACTTATAGCGTAGGTAACGATGTTTACAATTATACCCGCAGGCAATTAGAGTCAATGAGTAGTTATGCAAACCAGACCGAAGCAGTAATTAATAGGTGGAAGACTGATGGGCAAACAACGAATATTCCTAAAGCTACCTGGGGCGATCCTATGGGCAACAGTCGCTTTTCTGACAGATGGATTGAAGATGGTTCTTATGTAAGACTTCGCACTGTGTCGCTTACTTATAACGTGCCGTTCAAACCTAGAACTATACTTAAAAACGCATCCATTTATATTTCTGCAAATAACCTTGTTACGCTAACAAAATATCTTGGCTACGACCCGGAGTTTAGTGCTACATCCGGTGTATTAGGGCAGGGGTTTGATGTAATGCTTGAGCCACAATATAAAAGTGCTCAGGTAGGTGTAAGGTTCGGTTTGTAATTACAAAAAATTGATTTATTAGAATTATGCAAGTTCGTAACATATACATAAAGCTACTGATGGTGCTGCTAATAGTAAGTAGCTTAACCGCATGCAATAAGTTGTTAGATGTAAAGCCCAAAGACGTTTTGGTAGAGGAGAACATGTACAGAAACGTGTTTGATGCTGATGCAGCCATTATTGGCTTGTACGGTAAGTTTTTAAACCTTGCCGAACGCTATGTTATACTAAATGAGCTAAGGGCTGATTTATTGACTACCACTACAAATGCCAACGAGTATTTTAGGCAACTAAACGAGCATAATGTTCAGGCCGATAATCCTTACGCCAACCCAAGACCTTTTTATGAGGTCATCTTAAACTGCAACGATCTCTTATACAACATGAAAGTAATGTTGCAAGACAAGAAGCTTAAGGTAGAAGAGTATAACATGCGCACTGCGGATGTTACGGCATTGCGCAGTTGGGTATATCTGCAATTAGGCATTCAGTATGGTAAAGTGCCATACATCACAAATCCACTTTCTAACACTGCCGAAATTGACCAATTGTTGAGTGAAAATGGTGTAAGTAACCTCGCAACACTCCCTCGCATAGGCTTAAGCCAAATTTTAGATTCCTGTATAAAAGCAATGGAAGCACTTGCTTTCATTCAGCCCTATCCAACGGGTTCTAGTTTGGTTACAACTGTTGATGGTTATAATACCGGTAAGTTCTTCATAAACAAGCAAGTGATGTTAGGGCAGCTTTATTTGTGGAAGGGCGAATATAGAAAAGCCGCCATGCAATTTAAAAATGTAATGGAGACAGGCACTGGTCAGTTATACAACAACAGGCTGAGTGGTGTTTCTAAAGGAGACCAGAATGATTTGGCTGTAGCATATTATCGTTATAGAGAGGAAGATGAAATGATGCTGGTTGATAATAACAATCAAGGGTGGCGCTCTATTTTTTCACGCAATCAAGACAGGTTATTTGACTATGAATGGATCTGGTATTTACCTTTTGATAAAAGTTTTAAACCGGAAAATCCCTTTATAAATCTTTTTTCAAACCGCGGTGGTTCTTACCTGGTAAAACCTTCTCAAGCTGCAATGAGCGGATGGAATAAGCAAGTGCAAAAAAATGATTTTCCTTATGATGCGCGTGGCAAAAAGTTTACTTACAGAGAGCTAAACGGCCAACCAGTCATCATGAAATATCTATATAATTATTTAGATGCTTCAGGTTTTATGCCGATCAATTTATTAGAGAAATCGGGTAAATGGTTCTTATATCGTTCTGCCAGCTTACACTTGCAATTTGCTGAGGCAGCTAACAGAGATAATCAAAACTACCTGGCTTTTACGCTTCTAAATCAGGGCTTAACTACTATACCAAACAGAATAACCAGAGATGGTTATCCTTACGACTTTGATGCGCGCAAAACAGATAACCCTACCTATACAGGCGACTGGAGTCAAAACGTGGGCATAAGAGGTAGAGCATACTTAAAAACCGATACAATAGCTGCAGGCGCAGACAGTACTATAGCTATCGAAAATAACATTATAAACGAAGCTGGTTTAGAGCTGGCTTACGAAGGCCAGCGATGGTCAGACCTTGTAAGGATAGCATTACGCCGCAATGATCCTAATTTTTTAGCCAATAAAATTTACGACAAACTAAAACTTGAAGTGGGTGACGCTAAGGCCAAAGAAGTTCAAAATCGATTAAAAGATGTGAACAATTGGTACTTGCCATTTAAGTAATCAAGCATATCTTCTGTGTAGTGTTTTTAGGTAGTTTGATAATAACAATAAAGAAGTTTTCCCCTAATGAAAGTAACAGCAATCAAATACAGAATTTTCGTTTTTTGCGTCTCTCTATTGACTTTAAGCTCTTTTGAAACCGAAGCACAGCAAATAGCATTTCCTGGTGCAGAAGGTTTCGGACGATTAGCAACCGGTGGCAGAGGTGGCACTGTTTATCACGTAACAAATCTGGCTGATTCGGGCAAAGGTTCTTTCCGGGATGCCGTTAGCGAACCCAATAGAATTATTGTGTTTGATGTTGCAGGAGTTATAAAAATAAAAGCAAAGATTGCAGCTGCAAAAAAGCTCACTATAGCAGGGCAAACGGCCCCAGGTGAAGGTATTGTGATCTACGGAAACGGCGTCTCTTTTTCTGATAGCACTATTGTTCGTTATATGCGTTTTAGAGGCAGCATAGATATGCCCAGAGGCGGCTGCACGGTAGTGGCTGATGACTTAACCGATATTATATTTGACCATGTGTCAATACAGTGGGGCCGGTGGGATAACCTGCATGTAAAGAACAGTAAAAATGTTACGTTTCAATATTGCTTGATTGGCGAATCTTTAGATCCGCAACGATTTGGTGCTTTATTAGAAATTCCAGAAAGGATAACGATACATCATTCATTATGGTTAGATAATCAAAGTAGAAACCCGAAAGCCAAAGCTCAGATAGAATACATCAACAACGTAATTTACAATTGGGGCACAAGTGGGTTTGTTGGCGGTCATTCTAGCGCTCATCATCATCAGGATATTATCAATAACTATTTTATAGCCGGTCCTAATTCTACCAACAATTATTTATCGATGTTCTCTGCAACAGATCATGTGTACCATAGCGGTAATTATGTTGATTTAAATAAGGATGGTACTTTAAATGGTCGACTCGTAATAGATACCGACTTTGTACATGAGAAGGCAACCTTAGAAAAAGCCAAGCAAAACAATCCTGAAATTACCGTAAAAATAGAAAGCGCAAGTGATGCTTATAAAAAAGTATTGGCAGAGGCAGGCGCATCGCTTCGTCGCGATAAAATTGATCAGCGATTGATTGCATACGTTAGATCCCTAGGTAAAGAAGGTAAAATATTTAAGAATGAAGTTGATGCAGGAGGTCAGCCCACAATTGCAACAGCCGTAGCTATCAAAGATGCAGATGGTGATGGAATACCTGATGCATGGGAGAAGAAAAATGGCTTAAATGCAAACAATAAAAAAGATGGTTCTTTTATTACAAAATCTGGCTATAGCCAAATTGAGTTGTATTTAAATAGTTTAGTGAAATAGTAAAACTCGAAATTGCTTTTTTCTCAAGAGAGAATACGCAGAATTATATTGGTTGTTAAAGAATAATTACCCCAAATGAACGTAGTAAAAATTATAGGTCTTTACATTCTATTTGTAGTTGTAGCCGGCAGTGTTACAGCGCAAGATAAAATTGACAGGTATGCTTTAGTTAGCCGGCACAACGCCAAAGTAAGTGGAGCAGACTCATTAACATCATTAAGTGTTGGTAATGGAAAATTTGCTTTCACGGTGGATGTTACCGGGTTACAAACCTTCCCTGAGTTTTATACGAAAGGTGTTGCTTTAGGCACACAATCGGAGTGGGGTTGGCATAGCTTTCCTAATACTGGCAATTACAAAATAGAAGAAGCCTATCGTGAATATGATTTAGAGGGAAGGAAAATAAAATATACCGTTCAGGTAAAAGAACCGAAACGCAGTGTTGAAGCCTCAGATTATTTCCGGGTAAATCTGCATCGAATGCAATTGGGCAATGTAGGGTTAGATATTACTAAGAAAGACGGTACTCCCATAGTTATAACTGATATAAAAAATATACAGCAAGAATTACATCCATGGACTGGGGCAATCATAAGCCGATTTACTGTAGAGAACGAACCTGTTGAAGTAATCACGTACTCACATCAGCAGCAGGATGTAATTGCCGCCAAAATAAACTCGCAACTTATACAGCAAGGGCGCCTAAAGGTGCGCATACGTTTTCCATACCCAACCGGCGGTTTTTTAGATGCAGGTACTAATTATACCAACGATGTATTGCATACTTCCAACATTACTTATACCATGGACAATGGTGGCATCATCAATCATACATTAGATACTACCTCATACCTGGTGCAAGCAAATTGGCAAGGCAAGGCGAAGCTCCAAAAAAAGTCTCCGCACTATTTTTCTATAAGCCCTGATGGGCAACAATCAAATTTTTCGTTCACTGTATATTTTACTCCAAAGCAAGAGGCAATAAATACATCATTCGATTTAGTTAAAGCTAATAGTGAAGCTAGTTGGAAACAGTTTTGGATGTCCGGCGGAGCCATTGATTTTACAGGAAGTACAGATGCTCGAGCTTATGAACTTGAAAGAAGAGTTATCCTGTCTCAATACCTAACTAAAGTGCAATGCGCCGGTAGCTTTCCTCCACAGGAAACCGGTTTAACGTATAATAGTTGGTTTGGCAAACCACACATGGAAATGTATTGGTGGCACGCTGCTCACTTTGCCCTTTGGAACCGCACGGAGCTACTGGAGAAAAGTTTAGACTGGTATTTTGGTGCGGCAGCGGGCGCAAAAGCAATTGCACAACGGCAGGGTTTTGATGGTGTGAGATGGCAAAAAATGACCGACAATGAAGGCCGTGAAGCTCCATCTTCTGTGGGTGCTTTTCTCATATGGCAACAGCCGCATCTTATCTACCTAACCGAGTTAGTGTATCGAAATAAGAAAGACAAGAAAGTTTTAGATAAGTATAAAGATCTTGTGTTTGCCACTGCAGATTTTATGGCATCTTTTCCTACTTATGATAAAAAGAAGGATCAATATAATCTAGGCAAGGGTTTAATACCGGCGCAAGAATGTTTTTCTGCGGTGGAAACGTACAACCCTACTTACGAACTTGCATATTGGAGTTGGGCCCTCAAAGTGGCCCAGGATTGGCGTACTCGTTTAGGTATGCCCCGAAAAAAAGAATGGGATGTCATCATCAACAAATTGGCTCCCTTGCCTGTGCTGAACGGCCTGTATCTGGCAACAGAAAGCACACCCAATTGTTATGATCCTAAAACCAGTAAGGTACTTATAGATCATCCTGCAGTATTAGCCGGGCTAAGTACAATACCGCCAAGCCATCGTATGGATACTGCCATCATGCACCGCACATTTGATACTATTACAAAAATTTGGGAATGGGAACATACATGGGGATGGGACTTTCCTTTGATAGCGATGACTGCAGCCAGACTAAATCAACCTGCAAAAGCTATTGATGGTTTGTTTAAAAACGTGCAAACAAACACCTATCTCGTTAATGGACATAATTATCAAGATGATCGGTTAACCATTTATTTGCCTGGCAATGGTGGTATTCTTTCAGCGGTAGCCATGATGGCTGCCGGATGGGATGCGAGCACTACTCCAACTCCGGGTTTTCCTAAAGATGGTACCTGGAAGGTTAAGTGGGAAGGGTTGAGTAAAATGTTTTAGTAGCCATCGGTTTTTAAATTTTGAATACAAAGCGAACATATGGATAGACGCGACTTTTTAAACCAGCTTTCCATTGTATCTGTTGGTGCGTGTATGTCATCTTGCGCTTCCATTGCAACTTCATCAAACCCTAACGAAGCATCTTTTGCAAGGCATTTAAAGCCTGTGGGCAGGGCTTTAGAAATGGAGAATTATTATGTTTGGTGCAACAGTCCAATAGAAAGTCGGGACGGTAAAATCCATGTATTCTTTTCGCGCTGGGATGCTAAGAAAGGTATGAGCGGCTGGATTAACGGAAGCGAAATCGCGCACGCCGTTGCTAACTCTCCTGAAGAACCATTTGAAGTTATTGGAACCATCTTTGCTCCGAGGCCAGGCTATTTTGATGCAACTACGTGTCATAACCCATGCATTAAAAAAGTAGATGATCAATATTGCCTATTTTATATGGGCAACTCTAATGGTAAAACCAATACTAAACGTATAGGTCTGGCAACCGCCCCATCATTATTCGGTCCATGGAAACGACCTGATAGACCCTTGTTGGAACCAGGCCCTGAAGGGGCATGGGATGATCATTGCACTACAAATCCTGCATTTATCAAACATCCCAATGGACAATACTGGCTTTACTATAAATCGTGGAATACAAAGGATTACGAAACATCGACACACCCAACTATAAAAGGTAACAGAAAGTACGGACTGGCCATTGCAGATGCCCTGGATGGTCCTTACAAAAAATACCCTGGCAACCCTGTGATTGACTTTTCAGGAAAAGGGCACAACAGGCAATTTGAAGATGCTTATGTTTGGCACGATAAGAAAGGTTTTAAAATGATTGCCCGAGATATGGGTGTGTACGATCATGAAGTTGGCTTGCTAATGGAATCAAAAAATGGCCTTCAATGGAATGAGCCTAAGATTGCTTTTTATAAGGCTGACCATTATATAAGCCAGCCACCTGCACCATCAAACTTGAAAAGATACGGAAGGTTTGAGCGGCCACAATTGTTGTTTCAGAATGGTAAGCCCACATATCTATTTACCACATCGCAAGGTGGCAAGTTTATGACAGCCTCTTCGTTCATTTTTAAAATTGTATAAAAAGCCAGACAAAGGAATTAAAATACTAAAGGCACTGACGTTAACTTGAGTAATATAAGATTACAAGTTGAAGAAGATAACCCAGTTTTTAATGTTACAACAGCAAAAATATCACCATTAAAATTATTGATTATAACAGCGACGCATTGCTGCTGCTAAATGTTAGTGGCCAAAAACTGCATCTATTCTGCTGATTGATAGCATGACAACAAGAGCCAAAAAATCAATTGAAACAACTTATGATGCCGATAAAGGCAGTAGTGATGCAATAGTTTCGTTTTAAAATAAAATACACAAAGAATGAAAAATATACTTACGCTTTTATTGGTTTGCATAGTAGCAACAACACAGGCGCAACGATGGTCTGAGAAAATGGCCGCAACAGCCATGCAAAATTTTTGGAAAGATTCCATCCTAAACTCACAAAGGCCTCCCAGCTGGACTTATGAACAGGGCGTAGTTTTTCGGGGCATTGAAGGCTTATATAAAAAGACGGGAGATAAGAAATACATCAATTATATACAAAGAGTTTTGGACACTTATATTAACGAAGATGGCCAGATACGTTCGTACAAAAAAGAGGATTATAATATAGATAACATTCCGTCAGGTAGAGCGCTGCTACTGCTTTACAAAGAAACTGGAGATCAAAAATATTTAAAGGCTGCAACCACTTTGAGAGAACAATTACTCACGCACCCACGTACCAATGCAGGTGGTTTTTGGCATAAAAAACGGTACCCTAATCAAATGTGGCTTGATGGTTTATACATGGGCCAACCTTTTTACGCCGAGTGGGCTAAAACGTTTGATGAAGACACCATTTTTAATGATGTTGCCAGACAGTTTATTTTGATGGAACAAGGTTCCAGAGACGATAAAACAGGATTGCTTTATCATGCTTTTGATGAAAGTAAAATGCAGCAATGGGCTGATAAAACAACTGGCCATTCTCCGCACGTGTGGGGTCGCGCAATGGGTTGGTATGGTATGGCTTTGGTAGATGCATTGGAATTATTTCCGGCCAATCATCCACAACGTAAAGAGCTTGTTGAAATTTTAAATCGCTTTGCCAAAGCTGTAACTACTTATCAAGATAATAAAACGGGTTTGTGGTACGACATTGTTGACCTTCCTGAAAGAGAAAAAAATTATTTAGAAGCTTCAGGTTCTAGCATGTTTGTGTATGCATTAGCAAAGGGAGTACGATTAGGATACTTGCCAAAGTCTTATTTATTAATTGCTAAGAAAGGTTATGCAGGCATCATTAATAAGTTCATAAGAACCGAAGACGGACAAACAAACTTACACGGCACTGTTAGTGTATCAGGCTTAGGCGGAGACCCTTATAGAGATGGAAGTTTTGACTATTATATGAAGGAAAAAGTAGTGGTGAACGATCCCAAAGGTGTGGGTGCATTTATAATGGCCAGTAACGAAATAGAGATGCAATAAACAAAACTACTTCAATGAAAACCTCTATCAGTCTTAAGTGACGGTAGAGGTTTTCTTATTTAATTATAACGGCTTTCATACAAAAAATACGATCACTGAAATAAAGCAAGATGGAACAGGACGATCATTTTATGTTAATATGTTTTCTTTAGGTTCAGTACATGTTGTTTTGATTGCTTAACGTTTCTCACACCAGAATTTTATTTGAAATTAATAGCGCAAGACATCCTCTTTAGTACGCTTAAAAATTGCCAACATTCATAAACACTGCCATAATGAAGAAGTTCTATCTAGCTATTTTTCTTTTCCTATCGATTTATTTTTCTAATGCCTATTTACATGCTCAAACACTTGCATTTCCCGGTGCTGAGGGCTTTGGCCGTTTTGCTATGGGAGCAAGAGGTGCCGCTACTCGTGAGGTGTATGTTGTAACAAATTTGAATGATGCAGGCGCCGGATCTTTTCGAGATGCGGTAAGTAAGCCCGGACGGATAGTAACGTTTGCAGTGGGTGGTATCATTCGCCTAGTAACTGACATAGGTGTATCTCCTAACGTATATATAGCTGGCCAAACAGCACCTGGTGATGGTGTGGTGTTTTTTAATAAACGTGTTACATTTTCGTCAGCAAGCAATTCAATAGCACGGTATCTTAGAATTCGTCTGGGTGCTACCGGTAATTCAGGAAAAGATGCGTCGGGCATTTCTAACGGTGCCAACATGATTTTTGACCACATGTCTTTTTCATGGGCAATGGATGAAGTTTTTTCTATTAATTGGGATAGTAAAGGAACGGCTCCAGATAATATAACGGTCCAAAACTCCATTATAGGGCAAGCACTTCACAGAGAAAACCATTCTGCAGGTGGCCTTATACAAACACCCGATGGTGGTAAAGTAAGTTTACTTAAAAACTTATACATCAGTAACAAAACGCGTAACCCTAAAGTAAAAGGCGTAAACGAGTTTGTAAACAATGTTGTTTATAATTATGGTAATGCCAACCGTCTTGGAGATATAATGAATTACGGTTGGACGGGTGAAGGCTATATCATGGGTGGCTCGTCAGGGGTATCTGAAGTAAATATTATAAACAATTATTTCGTTGGTGGCCCATCAACTCCACCAAATGAGCCGTCACCGTTTAGCAGAGGTACTGGTTCTTTTTTCTTGTATGGCTCGGGCAACTATTGGGATAATAATAAGAATGGCATTTTAGATGGCAACCTGGTTCCTTATAATTCAAGTTCAACAGGGTATCCTGGCATTGCAGATGAAGGCTTTAAAACAACACCATTTCCTTATCCTACAGCAAACCCTACGCTTACCGCAGCGCAGGCTTATCAGCACGTAATAGAAAACGTAGGACCTAATTATCCTAGAAGAGATCAGGTAGATTCCTTAATGATCAGCGAAGTGATTTCTAAGGGAACCAAAGGGGTATACGTTTATAGAGAAACGGATGTGCCATTATCTAACGGTGGTTTAGGTGATGTGTTTGGCGCCCCTGCTCCTTTAGATACAGATATGGACGGTATGCCTGATGCATGGGAAGATGCAAATGGTTTAAATAAAAACAGCAAGGCAGATGCGGTTCAATTCAATGCTCTGTATCCTGAATATTTAAACATAGAAGTATATGTAAATGGCCTTATAAGTACACCACCACCGGTATTTATCAAATCTCCATCAAACCTAACATTGAGTGGTACTTCAACTGAAACACCTCCTGCAAGTACAGTTGTTATCAAGTGGCAGGATAATTCGCCCAACGAAACACATTTTATTTTAGAGCGCTCAACAAACGGAGCAACATATACTGATATAGCTCATCCCGCTGCAAACGATACTACTTACACAAATACAGGACTCGTTCCTAATACAATGTACTATTATCGTATCAAGGCAGTAAGCGCTACGGATACATCGGCTTACAGCCCGGTTGCAACTATTAATACTCCTGCAATACCTTCTGCACCAACGCGTGCTATATCGCCAACGCCGGCAAACGGTTTTCAATTTGTTGATCTTGTGGCAGGCAGTCTTTTGCTCAAGTGGAGTGGCGGATCAACTACTACCACTTATACCGTTTACTTTGGCACAGACTCTACAAACTTAACTAAGCAAGCAGATGTTGCCTATGTTGCAAGTCCATCTTACACCGTTTCAGGCCTGGCCGATTCTACAACTTATTTTTGGCGTATAGATGCGAGCAATAGCAAAGGAACTGCTACGGGAATCATATGGTCTTTCAGAACTATTAAACCTGCTGCAACCGGCTTAATTGGTCAATACAGTTTTGATGAAACTGCAGAAGACGGTAATCGTATTACAGACTCTTCAGCTTATGAAAACGATGGCGTATTAGGCCTTGATGAAAGCCAGAATATTAGAGTGCCAGGCAAATTTAAAAATGCACTTGACTTTGCTACTGCTACAGAAAATATGTACGTTGTAAGCGTGCCAAACAGTGATAATCTTTACATAGATAAAGGCAATTTTTCTTTGTCATTTTGGATGAAGGCGCCGCTTTCTATGTTGCCAACAAACACTACAACCAGCTCATATTTGTTGTGTAAAGGTTCCTTCACAAAAAATGCAACTACAGGCGCTACGGGAAAAAGATTTAATATAGAATTTAAATCATCCTCCTTCCGTTTCGCTATTGATGACGATGTAACTAAAGACGAAATATCAACATCGGGCTCTCCATTTTTTACCAACCAATGGGTACATGTTGTAGTGTACAGAGATACTTTAATCAACAGAATTCGTGTATATAGAAATGGCGCTTTAGTGGTGTCTCAAACTTCAAATGATAAAAGCATTGGTGAGCCAAGCGCATTAATTATTGGTAACATTGGCGAGCTTGAATTTTTGGCAGCAACGCCCTCTGTTGCACCTGCACCCTACAAAGGCATGTTAGATGAATTAAAGATTTACAATTATGCACTGAGCGATGCTGAAATTACAGCCTTGTACAATGCCGGTTCATCAACATTGCCATTAGCATTGGTTGAATTTAATGTCACCAAACAAGGTCGTAATTCCCTGATTACCTGGAAGACTGCAAATGAAGTAAATACAAACAATTTTGGTGTTGAAAGAAATAATGATGGAAACACATGGAGCAGCATAGGCACAGTTTCAGCAAAATCCGGCATCAACAATAACTACTCATTCGTTGATGATGCTACTGCAATTGGTAAAAATTACTACAGGGTTAAGATGAATGATAAGGACGGTCAATTTAAATACACACCGGTAAAAGGTGTTCAGTTTCTAACTGAAAATACTTTGACTATATACCCGAATCCGGCATCGAATCAAACTGTTATTTATTTTGATAAAGTTACTCAAGCTGGAGAGTTAACCATAAAAAGTGTAACTGGTAAATTGGTACAAAAAAGTATTATCAATCCTAATACAAATTCATTCTCATTACAGACCGATGCGATGCGGGACGGTGCCTATATTATTAGCTTACAAACCAAAGAGGGGGTTGCAACAACAAAACTTGTAGTGGTTCACTAACAACTAATTCAAACAAAATGCAACAAGGATGTTTATTTAAACATCCTTGTTGCATTAATACTATTTCAATTTGAAATGTTGTGAGATCGACTTTGTTACTGAAGCCATTTTAGCCAGGTTTCTTTACCTAACTCCTTTAACATTCATCTCCATCATATACAAGCTATTTGAAGCCGTTATAAAAAGTTGATTGTAATTCTTTCCGCCAAAGCAAACGTTAGCGGTCCATTTTTCGGGCACGGCAATGTGATCGATTTTTTTACCCTCTTTGTTATAGATAGTTACACCATTACCTGTTAAGTATAAATTACCTTGGTTATCAAGCGTCATTCCGTCTGAGCCTTGTTCTGCAAAAAGCATTTTATTGCTAAGCGAACCATTAGGTTGAAGGGTATATCTATAAGTTTTATTAGCGCCAATATCAGCAATGTATAACAGGTTGGTTTCAACAGAACCTACAATTCCATTTGGCTTATTAAAACCATCTGCTGCCACTTTCAATGTTTTATTGGGCGAGAAAACATAAACTTTTTCTTCACGTAATTCGGGCTTCTTTCGTGTCCAATAATCACGTTGATAATAAGGATCAGTAAAGTAAATATTTTTGTTTCCGTCAACCCATACATCGTTTGGGCCGTTTAGTTTTTTGCCATCAACATCCCGCACTAATACTTCAATTTTCTTATCAGGGCTTATGCGCCAAAGTTCATTGTGTTCATCGGCGCAAGCATACAGGTAATCATCTTTATCAAAAAATAATCCATTAGATCGGCCTGCGTTTTCCATAAAAACGGAAAGGGTGCCGTCTGTTGCATACTTCCAAATTTTATTATTAGGTTGATCAGTAAAAAATACATTTCCCTTTCTATCTGCGGCAGGACCTTCTGTAAATAAAAATTGATTTGATATTCTTTTCAGGGCACTGCTGTTGTTGAAAAGTTTACTCTCACTGTTTGCTTGTTCCATTGGTTGCGTATTTTTTACAGGAGGCATTTTTACACCACACGAATACAAACAAAAAGCTGCGAAGGCGATGTGTAAAAAGTAATTGTATTTCATGGTGTGTGCACTTTTCTCTACTAATTCAATCTCACAAGTTGAGCCTTTACTTCCTTTGAAACGTCTTTAATATCAATGATATTTAAAGCCGGCATTACTACGGTTTCAGAAGTTGTTTTTTCTAAATTTTCATCAATAACCGGGTCAGCTATACGCCACATTGCACCCGTTGCAGGGTCTACGATCAACAACCCTATCACACCACCAAACAGCAAATTTCCAAAATACCATCCGTTCAGTTTATAGTTGATCGGAACAATCTTTTCGTTATAGCCGGGTGCCGACATTTTTACCTGATATTCAGCCTTAGAAAAGAAGCCTGCGCCCGACTTTAGGGTTACGTGTACAGGGCTTTGCCCTTTATACACAACCTTACCATACTTATCTGTTATACTAACGTTGGTATGTGCCGGCGTTGTACGTATATAAACGGGATAAGAAGTTTTGCTAACGATAGATGCACATCCTGATAGTAAAAGAAATGAACAAAATAGTGCAACAGGTCTAAGTAAAAATCGTGTCATAAAAATTGGCCTACGCGGTTAATTATTGGTTTTAATATGGTTGAGATGTCAATATTAGATTTAAATTTTTAAAATTTATCATTATTTCGAGAGATGGAATTTTGATTTTTTATTCTACAATTTTAAAGGCAAACATGCAATGTTTATTAGATCATGAGCATCTCATCGGTGTGCAATTATGGATAGATTATCAGAAAAATAAATGCAAACAAGTTTACCAAAAGCACTACACCATATACAATATTTGATCTGCCACTACTTAATGATAACATCACTGTAAAAACAGAAAGCCCTAACAGTATAATTGATTTAATATCTAGTCCTAAGATAATCTTCATGTCAGTTATTATACATGCGACCGACACACTCGGTATGGTAAGCCCAATACTGGCCAATGCTGATCCTAAAGAAAGATTTAGACTGGTTTGCAGTTTATTTTTTCTTGCTGCAATAATGGCCGCTATTCCTTCAGGTAACAAGATTATTGCTGCAATTACAACGCCTACTAAAGTCAACGGTAATTGGTAACCTACAATAATGCTTTCAATTGTTGGCGATAATGATTTTGCAAGCAACACCACAATACCCAGACTTAGCAAAAGAAATATGAGGCTGTTTGTAAGTACCCAATTGGATATAAATACAGGCTCTACATTCTCTTTCTCATCCTTAGGTAAAAAATAATTCCGGTGTCTGCTTGTTTGCGCAAACAGAAAAAAAGCATAGATAATTAAACAGGCAATTGATGCAAAAATGAGTTGTGGATTTGAATAATAAGAACCTTTTACGCTCTCTGTAAAAGTTGGGATTACCAACGTGAAAACTACAATGGATATAAGTGATACAAGAGCAATAGTAACGGAGTGTTTAGAAAAAGTTTGCTCATGGTGCTTAAGCCCGCCAATGAAAAGACACATACCAACAATGCCGTTTAAAATCAGCATTGTTGCAGAGTAAACAGTATCCCTTGCTAATGAAACTGCTTCTTGCCCGCCTGATACCATTAAAGATATTATGATTGAAACCTCGATAACAGTTATAGAAATTGCTAGTATAATGGTTCCGAAAGGCTCGCCAACTTTATGGGCAATTATCTCGGAATGATGCACAGCTGACATTACAGAAAGAATGAGAAGTATGCTCGCAAGAATCTGAAATACATGACTATCGTGTATAGCACCGGTGAAAAAAAGTATCCATGCCAGTGCGGGGATAATGCTTGTCCATTGTAGAAGTAATCTCATTTTTTAAATGTAGCAAATTCTGTACGAAGGGCTGGCGATCATTAGAAACCCGTTGCGCTAAAATTCGTTCGGAATTCTTGTGCATCAATATTTAAAGTAAAAGGTAAGGGGCGTAAAATATAAGTAGGATCGTAAAAATTTCACCGGTAAGTATTTATTAATGTACCATAACAGGTTATGTAATACGCTCGGTTTTCAAATATACTATGAAGGTGCTGCCGATGCCTAATTCGCTTTCAACCGCAATTTTGCCACCGGTTGATTCTACTATTTTCTTTATAAGATACAGCCCGATACCTTGCCCTTCAACATTGGTTTGCAGGCGTCGGTAAACACCAAATATTTTATCAACATCTTTTTTAGGAATGCCGGTGCCGTTATCAGTTACCGACAGCATTACAAAACCGCTATATAACCTTGTTGTTATTTGAATGTGAGGATTTCGTAGATCGCTTTTATACTTTATTGCATTGGTGATGAGGTTGTATAAAATGCTTCTTAAGTTCTTTTTTGAAAATGATATGTGCGTTTCCTGAAGATCGCATTGTAGCGTTGTTTTTGACGCAGCTATCTTATCTGAAATACTTTGTTCGATGTCTTCTAAAAGTTTTCTTACATCCACAGGCTTTGTAGAAACATCTTTTTCTATTTTGCCAATGGTAGAAAGTTCTTTAATGAGTGAGCGAAATTTTATTACCGAAACGTTTATCATTTTCAAGTATTCATCTACTTCGTTTTCAGCACTGTCTTTGTTGTTTAACAGGCTAATTGTTGATTCAATATTGCTGAGAGGCCCTAAAAGATCGTGGGCTGCAGCCAGTACAAAAGTGTCTAATTCCGCATTGATGCGTTGCAGGTTTTTATTGCTTTTGTCTAACTGCCATTGTGTACCTTTTAGTTCGGTGATGTCGTTAAAAGTAATGACGGCACCATCAATTTTGCTATCAACTTCCCGTATGTATGGCATCGTCATTACCTGGTACCATTTGCCGTTGTTGGCTTCTACTTCCTTAGTAAGTACGCCACCATTGTTAATTACTTCCTTAATATCCGCTTCAAAAGTTTCCAGTTTTATGTTAGTAGAAAGGTTGCTCAAAGGCCTGCCAATATCCGTTTCTAATAAGTTAATGTGCTTCACCGTTCCAGGAGAAAATTTCATAAGCAACAAATCACGATTTACAAATAGCTGCCCGTTTACATTACTTCTGAAATAGTTATTAAGATCGTCATTCACTTCTTGCAGCTCTTTATTTTTTATCTGATAATCTGTATTGATGGTGTGCAGTTCTTCGTTTACAGATTGCATCTCTTCATTAGTGCTTTGCATTTCTTCGTTTGCTGAAAGCAGCTCTTCATTAAAAGATTGCATGTTCTCATTTGAAGCATCCAGCATTTCGTATGTTGAATGTAATTTTTCTTTCAATTCTGTCACTTCTTCCTGTAAGTTGATGGTGTATTGATCAACATAAGTTTTTTCGTCAAATACACCGCCATCATGTATTGGTAAGGCTGCTGCTTTATCCTCACAAAAAGTAACCATCCATAAAGCCTTTTCTCCCCGATTGATGGGTAAAGGACTTACAGAAACCGTAACCCGAATGTATGCTTTGCCTTGCTTGATTTTTACACCGCTAACGCTAACTTTTTTTAAGCTTTGCGAAGCACTTTTTCTAAGTGTATTAAATGCTATTGCAAGCGGTTCTTGCAACAGGTTGGTAATATTGGCCTGAAAGTTTTTTTGAAGAAGATATTTGGCGGTATTGCCGTACGACTTTACTACATCATTTTTTTCGTTGATGCAGACCACTAAATAATCTAAACCAGTTATCAGACTTTCATTTACAGCTTCGGTTAAAGCAGTGCCTGCATCTTGCAGATCCTCTTTTCTAAAGGCAACATTTGCATGTTTGGTATCAGGTGGCGCAGGCAGAGAAAATGCATTGAAACTTACCGTTCGTTTTGTTTCAAGATTTTTAAAAAGTTTAAATTTTTTGTGTACTACTTCAAGTTTTTGCAATATCGGTAATGGGTTTTCGCTTGAGCCTAAAAATAGGTACCCATCTTTGCGTAGGCCAAAAAGTAGCGCAGCAAAAACCTTTTTTTGCAATGCCGGCGTCATGTAGATGAGCAGGTTGCGGCAACTGATAAGGTGCATATTGCAGTAGGGCGCATTCTTCACTAGATCGTGATGCGCAAAAATGACCATCTTGCGAACTTCTTGTCCTATCTTATAATGATTCCCTTCTTTAATGAAATATTTTTTAAGGCGCTGGGCGATACATCTTTTGAAATATCTTTCTTATAAACAGCCTTTCGTGCTTGCTCTAAAGCATTATTATCAATATCAGTAGCAAATATCTTTACAACCGTGTTTTTGTACTTTCCTATTAATTGCTCGCAAATTAATATGGCCAATGAGTAAGCTTCTTCGCCAGTGGCGCAGCCTGCTACCCATAGTTTTAATTCATCGCCATCAGCAAGGGTTTTTAATATATTGGGTATTACATCGGTCTCAATAAACTGGTAAGCCTCTTTATCTCTAAAAAATGATGTGACGCTTATAAGAAAATCCTGGGCAAGCGTATCTACCTCATCAGTTGATGTTTTTAAAAATTCAACATAATCTTTAAGGTGGGTAAAATTATTATACGTTGCTCTTCTTTTTATTCTTCGCAGAATGGTGGTGTGTTTGTAGTCAGTAAAATCAAGCGGCGATTGCTGTTTGATCAGTTCTATAATTTCAACAAGATTTTTTTCATCGTCCTCATCGTCAGATAATAGTTTTGCATGTTGCTGCACAAAACCTTCAATAGTATCAGGCATAGCTGTTGGCTCCAAAATAAAATCAACCAAACCCGTAGCAATTGCGCTTGAAGGCATGCTGCTAAAGTCTGATGTTTCAGGGTTGCGTGCTATCACCATACCCCCGGATACCCCCGGCGTTTTTGATGGCTTTAATACCTTCTGTACCATCTGAGCCTAACCCTGACAGAATAATGCCAATTGCTTTTTTGCCCATATCCGCTGCAAGCGAATTGAAAAATGTATTAATAGTAAGGTGCGGACCCTTCACCTTTTCCTTCTCAGTTAAAAACAATTTACTGTCACGAATGGTCATGAACTTATCGTTCGGTATCAGATATACCTCGTTTGACTGAATAACTTTTCCATTTTCTGCTTCCGTCACTTTTAGCTTGCTATGCCTGGATAGCAACTCAACCATTCGGCTTTTGAAATCAGGCGAAAGATGTTGCACGATCACATAAGAAACTCCGTCAAGGGGTGTATGGTCAAAAAATAAATTAATTTCTTCCATGCCTCCGGCAGATGCGCCAATAGCGATAATGTGATGAGGAACTAGTGATATCATCTTAGATTTTTTAGAACACAGGAAACACAGTGCAAGAATTAGGTACCAGAAATGCAGAGCGAGTGTTGCTATAAATCTACGCAGAATAACTAATAGATATTATTTGTTTTAAAGTGTTGAGATTTTTAGAAAAAAAAGAGCGGTTTGAAATGTTGGCAATCGGGAGATGTTTATTATACTTTTTACCAAAGCATGCGAACTAAAATTTCGTTATTGCCTCATAAGCTTTTTTACGTTGCAATTTTTCATCGAAGAGCAATGGGTAATCTTTTCTGTTTTGCACCGGAAAGTTATCGAGCCAGCTATATCTGTCTGCAATGTTCCAAAAGGTAACACTGGTAATGGCTTTATTATACTTTCTAAAAAGCTCAAAACACATTTTATACTTTTCTATTTGCGCCTGCTCTCTTTCTTGGGTGAAGACGGTATTGTTATCCTCAGGCCTGCGCTCTCTGGCAGTATGTTCTTTTGGGTACACAGAAATGTCCATTTCAGTTATTTGAATTTGAAGTCCTAAGCTTGCAAATCTGGATAACGTACTATCTAGTTGTCCTTTACTGGGTTCGTTCACTGCCCAATGTGCCTGCATGCCAATGCCGTTTATTGGAACATTTGCATCTTTTAAACTCTTAACCAATCGATAGATCTTTTCACGCTTTATGGGGTCAATTTCATTGTAATCGTTGTAGAAGAGTAATGCTTTAGGATCTGCTTCGTGCGCCCATTGATAGGCTTTTATAATGTAATCTTCACCGCATATTTTATACCATTCAGATGGTCTTAAATATTCATCTCGTTTATCTGAGATAACCTCATTAGCCACATCCCATGCATAAATCTTTCCTTTGTACCTAGTTACAACATTATAAATATGATCCTTCAAACGTTGCAAAACAAGTTCTTTTGATGCCTGAGTTCCATCGGTGTTTTTGAAAATCCACTTAGGTGTTTGTGACTCGAAATGCCAAACTAAATTGTGTCCTCGTACTTTAATGTTGTTGCGTTGAGCAAAGGCAATAATAGCATCTCCATTCTTCCAGTTATAGGTATTTTCCTGTGGGTGAACGAGACCAATTTTAAGATCATTTTCCGGCGTAATACTGTTGAATTCTTTTACTAACAATCCAGAGTCATTACCCGTTAATGAACGCATATTAACGGCAACCCCAACATCAAAATAGTTTTTATAATAGTCTTTCAAACCTTTGTCTTCTACCTTAGCTAATCTATTAGAATTTGCACAAGCACAAAGCAGTAATGTGCCCACTATTATATTCAAGATCTTCATTTTGCTATTAGTTTTGTTGAGCTTTTTTATTTGATGTGACTTTTAATTGTTGTGGGTGTTTTTATGTTGCTTCACATATTTAGCCATTTCAATTATAGTTGGTACCCAAAGTTTTTGTTGTTGTTGTTTAAGGTAGGTGAGCAACTGTTTATGCGACTCAACAGAAACGTTTAAAGCATTGCCGCCGCCCACGCCATGGAACAGGAAAATTAAAAGCGCTTTGTTTTCAATTGCTTTATCAACAAGCTTTATAAGTTGATCTCCCGTTTCGCCATTTACCATATAGCATGGCAAATTGTTTACATCAACATTGTTGAGTGTTGGCATTTCTGACCTAACTGCCCTTACTGCAACAAATTCGTTTCTTACTCCATCAATGTAAGGCTTGTCATTTATTTTGGTATCACTGCAGGGATAAGCAAAGGTGCGTTGCTCTTTTCCATCAATGGCAAATAGCAGCGTGTTCATTGTTTTTATCTCATCAGTTATTCGTCTAATTGTATAGTTGTTTAGGTTGGTTTCCGGCTTCACAAACTCCCGTCCAGGCCTATCGCCAATACAGGGGTGGTATATAGTATGATTGCCCAGCTCATGGCCTTTTGCTGCTGCAGCACGCCAGCCTGGTATTTGCTGTTTTAAGTTGCCAAAGTCAGCTAAATAAAACGTGCCTTTTAGTGCAAGTTTATTTAATGCAGGTAATGCGTTATCAAGATGTTGGTTTAATCCATCATCGTACGTAAGTATAATCGCAGCTTGCTTTCCATTCCATGGTTCGTTGTTATTCTGGATTTTTTTATTAGAATGGCAAGCCCACAAAGCTGACATCAGGATAAACATATACCACCGTAAATATTTTGAAACATTCATTAGTCCTATATTTTTAGTTTCTAGTTTCCTCCGGACCTAAATAGCTTGCTTTCAATCCGCCAGCATCTATCACAAACTTTTGTAGCACTACGCCCGGGTCAACCATCCAAAACTTTAAAGTGTGTGTACCGGATCTTTTTATGTTATGTTCCGATACTTTTATTATGATGTTGTTAGCAACCCATTGATTCCATAAACCTTCTGTATAGCCTACATGCATATTTACAATTTGTGGTGCCTCATCATCTATTGAAATGGCATAACGCAAGCCATTGTTATGAAAAGGAAGGGTAGGAGATAGATAGGTATGTACCTTCATGCTGCTGTCGTTTTTTAATGTAAACTGATATTCTAAGCGCGGTCCGTTGTTGAAAGGATCTTGAACAGCCGCAGTTACAGGAAAAGGAGTAATGGCAGATAGCATTCTCCCAAGATTTGGTATCACTTGCCATTGTATGGTTGCAGGTGAAACAGCCTTTGTAAAATGTGACGCTTCTATAGAAACTATGCCAGACATTTCAGTAAACGATGCTTGTTTTTGCGCGTTGGTTTTTGCGCTTTTATCTTCCTTCTTACTTGTTATTGATGCATTCGGTAAATAGGCGGTGCTGCTAATGTATTCAACCTTAGGCATCACATTTTTATCGGGCTGTTGCCAATAAGTGTAACCGATATGTGTTTGATCCATCATGTGGTTCCATTTGCCGCCTGCCAGCGTATCGTTATAGTACTTTGTAATTAATGAATCTTTAACGTAAAGCTGTTTCGCTTTATCGGCCCATATATTTGTGTTAGGGTGATTTTGTTTTGCATATGCCCTATTTTTTGCAACGGCAACGTACAATTCGTTTAACGTAGCAGACGCTTCCACAGGGTGTAATACCAATTGATAATAAGCATCTTTTACTTCGGAGGGCAGCTTGCTATTAATAGCATTTGCTCTGGTAAGTAACAAATTATATTCTTTAACTATTCTGTCTGCCTCATTATAGTTGTCGAGGCTGTACGTGTCTGGCGTAAGCAACTCAGGTTTGCGGCGACTATTGTATTTGGTGTAAGCAGCAACTATTTCACCTATAGCTTCAGCATGTGTAGTGCCAAATTGTTGTGTTGCCCATTGTGTGTAATATTCGGGTAAGTCATTTGCAGCGATCCTGGTTGGGTTCCATGCATAATCTAAAAAGAATTGAGTTGGTAATTCCATTGGCTTAATATCACCCACATTTACAATCCATATTCTATCCGCACCATAACCATATGCCAGGTGCATTTGCTCCCACGTTCTCTCAATTTGGTTGGTATTGATCCATTTATAATTTCTAGGTCCCCCTACATAATCGAAATGATAATAAATACCATATCCACCTGACCTTGGAGCATCCGTGAGCTTTGGCAACTTTCTAATGTTGCCCCAGTTATCATCGCAAAGTAGCAACGTTATATCATCGGGTACTCTCATGCCTTTATCATAATAATCTTGCACCTCTTTATATAGCGCCCATAGTTGTGGCGTTGCAGATGCAGGCTTGCCGGTTTGCTCCTGTATTATATAGCGCTGGTCTGTAACAATCTTTTCCAATAGCGCAATAGCGGTGCCTTGTGTCATAGGTTCATCACCATCACCACGCATACCAACAGATACAATTTTTTCTACGTTACGCATGCGTGCTACGCCACCTCGCCAAAATTCTTTTAAGCGAGTTGCGTTAGAATCGTAGTTCCATTTTCCAGCGCCATATCTTCTCCATTCATCATGCGCTCTGCCCAATGGTTCGTGGTGCGATGTGCCCATAACGATGGCATAATCGTCAGCTGTTTTTGCGTTTAACGAATCGTCATCGTAAAAGGCGCTACCCCACATGGCAGGCCATAGATAGTTACCTTTCATTCTAAGTATCAACTCAAATACTTTTTCGTAGAATTTATGGTTATAACCACCGAAAGTTTTTTTGCTCCAACCTGTTAAAGCTGGTGCTTCATCGTTTATAAAAATGCCCCGGTACTTTACTAGAGGCGCATCAATTTGTAAGCCTCCTGTATAGTATATTTCTTTCTTTTTTTGCGCTGGAACATCTGCCCAATAATACCACGGTGAAACCCCCATTTGCTTGGAAAGTTCTAATACTCCATAAGCCGTACCACGGCGGTCGTTACCGGCAATTACAAGTGCCTTGTCTATACCCTTTGCAGGATTTGTCAACGACTTGCATTATGTAACCTTCCCACTTGTCTGTGACAGAATCAACGATTAGTTTTTTTTGTTTAATCAGATCATCTACTATGGTTGACGTGCCTAGTGTACCAACAATAATTATGTTTTTTGTAGGCGATAATTGATGAATGATCTCAGGCAATTTTCCACTAACAGCTGCAACGTCTTGTTGAAAAAGTTGAGCTATCTTTTTTACAACAACGTGATCATTTTCATCAACATAAATGTTGGTTGCATTATTAGCAACAATAGCAAAAGAACCTGCCGTTCGTTTCTCACTAATTAGGCTTTGTGCATTACCGCATAGCCATACAACTGAAACGCCAATAGTTATTAGCGCTTTTTTTAAATCGATATATTTCATGCTGAAACTTTTAAAATCCAATGCTATTTCCACCGTCTACAGGTAGTATAACTCCGGTAATATATTTTGAAGAATCGGTTCCTAAAAAGAGTGCGGCATCTCCAATATCGCTGGGATCACCCATGTAGCCCATAGGTGTTCTGCCCATTACTTTGCTCTTTCTTTCGGGGTCGTTATTAAGTGCTTTGGCCGACATGTCAGTAGCAATAAAGCCGGGTGCTATACAATTTACCCGAATGCCCTTCGGCGATAACTCAACCGCCATTGCTCTAGTCATCCCTTCAATGGCAGACTTAGATGCTGTGTATGCGATAACTTTTGGTATGCCATATTGTGAAGCCATCGAGCTGATGTTGATGATTGATCCGCCTTTGTTTTCTAGCATACTTTTTACCACCTCACGCGATAGTGAAAACACAGAAGTAATATTGGTCAATATAATTTTTTGAAAGTCTTCATCTGTAACTTCTGTAAAGTCTTTCTTCATATTGATGCCAGCGTTGTTTACCAAAATATCGATGCAGCCAAACTGCTCTATAATTTGTGAAACTAAGGGTGGGATGGATGGTAGATCGTTTAAGTCGCACGTCATTGGTACTATCAAATCTCCAAGGCTTTTTTGAGCGTTTAATAGTTTGTTCTCATCTCTGCCAACTATGATTGTTGTAATATTATTTTCAACAAATTTGCTTGCAATCGCTAACCCTATTCCCGATCCTCCACCGGTTACAAGTGCTATTTTTCTTTGGTTATCATTAGACATCATTAGTGTTTAATATTTATTGAGTGCCGTTATTATTTATCAACCAGACATGCGTTAGCCATTGCCCGGTGCAAAAGGAAATCGTAGACTTTTATAATACTCTAAATTTTGATCGAGCTGTTCGTAATTAGCAGGGATTGGCATTTTTGAAAAGGTTTGAAAGTAAAGCAGGTTAGCATTTCTCCACCATACAGCTTCTTTTTCCTGTACACTTAAAAGCATAGATACATGATGATGCCGTTCTGCATCAACGTAAGGTTTTAAACTATCCCATGTCTTTTGCATGGAGCGTACACTATCAACACCAGCATAATATCTATGCACCAATTCCATCCATAATGATCTGCCGGATTTCATTGTATGGTTCCAGGGAACATGGTGGAACCATAAAATGTACTCTTCCGGGCAGGTGTTGATGTTTTCAAATTTAGCTCTCACCTCTGGGGCATATTGCGCAAGGGCATTACTTCCGGTAGCAGTTCTATTAAATCCTAAACCAATAGAATCTGCACGATGATAATACACCGGATTCCAATCTGCCCTGCCTACATTGTTAACCCATGGTGCGGGCCCATAATGGTGACCTGTACCCATTATGTGATGTAGCCCTAAAGGCGTCATATAATTAACCAAAGCTTCATGGGAACCAAGCATCATTTTTTTTGCTGATGATACAAATGCATTGTTAGTTGTAAACGTTTGCTTAAGCCATTCGTCAGCTATTTGTTCTGATGATAAGTTGTGGTCCCAGGCAAGCCTGCCCAATGCATACCAATTTGATTGACCAAACAAATGGCCTGTCCAGTTAATATCATTGCCAATATTTGATACACCAGCTATACCTGTATTATTATAGTTATGAAGGCTACCATCTATCACCTTAGCCACGGTTGAACCTTTGCCTTTTTGGTAAGTGTCTGCATCTAGAACATCCTTAAACATAGGTGCTTCATAAACGAGGCTGGTCGATTGCCCGAGATACTCTTGTGTTATTTGAAACTCCATCACCAAAGGTGTTTTAGGCATGGCCCCGAACAACGGCGAAAAAGGTTCGCGTGGTTGAAAATCAATGGGGCCATTTTTTACCTGAACCAACACATTGTCTTTAAATGAACCATCAAGCGGTTTGAATTCGTTGTAGGCCTGCTTGAAACGATCTTCAGGTGTGTCGTTACTGTAAACAAAGGCGCGCCACATAATGATTCCCTTGTGAGGAGCTACTGCGTCTGCCAGCATATTGGCACCATCTGCATGGTTACGATCGTAGTTTTGTGGACCGGGCTGGCCTTCAGAATTTGCCTTCACTAAAAAACCTCCAAAGTCGGGAACGTATTGATAGATCTCATCGACTTTATCTTTCCACCACTGCTTTACATCAGCGTTTAGTGGGTCAGCTGTTTTCAATTTTCCGATTTCTATTGGTGCGCTGAAACGTGCTGTCAGATACACTTTTATGCCATAAGGGCGAAAAGCATTCGCCAACGCCGCCACTTTAATTAAATACTCCTTTGTGAGAATTAAAGCATTAGCATTTACATTGGTTAGCACTGTACCATTGATGCCGATTGAGGCATTGGCTCTTGCATAATCAATGTAACGTTGATCAATATATCCTGGTAAAGTATGCCAGTTCCATAAAGAAATTCCGGCATAGCCACGTTCTACGTGGCGGTTAAGATTATCCCAATGATTAAGCAACCTGTTTTTAATTTTCGGAGCGCTTGTAATGGATAATTTATTGATAGGTTTTTGCATTTGAACCAATCGTAAAAAATGAAAAACACCATAAAGAACACCTATGTCAGTATTAGCAGTGATAAGTATCTTATTTCTTCCCTTATACGAAATGGAGTTTATAATGAAGCCTTCATCGCCGGCATGCTGCAGCTGTTTCTTATCAATTATTTGATTGATTAAGGCTGATGACTTGGGTGTGCCTACAAGTATAGATGCATCAACTTCTGCCACAATATTTGGTGTGGTGGCAGCAATGTTTTTAATACCTAATTGCAACTCATCCAACGCAACTTTTAACGTAGCAGATTGAGATTGATTTATATAAATGCTTTTAAAATAGGGGAGATAATTTTGCAACAATTTGACATCCTTAATTGGTGCATAACGCAACCAAAGGTTGTAGCCTGTATCTGCATTTGCCGCAATAACACTTATAAATAGAATTGCAACTATAAAAAGTTTTTTCATATAAAGACAAGTAAGCTTTCGTTAAAATGCCTTCGGCGGAATATTATTCTAAATGCCTGAGACTAAAATTTAAAAGTAACCATTTTTGAACAACAATTGTAATCGGTTGCATTTTTTATTTAAACTTATGTTACACAACTATAACAGCTAAATATAAACGACTACCACCTTAATATGAGGTGTTTTACCTTGCCTTTTTTAAAGAAGACTGTCTGATAATTAATTCTGATCTTAAAATGATAGTATCCGTTATTTGGATGTTTGTTTTACCATTTAAATGATCGATTAAATTTTTAGCAGCTGCCACGCCAACCTTATAACCCGGGTAATTGATGGTAGTTAAATTGGGTTCTATTACAGTAGATACAGGATCGTTATTAAAGCCAACGAAAGCAATATCTTGTGGTATTTTAATGCCACTGCTTTTAAGTGCAACCATACATCCCACCGCACAATTATCGTTGGCAACAAACACCCCATCAGGCCGGGGCGATAATTCCAGCAGTTTTTCTGCAGCCTCCACTCCGGCATCCTGGCTTAAGTCATTTATAATAATGTAATCTTTGTTAAAAGGAATATTGTATGCCTCTAATGCTTGTTTGTAACCAGCAAGCCTATCAAAATATACGTTGGTAGTAATGTTTGCCGTAATGTGGCAAATCCTTTGGCAGCCTTGCTCTATAAGGTGTGCAGTAGCTTCAAACGCAGCTTTTTTGTTGTCAATTAACACATTAGTACATTCTTTACGATCAGGTACGCGGTCAAAAAATATAAGTGGAATATTCTTGCTGAAGAAGAAATCAAAGTGATCAACATTTCTTGTGTTGTAAGCTAGAGAAACAAGCAAGCCATCAACCCTGTTATTAAACATCGTTTTCACGTTAGATAGTTCCTTGTCGTACGATTCGGAGGATTGGCTTATAATTAAATTATATCCTTCTCTATTTGCCTCATGTTCTATGCCCGATATTACGCTCGACATGAAGTAGCTGTTAAGCCTGGGCACAATTACACCAATAGTATTTGTTTTTTGACTGCGTAAGTTTCTGGCAAAATGGTTAGCTCTGTAACCCATTTGTTCAGCAAGTTCAAATATTTTCTTCTTGGTTTTTTTACTAACTACTGGGTCATCTTTTAGTGCGCGGCTTACCGTTGCGCTTGATATTTTTAGCTTTTCTGCTATATCATAAATTGTAATTTCTTTTTGCTTGATCATAATAATTCTTAGCAGGAAAGCTAGGAAAAATATTTATTAAAAAAAATTGTTGCAATCGGTTGCATTTTAAATAGTTTTCCTATATTGTATCGTCAAACGATTTAAAACCTTGCTTTATGAATAAAAATCTATCCTGCTTTTTTCATCATTTGGTCTTTGATCAATTTCTAAAAGTTTCTACCCATTCGTTTCATTTAAACGACCCTTTTCTAAACAACTAGACATCGCTACACACCATGGCTAACTATGGTGCATCAACACATTTATCTTTTCAAACTAAATAATCGTCTATGAAACGTATGGCTAATAGCCTGAAACAATTTGCAATTTTGATTTGCGCTATTGTATTCGTTAGTGTGCATTTGCCTGCACAAGCGCAAAATATTACTGTAACAGGAAAAGTAATCAGCGATGGTGGAATGGCGCTGCAAGGCGCGTCTGTTACTGTTGTTGGTTCAACTATTGGTACATCAACTGGTGTTGATGGCTCATTTACTATTTCGGTTGCCAGAAACAGTTCTCTCAATGTTTCCGCTATAGGGTTCGAATCGAAGTCAGTTAAAGTAACCTCCGCGGGACCAATCAATATTACACTTACATCATCGCAACGGCAACTAGAGCAAGTGGTAGTAGTTGGTTATGGTACGCAACGTAAAGAAGCTGTTACAGGTTCTGTTGCATCAATAAGTGGAAGTGCTTTGCGCGATGTTCCTTCTCCTAATATTGCGCAAGCCTTGCAAGGCCGTTTACCGGGAGTTGAATTGACACAGACCTCTACAAGACCTGGTGCATCTATGCAAATTCGCATTCGCGGAACTCGGTCACTTAGTGCAAGCAATGATCCGCTAATCGTTCTTGATGGAATTCCATTCCCCGGTTCTATTGCTGACATTGATCCGAATGATGTAAAAAGTGTTGACATTTTGAAGGATGCCTCTGCAACAGCAATTTATGGTTCGCGCGGCGCAAATGGTGTTGTACTAATAACTACTAACAAAGGGCAACGTTCGCAAAAACCCAAAATATCTTACAATACTTACACTGGTGCACAAAAACTATTTGCTAAATACCCCATGATGAATGGACCACAGTTTGTTGCGCTTCGCGCTGCAAGGGGTCAGTTTGTAAATGGAGCTGATGAGATGAATGATGTAAATGTTGATTGGCAAGATATGTTTTATAGAACAGGTATTGTTACCGATCATAACGTTAGCGTATCGGGCGGTACAGAAACCGGTAATTACAATTTCGGTTTAGGATATTATCAAAATCAGGGTGTGGTTCCAACGCAACAATATAAGCGTTACTCACTTCGTGGTTCTCTTGACCAGCAAGTAGGCAAAAATTTTAGATTTGGATTTACAACCTATGATAATTTGAATAAGAGCGAAGGCAACCAGGTGGGTTTATATAGCACCCTCAGTGCGTCGCCTATAGCCAACCCATACAGGCCTGATGGAACCATGAAGCGGGTAATACGAATGGCGCAGGACGACCAATTTATTTACACAAAAAATGTTATTGATAGTTTGGATGAAAACGGCCTATGGCTAAATGATAACACCGGCTTTGCATCTTATAACGCTTTGTATGGTGAGGTGAAATTGCCTTTTGTAAGTGGATTGAAATATAGAGTAAACCTGGGTCTTGACTTTTTGCAATCTGTAAACGGCTCCTTTACCGGACAGGGTGTTGGCAATGTTGACCCAAATGCCATTTCATCAGCCTCGGTTGATAATAGGCTTACCTACCACTATACTTTTGAAAACGTATTGACTTATGATCGCACTTTTGGAGGAAAGCATACCCTAAATGCAGTGGCTTTATATTCAACAGAGCAGAACCAATCTACCCGATCAAATATTTCAGGACAAGATATACCGGCTTCATCTTTTCAATATTACAATATTGGACAAGCCGGGCAAAACATTGTAGTAAATCCTAACAACCAAAGTTATCAATTGTGGGGCCTTATGTCTTACATGGGCCGTGTTATGTATTCCTACAGCAATAGATACATGGTTTCTGCTACTTTGCGTTCAGATGGTTCTTCAAGACTAGCACCTGGCCATAAGTGGCATACTTACCCAGCTGTATCAGCGGGATGGAACATTATGAATGAATCTTTCATGCAGAAAGTTGGTGTAATTAATAATTTGAAACTTAGAGCAGGATATGGCCAAACATCTAATCAGGCCATCAACCCATATGCTACTTTAGGCCGCTTAGATACAAGGCCTTACAATTTTGGTCCAACCAACTATGCAACTGGTTTCTTTGTATCGCAATTGCCTAATGCAAATTTAGGTTGGGAGTTTTCTAAGACTTTAAACTTCGGCTTAGATTTTACGTTGCTTAAAAATAGACTATCTGGTACTGTGGAATATTATGTAACTAAAACAGAAGATATTCTTCTAGGTCTTGGTCTTCCTGCAACATCGGGTGTAAGCGGTTATACTGCTAACATTGGCGCAACAGAAAACAAAGGTGTAGAAGTTAGTTTAAACGGTACCATCATCAACACCAAAGCTGTAACATGGGAAGCCGGTTTCAACTTTTATAAAAATGAAAACCGATTGACGTCGCTCGCTTCAGGAGAAACTCGTAACGAAGGTAATTCCTGGTTTGTAGGTCATAACATCAATTCAATTTACGATTATAAGAAGATTGGTTTATGGCGTACTGCTAAAGATAGTGCTGATGGTTATCAGGGTGTTTTGGAGCCAGGCGGAAGAGTGGGTATGATAAGGGTGCTTTACACAGGAGAGTATGATGCCAATGGCAAACCTGTAAGACAAATATCAGGTGCTGACCGTCAAATAATGGATGTTGATCCTGATTGGCAAGGTGGTTTTAGCACCCGTGTAACTTATAAAGGTTTTGATTTAGGTGTAGTGGGAACTTATAAAAAAGGTGGACTATTAATAAGCACCATCCATGGTCCTAATGGATACCTGAACTTATTAACTGGTCGTAGAAACAATATAAATGTTGACTATTGGACTCCAACTAATATTGACGCAAAATATCCAAATCCGGCAGGCCCTATTAGTGGTGATAATCCTAAGTATGCAAGTACACTAGGCTACTTCGATGCATCGTACCTGAAGGTGCGTACTATAACCTTAGGTTACAACTTTAATCGAAGTTTGCTAAAGAATTCGCCTATTAATTTACGCATGTATTTCACCGCGCAAAATCCATTTGTACTATTCTCACCGTTTAACAAAGAGTCAGGGCTTGATCCTGAGACAAACTCATCTGGTAATGAAAACACGGCTTCTGGTGGTTTTGCCATTCCAAGTCGGGTGCAAACGGTTGGTTTTAATACACCATCAACGCGTAATTATATCGTGGGTCTAAACTTGACATTTTAAATAATACGACAATGAAAAATATACAAATAAAATTTCTTCTTGGCTTCACACTCTTAATTCTGACTTTTTCAGGATGTAAGAAAATTTTAGACGAACAGCCCCGTAGTTTTTACGAGCCAAGTTTCTTTAAAACAGAAAAAGGTGTGCAGGGCGGTATCACGTCTATGTACGGGCATTTAAGAATAATTTACGGTCAACCCTATTATTACAATACTTTAGAAACAGGTACCGATGAGTATACTTATGCGCAAAGTGCCGACGCGAATTTCAAAGACATGGATTTAAGCGGGGTGGGAAGTATAACCCCTACCAGTAGCCGTTCAGATAATTTATGGGGTGCTGCGTTTTCAAACATTAATACTGCAAGCGGCGTAATTGAGAATGCGGCAGCTGTTGGCATTGCGCCATCACTAATTGCTGAAGCAAGATTTTTCCGCGCTTTTGACTACTTCTTATTAGTGCAAACTTTTGGCGGAGTTCCTTTAGACCTTGGTGGTGGCGAGCTCAAGTTTAATACCACACCATCCAGAAAGTCCATACGCAATACTGTGCCGGAGGTTTATACTAAAGGGATATTTCCAGATTTAATACAGGCAATAAATGATTTACCGGCAACGCCAAGAGTTACAGGTGGTGTTACTAAAACGGTTGCACGCCTTTATCTTGCTAAAGCTTATTTAACGTATGCTTGGTGGCTTCAAAACCCCAATAACATTCCTACATATCCTGCATCACCAAGAACAGATCCTGCAGGCCAAAATGCACAGGCTTACTTTCAAAAGGCTTATGATATTGCTGTAGAAGGTATAAATAACCCAGGAAATTATGGGCTTGAAAATACATTTTATGATGTGCATGTTGGAGGAAATGATCGTAACAAAGAAATGCTATTGTATGCTGATCATACCCAAGAAAGTGAGCTTTATAATGGCGCCCCTGTTGTAACCGGCTTTGATGGTGAAATTGGAAATCCTCCCGGTAGAAACTCTGCTGTTTGGATGGTGACATGGAACTATACTGTCATTACAAGCGCTTCAAACCCCGGAGGTACAGGTACTGCAGTTAGCTCAGTATTACGGGAAGCAGCACAAGGTTTAGGTCGCCCTTACACACGTATGGCACCACCAATTGGTGTGTTCTTAAATACGTTTTCTGACAAGACGCTGGACTCACGTTACGATGGCACTTTTCAAACAACTTACAGAGGCAATTGGCCTAAAGGCGGAACACAAAATACAGTGCTCTACAATGCTAATGATTTACCAGTTGCACCGGGAGACGCTATTCTAAGCTTCCTTAATAGTGATGCACAAGGTGCAGGCATTGTGTACCCTTCCGGTCAAAGGTTTCCAGGCAAAGTGTCTAACAATATTGGAGCGGGTGTATTACCAGGCAGGGCAGATTTTGTTATAGCGCCAAGTGGTATTAGTAGAATTGTGTTTCCAGGACTTTGGAAGATGGGTGTATATCGCACCGATAATGGAACAGGGTTAGGTTCTCCAAATGCAACGAGTACTCGTCCGTTTAAAATTGCCAAATTTTCTGAACTGTATTTAATAGCTGCAGAAGCCGCCGTGAAAGGTGCTACTACCGTTAGCGGTAAAAGTGCTCGCGAGCTTGTCAATGTTTTACGTGCAAGAGCAGGCAAGTGGAAATTTTCTGTTAGTAATAATGCAGCATTCGTTGCTGATAACAGTGTTGCTGTAACTGCTGCAACTCCGGCAACAATTGATATAGATTATATTTTGGCTGAGCGTTCAAGGGAATATTTCGGTGAAGGGCTTCGATGGTCTGATTTAGTTCGCACACAGAAGTGGAATGACGTTGCTGCTACTTATTCTATTGGTGATCCGAGTTATGGAGCTCATACGCCTAAAACTTATACACGAACCATAGAACCTAAGCACTATTTACGTCCCATCCCTCAAAGCCAGATTGATGGTATGGAAGCAACTGCAGCAGAAAAAACTGCTTACCAAAATCCAGGTTACAATTAAAAAAATGTAATGACAGGGTTTGACAGAACTACGGTTCAGTCAAACCCTTTTTTAATATCTTTCTCCCCTTAGTACACATCTTTACACCGAAACAGAAATCTGCTTTGGTCATCTTTCCACCTAAAAAAATGGTTTGGTCAATGAAATATTTTTTACCTCTCGTACTTACAATGTTCATTTCCATTGCATCCTTTGCACAGTCTTTTGTAAAAGTAGAGGCTGAAGCAGGGGTGAAAGGTTTAGAGTGGGCCATCGGCAATATAGGAACTGATGTAATTGTTTATGTAACCACCAATGGTGGCGGTGGCAGTCCGGGTAGTGCTGCACGCGTTATTACTTATACAGTAACATTTCCGCAACCGGGTACTTACAATTTATACGCTCGTATAAGAGTAGGTGCAGGTGGATTTAATGATGATAGTTACTTTTACGGAAATGGTTTTGGTGTAAAAGACGTTGCGAACGATGCGGATTGGACATTAGTAAATGGATTAGCTAGCGCGGGTTTCACTGCAGGGAGCGATATAGTAAGAGGGCCGGGTTCTGCGGGTTCCAATGTTCTTAAATGGGTTAATATGTCTGAGTTTAACGGGGGTGAAACACCGCTTACCTTCAACGTAACTGCTAATAATTTGGTCCAGACTTTTCAAATAGGTGGCCGCGAAGACGGATTGGATTTTGACAAGTTTGTGTTCGGTCTCAGCAACTACAATTATACTGTTACCAATCTTAATAATGGTGAGGAAGGTAGTACGAACCCGCCGCCACCCCCTTTTAATCCACCAGGTCCACCAATTGCCAACGGAAAGTCAAAATTTTTAGGCGGTATTTATAGTACCCCGCAAAAGGTAAATTTTAATAAATATTGGAATCAGGTAACCTCAGAAAATGGTGGTAAATGGGGATCTGTTGAAGCCACCCGTAATGTAATGAATTGGGCTGATCTGGACTCAACTTACAAGCTGGCCAAAGACAATGGATTTCCTTTTAAAATGCATACGTTAATTTGGGGTTCTCAACAGCCTGCTTGGATGGAAAGCTTATCGAGCGCGGAACAACTAGCAGAAATTAAGGAATGGTATGCAGCAGTAGCGGCACGTTACCCGGCTATTGATTTTATTGAAGTTGTAAATGAGCCCCTGCATGCACCACCAGATGCAGCGCATTCAGGAAAATATATTAATGCTTTAGGCGGTAGTGGAGCTTCCGGATGGGATTGGGTGTTAACATCGTTTAGACTTGCCCGGCAATATTTTCCTAATTCAAAGCTTTGGCTTAACGACTATAGTATTATAAACAGCACCAGCAGTACTAATACTTATATGACCATCATCAACCTACTGAAGGCTGAAAATTTAATTGATGCTGTTGGCGAACAGGGGCATGCTTTCACAACCTTTAATACTGCTTCAAGCACGCTTTTAAACAATCTTAATACGCTTGCAGCCTCAGGTTTACCCCTGTATATTACTGAGCTTGATATAGATGGTGCGCCCGTGCAAACAGAAACCGGAGATAATGCTCAGCTTAATGAGTACAAACGAGTGTTCCCTTTATTTTGGGAGCATCCTGCTATTAAAGGCATTACAGTTTGGGGTTATAGGCCTGGGCATTGGCGTAGTCAGCAAGGCGCCTATTTAGCTTACGATAATGGAGCTGAAAGACCTGCTTTAGTATGGCTTCGGCAATATGTTGAGGGCACAGTACTGCCTGTAACTTTAATTGCATTTGATGCACGCAACGCAAATGGAAAAGCCATGTTAAGCTGGCGTACACTTGGCGAGGTAAACAATGATCGATTTGTAATTGAGCGATCTGTAAATGGTGTTAACTATAATCCGCTAAAAACGGTGTTTGCTCAAATAGGCAATAGTAACGGTTCTTATACTGCAGTTGATCACCAACCTGCAAAAGGCATTAATTACTATCGTCTTTTACAATACGACAGGGATGGACAAAAGAAAGATTTAGGAATACGTACTGTAAAGTTCGATGCATTTGAAAGTAGTATCGTGCAGGTTTATCCCAATCCAACATCAGGTGCATTTACCATTAGAACGGCACCGAGTCCGGATAAAAATAGGGTAGTTATAATTACAGACATTATTGGCCGCGTAATAAAAACACAGTCAATTCCGACTACAGGTATTCTTACAATGGAAACCCGAGATTTAGCAAATGGAACTTATACAATTACTATTAATGATGATGGCATAAGAACAACAAGAAAGATTGTGATTAATAAAAACTAAGATGGTGCTATCAACATAGTTTTTTAAGGCGAGGATATCAGCAACATTAAATGTGTTAAAGGGGGTTGTTCTAAGAATCTTACTATTTAATCTGGAAAAGATTTTAAATACATAAAGGTGCAAGTCGACCTAATATCAAAAATTGTATAAAAGTATAGGCTGATGAATATTTTAAGATTGTTTTTTCTAGCGGCAATTGTGGGATTTTTATCAAACGCTAATGCGCAAGTCAGGCTGCCGAAAATTGTGCAAGACAGCATGATTTTACAACGAGATGCCAAAGTAAATATTTGGGGTTGGGCCAAAAACGGAGAAAAAGTTTCAGTAAAGTTTGCAGGAAAAAGGTATAAAACCACTACAGATAAAGATGGTAAATGGCAAGTGGTATTAGCGCCGCAAAAGGCTGGCGGACCTTATACAATGGTGATTGATGCCAGCAACCATCTTACCATAAAAAATATTCTGATGGGCGATGTGTGGTTTTGTTCCGGGCAATCCAATATGGTTCATCAAATGGCGTTGCACAACGTTCGATACGAAAAGGAAATAGCAGAAGCGAACAATGATCAGATCCGACACTTTTGGGTGCCTAATCTTACAAACTTACAAGGTCCACAAAACGATTTGCCGTCAGGATCTTGGAAGTCTGCCAATCCTGAAAATGTTCTTCAATTCTCTGCCGTCGCTTATTTCTTCGCCAAAAAATTATATGAGAAGTATAAGGTGCCAATTGGGTTAATAAATGCAAGCTGGGGCGGCACACCTATTGAAGCCTGGATGAGTGAAGATGGTTTTAAAAGTTTTCTATCTATCTCAACCATCATTGATAAAAATAAGGATACAGCTTACGTAAATAATTCCAATAGAAAAGCTTTAAACGCGGCTCGTCCATCGCAACAAAAAGATTTAGGTACAACGGGTGCAATAAATTGGTACGATCAAAAATACATACCTAAAGGCTGGCGCAGCATCAATATACCTGGCTATTGGGAAGACCAAGGCATAAGAGATTTAGATGGTGTAGTTTGGTATAGAAAGGAAGTAAATATTCCGGCTTCTATAGCAAGCCAGCAAGCAAAAGTTTTTTTAGGTAGAATAGTTGATGCTGATGTACTGTACATCAATGGAAAGCAGGTTGGTAACACAACTTATATGTACCCTCAAAGACGCTACAATCTGCCGAATGGCACTTTAGTAAAGGGCAAGAATGTGTTTGTTATTCGGGTTACAAACAACGGGGGCAAAGGCGGTTTTGTTCCAGATAAACCTTACCAATTAATCGCAGGAAATGATACGTTGGATCTTAAAGGTGAATGGCAATACAAAGTTGGACAAGTGTTTACGCCGCAACGAGGTATGGGTGGTGGAGGCATCGCTTTACAAAACCAGCCTACGGCTTTATACAATGCCATGGTGGCTCCATTAACATCGTATACCATTAAAGGTTTTGCATGGTATCAGGGTGAAAGTAATACAGGTAAGCCGGAAGAATACGCCAGCCTTCAAGCAACGCTAATAAAAGATTGGAGAAGTAAATGGCAACAGCCCAATGCACCTTTTTTGTATGTGCAACTCCCAGGTTTTATGGAGATGAGTTATTTGCCAAGCGAAAGTCAATGGGCATTGTTTAGAGAAGCCCAAACACAATCGTTAAACATACCTAACACGGCTATGGCCATAGCCATTGATTTGGGTGAATGGAACGATATACATCCCGACAGAAAAAAAGAAGTGGGCGACCGTTTGGCTTTGGCAGCAATGAAAGTTGCCTACGGCGAAAACGATGTTGTATCCACCGGTCCTATGTATCTCTCACACAAAAAAGATGGTGATAAGATCATTATAACGTTTAATAATACCGGAAGTGGTTTAACAACAAACGATGATGAGCCACCTAGAATGTTTGCTATTGCCGGGGCAGATAAAAAATTTATATGGGCTGAAGCAAAAATAGAAAGGGATAAGGTTATAGTTTGGAATGATGGGTTGGCTGATCCATTATATGTGAGATATGCATGGGCCGATAATCCTGCAGAAGCAAACCTGTATAATAAGGAAGGTTTACCAGCATCACCTTTTAGAACAGATGTAAGTGATAAGTAAGATCACTTTTAATCATTGTTTTAAACGCAACTATTCTACTCAACATCTTTTTAAAGATCGATTTTACAAATCTTTTATAACATGAAAATGAACTTGCAGGCATGTGGACTTTTTGCTTTTTTGCTATTGGGATATGCAAGTAGCGCGCAAATGAACCGGCAGGCTATGGATAGCATACGCAAACTATCAGAACAAGATCATCAGGCAATGATGAAGTTGTTGAGAGTAGATGCAATGCGGCCCGGACCATCGGGCAACCCACAAGCTGCTGACGCCGCTAATATTGATGAAGCAAAAGCCTCACCTTACACAACACTGCCTGACCCATTAGTACTCAACAATGGTAAACCTGTTACCTCAGCAAAAATATGGTGGCAACAACGAAGGCCAGAAATTGTAGAAGATTTTGACAGGGAAGTTTATGGTAGAACACCTAAGAACTTACCGAAGGTTACCTGGGAAATTGTGAGTACTTCTGATACAACTCTTGGAACAGTAAAAGCTATTAGCAAAAGGTTAGTAGGGCATGTTGATAATTCATTGTACCCGGCCATAAAAGTAGATATTCAATTATCGCTTCTTACACCGGCACAAGCTACAGGTCCGGTGCCGGTGATGTTGGAATTTGGTTTTATTTTTCCCGCCGGCTTCCGAGCGCCTGCAACGCAAACAAATGCGTCCAGTTGAAAAAGGATGGCAGCAACAACTATTAGAGAAAGGTTGGGGCGCAGCTGTTATTGTGCCAACATCATATCAGGCTGATAATGGCGCAGGTCTTACGCAAGGCATTATTGGCTTGGTAAATAAGGGGCAGCCGCGCACACCCGATCAATGGGGTGCTTTAAAAGCCTGGGCATGGGGCGCAAGCCGCGCAGTTGATTATTTTGAAACAGATAAAGCCATTGATAAAAGCAAGATTGGAATTGAAGGTTTATCCCGATATGGCAAAGCAGCCATAGTTGCTATGGCTTATGAGCCTCGTTTTGCTATTGGCTTTATCGGTTCGTCAGGTGCTGGGGGTACTAAAATTTTAAGACGGGTTTATGGGGAGCAAGTAGAAAATTTAGCATCCTCTGGTGAGTACCATTGGTTTGCCGGAAACTTTATAAAATACGGAGGATCACTTACATCAAATGATCTACCTGTTGATGCACATGAGCTAGTAGCCTTATGTGCACCTCGTCCCGTTTTTATAAGCTCGGGTTCACCTACGGTTGAAGGCCGTTGGGTAGATGCCAAAGGAATGTTTTTAGGAGGTGTATATGCCGGTCCAGTTTATAAGTTGCTGGGCAAGCAAGATCTGGGCACTAGTACATTTCCTGACATTGAAACCGGACTTACTAGTGGCGAGATCGCATGGAGACAACATGCCGGTGGACATACTACAGGCCCTAATTGGCCTTCGTTTATACAGTATGCTTCAAAATATTTTAAGTAATAAAAGCGTCATTTTAATCGCATTGATACTGGCACCAAGCCAGCACATAAATGCTATCATATATTCTGATGGCAGTTATATAATTTAATCTAATAGCTGTAGTTTTATCCCCTTACAATAAACTGAAATTTGATACTATGTTGATGGAACAAACAATGCGCTGGTATGGACCTAATGACCCGGTGAGTTTATCCGATATAAGACAGTCAGGATGCACTGGCGTGGTTACAGCACTGCACCATATACCAGTAGGTAATGTGTGGACGTACGAAGAAATAAATAAGCGTGTAGCCGTAGTAGAAGAGGCTGGCATGACATGGACGGTGATAGAAAGTTTACCAGTGCATGAGGATATAAAAAAGCAAATAGGCGACTATAAAAAGTATATTGAAAACTATAAGCAAAGTTTAATTAACGTAAGTGAATGTGGGTTGAAAGTAGTTACCTACAACTTTATGCCCATCCTAGATTGGATGCGTACCGACATTGCATATACCATGTATGATGGTAGTAAAGCATTGTATTTTGAGAAGGATGCCTTCATGGCGTTCGACTTGTTTTTACTAAAAAGACCGGGAGCAGAAAATGATTATACTGTTAATGAAATTGCGCGGGCTAAAGCCCGGGCTGCAACTATGACGGATGCCGAAAAAGATACTTTGTTTACCAATGCATTATTAGGCTTACCAGGTAGTGAAGAACGTTTTACTGTGGAGCAAATACTAGCTGCATTGAAAACTTACGAGGGCATTGATGCGAAGAAATTAAAAGAACATCTTTTTTACTTTTTACAACAAGTTGTTCCGGTAGCAGAACAGGCAGGTTTAAAAATGGCCATACATCCTGACGATCCTCCTTACCCCATACTTGGCTTGCCCAGAATTGTAAGTACAGAGCAAGATGCCAATGATATTATTAATTGTGCACCATCGCCTGCCAATGGATTGTGTTTTTGTACCGGTTCTTATGGTGTTAGAAAAGATAACGATCTGCCTGGCATCATCCAGCGCTTGGGCGATCACATACATTTCATCCACCTAAGAAATACAAAGGGCGATGCTGATGGAAACTTTTATGAAGCAGACCATTTAGATGGCGATACAGATATGTATAGGGTAGTAAAAGAATTAGTGCTAACCATGCGTAGGAGAAACATATCTATACCCATGCGGCCCGACCATGGACACCAGATGTTAGATGATTTGAAGAAGAAAACGTACCCAGGTTATAGTGCCATTGGGAGGTTAAGAGGTCTTGCAGAATTGAGAGGTTTAGAGTTAGGCATACACAGATCTTTAAACGATCATTAGCATATCAATTTTATATAAACAAAAAAACACCGGCAAAGCCGGTGTTTTTTTGTTGGGGATTAATGCGATCATTATTTTATAAGCGCATCAATAGTTTCGATAGTGCCATCAGGCCTGTGCTTTAACTCAGTAACTTTTATATTTCTTAAATGCGTTTTGTTTGATAGCTGCGTATCGTGATAAAACAGGTACCATTTGCCTTTAAACTCTACTATCGAATGGTGCGTCGTCCAACCTTGCACCGGGTTTAATATGACGCCAGTGTAGGTAAAAGGTCCATAAGGGTTGTCGCCAATGGCATAAGATAAATAATGTGTATCGCCTGTTGAGTAGGTGAAGTAGTATTTGCCATTGTATTTATACATCCAGCTACCTTCAAAAAAACGACGGTTGTTATCTTTGGCAGTAAGTGGCTTGCCATCTTTATCAATGATCTGTATGTCTTTTACAGGTTCAGCAAAGCTCAACATATCATCACTTAAGCGAGCAATTTTTGCGCTTAGTGCAGGTTCATCTCCGGTAGGTTCTTTGCTTGTTGAATCATAATTACCAGTGCGCCATCTTTGCAATTGTCCGCCCCAAATGCCTCCAAAGTACATATAGGTTTTGCCATCTGTATCTGTGAAAACAGCAGGGTCAATGCTCAAACTTCCTTTAATAGGTTCTGGTTGTGCTTTAAAAGGTCCGGTAGGCGATTTGCTGGTAGCAACACCAATTTTAAATACGTCATTCTTATCCTTAACAGGAAAGTACAAATAGTAGGTGCCGTTTTTAAAAGCAGCATCAGGTGCCCATAACTGGCGGCCTGCCCAGGGTACATCTTTAATGTCTAAAGCAACACCATGATCCGTTACTTTACCTCCGACACTGTCCATGCTAAGTATATGGTAATCACGCATGGCAAAGTGAGCACCGTTGTCATCTTCAGGAACGCCGGCGTCAATATCATGTGAAGGATAAATATAAATTTTACCATCAAACACATGCGCCGATGGATCAGCAGTATATATCTCCGTAATTAAAGGTTGCGATAAAAACTTAGATGAGTCTGTTTTTGTTTCCGATGTACTACTATCTTGTTTAGTATCAGTAGTAGTTGCATTGTTACAACCCAGTATGGCTGTTGATGCAAGTAATGCCAGTACTGATGCTTTTGCAATTAATCGTTGATGCATTTTTACTTTGAGTTTTAGTGTGATGTTTATTGAAGTGTGAGTGTTCCTTTTACCGTGTTAGATGTTGTGTAAGCTTTCATATTAGGTTGATGACCACCCATAGTAATTTCGAATTTGCCAGGTTTAAAGGCGGTGTTGCCATTTGCATCAGGTAGAGAGAAAGCTTCCTTGTTCAAATTGAAACTTACTAATTTACTTTCTCCTGGTTTAAGATAAATACGTTGGAAACCTTTAAGTGCTTTGAGTGGACTTTTGTCTTTCGTTGCAAGGTGCGTAACATACAATTGTACCACCTCTTCACCGGCTGTTTTGCCGGTGTTTGTAACACGTACACTCATGGGCACCACCTTGTTGAATTTGGCTTGTGTAGGTGTTTTAACCTGATCGTATTTGAAAGTGGTATAACTTAAACCATGACCAAAACCATACAACGGTACACCAGTAAAGTAGCGATAAGTACGGTTTTCCATTGAGTAACTATTAAAGTCAGGAAGATCAGAATCACTTGCATAAAAAGTAACAGGCAATCGGCCGCTGGGGTTGTAATCGCCAAAAAGTACATCGGCCAGTGCAGTGCCTGCTGATTGACCACCATACCATGCATTTACAATTGCGGGAACATTCTCTGCCTCCCAGGGAATAGCAATGGCACTACCTGTCATCATTACAAAAACTAATGGTTTGCCCGTAGCTTGTAAAGCTTTCATGGCCTCGGTTTGTACAGATGGTAATAGGATAGATGTGCGATCGCCACCCTTAAAACCGGGATAGTTCACAGTCATTTCTTCACCCTCTAACTGTGGCGATATACCACCAACATAAATGATTGCATCAACATTAGCTAAGCGTTTTGCCAAAGCATTGAAGTCTGTCTTTTGGTAATTACCGGTTCTCAAGTGAGCCATGGCTTTGCCTTCTGCCTGATAGTATTCAAACACCAATTGATAAGTTTTATTGCTTTCTGTGTTAAGCTTATAGGTTCTGGCTCCCCATCTATTTCTGGTCCATGCATTTAGCACTTCTTTTCCATCTACTAACAATCTATATCCATCATCACCTTCTACTTCAAAAGTAACTACACCTGTTTCAGTAGCTTTGAAAGTTGAGGTCCATCTAACAGAAAAGTTATAAGCATTAATGCCGCCTGCAACTGCCTGACCTTCTTGCCAATCATGATCTACCTTACTTTCTATTTTAGTGATAATTGGTTGACCGGTAAGTTCTTTGTTGCTAAAGTATTCGGCCTGAAATCCTTGCTTACCATCAAAAGAAAATTGATTACTTAGATCAATGTATTGAAGTAGGGTATCGTTGGTAAAATTGGTTACCTGTTCATACATAACCTCTACCTTGTTGCCTAGCTTATTTTTTATGCCCTGCAATGCCGTAACGATGGTAGATGGAGTGCCATTATAATTTCCTAACACCGCTATAGCATTGTCTGCATTTGGACCTAATACCGCAATTTTCTTGATTGATTTTTTTAAGGGAAGTGTTTGCTTTTCGTTCTTAAGCAGCACAATTGATTGTTGCGCCATTTTAAGTGCATGCGCCTGGTGCGCTGGACTTTCTAAAACACTTGCAGGTGTTTGGGCGTATTTGACCATAGATGGTGGATCAAACATGCCCAATCTATAACGGATCATAAACAAACGCTTAACCGAAACGTCTATTTGCTTTTCTGTTATTTTATTTTGTTTTACAGCGTCTACCAAAGCTTTATATGCAGCAGTTCCGCAGTCAATGTCAGTGCCATGCAATACAGCATCCGCCGAGGCACTTGCTGCATCAGGGTGTGTTTTATGGTTCTTAAAAAAATCATCTATAGCCCAGCAGTCAGAGGTAACATAACCATTAAAATTCCATTGATTGCGCAGTATGTCAACCATCAATAAATCGCTACCACAACAAGGTTGACCTCGAAAGGCATTGTACGCACACATAACTCCGGCAACATTGGCGTTTACTATTAGTTCTTTAAAAGCAGGTAAGTAAGTGTCCCAAAGATCGTAGTTCGTTACATCAGCGTTAAACACATGGCGCAATGGCTCAGGGCCGCTATGTACGGCGTAGTGTTTAGCGCAGGCAGCAGCTTTTAAATATTTAGGATCTTCACCTTGCAAACCTCTTACAAATGCCTTACCCAACATGGCAGTAAGAAAAGGATCTTCACCATACGTTTCTTGGCCGCGGCCCCAACGTGGATCTCTAAAGATGTTGATGTTAGGTGTCCAGTATGTAAGGCCAAGATATCGGTTGCCAGTGGTGCCTGCTTGTATAGCTTTATTATGAATGGCCCGGCCTTCCATAGCAGAATAGTCGGCCATCTTGTTAAGTGAGTTGGTGTCCCATGTAGCAGCCATTGCTATAGCTTGTGGATATACCGTAACCTTGAAAGGCGTACGAGCAACACCGTGTAATACCTCATTCCACCAATCATAAGCAGGTATACCTAAGCGAGGTATTTCGGGGGCAGCATTTAGCATTTGTGCTACCTTTTCATCAAGCGTCAATCTTGATACAAGATCATTCACTCGTTGTTCGAAAGTTAGGTTTGTATTATTAAAAGGATACTTTGCTGCAGGTGATTGGGCTGTAGCGATTAGCGTACCACAACAACAGCATAATATAATGTAGGATCTTAACAGGAAAGCTTTTAAAGAAAGATGAACTTGACACATACTCATTTGCAAATCGTTTTTAAATAGAATGAAAGGGTAAGTTGATTGGTTTGTCAAGGACATATAAGCGTTTGAATTTTAAAACGATTACAATAATTGACGTTGAAGGATGGAAGATAATAAAAGATGCAATCGGTTGCATCTTTTATTAATCTAATTACATTCTGTAATGGGAGCGGCCGAACCTAACCGCTCAGGTAATTGTTTTTATAAAATATTCGGCGCCATTAAATGTAACGGTATCGCCTAAGGAATGTCCTAGAAGCTTACTGCCCAAAGGCGATTGGGCGGAGAGTGCAATTACTTTATGCTGACCTATAATGGCTTTTCCTAGTGCGATGCTTAGGTATAAGTAACCTTTGCTGGTATTAATTAAGCTTCCATTTGTTATTTGTCTGGATGTAGCCGTAGCACTAAGCTTATCAAAAATTGCTTTTTGTGTTATTGCCTCAGCAAGTTGTCCTCTTATCAAATTTTGTTCAATTTGAAGCATTGCTCTTGCTGTCTCATATTTATCACCCGCAGAGCTTTTAGTTTCGTTTTGAGTCATGCTGATGACATCTTCTAACTTTTGTTGTAATCCATCAACCCTATCAGTTATCATCTTTTTAAAATGGCCATAAACGTGCTGCTTAAATATTAAATCGTCTTCCATGCGTTCAGTCTTGAACTTTCAAATATGGCTTCAATAATTCTCATGTTGGCTACGGCATCAGTTAATGGAGTAGGCACTTCGGTATTGTTCAATACAGCTTTAGAAAAAGCATTGCCTTGCAATGTATATTGGTCAACAGGTTCCAAAACAATTTCTTTGGAACTTGCTTTTGTATGCAGCCAAATTTTGGTCTGTTTGTCAGGCGGTGCGTTTACAGGAATCATAACTTCTATATGTCCTGTCTCACCTAAAATATTTACGCGCTGGTAAGGCATCATTTGGGTTGAGCAAGTAAAGGTTGCAGTCGCTTCACCAAATTTCAGCATTGCTGAAGCCATGCTATCTACGTCCGTTTTTGTATCAAATTCTATCAAGCCACAAACACTTTCCGGTTCTCTATCCAGAAGGAAACGACTAATAGAAATGCAATAGCACCCAATATCCATCAACCCTCCGCCACCGGCTTCTTTTATATTACGAATGTTGTTAGTATCAATATTATGATAGGAGAAAAAGCTTTGCACCGTTTTTACTTTTCCTATCGCACCATCTTGCACTAATTTTTTTGCCTGCAACCATTGCGGATGGAAGCGATACATGAAAGCTTCCATAATTTTTAAGTGAGGTCTCTCTTCAGCTGCACGAAGTAACAATTTGCTTTCTGCCAACGACATAGCAATCGGTTTCTCGCACAGTACGTGTTTATTAGCCTCCAAAGCCTTTATTGCCCACTCTACATGCATATGATTTGGCAAGGGGATATATATAGCTTCAATTTCGTCATCTGCAAGTAATGCCTCGTAAGAACCAAAAGCGTTTGGAATGTTTAAAGCTTTGGCTGTTTCAATAGCATTGTTTTCGTTGCGTGATGCAATGGCTATTACGTCACACCATTCACTTGCTTGCAATGCCGGAATAACTTTTTCGCGACCAATTTTTGCTGTGCTTAATATGCCCCATTTTACTTTGCTCATAGTTGGAAAGTTACAGAGTTCGTTTATTCAATGTGTTAGAAAATAAAATTATTGGCTGTGTTACATGTATCAATTCAAAACAAAATACTAGTAAAAAATTGTTAGCTTCTAAAATGGCACATATTCACAAAAGAATACTCGGATATTTGATAAACATAACAGAACCCTCGAAACACATAAAAATGAATAAAAAGAACTGGATAAGCTATGCGTTTATTGCAGGTTGTTTAGCCTTCGGAAATCTTTCGCTAGCACAAACAAAAGATGTGATAACAGTAAAGGCGAACCAAATAAAGGGCGATATACAACCCACCATGTGGGGCGTTTTTTTTGAAGACATTAATATGGGTGCGGATGGCGGTATTTATGCTGAGCTAGTAAAGAATAGATCTTTTGAATTTAATAAGCCATTGATGGGATGGACCGTAATGCCGCGTCAGGTAAAAGAAGGCACCTTTTTAATTATTAACAGTCCCGATAAGAGTACGGCTAATCCCAGATATTTAAGAGCTACTGTAAATAATGTTACTAAAGGAAACTTAGGTTTAACCAACGAAGGTTTTAAAGGCATGGGTATCAAAGAAGGTGTGCGCTACGACTTTTCTATAATGTATCGCCAAAGCAAGCCGGGCGTAACCTTACATGTTGAATTGATAAACGCAAAAGGCGAAAACATTGGTGGTACTACGCTTAACCCAGAAGGATCATCTAATGAATGGAAAAAGCAATCTGTAAGCTTTACTGCAAAAGCTACTGAGGCGAAAGCAAAAATGTCACTTTGGTTTGAGGGTAATGGTGTTATAGACTTAGACATGATATCCTTATTTCCTGGTGACACCTGGAAGAACCGACCGGGTGGTATGCGTGCAGATATGGTACAATTACTCGCAGATATGAAGCCTGGCTTTTTACGTTTTCCCGGTGGCTGCATTGTGGAGGGTTTCGATTTATCTCAGCGCTATCAATGGAAAAAAACCATTGGTCCAATTGAGGAAAGACAACTAATAATTAATCGTTGGAATTTTGAATTTGCTCATCGTCCTGCTCCTGACTATTTTCAGACATTTGGTCTTGGCTTCTTCGAATATTTTCAGCTGGCTGAAGATATTGGTGCTGAAGCGCTACCAATCCTTAACGCCGGGATGGCGTGCCAATTTAATACAGCAGAACTTGTTCCGTTAGATGATATTGAACCGTATGTACAAGATGCGATAGACCTTATTGAGTTTGCTAATGGAGATGCTAAAAGCAAGTGGGGTAAAGTGCGCACCCAAATGGGACATCCTGCACCATTCAACTTAAAAATGTTAGGAGTTGGTAATGAGAATTGGGGTCCACAATATGTAGAGCGTTTAAAAATTTTTACAAAGGCTATCAAAGCAAAGTACCCAAACATCAAATTAGTTTATAGCTCAGGCACTGACCCTAATGGTGAACGGTTTGACTATCTGAATACCGAATTAAGAAATATGAATGCCGACATTATTGACGAGCATTATTATCGCCAGCCGGAATGGTTTTTAGCTAATGCTAAACGTTATGATAACTACCCACGAAATGGCACTAAAGTTTTTGCAGGTGAGTATGCTGCCCAAAGCGATAAAACTGTAAGCGTAAATAATAAAAATAACTGGCAAACCGCTATTGCTGAAGCCGCATTTTTAACCGGCCTTGAAAGAAATGCCGATGTAGTAAACATGGCATCGTATGCACCGCTATTTGCACATGCTGATGGCTGGCAATGGACGCCTGATATGATCTGGGTCGATAACCTTCGCTCTTATGGAACGCCTAATTATTACGTTCAAAAACTGTATTCATTAAATAAAGGCACACACATAATTCCCATTACCCTAAAAGATAGTGCTATTGCCGGGCAGGATAGTTTGTATGCCTCTGCTGCCTTGGAAAAAAACACTCATGAGCTAATCATAAAAATTGTAAATGCTTCTGCAAAAACATTGCAACGCGATGTGGTAATAGATGGAGTAAAAAATCTTCAATCAGTGGCTAAACATATCGTGCTTAAAAGCACCACTTTAGACAAGGTGAATTCGTTTGAAAATGCAACTGCAGTAAGTCCTGTTGAGCAACAAATCAATGTTAAAAATAAGAAAATTACAATGGCGATGGCCCCGTACTCCTTCAATGTTGTTCGGGTAAAGATGTTGTAAGAATCAAGATGTTTATAATGTATCTGTGTAGGATGCTTACAAAAGATAAAAAATCGAACATGTTCAAAATGTTTATGTTTCTGAATGCCATCTTGCTGCTTACTGCTGTAGTATATGCGCAACAGCCTGCATTAAGTGATACCAGCAAGCGTAAGTTTTTTCCACCGCCCATTGGCACAATAACACCTACCAAAGAAACTCCGGTGCACGATCCTGTAATGATTCAACAAGGGGACAAATATTATCTCTTTTGTACCGGAAATGGTATTCAGGTTTTTTCATCAACCGATATGAAGAGTTGGAGACGCGAAGCTTCGGTTTTTAATAAGGTTCCGGAATGGGTTACTAAGGCAATACCAAACTTCAGAGGTACAAGTATGTGGGCGCCTGATGTGAGCTATCATAATGGTAAATATTATTTGTATTACTCAGTTTCAGTTTTTGGTAAAAACACGTCTGCCATCGGCGTAGCTACCAACAAAACCCTGGATAGTGCATCGGTCGATTTTAAATGGGAAGATAAAGGCATGGTGGTGCAATCAATTCCGAACAGGGATTTATGGAATGCCATTGATCCAAATTTAATTATAAAAAGTAGCGGCATTCCGTGGCTTGTATTCGGCTCTTTTTGGGGCGGAATGAAGATGGTTCAGCTGTCAGCTAATCTTACCAGTTTGGCCGAGCCCCAGGTATGGCATACCGTAGCTGCTCGACCACGCAATTTTAAGTATGCAGATTCGCTTGCAGGAGATGCGGCCATTGAAGCACCATTTGTATTTAAAAAAGGAAACTACTATTACCTCTTTGTATCATGGGACTATTGTTGCCGCGGCGAGAAAAGTGATTATAAAGTAATGGTGGGGAGAAGTAGCAATGTTACCGGCCCTTATCTTGATAAAAATGGAATTGATCTTGCAAAAAATGGGGGATCTATGGTGGTGCAGGGTGATAATAAAGAGTGGTTTGGAGCTGGGCATAATTCGGCTTATACCTTTAATGGTAAAGACTACATCATTTATCACGGCTACGATGCAAAAGACAAAGGGCACTCGAAACTAATAATAGAAGAATTAACTTGGGTGGATGAATGGCCTGTTATTCATACAATAAAATAAATTCCATTTTTGTGAGGGTCTCAACTAACCAAACCTCAATTGAAAAAGTTAATAAAGGGGCAAAATAATTTGACAAAAAAAAGTCTATATCATAAATATTCAAAACTGCTTTTAGCGGTTGATTGCATCATTTTTGGTTTTGATGGCTCAAAGTTGAAAGCCCTTCTCATTAAAAGAGATTTCGAGCCGGGCATCAACTCGTGGTCTTTAATGGGCGGTTTTGTTGAGCAGGATGAAGGGGTAGATGATGCAGCCAAAAGAGTATTGTTTCAACTTACGGGGTTCACCAATATTTTTATGGAACAATTGGCCTGCTTTGGTAATGTAAACAGAGATCCCGGCGATAGGGTAGTATCAATGGCCTATTATTCTCTGATCAATATTTACAATAACTCAAAACCTTTGATGGACGAGCATAATGCTCAATGGTTTGATCTTGATAAACTTCCGTCTCTGTTGTTTGATCATGACAGCATGATTGATGCTGCTAAACTGCGTTTGAAGGAAAAGATTGCAAATCATCCAATAGGTTTCGAGCTACTTCCGGAACGTTTTACGTTGCAACAACTACAAAGCTTGTATGAAGCTATTTATGAGAAGGCAATTGACAAGAGAAATTTTGCAAAAAAAGTGCTCGGTCTGGGTTTATTAAAAAAGTTAGAGGAGAAAGACAGAACGACATCTAAAAAAGGCGCATTCTATTACACTTTCGATGCAGAGAAATATCACGAACTTGAAACAGAAGGATTGAAATTAATTTAAGAGATGTTTTAATCTTTTGCAGTTGATTTTCTAACTACCAATTCAGCTTCTAAATTAATTTGTTTTATCAGGTCTTTGTTCTCCATCATTTCAAACAATAAATCCGTTGCCATTGAGGCCATTTGCTGTAGCGGCTGCTTCATATGTGTTACCGGTGCATAAAATAAGTCCGAAGCATCTGAAGCATCAAAAGAGGCTATAGCCAGGTCGCTCGGTATCTCAATGGGTAGCGTGTTTAAGTACTTTAATGCATGTGTTGAAAGTGTATTAGTCGTAAATAAAACAGCATCAATTTGCTCCTCCGGTTGCAACATTTCATCTAAAGCCTGTTCTACCTCTACCTTAGAATTGTTAATGGCAACCTCCCTAATCCATCGATCATCCAACTGAACGCCACCCTCAGAAAGAGCGGATAGGTAACCCCTCTTGCGTTCTGTTATAGTGATGAGGCTACTTTTAAAAGTTACAAAACCTATGCGTTTACGCTCTGTTGCTAATAGATGTTGTGTAATGGAATACGACGCTTTAAAATTGTCTATAGCAATGTAATTGGTGCGTTTATTAATAAAATATCTATCAATAAGTACAAAGGGAATTTCTATGTTTTGCAGGTAGTCAATTTGAGCTTCTCCTTTATCTGAAGGAGAAATGATCAATCCATCTACTTGATGATTCAATAACAAATTTGACAATTTCATTGACTTTTCTGCACTTTCGTCCGAACTGCCAAATAACACAGAGTAGCCTTTGCTCTCCGCTTTATCCTCAATAATGCGCGCTAGGGTAGAAAAAAAGGGATTCGAAATATCGGCCACAACTAACCCAATAGTAAAAGTTTTGTTGGTTTTTAAACTTCGAGCAATGTGGTTGGTTCTGTAATTAAGCTCAATAGCGGTGGCTTTAATTTTTGCAGCAATCTCTTTACTAATGCGTCCTGTTTTTTTATCGTTTAACACATATGAAACCAATGCAGTAGAAACACCCACTTTTTGAGCAATATCTTTCAACGAAATGTTTTTACGCATATGAGTACAAATTATTTATCACCAGCTGACTACAGTAGAACCAACTAACCGATAAAGTTAAGTCGGGTTACTTTTTTGGCAATGAAGTATTAATAATCAATTAAAACACTGATTGCAAGCGATGCCATTTTAAAAATGGTATTATTTTTGAACATGTGTTTAATCGTTTAAACAAAAATTTATATTATGGCATATATTGTAAATGCGGGTGTAATAGGATGCAATATGGTTGAAGAATTTTTCGAGTTATCGAGACACAATACAATGGAAAAGTTCAATTGGAAGAAAGTTTTTTCTACTAACGTGAGTGTCCAGACCCAAAACGCTTATCCCGATGCAGAATTTGTTAGCAACGTAAGCGCTTTAATTAATGATGCAGAAATTTCTCTTGTCTTTATTTCATCGCAACATATGGATATGATTCCCTTGGTGATGCAGGCCGGAAAATCAGTTAGAATTATTAAATCGAACGCCAACTACTAAATACTTTTTATTGCTGATGATTGTTTGCAACGTGAAATTGAATTTATTAAATCATCAAAAAATATAAAGATTATGTATAGTATATTTTCAGGTAGCTATAATGCTAGTTACTATAAAGGAATGGGAGAGATACCTTTTAAAATAAGAGCTTTCATTAAACTTATAAAAGGCAGAATTGTTGCCCGAAACAAGAAAAAGGCACTTGCTTTTCATCACTAAAACTAGTCAACTTAACAATTGCTAGAAGCAAATTTATTTATATAACTAAAAAAGCTGTCTTAGTGTTGGACAGCTTTTTTAGTTTAAACTACATGATAGTAGTTCGTTTCTTTATTTCGTCAGGATCATCTCCAATTTCTGTTTCCTTAAAAGGATCAGTATAATCATCATCGTCGTCGTCATCATCGTCATCATCATCACCATTCTCTTTTTTAGGCTTGGTGTTCGGTTGCACGCCGGGCTCTTCAGAAGGCATCTTGTCAGGTTCCACCTCCGGAGTTTGATTAGGCTCTTGTGCAGGATTTGCAAGCTCTGTTACATCTTCTACATTAGTTAGTGATGCGGAGTTTACTCCTAAATTGTTTATCTCATTTTTCATATAATACTTTTTAACTGAAAATAATATCTGTACAGCTTATCTAAATACAGATATTAAATATACACCTACTAATCCTTCATACCATCTTTAATACTTTTGGCCATTTCATGGTGATGTTTTAAAACTGGAAGTGTCTTAGCAGCAAACGCTTTTACATCAGGCTCAGCACCATTTTGTGCTTCTTTCTCAAATTTTTCTACATCTTCTTCATGGTCTTCTACCATCAATTTCATATAGGCTTTATCAAAGTCAGCACCTTTTTTATCTTTCAAATCGTTTATGTGACCTTGGTGTTTTTCTCCCGGAGTTGATGGGATGGCTATGTTTTTTTGCATTGCCAGGGCCTTCAATTCTTCATTAGCTTTAGAATGGTCAGTAATCATACCCTGTCCAAACTCTTTTACCTTGGCGGAAGAAGCATTTTGAAGTGCCAATTTTCCTAATTCTACTTCCATTAAGCCTCCGCTGGCAGCGGTTACCATAAATTCCATTGTTTCTTCGGTGCCTTCGCCGGCGTTTGTACTGTCAGCTTTTTGTTCATTAATGTCTTCTGCTACTTCAGTACTATCTTTTTGTTCAGTGCTGTTACACGCAACTGCAAAGCCCATGGCAAGCGCCAACACGGGCATAAATATTTTTTTCATGGTTAAAAGTTTTTTTTAGTTGAAAAAAAACCGTGCCTTCATATTCTGCTTTAAACAAGGGGCTTTTAAGAAATCTTAGTAATGGGTATCTAATAAGTAAGTACGTTCCACTATTTTTGCGCGAACCTTTAAAAATGTAAAACTAATGGTTGATGTTATTTTAGGAATGCAATGGGGCGACGAAGGGAAGGGTAAAATTGTAGATTATTTTGCTCCTCAATATGATACTGTTGCGCGCTTTCAGGGCGGACCTAACGCCGGACACACGCTGTATGTTGACGATAAAAAAGTAGTACTTCACCAGATACCTTCCGGTATTTTCCATCAACACACTACTAACTTAATTGGCGGTGGCGTAGTGCTTGACCCTGTAACCTTAAAGCGTGAGTGCGATACAGTAGCAAAGTTCGGAATTGATGTTCGCAAAAACTTATTTATTTCAGAACGTACCAATATTATTGTTCCAACACACCGTGCATTAGATAAAGCGTCGGAAACCCAAAAAGGTACTGATAAAATAGGATCAACCTTAAAAGGCATTGGTCCCGCTTATATGGATAAAACTGGTCGAAATGCCATTAGAGTGGGCGATCTGTTAGATAAAAGTTTTACAACATCTTACATTAAGCTTAGACTTAAGCATCAAAAATTGTTGGATAATTTTCATTTCAACGAAGATATTTCTGCGTGGGAAGAAGAATTTTTTGAGGCACTGGAATTTTTAAAGACACTTAATGTAGTTAATGGAGAATATTTCATTAACGAACAAATACAAAAAGGCAAAAAGGTATTGGCTGAAGGCGCACAAGGTAGTATGCTCGATATTGATTTTGGAACCTTTCCTTTTGTTACATCCTCCAATACAATTTCAGCTGGTGTTTGTACTGGTTTAGGTATAGCTCCTCAAAAAATTAAAGAAGTGATCGGGGTAACAAAGGCCTATTGTACACGCGTTGGCGGTGGCCCTTTTCCTACTGAATTAGAAGATGCTACCGGGGAAGAACTTAGAAAGATAGGAAACGAATTTGGTGCTACTACTGGTAGACCACGCCGTTGTGGATGGATTGACCTGGTTGCGTTACAATATGCCTGCATGATAAATGGTGTTACACAGGTGGTTATGACTAAAGCGGATGTTTTAGATACATTTAGCGACCTAAGCTGCTGCACATCATACCTTATTGATGGAGAAAAGAAAAATCAGGTGCCTTTTCAAATGGCCAAATTGAAAATCGAGCCCATCTACGAGCAATACAAAGGATGGAATTTGGATACAACGCAAATAAAAGATGCAGATAAGTTACCGGCCGAAATGAACGATTACATTAAATTTATCAATGGCTTTATAGGTGCTCCAGTAAAATACGTTTCTAACGGACCGGGAAGAGAACAGATTGTGAAGCTATAATTGATTGAACCAGTAAATCTGATCACAACAAAAAACATTATTTTATTATTTATAAATCTTATTAGAACATGAAAGCAAAATCTGATAAGCCGACAAAATCCACATCGAAAAAAACTGCACCGGCGGCTAAAGATGAATTGAAAAATAAAATGTCAAACTCTGAAAACACAGATGATGACGACGACATTTTAGATGATGAAGAAGAGGCGCAGAAGTCATCATTAAAAAAAGTTTCAAAGGCAGCTCCTAAAAGCAAAGCTTCTGATGAAGATGATATAGATGATGCTGATGAAATTGATGAACCTGACGAATGGGAAAAGCCTGAAGAAGATGACAACTGGGATCCTGACTTCGATGAATTTGATGTTCCAAAATCTAAAGCTGCTGCAAAAAAATCGTCTACAACAAAAGGCACTAAGGATGAAGATGAAGATGACTTTAAAATGGATGACGAATTTAAAGACATGTTTGGCGGAGGTGGTAGAAAGGGCAATGGCTTTGACGACGATGATGATGATTATTAAATACACTTTCCTAACCTGATGGAAAGACAATCATATTCTTTCGAGGTAACGGATGTAGAACTTTTTGAGCAAAAGGTGTTGATTTGGACAAAACAATTCAGCACCTTTTGTTTATTAGACAATAATGATTATACGCTACCTTATCAAACTTATAATTATATACTTGCTGCAGGCGCAGCAAAGGTATTTGTGCCTTCAGATGATTTTTTTGAATCTTTAACTACCTTTTACAACAACACTACCGATTGGATTTTCGGTCATTTTAATTACGATCTAAAGAATAAGATCGAAGCACTGACCTCAAATAATCTTGACCATCAAAATTTTGTAGATTCTTACCTATTTGTCCCAGAAACATTATTGTTTGTAGATGGGTGTAGTGTAACAATCAGTGCAATTGCAAGTAATCCGGAGTCGATTTTTAAGGAAATTAACTCATTACTTATAGATGCATCTATTCCATCAATATCTGTTTCAACCACCATCAAGGCTCGAATAAATAAAGAGCGAGTATTTGACTACGGTAGAAGCCTTACGAGCGCATATTTTGCAGGGTGATTGCTACGAAATAAATTTTTGCCAGGAGTTTTATGCAGAAAATTGTACAATAGATCCATACGAGATCTATAACAAGTTGACCAACATTTCTCCAACTCCCTATGCTTGCTTTTATAAAGTAAATTCACATTACCTCATTTGCGCAAGTCCCGAAAGGTTTTTGAAGAAACAGGATAATCTTATTATCTCACAACCTATTAAGGGTACTATTAAAAGAAATACTAACAGCAAAAACCATGACCTTGAAAATATTACAACACTAAAGTCAAGCAGTAAAGATCGCAGCGAAAATGTTATGATCGTTGATTTGGTAAGAAACGACTTGAGTAAAATATGTGAACAAGCTTCTGTGCGGGTTACAGATTTATTTGGTATTCAGACTTTTCCGCAATTACACCAAATGGTCAGTACTATTGAAGGAAAGCTTAACGCCGGGATAGGCTTATCGGAAATTTTGCAGGCAACATTTCCTATGGGGTCTATGACGGGTGCGCCTAAAAAGAAAGTAATGGAACTAATTGAGCATTACGAAAAAACAAAGCGAGGCATTTATTCCGGCACTGTCGGATATATTACTCCGGAAAAAAATTTTGACTTTAATGTGGTAATAAGAAGTATAATTTTTAATTCAGTGTCACAATATTTAAGCTATCAGGTTGGCAGCGCCATCACTTACAATAGTGATCCTCAAGCTGAATATGATGAATGTATACTGAAAGCAGCGGGCATAAAAAAAGCGCTGCAATAACAGCGCTTCTTTATATTTTAAAACTTCTTATGCTCCATTGAGCAAGCCCATTAAGGACTCATTCAGAATTAAATCTTTCTTTTCAACAAAAACTTTCATTTTTTCCGCAGGTAAACGTAAGGCATATTCACCCGTTCGTATCCCCTGATCAAAATTTGGATTGAGTTTTTGAAATACTTTGATATCCATTCCAATATTTTTAGCCAAAACCGCAGCATTATATCGCCCGGTAATATTGGCCATCTTTGTGTCTGGGTAATTAAGCTGAGCATTAGATGGCAATTGCTTATTACGCAAATTATATTCTAATAGATCTGTTTCTGCGGCTGTCATTGTTGTTAATCCGCCATTGCCTTCGAAAACATAGTGAGTTCCGATAAATTTTTTAACATGATTGCGGGTTTCTAAAGGCAAATATTTCTGTAGAACCCAAAAATCTTTACTTCCACTTTTCTTGATTGCCTGTCTTACACGACCCTGGCCTGCATTATAAGCCGCCAAAACCAATAACCAATCATCAAATTGAGTGTATAATTCTTTTAAGATTCTTGCAGCTGCATGTGTGCTTTTATAATAACTGCTTCTTTCATCTGTTTTGCCATTAACTTTCAAACCCATTCTACGGGCTTCAAAGTCCATAATTTGCCAAGGACCTACAGCGCCGGCAACAGATACTGCGCCTGCTTTTAAATCTGACTCAATTACTGATAGATACTTTAGCTCTTTTGGTAGTCCATGTTCGCTTAAAATACCATCGTACATATCCAAATATGGCTTGCCCCAGAGCTTTATACGCTCCAAATGCTTTCCATAAACCTTAATGTAATTCTGTACGTAAGAAACCGCCTGAGGGTTTATTTGGGTTATATAAGGTTTTGATGCATCAAAAGGGCCATTAGAAAACAAGCTTTTAAAGCCGTATTTATCTGTGGTATCTTTCTTTAACTTTTTATCAGTACCGTCGTTATCATTAATACTAGCTGATTTGAAAGCAGAGCTTCCTAAACCTAATACAATTGAGATACCGATAACCGCCAATGATTTTACAAGCCGACGAAGCTTTGTTAGAATTTCGACATTCTTCATGATGTGCACTACAAATGTTTAGTTTACCAATTAAGTTTCCGGGAAAAACAGAAGTCTGTTCAATTACGCGTGAGCAGTAGAGTTGAGGCCGTTACGGCTTAGATAAGTGTATGAACTCTTTAGCAAGGCGATGCAAAAGTAACTCATTATGATGAGAAACCATTATTTGAAGGCCAAAAGGTATGCTTAAACTATGCTTAAAGAGCGGAATGGAGATTGCAGGAATGCCGGTAAGATTTGCAAAAACTGTAAAAATATCTCCTAAATACATTGCGATAGGATCGTCAGTTTTCTCACCTATTTTATAAGCCGGTGCTGGAACTGTTGGTAAAATTATAGCATCAAAATCTTTAAAGATCTCATTGGTTTTATTTACCAGCATACGCCTAACCTTCTGAGCTTTAGCGAAATAAGCATCATAATAACCGGAACTTAGTACAAAGGTACCCAGCAATATCCTCTTCTTCACTTCATCTCCAAAAGCTTCACTTCTATTTTTTTTATAAAACTCCGTTAGGCCATTGTCTGATTTATTTCTAAATCCATATTTTACTCCGTCGTATCTGGAAAGGTTGGTAGATGCTTCAGCAGTCGTAAGAACATAATAGGTGGGAACTACATAATCCAGCAATTCAAAATCTAAGGCCTGCGTATTATGACCATTGTTATCTAAAACCGAAATGAAAGAAGAGATGCTTTTAGAAATTTCAGGATCAACGCTTGGGTGCTCTAATGCATTTTTAAAATAACCAATTTTGTAAGTTTGTTTTTCAGGCGAATCGTCGCTGTATTTTACTACTGGCTTTCTGCTTACGGTGCTATCAAATTCGTCAGCACCGGCAATAACCTCTAAAGTTAAAGCAACATCATCAACAGAATTGGCAAAAATACCAATTTGATCGAAGGATGAAGCATAGGCAATAAGGCCATACCTTGAGATTTTACCGTAGGTTGGTTTTAGGCCAACAATGCCGCAAAAATCAGCAGGTTGTCTAACGGAGCCTCCCGTATCGCTACCTAAACTCACCATACACATACCGGCCTGCACAGCAACCGCAGAGCCACCGGATGAACCGCCAGGCACGCGATTGTTGCCAACTGCATTTTGTACCGATCCATAAGCTGAATTCTCACTACTACTACCCATTGCAAACTCATCGCAATTTTGTCTGCCTAAAATAATGGCTCCTTCATCTAATAACTTTTGGGTAGCAGTAGCGCTATAAAGTGAAGTAAAACCGTCTAAAATTTTACTTGCGGCAGATATCTTATGACCCTTAAAACAAATAACATCTTTTAAACCAACCACTACTCCAAAAAGTTTTCCTGGTAAGTTTGTTTGATCTTTTCTTAAAAAATCTAATTGTTCTGCACGTTGCAAGGCTTCTTCTTCATACACTTCCAGCCAGGCATTAAGGTGTTTGTTAGTTCGTGTAGCTTGTATATAATGCTGAACGGCCTCCACGCAAGACGTCTGGCCGTTCAATAATTTAGTATGATAATCTGTAATAGACTGGAAGCTAAACAAAAACAAAAATTTAGAGCGTACTAAGAAGGTGTGGACGATGTAGAGGTTGAAGCAGCAGGACGCTTTTCTTTCTCATTGATACCATCTTCAATTTCTTTTTTTACGTTCTCTTTAGCATCATTAAACTCGCGAATACCTTTACCTAAACCACGCATAAACTCTGGTATTTTTCTTCCACCAAAAAGAATAAGAACAGCTAAAATAATAAGAATCCACTCAGAGCCACCGGGCATACCTATAAGGAAGTTAGTAAACATTGCACTTGTTTTAGATTACAAAAATAAGCGTATTAATCTTTATAAATGTTAATACACACAAATTACGAATAAACCAGTCAAGAGGTTTTTGGCTTAAATGAAAAACGGAAACTTTTAGGTTTCCGTTCACGTATTTTAAATCAAAACTAATATCTCTTTTCTTTGATCCTTGCACTTTTTCCACTTCTTTCACGAAGGTAGAATAGTTTTGCACGACGCACTTTACCAACTTTATGTAAAACAATTGAATCAATATTTGGGCTATTGATAGGGAAAAGTCTCTCAACACCTACACCATCCGATATTTTACGAACGGTAAAAGTAGCAGTTGCCCCTTGACCTTGTCGCTTAATAACGTCTCCCTTAAAAGACTGAATTCTCTCTTTAGTACCTTCTATAATTTTATAGTTTACAGTGATGTTATCACCTGCCTTAAACTTAGGTACTTCTTTATTTAAGGTTAATTGTTCGTGAACAAAAGCTACAGCGTTCATATCAAATTTATTTCGGAGGGCGAAGGTAAGTGTAAAAGTTTATATTATTGAAACTAATAGCTCTTTTTTTTAGGGCTTAACAACATAGTGGGGTCCGTTTGCAATAAAAAAATGTTGTAGCGATAGATTATTAGGCCAAAAATAATCGTGAACTGCCTTTTTTTCATTGATTGTTTTATCATAATTATCTAGTACCAGCACACCGCCCGGCATAATTCGGGGGTATAGAAATTCAAGCGTGGTAAGTGCTGATTCGTAATCGTCTAAATCTATATTTAAAAAGGCAATTTTTAATTCAGGATTTTTGATCAAATAGTCAGGTATAGATTCGCTTATTCGGCCAGGTATAAATTCAATGTTTTGTTTTATACCAATATGCACCAAATCATTGGCAAGGCGACTGAGTGAAACCGTATTCGTATTTACCTGTAGGCTTTTTTCGCCTGCCAAATTTGTAACCTCTTCTACCAAAGGTTGAAATTTTTCAAAAGCAATCATTTTATGGTTTATAGGGAAATTGCACAATTCTTTGATTTGTGCAAAACGTTTAAAACCTTCTTCTGCGGTAATTCCACATTTAATTACGGCACCATTAAGATGTACTATTTTTTTAAATAGTTCGTAATGGGCAATGAGCTTACCGGCCTGGCCAGCACTATTTTTAGCTGTACTATTAAGTTCTAAAGGGTAAGCAACAAACGACTTCATAACACAAATTGTTTAGGGGTAACGGAATTATAACTATCGGCATATCAGTAAATATTCTATTGAAATCATACATTGATGGAGCGCCAACTTTATTCTATACCTATGATAGTGATGTAAGCCTTATTGGTTGCATTTGACAAATAAAACCAAAAAAAAAGTCACCCAAATTGGATGACTTTCAATCTATTATGATGGAATTATCGGGCAATGTTAACTGCACGTTTTTCACGGATAACAGTTACTTTGATCTGACCCGGATAGGTCATCTCAGTTTGAATTTTTTGAGCGATCTCAAAGCTTAATTTATCGCTATCAGAATCCGTTACCTTATCAGCTTCTACAATTACCCTCAGTTCACGGCCGGCTTGTATTGCATAAGCTTTCTCTACGCCTTGATAAGCTAAAGCAAGTGTTTCAAGCTCTTTTATCCTTTGTAAATATTGCTGCATGATCTCTCTTCTTGCACCTGGCCTTGCACCGCTTATGGAGTCGCATGCCTGTATTATAGGAGAGATAACGTATTGCATTTCCATTTCATCGTGGTGTGCTCCTATGGCATTTACAACTGCAGGATTTTCGCCATATTTTTCTGCAAGCTTAGCACCCAATAATGCGTGGCTTAATTCGGATTCTTCATCAGGCACTTTACCAATATCATGCAGTAGGCCGGCGCGTTTTGCTAACTTCGGATTCATACCTAGTTCGCTTGCCATAAGTGCGCACATGTTGGCAACCTCACGACTATGCATTAATAGGTTTTGACCGTATGATGAGCGGAAACGCATTTTACCAATGATTCTAACCAATTCTTTATGTAAACCATGTATCCCTAATTCTATCACCGTTCTTTCTCCAATTTCCATAATCTGGTCCTCGAGTTGCTTACGGGTTTTCTCCACTACTTCTTCAATACGAGCGGGGTGTATGCGGCCATCTGATACCAAACGTTGTAAACTTAGGCGTGCAATTTCTCGCCTTAATGGGTCGAACGATGAAAGAATGATGGCTTCCGGAGTATCATCCACTATTAAATCAACACCGGTTGCAGCTTCAATTGCGCGAATATTTCTACCTTCTCTACCAATGATCTGTCCTTTTATTTCGTCAGTTTCAAGATTAAAAACAGTAATAGCATTTTCTATTGCTTGTTCTGAAGCTGTACGTTGTATGGTTTGAATGATGATCTTTCTTGCTTCTTTGTTGGCTTTTTGCTTAGCATCATCAATAATTTCTTGCTGCATACCTAAGGCTCTTGACTGAGCCTCTTGCTTTAAGCTTTCGATTAATTGATTTCTGGCTTCTTCAGCAGTAAGCCCGGCAATTTTTTCTAAACGCCTAATATGTTCTTCCTGATGCTTTTCTAATTCTGTTCGTTTCAGGCTTACAACTTCTAACTGGCGATTTAGATTTTCTTTAAGAGCATCATTTTCCTTGAGCTGTTTATCTAGGTTAATTTCTTTTTGATTGATAGAAACTTCCTTTTGCTTCAACCGGTTTTCCATATCTCCGACCTTTCTGTTCTTTTCAAGAACCTCTTTGTCGTGATCTGATTTTAACTGAACAAAACGCTCCTTAGCTTCTACAATTTTTTCTTTCTTAATTGTTTCGGCTTGAATGTTGGCATCTGCTATAATTTTAGCGGCTTGCTGTTCAGCATCTGCAATGCGTCTTTCAGCGTCTTCGACCTGTTTGCGCGTATCCTTAGCGAAAAGAAATTTCCCTGCCAATATTCCCACTACCAATGCTATTGTGCCTATTACAAGGGACATTATTATACCGGAATCCATGCTTTTGTAATTATTTTAAAGTTCGTAATCATCCTACTAAAAACTATTATTAATAATAATTTAAGTGGCAAGATTGCGAAGATAAGCGATTAAGACGTTGAATTAGAAGCAATTTACAGTGCGAAGCCAGCAAAAATTGCCTATAAAGAAGTGCCTAAATGCTGAGGCTTTTATCAAGTAGATTTTCTAATTTATCCAATCGTTGAAGATCTTCTGCAGAAGCGCCGTTTGAAGCTGGCTTTTGTTGTTCTGTGGCGTACCACAATAAAACCATGGAAACGTAATCCTGCATGTCTTTGCCGGCAAAATTGGTTTTGAAGTCAACAATTTTTTCGTTGAGGGTTTTTATAGTACGTCTTACAATTTCTTCGTCCGAGGCTTTTATTTTTAGGCGGTAACTTCTGTCAGCAATAATGATATTTACGGGTATAAGTTCTTCAGACATTTTATCCGTTTAATAAGGTTAAGCAAGTATCCACTTCTTTCAAATAGGTCGTTATCCTTTTTTCTAGGTCTTTTTTTACATCATCATTTAAGCCGGATGATGTAAGGCTAAGTGCTTCTAGTTTTTGTGATAATTGTTGAATCTTAATTTCGCTTTGTTGTTGCTGAAGCAATAAAGTTTCGTGTTCCTTTAATAATTTGGAATATTCCTTTTGCACGTTTGCATGCTGTTTAAGCAGTTGCTGCAATTTGCCATCAATAGCTGTTATTTTATCGGAGATACTCATTTGTTACTTACACAATGCTACTTTCTTATTTCAGCTGAAAGCGCTGTTTTAAAACTTTGAACCAATTGCTCAATCATTGCATCAATTTCTTTATCTGTTAATGTTTTATCATCGTCAGAAAAAGTGAAACTTATAGCGAATGCTTTTTTATCAGCGCCCAATTTTTCACTCTCAAACAGATCAAAAAGATGCACTACTTTAAGCTTGCTTAGTTTTAAGCTTGCCACCACATTTTCTACCTGAGCGTAATTAATTTTTTTGTCAAGTACAAGAGATAGATCTCTCTGAACCATCGGGAATTTTGAAACTTCCTGATAATTAATGGTATTAGCTTTCACAAAATCGATCAGCGTTTTCCATTTAAAATCAACAAAAAATACAGGCTGCTTAATACCAAAAGTTTGTAGCTGCTTTGTACTTACTTCTGAAACTGAAACAAATACCTGGTTATTGATTGATGATGTTAGTAAAATATTGGAGTATTCATCTTGCCCGGTTTGAAAAGGTGGCATAGTGATACCGCAAAGCTTCGTAACTGCTTCAGCCACTCCTTTTGCTTTGTAAAGATCAACCATTACAGGTTTTTGTTTCCAGCTGGCAGAAGTAGCTGAACCTGTAAGAAATAGTGACAAGTGTTCATCTTCTATATAATTGCCAACTCCTTTGGTATTGTACGTTTTCCCAAACTCGAAAAATGTAAGATCTGTATTCTTTCTGTTGTTATTATAAGCGATAGTTTCTAAGCCTGTCTGCAACATTGAAGGCCGCATTACATCCAGATCTACACTTAAGTTATTGATCATTTTTACAGAACTACTTAACTGTTGCTCCGTAAAATACTTGCTGTTTGTAATAGAGTTGGTAACAATTTCGTTGAAACCCAGGCCTACTAAAAAGTTTGCAATCTTTTCACGCAGTGTTTCTTTCAACCCATTTTCATCAACTGATGGCGTTATGCGTATAGCTGTTGGTATTTCAACATTATCTAAACCGTCTATCCTCAAAATCTCCTCTACAATATCTGCCGGTAGTGTAATGTCGTGTTTGCTAAATGGAACGGCAACTCTCAATTCATCCATCCCTTCTTTTAAAATATCGAAACCAAGGCTTACCAATATTTTGCTAACGGCATCAGGATGATAATTTTTGCCACTAAGTTTTTTCAGGTAATGGTATTTGATGCCCACTTCGGTTTTTGCGATCGGATTGGGATAAATATCAACAATGTCTGAAGTAATACTTCCACCTGCAACTTCTTTTATTAAAAGTGCTGCTCTTTTTAAAACCGTAACTACGTTTGAAATATCAACGCCTTTCTCAAAACGGGTAGCAGCTTCAGTACGCAATTGGTGCCTGAAAGATGTTTTTCTAATACTCGTAGGATTAAACCATGCACTTTCTAAAAATATGGACGTAGTTGAAGTATTTACACCACTTGTTGCACCGCCAAAAACGCCTGCAATACACATTGGTTCAACCGAATTGCATATCATCAAATCTTCTTCGCTTATTTTTCTTTCTTTTTCATCAAGCGTTATAAATGGTGAGGCTTCAGGTATGCTTTGTACGATAATTTCGTTACCGGTAATACTTGCCGCATCAAAAGCATGTAAAGGTTGCCCTGTTTCGTGAAGTATATAGTTGGTGATATCTACTATATTATTTATGGGTCTCTGGCCAATCGCCATTAATTTCTGCTTTAACCATTCCGGGCTGTCAGCAACAACAATGTTACTTATGGTAACGCCTGCATATCTCTGGCAATCCTTTGTGTTTGCAATTGATACCTTAAAGGCTAAACTTTGATTATCAGCTTTAAAATTGTTTTTATAGGGTGTTACGGGTTTTAAATCTTTTTTGTTGTGGTAGGATAAGTAGGCGCAAACATCTTTAGCTACCCCAATATGGCTCATGGCATCCATTCTATTTGGAGTAAGTCCTATTTCAAAAATCCAATCTTCATAAGTTGTAAAATGCGATGATGCAGCGCTACCAGCCTTTGCATCTTCCGGCAAAACCATAATACCATCGTGATTGGTTCCTAAACCTATTTCATCTTCAGCACAAATCATTCCTTCACTTTCAATACCTCTAATAGTTGCAAGTTTCATGGTAACGGTTGTACCATTTGTCGGGTATATACTCGCGCCAACCGGCGCAACAACCACTTTTTGGCCTACAGCCACGTTACTTGCACCACATACAATTTGCAATGGAGCGCTTGAGCCAATATTTACTTTTGTAAGCTTTAATTTATCAGCGTTGGGGTGTTGACCAACTTCTAAAACCTCACCAATTACCAAACCCTTTAACGCACCTTTGATACTTTCATATTTTTCCAAACTTTCCACTTCCAAACCTACCGAAGTAAGAATTTTAGATAGATTTTGGGGTTCGATAGCTTCAGGTAAATATTCGCTTAACCAGTTGTAACTAATTGTCATTGTTGCTTATAATATAATAGCGGCAAAGATAAGGGATGCTGAAAGCTGACGAAATCAATCGCACCGGCTTCAAAAAATTATATCATTAGCCAGAAATGCGCGGTGAAAAACCGTCTAAAATTTTATAATTTTTATAAATCTTCGTGAAACTACTGTGGCTATTGAAATATGAATTTTATACCAAATGTGGGCTTGAAATTTCCCGCTTTTTCAACCGTAGTTTTACGCATTAAACCAATCTTTTCACCAGAAATCTTTGTACACAACTTATGTGGAATACAAGAGAAAAATAACGGAAAACTTTTTTGATTTGAGTATAAGTTAAACAATGTTGTTAATAACTATGATTGCCATCTTAATAACCATGGGGAATAATATTGGATAAAGATAAAACGATGAAGATTCGACTAATGAAAATTTAGTCCGTTATATTCGCCTCCCCTCATTCGTAAGCTTGAGAAAATGAATTAGAAGAAATGACGTTTATGATTGTAAAATCATACCAATTTTTGAGTAAATATTTCTAACCCGATTGCAAAAATGGATTTGACCAATTTAAATAAAGACAGAAAAAATAGAAGAAAGCCTGGTATAGATGTGAGCACCATGATGTATGGTAAAGTGCCACCTCAGGCAAAGGAGTTAGAAGAAGCTGTGCTTGGCGCTATCATGCTGGAAAAAAGCGCTTTTGACAATGTTGTTGAAATTTTAAAACCGGAATGTTTTTATGTTGATGCACATCAAAAAATATTTAAATGCTTTCAATCGCTAGCTCAAAAGAGTTTACCAATTGATATCTTAACGGTTGTTGAAGAACTTAAAACCAAAGAGGAATTAGATGTTGTTGGTGGCCCTTATGCTATCACAAAACTGACCAATTCAGTTGTATCCACTGCTAACATTGAGGCGCATGCAAGAATTATTCTGCAAAAATTTATTCAGCGTGAGTTGATAAGAATTAGCGGAGAAATTATTGGAGATGCTTACGAAGACAGTACCGACGTGTTTGACCTGCTTGATGAAAGTGAGAGCAAAATGTTCAACATCACCAATAATTACCTAAAGAAAAACTTCGATGATATTGGAAATGTATTGGTAAAAACTATCAACAGAATTGATGATCTGCGTAACAAGCAGGAAGATATTTCTGGTGTACCTACTGGCTTTCCTACACTTGATAAGGTTACTTACGGCTGGCAGCCAACTGACTTAATTATTCTTGCGGCCAGACCATCAGTAGGTAAAACTGCATTTGCCTTAAACCTTGCGCGCAGTGCAGCTTTGCATCCTACCAAGCCAACAGGCGTTGGTTTTTTCTCTTTGGAGATGAGTGCATCGCAGTTGGTACAACGTATTCTGAGTGCCGAAAGCGGCATTATGCTAGAAAAGATCAGCCGTGGTAAATTGGAAGATTACGAAATGCAGCAGCTATATAGTAAAGGTGTAAATAAATTGAGTCAGGCGCCTATTTATATTGATGATACTGCTGCCCTAAACATATTTGAATTTAGAGCCAAAGCCCGCCGTTTAGTTAATAAGCATAATGTCGGAATGATCATTATTGACTATTTGCAATTAATGAGTGGTAGCGGTGATAGAAACAGTAACAGAGAGCAGGAGATAAGCCGTATTTCAAGAGACCTGAAAGGCTTGGCAAAAGAATTAGGCATTCCCATTATTGCATTAAGCCAATTAAGTCGTGCTGTAGAAACGCGTAAAGAAAGTAAAATGCCGCAGTTGAGTGATTTGAGAGAATCCGGTGCGATTGAGCAAGATGCGGATATGGTAATGTTCCTATATCGTCCCGAATATTACGAGATTAATACAAACGAAATGGGGGAGAGCAATAGAGGCGAAACCCATGTTAGAATTGCCAAACATAGAAATGGTAGTTTAGAAACGATCAAGTTGCGGGCATTGCTTCATATTCAAAAATTTGTTGAAGAAGAAGGTGACGATTTAGGTCCTGGAGGTGGACACTCATCTCCTGGTGGAGGAGGAAGTTGGAAACCCCTCGGTCCATCACAAGGCGGTGGTGATGCAGGAGCTAAATTATTTATACAAAAAGGTAGCAAGATGAATAGTGGTGAGTTTGATGAAGGCATTGACGAAGCTGCACCTTTCTAACAATAAAAATGACATTAAACAAATGCCTTGAAAAATTTTCAAGGCATTTGTTTTTACTTTGAATCTTATGGGACTGCCAATTTTTTTTATGGATACGCTTGCAGACAGTGATCTCATGGCGCTTGATCTGGATACATCTAAACATGTAATACAGGTGTTACGAATGAAACGGAAAGAACTCTTGAGGTTAACTGATGGGAAAGGAAGTTTGTTGACTGCCGAAATTGTTGAAGAGGATAAGCGAAACTGCACCGTTCGGATAATAAACAAAGAATTTAAAAAACAGTCATCAACTAAAATCAGTATTGCGATTGCTCTATTAAAAAATGCTAAGAGGTTCGAATGGTTTTTAGAGAAGGCAACAGAGATTGGCGTTGCAGAAATTATCCCGGTAATAAGCGAACGCACCGAAAAGCAACATTTCCGTTTTGATAGAATGCAGCAAATATTAATTGCTGCCATGTTACAAAGTCAACAGGTTTGGTTACCGGTATTGAATCAGCCTACAGCCTTTGAGAAAATTATTGGTGAGAGCAAATACCTGCAAAAATTGATTGCCCATTGTGTGGACACTGAACGAAAAAGTCTTAGGCAAGTTTCAAACGACACTTCAACCCAAATTTTAATAGGCCCTGAAGGCGACTTTACTGACGATGAGATTGCAGCAGCAATGCAAGCGAATTACGCACCCGTAATTTTAGGACCTACCCGATTGCGCACAGAAACTGCCGGCATTGTAGCTGCCACTCTTCTATGTGTTTAAAGTAAGTTTTACTCTTCGCTTTTAGTGCTTGAAAGATTTTCGCCCAAGCCAGCATCTCCAATGCCTGGCGCACGAAACTGTACCGGATTAGAACTTGTTTTTCTGGTTTTCATATTTAAAAGTTCAACGCCGAATGAGAATGCCATTGCAAAATATACATAGTTCTTAAGGTGCAATGGTTCTGCTGCTTCACCGGCCCAGCCTTCAACAATAAGTACCATACCTACCATTACCAGAAACGAAAGAGCAAGCATTTTTAAAGTAGGATGCTTGCCTATAAAGTCAGCAATCTTTTGACTGAAAAGAAACATGATGATCATAGCAATTACAACTGCAATAATCATTATTTCAAGATGCTTTGCAATACCTACGGCCGTTATAATACTATCGAAAGAAAAGATCATATCAACTAAAATGATCTGGCCTATTGCTGCCATAAAAGATGATGGTTTAGTACCACCATCAAATTGTTCTTCTTCGCCCTCAAGTTTATGATGTATCTCTTTTACAGTTTTGTATAATAAAAACAAACCTCCTGCAATCATTACCAGGCTGGCGAGATCAAAATCTTTATCAAACAATGAAAACAGCGCGTTCCCTTTTTGTTTTACCAGCCAACCTAAACCTAGAAGCAATAATATTCTTACGCCAATACCTGCAACCATCCATGTTCTACGGGCATTTAGTTGTTGGTCTTTAGGCATTCGTCCCATTATGATTGAAACGAAAATCACATTGTCTATTCCCAACACCACTTCTAACACCGTTAAAGTAAGCAGGCTAATAAGCGAATCAATGGTTAGCAGGTGTTCCATTAAAAAAAATTTTTGCAAATATGGGTTAAAACAAACGTCCAGTCAAAATAAGCGTAAAGCCTACACGTCAATAAGCATAGGGATTTTTGCTCTTACTAGTGTTTTAAACACTTCAAAATCATTACCCCCAAAAAAAGATTGGTGAAACATAGTAAAACTATTATCTGCCTGATAAAGGAGAATATTATGTTGCGTTATAAGTGCACCTGTCAATTCATTCCATCGGGTGGTTAGGGTTGAGGTAAGTGTAAAGGTGGTAAGATGGTGCTCATCAACATCCATATCAAAATTTGCATTTTCCTGTAAAGTTTTTAGCACCATTGTACCACCTTTCAACATTCGCTTACGCATAAAAATGTAATAACCCAGAGCGAAAGCAATATATAGAAATGCAAGAAAAAAGTTTGAACCTAAAACAGGTTGGCGGAGTTCAGTAAAAATTAAATAAGCTGCGATAATTAATAAAACTATCGGTATCCAAATTAATTTTTGTCTTGATTTTTTACCTGCGGGATGATAGATATAGTGCAGTAATAGACATTGATTAATGATGTCTTTTGTAAGCGCAATTTTAATTTTCATTAGACGGATTTAAGCTGCTGGCAAATATTTTTTACTATAGCTGGGCCTTCGTATACAAAGCCGGTCCAAACCTGCAGGAGTGAAGCGCCAGCCTGCAATTTTTCTAATGCATCATCGCCAGTAAATATGCCACCGCTTGCAATTATAGGCAATGTGCCATTTGTTTGCCTGTGTATATATCGAACAATTTCAGTCGACATTTTTTGCACTGGTTTTCCGCTTAAACCACCTGCACCTATTGTCTCGATTTCTGCATGAGGTGTAATCAGGTTCTCTCGGCTTATGGTAGTATTGGTTGCAACCAATCCACTTAACTGTACCTCCTCAGCCAATTCAATAATATCATCAACTTGCTCAATTGTTAAGTCAGGTGCTATTTTTAAAAGCAATGGTTTTGGGTTTATCCTACCCTGATTGTGATGTTGTAGCGTATTAAATATTTTTTTTAAGGAGGCTTTTTCCTGTAATTCCCGCAAACCCGGCGTATTAGGTGAGCTCACATTCACAACAAAATAGTCAACACAATCAAACAATTCTAAAAAGCAAGTTTCATAATCGCGGTAAGCTATCTCGTTAGGTGTAGCTTTATTTTTTCCAATATTACCACCAATTATAATATTGGTTGTACGCGTACGCAGGCGTGCAGCAATTGCCTTTACACCATCATTATTAAAACCCATTCTATTTATAATTGCCTTGTCTTCCGGTAATCTAAAAAGTCGGGGTTGATCATTACCTTTTTGAGCAATAGGCGTTACAGTTCCCACTTCAACAAACCCAAAACCTAAGGTTTCCAACTCATTTAAATACAATGCGTTTTTATCAAAACCTGCGCCTAAGCCTACACTATTTTTAAAATGCAAACCAAAAGCATTTTTGGTTAACGATGGATGGCTGCATCCGTATGTACTTTCCAGCAATTGTTTCAGTGGCTGAATTTTGTTTGCATAGCGTAAAGCATTCATTGAAAAATAATGGACTGCTTCAGGATCAAAATTAAAAAGTAGCGATCTTAATAAAGAATACATAGGGCTGCAAGGTAATGCACGAGGTATTTACTTAAATCCTATCACAACTTTTTTCAAATTAGTTGTTGCTGCAACTTTTTTGAAACTTCATTATATTTGAGAAGTAAAATATTTTAAAATGCAGGAAGCATACATTGTTGCAGGATACCGTACGGCGGTAACAAAAAGTAAAAGAGGAGGATTTCGTTTTACAAGACCCGACGATCTTGCCATTGAGGTTATAAAAGGTTTAATGGCATCACTTCCAAATGTTGACGCTTCATTGATTGACGATGTTATTGTAGGCAATGCAGTACCTGAAGCCGAGCAGGGATTGCAGGTTGGTAGAATTATAGCAGCAAGAGCATTAGGCTTTGATGTACCCGGAATGACTGTTAACAGATATTGTGCGAGTGGATTAGAAACCATTGCAATAGCCACAGCAAAAATACGTATGGGTATGGCCGAATGTATAATTGCAGGTGGCGTAGAAAGCATGAGTATGGTGCCCACGGCTGGCTGGAAAACAGTGCCTGCTTATTCTATAGCCTCGGATGTACCTGACTATTATTTAAACATGGGTTTAACCGCCGAGCAGGTTGCAAAAGATTATAAAGTAAATCGGGAAGATCAGGACGAATTTAGCTACAACTCGCACCGCAAGGCACTGCATGCAATTGAAAACGGTATTTTTAAAGAGGGGATTTTACCCATAAAAGTTGATGAAGTTTATCTGGATGAACACGGTAAGCGGAAAACAAGAAATTTTACAATAGATACAGATGAAGGCCCCAGGGCTGACACTACACTTGGCGCGCTGGCAAAACTTAAACCGGTATTTGCAAATGGCGGTGTAATTACTGCGGGTAACTCTTCTCAAACAAGCGATGGTGCAAGCTTTGTGATGGTAATGAGCGAAAAAATGGTAAATCGGTTGGGAGTAAAACCAATTGGTAAACTAGTGGCTTGTGTTAGTGCAGGTGTACACCCACGCATTATGGGTATTGGTCCGGTGGCTGCAGTGCCTAAAGCACTACAGCAAGCTGGCCTAGCACTGCAACAAATTGATCTGATAGAATTAAATGAAGCTTTTGCATCTCAGTCTTTGGCAGTAATAAGGGAACTGGGTTTAAATCCTGACATTGTAAATATTAATGGTGGTGCAATAGCACTTGGCCATCCATTAGGTTGCACAGGCAGCAAGCTTACGGTACAGATACTTAGCGATTTGAAACGATTAGACAAAAAATATGGAATGGTTACTGCGTGCGTTGGTGGTGGCCAAGGCATTGCGGGCATTCTGGAACGCCTGTAAATGAGAATAACAGCAAAGGAATTATTAAGTCTAGCTTAAATTAATTGGTTTTAAAGATTCGTCATGTAGAAGGCTGTAAAAAGGGGTTAACTTAGATAACCCCTTTTTTACGTATAAATAAGCCATATGGACAGGAGAAATTTTCTCGCAGGTAATCAGAAAAAAAGTTCCATAATAAAAGAAAACATTGCTCCTCCACCCATTGCGCGAACGCTTTCTGGATTAAAAACTTACACAGGGCCCTGGACAACTAACGAAGTAACTCATTTACTTAAACGAACCATGTTTGGAAGTAGAGTTGCCGATGTAAATTATTTTAAAAGTAAAACCATGGTTCAGGCGGTTGATGAGCTTATCAATCCAACTGCGCCTTTACCCGCACCACCTTTAAAGGAATATAACGAAACTGGTGCCCTTACACAACCAGATACACATATTGCAGCAGGTACTACCTGGGTAAACGATGTAAATACTGATGGAACCATCCAATCACGCAGGCGTGCATCTTTTAAAAAATGGTGGATGGGCAACATGGTCAATCAGGACAGAAGTATACGTGAAAAAATGTCTTTGTTTTTGCACAATCATTTTAGTACTGAAACAGCTGATATAAGTAATGGAAATTTTGTGTATAAGCATCATGCCCTACTGCGGGCAAACGCTTTGGGCAACTTTAAAACTTTAGTAAAGGCAGTAACAACTGACCCTGGAATGTTGATCTATTTAAATGGGCAACTCAATACCAAAACAGCACCCGACGAAAATTATGGCAGAGAATTGCAGGAACTATTTTGCTGCGGTAAAGGACCAGAATCAAAATTTACAGAGGCTGATGTGAAAGCTGCAGCTCAGGTATTAACTGGCTGGCGTAATAACGCTACTACACTATCTTCCTATTTCGATTCTACCAGACATGATACCTCAAACAAACAATTCAGCGCATTTTATAACAATACAATTATTACAGGTAAAACAGGCACAACTGCAGGGGATTTGGAACTTGATGCGCTGCTTACCATGATCTTTAATACCCAGGAAGTTGCCAAATATGTTTGTCGCCGGTTGTACAGGTGGTTTGTTTATTATGACATTGATAGTACAGTTGAAACAAATGTGATAGAACCGTTAGCAAACATTTTTAGAACTGCCAATTATGAGTTGAAACCTGTTTTAAGTGCATTATTTAAAAGCGAACATTTTTTTGATGTACTGAATAAAGGATGCATTATCAAAAGCCCCATTGATGCAGTTGTAGGTATGAGCCGCGAGATGGAGATTAAATATCCCGCATTATCAGATTATATAAGCAACTATGGCCACTGGAATTATCTGATCACTACTGTAACTAACATGCAGCAAAGTCCGGGTGATCCGCCTGATGTTAGTGGTTGGAAAGCTTATTATCAAGAACCTCAATTTCACGAAATTTGGATAAACAGTGATACGTTGCCAAAAAGAAACCAGTTTACTGATACGCTGGCTGTAAGTGGTTATACTTTTAATGGAAAAAAAATTGTTTTGGACGGCACCGAATTAGCTAGACTACTACCTAATGCTGGTGATCCAAATCTTTTAATCACGGATTCACTGGCAATCATCTTTAGTATACCACTCTCACAAACAAGCAGAAATCAACTAAAAACTGATATACTTTTAGGAGGCCAGGCAGAAGATTATTATTGGACTACTGCCTGGAACACCTTTCTTACCAACCCGGCTGATACTGCAAATACTACCACAGTAAAAAATAGATTGAGAGATCTGTTTAAGTATTTTATGAACCTTGCCGAATACCAATTATCCTAAAAACTACCCTGCTATGAAAAGGAGACAATTTTTAAAAAATACAGTTCCTGCAGGTGTATTACTGCAAGGTTTATTTAGTGGTTATTCTCTAAAAGCATTCGCTGAAGAATCGCCATTGATTCAACAATTAATGTTACCAACTACCGTTACAGACCACGTATTAGTGTTGATACAACTAACCGGTGGTAACGATGGTATTAACACTGTTATCCCTCTGGAATATTATTCAAATTATTATAATTCAAGAAGCAACATTGCCATACCGGAGAATAAGGTTCTCAAAATTCCCGGTAACGATAAAGTTGGTTTGCACCCTGCCATGACCGGCCTGCACGAACTTTTTAAACAAGGAAAGGCAGCCATGGTACAATCTGTAGGCTACCCTACACCAAGCTTTTCTCATTTTAGAGCTACTGATATTTGGATGAGTGCTTCTGACAGTAATACAATAGTAAATAATGGTTGGGCAGGGCGATATTTAAGCTATGAATTTCCCAATTACCCTAACGGTTACCCAAGCACTTCCATGCCCGATCCACTCGCCATACAAATTGGTTCCGTAACCTCACTTACACTGCATGGTACCTCAGTAAGTATGGGAATGAGCATAAGTAACCCCACCAATTTTTATAATTTACTTAATGGAGTGCAAGACCAGGCACCAAATACGCCTGCGGGTAAAGAATTAAGTTATGTTCGACTTGTAGCGCAACAAACCCAACAATATTCTGCTGTAGTAAAAAGCGCAGCAGATAAAGTGCCTATTCAATCGGCCTATCCCTCAAATAATTCTCTTGCAGACCAGTTGAAAATTGTTGCGCGACTTATAAAGGGCGGATTGAAAACACGCGTATATATGGTTAATTTTGGAAGCTTTGATACGCACTCCGTACAGGCAAATGCAACTGATACAACTACAGGCACGCACGCAACTCTATTGCAAAAAGTTAGTGATGCCATAAAAGCCTTTCAGGATGACCTGCAATATTTACAAGTTGAAGACAGGGTAATGGGAATGACGTTTTCAGAGTTTGGTAGAAGAATAAAAAGTAACTCCAGTGGTGGTACAGACCATGGTGCTGCGGCTCCGTTGTTCGTATTTGGAAAGAACACTATTTCGGGTGTTATTGGTAATACTCCTATTATACCAGCCAATGCTGCGGTGGGCGATAATCTCCCCTTTCAATATGATTTTAGGAGCGTTTATGCAACCATGTTAGAAAACTGGTTGTGTGTAAAAAACACCGATCTACAATCCATCATGCTAAAGAATTTTCAAACATTGCCTTTGGTTAATGCTGGCGCTTGTAAAACAGTAGTACCAAATACAACCGGCGAAACACTTCTCACCAATTATCCTAATCCATTCACTCAAAAAACAACTATTAAGTTTACTACCAAAGGTGGGCACACACTTATACAAATTTTGGATGCTATGGGTAGACTAATAACAAATTTGATTGATAAAGAATATACCGCAGGTACTTATTCAGTGGCATTTGACAGTGGTGCATTGGCTGCCGGAGTATATTATGCCCGCTTGCAAAACTTATCGTTGCAGCAAGTGATAACTATGCTTAAAGTTAGGTAACTATTCAAATATTTTCAGACGCTAAGCGGCTTAATAAAAAAAAATATTAGGAGAAGGAGTAATTCAATAATTTGTGGTTAATGGACATCACAATAAATACGCCTGCTCTTTTTTTTCCGGCTATAAGTCTAATAATGTTAGCTTACACTAACCGCTTTTTAGCACTTGCAAATCGGGTTAGAAGTCTTCATGAAAAATACATTCAGGGCGAAAAAAACCAGATAATACATAGCCAGATACAAAACCTGCGCTATCGGATCAAGCTTATAAAAAACATGCAGGCCTTTGGCGTAATCAGTTTTTTAAGCTGCATTTTCAGTATGTATTTTATTTATATTGATAAAATTTCGTGGGCCAATATTATGTTTGGTATTGGCATGTTATCCTTCATTGTTTCACTCATTATGTCGCTACTCGAAATTCAATTGAGTACTAAAGCACTTGAATTTGAATTAAGTGATATGGATGATCTGCAAGATCCCTCATTGATCAAGTACCTTAAAAATAAGTTTGAGCGCGATCAGTCATAGATCATTCTTTACAATTACTTTATTACGTTCATCTTTCAAGCTACCTAATGGAATCGAAGCCAAAACTTAATCTTTTTTCTTTTACCATGATTGTTGTGGGCCTGGTAATTGGCATGGGTATTTTTAGAACCGCTGCAACATCAGCTAAAGATGCAATAGAACCATCCGTTTATTTTACAGCATGGATATTAGGTGGCATAGTGGCTTTATGTGGCGCCTTAACTTATGCAGAAATAGGGAGCCGCTACCCTGTTACTGGTGGTTATTATAAAGTGTTTTCCTATGCTTACCATCCTAGCATTGCCTTTGCAATTAACTGTATTATTTTAATTAGCAATGCCGCAAGCTTAAGTGGTGTGGCGTTAATTGGTAGCGGTTATATCACCAAGCTTTTTCCGGGTATTGCTTGGACCGATGTGCATAAAGCCCTAATTAGTTCTGCTGCAATTATCATCTTCTATTTTATAAATCTTCGGGGATTGAAGATGAGTTCGAAGACTCAAAATATTTTGATGATCATAAAGATCTCCTTGATTTTATTATTGATCAGTGCCTTGTTTTTTACCACTTCTTATGCTAACGCAGATGCTATAGCTGCAGCAACAGCGCCATCAATGAGTTGGATACAAAGCCTGGGTGTTAGCCTGATCGCGGTTTCGTTTACCTACGGTGGCTATCAACAAACTATTAATTTTGGTAGCGAAGTTTACGAGCCTAAAAAGAATATTCCGAAAGGCATTTTTTTTGGAATTGCTATAATTATTGCCTTATACCTTTTGGTTAACTTAAGTTATTACACCATCGTTGGTTTCGATCAAATGAAGGGGGAGCGCGAAATAGCATACGTGGTTATTTACAAAATTTTTGGAGAGCGGGGAGCTGATGTTTTTTCATTCTTCTTATTTTTTGGAGTACTAGCCTATGTAAATGCATTATTACTTAGCAATCCACGGGTAATGTATGCTATGAGTGAAGAAGGAACGTTGCCTAAATTCTTCTCTAAACAGAATGTAAGGACAGAAGTGTTTCCTGTTTCGCTAACCATTTTTGCAGCGTTGTGTGTCGTCATTCTATACTTCGCACAAACTTTCGAACGTATATTAAACTTTACCATTTTTCTTGACTGCTTCGGAATGGTAGCCTCAAGCGCCACTATTTTTATTTTGAGGAAACGTACTAGGCACTTAGATAAAACCGGCATTTATAAAATGAAACTTTATCCGCTTTTACCATTGGTATTTATTGCAGCTTACATATTTGTAGGTGCAAGTATTGCAATACAAACGCCTGATACTGCATTAACAGGTGTTGCTGTGCTAGCGGTATTTATGTTTATATATTTTGCAACCTCCAAGTTTAGAAGCAAACACGCTGGTCCTGAAATTCTTTAATTTGAAATATTTCTGCAAATGGACTTATCCTTTATTTTAAATGAGCTTGGCGAAGAAAGGGATCTTTACTTTAACGCTATTGCGCCGCCAATAATGCAGACGAGCAATTTTGCTTTTAATAAGGTGGCAGATCTTCGAAGCGCGTTTCAGGATGAATACTCAACCTATTTGTATAGCAGGGGTCTAAACCCAACAGTAGACATGCTTCGAAAAAAACTGGCCGCATTGGATGGGGCAGAAGACTGTCTCGTTTTTAATAGTGGTGCTGCTGCAATTTTTGCTGCTGTAATGGTAAATGTGAAAGCAGGCGATCACATCATTTGTATTAATAAGCCTTACAGTTGGGCATATCAAACATTCAATATTTTAAAGCGTTTTGATGTAGATACAACTTATATTGATGGAACGGACATTAATAACTTTGTAAATGCTATTCAACCAAATACTACACTAATTTATTTGGAAAGCCCCAATAGTTGGGACTATGCGCTGCAAGATCTGGAAGCTGTTGCAAAATTGGCAAAACAACACAAAATCATTACCATTTGCGATAACAGTTATTGCACTCCACTGCATCAGCAACCTATTATGTTAGATATTGATCTCGTGCTACAATCTGCAACTAAATACATCGGTGGCCATAGTGATACGGTAGCCGGTGTACTATCAGGCAGCAGCCAAATCATTTCTAAAATATTTAATAGTGAATACTTGGCTATTGGTAGTGGCATTCAGCCGTTCAATGCCTGGTTGTTATTGCGAGGATTAAGAACATTGCCCATAAGGCTTGCAAAAAGCACCGCCACAGCTTTTAAAGTTGTAGCATTTTTAAAAGATCATCCTTTAGTAGAAGAAGTTTTGTTTCCGTTTGATCCTGATTTTAAGCAATACGATCTTGCCAAAAAACAAATGAAGAATGGAGGCGGACTACTAACTTTTGTGATGAAAGTGAATAGCCTAAAAAAGATAGAAATGTTCTGTGAGAATTTGAAGCACATATTAATGGCTGTTAGTTGGGGGGGATATGAGTCATTGATCATTCCTAAATGTGCTGGCGTTAGACCTGAAAATTTTAAGGTTGATAGTAAAGACCATAGGATGTTGAGATTGTATGTTGGGTTAGAAGAACCTGATTATTTAATTGCTGACCTGCAACAGGCCTTCGCTACAATTGAATAAATACCAGAAAAAGTTTGAAGTTTGCCGCCTATACTTCAGAGTAATAATTTGAACACAAAAAGACATCAATTTCCCTATTTTTGATTTACCATGCGTTGTACCCTTACCCTAATCACCTTTTTTTTTACAATTGCAGTAAATGCCCAGGAGAAATGGGATCTTCAAAAGTGTGTAGACTATGCATTGTCTCACAATATCTCAGTAAAGCAAGCAGATGTACAGGCAAGATTAACCAAACTATCGGCACTGCAAAGTAAAGCAACGCTGTACCCTACTTTTGGCGGGTCTCTTAGTGGCGGATATCAGCGAGGCCTAAACGAAAACCCCACTACCGGTACATTAGAATCCGCTGATTTTTTATCTGGAAGTATTGGTGCTCAAAGTAGTTACACCATTTTCAACTGGTTTACACGTCGTAACAATATTGAAGCAAGTAACTTATATGCAAAGGCCGATGAGTTAGCTATTGACCGTGCAAAAAATGATGTTTCACTGGCAGTAGCAAATGCATTTTTACAAGTGATGTTGCGTAGGGAGCAGGTGAATGTTAGCGAGCTGCAATTAGCACAATCGAGAGACCAGCTTGGTATTACGCGCAAATTGGTTGATGCCGGAAGTCAACCCGAATTGAATGCAATACAAATAGAGGCTCAGCTTGCTTCAGACTCTGCGGGTCTTTTACAGGCAAAGGCATTGGTGCAACAGGGGCTTATCAATTTAAAGGCTTTTCTAAATTTAGATATGTCTGTACCGTTTGAGATTGAAGCACCGGCAATTGAAAATATACCTATAGATAATATAGCAGATTTGCAGCCTGAAGCAGTTTATGATTTGGCCGTAAATACGCAGCCGTTACAAAAGCTACTTGCGCTACGTACACAGGCAGCCGAATACCAGGTAAAGGCCGCCAGAGGTGCTATGTATCCATCTGTATCTGCTTTTGTAGGGTTAAACTCCAGGTTTTTAAACAATAAATTTCCTTATGCTACCGGTTTTGTTTTAGACCAGCCTACGGGAGCTTATTTTTTTGATGGTAGCGGTAATAAGGTAAACGTACTTGCCAGCCGCCAGACATTCGCGCAGCGTAGCCTTGGTATTTTCAATCAGTTAAACAGATTTTTTGGTCAAAACGTTGGTTTAAGTATCAACTTTCCAATCGTTAATAATCGATCATTAAGAACTCAGTGGGACAGATCAAAATTGAACGTTACGCAAACGGAACTTCAAGATGAACAGGAGCGGCTTAACCTGAAGTCAAACATCTATATTGCCTATCAGGATGCGTTTGCATCACTGCAGAAATACAATGCTTCCATACGGGCAGTTGAAGCATCAGACAAAGCATTGGGCTTTGCTAAAAAACGTTATGAGATTGGGTTGCTAGGATCTTTGGATTACATCATCACTCAAAACAATTTATACAGGTTGCGTATTGAGTCATTAAGCAACCGTTACGATTATGTTTTTAAAATGAAAGTGCTAGAATTTTACAAAGGGCAGGGTATAAGATTGTAAGTGCATTTTGCCAGAAAAAGTTTCAAACTAAGTTTATGAATAAGAAGGTATGGTGGCTTGTTGGAATATTGTTAGCCATTATTGTGCTATTGGTAATATTAAAAAAAACCGGAGTAATTGGTAAAGATCAGGGCGTTAAAGTATCTGTTGAAAAGGCTGATATGAGAACCATTATTGAAACGGTAAATGTAAGTGGCAAAATTTATCCTGAAGTAGAAGTTAAGGTTAGTCCTGATATTAGTGGAGAGATTGTTGAGCTTAACGTAGAAGAAGGTGATAGCGTAAAACGAGGTCAGGTTTTGGCTCGGATTTATGCTGATATTTACGGCACTCAGCGCGATCAGGCATCAGCTGTTGTTAATCAATCAGAAGCTCAGGTTCTTAATTCAACAGCTCAACTCGGAGCGCTAAAAGCAACCCTCGATCAAACTAAATTGGCTTTTGAGAGACAACGAAAATTATTAGATGATAAAGTGATTTCCAGATCTGAGTTTGAGCAGGCTGATCAATCTTACAAAGCAGCTCAGGCGCAATACAATGCAGCCCTGGCAGGTATAAAGGGTACTCGCGCTTCAGTGCAAAGCGCACGTGCACAATTATCCAGAGCCAACAAAGATGTAGGCCGTGCAACGCTTGTAGCTCCTATGGATGGTGTGGTTAGTTTGCTAGCGGTAAAAAAGGGCGAAAGGGTGGTTGGTACAGCACAGCAGGCAGGTACGGAAATGTTGCGCGTGGCTGACTTAAATGTAATTGAAGTAAGGGTTGATGTTGGTGAAAATGATATACCAAAAGTACACTTAGGCGATAGCGCCTTGGTTGAAGTTGATGCTTATAACAAACGCAAGTTTAAAGGTATAGTTACTAAAATTGCTAGTAGCAGTACTACGGCTGCCCAAGCATCACAAGCTGCAGGTACAGATATAACGAATTATAAAGTACACATCCGTTTATTGCGCGAAAGTTATAGCGATTTGATTGACCCATTAAAACCTAAAAGTTTTCCTTTCAGGCCCGGCATGAATGCAAGTGCAGACATCCAAACAAAAACACATTTTAACGTATTATCTGTACCAATAAATGCTGTTACTACAAGGGAAGTCAATAGCGGTAAAGACTCTGCATCAGGCAAAAAAAGCGATAACGAATTTGTTGCAAATGCTGATGTTGATATTGATGAAGTTGTATTTGTTCTGCAAAAAGACAATACCGTAAAAAAGGTAAAAGTTAGAACCGATATTCAAGATATTAACTACATAGAAGTGCTTAGCGGCGTTAGGGCCGGAGACCAATTAGTTACCGGTCCGTATAATTTGTTGAGTAAAACATTAAAAGACGGTGATAAGGTAAAGGTTGTGCCTAAAGAGCAATTATTTACAGAAAAGAAAGATTAGTTATCAAAGCTTGATTCTTAGTATTCACTTTAAATTTTTTGCATGACGTTTGGAATATTAGGAAGTGGAAGCTGGGCCACAGCATTAGCAAAAATTCTTACTGATAATGATAACCCAATTCATTGGTGGATCCGTAATCAATCAACAATTACGCAAATAGAATTGCGTGGCCATAACCCACATTACTTAAGCTCAGCTTACTTTAATACCAAGCTTCTTTATTTAAATAATTATATACGAGAAGTTATTTCACAGTCAGATGCAATTGTTATTGCTATACCATCTGCCTATGTAATGGATGCTTTTAAAAGCCTGCCTCGGGATATTTTTAAAGGCAAAAAGATCGTTTCTGCCGTAAAAGGTATTATACCTTCTACAAATGAATTGTTGAACGAATATTTAGCCCAGAATTTCGATGTAGCACTTGCTGACTATTTCACCGTGCTAGGTCCGTGCCATGCTGAAGAAGTGGCATCTGAAAAACTATCTTATCTAACATTTTCAGGTGTTGATGAGGCAACAGCCGGCGAAATTGCTGAGGCTTTTCATACCCCTTATTTAAATGTAGTAGTTAATCATGATGTGTTAGGTGTACAATATGCAGCGGTGCTTAAAAATATTTATGCATTGGGCGCAGGCATTGCACATGGCCTAGAATATGGTGACAACTTTTTGAGCGTCTATATTTCGAATAGTGCTGATGAGATGGTTCATTTTTTAAGGAAGGTTGTGAGCGAACATGCGCAAATAGATCAGATAAATTATGCAGCCTCCGTTTACTTAGGTGATTTATTGGTTACCTGTTACAGCCTCTACAGCCGTAACAGAACCTTTGGTAACATGCTTGGTAAAGGCTACAGTGTAAAAGCAGCACAGCTAGAATTAAACATGGTAGCTGAAGGATACAACGCCAGTAAGTGCATATATAATATTAACAAGCAAGTGCAGGCAAATATGCCTATCTGCACTGCACTATACCAAATTTTATGGGAACATTTGCCTGCGTCAGAAGGTTTTAAAAAAATTGAATCGATATTATTGTAACTCTAATAAAACTTAAAATATGAAATGGTCTATAACCCTGCTAACCTCTTTCACTGTTGGTCTTGTACTATCTGTAATAATTATAAAGGAGCTTGAACAATTCTCATCAGACCAAAACATCAACCACATTTTGTAGAGGTGCTGTAAAAAATAAGTGTGCAGATATACCATCTGCTAAAAATTTACCTGCATCGGTAAGTTGTATATATTCGTTCGCAATATAGATGGTCTTATTTTCAACGTGCATTTTACAATTTTCAACAAGTACAGCAGCATAAGCCGAACCAAAATTGAATGCAACATAGTCCAAACTTAAACCTTCAATAGTGCGAAGGCTGGTCATTATATACTCATTGAGTTGATCAATGGTTGATAGTGTTTCTTTCTCAAACAGTAATGTTCCATTTTTAAGTGCATTTATGTATAAAGCATTGTTGGCAACATTCCATTGCCGGCTTTTTTTATCATAAGAATGTGCAGATGGGCCTAGTCCGATATAAGGCGCATGTTTCCAGTAACTGCTGTTGTGTTTACTTGTAAAATCTTTTTTAGAAAAGTTAGAAAGTTCATATTGCTCATATCCATTTGCAGTTGTTAACTCCATAAGCATTTGAAAATGCCGCAATTGTTTATCCGTGTCAATATTTTCCACCTTTCTTCTTCTCAATCATTTTTTCCAATGCAGTTTTTGGTTCAACTGTTAGGGCGTAGCATGAAAGGTGTTGAATATTAAAAGAAAAAGCCTTCTCTAAATTTTGCTGCCATCTTTCGTCCGTAAGCGTGGGTGTACCATAGATAAGATCGATGCTTAAATTGCTAAACCCTTCACTTTGTGCTAGCTCAATACATTGCGATGCCTGCTGTGCATTATGCGCTCTATTCATCCATTGCAGGTCATCTTCAAAAAAAGACTGAATGCCGATGCTAAGTCTGTTGATACCTGCCAACTTCCAATGTTGCAAATTGCTGGTAGTTATATCATCGGGGTTAGCTTCGAGTGTTATCTCAGCATGGTCGTTAACTTTGTAGATGCTGTAAAATTTTTCAACGATCAACTTGATATCGTTTACTGGCAGAAGTGAAGGAGTGCCACCGCCGAAATAAATTGTGGAGATTGATTCGTCGATGTAATTTTTTCGTAAATCAATTTCTGTAAGAAGTGCTTCAACAAAATCGTTTTGTAAAACTGTTGATGTTGAGAAATGAAAATTACAGTAATGACAGGCTTTTTTACAAAATGGAATATGAATATAAACACCCGCCATCAATACAAAATTTTTTTATGAAATGAGTGCAAAGATAGCCGGATATGTAAGTTGTATGGGTTTGATGCTGTTAATACTATTAGGATGTTGTACAGTAACAAAAGCTCAAAAAAAATATCGGTTAGAGATAAAGGTTATTGATAAAGATACCGGTGGAATAACTGCAGGTAGTACAATTAAAACGAAATTTGACAGTAAGCTCGAGGTTCAAAATTACCTGCAAGTTGTACCTGAAACATTAGCAATAAAAGGTTTCATTGCTGCATCAGTCGATAGTGTTTTTTATGGCGATAGTGTTGCCCACATAAGTTTATATCTCGGTCCACGTTTTACAAACGGCTGGTTAAGAATAAATGGTAAAGACGATTGGCTCATCCGGCAGGCTTTTAATCAAAAGCAAATTGAAGGCGGTAAAATTGGTTTTGAAAACTATCCAAAGTTTCAAGAACAGCTACTGGATTATTTAGAGAATAACGGCTACCCTTTTGCTAGAATTTCTTTAGATAGTATAAGCCTTCAGGGTAATGAAATAAATGCAGCCATTAAAATTGATAAGGGCATTATTTATAAAATTGATAGCATAAGAACTTTTGGAAAAACTAAGATCTCCAACAACGTATTGCACCGCCATCTAAATTTAGAAAGAGGAAGTCTTTATAAAAAAAGTAAACTTGACCAAGTCAATGTTCGCTTATTAGAGTTGCCATATTTGCAACAAGTACAACCATGGAACTTAACTATGCTTAACACCGGAGCAATAGTTAATCTTTATTTGAAACAGAAACAAAGTAACCAGATAAGTGTGTTAGCTGGATTTTTGCCTTCAAATACTCAAACTGGAGGAAAGTTATTATTGACTGTAGATGCAAATGTGCAACTGCAAAATGCCTTAGGCAGCGGCGAGCGTATTGGCGTGATTTGGCAGCAAATACAACCACGATCGCCGCGCTTAAATCTTCAATTTCTGCAGCCATTTCTTTTCAATACTCCTATAGGTGCAGAATTTCAGTTTGAATTATACAAACGCGATTCAGCCTTCTTAAATATTGATGCATCGATAGGATTGCCTTACAAACTTTCCGACAACGGTTCAGCTAAAATTGTCGTTCAAACATCAAGATCAAATATTTTAAGTACCGATACTTTTGCAGTGAAATCGCAAAAAGTTTTGCCAGAAGTGGCAGATGTTAGCTCCCTAAACCTGGGTTTTGAGTATAATTACTATAAAACTAATTATCGCCAAAATCCGCGTAGCGGCAGCGAGCTCAACTTGTTGCTAAGTGCAGGCAGAAAAAAAATCAGAAAAAATAATGCAATTGAGCAGATAAGAGATCCCGCATTTAATTACAACGCACTATATGATTCTATTAATTTGAACACTTATCAAATTCAGTTTCAAACAAAGGCTGCGCATTATTTTCCTGTAGGAAAGCAAAGTGTTTTAAAAGCAAACGTTACCGCCGGTTTGTACGAAAGTCCTAATTTTTATAAAAACGATCTTTTCCAAATCGGTGGGTATAAACTACTAAGAGGTTTTGATGAAGAAAGCATTTATACTAGCAAGTATATTGTGAGCACTTTAGAGTATCGCTACCTACTATCTTTAAACTCCTACTTTTTTGGCTTTGCTGATGTCGGGTTTAGTCAGGATAAAAGTATTAAGCCTACTGCTTCCTATAATTATTTAAGCAGTGGACTTGGGCTTTCTTTCGAAACAAAAGGTGGATTATTTAATGTTTCCTTCGCCGTAGGAAAACGAAATGATCTGCAACTAAATGTACGTCAAAGCAAAATTCACCTAGGGTATGTAAGCTTATTTTAGTTATTGAAATAATTTCCGTTCAAAATTTATTTCTCTTAGTAATCTTGCCAAAAGTTAACTGCTTAATCGTAAGGCGTTGAAGTACATTATTATTTTAATTCTCTTGTTTTTTTCAATAGATGTTTCTGCACAAAACCTTGATGCAGGTAAGCCTATTGATTCCGTTAACATTGCAGCAACACAACAATTACTGACTGATAGCACACCCGCACAAGTGCCTGGCAGGTTGTTCGATAGTATTTACAATGAAATTCTGCGTAACCCATACTTGCCCGATGTTAAAAACCCATTGTTCCTCACAATAGACGAAAGGCACCGCGAGTCAAAAGATGAGACGTTTTATCTTTTATCAGGTATGTTGTTATTCATTGCTTTTATAAAGTTCATGTTCCCAAAATACTTCAACAGCATCTTCACCCTATTTTTTCAGCCGCAATTCAAACAAAAACAAACGAGGGAGCAACTGCTTCAAAATAATTTTCCATCCCTTCTTTTCAATCTATTTTTTATAATTTCTGCAAGCGTTTACGTCTCACTGCTTGCAGCACACTTTCAATGGAGTACAGCTTCATTTGTCTTTCAATTTTTATACACCACAATGCTTATATCTATAGTATATGCATTTAAGTACATTTTTTTAAGTTTTAGTGGTTGGGTGTTCAATGTAAAAGATGCAACGGAAACCTACATTTTTATTGTTTACCTAATTAATAAAATTATTGGCATTATTCTAATACCTTTCGTTTTACTTATCGCTTTCTCAGACGAGGGAATCAAAGAAGTAGTAATACAAGTTTCTATCTGGGTTATAGCTTTATTATTTATTTATAGATATATAATCTCCTTTACGCCAGTAAGTAAAGATGTTAAAGTAAACCCTTTTCATTTTTTATTATATGTTATTGCCTTTGAGGCGTTGCCACTTTTGTTCATTTACAAACTGTTGGCTAATTATTTGCATGGAAGTCTGTAATTTTACCCAAACATTAGGAGATAGCATGGTAAAGAATGGGGCAAAAAGTATAGCACCGGCGGCAATAAAAAAGGTTCTTATTACCCAGCCCAAACCTGAAAATGATAAATCTCCTTATTTTGAGCTTGCCCGCAAGTATGAAATCGATCTAGTTTTTCATCCATTTATTAAGCTCGAGGGTATTCACTCAAGAGACTTCCGAAAGCAAAAGATAGATATTGCAAGTTTTTCAGCTGTTATTTTTACAAGCCGGAATGCGATCGATCATTTTTTTCGTATAGGAGAAGAGATGAAAGTAGCTATCAGTCAGGACACGAAATATTTCTGCATAACCGAAGCTGTGGCATTATATCTGCAAAAATTTATCCTCTATAGAAAGCGCAAAGTATTTTATGGCGCTGATGGCACAAACAAGAGCATGTTTGATGTGATTAATAAGCACAAAGAGAACGAGAAATTTCTGTATGTGTGTAGTGAAAACCAACAGGATAATGAAATTGTAAACTGGCTCAAAAACAATAAATGCGAGTTTGCGCTGGGTTTCATGTATCGTACAGTAAGTAATGATATCTCAAGTGTGATGTCGGGCAATGAATATGATTTAATTTGTTTTTTTACTCCATCGGGCGTAAAAAGTTTATTTGATAATCTCCCGGAGTTTAAGCAAAACGGAACCCGCCTTGGCGCTTTTGGAGGTAATACTTCTAAAGCAATAGAAGAAGCAGGTTTAACGCTTGAGATAAAAGCGCCGGCACCTCAGACGCCCAGCATGGTGGCTGCAATAGATCAATTTTTGTCTGCTGAACTTAAAAAGAAGGTAGGCACTTAGACATCGAATTATCTATAATGACACAATCTTCTTTAAAAATATCTCTTTCCTGTTTTAGTTAATTGTTATGGTAAATACCTCAATTCTCATTTTTAACAAAAGCTAAAGCAATTACCTTCTTAATATTAGGGTAGAATTATTTATTCTCTGTAAAAGTTTCCAAAATCAACTGCGCTCGTACTCAAAAATATCATTCACCAACCCCCGCTAAATGGTTTGACATTTACTTAAGTTTAATTTTTAAAGTGTAACACAATAAAGTGTTTTAGGTGTCGTTTTAAAAAGTACTTTCCTGCATTCTCATAAAGAAATTTTAAAAGGAGTGCTCGATATTGTGGAACAATTTATTTAATTACATTTGCTTATACCTTTTAATCGATACATAAGAATGAGAAGTCAACTGTTTGCGTTTGCAGCATTTTCTGCTATGGCTGTTGCTATGTCAAGTTGTAGTAAACAAGGAAAAGCCAAAGGAGTACCAGATAACGGTCAATTGGTAGGTGTTTCCACTGCAGCCAGAGCAAGCATGGGCAAGCCTTTAGGAATGGTTTATGTACCACCCGGAACCTTTCACATGGGCCCTAGCGATGAGGACATTAATTACAACTTTACAGCACGTAACAAGCAAGTATCCATCAATGGATTTTGGATGGATGCTACAGAAATAACCAATAGCGAGTACAAGCAATTCGTTAATTGGACAAGAGATTCTCTAGCTGCCAAAGAGCTTGGTTATGGAAAAGAAACTGACGGAACTTTTACAGTTGATTGGAAAAAAGCCAATACCATCAAATACGATGATAAGGCTGTGATGGAAAAAATTTCAAAACTCACCTTAACTCCTGATAACAGACTTTACGGTAAAAATGAAATTGACCCGGAAAAAATTGTTTTTCGTGTTGAATATTTTGACCTGAAGGAGGCTGCTAAGCGTGAAAACAAAGGCAAACCTCGTAGTACGTATATTGTTCGTTACGATGAGAAGGTATATCCTGACACGTTGGTTTGGATGAGAGATTTCTCTTACTCATATAACGAGCCAATGGCCAAACGCTATTTTGCTCATCCATCATTCGGAAATTATCCTGTTGTTGGCGTAAGTTGGAAACAAGCAACTGCTTTTTGCAGATGGAGAAGCCATTACTTGAATAGCTTTTTGGAGAAAAAGAAGAGAGCTGTTGAAAGTGATTTTAGACTACCAACCGAAGCTGAGTGGGAATATTCTGCTAGAGGTGGCCGTTCTCAATCAATGTATCCTTGGGGTAACTATTACCTAAGAAACAAAAAGGGATGTCTGCTGGCAAACTTTAAACCAGGCCGTGGTAACTACGCTGAAGATGGTGGCTTTTACACAGTAAGAGCTGACGCCTATTGGCCTAACGATTTTGGCTTGTATAACATGTCAGGTAATGTTGCCGAGTGGACTTCATCTTTATACTATGAGGGTGGTTACAACTTTCAACACGATATGAACCCCGATATTCGCTGGGATGCAAAAGAATCAGATCCTCCTCGTATGAAACGTAAAGTTGTAAGAGGTGGAAGCTGGAAAGATGTTGGATACTTTTTACAAACCGGTACTCGTTCTTATGAGTATCAGGATACTACTAAATCTTATATTGGATTTCGCTGCATAATTGACCTTCCTGCAATGGCTAAAAGAAGATAGATAAGTCTTAAAAAGAACTAGCAAATAGCTGCCTATCAGTCAAAATCTTTAATTACAATTTTATTTAACATTATTTAGAGTCTGGGGACGCACAAATGTCCCCACCTTTAGATGCTTTCTCTATATTCTAATAATTAACCGTAACAACTAAACAAATTTCATTATGGCCTCAGGTATTTCTCCCGCAACCAACCGTCTAGTTAACATTATAGTGTGTGTTGGCGCTGCTGTTGTAATTTTTGGTGCATGGGCTAAAATCTTGCACAAATCTTTTGCTGACATTATGCTTACAGTAGGTTTACTTACAGAAGCAGCAATCTTTTTAGTGTATGCAATACTTCCTCCTCCTGATCAGGGCTCTCACGCTGTAGTTCCTCCAGTTGAGGTTGATAAGGGAAACCCTGCATTAAAATCAATGGAAAAAATGCTTACCGAAGCTGATATCACTCCTGCAAATCTTACCAAACTAAGCTCAGGTTTTCAAAAATTGGGCACTACGGTAGATAAAATGAGTGAAATTGGTGACATCGTAAAAGCAACAGGCGATTACACACAAAAAACAAATGCAGCATCACTAGCGCTTGATAAGGTGAAAGATGCTTACACGAGTGCGGCCTCATCAATGGCAACATTTAGTAATGCTTCAGAAAGTACCCGTCAGTTTCACGATCAGGTTCAGGTTCTTACTAAAAACCTATCGTCACTTAATACTATATATGAGCTTGAGTTGCAAGAAAGTAATAATCATTTGAAAGCCTTGAATGGTTTCTATGGCAAACTTGCTGAAACATCAACCGCTATGCAAGGTAGTGTTGAAGATGCAAAGAGAGCACAAGAGCAAATACGCACACTTGCTAATAACCTTGGAAATTTGAATAAGGTGTATGGCAATATGCTGTCGGCAATGCAGGGCAGATAATTTTAATCCAATTTTTTATAAATATAAATCCGTAACAACTCATGTCTTTACCTAAAGAGCCCAGGCAAAAGATGATTACGATTATGTATTTGGTGTTAACTGCAATGTTAGCCCTGAATGTATCGTCGGAAATTTTGACCGCCTTTAGAACCGTTAATAGTAGCTTGATGAATTCTAACGATATCATCGATGCAAAAAATGCCGGTCTTTTTAGCTCGTTCGAGAAAAAAATCCAAGATCCTAAAACTGCTGAAAAAGCACGTATTTGGAAAAACAAAGCAGAAATTGCACGCAAGTATGCAGATGATATGTTCGCTTACATAGAATCTCTTAAAACAGATTTAATGAGAGAAGCTGGCCAAAAAGAAGCTGGTGGCGAATTTAAAGAAGATAATCTTGATGCATCAACCCGTATGTTAGTTGAAGGTGGCAAAGGAAAAATACTTCAAAACAAATTAGAGGAATATAGAAACCAGCTTTTAGCAATTGATCCTGAAATTAGAAGAGAGTTTGAAAAAACTTTACCTATCGATTTAAGTGTACCAAAAACGCAAAATCAGGGTAACAGAGATTGGTCATCCGCTTATTTTAGAATGACACCGTCTATTGCTGCAATTACAATGCTAAGCAAATTTGAAAATGATGTTAAGAACAGTGAGGCCCAAATAGTAGATTATTGTCACAGAAAAGTAGGAGAGGTTGAGGTTGTTTACAATGAGTTTCAGGCCTTTGCCGGAACAAACTCTCAATACTTAATGCCTGGTCAGGAACTTGTGATAACTGCAGGGGTTGGCGCTTTTAGTAAAGCAGCTAAGCCAAGCGTAACTGTTGATGGTAATGGAGTAGGATTGAACAACGAGGGCGTTGCAGAATATAAAACGAGCGTTGGTGGTCCGGGTAGCTACAGTAAAGTGGTAAATATCACTTTTGTAAAACCTGATGGTTCAAAAGCGACTATTGCAAAAAAGGTTGACTATACTGTGGGTTCGCCTACAGGTGCAAGTGTTAGTGCAGATGCAGTTAAAGTTCTTTACATTGGTTTAGATAACCCGCTTACTATTACAGGTGGTACTGCGGGTGATGAAAAAACTTCAGCTAGCATGTCGGGCGGAAGCTTGAAAAAAGTTGGTGCAGGTAAGTATATTGCTAACGTTTCTACTGCCGGAGAAGCCACTGTGAATGTAACTGTTGATGGTAAAACGACACCGTTTAAATTTAGAGTAAAAAGAGTACCTGATCCTACTGCAATGGTGGGTGCAAGCCAAGGTGGCAGGGTTCCTGCAAATAATATTAAGGCTCAACAAGGTGTACGTGCAGATTTGAGAGATTTTGTATTTGAAGGTGTAAAATTTGAGATTGTTGGCTTTACTGTTTATGCAACCGGCCGTGGTTTTGAAGAGCAGCCTGGTATTTCGCCAAACCCAGGCGCATACTTTAACGCTGATTCTAAAAGAATTCTTGATAAATTGAGACCAGGTTCGTCTTTAATAATCGATGAGATCAAAGCAAGAGGTCCTGGTGGAGACACAAGATCTTTACCTACAATGGCGTTTAACTTATATTAAAAAATGTCTTTTATGAAAAATAACTTGATGAAGGGATGTTTGATCGCAGGCGCTACTTTAGTAGTTGTGATGGATGCTTCTGCTCAAACTAAGCCTAGAACTAGTAGAGCCCGTCCTACAAGTGGATACACTAGTGGCTATGGTACGCCGGCACCAAAACCATCTACCACAAAGCCTGAAACTAAAACTGGTACTCAAAAAGTATCAGAGTATAGCAGTGGATATGGTAATAATAATGCTGCCCCAGCGCCTAGTTACAACGCTAATGTTCCTATCGAAGTAGTTAAGTCGTCTGCCGGTTCAGGAATTGGAGACTCTGTTAGGCCTTCTTTAAGAAATGACAATGCAATTGACCGTCAGCTTGTAAAAGATAGAACGCCTCTTACTTATGAGCACATTAGAGAAGATGATGCGGTTTATAAGCATAGAGTTTGGAGAGAAATAGATACACGTGAAAAAATGAATCTTCCCTTCCGTTATGCTGCCCAGGAAGATAACGGCGATCAGAGGTTTATTTCTATTTTATACAATGCTATTCAATCAGGCGAAGTAACTGCTTTTAGTGGTGATGATGACCGCTTTACAACACCCATGACCAGTGCACAGGTTGCAAGTATTATAACAGGCGGTATGGATACCGTACCGGTTATGGATATGGAAGGAAATGTTGTAAAAAATGAGGTTAGACAAAAGCAGATTGATCCGGATTCTATTTACAGATACAAGCTTAAGGAAGAATGGATCTTTGATAAAGAATCTTCCAGAATGTTTGTAAGAATATTAGGTATTGCCCCCATAATGACCAAATACACATCTACTGGTATGCCGATAGGAGATGTTACATTATTCTGGGCTTACTATCCTGACCTAAGGCCTATGTTAGCCAAATACGAAGTTTATAACGGTAAAAACTTTGCAGGACGAATGAGTTGGGAAGAACTTTTCGAAAGCAGATTCTTTAGTAGTTACATCACAAAATCATCCATTGATAATCCATTCGATCAAAGTTTGAAAAACTTCATGAAAGATCCACTTTTTAGATTACTTGAAGGTGAGAATATTAAAGAGAAAATATTTAATTACGAGCAAGATCTTTGGTCTTACTAAGTTGATAAAGCGCATAAAAAAAGAGCTCGATTCGAGCTCTTTTTTTATGTGCTTTATTTTGTCCATAATTGAGAAAACCAGTGTTAAAATGGGAAAAATATTATAGAAATAAGATGTCTGATATTGCTTCTTACGTTAGAATTACTATCTTTACCACGGTTTTTCATAGGATATTGGATTTTAAAAACGGGGCTGGATGTTTATCCTGGCCCCTTTTTTTATTTTACAACGTGCCCTTAGGATTAAAGTAATTGTGAATTAGGTTGGCTTTTGAAATACCTAATAACGATGTCAACTCTTCTAAAGTTTTTTGCTTTACATTTTTTACTGATTTGAATTCTTTTAATAGCATTTCAGCCGTCGCCTTTCCTATACCGTCAATCTCTTCCAACTCATTTTTAAAGGTTCCTTTGCTTCTTTTTTGCCTGTGAAAATTTATTCCGAAACGATGGACTTCATCTCTAATTCTTCTGATCAACTTTAAACTATCACTGTCCCAAGCTAGTTTTATTGATTCTTTGTCGCCAGGAAAAAAAAGTTCCTCTTCGTTTTTGGCTAAGCCTACCATAGTAATCTTTCCTGCAATGCCTAACTCAATCAAACTTTCTACTGCGGCATTTAATTGTCCCTTGCCGCCATCGATGATTATTAACTGAGGCAAAGGACTATCTTCTTTTAAAAGACGACTATAACGTCTGTAAACCACTTCTTTCATGGTTGCAAAATCGTTAATGCCTTCTACAGTTTTCACATTGAAATGTCTGTAATCAGCTTTGCTAGGTAATCCATCTTTAAAGCAAACCATCGCACTAACAGGGTAGCTTCCTTGAAAGTTTGAATTATCAAAGCATTCGATATGCAATGGTGCTTCTTTAAGCTGTAAATCTTCTTGTAATTGATATAATACTTGTTTCTTTTGCATGTCGGATTTCCCTTCAAGCTGAAGAATTTTTTTCTTATGCAGTTCTTCTTTGAAATAGTTTACATTTTTCAGAGAGAGATCTAAGAGTTTCTTTTTATCACCACCTCTTGGTACTGTAATGGTTATTCCTTCAATTGGGTAATCAATTTGCAGTGGCAACACAATTTCATTTGCCAGGCTGTTAAAGGTCTGGCGCAATTGTGTAATTGCTATTGGCAATACTTCTTCTTCCGTCTCATCCAGTTTAGTTTCAAGGCGTACCGTATGGGTTTGTACAATAGTGCCTCCATTAACCATTAAATAATTAATGTAAGCCAGATTGCCATCCTTTAAAATAGTAAATACATCCAGGTTAGAAAGATGAGAGCTTATAATAACAGATCTAGATCTGTAATTTTCCAAATGATCAATCTTCTTTTTAAAAATTTCGGCTTTTTCAAACTGCATGTTAATTGCAAAATCTGCCATTTCTTTTTTAAAATGCTGAATGACAGGGCTTATATTTCCTTTTAAAATGTTTCTGATTTGCTGTAGCGATTCGGCATAATCATCCTCATTTTGCAAACCTTCGCATGGGCCTTTGCAGTTACCTAAGTGATATTCGAGACAAACCTTAAACTTACCCTTACTTATATTATTTTGGGTGAGATTTAATTTACAGGTTCTTAATGCAACATTCTGTTTTATAAAGTTTAAAAGCTCTCTAACCTTGGCTACAGAGGTAAAAGGCCCCAGGTATTCTGAACCGTCATTTATTTTTGATCTCGTTAAAAAAATTCTTGGAAATGGTTCCTTTTTTATAACGATAAAGGGAAAACTTTTGTCGTCTTTTAAATCGATATTGAAACGAGGTTGAAACTCTTTTATCAAAGCATTTTCCAGAAAAAAAGCATCCTGTTCTGTATCTACTATTGTAAACTCAATGCGTGAAATTCGTTGTACTAATTCATGAGTCTTATAGTTAGTAAAGGTCTTTGTAAAGTAAGAACTCGTCCTTTTTCGTAAATCCTTTGCCTTACCTACATATAGCAACTCGTTAGACGAGCTATAATATTTATAAATACCCGGTTGATGTGGAATTGTATGTGATACTTGCTGAAACTCCTGCGCTGTCATAACTATTTTAAATCTTTATCATTCCAAACAAAAAGATCCTGTCTGGAAATTTCTTTATCCTTTGTTTGCACTAATCTAACAATTTGAAAGCTTCTATCAGGCCGCCAACTTAATTGTTCGCTTGCAGAACTATCAGTATAGTTGAAGAATTTTTTAATAAAAATGCGCTGAACCGTTTCACCATCTTCAGCCAAAAGCACGTCAATATTTTGTACTTCGAGCTCTTTATTAGTAGTAGTATAGCTTAAAGTAAAACGTTTGATTGTTTCATCGAAAAATATATTTTCAGTATAATATTTTTTTAAAGCTGGCTCATTTATGTTGGGGGTTAAAAACTTATTAGCGAAAGCATTAACGGTTGAAACGTCAATTGCGGCAGAGTCTTTTTTATCGTTTACTGTGTGTATATGATAAATGAAGAATGGAGTGCTGTTGATGGTTTTTAACTGGTTATTTAAGTACTGCGTTACTTGGAAAAATTTTGCGGAGTCATTATTAGCAACTATTGGTTCTTTTGGCTCAGGTTGTACAGGGGCCTGATTACAACTAAATATGATGCAGGCACACAGTGCACTTAAGATGCTTTTCATTATGCAAAAATACTATTCCATTGCACGGCAAAAAAATAGGCTTCCTTGTAAAAGAAAGCCTACGCAGTTGGTACAGGTTGCGTTTTAACGAATCGACCTTGAAACTCCAATTTTTACACCATAATCAAGTAGGTGTTCTTTAATAGGATACTCTTTATTAAAAGTTGGCAACTGTTGGTATCTGAATTGTGGGCCAACTTGCCAATGTACACCTCCACTATTAATACTTAAAAAAGCTTCTATGGCCGTATTCACATTCCAATTTCTAAGCATAGAGCCACTCTCTGCATAATTTTTATAATTAGTTGAAATTAGAAAAGAATTGTTATTAAGTGTGTAAGTGGGTTGCAACGTTGCTGCTATATGCACTGCCAGATCTTTACTGAAACTAACAACATTAAGATCAACCCCAACCGGTACAGACACCTGAAAATATCTATTGATCAATTCAACACTTGCATAACCAGTATTGGTTTTATAAATTGATGTACGGTTAACTGAATCGGTGCCTGATGCATTTTGTAATACTATTGTAGCTGTTTGAGGCTCAGCTATAAACGCTTCAATATAATACTGCCTAACGTTAAACTGGGCACCCAGACTTAGTTTTAAATCTTTGCTAAGTTCATAGCTAAAAAGTACTCCAGCTTCCATGCCATTACCTGGCACGTACCTGGCTACGTTGTTTACTCCCGATGTGTAATTGATATCAAACGGACCGGTTATGAAGGCTGCTTGCTTTTGTTGAAGTACAGCATCTTCCTTTAAAACTCTATAACTTCTTGAAGGTGTAATGTAAACTTTGTAGCTCCACTTTGATTTATTGGCTAGTTTCTTACTCTCAATTTTAGATGTTATTGGATCAATTGCTAGAGTGTTATCTTCTATTAAATTATCATTTTTGTCGATAACTGGTGTGGCTGTATTTTCTAAAATTTGAACTTCAGAATCACTAATTATTTCGCTGTTTAGAGAAGGTGAGTTTGAATACGTTTCAAACTTATTTGACACTGAATTTGAAACACTTTTAAATTTCGTTTTCGCAAGATTTGAATTTGTAACTGCTGTAATTTTCGATTGAGAGAGATCAAAATGTTTTGTATCAACCACCTGAACCATTGAGGCAGAATCAGTATCGATAGGACTTGCCACATCCGCTTTCCAGGATTGAACAGAGGGCAGTATGTTTTGGTGACTGAGAGATGTTAATAATGGTTTAACAGGTTTTGAAACGTTGGGCGCTTCGATAGGTACCAGTTTAATTGTAAAAATGTTTTGACCAGGAGTGAAATAAATGCTGATAGCAATAATAGCGGCTATAAATGTAAATGCTGCAATGGTGAGTGAAGGCCAAGTTTTGTCTCCATGCAGTTTTTTGTTGATGCTTCTCCAAACGCTATCAGAAGGATACATCCGATGATTATCAGACTGTGCTTGCAGAAAGCTTTCAAATTCGTCTTTGTAAAAATGATCGTCCATCAACTTTAATTTGTCACTTATGAACCCCGGCTAGCCAATTAAATTTAGGCTTAGGCTTTTCAAGAATATTTTTCTTAACCAATATGTTTTCGAGCATTGCTTTTGCTCTGGTGTACTGGCTTCTGCTTGTGCTTTCTTCTACATCTAACATGTTAGCAATTTCGCGGTGCGTAAAGCCTTCTATCGCGTATAGATTTAAAACCGTTCTATAGCCTAAAGGCAGTAAACGTATACACTCAACAACCTGTTTAGCCTGCATAATTGAAGGAATAGTTTCCTCTTTTATTTGCAGATAGGTAGCGTTCATTATATCAACATTGTCAGAAAACTTTTTATGTTTCTTTAAAAAATTGATACAGGTATGAACAATTATTCGGCGTACCCAACCCTCAAACGCACCTTTGTTTTGAAAAGTATGTATTTGAGTGTACACTTTAATAAAACCTTCTTGCAGCATATCTTCAGCATCTTCGCGGCATTGAGCATATCTGTAACACACTGATAGCATTTTGGGGCTATAGCGGTTATAGAGTTCTCGTTGTGCGGTTGGTTGATGTTGAAGACAACCTGAAATTATATATTCTTCTGTCATGCAGGTAACGGATATTACCCTTTAAAATTAGACAATTTATAGCATCAAATGCTGCATGAATAAAAAAAATGCTTTACCAAACTCCGTATTTTTAAGCTTACTTTTAATTACATCTAAATCAACAATAGTTTTACCTAAAATTTTTGAAGCATGAAGACTATTTTAGTTCCAACGGATTTTTCTGAAACGGCCAAAAATGCGGCCGAATATGCTTGCCATATAGCTAAACAGATTGGGGCCGAAAAAATAGTTATTTATAATGCTTATCAGGTGCCAGTTAGTATTGACCCCGCCATGCCTGTAATGCAAATGGTAAACATGGATGAGTTAAAAGCAATTAGTGAAAGCGGACTTCAACGTTTTGCCAGTGAGCTTAAAACGATGGCAGGTGACACGCAAATTGAAACACTTGGTGAGTTCAATGTGCTTGCTGCAGGAATTGATGACATTTGCGAGAAGACAGGTGCAGATATAATTGTAATGGGCATTACCGGAACAGGAAGCACTTTTGAAGAAACATTTATAGGGAGCAATACTATTAGTGTAGTGCACAACACGAAAACGCCGGTTTTAATAGTGCCTGGCAATGTGAAGTATAAAGTAGTTAGGGAGATTTTAATGGTTTGCGACTTTAAGAAGGTTGCAGAAACCACACCTGTTGAACCTATCAAAAAAGTTCTGCACGATACAGAAGCAAAGTTGCTGATACTAAATGTATCTGAAACAAGTATTGACAATAGCGAAGAAACAACTAAGCAAAAAGAGATACTAGCATCTGCACTTCAAGAATATTCTCCTGAGTTTCATTTTATAATTGGTAGCGATTTTACGGAGGCGGTTAATGATTTTACCGATAAGAATATGGTGGATATGATCATCACCATACCAAAAAAGCATGGCTTTTTTGAAAGCATCTTTAAGCGAAGTCATACAAAGCAATTAGCTTTTCACACCCACGTGCCGTTGCTTTGTATGCACGAATATTAACTTGTACCCGTTTTATCAGCTTAAATATTTACCCACAATAGGCAGGCGTCTGCCTACGCCGAAAGCTTTTGGACTAACACGAATAATAGGACAAAATTGATTGCGCTTGTATTCATTGAGGTTTACCAGCTTGAGTACCCTATCAACCAGTGTACTCTCAAACCCTTTAGCTTTAATTTCTTTTGGGCCCTGGCGCCTTTCTATGTATTGGTATAAAATACCATCGAGGATGTTGTAGTCAGGTAAGCTGTCACTATCTTTTTGATCAGGTCTCAACTCTGCGCTAGGTGGTTTGGTAATGATGTGTTCGGGAATGAGTTCTTCATTACGATTTATATATCTGGCTAATTCGTAAATCTGTAATTTATAACAGTCACCTAAAACGCCAATACCTCCGGCCATGTCCCCATAAAGCGTTCCATAGCCTGTAGCAAGTTCGCTTTTGTTTGAAGTGTTTAACAAGATGTACCCAAACTTATTTGCAATTGCCATCAATATATTGCCACGGGTTCTGCTTTGTATATTTTCTTCCGCTACGCTAAAAGGCAAATCTTTAAAAATGGGTTTAAGGGTTGATAGGAATGATTCGTATACGGAGTCAATTCTTATAACATCATAAGGGTTGCCTAATCGTTCACTTAATTTTATAGCATCATTTACAGAATGCTCAGTACTATAAGGCGACGGCATTAAAATAGCTCGCACATTTTCTTTGCCCAAAGCTTCGCAAGCTAAAGCAATGGTTACCGCACTATCAATACCCCCCGAAGAACCAATGATTGCTTTCGTGAAATTCATTTTGGTAAAATAATCTCGAATACCCATCACAAGCGCCTGGTAGATGTCAGGAATATGTAGATTCGGGATGATTTCGGTAGGGTTGGGGCGGTTTCTATATATAGGTTTAATACCATCGTTTTCCACAGTGCAATCAGTAGTGCCATCGTCATTTAAGGTAGCACCGTCAATTGCCTCTTCAAACTTTGGAAGGGCTTTGCATAAGTTCCCGTTTTTATCAAATATTAACGAACCTCCATCAAATACAATTTCTGTTTGGCTACCTACGGCATTGCAATAAAACATGGGTAGCTTATATTTTACCACGTTTCCCTTTATAATCTCCTTCCTTTCTTCCTCATGTATATAATCGAAAGGCGAAGCGCTTAGATTGATCATTACATCCGGATGTTGCTGTACTAATGCATCCATAGGGCAAAGGCGATACAAGGGATTGTCGCCCATGTTCCAAATGTCTTCGCAAATGGTAATTGCTAATCGTTTGCCCTTAAAGGGTATCACTTTCCAATCGAGAGCAGGTTCAAAATAACGATACTCATCAAATACATCGTAAGTAGGCAAAAGCGTTTTGTGTATCTCGGCCTTTATTTCTTTTTCGTACAGTAAGAAAGCAGCGTTGAACAAATCTTTACCTTCTACTACCGGATTTCTGGCGGGTGACCCAACAAGAACACCGATCGTATCGGCATGCTCTTTAATAGTATCAATTGCCTGATAACATTTATTGATAAAATCATCAAACTCAACAAAATCTCTCGCCGGATAACCGCAAATACTCATTTCACTAAATACTACCAGATCAGCTTTCTGCCGTTTAGCTTCATTGATAGCTGAAATAATTTTTTGAGTATTTTCTTCAAAATTGCCAATATGATAATTCTGTTGCGCCAGTACTATTTTCATGATGCGAATTTCTTAATTATGATTGATTTAATTGCAAAGTTCCTGCCTTAATGTAATTTGCCCGCAAAGTAAATAAATGGGTAAAGGATTGCTACTTGTATTAATGATCGCGCTACTATCATGTGGAAATAAACGCAATGTTCCGGATGTTTCTAAGGTGAAAGTTGATTTGCAAATGCAACGTTTTGAGCGTGATTTTTTTGCAATGGATACTAACAATATCAATGCATCGCTGCAAAAACTTCATGCAAAATATCCGGGCTTTTTACAAGATTTTATTTTCAACATTCTCGCATTACCATCACAACCAGATAGTTCAGTGGCTGTAGAAAAGGGTATCAAATCTTTCATCAATTCTTACAGTAGCCTACGCGACTCTGCCGATAAATCAATACAAAATTTACCTGCTATTGAAAAAAATATTCAACAAGGCTTGAAGTTTGTAAAACATTATTTTCCTAATTATAAAGTGCCTAATAAAGTAATCACCTTTATTGGTCCATTTAATAGTTACGGTAACATTTTAACTAATGATGCAATAGCTGTAGGACTACAACTATACTTAGGTCAAAACTTTTCATGGTATCAATCAGAATCGGGACAGCAATTGTATCCGGCCTATGTTTCGCGGAGGTTTCAGCCCGAGTATATTGCCGTGAATAGTATTAAGAATATTGTAGAAGATATGTACCCGGATAATAGTGTAGGAAGACCATTGGTGGAGCAAATGATTGAGGCGGGCAAACGTTTGTATTTACTTGATATTTTGATGCCTGAAACAGCAGACACGCTTAAAATTGGTTACACTAAAAAACAGCTTGATGATAGTTATGAGAATGAATCAGTGATCTGGGGTTTCTTTTTGCAGAACGATTTACTATATGTAGCAGACCCAGCAATTACGAAAGATTACATGAGCGAAGCACCCAAAACAGCTGCATTGGGCGAAGCAGCACCGGGTTTAATAGGTCAATTTGTAGGATGGCAAATAGTAAAAAAGTGGATGGATAAAAATGAACGAAGCAACTCCGGAACAACTAATGAACACGTCCGGCTAAAACTATTTTTGAGCAAGCAAAATATAAACCTCGCTAAATAAAGAGGGTAATATTAGTTCAACTTAAAGGGAACAACCATTTCAAAAGCAGGAATGTTTACTTCAAAAGTTTTTTTATCATTCTGATTTTCCATGGTGTATTGTCCATACATCTTTCCCATTTCTGTTTTCAGGTTGCAGCCGCTTACGTATTGAAATTGTTCGTTAGGTAGTAAAACAGGTTGCTGACCAACTACGCCTTCACCTTCAACTTCTTTATACTCACCATTACTGTCAAAAATGTTCCAATGCCTGCGAAGCAATTGTACCGTGTAATTATTGTGATTCTCAATAGTTATGCGGTAAGCAAACATGTATTCATTATTGCTGGGATTGCTGTAATCTTCCTGGTAGAATGTTTCTACGCTTATTTGTACGCCGTCTGAAATTTTCGTAACCATAACCTTCGCTTTAAATTTTAAATCATATTGATACTTATGCAAAGACTCTACCAAACAATCCGGGTTTAGTGGCCCGGTATAAATACGCTTAAAATTAACCAATGATGTGTTAATAACGTTATACAACTAACAAAATTTGATTTTGTTGAAGAATAAGAGAATGAAAAGTTTAATAATGCTGCTTACCTAACAAAATGAAGTATTTTTCAGCCGTGCACCCCAAAAGGTTTTTTGCACTATAAAATTCATAAATTGAGACCTATGACAAAAATAGCAGTAGCAAACGGAGATGGTATTGGGCCGGAAATAATGGCAGCGGTGCTTCATATTTTTAAATCTGCAAAGGCGCCCCTTGAGTATGACTTTGTTGATATGGGTAAGTGGGTTTTTGATAAAGGTTACAGTAATGGTATGACGCCTGAAGCGCAAGAGAAAATTGAAAACTTGGGTCTCCTCTTTAAAGGCCCCATGGAAACACCTAAAGGAAAAGGTGTGAAAAGTGTAAATGTAACCGCCCGCAAAACTTGGAACACATATGCGAACAATAGGGTGTTTCAAACATTGCATGGTGTAGATACAGTGTTTTCAAAAGCAGGTATACCTATAGATATAACAATTGTAAGAGAGAATATTGAAGATACCTATGGCGGTGTGGAGCACATGCTTACGCCGGATGTAGCCTTAAGCCGTCGGTTTATTACAAGGCCTGGAAGTATGCAAGTAATAAAGTATGCTTTTGAAATGGCCAAGAAGAAAGGTACCAAACGCATTACATGTGGCCACAAGGCCAACATAATGAAAATTACGGATGGTCTTTTTTTAGAGTGCTTTTATGATGTTGCAAAAGAATATCCGGAGTTGAAGGCTGATGATATTATAGTAGATGACCTATGTATGAAACTGGTTACACGCCCGGATCTTTTTGATGTAGTAGTATTAACCAATTTGCAGGGCGATATTGTAAGCGATCTCTGTGCTGGCTTGGTTGGTGGTTTGGGCTTTGCTCCATCAGCAAATATTGGTGATCACATATCAATTTTTGAAGCAGTCCATGGAACTGCTCCTGATATTGCTGGTAGAAATATTGCTAACCCTACAGCACTTTTATTAAGTGGCTTGGCAATGCTAAGGCATTTAGGATTAATGCAAACAGCATCAACTATTGAAAATGCCTTGCTTTATACATTAGAACAAGGTATAAGAACGGGCGACTTTGGCGACCGTACTAAACCAGCCTTAAGTACTACTGAATTTGCAGATGCCATTATTGGTAATTTTGGCCGCCTGCCATCCCATCAACCTAAACCCATGCTTGCCGACGCGCCGGTAACGCCAACTATTTTTAAGCTGGAGAAAAACCCTATGTTGGAAAACGAAGAATTGCAACATCAGCATATTGTTGGGGTAGACATGTTTATTGAAAGTAATGAGCAACCAACGGTTGTTGCAGATAAATGCTTAAAACATACGTTGGATCTTTTTAAAGTTGTAACTATAACAAATCGGGGCACCCAAGTGTGGCCAAAGGGAAGTGTATTTACTAATCTTGTAAATCAATATGCCTGCCGTTTTGAGAGTATTGGCGACCATCCCGTAACTCAAACCGATATATTAGAACTTTATAAAAGGCTTGCACAAGATTTCACCATTTGCTCAACCGAACTCTTAAATATTTGGGGAAATAAAAAAGCTTACTCCTTAGCACAAGGTCAATAGACCATCATCCAAAAATTAACGAAAGGCCTCACCTATTTTGGTGGGGCTTTTTGTTTCCCATCTTATAAAGCAGCAACTTACTTTCAGGTGCTGTCTGTTTTTATGGTTGCCTCTTATGAAGCAACCTTTTTTTCAACAAACAAAACGAACTATGAAACAATGTTACTTTTCGCTAAAAAAATTAATACCAGTTTTAATGTTGGTGCTGCTGCAGCTTTTTGCTAATGCACAAGATGGTACCATTACCGGCTCTGTTACAAACAATAGTAGTACGGCACTCAGTGGTGCTTCAATTACTATATCGAATTCTAGCCGAGGTACAACAACAAATCCGGCCGGTATTTATGCCTTTAAAGTGGCGCCCGGAACTTATACTATCAATGCGAGCTTTGTTGGATTTGCTACTGCACAACAGTCAGTTACAGTAACTGCCGGCAACACTTCGACAGTCAATTTTTCCTTAACATTATCATCCAATACTGACGAAGTTGTTGTGCTTGGATCCAGAGCTGCTGCACGCACAAGAACAGAGACTGCAGTACCGGTAGATGTAATTCCAGTATCACAAGTAATCAATGAAATTGGACAGGTTGACTTAAACCAAATTCTTACACTCATTGCCCCTTCCTTTCAATCATCCAGGCAAACCGTTGCAGATGGTACTGACCACGTAGATCCTGCACAACTAAGAGGATTAGGTACGGACCAAGTGTTGGTGCTAATTAATGGTAAAAGAAGACATCAATCTGCACTGGTAAATGTAAATGGCACAGTAAACAGAGGTCAGGTAGGAACGGATCTTAGTGCCATACCTGCCACATCAATTGAGCGTATTGAAATACTGAGAGACGGTGCTGCAGCGCAGTATGGTTCTGATGCTATAGCGGGCGTTATTAATGTTGTATTGAAAAAACAAACAGGTATACTAGAAGCCAGTGCTAGCTATGGAGCCTATGTTACTAACTACGACAAGAATTTTGCACTATATAAACTTACCAATAAGTCAGATGATCCAAACGTAAAAGTTACTGATGGTAATACTTTCCAATCATCTTTGGGTTATGGTTTTAAAATCGGTCAAGGGTTTTTACATGTTACAGGCGAATATATAAACAGGGGTGCTACCAATAGAACCGGTACGTACACTGGAGCGGTTTATCCAAATGTAAATGGCGCTAATAGAGATGATTCAATATTAAATGCAAGAGGCTTAACCCGCAATAATTTTGATATGCGTGTGGGTAATTCTAAAATAACATCAGCATCAGCATTTTATAACTTCAGCTATCCTGTAGGTAATGGAGAAATCTATTCGTTTGGAGGATATACTGACAAAAACGGTAATGCCGCAGGTGTGTACCGTTACCCCAGCAGTTATGCATCTAATGCTGGCACCTATGCATCAAAGGCTGTAGCTATGTACCCCAACGGTTTCTTACCAGAAATCGTTACAGACATTACTGACCTTTCTGCTGCTATTGGTTACCGTACAAAATTTAATGACTGGAATTTCGATATTAGCAATACTTACGGTAGAAACAATTTTAATTTTGGTGTACAGAATTCAGTTAATTACTCACAGTTTGCCATCGCCGGTAATAATCAAACTTCATTTGATGCAGGTGGTTTAAAGTTTGGTCAGAACACCGTAAACGCTGATATATCTCGCAAGTTTTCTGTACTGCAAGGCTTAAATCTTGCAGGTGGTGCTGAGTACAGGTCAGAAATTTTTGCTATAGAGAATGGTGAGGAAGCATCTTATAAAAATTACGATGTAGCTTCAGGCGCAGGTGGTTTATCGCAAGTATTTAGAGGTTTTGTTACTACAAACACCGGTAACCGCACCAGGCATTCAACTGGTGTTTATTTAGATGTTGAACAAGATTTCACTAAGAAATTATTAGTTACCGGCGCCTTACGTTTCGAAAATTATTCTGACTTTGGATCAACGCTTAACTATAAAGTGTCTACCCGTTATAAGGTGGCTGATGGTTTAAATCTGCGTGCTTCAATAAGTTCTGGTTTCAGGGCGCCATCGATGCAACAGAAATATTATGAAAAATCAAACACTTTATTTGTAAGTGTAAATGGTGCCTTAGTACCAGTAGAAAGTGGCACGTTTACCAACGATAGTAAGGCCGCACAAATATTAGGAATCCCTAAGTTGAAGCAGGAGACAAGCCAGAGTTATTCAGTAGGCCTAACTGCAAAGCCTTTTACCGGATTCGAAGTAACAGTTGACGCTTATCAAATTGATATTGATAACAGGATAATTTTGACCAACAACTTTACAGGCGGTACCAATCAACAGCTTACAAATGAGTTAAGAGCTGCAGGTGCTACCACCGCCAATTTTTTTACCAACGCAATTGATACGCGTTCCCGTGGAATAGAGGCCGTGGTTTCTTACAACAAGGTATTTGCTGCAAAGCAATCTTTACGCACATCTTTAGCTATGACGTTTATTGATAATGAAGTAAAAAAAGGTGCCGATGGCAAGCCTATTATTCATGCGTCAAACATTCTTGTAAACAGTGGCCAGCTAAGTAACTATTTCAATAGAGAAGATCAGAGCCGTGTAGAAGTAGCTAGTCCTCAAAATAAAATGACCTTGATGTTTAACTACAAGTACAGCAAGTTTAGTGCACTACTAAGGTTTGTAAATTTTGGTAAGGTTACATACTTAGATCCATCAACACCTGGCGATACAAGTTTATATCCTGTAAACTTATTTACCGGTAAAAAGCAAAGTTTAGATCAGGTTTTTTCTGCTAAAACAGTAACCGATTTATCGTTATCATACCAACTTACAAAGTCGTTAGGTGCAACAATTGGTGCTAATAATTTATTCAATGTATATCAGGATATGCATACACACAGTGGCAACCAAAGTTTAGGCCGCTTCCCATACAGTCGCCGCGTGCAACAGATGGGTTTCAACGGTGCTTATTATTTTGCACGTCTTAAACTTACATTAGACACCAGAAAATAACACAACAAATATTAATTAAAAGGCCACCTTGTCAATGATAAGGTGGCCTTTTTTGTAAGCAGGAAGATGCAGGATGCCAACGTCAATAAAATTTAATAGTGTTGCAAGGTGGAGTTAGTTAGTCCAACATCACATTTCGTATTGCAAATTTTGTTATGAGTATAAGGCTACTAAATAAAGCTTACTCATTAACTTCACGCGAAAGTTAAAAAGTGGTTGAATTTATTGATCGTACCCACTCTTCAACTTTACATATAACCTTCCACCAAATACAAAATTTATTTAGATGAATAATTTAGAAGTCTTAAATGCAATCGGTCCTAATGAGACTAAGCAATTAGATACGGAAGCATTACGTAAAAATTTCCTACTGGATAGTCTTTACAAACCCGGATCAATCAACCTAGTTTATACGCACTACGATAGAATGATAACCGGTGTTGCCTGCCCAACAAGTGATCCTTTGATCTTAGCAAATTTCACCAACTTAAAGTCAGAATACTTTTTAGAAAGAAGAGAGTTAGGTATCATCAATGTTGGTGGTGATGGTGCTGTTATTGCTGATGGCACAACGCATTCACTTTCAAAATATGATTGCGTGTATGCAGGCAAAGGAACTAAAGAAATTTCTTTCAAAAGCAATGATGCAGCTTCACCTGCAGTCTTCTTTTTGTTATCATCACCCGCCCATGCAGCATACCCCACAACGTTTATGCAAAGTGCTGATGCAACGCCTACAAACATAGGAGCACAAAGCAACATCAAACGAAAGAACTGTTTATAAATACATCTACATGGATGGTATTCAAAGTTGTCAATTAGTAATGGGCCTTACCCGCCTTGCACCCGGAAGTGTATGGAATACCATGCCATCGCACGTGCACGACAGGCGTTGTGAGATCTATTTTTATTTTGATGTACCAGAAGATCAGGGGTTATTTCATTTCTTAGGTGAGCCTCAGCAAACCAGACACATGGTGTTGCACAACTACCAAGCTATTGCTTCTCCAGCCTGGAGTATACACTCAGGATGTGGCACTAGTAATTATAGTTTCATTTGGGGTATGGCAGGAGAAAACAAAGAATATACAGATATGGATGCCTGTCCTATAACAGTGTTACGATATGGTTGTAATTTTTCGTCATTTCATTAACTAAATAGTAAAAGAACAATGAGTGATAATATGTTTAGTCTTAAAGGACAAGGTAATAGTAGTAACTGGTGGAACTGGAATATTAGGAAATTCGTTTATTGAGGGGATTGTAGAAGCCGGTGGCAGTGTTGCGATATTGGGTAGAAAAAAAGAAATTGCAGAGGAGCGTGCTGCAGAAATAAATGCTAATGGCGGCGATGCCATTGGTGTAGTTGCCGATGTAATGGATGAGGAGCAACTGCACGAAGCCAAAGAAATAATACTAAGAAAATTTGGTAAAATTGATGGCGCTTGTAAATGGCGCGGGTGGCAATATGCCTCGAAGGTGTTTTGCAACCGCAATGACAACATTTTTGAGATGAGTATAGATGGTATGAGAAAAACACTTGACCTTAATCTTTGGGGCGCTGTTATACCAACACAAGTGTTCGGAAGTGCCATTGCAGAAACAGGTAAGGGTAGTATTGTAAACATAAGCTCAATGAACTCTAAACGTGCTATAACCAAAGTGTTAGGCTACAATATGGGTAAGGCTGCATTAGATTGTTACAACGGATGGTTTGCTGTTGAGCTAGCTCGCCGATATGGAGATAATATTAGAATGAATGCACTTGCACCGGGATTCTTTTTAACTGAGCAAAACAAGAATCTATTAACTACTCCGGAGGGCGGTTATACAGAGCGTGGAGAACTCGTTATCAGGCAAACGCCATTCAATAGATTTGGTCACCCGAATGAATTAAAAGGTGCGCTCGTTTGGCTATTAAGCGATGCATCTCAATTTGTAACGGGTTCTATGATTTGTGTTGATGGAGGCTTTTCAGTTTTTGGTGGTGTTTAGGTATAATCCCTTGAAAAATTCTCAAGGGTTTTACATTTTTTCTTTTTATTTTTCAAACTGCTTGTCACTCTACTTAAAAAAATAATAATATAATATCTAACGAATGGAAAAAATTGGAAAATACAGGTGGACGGTTTGCGGCATGCTGTTTTTTGCTACTACTATTAATTACTTAGACAGGCAAGTACTTTCATTAACCTGGAAAGATTATCTGGTTCCAGAATTTCATTGGACCGATAGTGATTATGGAACAATCACCGCGTTGTTTTCAATTTTTTATGCTGTCTCCATGTTATTTGCGGGCCGTTTTGTTGATAGGCTCGATACTAAAAAAGGTTTTTTATGGGCAATAGGTATTTGGAGTATTGGCGCATGTTTGCATGCCTTTTGTGGTATCGCCACTTCAGGTATTTTAACGGGAAATTGGTTCGTGAGTTTCGAAGGTGCTAAAAAAGCTATTGATACTGTAGGCGATACTGCCTTAGTATTATCAACAAGTGTAACGCTGTTTATTGTCGCCCGTTTTGTGCTAGCATTTGGCGAAGCCGGAAACTTTCCAGCCGCCATTAAAGCAACAGCAGAGTATTTTCCAAAAAAAGATAGAGCACTTGCCACAAGTATCTTTAATGCAGGCGCCACTGTAGGTGCTCTTGCTGCACCCATTTCAATTCCATTTATTGCTGCGGCCTACGGCTGGGAAATGTCTTTCCTAATTATTGGTGCACTTGGCTTTTTATGGATGGGTTTTTGGATTTACATGTACCAGAAACCGGAAGTACACCCTAAAGTAAATAAAGCGGAATTAGAATATATACAGCAGGATATTGTACAGCACGATCAGGTTAGTGAGCCGGTGACAGGTGCAGGCGGCAATAACCGTTTATCATTTGGTCAGCTTTTAAAGTATAGGCAAACCTGGGCCTTTGCCTTTGGTAAGTTTATGACCGATGGTGTTTGGTGGTTCTTTTTATTTTGGACGCCAGCTTACCTTAAAGACATTTATAAAATGTCATCAACGGAAAGTGCATTGCCACTATTTGTTTTGTATATGATCACGCTACTATCCATAATAGGTGGATGGCTGCCAACCTATTTTGTTGAAAAGAAAAAGATGAACCCATATGAGGGTCGCATGCGTGCCATGTTGCTATTTGCTTTCTTTCCCCTTTTAGCACTTTTAGCGCAACCCTTAGGACAAACAAGCGCATGGGTTCCTATTATAATTATTGGTATTGCAGGTGCAGCCCATCAATCATGGTCGGCCAATATTTTTTCTACAGTGGGCGATATGTTTCCTAAAAGAGCTATTGCAACCGTAACGGGTATGGGCGGTATGGCAGGAGGTATAGGTTCGTTTTTCATTAACAAAGGCTCCGGCGTTTTATTTGAATATTCGGGTAGAACACAAATGGAGTTCATGGGTTTTACAGGTAAAGAAGCTGGATACTTTATTATCTTTTCTATTTGCGCTGTATCTTATTTGATAGCCTGGTTTGTAATGAAATCATTAGTTCCTAAAATGAAAATCATCAACATCTAAAAATTCTGTTGCTGATGAATAGTGAGATACTACAATACAATTTAGACATACCATGGGAGGAAGCTGGCGCAGGAATAAAGCGCCAGATATTTGGGTACGATGACCAGGTAATGATGGTAAAAGTTCAGTTTGAAAAAGATGCGATCGGTTCAATACATTCACACCCACATTCGCAGGTAACTTATGTTGAAAGTGGTTTGTTTGAGTTTACAATTGGGGAAGAAAAGAAAATGGTCAAAAAGGGAGATGGATTATACATTCCTCCCAACATACCTCATGGAACCTTGTGTTTACAAGCGGGTATGTTGATAGATGTTTTTAGCCCGTGCCGAGAAGATTTTCTACCAAAAAAGTAGGACTCATTTCAAACAAACTCATCATCATCATTGATCACTCATCATTCATAACTCATCATTGATCACTCATTATTGATCACTCATCATTCATCACTCATCAATCCCTATCATGGTAAAGAAAAAGGTGCTTTGTTTTGGTGAGTTGTTACTACGGATATCTCCCGCACTTATCGAAGATGTGAATGAAAAGCAACCAATGCAATTATACGTAGGTGGTGCAGAAGCAAACGTGGCTACAGCGCTTGCGGCATGGAATGTACCTGTAAAGTATTGTACTGTTTTGCCCGATAACTTCATGTCGAAGCACGTGATTCATTACCTGGAATACAACAACATTTATACTAGCTCTATACTATTTGGTGGCAACAGGATAGGGGTTTACTATTTAGAGAGAGGCGCCGATCTGAAAGGTAGTGTAGTGTACGATCGCGATCAGAGCTCTTTTTCACAACTAACACCTGGAACTATTGATTGGGACAAAGTTTTAAATGACGTTTCATGGTTTAATTTTTCAGCAATAAGTCCGGCGTTAAACCAAAATGTGGCAGATGTTTGTTTGGAGGCTGTTGAAGCTGCATCCAGAAAAAACATTACCATTTCTGTTGACCTAAACTATCGTGCACGTTTATGGAAATATGGAAAAGCACCGCATGAGGTGATGAAGAAGTTGGTAGAACATTGCGATGTGGTTATGGGCAACATTTGGTCGGCCAATACATTATTAGGCACCACGGTTGATGATACCGTACATGATAAAAAAAGTATGGAGGCGTATCTGAACCATGCAAAAGCAACGTCAAAAGAGATCATAGAAAACTTTCCAAAGTGTAAAGTTGTTGCCAACACCTTTCGTTTCGATAAGAAGGAGTTGCTATACTTTACTACCATGTATAAAGATGGTAAGCAATACAACTCAACAGAGTTTACTACCAATAGAGTAGTGGATCGCTCAGGTAGTGGTGACTGTTTTATGGCCGGATTGATTTATGGTTTGTATAACGGCCATACTGAAAATGACATTGTGAATTATGCAACCGCCGCAGCATTTGGTAAGCTACAAGAGCAAGGAGATGCAACGGGGCAAGATGTATTAACGGTCTCGAATATTGAGACGGGTCAACAAGATGTAGAACGATTTAAATAAGAAAAAGCCGCATTTGCGGCTTTTTCTATTAGTACAATTACAATTTTATTTTAACTACAAGCTTCTTTATAGGTCCTTCACCTATTTGCGGTGCGTGTACATCTTCAGGATAAAAGATTGCAAATTGGCCTGCTTGTAAAGTGAAGTAAGTGTCAGGTTTATCATTAAAAAAAGTGACATCTTTTTCAGCATTGTATTCGCCTTTTGGGGATGTTACTCTTTCTCTTGCGCTCCAGCCCATTTGTTCTTTTCCTGTAGGGCAAACCTGAATATCTAACCAATTATTATGGCATTCAAATTTAGCATCCTCTCTTGAGTAGCCATCTTTCTCAGATACTGATGCATGTACTTCAGGACCGTCAATAGGATATTTACCAACTTCAATGGTTTCTAAGTCTTGGCTTTTAATCCATTCAAAAGCTTTGGCAAAACGTGGATGAAGGCTGATGTATTTATCAGCGTTTTTAAGTGAATCGATGATCATATGTTCAAGTTTTAGGTTTTGTAAAATGTATTGTTGCGTACAATACTAAAAGTACAAGTGTGCGACGCAACAATGATTAATAGATGACTAAAAGTTCGTACCAAAAAAAATCCGCCAAAGTTGTTAGCGGATTTTTATTTATAAACGAGTCTTTATTTATCTCTGAACACGACCGGAAGCATCGCCTTGCACAAGGTCCATAACTTCTTTACGAGTTGCATGGTTAAGATCACCGGGGAATGGTATGTTTTAATGCAGAAGCAGCTACACCAAACTCAGCAGCATCGGCCATTGGCATACCGGTTACAAGACCATAAATGAAACCACTGGCAAAAGAATCTCCACTACCAACACGGTCAACAATGCGCACTTCGTACTGCTTTGTGTGGTAAAATTCAGTACCATCATAAACCAATGCACTCCATCCGTTATCAGAAGCACTATGGCTTTCTCGTAAGGGTTGATGCAATATATTTAAATCCAAACTTTTCTTTCATTTGCTTAAACACACTCTTATAACCTTCAAGCTTCAATCCGCCTTTTGTAACATCTGTACCTGCGTGGAAGCCTAAGTGTAGTTTCAGCATCTTCTTCGTTACCAATGCAAACATCAACATACTGAGAAAGCCTTGTCATTACTTCTCTTGCTTTCTCTTTACTCCATAATTTTTTACGGTAGTTAAGGTCTATGCTGGTAGTAATGCCTTTTTCTTTTGCAGCTTTTAAAGCAGCTTCAGTAAGTGCAGCAGCTTTATCGCTTAATGCCGGAGTGATACCTGTTGTATGAAACCAGTCAGCACCTTCAAAAATTTTGTCGAAATCAAATTCGCTAGCATCAACATCAGCAATAGAAGCACCGGCTCGATCGTATACAACTTGAGAGGCTCTCATAGATGCACCTGTCTCAAGAAAATAAATACCTAATCTCTCTCCACCACGTGCAATGTATTGCGTATCAACACCATAACGGCGTAAGTGATTAATAGCAGACTGACCAATAGGATTGTTAGGTACTTTAGTTACAAAAGTTCCGTTTTCACCATAATTGCAAATTGCAGCTGCAACGTTCGCTTCTCCACCACCATAGGTAACATCAAAAGTATCAGCTTGTACAAATCTTTTGAAATCAGGAGTTGAAAGTCTCAGCATAATTTCGCCGAGGGTAACAACTTTTTTAGGCATCGTTATTATTTTGTTAGTTTAAGAATACTCATTTAAAATGAGGGGCAAAGATAATTGTTCACTATAAAAACTTTACAATTACCCACAAAATAGTTACGGGCACGATTGCGGAAATAAAACAGGTATCTCTTTTCTGCTAAATAGTTATGCTTTGTACCTTTCGGACATATTTGCCAAATGTTGTCTGTATTTTTGGACGACACATTAATGATTAAAATCAATCAAATGGATAAAAAATCAGCGCTTTTAAAATTGATACCAGAACAAGGTATTTTGCCATTGTATTTTTACAAAGACACCGAAGTAAGTCTTGAAGTACTTAGAACTTTATACCGTGCAGGTGTTAGAACTGTAGAATACACCAACAGGGGTGAGGCAGCACTAAAGAATTTTACAGCCATGAAACAACTTTGCGAAAGTGAATTGAGTGGCATGTATTTGGGCGTAGGAACCATAAAAAATGCAGCCCAAGCGCAAGCTTTTATTGATGCAGGTGCAGATTACATTATTAGCCCGGGTTTAGTTGAGGACGCAGCTAAAGTTGCGGACAATAACAACATGCTTTGGGTTCCGGGATGTATGACACCAACCGAAATTATTAGAGCAGAACAGTTAGGTGCCAAATTTGTAAAATTATTTCCGGGTAATATTTTAGGACCCGGTTTTATGAGCGCTATAAAAGAATTGTTTCCTGAAGTTTTATTTATGCCAACCGGCGGTGTTGATCTTGATAAAGAGAATATTGCAGGCTGGTTTAAAGCCGGTGTATGCGCTGTAGGTATGGGCAGCAAATTAATTAGCAAGCAATTGCTCGAAGCAAAAGACTACGCAAAAATTGAAAGTCTTACCAAAGAGGCGCTTGAGATTGTTAAGTCTATAAAGCAGAAGTAAGGTTAATATTGTAATATTAAAAAGGAGAAAGCGGAGCTTTCTCCTTTTTAATAACTATGGTAGAGCTTGAACTTTTATACAGAAATCAGTTGCCAGCAACCTTAGTTGAAAGGGTACTCATGTTTGCAAACACAAATGTTTATGTGAAAACCTATTGAAAAAGTAAATTTGTATAAATTAGTACAGTTATGACCACAACAACAATTAGAGAGAAGTTAATGAACTATCTGCAGGTTGCAGACGACAAAAAGCTGAAGGCTATTTACACAATGGTTGAGGATGAGATTGATACAGCAGCCAATGATTGGAATGACGACTTTATTAAAGAGTTAAAACATAGAAGTAAGACTTTTATTGATGGAACGGCCCGAATGTATAGTTGGGAGGAAACTAAGGACGCAGCTAGAGCAAAAAGTTCAAATCGATAATGGCCTATCCTTTTAAAATTCATGAGGAAGCTTTTGAAGAATACATGGAAGCATATGGGTGGTATGAGGAAAAGAAAATAGGATTAGGTGAAAGATTTATGCACAACGTTGAAAAGAAGCTTCAACAAATAAGCGAGCATCCAGAATATTTTGGGACTAAGCAAAATAGTCATTTTAGAGAGGCCAAGATTGAAAGCTTTCCTTATATGATAGTGTATGAGTATTTAGCATTAAAAAAGATAATTCATATTGCTGCTATATATCACGCAAGAAGAAATCCAAAAACAAAGTTTCGCAGGCAATTGAAATAGTTTTTCATCCTGCCGTATTCATCCTGCGAACATTTTGCTTGTAAGCCAAGAAATTCCTGTATTCTTTTAGATGTTGTGCAAGAACCAAGTAAAATGGACATAGAGCCAACTAAAAATTAGTGAATCATTCGAAACATTATGAATGAGTTATCGCTTAAAATTTGGAGCACCTGATTCCTCCTTTACTATTTATCCCTATTTTTGAATTTTCATAACATCGCTACTCACATCACTTCTGCCCTCCGCATAATTCAAAATTTTGCCAATGTTTTATTTTGGCTTAAAATTTGTTTTTGATGTTTCTCCGCAAACCTTACCTTTGCATTCCTTTTTTAATTTAGGCTAATTAGAGTAAACAAGTAAGAAGTATGGCCATTAATCTTCTGCATGTTTCGTTATCAGTGCACTGAGGATAGCAATATCCGCCTAAGTATTTGATTAAAACCGGTTAAATATAAATATGTCTTCAACTAAAGTTCAGAACAGGGTTAGTTTCGGAAAAATTAAAAATTTATCGGAGACACCTGACCTACTCGACATTCAGTTACAATCGTTCCAAGATTTTTTCCAATTAGAGACAACACCTGATAAACGTAACGTTGAAGGTCTGTTTCGCGTGTTTAAGGAGAATTTCCCTATTAACGATACGCGCAACATCTTTATGTTGGAATTCCTGGATTATTTTATTGATCCGCCCCGTTACTCTATTGACGAGTGTATGGAGCGTGGTCTTACTTATGCCGTTCCTCTTAAAGCTAAACTTAGGTTAAGCTGTAACGATGAAGAGCACGTTGACTTTCAAACCATTGTTCAGGATGTGTTCTTAGGAAATATTCCTTACATGACACCTCGTGGTACTTTTGTTATCAATGGTGCTGAACGTGTGGTAGTAAGCCAGTTACACCGTTCACCGGGCGTATTTTTTGGTCAGTCGGTTCACCCGAATGGTACCAAGATCTACTCTGCAAGGGTTATACCTTTTAAAGGTGCGTGGATGGAGTTTGCAACAGACATCAACAATGTAATGTATGCTTACATCGATCGTAAAAAGAAGTTTCCGGTTACAACACTTTTACGTTCTATAGGTTTTGAAACAGATAAAGACATTCTTGAATTGTTTGGCATGGCCGATGAGGTGAAAGCTGACAAGAAAGAACTAGATAAGTTTTTAGGTAAAAAATTAGCTGCCCGTGTACTTCGTACCTGGGTTGAAGATTTTGTGGATGAAGATACCGGTGAAGTAGTATCTATTGAGCGTAACGAGGTGGTGATGGAGCGTGACACCATTCTTGATGAAAAAGCCATTGACACCATTAGCGAAATGGATGTTAAGAGCGTATTCATCCAAAAAGAAGAGGTGAGTGGTGATTACTCTATTATTTACAACACATTAAATAAAGATACCTCAAACAGTGAGTTAGAGGCTGTTCAGCACATTTATCGCCAATTGCGCGGTGCTGATGCTCCTGATAACGAAACTGCCCGTGGTATTATTGATAAATTATTCTTCTCAGACAAGCGTTACGATCTTGGAGAAGTTGGTCGTTATAAGATCAACCGCAAATTGGGCTTAAGCTTTCCCATTGAGAAGAAAGTTCTTACTAAAGAAGATATTATTGAGATCATCAAATACCTGGTGCGCTTAACTAATAGCAAAGCTGAGATTGATGATATTGATCACTTAAGCAATCGTCGTGTACGTACAGTAGGCGAGCAGTTATATGCTCAGTTCGGTGTTGGTCTGGCCCGTATGGCTCGTACCATTCGCGAAAGAATGAACGTGCGTGATAATGAGGTATTTACTCCGGTTGACCTGATTAATGCCAGAACACTATCTTCTGTTATCAACTCATTTTTTGGTACCTCTCAACTTTCTCAATTCCTAGATCAAACCAATCCGTTAAGTGAGATCACGCACAAGCGTCGTATCTCCGCGCTTGGACCCGGTGGTTTAAGTAGAGAAAGAGCAGGTTTCGAGGTGCGTGACGTACACTATAGCCACTATGGCCGTTTATGTACTATTGAAACACCAGAAGGACCAAACATTGGATTGATCTCAACACTTTGCGTTCACGCAAAAATCAATGAGATGGGCTTTATCGAAACACCTTATCATAAGGTGATAGACGGTAAAGTTGATATGAAAAAACTAACTTTCTTAAGTGCTGAAGAGGAAGATGAGAAAAAGATTGCACAGGCAAGTTCTCCGCTAAATAACAATAGCGAGTTTGCTGAGGAAAGAGTTGTAAGCCGTCAAACTGGTGACTTCCCAATTCTCGACAGACACGAGGTTGAATATATGGATGTGGCGCCGAACCAAATTGTTGGTTTGAGTGCATCTCTTATTCCATTCTTGGAGCATGATGATGCCAACCGTGCCTTGATGGGATCGAACATGCAACGTCAGGCGGTGCCATTGATCCGTCCGGAAGTGCCTATTGTTGGTACCGGTTTAGAAGGTAAAGCTGCTCGTGATGCGCGTATTCAAATACACGCTGAAGGAGATGGTGTAGTAGAGTTTGTGGATGCTAAAGAAATTCACGTTCGCTATACAAGAAATGCAGAGCAGAAATTAGTGTCTTTTGAGGAAGACATGATTATATACAAGCTAACTAAGTTCATTAAGACTAACCAGGCTACTTGTATCAATTTGCGCCCTGCAGTAATGAAGGGACAGATTGTAAAAGAGGGCGATTTCTTAACGGAAGGTTATGCAACTAAAGACGGTGAACTAGCATTGGGTAGAAATCTTAAAGTGGCCTTTATGCCATGGAAAGGTTACAACTTTGAGGATGCCATCGTTATAAATGAAAAAGTTGTACGTGAAGACTGGTTTACCTCAGTACACATTGAAGAGTTTGAATTAGAAGTACGTGATACTAAATTGGGTGAAGAGGAATTAACTCCTGATATTCCTAACGTAAGTGAAGATGCTACTAAAGATTTAGATGAGAACGGTATTATTCGTATTGGTGCTCAAATAAAAGAAGGTGACATTATTATCGGAAAAATTACTCCAAAAGGTGAAAGCGATCCAACTCCTGAAGAGAAGTTGTTACGTGCCATCTTTGGTGATAAAGCTGGTGATGCAAAAGATGCCTCACTAAAAGCGCCATCAGGTACAGAAGGTGTAGTTATCGACAAAAAACTTTTTCAGAGAGCTAAGAAAGATAAGAATACAAAGGTTAGAGAGAAGGCATTACTAGAGAAGATTGAGAAAGTACACGAGAAGAATGTTACAGACATTATGGAAGTGTTGTTGGAGAAGCTGCAAATGCTTTTGAAAGACAGACCTTCTTTAGGTGTAAGCAACAACTTTGGTGAAATGTTAATCGGTAAAGGTTCTAAGTTCAATCAAAAGAATCTTTCTCAAATTGACTATCAAAATGTTGATCCATTAAACTGGACCGGTGACGCAAAAGTGGATGATCAAATCAACACTTTATTGCACAACTACAACATTAAGTTCAACGAAGAGTTAGGACGTTATAAGAGAGAGAAATTCAATATTTCAATAGGTGATGAATTACCTGCAGGTGTATTGAAAGCTTGCAAAAGTTTACTTAGCTGTAAAGCGTAAGCTGAAAGTGGGTGATAAAATGGCGGGTCGTCACGGAAATAAAGGTATTGTAGCAAAGATTGTACGTGCAGAAGATATGCCTTTCCTTGAAGATGGAACACCGGTTGACATTGTTCTTAACCCACTTGGTGTACCTAGCCGTATGAATCTTGGACAGGTTTATGAAACTGTACTTGGTTGGGCAGGTGAAAAACTAGGTGTACGCTTTGCAACTCCAATATTTGACGGTGCTACTGTTGAAGAAATTGCAGAAAATATAGCTAAAGCTGATTTGCCTTTATTCGGTCATACCCACCTTTACGATGGTGAAACCGGTGAGCGATTTGAGCAGAAGACTACCGTTGGTATTATCTATATTATCAAGTTACACCACATGGTTGATGATAAGATGCACGCCCGTTCAATCGGACCGTATAGCTTAATTACGCAACAACCTTTGGGCGGTAAAGCACAATTTGGTGGTCAGAGATTTGGTGAGATGGAGGTTTGGGCATTAGAAGCTTATGGCGCATCTAACATTTTACAAGAGCTGTTAACGTTGAAATCTGATGATATCATCGGACGTGCGAAAACGTATGAGGCAATTGTAAAAGGCGAGAACATTCCAAGAGCTGGTATTCCTGAATCGTTTAACGTATTGGTACATGAATTAAGAGGTTTGGGTCTTGACCTGAAATTTGAATAACGAGGTTTGCACGACTTTGAAAAAAGTCGTGCTGCTTTTGTAAATTGAGATAAATAAATTTTCATGACCACGTCACAATCTTTTAAAATCTACGAAATACTGCAGAAGCATTTTCAGAATTCGGAAGATGCAAAGATTGTGGTGCGGGAAATTGAAGAGATTGTTGAGCAAAAAGTGGAAGACAAGAAAGATATCTTAACAACTAAGGAAGATCTTTTTGCTGTTAAGCAAGATCTCCTAAATGTAAAAACAGATTTAATAGATCGTATTTACAAGGCAAAAGTTGAGACTATTATTCTGGATTGTTAGTGTTGGAGTTCTTCAATTTGTTTTATCTATTCTTGCAAAGAAGTTTTTGTGAGAAAGTTTCAAGGAAGACTATGATAGTACAAATGCACAAGTGAGTGACACAACGATGTTGCAATAAGTGCAAAAGTTGGTAACAAAAAAAGTAAAATCGTAATTACGATATATGGCAATGAATAAAAGAGATAACCGTCCGAGGCCAACGTTTTCTAAGATAACGATTGGTTTGGCGTCTCCCGATAGCATCCTTGAAAAGAGCTTCGGTGAGGTTTTGAAACCTGAAACCATTAACTATCGTACCTATAAGCCCGAGCGTGATGGCTTGTTCTGCGAAAGAATTTTTGGTCCGGTTAAGGATTATGAATGTGCCTGCGGTAAGTATAAGCGTATCCGTTATAAGGGTATTGTTTGCGACCGTTGCGGTGTTGAAGTAACAGAGAAAAAAGTACGTCGCGAAAGGATGGGACACATTAAGTTGGTGGTTCCTGTGGTGCACATCTGGTACTTTAAATCGTTGCCAAATAAAATAGGTTACCTATTAGGAATGAGCTCTAAGAAGTTAGAGACCATTGTTTATTATGAGCGTTTTGTAGTAATACAGTCAGGTATACGTGCCGATAAGGGACAGAACTTTGGCGACTTACTAACAGAAGAAGAATACTTAGACATATTGGATGCTTTACCAAAAGACAACCAATACCTGCCTGATGAAGATCCGAACAAATTTATTGCTAAAATGGGTGCTGAAGCAGTTCATGACCTATTGGCAAGAATTGAGTTGGATCAATTATCGTTTGATCTAAGAAATGCTGCGGCTAATGAAACTTCACAACAACGTAAGGCTGACGCCTTGAAGCGTTTGAGCGTAGTAGAAAGTTTCCGTGATGCTAATACACGTATTACCAATCGCCCTGAGTGGATGGTGATGCAATACATTCCGGTTATACCACCGGAGCTTCGTCCATTAGTTCCTTTGGATGGTGGTCGTTTCGCATCTTCTGATTTAAATGATCTTTACCGTCGTGTGATCATCCGTAACAACCGTTTAAAACGTTTGTTAGAGATTAAAGCACCTGAGGTGATCTTGCGTAATGAAAAGCGTATGTTACAAGAAGCTATTGATAGCTTGTTTGATAACAGCCGTAAATCAAACGCTGTAAAAGCAGAAGGTGGTCGTGCTTTGAAATCTCTTTCTGATGTACTGAAAGGTAAGCAAGGTCGTTTCCGTCAGAACTTATTAGGTAAGCGTGTTGACTATTCTGGTCGTTCGGTTATCGTAGTAGGGCCTGAAATGAAAATGCATGAGTGTGGCCTTCCAAAAGATATGGCTGCTGAGCTTTTCAAACCGTTTATTATTCGCAAACTTATTGAAAGAGGTATCGTAAAAACGGTAAAATCTGCTAAGAAATTAGTTGATAAAAAAGAAGCTGTTATTTGGGATATACTTGAAAATATATTGAAGGGTCACCCGATATTATTGAACCGTGCCCCAACCTTACACCGTTTGTCAATCCAAGCGTTTCAGCCAAGATTGATTGAAGGTAAAGCGATTCAATTACACCCGTTAGTTACCACCTCATTCAATGCTGACTTTGATGGTGACCAGATGGCAGTACACGTTCCGTTAGCACATGCGGCTATATTGGAAGCGCAGTTACTAATGTTGTCATCGCACAACATTCTAAACCCGCAAAACGGTACACCGATCACCCTTCCTTCTCAGGACATGGTATTAGGTCTATACTACATTACCAAAGGTCGTAAGAGCACAGATGAGATTAAGGTAAAAGGTGAAGGAAAGGCATTTTACTCTATGGAGGAAGTGACCATTGCTTACAACGAAAAACAAGTAGAACTGCATGCACACATCAGGGTAAAAACTTTGGTGAGAGATAATGCGGGTATGCTGGATAATAAATTAATAGATACTACTGTTGGTCGGGTTTTATTCAATCAGTTTGTACCTAAAGAAGTTGGTTACATCAATGCACTTTTAACTAAGAAAAATCTTAGAGAAATTATTGGTGATATCATAAAGATCACAGACGTTCCTAAAACAGCTAAGTTCCTTGATGATATCAAGACACTTGGTTTCCGTATGGCCTTTAAAGGTGGATTGTCATTCAATATTAATGACCTGATTATTCCAGACATTAAGGAGCAATTGTTAACCAACGCTAAGGTTGAAGTTGATGAGGTTTGGGATAACTACAACATGGGTCTTATCACTAACAACGAGCGTTACAATCAGATCATTGACATTTGGTCTCGTGTGGATACTCGTATTACAGAAACGTTGATTAGAGAAATGGCAACAGACAAGCAGGGCTTTAACTCTGTTTATATGATGCTTGACTCGGGTGCTCGTGGTAGTAAGCAGCAGATTAAGCAGCTTGCAGGTATCAGAGGTCTGATGGCTAAACCTCGTAAGAGTGGTAGCACAGGATCTGAGATCATTGAAAACCCGATCCTTTCAAACTTTAAAGGTGGATTGAACGTATTGGATTATTTCATCTCAACGCACGGTGCGCGTAAAGGTCTTGCGGATACAGCCCTTAAAACAGCTGATGCCGGTTACCTAACCCGTCGTTTAGTTGACGTTGCACAAGATGTAGTAATTACATTAGAAGATTGTGGTACACTACGTGGTACAGCAACCAGTGCTTTAAAAGATAATGAGGATATAGTTGAACCATTGTTCGATAGAATATTAGGTCGTACATCTTTGCATAACGTGCTTAACCCTATCAATGATGAATTAATAGTAGAAGCAGGTCAGCAAATCGATGAAGATATCGCTAAAAAGATCGAAGAGATAGGTATTGAAACTGTTGAAATTCGCTCGGTATTAACCTGCGAAGCTAAGCGTGGTGTTTGTGTACGTTGCTACGGAAAAAACCTTGCAACAGGTTACACAGCTCAGCGTGGTGATGCAGTTGGTATCATTGCAGCACAATCCATTGGTGAACCGGGTACTCAGTTAACACTACGTACCTTCCACGTGGGTGGTGTGGCAGGTTCTGCATCTGTTGAAAGTACATTGAACGCTAAGTTTGATGGTACTGTTCAATTTGATGGTCTAAGAACGGTTGAGACAATTAACAACGATGGCGATAAAGTAAAAGTTGTTATCGGTCGTACGGGTGAGGTAAGAATCATGGATGTGAAGAATGATCGCTTATTGATAACCAATAACGTTCCTTACGGTGCTACGCTGATTGTAAAAGATGGTCAGAAAGTTGTAAAAGGCGATCCGATATGTTCATGGGATCCATTTAACAACGTAGTTGTTTCTGAAATACCGGGTACAATCAAGTTTGAGAACATTCTTGATGGTATCACTTTCCGTGAGGAAGCTGATGAGCAAACAGGTCACCGTGAGAAAGTAGTTATCGAAACAAAAGATAAGACTAAGATCCCCGGATTGATAGTTGAAGGTGCAAAAGATACTAAGATGTATAACCTACCAGTAGGTAGCCATATAGTACTTGAGCAAGGTGATGAGGTGAAGCAAGGACAAGTGTTGGTGAAAATTCCAAGGGTGTTAGGTAAGCTAAGAGATATCACCGGAGGTCTACCTCGTGTTACAGAATTGTTTGAAGCACGTAACCCAAGCAATCCTGCTGTAGTAAGTGAGATTGATGGTGTAGTAAGCTTTGGTAACATCAAGCGCGGTAATCGTGAGATTATTGTTGAAGCAAGAGATGGTGTTGTTAAGAAGTACTTAGTACCACTTACCCGTCAGATTCTTGCACAAGATGGTGACTTTATAAAAGCCGGTGTTGCCCTTTCTGATGGTGCCATCGCGCCTGCTGATATCTTAGCTATTAAAGGACCATTCGCAGTACAAGAATATGTTGTAAATGAAATTCAGGAAGTATATCGTTTACAAGGTGTACGTATCAACGATAAACACATCGAAGTGATCGTTCGTCAGATGATGAAGAAAGCTGAAATTCAAGATCCGGGAGATACAAGATTCTTGAAGGTGATACAGTTGACCGTATAGAATTTAACGAAGAGAATGATTACATCTTTGATAAGAAGGTTGTAGTTGATTCTGGAGAGAGTACTAAATTGAAAGCTGGACAGATTGTTAGTTTGCGTGATGTGAGAGAAGAAAATTCAATCCTTCGCCGATGCTGACAGAAAGTTGGTTGAGTTTAGAGACGCTGAATCTGCTACGTCATCTCCATTATTGCTTGGTATCACCAAGGCATCATTGGGTGTTCAAAGCTGGATATCTGCTGCCTCATTCCAGGAAACTACTAAAGTATTGAGTTCTGCAGCTATCATGGGTAAAACCGATGATATGCTAGGCTTGAAAGAAAACGTAATTACCGGACATGCAATACCTGCAGGTACAGGATTACGCGAATTTGAAAACATGATTGTTGGTAGCAAAGAAGAATACGAATTGTTAGCCACCGCTCGTGAAGCCATGAACTTTGATGATGATGAATAAGATCTAAGTTGATTAGAATAGAAAAAGCAGGAAGCGAAAGTTTCCTGCTTTTTTGTTACACTGAATTCTATAAATTTTTACGGAGTTGATTTAACAAATTTATTCTCACCTTTCCTTTTACTTTGCTGCCCTAAAAGAGTTTCATGAAAAATTTTTCACTGATTGCAAATGTTGTTTTACTTGTTTTAGTTGGGGTCTTATTTTATCTGCATTTCTCATCAAAGCCTAAAACAGCCACTACTGTAAAAAGCAACGCTACCACACAGACTAGTTCAGCTGATTTTAAGATCGCTTATTTTGAAATGGATTCTGTTGAAAATAATTACGAGTTGCTCAAGGATATTCGCAACCAGCTTAAAACAAAAGAGCAAGCATTAACCTCAGAGCTTTCTCAAATGAAAAATGGCTACATGGCCGAAGTGAATAAGTTTAATCAACAAGCGCAAAGCATGTCTCAAGAGCAGGCTGGTGCCGTGCAGCAGCAGCTTATGCAAAAGCAAAAAAGAATACAAGACCGTGAGCAGGCAATGGGTTTAGACATGCAAGATGCGACTTTCAAGAAAATGCAGGATGTAAATAAACGCATCGAAACATTTTTGAAGGAATATAATAACGATAATCGTTTCGCTTACATCTTAGCTTACTCGCCCGGTACCATCTATTATAAAGATTCCACCTTTGATATAACTAATGATGTTGTGAGTGGTTTAAATAACGCATACAAGCAGAAAGATTAGACCTTAAGCCAGACTTTTATAATTTGGTTAAGTGATTTTCTTATCTTCAATCCCATCTCAAAAAAGAGATGGGATTTTCTTTAATTACACCTGATGGAAACAACTGCAACTAAGTTTAAACCTTCTCTTGGCTTGTGGGATGCAACGATGATCGTAGCGGGTAGCATGATCGGTTCTGGAATCTTTATAGTAAGTGCCGATATGCTGAAAGATGTTGGCGGCGCAGGATGGCTGATCTTTGCCTGGGCCCTTACAGGCTTAATGACGTTGACTGCTGCATTGAGCTATGGTGAGTTAAGCGCTATGTTTCCCAAAGCAGGTGGTCAGTACATTTATTTGAAAGAAGCATATAATCCACTGATTGCCTTCTTATATGGATGGAGTTTTTTTGCTGTGATACAAACAGGTACTATTGCAGCAGTAGGTGTTGCTTTCTCCAAATTTGCTGCTTACTTAATTCCTGCGCTGAGCGAAAAAAATATTATTGCAGATCTTGGTTTTTTTCAAATATCTGCAGCGCAAATAACATCCATTATTCTCATCGTTTTTTTAAGCTACACCAATACACGTGGCGTTAAAGAAGGCAAGTGGATCCAGAACATTTTTACTACTACCAAGCTGCTTTCGTTATTCGGTTTAATTGTAGCGGGTTTTATTGCTTTTAATCCGGCTGTATGGAATGCAAACTGGAGCAATGGTTGGGTGATGCTACGCCACACGTCACGCATGACAAATATAACAGGCGAGGGCTGGGCACAGTTAGCTGGTTTAGCCACGGTCGGTGCAATTGCTTCGGCAATGGTGGGTTCTATTTTTAGTAGTGATGCCTGGAATAATGTGACTTTTATAGCAGGTGAAATTAAAAATCCACAACGAAATATTGGTCTTAGTTTATTAATGGGCACGCTCATCGTAAGCATCATTTATTTGGCTACTAATTTTATGTACCTCTCCGTTTTGCCGGTTAATGATATTGCATTCGCACCCGAAAATCGTGTGGCAGTTTCAGCAGCCAACAACATTTTTGGTAGTGCTGGAACATACATTATTGCAATCATGATTATGATAAGCACTTTTGGCTGCAACAATGGACTGATACTGGCTGGTGCCAGAGTTTATTACTCCATGGCACAAGACAAATTGTTTTTTCGCTCCGCAGCCAAGCTTAACAAAAACTCCGTTCCCGCTTATGGCTTATGGATTCAATGTATTGTAGCATCACTTCTTTGCTTGAGTGGTAAATATGGAGATCTGTTGGACTATGTATCATTTGTAGTGATGTTGTTTTACATACTAACTATCGCAGGCATTTTTATACTTCGCAAAAAACGACCTGATCTGCCTCGCCCATATAAAGCTATCGGTTATCCCGTACTACCATTTATATACATGTTATTAGCCGCAACGTTTTGTTTGGCATTGTTTGTTTACAAGCCCGTTTATACATGGCCCGGCCTCATTATTGTTTTAATTGGCATCCCATTATATTATATATCCCTCAGCAATAAACGATAAACGTTTTATGTACAATTTCGATTCGCTGTTCCATCGTTTTGAAACTTTGAAAGTTGCCATCGTTGGTGATGTTATGCTTGATACATATTGGTTTGGCAACGTTGACCGCATTTCACCAGAAGCGCCTGTGCCAGTTGTAGCGCTTAAAAAGAAAGAATATAGGATAGGTGGTGCGGGCAACGTAGCACTGAACGCTGTCGCATTAGGTGCACAAACATCTTTGTTTTCAGTAATTGGCGATGATGAAGATGGTACATTGTTAAATAGTTTGTTTAATAACGCACATATCAATACAACTTATCTGGTAAAAAGTGAAGACCGGATTACCACCAATAAAATCCGCATCATTTGCCGCAACCAACAAATGATGCGGCTTGATGCTGAAATTACCAAAGAGATTACAGAGGAAGACGAACGAATTTTATTACAAAATTTTAGTGATTTTGTTTTAAACAACAAGCCTGATGTAGTTGTATTAGAAGATTATAACAAAGGGGTTTTAACACCAACATTAATAAATCAAGTAATTGATTTATGTAATAGTCACAACATTATTACTACCGTTGATCCTAAGCGAAAAAACTTCTTTGCTTATAAAGGCGTGTCTATTTTTAAACCTAATCTTTCTGAAGTAAAAGAGGCTTTGCAGTTGCTGCCTGAAGATGTGTCGTTGTCATTTTTAAATGAGGTTCACTCACAACTTGCTGCCAGACTTCAGCATAAAATTTCATTGATCACGCTATCAGAAAATGGTGTTTTTTATAAAGATGATAATGAAGGAAAGATAATACCCACGCATGTTAGAGATATTTCAGACGTAAGTGGAGCAGGCGATACAGTGATAGCCGTAGCATCGTTGGTTTATGCCGCAACAAATAATATGCAACTGGCGGCTGAGGTTGCCAACATTGCAGGTGGCCTTGTTTGCGAAGAGGTTGGCACTGTTGCCATTAACAAACAAAAGTTGTTAAACGAGTGTAGGTTACTCATAAGCTAGGCCTGAGTAACTCATCGAAAAAAAATAATTCAGCCATAGAATAATAAAGGAAAGTAGCAGTATGCAAAAGTTTACAATAGTGATACATGGAGGTGCAGGAACTATTACAAGAGAAGACCTGACTCCAGAATTAGAAGCCGCTTATTTAGAGGGTTTACAAGTTGCACTTAACACTGGTTATGCCGTTTTGGAGCAAGGTGGCACTGCAGTAAACGCAGTAAAAGCGGCTGTAGTTGTATTAGAAGATAATCCATTGTTTAATGCTGGGCGTGGTTCGGTATTTACCAAAAAAGGATTGCAAGAAATGGATGCTGCAATTATGGATGGCAACGATTTAAAGGCAGGTGCGGTATCAGGTATTAGGAATGTAAGAAATCCGATATCATTAGCTATGGAAGTGATGCACAACAGCAATCACGTTTTTTTAAGTGGAAAAGGTGCCAATGATTTTGCTATAAAACAAGGCGTAAAACTGGAGCCTGATGAATATTTTTTCTCTCAATTCCGGTACGATCAATGGAAGTCAGTTAGAGATTCTGACAACTATTCGTTAGACCATACCATGCAGGATGTAAATGAAATAAGAGAAAAGAAATTTGGAACTGTAGGTGCCGTTGCCTGCGACAGCCAGGGTAATGTAGCTGCCGCTACCAGTACCGGAGGTATGACCAACAAAAAATTCGGTCGCATTGGCGATACGCCTGTTATTGGTGCAGGCACGTATGCAAACAACAAAAGTTGCGCTATTAGTTGTACCGGCCATGGAGAAGTTTTCTTACGCGCAGTAGCCGCTTACGATGTACATGCTTTAATGGTATACACCAACGCAACCTTGCAACAAGCATGCGAAAAAGTGGTGTTAGATACCTTAGTGAAAATGGAAGGCGAAGGTGGGATGATAGGTGTGGATGCACAAGGAAATGCCTCCATGGTGCTTAATAGTGCAGGCATGTATCGTGGCGTTAGAGATAGTGAAGGGTTGAATGAGGTAGCGATTTTTAAGTGATGTTCGAAACAACTATCTCCTCAAAGTTATCCAAGAAATAATAAACCTGTAATTATGTTATGGTTTTGTGTTATATAATGCGCTTTTGTAGGTAAATTACAAATACATTGTAGGCAACGCTGCGCTTTTGCGCAACGAAAAATAAGGCATTATTAATACAATTAAATAGCGTGTTATGGGTAAGTTTTTATTATTTCTTGCTTGTTGTTTCCTTTTAAAAAGCAGCTTTAGTCAAAGCATTGTAAGTAGTATTGTGTATGTTGATAGCAGTGTTACAACCTCAGGCAATGGTGCATCGTGGTCTAATGCAGTTAAGACCTTAAGGACAGCCTTAATAGCCGCTAATACTACGCAATCCATTAAAGAAATTTGGGTAAGAAAAGGGACCTACTATCCGACGGATGATAATGATCGTGACAGCTCCTTTAGAATACTCCGCAACAATATTAAATTGTACGGAGGCTTTTCCGGTACTGAAACATCAATAAGCCAACGCAACATTCTTGGTAACATCACAACTCTAAGTGGAGACCTTAACATTCCTAATGATACTGCTGATAATAGCTATCATGTAATAACAATTTTGGCCTTGTCAAATTCAATTATAGACTCTAATACAGTTATTGATGGATTTCGTATTGAAGGAGGAAATGCATCAACAGGTGAGTCTCAGTTCAACATACAAAGATTGAATCTTAAAAGATCTGTAGGAGGCGGTATAGTTAACGCAGGTAATGGAGGAGGCTATCAATGTAGCCCTATAATCAGATCTTGTACATTTATAAATAATTACGCATATGGGGGAGCAGCCATTTATAATTTATCAAATGGAAATTTAGCTACATCAATCTCCATTGTTAGTCCAATGATTTTGAATAGTGTATTTACCAGAAATACTGCCGGAACTGGAAGTGCTATTTACAATGAGTCATTTAACTATGGTCAATGTAATCCGATCTTAATTAATTCTATTTTTGTAGATAATGTTTCTCGTAGCGAAGCTACTATTTACTTCGATGCTTTCATGGCATCGGATTATCCTGTAATAACTAATTGCTTATTTTACAGAAATACAGCAAGGTCTAATGCAGCGATAGCTTGTTTTGTACGGTTTGGAGGTATTTACATAACACTTTCTAATTCTTTAGTCTGGCGCAATAAAGCATTGCAAAATAATGACAGTACTAGTAGTAGTGCTGCTATTCAATCTTGTTATATTCTAAAACCAAGTTACAATCTTATCCAAGGGTCTGCCTATCAAAGTAGTACTAGTGTGTGGGCCGATCCGGTATTTGTTAATGCTGATAACCCTGCCGGAAATGATGGTTTATTTGGAACTATAGATGATGGCTTGCAGCCATTAGAAGCTTCTCAGACAATTAATGGTGGTAACAACGATTCAATAAATAGGTATAACATTACCCAGGACATACTAGGACGACCACGCATACAGTCTGGCAGAGTAGATGTTGGTCCGTATGAGACTGCTTTCACTACACTTCCAATAAAATTCACGTCTGCTAAAGCTTCGGAGCTAAATAGTAAAATATTGGTGGAATGGGAAGTGGCTACTGAAAGTAATCTTGTTAGTTATGATATTGAAAAGTCTGATAATGCAATCAACTTTAGCAAAGTGGCTACGCAAGTTGCAAAATATGGCAACAACCTTTCAGCGAAATATAGTTGGTCAGATTTAGCTCCTTATAGTGGAAAAAACTTTTACCGGATAAAGGCAACAGAGCTCTCTGGCGAAGAGAAGTATAGCCCTATAGCATTCATAAATATGAATAGCACTAAGAGTACGTTTACCACTTACCCAAATCCTCTAAATGATAAAATACTAGCAATTCAGTTTCAAAACAAAAAGAAGGAAACGTATTTTTTAGAATTGTTCAATCAAGTAGGTCAAAAAATTTTTAGTAAAAGGATAAATCATGCAGGTGGGTCTTCCACGCACGCACTTGCATTAGATAGCAAGCCTGCTAGTGGTATTTATCAACTCGTCATTACTGCAACAACGGAAAAAACATTGATAAGGGTAGTGGTAAAGTAAGCTTCGAAGTGTGTTAGAAGGTTTCAACATTTACGACCTTATATCCCGTACTTTTTAAAAAGTTTTCCATCACCATCCTGGCTTTAGCATCTGCTTTAGCCAGAATGTTTTTTTGTAATGCTCTATCGATCATCTTTTGTTTTGCTTTCATCTTAACCATTGTCACCGCCTTAAAATTCCAGTTTCCTTTTTCGTCAAACACTTCAAAATCACTGGGGTTTATGATGGCATCAAGTATTACAGCTTTTGGTATAACTAGTGTGATCGTATCATTATTAATGGTGAAATCTTTTTTATCTAATTGCTGCAAATTGGTGCCTGCTAATATTTTGCCTTTACCAATCAAAACAAGACGTGTGCTTTTGTAAGGTATAAATGGTATGGGTGACAGCGCATTGATCGAGTTAACAACAGATGACATAGTAGTAACAACGGTCGAATCAACAACCACCTCATCGTAAGCGGTGACGGTTACTAGTTGTGCAATAGATTTTATCTCTTTTATTAGGATGGGTGTCTGATCAATCACAACTGGTTTCGAAGTAAACAGGTCGCGTAGCGAAGGTATATTTAGAGATCGTTTAAGGGTCCATACAAGTGCTATAAGTAATGCCACCCCAATTATCATCTTGGTTAAACTGCGCATCATTGTACAATTTTTGCAGGTGCAGAAGCTCCATAAGTGATAGTAATATTTTCGAAGCCAAGTTGTTTTAGAAATTGACTTACAAAAAGTGATGTGTTGGCTTTTGCCTGCTGCAAAATGCCTAAAGAGTCAATGCTATTTTTTATTTGCACTTCTGCTTGCGCAGCCAGTTGGTCACGCTCAGCTGTTTTGAAAGGATCTCTGAAAACGCCTACCTCCTGATACTCTACCTTTATTTTTTCGGGTGGAATGCTAAAGCTAATAACCTTTGGTAAAGGCAAATGCAGATGAATATTTTTCCCTTCAATGGTATAACTGCTTTCTGTGATGGCCGTCATATCCACGCCCGCTTTAATGATGGCTTCGCAGCTCATTAAAATTTTTCTGTCTCCTAGTTTAAACCATGTACGGTTGTCGCTGGCTTTAATAATTTTTGTTACGGTGTATTCAACCGTAGCCAGGTCGCCCATTTCTTTAAGGGTAAGCACATCAGGTTGTAGCGGCGCCTCTTTGTTACTGCAGCCGGCAAAAAGTATCGTTATAAATAGTAAAAATAATTTCATGAATACTGGTAAATGCTAAGGTAACTTATTGCTGTTTCTGTTGGCAGATAAATCAATTATACCATCTTTGTGCCATGAAGAAATATGCGATAATTGTAGCAGGCGGTTCGGGTGTGCGCATGGGTGGATCAGTACCAAAACAATTTTTGCCATTGCATGGAAAGCCGATTCTTCATTATACTATTAAAGCGTTTCTTGACGCGTTTAGTGACATTGATGTAATTGTAGTATTGCCGCAAGAGCACTTACAGCGAGGTGAAGCGTTGGTAGCCTCCGTCAAAAAAAATTACAAGGTTACCATTACTTGTGGTGGTGCAACGCGTTTTAATTCGGTAAAAAACGGATTGCATTTTGTGAGTGAGACTTCTATAGTTTTTGTGCATGATGGCGTTAGATGTTTGGTAAGTAAAGAGTTGATACAACGGTGCTATCATCAGGCATTGGAGCAGGGTAGTGCCATACCTGCCGTAGCTGCTACAGATTCTATTAGGTTAGTACAAGGTGATAAACATAACATGGTTGATCGAAATAATGTGCGTGCTATACAAACGCCGCAAACATTTCAATCATACGTTTTATTATCAGCGTTTGAACAACCTTATCAAGAATCTTTTACAGATGAAGCGACTGTGGTAGAAGCGATGGGAACAAATGTTTATTTAATTGATGGAGATTACAACAATCTAAAAGTGACCAGACCCATTGATCTGTTGATTGCTGAAAAACTCTTAGAGGAAGAAGGCTTACTTAAACAGGCGTAATGGCCAAGGTAAGCCGTTGTATGTTAAAGTAAAGTAAGGTTGATTAATGGGATTGAAGTTCTCATAAAACTGCCTAACTCCATCAAGTTCCGATCCTTCGAAATCAAAGATTAGATTGCTGTTCGCAAATTCTTGCAATAGCGAATCTAATAGAAAATGATTGGCTCCGAATGGTCTGCCCGCTACCGTGGTTGTATTCATCAGATTATATATTCGATGTTCATCTTTAAGCAACAATGCAATGGCCATAAGTTTATCGTCATTGTTAATTACCTTTCTACAAACCAACATGTTGTTCTCATTAGCATGCTTGCATAGGAGTGTAAACTGCTTGTAATCGTTTTCAGTAACGTGCTTCATCCTTGATCCATAATGCGTTTGGTATTGTTCAATTGCTTGAATGTAATTTGCTGATTGATAGTAAAGGTTATACTTTTTACATCGTTTTAAGTTCTTTACCAGATCATGTGTGTAGTGTGATGCGATGGACTGATGATCAGCATTCAACTCTAAAATATAATTAACGTGATCTTCGTAAACGATGCTTTCATCATCTTGAAAAAAGGCATTACTATAGTTCACATTGATTTGCCAATAAGGAAATTTTGCTTTTAGTAACGCCACTATTTCAACGTATGGAACAGTTACCTCAGGCAATGCAAACACGCCTAATTGCTGCGTGAAAGGTGGTTGATAGATATACTTAATATTCCACTTCTTATTGATTGGTAATGGCATCACCCAACTGTAATTATTACCAACTAAAGCACTCCATCCTGGGCACATTGCATCCAGGTAAAAAGACCGTGCATATATCATTGAATTTCTGGCACCGTTTACACAGGCATTGTACCTAACCTTATCAATCTGTTGGTGATGAAGAATTGTTATGGAAGTGTCGTCAGACATGTTTTACAAACCTAAGGCAGCTAAAGCTTTTATAGGTTTTAGCTTTTCAAGATCAATAGTAAATGCAATGTTTTTAGAGAACCTTTTTTCAGTAATGGTCGATTTAAAGAAGTTGCTATATACTTTACTGTAAAGCACGGGTATGTATATATTAACTGCAGAGCCTAGCAATGATATTTGAAAACCCGCATCGTATAAAAAACGTCCGGCACCACCACTTGTACTATTTGCATTGGCATAAGTTCCTAAATCAACAAACACTTTTATCGGGATTTTTATGGGTAAAACACTTAACGGATTTAGTTTATTAGGCAGGTCTGTAACCAAATTCATAGCTACTAACCAATTGTCTGTTTTGCCTATCTCTTCAGATAAAATATCACTTCTTACTTTAAAAAAACCATCGCGCTCCATCATCTGCTGACTAAGAAAACCATCAAACTCACGGCGGCCAATAAAGTAATTACTATAGGTATAATCTTCATATCCGGTAACGCCTGACATGTTTAAAAAGTAGCGGCTGTTGTTAATAGTTTCAATAAAAGTCTTTTCTTTTAAATAGAAGAATTTGCCTGCAAAAAGGCGTGCCTGCAAACCTGTTTTGCCATCTTTATAATTAAAAAAATATTTACCGGTAAAAGTAGTCCGCACAAAACCACTTGATTGATCTGTAGACAATTGCAATGAATACGGATAAAGCACCCGCTGGTCACTAAGGGTAAAAGCTAGCCGATTAATAGAATTTCTATTGCCTACCGTGCCAACAGTTGGTATGGTGTCGTTGCCTACAATATTGTTATAAAAATTAAGCTCATCTTCTTTTATAAAAAAAGTTTTCCATTGCGCTGAAAATGTGCGTGTGCTTCGAGCATCTTTATCATGCAGTGTTAGTTTTAAAGATGGAGTCACTCTTCTAACTTGAGATATCAATTTATTTTCGTCTCCGGTTTCAAATGTATTGATGCTATAATTAATTAGACTTATAGCCGGTTCAACGCTGTAGTTTGCCTTGTTAATATTATAGGATACATGCCCAAGCGTGTTTAGTTTTTTAGAACCGAAGCCATACAAAGCTCCTCCGATAAATTGAAAATTGTTTAAAGGCAATTGGTAATTATGCAGCATAGCACCCAGCATTATCTTGTCATAATTATTAAAGCCAACTGCTGGTAATACACTCAGGTAGTTATGGAGCCGGGTGTATTTGTTGTTGAATAAAAAAGCACCTTCAATATTTTTTTTTCTTCAGTTATTATAGCGGGTCCTGTTGTTTTAAGTTGATCAAAAATTGGATCGAGATTTTTATGGGTTGATGTTTCAATGCTACGTTTAAAATCTTCAGGGTACGGGTGTTTAAATTGCCATGTTTTATAATAGTTATGCATGGCTTTATCAAATTCATTCTGCTGTAATAAATTTGAAAGTTGTTTCATCCACCTGCTTGTTTTAAAATAAGCTATCAAACCATAGTTCGTTTCAGAAAAAGCATTAGCAGGTGTTTCAATAGGCTGATCCTTCATCATCCTTTGAGCCATACGTAACATCAATTCTTCTATATCATCAGGTGTGCGATTTTGTAGCATCTTCGGCATTTGGCTTATATGCGCATAGGTATTGTATTTTTCGGCTTCGTACCTTTTTTGATAGTAAGTATTCATGCCCTCATCCATCCAAGGATGCATTCGTTCGTTACTGCCAAGAGCGCCATAAAACCAGTTATGTCCTATCTCATGTACTATGGTTGCATCCAACTCCTGCGCACTTGCCTGCGTAGTTATAAGCGTGATTGTTGGATACTCCATCCCTCCACTATTTTCGTTGGTACTGCCTTGTACAATGCTGGCTGTACTGTAAGGATAATCACCTATCCATTCACTGTATTTTCTTAAACCATCTTTTGCGTATGCAATACTTTTTTTCCATGCCTCGTTGGTTGGTTTGTAATAACTGAATACATCAACAATTTTATCTACCAACTTTACGGTATCATAATGTGCTATAAATTCTTTACTAGCAAACCATGCAAAGTCGTGAATGTTCTCTTGTTTGAAATGCCAGTTTTTTATGCTTCCACTTACTTCATGCCTGCCTTTTTCTTTAATAGATTTCAGCGTTTCTTCATCTTGCAAAACGCCGGTAGCGGCGATAAGATAAGGGGATGGTGCAGAGATCTCTACGTCAAAGCTTCCAAACTCGCTGTAAAATTCTCCCTGATCCAAGTAAGGCATTTGGTGCCATCCCTTATGGTCGTACACTGCCGGTTTGGGAAACCACTGTGTTACCTGATAGTCGTTACCAATATGGCCACCACGTGAGAAATTGTATGGTAGTTTTACATGAAATGGTGTTGTAATAGTGATCTTTTTTCCGGGTAATAAAGGTGAAGGCAACAGCAGTTTTGCTACGTCAATATTTTCTGAAGATTCGAGTGTTGCAGTAATGTTATCTACCTTAAAATTTAATTGATTGATGTAGCCTTTATCTTCCGGCTTCGAAAAATAAAATGCAGTGTTGCCATTTTCGAGTAGTTGTTCGCTAAATGCGGTCTTATCATTTTTGTATGCATTGGGCCATAAATGAAACCAGATGAACCGCAATGTATCAGGCGAATGATTGATGTATTCAATGGTTTCAAAAGCAGTAATACTATGATCATTGTCGTTGAGGCTGGCACTAATTGAAAAATTGACTTGCTGCTGCCAATAAGCTTGCTGAGCGATGGTGTTCTTGATAAAAAGAAGACAAAAAACTAATAAAGCAATTTTTATCACGATTAGAAAAAAATTTAATTGAAGATAAAAAAAGGATGCTTGAAACTATTTACAAAAAGGTTTACAATGCTACTTGCCCTTACCTGAAAATATAATTCGAAGTGTGTGTACCATAATTTTAAAATCGAGTAAAAGCGATATGTTTTCAATGTAAACTAAATCGTATTGCATGCGCTCTATCATCTCTTCAACACTGCTGGCGTAGCCAAATTGCACCATGCCCCACGAGGTAAGTCCGGGCTTTACCTTCAACAAATATTTATAATATGGATTGATTGCTTTTATCTGATCAATGTAGAACTTTCGTTCCGGCCTGGGGCCTACAAGACTCATGTCGCCATTGATAACATTGTAAAGTTGCGGCAGCTCATCTATCCTCCACTTGCGCATTATTTTACCCCATGGTGTTATGCGTTCATCATGATCACTTGATAAGGCAGGTCCATTTTCTTCAGCATTTACATACATGCTTCGGAACTTATAAATATTAAATGGTATGCTTTTGTAACCTACCCGTTCTTGCACATAAAAAAGAGGTCCTATTGATGAAAACTTTGTTCTGATGATTACAAAAATTAAGAACGGACTAAGTAATATGAGTGAAGTCAGCGAGAAAACAACATCTAATAATCGCTTTATGTTTTGTTGCCATTGGGGCATCAGTCCGGTTTGAATTTCGATCAACGTTGCACCCAAAACATTGCTTGCTTTTACAGAGCCTGCAAGTATATCCATTGTGTTAGGAACGATCTTGATCTCCACATCTTTTTCGCTCAAGCGATCTAATAAGTTTTCGGTAATGCTTATTTGCTTTTTATCTAAAGCTATAATTACAATTTGTATCTGTTGCTCATCTATAATCCGCTCTACTTCGGTAAGCGTGCCTAGTACTTTTAATCTATTATTTAAAGGTTTATGATCATTATCAACCGGTATTAAACCCGCCATTTGATAACCTAAAGCAGCAAAGTTTTTTTCAACTTCTTTATAAACTTTTAACGCTTCAATTACATTACCTATAATGATCACAGGCAGTTTTACAAAACCCTTCAATAGATCGGTCTTAACTTTCTTAAGCAGCAGCGCTCTGCCAACAAAAGTTAGTAAAAATTGAATGCTTATAAAACTGAAAAACGCAGCATAATAATAAGTGTAGTGTTCTGTATTGTCATCAATGATTAGTACAAAAAATATACAAAGGCATCCGATCAACGATGACATGAAGGTGTTGGTAAACTCGTTTAATCTGGATTTCTTATAAAATGGCGTACTATAAATTCCGGTGATCGAATATAAGATCAACCAAAAAGCAGGAACAATAAAAATAGTAAGATGAAATGCGTTGTTGGTAATAAAAATATTTTCAGCTGCTGAGGGTTCTTGTAATAGTTGAACCCTTACTACAGCAAAAGCTACCCAGGCTAATATGGCAGTAACAGCATCACTGATAACATACCAGATGATGTGCAATGGTTTAAAGGGCTTCATTAACTATTAAGCCGGATTATTTTTGTTGTTGATCTTATCTAAAATTTTGTGCGCCACTTCCATAGCTAAAAAACCATCTAACTCACTTACAATTGTTGGTGTATCCGTAACAATAGAGTTTACAAAGGCTTCCAATTCAAGTTTAATGGCATTTACCTGCACTATTTCGGGGTTAGCAACTGCTATAGTTCGTTTACCCTGAGGTGTTTCAATATCAAAAGCAAACACATTTTCATCGTGCTCTTCTTTCAACTTAATGATCTCGGTTTTCTTATCTAAAAAATCAATACCGATGTAAGAATCTTTTTGAAAAATGCGCATCTTACGCATCTTCTTCATACTGATGCGGCTGCTGGTTAGGTTGGCAACACATCCATTATTAAACTCCATCCGAACGTTTGCAATGTCAGCAGTATCAGTCATTACTGCAACACCATTAGCTGAGATCTTTTTTACATCACTATTTACAAGACTTAAAATAATGTCTATGTCATGTATCATCAAATCCAATATCACACTTACTTCGGTGCCGCGTGGGTTAAATTGTGCAAGCCGGTGCACCTCAATAAACATCGGATTTAGCTTTCGGTCTTTAAGTGCCAGATATGCCGGGTTAAACCTTTCTACATGACCAACCTGCATTTTTATGTTAGCTTCTCTGGCCATATTTACAAGCAATCTGCCTTCCTCAATTGTATAAGCCAGTGGCTTTTCTACAAAAACATGTTTGCCTTTTCTTATTGCTTTTTCGCACAAATAAAAATGGTGGTTGGTTGGTGCTATTACATCAATGGCATCACACAGCATCAATAAGTTTATCCGGATCTGTAAATCGTTTTAATTGATATTTTTCTACTACTTCTTTAGCATTTTCATCATTAGGATCATAAAAGCCAACCAACTTAATGCCTTCAATTTCCTTCCAGTTGTTAATGTGAAATTTGCCCAAATGTCCAACGCCGAAGATGCCTATTTTTAGCATAGTGTTCCTACTTTATTTACGGTGTAAATATACTTGCTAGTTATTTGGTAATTGCTTTAGAATTTGCCGAAGCAAATAACGATATGGAAATTGATTTGACGAATAAAGTAACCTATTGTGCCCTAATTGAAGATTCTCTTATGATGAGTTCGGTATCTACTATTTTGTTTTCAAACGTTGTAACCGGTCGCTTGCTTTCAATTAATTGAAAAAGCAATTCGATGGCAGCTTGTCCCATTTCGAAAGCTTTTTGTTTTACTACGGTAACAGATGGCGTAAGTAACTCAGCATAATTAGTATTGCTAAAGCCTATAAAGCCAATATCATTTCCTTTTTTCTTAAAGCCTTTTATAACTTTTAAGCATACAGTGGTTAACCTGTCACTTGCAGCAAAAATAGCATCAGGCTTGTTTTTGCCGGAGAATAGGTTTTTTACAGCATCTTCAACTTCCTCTTCAATCATACCACCGTGGTTGCAATATTTTATTAGCTTTTCGTCGAAAGGCAGGTTGTGCTTTTTTAAAGCATCTTTATAACCGTTCAATCTTTCTTTGGTTATTGACAAAAAAGATGAATTAGTAATGTGTGCAATTTGCTTAAACCCTTGAAAGATCAAATGCTCCGTACCATGATAAGAACCCCAGTAATTATTAGCCGTAACAGTATGTGTATTTATTTCGGTACTAACCCTGTCAAAAAAAACAATAGGTAGCCCTCTGTTATGCAATTCAATTAAATGACCAATCTCTTTTGATTCATTTGAAATGGAAACCAGCAATCCATCAACACCTCTGGAGGCTAAATGTTGCACGTTGATAACTTCTCTTGCATGGCTTTCGTGTGTTTGAGATATTATTACGTGGTAGCCTCTGTCGTAAGCTATACTTTCAATGCCATTTAATGCCTGTGAAAAATAATTATTAGCAAACTCACTTACCACAACACCAATTGATCGGCTTCGTTTCTCTTTTAAACTCAGAGCAATTGGGTTTGGCTTGTATTGAATTTTTTCAGCGTACTCTAACACCTGTCTTTTTGTTTCAACACTAATCTCGTAGCTATTACGCAAAGCCCTTGACACTGTTGAAGTAGAAAGTTGTAAAGCCTTTGCAATGTCCTTTATAGTTACTGATTCAAATTTCATTTAAACGTCTAATGATGAAATAATATAATAAAAGTAAGTCCTTTTTAAAAAAAAGCATTCTTACATCGTTAATCGTAAATCAAACCTTCGATGCAACCCTTACACGTTGAAAATAAATTGAAACAGCTTCTTTAAAATACTACGCCATGTTAAAAAAGAATTTGTCAACGTTATCGGGAACGATTGCGCAAAAATATCGCAAACTATAACAATGCGCCAACCAACATATTAGCTACAATTGTTGTCTTAAAGCGAATGTGTAGCTTGGATATCAGATTATTTTAGTTTTAAAAAAGTTTGTCGACAAATGTTCGATCATTCTAGATGAAACATAAGGTACATCTGTTGCTTATCTAACACTGCACACCGCTTCATCATTTTAGAAATATTTATTGCTTGTTTATGAAATTAAAGATCTCCTTATCTTTCTTTTTGGCCCTATTGTCGTTAGCCGTATTCAGTCAGGGGCGTAGGGTAAGTGGCCGGGTTACAAATGAGGGTAGTACAGAAACCCTTGCCGGCGTAACAGTTTCAATTAAAGGTGGCAAAAGCTCAACCGCAACCGATTCGGCAGGCCGTTTCAGCATTACAGTTCCGGGAAACAACACTGTGCTAACCTTTACCAGCGTTGGTTTTAAAAGTAATGAAGTAGCAGTTGGCTCAAAAACTACTTTAGACGTAACATTATCCCAGGAACAATCTACCCTAAATGATGTTGTAGTAATTGGTTATGGTACTGCACGTAAAAAAGATCTAACAGGTGCTACAGCTTCAATGTCTGCAGCTACGTTAGAAAAAATTCCACTTGCAAGTGCGGCCGAAGCTATGACTGGTAGATTAGCAGGTGTGCAGGTAACTACTACAGATGGATCACCGGGAAATTTTGGAGTTGGCGTGCGTGGTGTTCGGGCAGGTACCACAACATCAACCATTGCAACTAATAACTACACTACCTCAGATTACACTGTTGCAGCCACCACACCTTTTCCTATAGCGGATTTAATTCCTTACAGTAAAAAATCAACAGAGCTTTGGCAAGATCCATTAAATGGAAACTTTAAAATTATTGATGCATCATTTCCGGGCAAAAGCAATACTGGCGATCCGAGATGGCGCCCATAAATACCTTGACAAAAAGTGCGGCTATCCGGCCGCATTTTTATTTGTTACTTGTTTTAATATTTTTATCATCCATACTTTTAAAATAAATTTTAAATGAATTACGGTAGATACTTGTTTGCAGTACTGATTGTTTTCTTATGGTCGTTTGCGCCACAACAGAAAAAGATCACAGTATGGATGATTGGTGACTCAACAATGTCAATAAAGGATACCAAAAATTACCCCGAGACCGGATGGGGAATGCCCTTTGTTTATTTTTTTGATAGTACTGTAACAATAGAGAATCGCGCGAAAAATGGGCGGAGTAGTGGAACATTTATTACAGAAAAATTATGGGAGCCCGTAGCAGCCAATATGCAGGAGGGTGACTATTTAATTATACAATTTGGACATAATGATGAAGTGCCAACCAAAAAAAGTTATACTACTGAAGATCAGTTTCGTAACAATCTTATTCAATACATTGATGTGGCAACATCAAAAAAAGTAAAACCTATATTGATAACTTCAGCAGCGCGTCGCAGTTTCGATTCTGCTACAGGTAAGGTGGTGGGCACGCACAATGTATATTCCGCTATTGTAAGGTCAGTTGCAAAAGATAAGAATGTTCCATTGATTGATTTGGATACGAAGAGCCAGGCTCTATTGCAACAAATGGGTATAGAAAATTCGAAACTATTATTTAACCAGCTACAACCGGGCGAACATCCTAACTATCCAAAAGGTGTAATTGATAATACTCATTTCAATGAGCTTGGTGCAAGGATGATGGCTCAGTTGGTTTTGAGCGAGATGAAAAATCTCCATCTGGAACTTGTAGATCGATTAGTAAAAAAATAGATGGTATTTATTTAAACATTATTCACAATAATTTATTCCAGTAAAATGATGAAGACAACGTTCCTATGGCTGGCAAGTTTTATAGTGACTATCAATGCAATTGCTCAGGCTCCGGCAGGCCAGGCAACGCTTGTGTCTGCTACTTCTATTACAGTAGCTAAAGACGGGAGTGGCAATTTTAAAACCATACAGGAAGCTGTAAACATTGTGCGTGATCTGTCAGGTGTACAGGTAAAGATCTTTATAAAAAATGGCGTTTATAATGAGAAGCTTGTGATACCGTCATGGAAAACTAAAATATCATTGGTGGGAGAAAGCATTGATGGAACGATCATTACAGGTAACGACTTTTCCGGTAAAGTTTATCCTAATGGCAATGATCCTTATGGTAACAGTAAATTCAGCACGTACACATCATATACTGTGTTAGTACAAGGTGATGATTTTAGCGCAGAAAATTTAACCATACAAAATACTGCAGGCAGGGTAGGGCAGGCCGTTGCATTACATATTGAAGGAGACCGTGCTACTATAAAAAATTGCAGGCTATTGGGTAACCAAGATACTTTGTACACTGCAACAAGCAGCAGCAGGCAATACTATCAAAATTGTTATATAGAAGGTACAACCGATTTTATATTTGGCGAAGCTACGTGTGTGTTTGACAGATGCACTATCAAGAGTCTTACTAATTCGTATATAACAGCGGCATCTACTACACCACGTCAACAATATGGCTATGTTTTTTTTGATTGCACCCTTATAGCTGATACATCTGCCACAAAAGTCTTTCTAGGCCGGCCATGGCGCCCGTATGCCAAAACAGTATTCATCAATTCAACTTTAGGTAGTCATATTGTTTCTGAAGGTTGGAACCCATGGAAAGGAGATGCTATGTTTCCTGATAAACAGAAAACAACTTATTATGCTGAGTATAATAATACCGGACCTGGAGCTTCAACAAAAGATAGAGTTTCATGGTCAAAACAGTTATCTAAAAAGCAGGCAAAGCAGTACACTATCAAAAACATCTTTAAGGGTGAAGATGATTGGAATCCCGCATATTAATAATCGTATCATTTCATAAAACATAAAAATGCGTTCAATCTTCATTTTTCTAGCAACTTGTATAATGAGCTCGGCAACTTTGTTTGCTCAGCGCACGTTCTATGTAGCAACTGCTGCACAAGGTGGTAATGATGCCAATGCAGGTACATCAATTGCTGCACCATTTGCTACCATTAACAAAGCCATTTCAAGTGCTACTATCGCTGGCGATTCTATTATGGTGCGTAGTGGTACTTATACCCACACCACCACCGTTTCAATTAGTAGCAAAGCAGGCAATGCTTTAAAACACTTCGTGCTTTCTGTATATAAGCCTGATATGGTTAGTGCAAACTCGCGTCCTGTATTAGACTTTTCATCTATGGCGGCATCAAGTAGCAATAGAGGAATAAATCTTTCTAACTCACCTTACTGGGATATTTATGGCATTGTAATAAAAGGTGCCGGCGACAATGGTTTAAACGTAAGTAACTCCAGTTACGCAACAATCGAGTTTTGTAGCTTTTTAAGAAACCGCGATACGGGTCTGCAAATTGGTGGACAATCACGTAAAGTAACGGTGATCAATTGCGACTCTTATGAGAACGCTGACTTAGGAGCTGGCACAACCTCCAATGGTGGTAATGCTGATGGATATGCGGCAAAGTTAGATGTTGGAGATTCTACGCTATTTAGAGGTTGCAGAGCCTGGATGAATTCTGATGATGGATGGGATGGATACTTACGACCATCAAATAATATAACAACCATATTAGAAGATTGTTGGGCGTTTAGAAATGGTTATTACTGGTTAGATAACAGTACAACCTCATCAATGAATGGTAATGGATTTAAGTTAGGTGGAAGTGACACTAAAGATCTCGCAAACAATTTTGTAGTAACAAAATGTTTAGCATTTTATAATAAAGCAAATGGGTACGATCAAAATAGTAACGCAGGATCTATCTATCTGTATAATAACTCAGCTTATCAAAACTTAGGACGAGATTACTTCTTTACAAGTGGCACCGTTACTTATAAAGCAGGCGCGGAATTGGTGCTGATCAATAACATGTCGTTAGGTTCAAAAGGCGTAAGTCTACCAACTGCTAGTACTTCCACCAGGTCGTTAACAACAGCAACGAATTCCTTTTCAACAGCTACTACACATCCTGAAATTATATCGTTCGATACTACGGGCGTTACCACTATGAGAAGTGTAGATGGAACCCTACCAGTTTTGAATTTTATGCGTTTAAATGCTGCAGCACCTACGCCATATACTTACATAGATAAAGGCACTATTTTATCAAATAATACCTATCGCGATACAAAGGGAATTCCATATAATGGAAGTGCTCCTGATCTTGGTGCTTTTGAATTGAATAGCGGAACCTTTCCCGTAAAGATGATTTCATTTACAGCAGCTAACAATTCAGATGGAGTGCTAATAACATGGAGGACAGCGAGTGAAACAGACAATAAAGGCTGGAGTGTTGAACGTAAAGAAAATGTGGATCAGTCTTTATGGAAAGCCTTGGGTTTTGTTTCCGGCCAAGGTAGTAATAACCAACAGACTACTTATGTTTACCTGGACAAAACGGCCACAGCGGGATCGTACTACTACCGACTAAAGCAGGTTGATCAAGATGGTAAAATAACAAACAGCAGTATTATCTTGGTTAAGATAGATGGCGGCAAACTATCAACGCAGGTTAATGTATTTCCAAATCCTATGGGTGCATCTGCAACTGTTCGTTATCATGTTCCAACACCTTCAAATGTTACATTGAATGTGTATGATCAATCAGGCCGTTTAGCTGCAGTGATCATTAATGAAAAGCAAGTTTCAGGAACGTATCAAAAGCTAATAAATGGTGCAACATTATCTGCCGGTCAATATTTTATTAAACTTTTTATAGGCGATAAAATATCTTCAACCTCTTTTACAAAAAATTAAATCAGAAAAAATTATAGCTGTAAATGATGAACATAAAAAACATTGTAACGCTCGCAATATCGTTTGGTTGTACTACTGCAATTTTTGCTCAGTCTGTAACTAAAACATCAAACTATGTATCAAAAGTTTGGGTAGCAGATCTAGGTAATGGAACGTATAAAAACCCGATATTAAATGCAGACTATTCTGATCCCGATGCAGTGCGCGTGGGTGATGATTATTATATGGTTTCATCCAGCTTTGAAGACGTGCCGGGGCTGCCAGTATTACACTCAAAAGATCTTGTAAACTGGAGTTTAATAGGTCATGCACTGAAGCGTCAACCACCATACGATTATTATTCGAAAACGCAACATGGCGACGGTGTTTGGGCACCATCTATCCGGCATCACAACGGTATCTTTTACATCTATTATCCTGATCCTGATTTTGGTATTTATCTCGTTCAAGCCACAAATCCCGCAGGCCCCTGGAGTACACCTATTTTGGTTGAGGCAGGCAAAGGGCTAATAGATCCTTGTCCACTTTGGGATGATGATGGACAAACCTATTTAGTATACGCTTATGCCGGCAGTAGAGCAGGTATTAAAAGCGTTATAGCTATGAAGACGATGAATAAGGAAGGAACCAAAACACTAGATGATGGTGTAATAGTTTATGATGGACATGAGACTGATGTAACAATTGAAGGACCTAAATTGTATAAACGCAATGGTTACTATTACATTTTTGCACCTGCAGGAGGTGTGCCAACAGGATGGCAATTGGTGCTGCGTTCAAAAAATATATATGGTCCATACGAGAGAAAAGTGGTGATGGACCAAGGCAACACGCCCATTAACGGTCCTCACCAGGGTGCTTGGGTTGATACAAAAACGGGTGAACATTGGTTCTTACACTTTCAAGATAAAGATGCATATGGACGCGTAGTTCATTTGAACCCAATGAAGTGGATAAACGACTGGCCGGTTATTGGCATTGATAAAGATGGTGATGGAAAAGGAGAGCCTGCACTTGTATATAAAAAGCCCAATGTGGGTCGTACGTGGCCCATACAAACACCTGTAGAAAGTGATGAGTTTAATGGAACTAAACTAGGACTGCAATGGCAATGGATGGCAAATCCCAAAGCTACATGGTCATTTATGAATCCTACAAAAGGTGCACTACGACTATATTCTGATAAGTTGGGGGACAGTGCTGTAAACCTATGGGGAGCGCCTAATGTACTTCTTCAAAAGTTTCCTGCAGATGAATTTATGGTTACAACTAAAATAACTTTTACGCCCAATAATACTAAGATTGAAAATGAAAAAGCTGGCCTAACTATCATGGGTTTTAGTTATGCCAATCTTGCAATGAAGAGTAAGAAGGATGGTGTATATCTGGTTTATACTTTTTGTAAGGATGCAGAAAAAGGAAAGACAGAAAAGGAAACGACCATTATGAAAATGGTTGAACCAACAGCCTATTTCAGAGTAAAAGTTACCATGGGTGGAAAGTGCCAGTTTAGTTATAGTATTGATGGCAAAAATTTTAAAGATGCGGGTGAAGTCTTTACCGCAGAAGTTGGCAGATGGATTGGAGCTAAAGTTGGAATCTTTTGCACAAGAGAAGTTACAATTAATGACTCAGGCTTTGCAGATTTTGATTGGTTTAGGGTAGAACAGATAAGTAATTAAGTTGACAACGATGAAGTGGATAGTATCATTATTATGTGTGTTCTTGTTAGTCTTTGAAGATGTAGATGCTCAATTGCCAACCCAAGTGTCACCTGAAAAGTTTGCTCAGTTCATACCCCTGTATCCCTTAGGTAAAATGCCTAACAGTAATGGCTTGCGTTTAAAAGATAGTATTGCTAATGAACGTATTTATCAGGTTGGCACTCCGGGTATGTATGCATTTTTTCCATCGGCACAAGAAAACAAAAGGGCTGCCGTATTGATTTGTCCGGGTGGCGGCTACGAAAGGCTGGCTTATGTGATTAGTGGTACGCAATTAGCAAAGTGGTTTAATACTATTGGTGTTACTGCCTTCGTTTTAAACTATCGCCTACCTAACTCTCCTGACTTAGTTACACGTGATAATGCCCCTTTGCAAGATGCACAGCGCGCTATCAAATTAATACGCGCTAATGCAACTGCCTGGTCAATTGATGCTGATAAAATTGGTGTACAGGGTTCATCTGCCGGCGGACATCTAGCTGCAATACTTGGTACGCAAAAAGTTGATCTTAGTATAGTGAAAGATTCTTTAGATCAGATTGCTTTCAATCCAAACTTTATGATACTCGTTTCGCCCGTTGTAGATATGGGCGAATATGCACATGCAGGCAGTAAGAAAAATTTACTAGGCGATCAACCATCGAAAGCCTTGGTTGAAAAATACTCCGCTTATTTGCAGGTAAGTACGTCCACACCTCCAGCCTTTATTGCACATGCTTTTAACGATAAATCAGTGAGCGTAAAAAACAGTTTGCTGTTATATAATGCTTTAGTTGATAAAAACGTTGTATCAAGTTTGCATGTGTTTCCGCAAGGCGGTCATGCAATCGCATTAAGAAACAACCCCGGTTCTACTGACCAATGGACCAATCTTTGTGAGGCATGGTTAATAGAAATGGGATTTATTAAACAAACACTTGTAAGTAAGTTTTAATGAAGATGAAATGGTTGCTTTTTGTTTTAATGATGTACTCATTTTTATCTGAGGCACAAGTCATCCCTCGCGATACATCGTTTACTGTAAATGGTACCTTTATCAAAGAGCGCAAGGCAAGACCATACATCCAGATTGCAGAACCCCAGCAACTTAAAGATGTAAAAAGTAAACGCAATTTTGTTTACAATGTTATTGGTACTAGACAATTGCTGGCAGACATTTATTATCCCAAAAACAAATCAAAAAAGAAAGTTCCCGCTGTTGTAATGGTTTTTGGTGGCGGATGGAAATCGGGTGATAAAACTCAGAATATACCCTTAGCCCAACAGTTAGCTTTAAATGGCTTTGTGGCGTTGACTATCGAGTATAGATTATCGCCAGAGGCAACTTACCCTGCTGCGGTACAAGATGTAAAAGCCGCAGTACGATGGCTTAAAGCAAATGCAAAAAAGTATAATGTTGATACTACCAAAATTGCAACGCTTGGTATGTCAGCAGGTGGACAGCTAGCAGCACTTGTGGGCACTACAAACGGCTTGGCTAAGTTTGAAGGCAATGGTAGCAATTTGCATCATTCAAGCAACGTACAGGCTATTGTAAATATTGATGGAACTTTAGCTTTTAAACATCCTGAATCTGTTGAGGGTAAAGTGGCGGGAGAATGGCTTGGTGGCATGTATGAAGAACGTGCAGACAATTGGGAAGAAGCCGCTCCGCTAAACCACGTAGATAAAAACACGCCTCCAATTTTATTTATCAATAGCTCCATTACACGTTTTCATGCAGGTAGAGATGACATGATAAAGCAGCTACACTCACTAAACATTTACTCTGAAGTACATACACTTGCAGATACCCCGCATCCATTCTGGTTCTTTCATCCATGGTTTAATACGGTGGTATCAACAACAGTCCAATTTTTAAACAAGGTGTTCTTATAGTAGCATTTTTATCCCAAAAACACCTTTCTATATTTTGATGGTGTCATCCCTTTGATCTTCATAAATTGCTTATTAAAATTAGCAACGGTATTAAATCCACTATCGTAGCAGGCCCCAATAATACTGGTTTGGGTGTCTATAAGTAACTGGCAAGCATATCCTATACGAACTTCATTTAAAAAATCAATGTATTTTTTCTTAGTACTTTTTTTAAAGTAATTGCAAAATGCAGGAATACTCATGTCAGCAACTCCGGCTACTGTTGAAAGTTGAATTAGGTCTTTAAAATTTTCCATGGTGTATTGCACTACTCGGTCAATTCTCTCACGGTTTTTTTGATTAGCCTGTTTAATATCTTGAGTAGATAACAGTTCAATTTCTTTTTCGTCGCTTATTGCATCCAGGCACTCGCCTAATACCAGCAATCGCTTAAAGCCAGTTTCCGTTTCCAACTTTGTGATCAAGTCGTTTAAAATATTTCTTCCCCGACCGTTAACTTTCAACCCTCTTTCTGAACGGTGCAACAATTGTTTTATCACCTTGCATTCGGGTAGACCTGTAAACGTATTACCCCAAAAATCTTCTTTAAAATGAACAACGATAGCGCTTGTTATTATATCACCTCTTTTTTGAAATGTGTGCGGCAAATTAGCACCCAGAAAGAAAACATCTCCAGGTTCAAACTCTCCTACATAGTTTCCAATCAAGCTTAAACCTGATCCTTCTTTAAATAAAATCAGTTCATACTCTACATGTTGATGCCATGGCACTTCAAATTTTGGTGTGCGATGTGTTTCAGCAACAAATGACATTTCGCCTGAGAGATGTAACTTTTCAATAAGTGGCTTCATAAAACAATATTGTCTGCCTTAAGAGCAATAAGCCATCAATTTAATTAAAATAGTTTAGGTTTTAAATAAGAAAGTAGAAGTTTAAGCTATTTATCAAACCTAACTTGCTTTACCAAAGTAGCATTTTGTAAAGCTTGCCATTTTCATATTCTTATAGCTTTTCAAACCTGGCACTGCGGTCATCATTTAAATTGATTCAAAAGCAAAAATAGAAACTATGTTACTATTAGGTATTGATGTGGGCACCTCTTCAATTAAAGTTTCACTGGTAGATTCGCAAACGCAAGAAAGCATTGCCTCAGCACAATTTCCAGATACAGAAAGTGCTATCACCTCACTACGACCAGGCTGGGCTGAGCAGCAACCTGACATGTGGTGGCAACATGTGCAAGAGGCTATAAAGCGTTTAGGTACCAACACTCAATATAGTTTGGCGGATGTAGGTGCAATAGGAATTGCCTATCAAATGCATGGTTTGGTGGTAGTAGATAAAGATCAAAACGTTTTAAGAGACTCTATTATATGGTGCGATAGCCGCGCAGTAGCTTACGGCGAAAAAGCCTTTGATGCTATCGGCCATCAAAAATCGCTCAATCACTTGCTCAACTCGCCCGGCAATTTTACGGCGGCAAAACTGGCCTGGGTAAAAGACAATGAACCAGAATTGTATGCAAAGATTGATAAGGTGATGTTACCAGGTGACTATATCGCCATGCAACTAACTGGCGATATTACCACAAGTGCCAGCGCTTTGTCCGAAGGAGTTTTTTGGGATTTTAAAGAAGATACAATAAGCCCTGATGTTATTGATCATTTTCATTTCGATAGAAGTGTTATTCCTGAAGTTCGTCCTGTTTTTGCAGAGCACGGATATCTACAAAAAAATATTGCATCATCTTTAGGTCTACCGGAAGGTATACCTGTAACATACAAGGCGGGTGATCAACCAAATAACGCTTTAAGTTTAAACGTACTTAAGCCTGGCGAAGTTGCCGCAACAGCCGGTACCTCCGGCGTTATTTATGGAGTTAGTGATCAGTTAGCTTACGATAAAGAATCACGCGTAAATACGTTTGCCCACGTCAACCATCAAACTAATGACAAACGCCTGGGTGTCTTATTATGCATAAATGGGACAGGCATTTTAAACCGATGGGTTAGAGATGTAATGGCACCTGATTTATCTTATAATCAAATAAACAAGGAGGCTGCGAAAATTGCCATTGGAAGTGATGGAGTAAAAGTGTTACCGTTTGGTAATGGTGCCGAAAGAATGCTCAACAATAAAATTGTAGGAACTCACTTTGCAAACGTTGACTTAAACATACACACGCGTGCACACATGTTTAGAGCTACGCAGGAGGGTATTGCCTTTGCCTTTCGCTATGGCTTGGATATAATGCGTGAAAACGGTATGACACCTTCTGTAATAAGAGCGGGAAGGGCTAATATGTTTTTAAGCGATGTGTTTACCGAAGCGTTTGTAAATGCCACCGGAGTTCCGGTGGAGTTGTATAATGCTGATGGTAGTGTAGGAGCGGCAATCGGAGCGGGTATTGGTGTTAAAGCTTTTGCTAACCCGCAAGAGGCTTTTAACAAAATCAAACCGTTGCAATTAATAGAACCTTCAAATCTTGAAGCGTACAATCAACAGTACCAGCAGTGGTTAACGTTGCTTCATAAACATCTGTAGCTGTAAGGTTATTTCATCTAACTATAATTCTATCATCATTTTTAAATAACAAACTATGTCAGTTTTACTTGGAGACAAAGAATATTTCAAGGGTATCGGTGCCATTAAATACGAAGGGCCCGAAAGTGATAACCCACTTGCTTTTAGGTGGTACGATGAAAACAAAATGGTAGGTGGTAAAACGCTGAAAGATCATTTTAAATTTTCATGCGCTTATTGGCATTCTTTTGTAAACGACGGGGGCGATCCTTTTGGCGGACCTACGCACGTGTTTGAGTGGAATAAAAAACAGGATGCCGTAGAAAGAGCCAAAGACAAAATGGATGCAGCATTTGAGTTCATGACAAAAATGGGCTTACCGTACTATTGTTTTCACGATGTAGATGTGGTTGATTATACGAACGATATTTTAGAGAATGATCGCCGCTTACAAGCTATGGTTGAATATGCTAAGCAAAAGCAAAGCGAAAGCGGTATTAAATTATTGTGGGGCACGGCCAATCTATTTTCGCACAAGCGTTATATGAATGGTGCTTCTACCAATCCTGATTTTCATGTATTAACACATGGTGCTGCACAGGTGAAAGCTGCTTTAGATGCCACCATTGCTCTAAATGGAGAGAACTACGTTTTTTGGGGTGGTCGCGAAGGGTATATGTCTTTGTTGAACACCAACATGAAAAGAGAGAAAGAACATTTTGCTCGCTTTCTACATACAGCAAAGGACTATGCACGCAAGCAAGGCTTCAAAGGAACATTTTTTATTGAGCCAAAGCCAATGGAGCCAACCAAACATCAATATGATTTTGATTGCGAAACTGTAATTGGCTTTTTACGTCAGTACGATTTATTGAATGATTTTAAGATTAATATTGAAGTAAACCATGCAACGCTTGCAGGCCACACTATGCAACACGAACTGCAGGTAGCTGCTGATGCTGGTATGTTAGGGTCATTAGATGCTAACCGTGGAGATTACCAAAACGGATGGGATACAGATCAGTTTCCAAACAATGTAGGTGAGGTGACAGAAGCCATGCTGGTATTTCTTGAAGCCGGTGGCCTGCAAGGTGGTGGCGTAAACTTCGACTCTAAGATTAGAAGAAATTCTACTGATCCTGAAGACTTATTCTTTGCTCATATAGGTGGTATGGATACATTTGCAAGAGGCTTAATCATTGCCGACAATATTCTTCAGAAATCAGATTACAAAAGTTTCCGCCAACAGCGTTATTCCTCATTTGACAGTGTTAAAGGAAAAGAATTTGAAGAGGGAAAATTATCTCTTGAAGATTTACGTGCCTATGCATTGCAACATGGTGAACCCGCAACAATTAGTGGAAGACAAGAATATTTGGAAAATTTAATAAATAGGTATATTTAGCAGCTTTTTTAAACCACATCAAAACCACTAACAAAGCAAAACCATAATGAAAAGTCTTCAAACTACAGACTACATTGTATTTCTAGTCTATTTTATCATCGTAACATCTTACGGTATCTGGATTTACAATAAAAAGAAACAACAGTCAGTATCTGCATCACACGATTATTTTTTGGCCGAAGGTTCCCTTACATGGTGGGCAATTGGAGCATCCTTAATTGCATCTAACATTTCTGCAGAGCAGTTTATTGGTATGAGTGGTGAAGGCTTTTTTGTAGGTATTGCAGTTGCATCTTATGAGTGGCTTGCAGCCATTGCTTTGATCATAATTGCAGTATGGTTTATTCCTATCTATCTAAAAAATAAGATCTATACCATGCCGCAATTCTTAACGCGCAGGTATAACAGTACTGTAGCTCTTATTATGGCTATTTTCTGGTTGTTCTTGTATGTGTTTGTTAATCTTACATCCATACTTTATTTAGGAGCAGTTGCTATTAATGGTTTAGTTGGCGGTGAGTACCTGCACATACTTATGGTTGCGTTAGGTGTCTTCGCACTTTTTATCACTTTAGGTGGTATGAAGGTGATTGGTTATACCGACGTTATACAGGTAGCGGTACTAATTGTGGGTGGGTTGGCTACAACATACATGGCGCTTAGCATGGTAGGTAAAACATTAGGCCCCGGCTTAGGCTTGGGTACCGATGCGTGGTCAGGTTTCTTAGCATTAATGAAGGATGCTCCAGAGCATTTTAAAATGATTTTAGAAAAGCCTGATAACACCATGATTGCCGCAGCGCAGGCAGGCGATGCAGCATCTCAATTACAAATAAACAAGTATCTGGTGTTACCTGGTTTAGCTATGTATGCAGCTGGCCAATGGATTGTAAACCTGAACTACTGGGGTTGTAATCAATACATAACTCAAAGAGCTTTAGGAGCTGATTTACAAACTGCTCGTACAGGTATATTATTCGCAGGTATGCTTAAGCTTTTAATGCCTGTTGTTGTAATGTTGCCAGGTATTGCTGCATTCGTTCTGTATAAGAACGGACACTTACCACAATTAGAAGGTGGAAGTAAAGATGCAGCCTACTCTGCTATATTAACCTTTTTGCCTACAGGTTTAAAAGGGTTAGCAGTAGCAGCGTTAACAGCGGCAATTGTTGCATCATTAGCAGGTAAGCTTAATAGTATCTCAACCATTTTTACTTTAGATCTGTACAACAAATACTTTAAGAAAAATGCAACTGAAATGCAGTTGGTTTGGACGGGTAGAGTAACTGTAGCAGTTTCTATGGTTATTGCAATTTTCTTTACATGGGATGATGTATTAGGTATTGGTGGCGAAGGTGGATTTACTTTTATACAGAAGTATACTGGTTACATTAGTCCGGGTGTATTTGCCATGTTTATCCTGGGTATGTTTTGGAAACGAACTACTGGTAGTGCCGCTATAGCAGGTGTAATAACCGGCTTTCTACTATCAATATTCTTCAACCAGTTTGCGCCTGCAGTGTTAGGGCACGATAATATTTTGTACACTGCTTTCCCTAATTCTGATGGTGTTTACGAAATACCTTTCTTAATCTGTATGGGATGGTCATTCTTCTTCACCATGGCGTTAATGATTGGTATGAGTCTGGCTTCTCCAAATAAGATTAGTCCGCATGCATTTGAGTTAGATAAAGAGATGTTTAAAGTAAAGCCATCAACTCTGGTTTTAATTATACTTACGCTGCTAATTATAGCTGCATTGTATATCAAGTTTTGGTAGTTTAGCAGATAGTTTTAAAAAAAATAGCAGGCCTCAAGGCCTGCTATTTTTTTGTGATTACCATTGTTCTACTTTAAAGAGTCGTTCATTTTTTGCTCCATATTATGTACGTCCATCTTTGAAGTATCCGTACTGATAACGCTGCCGTTAGTTACACCACCCGGATGTATTGTAGTACTATCTGTGGCTGTACTTGTTTCACTTTGATTATTGCATGCAGTAGCCATAGATATCAATACAAAAAGGGAAAAGATCATCTTCATAAGTATAATTTTGATAACCCCTTCAATTTTGTTGCCACGGGTGCTGCTTAACGGTGTAAAGAGAAATCAGAATATACGTTTTAGATTAAATTTTTACTTAAGGGAGTTTTGTTTCTATAATAACTGAAAGCATATTACAAAGCAGTTTGCTGAATTTCTATCAAAAAAAAATCCTCATTTGAGAGGAGTTTTTTTAGTTGAATATTATAGTTACTATGCTAAAAATTTCTTTCGAAGTTCTTCTACCTGATCATTATTTATTGGTACTAACTGGCCAATGGGAGCAGCCATCACCAACGATTTGGCGCTAAATTCTGCCACCTCTAAATAATCGAATGTTTGCAAAAGTTGATCACCGGCTACTAACACGCATTCGTTTTTTATTAGCACCGCAGGATGTCCTGGAGAAACAATATTTGGTATTTCGTTCTGCGATTGAAAATGAGAACCAAATTCAACAGTAAAAACGTCTTGTAAAAAGATCCAGCTTTCAGGTATTGTACGCACGTTAAAGGAAGCTCCGGTAACAGCAAAGGCCATTAAGTAAGGAGATTGTGTTAGAATTATAGAATTGATCTCAGGATGCTTTTTGTATATCTCCTGGTGCAAATAAGTAGTTCGGCTTGGATGTTTTCCCGGCTCTCTTTCACCATTCTTTATCTGTACAATATCTTCAATCTGCAAATCCCATCGAGGTACAGAAGTAGGCGTGATCAAAAAATCATTTTTTCGCCATCGCATAGAAACGGTGCCATAGGAGCTGATCATTAACCCTTGATTGCAAGCGCGGTTAATAATTTTACACATTTCCATTCTTTTCTCTGTTTCGTCAGATGGGTAAGAAACGTGCGCCATTTCTGGTAAAGACTGCGGAAGTTGCTCATTAAATGCATTTATCTTTTCATCAGAAAGGAACGAAGGTTTCCCAACCATCTTTCCATACAATTCTGTGCGGGCGCATAGCTCCAAAGTTTCAAAACGTTCAAAGGTGTCAGCAAGGTCAGAGCCGCCCACAACAGTGCCGTGGTTTTCCATAATTACAGAATTATAACCTTTAGTAAACTCTTCGGCTATTTTAGATCCCAAAGCTTCACTTCCCGGTAGTTCGTAGGCAGCATAACCTACTGTACCGCAAACATGTTTAGCTTGTGAAAGAACGTTTGTGTTAGGCACCGTTCGCACAATGCTAAAAGACACCAACGCAGGTGGATGTGCATGAACGATCGCTTTAATATCTGGCCTTATGGTATAAATGGCTTTGTGGAATGGAAATTCGGATGAAGGTTTATGCCGTCCTTCAATGGTGCCATCGCTTTTTACACAAATAATGTCTGTAGGTTGAAGGTTGCCTTTATCAACTCCTGAAGGAGAGATCCACATATCACCGTTTTCATCTATTATAGAAATATTCCCTCCTGAAGTAGTTGTAAGTCCCCGCTTATATATCCTACCCATTATTAGGGCAATTTGGTCACGTGGGTGTAACAATTGAGCATTCATAACATTGTTCATGCAGTAAATTTTTATTTAAAAGCTTAGCTACACAAATATCTCAATTGTATAATATAGTCTATCCTGTGGTGAGGGGGCATATATGTATAAAACAAAAAAAGTCCGGCAATGAGCCAGACTTTACAGTTTTGCGAGTTACAGGAACTAGTAACGGTTGTAACCACCACCGCCAGTGCTGCTTCCGCCGCCACCGCGATTGCGATTGAAACCGCCGCCACCACCGCTGCCGCCGCTTCCGCCACGGTATCCACCGCCGCCGCCGCTGTCGCCGCCAAAGCTTCTCTTCTTAAAACCACCGCCACCACCACCAGTGCCGTCTTTAGGACGAGGTTGTGATTCGTTTACAACGATTTTGCGGCCCATGATGTCGCTTTCGTTTAGTTGACTGATTGCAGTACGACCTGCTTCATCATCAGACATTTCAACAAAACCAAAACCCTTGCTGCGATTACCGTTGAATTTGTCGGTAACGATTTTTGAAGATACTACTTCGCCAAATGGAGTGAAAAGATCGGCTAAGTCCTGCTCAGTCATTGTCCAACTGAGGTTTCCAACGTAAATGTTCATTTCTAAAAAATTGATAAAAAAATAAAAAAACCATAATGACACAGCGAACAACGTACCAAACAAACATTTACTTGAAACGTGCAGAGAACTATTGCGAAACTGTAAAGATCATTAAGGACAAAACGAAGATAGACATTTTATTTAAATTTCATATTTTTATAAAAAAAATTTGGATTTTCAAAAAAAATAATTTTTTATAGCGATAAGTGACTGAAAATCAAATGACTTAAACAAAAAAAGTCTGCCTAATTAGGCAGACTTTTTTTTAAATATTGTACAGTTACTCAGCTACAACTTCAAAATCAACATCAGTAGTGTTACCATTACCGAAATCGATTGATGCTTTATAAGTGCCAAGTTCTTTTACTTCGTCCGTAATTGAAATGCGTTTACGATCAATTTCAAAACCTTTTTGATCGCGTATCGCACGGCTAATTTGCAAAGAGGTAACGCTACCAAAAATCTTACCACTTGTACCTGTTTTGGCACCAATAGTAAGCGGTCCTTCTTTCAATTTAGCTATTACACTATTAATTTCAGAAAGTAGTTTGGCCTCTTTTTTAGCTAGTTGTTTCTGCTTTTCTTCCATCTGTTTTAGATTAGAAGAATTAGCTTCTACAGCTTTTTTCTGTGGGATAAGAAAGTTACGGGCATAACCGGGTTTTACACTTACCAGTTCGTTAGTGCCACCCAGATTATCTACATCTTGTATTAGTATTACTTGCATGGGTGCCTCCTATTTTAAAAGATCTGTTACGTAAGGTAATAAAGCCATTTGGCGTGCTTTTTTAACTGCTTGCGACACTTTACGCTGAAATTTTAAAGAGTTTCCTGTTAAGCGACGAGGAAATAACTTTCCTTGTTCGTTTAAAAACTTCTTTAAGAACTCAGCATCTTTATAGTCGATATACTTAATGCCATACTTTTTAAAACGACAAAACTTTTTTGCACGTTTCTCTTGTTTAATGGCGGTAAGATATTTTATTTCATTTGCTTTTGCCATGATTATACCTCTGTTGCTTTTTCAGTTCCTGTTGGTACGCCACTTCTTCTTTTTTGGTTGTACTCGACGGCGTATTTATCGAGTTTAGTAACCATGAAACGTAGCACTTGCTCGTCTCTCAGGAGCTGAATTTTCAGCTTCTCATTGAAGTCGGATGGCCCTGTAAATTCCGAAACCCAGTAAATAGCTGTAGTCTTTTTCTGGATCGGGTAGGCCAGTGATTTTAGTCCCCAAGGATTGCTGTTTACTACCTCGCCACCGGCATTGGTAATAAGATCAGAAAACTTTTTTTGTGCTGTTTTGAATTCATCTTCAGAAAGCACCGGAGTAAAAATCACCATCAATTCATAATTGTTCATTGTGATTCCCTGATTTGTTAAAAAATAATTTGGAGCGCAAAGGTAAGGTAAATGTGCTATGGCCTGGCACATTTCTTTATAGGCGCGGTGTTAATATTAAACAATAACTTACTTCGACAGAAATTTTACCTGAGTTAGTGGCTTTGCTTTTATCTTTATCTGTTAGTCGTTTACATTCCTAAAATAATAACCTACCGCAATCTCGCATCCTATGAATAGAAATTTATCTTTTTTTGTATTACTGTTTTGTTTCAGTGCATTTTCCAATCTCTCCGCACAGAATTTCAATTTAATATACACGTTCTCCAGTGTTACCAATTCCTCAGGTAGAACAGATCCATCTGTTTTACCGCAGGCGACCGGCGTAGTTGCTGATAGTTTTAGAGCCGTAGGCGCATTGAGCGCAAATTCTGGAGCTGGTGGACGGTTTAGTTTTAGCCAATGGCCTTTAGGCGCTACAAGTGGCAGCAGTACATTTGCAGGCAGCATTGATGTTTCCCGATATTACGAGGTGAAAGTGACGCCAACTACTGGATACGAGCTTGACATTGCATCTATTATTTTTACTTTACAGCGCTCCACTACCGGTGTAAGGCAATGGGCAGTAAGATCAAGCAGAGATGGTTTTGCTAATAATTTGCCTGCTAGCCTCGATCCTGCAAATGCCGCTATATCAATTGTTGATAGTAACAAATTTCAGATAGTTGACAGGGCTACAACTTCAGCTCAGGCCGGAAATAAAGTTATCTTATCAAATGGAACTAAGATTTCTAACACTATCACATTTCGATTTTATGGTTTTAATGCAGAAAGTACCGGTGGCACTTTTAGCCTGAATCGCGTAGAAATTGTTGGCGTAGCTAATAAAATTGCTAATGCATCTATTATAAGTGTTAGCACTTCAAATTTAAGCTTTCCACCTACTGCGGCTAATATTGTATCAGATGCGAGAACCTATACGGTAAAGGGTGAAAACTTACAATCTCCTATAACTATCACAACAACTCATCCTTTCTACGTTTCGTTAGATACTTCAAATTATGTTACTTCTATAGTGGTTAAGGAAAGTGATGCAATAAACGATAAGACTATCTATGTAAAGTTTGCGCCAACAAGCATAGGTACTTTTAATGGAACAATCTCTCACACTAGCACTGGTGCCGCTACAAAAATTATCAATGTATCTGGAGACGGTGTAGATCCTGCTAATCTTATTTTTAATTTTGATAGTTGTACTGTAACCGGAAGCCCGGGTTCGGGTTTTGTACCTTATAGTGTATCTGGCCAACAATCATGGGCTTGCAGCAACTTTGGAAGAAACAACACCAAGGGTGTTGAAATGAATGGTTTTTCTGGTGGTTCGGCCATGGAAAATGATGACTGGTTAATTTCTCCAAGACTGGTAATAACAAACCTGAATGTGCCAATTTTGAAATTTTATAGTAGAGGCGAGTTTTCAGGGCCGTCATTGCAATTATTAATATCAACTGATTACGATGGGTCAAGCAATCCCAACACCGCAAGTTGGAAGGAACTTGATGGATATTTCCCCAGCACAACTAATACATGGACTTTAAGTGATGGCATAGACCTTACAGCTTATAAGAAATTTCTCAATGTTTATATTGCTTTTCGCTACACGTCATCAGCAGAGTTGGGCGCAGCGCGCTGGACACTTGACGACGTAGATGTTACAGATCGGTCTAAGTTGTTGATTGCTAACCCGGCATCCTTAACTTTTGGAGAAGCTAGTGTTGGTAAAACCACAATGGCTTTACCTTTTATTGTTAAGGCTTTGGGTTTTGGTGATGTTCGTTTAACAGCTCCTGATGGTTTTCAGTTATCGCGCGACAGTTTAAATTTTGTTACTAGTCTAGTTATTAAAGCTGATTCGATAGTTAATGATACTAAAGTCTTTGCACGCTTTGCACCTTCGTTTAAAGCACTAAAGATTGAAGGAACTATTAGATTCACCGGTGTTGGTTTAGATTCAAATAAAGTTGTGTTAACAGGTACTTCCTATCCAAAATCAGAAACTTTTGATGCGGGATCTTATAACCTGAGTTTCTTTGGATCAAACCCAACTAATAATCCTACACCTTCTAAAATAGCCACACAAATTGCCAACATTGCAAGTGTGGTAAAGCAACTAAATTTAGATGTGCTTGGGGTAGAAGAAGTGTCGAACGATAGCGCGTTTTTTGTTATGGTAAAACAAGTACCTAATATGAATGGTATTTTATCAAACCGCTGGTCGTATTCGTTTGACCCTGCCGATCCTAACTTTCCCCCACAAAAGGTTGGATTTATATATGACACTACAACAACTAAATTATTAGAGTCGAGGGCTATGTTTGGCAAATTGTACGACAGTGCAAGAGGTGCTTATCCACAAAAGCTTCCAAACTACCCGGGAGGTGCTCCATCAAGTTTCTGGGCTTCAGGCAGGTTGCCTTACCTGGCTACTTTCGAAACAAATTTGAATGGCTCAAAACAGCGTATACATGTAGTGGTGATTCATGCAAAATCTGCTTCTGATGCTGCGAGTTACAACAGACGCGTTTATGATGCTAAAGTTTTAAAAGATAGCCTGGACTTTTACTACAAAGGGGAGAACATCATAATTGTGGGAGATTATAACGATAGAATAATAGGCTCTACTTACACAGGCTCATCTAATTCTCCATACAAACCTTTTATTGATGATAGTAACAACTATCTTGGGTTAACACAGCAACTAGATCAGGAAGGCAAGTCAAGTTTTATAAGTGGTACAAGCCTCATTGATCACATCATTATTTCTAACAAATTGTTTAGTAGCTATATTGCTAATTCTACTGAAATTAATGATCCGCGATCTTACATTACCAGCTACAATGCAACAACTGCGTCTGATCATTTACCCGTATTTTCTCGTTTCAATCTTGCAAGTGTGTTGCCTATAACACTAATGCAATTTACAGCGCAACCAAAGGGTGCTGAGGTAATGGTCAACTGGAAGACAACAAATGAATTCAACAACAATTATTTTGTTGTAGAACGCTCAATTGATGGCAGATCTTTTATTGCATTAGGCACCAAAAAAGCAGCCGGGTTTATTGTTAGTAGTGCCGACTATAATTTTATAGATGGCAAACCAAATACAGGAATAAATTACTATAGATTGAAGCAGGTAGATGTAGATGGTAAGTTTAGTTATTCAAACATCGTGATGGTAGCCTTCGGCGATAAAAAGCAGTTGAAAGTTTATCCGAACCCTATTACAACAAATGTTCAAATCACATTGCAAACTTCGTCAAGTAATTTAACTGCCCGGTTGATGACAACTTCGGGTACTATTGCAATGCATATTAATGGCGATATGAAAAAAGTTAATCAAATAATCAATCAAAAACTACCGTCATTGGCAAGAGGCCTTTATATTTTACAAATTGTAGATGGAGGCGAGATCTATAAGTCAAGTTTCATAAAACAGTAGAATAGATCTTAAAAAAAAAATCCCGACCATTTTGTCGGGATTTTTTTTGTTACATAACTTATTGTATGTTTTTCGTGCTGGCATCTGTCAATTTTTCCGCAGAAAGATCGAATGGTTGCTTTGGCACTTACTTTGTTCCCACCATCGTGCAATCTTTAAAAAATAAAAAAAATAGAATATTATGGCTAAAGGAAGTATCCGGGTTCAGACCGAAAATATTTTTCCTATCATTAAAAAGTTTCTCTATAGCGATCATGAGATTTTTATTAGGGAATTGGTAAGTAATGCCGTTGATGCATCACAAAAACTAAAAACACTTTCATCTATTGGTGAGGCTAAAGGTGATTTAGGTGAATTGAGAGTAGACATTGAGCTTGATGCGAAGGAGAAAACCATCTCTATTATCGATCGCGGTGTAGGTATGACGCAGGAGGAAGTTGACAAATACTTAAACCAAGTTGCATTTAGTGGTGCCGAAGAGTTTTTGAAAAAATACAAAGGACAAAACGAAGAAAACATAATTGGAAAATTTGGTTTAGGCTTTTATAGCTCCTTCATGGTTAGCGAAAGCGTTGAAGTGTACACCAAAAGTTTTAAAGATGAACCGGCTGCTTATTGGAGTTGCGACGGTAGTCCCGAGTATGAATTATATACTATTGAAAAGCAGGATAGAGGAACAAAAATTGTTTTACACATTAACGAGGAAAGTAAAGAGTTTTTAGAGCCAGGACGTGTAAAAGGTATCTTAGATAAATTCTGTCGCTTTTTACCGGTACCTATTTATTTTACTGACAAAAATGAGGTTAAAGACGAAAAAGAATCGTCAGATGATAAAGAAGTAGAAGTTGCTAAGCCAATCAACAATACCAATCCTGCCTGGACCAAAAAGCCTGCAGACCTTACTAAAGAAGATTACGAAAATTTTTATAAGGAACTTTATCCTTATGGTGAGACTCCGTTGTTTTGGATACACTTAAATGTTGACTATCCTTTCAACCTTACCGGTATACTTTATTTCCCCAAAATAAAGCAGAGCTACGAAATTCAAAAAGATAAAATACAGCTATATAGCAATCAGGTTTTTGTTACTGATGAAGTAAAGGATATTGTGCCTGAATTCTTGATGTTATTACACGGTGTAATTGATAGTCCGGATATCCCTTTAAATGTTAGTAGAAGTTATTTGCAAGGCGATCCGAATGTAAAAAAGATCAATGCGCACATAACTAAAAAAGTTGCTGATAAGCTTGAAGAAATTTTCAAAAATGAGAGATCATCTTTTGAAGAAAAGTGGGAGAGCCTTGGACTATTTGTGAAGTACGGTATGATGACTGACGACAAGTTTTTGGATAAGGCTAACAAGTTCTTGGTAATGGAGGAAGCAGGTACTGAAGATAATGCTAAGAAGTTTTATACGCTAGAAGAGTATAAAATGGAGGTAGAAACTTTGCAGAAAAATAAGGATGGTAAAGTAGTTATTATCTACACAACCAATCCTGTGCAACAAGATGCTTACATACAAGCTGCTAAGGGTAAAGGATACAAGGTTATTAAGGCAGAAACTTTGGTAGATGCAGCCTTTATAAACCACATGGAAATGAAGTGGGAGAATGTTCAATTTACCCGCGTAGATGCTGATATAGTTGATAACCTAATTGACAAAAAAGAAGAGCAAGAAAGTGTTTTAGGTAAAGATGAAGAAGCTAAATTAAAAGAGCTTTTCGGGTTTCCAATTGCAGACTTACATGCCACAATTGAGGTAAAAGGTTTAAGTGCCGATGCGCCACCTGTTGTTGCCACAAGGCCTGAATTTATGCGCCGCATGAAAGACATGGGTTCTATGGGTGGTGGTATGGCAAGCTGGTATGCTAACATGCCCGACGAGGTTACACTTACCGTTAATGGTAACCATAACATCTACCAAAATATCTTGAAAGAAGCCAACACTGATATGCAGCAGAAGCAAGTGCGAAATCTTGCTGATCTGGCGTTGTTAAGTCAGGGTTTGCTAAAGGGGAATGATCTTACAGCCTTCATCAACCGCAGTGTTGAGTTGATGCAAAATGAAAAGAAAGACAATTTGGTTGAAGAGGTTTCTTAAGCAATAAAGTACTATTAACTAAAAAGGTTGCCCGCAAAGGCAACCTTTTTAGTTTTCGGTTATTTTCAATTTATTCAATGCATAATCTATTGGAGAATTACTAGTGAGTGCAAGGTCAATCACCTTTAACTGCAAAGAGTTGTCACCGTTGAAATTATTTTCTTCTAAAGTAAAAATAATGTCTAATGGTTCCTTTTTTTCAACCAGATGAAACTTTTCAGCAAGGTGAAAACCAATACCGCAAAAGGTTACCTTGTCTTGATTTAAAACAAAGCGTATGTGCTGATCTTTAACCACTTTACACTTACCATTGTTCACAACATTTCGTGCAATAAATACTGGTCGCATATTCTCAGGTCCATACGGCTCCATCTGGTTGAGAATGTTGTAAAACGAAGGCTTTAGATCTGCGAATGATACTTCGGCATCAATAATTATTTCTGGTATTAAGCTTTCAGCTGAAATTGTATTACTAACTACTTCTTCAAACTTGCGACTAAATGCCTCAACGTTTTCAGGCAGTAGGGTCATACCTGCGGCTGCAAAGTGGCCACCATAACCAATAAGATATTCTTTACATGCATGTATAGCTTCATATAAATTAAACCCTGAAACACTCCTGGCGCTCCCTGTTGCAAAATCGCCGCTTCGGGTAAGCACAATGGTAGGCCGATAATATGTTTCAATTAACCGGCTGGCAACAATGCCAACTACGCCCTTATGCCAATGCTCCTGATAAATAACTGTCGAACTTCTGTTGCGGTAGAGTTCATTTCCTTCAATAATTGCTAGCGCTTCTTCTGTTATTGTACTGTCAGCAATTCTTCGTTCTAAGTTATCATTATGAAGCATTTTGGCCAATGCTTCTGCCTTAGTACAATCCTTCTCTATAAACAATTCAACTGCTTTTCTTGCATCATCCATTCTTCCTGCAGCATTAACCCTTGGTGCTATCATAAACACGAGGTTTGTAATGTGCATTATTTGATCTGCTTTCGCTAAAGTCATTAGAGATTTTATACCCGAACAAGGGTCTTCATTCACTTTTTTTAGTCCGAAATATGCAAGTATTCTGTTTTCGCCAGTGATAGGAACAATGTCAGCAGCAATTGCAGTGGCAACCAAATCAAGGTAGCATAAGTAGCTACTGTCTGGTAAGTTAAATGATTGGGCTATAGCTGTAATCAATTTAAAGCCAACCCCACAGCCACATAATTCTTTATAGGGGTATAAGCAATCTTTTTGCTTTGGATTTAATATGGCTACTGCATCAGGTAAGGTTTCATCAGGCATGTGGTGATCACATACAATAAAATCTATTTGAAGTATTTTAGCATATGCAATAAGCTCAACGGATTTTATACCGCAATCCAATGAAATAATAAGTGTGATGCCTTTTTCTTTAGCAGCATCAATGCCAATCTTCGAAATGCCATAACCTTCGCGATAGCGGTGCGGAATATAAAATTCAACTTCAGTATAAATAGCTTTGAGAAATTGATAAACCGTAGCGACAGACGTGGTGCCATCAACATCATAATCCCCGTACACCAAAATGCGCTCTTTTGCATCAAACGCCGCATATATACGATCCACAGCTTTCTTCATATCCTTCATTAGCCATGCATCATGCAATTGGTCTAATGCGGGACGAAAAAAATGTTTTGCCTTATCAAAGTCGTTAAATCCACGTTGTGCAAGAATTTTACAGAGGACAGGATTGATTTTTAAGGCGTCTTGTAACGCATCCACTTCTTGTGCATCTGATATAACTGGTTTCCATCTTTTCTGCATATTTAATATTTTCTATCTGTTGTATACCGCACCAACTCTTCTAAACTATCCCGTACCACAGATTTAGGAAATTGATAGAGTAGAGATAAAGCTTCGTCTCTGTATTCCACCATTTTGCGTTCAGTATATTGTATGCCTCCAGCTTTTTCTACTTCGCTAATAACATAAGCAATTTTTGCCTTGTTTTTATTTTGGTTTTTAATAATGTAAATCAACTCCTTTTTTAAGGGTTTGCTTACACTATTCAATGTATATATAAGTGGTAACGTTAGTTTTTTTTCCTTTATATCATTACCAGTTGGTTTACCTATATCATCATTTCCATAGTCAAACAGATCGTCTTTTATCTGAAAAGCAATTCCTACGTTTTCACCAAATTTACGCATAAGCTCTACCTCATGCTCGCCAGTAAAGGTTGTTGAGGCTCCCGCAGCGCATGAAGAAGCAACAAGAGATGCAGTTTTATTTTTAATAATTTCAAAATAGATCTCCTCGTTTAAATTGAGCTTTCTGGATTTCTCAATTTGTAATAATTCTCCTTCACTCATCAATTTTACCGCGTTTGATAAAATTTGAAGCGTTTTATAGTCATTATTGTTGAGTGATAACAGTAAGCCTTTCGAAAGCAAATAATCTCCAACCAGTACTGCTACCTTATTTTTCCATAATGCATTGATGGAAAAAAAACCTCTTCTCTCAAAACTTTCATCAACTACATCATCATGTACCAATGTTGCTGTATGCAATAATTCAACAAGTGATGCAGCTCTGTAAGTTGTATCATTTATTTGGCCGCCAAGTTTGGCGCTTAGCAAAACAAACATGGGTCGTAGCTGTTTGCCTTTACGCTTAACAATGTACTGCATTATTTTATCAAGCAGTGCCACATTGCTTTTAACTGCTTTTCTAAAATGTACTTCAAATTGCTTCAGTTCTTCTGCTATTACCTTATTTGCTAGCTCCATGTTATAACTTGGTTGCAATATACCAATCAATAAATATGTATGAATACCGGATTTTCGGCAAGATACTTGTGAGAAAATAATTCTACAATTAGTTATCAATCGATTGATTAACGTTTTGTATGCAACGGGAATGGTTTTTTAGATGTCTAACTCAATAATTATCAAATTGAATGGTTAATATTTGGTATTTCATCTTCAATCCATATTTTTGCAACAATACGGTCAAAAGATTTAATACCTAAGACTAACGGATTTACTAATACACAAAATACATCAACTTCTATGGCAAGTAAAAAGTACACTCTAATTTTAGGCTTTCTAAGTCTATTCTCTTCTGCCGCATTTTCGCAGCAGAGTGATGCAGGGTATGATTGGAGAGACTCTTCGAAAATTTCAACTAAAGGTCTACCCCAGCACAGCGAATTTTTAAATAACCAATACCCTTATCCGGCGAAGCCAAAAGATATGTGGGAATTTGGTATTCATGGTGGTCTTTCTATGATTTTAGGTGATGTTTCTCCCAACGCCGGTATTGGCGGAGGTGTTTCATTGAGAAAATCTTTAGGGCATACTTTTTCTGTTAGAGGTCAGTACACAGGATCATTTAATAGAGGTATTGACTGGCGTTTAAAAAGCAACAGCCAAATTCCTGGAAATGCAACACCAAATCCTTGGGCTGCTTATGGTAATAACGGTTTTGTTGCTAATTACAAAAACGGAATTCACCAAGGAAGTTTGGATTTCATAGCTACTCTTAATAATGCGAACCATTACAAGGGAAATCCTAAAACCAACCTTTATGTATTTGCAGGATATTCATTATTAACAGCTGATGTTGATGTGATCGTAGGACCAAATAAACGCCCACCAGCAAACTTCTTCAACGGTATAAATTTTCTTGCAAAAAGAAAAGATATCAAAGAAGCTGTTAAAGCACGTTTAGGTGGTGATCTTGATTATAGCGATAATGGTGTAAATGCACCAGTTCTTAACGCTAACAGAAGCCCAATAAGAAGAATCAATGATAACCAACTTTTAAGACATGCAGCTAGTGCAGGTGCAGGTTTCGCAATTAAACTAAGCGATAAATTTAATCTTGCTCTTGAGCAAAGATTTACAACTGCGTTTGATGATAATATGGATGGCTTAGCTATTGGACGTTCTGCTTCTGATGTTATCACTTACACAAGTGGTAGGTTGAATTTCAACCTAGGTAGTTCTTCTAAGAGAACACAACCATTATGGTGGATCAATCCTAACAACTACATCTACAATGAAGTTAATGCACCTCAGCATATGAAATTGCCAAAACCAATTTTACCTGATGCTGATGGAGATGGTGTAACTGACCAATTCGATATGGAGCCTAACACGCCTCAAGGTGCTCCTGTTGATGTACGTGGTGTATCAAGAGATACTGATGGTGATGGTGTTCCTGACTACAAAGACAAAGAATTACTTACACCTCAAAAATGTTTCCCTGTAAATGCTGATGGTGTTGGTAATTGCCCTGAACCAGCATGTTGCACTGAATTAAGAAACAGACTTGATAGCGGTGGATATGGCGGAAACTGTAACATTGGTAACTTACCAAGCGTAATGTTCCGTTCAGGTAATACTTTAAGCAACGATGCTCAGGCGGTTTTAGCTAGTGCAGCTGCACAAATTAAAGCTACTCCATCTTGTAAGATCAGAGTAATTGGACATGGTGCAAGTGATAAGCGTGCTCAACAATTAAGCTGGGATAGAGTAAATTCTGTTATCAAGTATCTAGTTGAAAGACAAGGTATCTCTGAAGACAGATTCATCTTCACCTACGGTGAAAGTGGTGATCCTGCAACTGTTGATTTAATGGGTACAAGCGAAGCTGGTCCTAATACAGTTCCTGCTCCTCATCCTAATTTGAGAAGAGGTTAATCAATTAAGAATAATTAAAACAAATACCCTTGGTTTCCAAGGGTATTTTTTTTAAAAAAGGTTAAATAAATTAACATCTTTCATACTTTTTATGTTGTTTTGTAATTGTTGGCAATTTTTAACAATATGCAACGTTTAAGCTTCACTATAGGTCAACTAAAATAGATATATCCAACTCTTAAATTTATGATTACGAGAAAATTTTTACTTTCAGTTTGTACACTGTTGGGTTTAATTACTAACGCATCGGCTCAACTAGGAGGTACTCACAATTATTTAGATACTACTTATATTGCTCCTCGCAACCTTAGCCAGCAAAGTGATTTTATGAATAATGCACACAGCTTTCCGGCAAAGCCGCGAGATATGTGGCAACTAGGTGTGTTTTTAGGTTTTCCCTATGTTGATGGAGATGCGTCAACAGCAATTAAAGGTCCTGGTAGTGGCATTAATAGCTACGCTTACGGTGGTGGGCTTTCGCTTCGTAAATCTTTGGGTTATGTTGTATCAGTAAGAGCATCTGCAGCTTATTATCATATGCTGGGCTTAGATTATCAAAGAAATAGAAACTTCAACAACCATCCACGTATTCTTGAGCTATATGGTACCGCACCAAGAGGGTACATGCATAATTTTGAAACAAAAGCGTTCTTACCTTCTTTGGAGGCTCTGATCTCGCTTAATAACATCATGTTTCACTCAAGACAAAGCAGGTGGAATTTGTATGCATTGGTAGGCTACTCTGCATTGTTTTACAAAACTAATATGGACCTTGAAGATGTAAACGGCGCTTATCCGTTTCAAAACATTGTTACTACCGGAAGAAGTCGTCAGGAAATTAGAGGAGACCTTAGAACTTTACTTGATGGAAAGTATGAGACAAGAGCACTAAGTAATGATAGACGTCCTGATGGACCTGACGAATTTAATCTTCGTCACAGTTTTACTTCGGGTGTTGGGTTTGAGTACAGATTGGCTCGTAAAACTTCTATTAGTGCTGAGTATAAAAGAATTGCAACAAGAGATGATTATGTAGATGGATGGTTTCGTCAAAGCGGCGATTTAGTAAACGAAGTATTTACTTCAGAGTGGGATAACATAGGATTTGTTTCTCTAGGTATTAATTTCAATATTGGTAGTGCGAAAAAAGGATCGCTCCGCTTTGGTGGATGAATCCTCTTGAGTTTGCATATAGCGAGTTAAACAATCCAAGACACATGAAGCTTCCGAAGGTTAAGCTTGATGATGCTGATGGAGATGGTGTAACTGACCAATTTGATCTTGAGCCAAATACTCCTCCAGGTGCACCTGTTGATACGCACGGAGTTGCAAAAGATACAGATGGCGATGGTGTACCTGATTACAGAGATAAAGAGTTAATCACATTACAAAATTGTTTCCCTGTAAATGAGGACGGAATTGGAAACTGTCCTGAGCCTGACTGTTGCAAAGACAGGGTTATTACTGATCCTAAATCGTGCACAGTTACTAACCTGCCAAGTGTACAATTCAGAACGGGAAGTGTTAGAATTAGTCAAGATGCTGAGGCAATATTGGCCAGTGTAGCAGAACAGTTAAAAGCTAATCCTGAATGTAGAGTAAGAGTTTCGGGACATGGGCCTGTAAGTAAAGCCGCCCAGCAATTAAGTTGGGATAGAGTAAACGCTGTGATCAAATACCTAGTAGAAAAACAAGGTATTGCTGAATCAAGATTTATTTTTGAATATGGTACAGAAGGTGATTCTAATACAGTTGACCTTATGGGAACTGTTGACCAAGGACCAAATACGGTTCCGGCACCTCACCCGAATTTGAGAAAAAATTAATTCTTTTTAAATGTTTATAAGGCGCTTCATTAATGAGGCGCCTTTTTTTTAGATAAAAATTAACTAGCGAAAGCGATATCTAAAACATTTAGCTTCATAAATTGAATGCAAAAAGCTACTTTTGCACACGTTTTATGATTAAAAATATTTTAATTGCCTCATTTTTTTTAGTACTTACGTCCTGCGCTTCTAAGTTTACTAAAATAATGAAGAGCACTGATTACGAGTACAAATACAAAATGGCTGAAAACTATTTTGTTCAAAAAAAATACAGTCAGGCTCAAACGCTATTTGAAGATTTGTTTCCTGTGTTTAAGGGCACTGCCAAGTTTGAGGATTTGTATTATAAATTTGCCTATTGCTCTTATTATTTGAAAGATTATTCAAGCGCTGAAAATCTTTTCAAAACCTTTGTTGAAACTTTTCCTACGAGTGCAAAAGCTGAGGAAGCAGATTACATGAGGGCTTACAGCTTTTATAAACAGTCTCCGAAACCGGCATTAGATCAAACGAATACTATAAAAGCTATGGGCCAGATGCAGGCCTATATAAATACGCACCCGAATTCTGATCGGGTTAAGGATGCTACGAAAATAATCGATGAATCTAGGGCGAAGTTGGAGGTGAAGGATTTTCAAAGTGCTCAACTGTACTATGATCTGGGATATTTTAAGGCAGCTGCTGTTTCATTTGGTACTGTAATTGACAATTACCCAGATTCTGATAGGGCTGATGAATACAAGTTAATGGTTATAAAATCTTATTATCAATACGCGCGATTGTCTGTAGAAGCCAAGCAAGAGGAGCGTTTTGATAAAGTTGTATCGGAAACCATTGATTTCAACGACAGATTTCCCGAGAGCAAATACGCAAAAGATGTGGAGTCGTATAAAAATTTAGCTACAAACTATAAATTAAATAACAATGAGCAAATTAAGGAGACAAATAAGCAGTAATACGTCAAGTGCTGTAGAAACGAAGAGCCTTATTGAAATTAAGAACAAGACAGGCAATTTGTATGAGTCTATTGCCATTGTTGCAAAGCGGGCTAATCAAATCAACATTACTCTAAAAGAAGAATTACATAATAAGTTAGAAGAATTTGCAAGCCATACCGACAGCTTAGAGGAAATTCATGAAAATAAAGAGCAGATTGAGATTTCTAAAGCATATGAAAAAATGCCAAATCCGGCTATCTTAGCAACGCAGGAATTTATGGAAGACAAAATTTATTATAGAAAGAACGATTCTGATTTATTCAGCTAGAATCTATATTAATATATTATAAAGAACGGCAGTAAATTAATACTGTCGTTTTTTGTTATTCTCGTTACCATGCTCCAGGGAAAAAAAGTATTGATTGGTATAACCGGAAGTATAGCTGCCTACAAGGCAATTTTATTGGTTAGATTACTAGTTAAAGGTGGAGCTGAAGTAAAAGTTATTATAACTCCTGCAGCTAAGAGTTTCGTTTCCGCTCTCACACTCGCAACCTTATCGAAAAATAAAGTTTTATCCGATTTATTTGAAGAAGACACTTGGGCAAACCATGTGATGCTTGGCAGATGGGCGGATGTAATGTTAATAGCACCACTCAGTTGCAACACGCTTGCTAAAATGGCTAATGGCCTATGCGATAATTTGTTGTTAGCAACCTACCTATCGGCCACTTGCCCAGTGGTTGTTGCACCCGCAATGGATGAGGATATGTGGTTACACCCTTCTACTAAGCGAAATTTGGCAACCTTATCAGCTTTCGGCAACAAGATTATAAATGTAGAAAATGGCGCGCTCGCAAGTGGTTTGTATGGGGAGGGTAGAATGGCTGAGCCGAAAGACATTATTTTATATCTAAAAGAAAATGTTTTTAGAGAAAAGAAGTTAGATGGCAAATATGCAATAGTTACCGCCGGACCTACTTTTGAGGCAATTGACCCTGTACGTTTTATTGGCAATCACTCTAGCGGAAAAATGGGCATTGCTATTGCAAATGCATTGTATGAGCAAGGGGCAAGTGTTACTATTATTTTAGGTCCGACTACTGAAACTATACAATACAAAGGCATTAAAGTCATAAATGTTGTTTCTGCCAATAAAATGTTTGATGCAAGTATGCAGCATTTTTCAATTGCTAATATTGCGGTAATGGCTGCTGCAGTAGCTGACTTTACAATTGAGAGTGCATCATCAAGTAAGTTAAAAAAAGAACAGCATAAAGAATTCTCCTTAAATTTAGTTACCACCACGGATATTTTAAAGAGTATTGGCGGTGCGAAAAGAACAGATCAGTTTGTAGTTGGCTTTGCGCTTGAAACGAACAATGAACGAGAAAATGCAATTAAAAAGCTAACAGAAAAGAACGCCGATTTAATTATTTTAAATTCGATGAATGATGCTGATGCCGGCTTTGGAAAGGATACAAACAAGATAACCGCCTTTCATAAATCCGGTAGGGAGATAGGCTTTGAAGCAAAAAGTAAAGCGCTCGTCGCTAAGGATATTGTACAAATAATAATAGAAAACATTACATGATAAAGTTGAACGTTTTGGTTTTATTACTATTCATCTCTCTCACGAGCGTTGCTCAGGAGTTGCAAGCCAAAGTAACGGTTGTTGCTACCAGAGTTAATTCTACGGTAGATAAAAAAGTATTTCAAACTTTACAAACGCAGCTAAACAATTTTCTAAATAACAGAAAATGGACAAGCGATGTACTGCAGCCAAACGAGAAGATCGAATGCAACTTTCTACTTAATATTGAAAAGATTGTTGAGACAAATGTATATACCGCATCGCTAACAGTGCAGGCTGCACGCCCGGTTTATAACTCATCTTACCAAACTGCCTTAATAAATTTTCAAGATGGTGAGGTAACGTTTAGGTATGCTGAATATCAGCCCATAGAGTTTAATGAAAACAGGGTTCAGGGTTCTGATCCTTTGGCAGGAAACTTACCGCTACTTTTGCCTTTTACGTGTACACTATTTTAGGTTTAGACTATGATTCATTTGGTTTAAAAGGTGGCGATAAATATTTTTTGAAGGCTCAAAACATTGTGAACAATGCTCCTGAGGGTAGAAACATTAGCGGTTGGAAAGCTTTTGACGGCCAACGTAATCGATATTGGTTAATGGAGAATTTACTAAACCCGCGATACAATATTGTACATGACGTTATTTATAGCTATTACAGGCAAGGTTTAGATCAGATGTACGAGAATGAGGCGGAAGCAAGAGGTCAATTGATACAAACTTTAAATCAATTGCAAGCCATGAATCAAGAAAATAAAAATACCATGATCGTCCCCTTTTTTATGCAGGGGAAGTCGCAGGAGTTAATAAAAATCTTTAAAAAGGCAACTCCTCAGGAGAAAGTAAGAGCCATTGAAATTTTGCAGAAATTAGACATTGCTAAAGCTGCTACTTATAAACAAGAGATCAAATAGATTGCGAGTTATTATCATTTTACTGATTACCTTTTTGATAGCGTGCAAGGCAGGATTACCAAAAGACGTGCTGCCGGTTAATGATATGAAATTTATTTTCTATGACCTGGTACGCGCGGATGAAATAGTAAACTCTAAAGCATCAGTTGACACGAGTTTTAAAAGAGACAAAGAATTGATTAAATATTATAAACAGGTTTTTACCATCCATAAGGTTACTAAAGATCAATTTTATAAATCTTACCGCTACTACCAAACGCATCCGGATGTTAATAAGGTGCTATTCGATTCTTTGGCATCTTTTGCCGGCTCAAAACGAGCTCTGGTTGAAACGAAGTAAGCATCAATTAATCTAAATTTTTTTATGATGAACAAAGTTATTGACAATGCCGATAGTGCAGTGGCTGATATACAAGATGGCGCCTTCGTTATGTTAGGCGGCTTTGGACTTTGTGGTATACCTGAAAACAGCATAGCTGCACTGGTGCGTAAAGGAGTAAAAAACCTTACATGTATTTCAAATAATGCAGGAGTAGACGATTTTGGTTTAGGGCTTCTCCTGCATACACGGCAGATCAAAAAAATGATGAGTAGTTACGTTGGCGAAAATGCTGAGTTCGAAAGACAGTTGTTAGCAGGCGAACTTGAGGTCGATCTTATCCCTCAAGGCACATTGGCAACTCGTATACAGATGGCAGCTATGGGCATACCCGCATTTTTTACGCCTGCGGGTTTTGGTACTGAAGTGGCTGAGGGAAAAGAAACGCGATCCTTCAACGGAAAAATGCATTTAATGGAACTTGCCTTGCACGCTGATTTTGCATTGGTAAAAGCATGGAAAGGCGACACAATGGGCAATCTGGTTTTTAGAAAAACTACCAGAAATTTTTCAACCTCTATGGCTAAAGCGGGTAATATTACAATTGCTGAAGTAGAGCATTTGGTTGCACCGGGAGAGTTAGATCCAGATGAAATACAAGTGCCAGGTATTTATGTTCATCGAATATTTCAAGGTACTGATTACGAAAAAAGGATTGAGAAGAAAACTGTGCAATTAAAGAGTCAACATTAATTCTAGGACATGTTTATTAGCGCAGATTTTTTAGCTATTCAATATGGTGTTGATGATGCTATAGCTAAGTTTTTCGTTGATAGAAAGCCTCCAGAAAATAATCTTTATTGGAAGGGTAAAGAACTTTACTTGCGCAAAGAACCCGGATGGCTTTTCATTCCGTTGATTGTAGACTTGTTATTTAGATTGGGGATACCTAAACAGCAATTGTTATCATCAAAGTTTATTGAGCTTATTAGAAGCTGTTGGCCACATAAGCGCTCAGGAAGAACTGAATTTAATTTCTGTTGACGAGGCATTATCTCACTTTAAAGATTTGGTTAAAACATCAGGCGAAAACAATGCGTTCTATGCTCATTTGTTGGAGTATATGCATGGTGTATCAGACAATCTCTTTCAGAAAAGTGCCACGCCTTTTAAAGCATTGCACAGAGGAGATGCTTTCCTGTTTTCGTTATGTGCCCTTAGTTTTAATGAAGAATTAGAATTGCCAATAGTGAAGCTGTGGTTTGCTTTGATAACAACCTTGCTATTGCTTGATGATGCGGAAGATATAGAAATTGACAAGATCAATAATGATGAGAATGCATTTATCGAAAGTGGTTTGTCAAAGCAGGGTCTTCAAGAAATTACTTTAATGATTGCAAACAACCTTCAGTTACTGCGACAATATAATAGACCCTTATCTATAAAATTAGAAAGAAGCTTTCAGACTATACTTTCAAAACCAATTATTCAAAACATACTAAACTAAATTTTATGGCACTAGATAAATATGGCATAGCGAAGCGTATAGCACAGGAGTTGAAAGATGGTATGTATGTAAACTTAGGTATTGGTATACCAACTCTGGTAAGTAACTATATTCCGAAAGATATATCAGTAATATTTCAAAGTGAAAATGGCATGTTAGGTATGGGGCCCTATCCCGTAGAAGAAGCTATAGATGCAGACTTAATAAATGCCGGAAAAGAAACCGTGACCGTAATTGCCGGAGGCGTTTTCTTTGACAGTGCAGAGAGTTTTGGAATGATACGCGCCGGTAAAGTTGACTTAACTGTTCTGGGTGCAATGGAAGTAAGTGAGCAAGGTGATATTGCCAATTGGAAGATTCCAGGTAAGATGGTAAAAGGTATGGGTGGCGCCATGGATTTAGTTGCTAGCGCCAAAAACATTATCGTAGCTATGCAACATACCAATCCGAAGGGTGAAAGTAAATTATTACCTCACTGCACCTTACCGTTAACAGGCGTTGCCTGCGTAAAAAAGATAGTTACAGAGCTTGCAGTATTAGAGGTGACACCGGAAGGATTTTTGCTTGTTGAAAGAGCCCCTGGTGTAAGCATTGAAGAAATTAAAAGTAAAACGTCTGGTAAACTAATCATACCAAACCATGTTCCTGAAATGGTGATTGATTAATGCTCCATAAATTTTAAATTCAGGCGTCAATTAAAATTTGTGCTTCATTTTCTGCCATAATAAGTATCAATTCATTTTTAGTTCAGTATTTCCATACGGAAACTTGCCTCGTACTTGTGCTTCCTTACCTTCGCGTTTCTTCATATCAAAATAAGTATTATGGAAGTAACCGTACAAACGGCAAAGCAATTACGCCTTACAGAAGAAGAGTTTGAACATATAAAACACATTATGGGGCGCACGCCAAACTTTACAGAGCTATGTGCCTATAGCGTAATGTGGAGTGAGCATTGCAGTTATAAAAATTCGATAAAGTGGCTTAAAACACTTCCGCGCGATGGAGAAAAGATGTTGGTGAAAGCCGGCGAAGAGAATGCAGGCTTAATGGATATCGGAAATGGTTTTGGCGTTGTTTTTAAAATTGAAAGTCACAACCACCCAAGTGCTATAGAACCTTTTCAAGGTGCAGCTACGGGTGTTGGTGGAATACATAGAGATATTTTTACCATGGGCGCACGGCCCATCGCAGCATTAAACAGCCTACGTTTTGGTAAGTTGAATGAAGCAAAAACGCAACATCTTGTTGGTGGTGTGGTACATGGCATTGGGCACTATGGTAACTGCTTTGGTGTGCCAACAGTGGGTGGAGAGGTGTATTTTGAAGATCGCTATCACACCAACCCTTTAGTGAATGCTATGAGCGTTGGTATTGTTAAGAATGGTGAAACCATTAGTGCTACTGCAGAAGGTTTAGGTAATCCGGTTTTTATTGTTGGCAGTGCTACTGGTAAAGATGGTATGGGAGGCGCATCGTTTGCTAGTGCGGATATTACAGCAGATAGCGTAGAAGAATTACCCGCAGTACAAGTAGGTGATCCATTTCAAGAGAAAAAATTACTGGAGGCTTGCCTCGAAATTATAACTACAGGCGCCGTTGTAGGAATGCAGGATATGGGCGCAGCCGGCATAATTTGTTCCACTGCCGAAATGAGTGCAAAGGGTGGCGTAGGGATGGAGATATATTTAGAGAAAGTGCCCACCCGCCAGCAACATATGAAGGCATGGGAGCTATTACTTAGCGAAAGTCAGGAGCGCATGCTTGTTGTAATAGAGCAAGGCAAGGAGCAAAGCGTATTGGATATTTTTGAAAAATGGGATTTGCCATGTATGCAAATTGGAAAAGTAACCGACACAGGCTTGTTGCAATTTTATATGGATGGTGAATTGGAAGCCGTATTAAATGCTGAAAGTTTAGTGTTAGGTGGAGGAGCTCCTCAAAATGATCGTGAATATCAAGAGCCGGCATATTTTGCGAAAATCAAATCATTCGATCCTGATTCTATAGAATTGCCTTCCGATTTAAAGTCAGTGGCTCAACAACTTATTCAGCTACCTAACATTGCTAGCAAACGTTGGATATATCACCAATACGACAGCATGGTAGGCGCCGCAACAGTTACTACAAACGCAGTAAGCGATGCCGCTATTGTGTTAGCAAAAGGCACAGGTAAAGCCTTGGCCATGTCCGTTGACTGTAATAGTCGTTATGTATATGCAGACCCTTACAAAGGTGCTATGATTGCCGTAGCTGAAGCAGCAAGAAACATTGTTTGTAGTGGTGGAGAGCCTTTAGGCGTTACCAATTGCCTCAATTTTGGTAATCCTTTTGATCCTGAAATTTATTATCAGTTTGTGTACGCTATAAAAGGCATGGGCGATGCCTGCAGAAAATTTGATACGCCTGTTACCGGTGGCAACGTTAGCTTTTACAATCAAAATCCTGACGGCGCAGTTTATCCTACACCAACTATTGGTATGGTGGGAGTTTTGGATGATGTGAATAATAGAATGACTCTTGATTTTAAACAGGCCGGCGACGTTATTTACATGATAGGTACAAGCCATAACGACTTTAACTCATCAGAATACTTGCATAAAATAGTTGGCGTTGAGCATTCTCCAGCACCACATTTTGAGTTGGATGAAGAATTTGAGCTTCATCAAATAGTAAAGCATCTAATTAAAAACAACCTGTTGCAAAGCGTACACGATTTAAGTGAGGGCGGCCTAATAACAGCGTTACTTGAAAGTGGTTTTAATAAAGAACTAGGTTTTGATGTTCAGCAATCTGCGAATCATGTACGGGCCGATGCTTATTGGTTTGGCGAATCACAGAGCAGAGTTCTTATTTCTTGCACTTTAAAAAATGCAGAATTATTTTTAAGCCACTTGAAAGAGTTTAATGTACCGTACGAATATCTGGGAATAGTAACTGAAGGAAATATTGATATGGAAGGTGAGTTTTGGGGACATATTAAAGACTGGAAGGAGTTGTACGATACTGCTATTGAAAGAACGCTAACCCCATCCATGGAACAAAGAACATCAGAATCTACAGATTTAAAAAGTAGTGCGATGGAAGATGCCATCAAACTAAAAGGTGAAGTGAAGGGTGTTTAATTAAAATATTGTCATAATCATATTCCACTATTACAATGGATCAGGATAATAAAATAGATGAGGAAAGTTTGATAATTGTTACCGGAGCAGCTGGCTTTATTGGTAGTTGTATGGTGCAATATTTAAACGAGCAAGGCTATGAAAATTTGATTCTTGTTGATGATTTTGGTGTAGAAGAAAAGCGTAGAAATTGGGAAGGTAAACGGTTTTTCAGGATAATTGAGCGATACACGTTGTTTGATTGGTTAGAGCAACATAAAGCGGCAGTCAGCTACTTTATACATTTAGGCGCTCGTACCGATACTACCGAATTTGATTATGCCATACATCAGAAACTTAATGTAGATTATTCTCAAAAAGTCTGGAACTATTGCACTAGCAACAACGTGCCACTAATATATGCTTCTTCTGCAGCAACGTACGGCTCTGGAGAGTTAGGGTACAAGGATGAACATTCTTTATCAGAAAAATTGCAACCGCTCAATCCATACGGTGTTAGTAAAAACGAATTTGACAAATGGGCTTTGGCTCAGGCAACTCAACCACCCTTTTGGGCAGGGTTGAAATTTTTTAATGTTTACGGACCTAACGAATATCACAAAGCCAGAATGGCGAGTGTAATCTTTCATTCGTTTAATCAGATAAAGAAAAATGGAGTTGTAAAATTGTTCAAAAGTCATAAACCTGAATTCAAAAACGGTGAGCAACTTCGTGATTTTGTTTACGTGAAAGATGTGGTTAAAGTAATTGCATGGATGATGCATTCCAGTACGAACAATTTACCAACGCTTAGGTCAGGCATTTATAATCTTGGTACAGGCGAAGCCCGCCCGTTTAAAGATCTGGTACATGCCACCTTTGCAGGGTTAGATCTCGCGCCAAATATTGAATACATTGATATGCCTGAGGACATAAGGGATAAGTATCAATATTTTACGGAGGCCGACATGAGCAAATTAAAAGAAGCAGGTTATACAAACGACTTTTATACTTTGGAAACCGGTATAATTGATTACGTAAAACATTATCTGAGGTACTATAAAATCTTTTGAACCTAAAAATTAATAGTAATCATGAGCAAGAAAATTGCAATTATTGGTGGTGGTAATTTAGGTTCAGCAATTGCGGAAGGCCTTATCAGTAGCGGTTTTATAAGCCCTACTGACATTATGGTCACGCGCAGAAACACCGTGTTACTAGCACCACTCAGCGAAAAAGGTGTTAGAGTATCCAACGATAACGTGCAGGCAGTAAAGTTTGCAGATGTTATCATACTTGCGGTAAAACCTTATCAAGTTCAGGACATCCTTGCTTCAGTTAAAGATTATTTAATTGAAGGAAAGCATTTTTTGGTTTCTGTAGTTACAGGTTTATTTATTAAAGACTTACAATTGCTTGTTGGTAAACCATTACCCTTTTTTAGAGCCATGCCAAACACGGCAATTGCTATACAACAAAGTATGACATGTATCTGTCACTCCAATGCTACCGTAGATCAGGTTGACTTTGTAAAAGAAATGTTCAACCAATTAGGAAAGTCTGTAACAATTGATGAGAAGCTGATGGATGCCTCTACAGTACTAGGTGCCTGTGGTACTGCCTATGCTATGCGTTACATAAGAGCTAACATACAGGGAGGAATAGAAATAGGGTTTGATGCAGCCACTGCATCCCTCATAGCTGCACAAACAGTAAAAGGGGCGGCTGAACTTTTGTTGCAGAGACACACTCACCCTGAGCAAGAGATTGATAAGGTTACTACACCAAAAGGCTGTACTATAGCAGGCCTTAACGAAATGGAACATCAGGGTTTTAGCTCATCATTAATAAAAGGTATTGCAGCGAGTTATAAGAAAATTACAAGCGATATGTAAAGGCATTTCTCAAACTAAAAAGGCGTTGGCTTTTGCCAACGCCTTTTTTATTGCCCAACTACTTAACTCATTTCATTCTCTTTGACAAAAATGCAATGGTTTTCTCATGTGCATCTTGAGTGGCTTCTTTATTAAAGCTTGGGTTGCTAGGGTTTGCAAACCCGTGCCCTGCATCATATCGATTTACAGTTAAATGCTCACCGGCTTTCTTCATGTTTTCCTCAAATTCGTTTACCATAGTGGGCGATGGGCTTGAGTCTTTATTGCCAAAAAAGCCTATAACATCGCCATTTAATTGCTTTAACTTCTCAATATCAGTTTCTGGCCTGCCATAATACATTACACAACCTGCGCCCTGCTTTCCTGCTAATATAGATGCCTGTAAACTCCACATGCCACCAAAGCACCAACCAATAGTAAAGATTTTAGCCTTTTTACCTGAGTAATTGATGGCTCCTTTAATGATTGCTTCAAGTCTGTTGTTGCTTACGCCAGACATGTATTTCATAGCACTATCCCGATTGTTCGCAACTTTTCCATCATACATATCTACAGCAATTACGTTTACATCTTTCAATTCTTCACTAAGTCTGTCGCTCTCCTGTTTGATGTAATCATTCAATCCCCACCATTCTTGCACAACAATCAAGTAATTGTTTGTTTTCTTCTTACTTTTTAACACGTAGGCACTACCTTTTTTTCCGTCAGGAGTATTAAAGCTTATCATTTTTCCCTTACCGTTATAGTTTAAATACAGTGGCTCTGGGTGTAGGAGTGCGAAACCTTTGGTCGCGGCTTCTAATTTAGATTGTTCTCTAACATCGGCAGTAAAACAACTTATATAACATTCGGGCGTAAGCACTGCCGGTTTAGTGGCTTTAAAAGTATAACTAAGCAAAGCAGCCGTTACAAACGATGCCATAACAAGTATTACAAATTTTTTCATCAATACAAAGTTTTTTTACCTAACAATTGTCCACAGTAGTTAGTTAATAAATCTGATGTTTTTTTTTCGGGAAATTTTTTTGCAGTAGGTTTGTATGACCTCTGAGATTTGCATCGGTATATTTCCTCTCATGTCAGGTTTATTTGCAGTCATATTCTAGCGTTGAGTTTCTTCTCATAGCCCTTAAGAAAAACAGATTGAACACAAATATTACCATTAGCAATAGTGTTGTAATTGATTTTTTGCCATATTGAAATTTGTGTTTAGAATTTAAAGAGCTAACTTTTATTTGATATTAAAATATTTAACCATTAATCATGGCAAAATTTATTTTTGTTACCGGGGGTGTAACAAGCAGTTTGGGAAAGGGAATTATTGCAGCGTCGCTAGCTAAATTATTACAGGCTAGGGGCTTACGTACCACCATTCAAAAATTTGATCCGTACATTAATGTTGACCCCGGTACATTAAATCCGTATGAGCATGGTGAGTGTTTTGTTACTGAAGATGGTGCCGAAACTGATTTGGACTTGGGGCACTATGAGCGTTTTCTTAATATTTATACTTCGCAGGCGAATAATGTTACTACCGGCCGAATTTACCAAACAGTAATAAACAAAGAGCGCGAAGGTGCTTATCTAGGTAAAACAGTGCAGGTTGTACCACACATTACAGATGAGATCAAGCGGAGAATGCTTTTGCTGGGAAAAGATGATAAATATGATATTGTATTAACGGAGATTGGCGGAACCGTTGGTGATATAGAAAGTTTACCTTTTATTGAAGCTGTTCGTCAATTACAATGGGAGTTGCCGGAAGAAGATTGTTTAATTATACACTTAACATTAATCCCGTATTTAAGGGCGGCGAAAGAATTGAAAACGAAGCCAACGCAGCATAGTGTAAAATTGATGAGCGAAAATGGCGTGCATCCTGATATAATTGTTTGCCGTACTGAAGAACCTTTAAATAACGAGATCAAGCGTAAGATCGCCCAATTTTGTAATGTAAAGGTTGAGGCGGTAATTGAGGCTGCCGATGCATCAACTATTTATGAAGTGCCTTTAACCATGATGCGCGAAAAATTGGATATTATCACTCTAAAAAAGTTAAACATCACTAGTTACAATGAGCCTGATTTGACTAAATGGAAGGGGTTTTTAGATAAACTAAAATATCCTAAGAGTAAAGTTACCATCGGCCTTATTGGAAAATACATCGAGTTACAGGATGCATATAAATCAATTTTAGAAAGCTTTATTCATGCCGGAGCAATGAATGAGTGCAAGGTTCAGGTTGTAAATGTGCATAGCGAATTTATTACACACGACAATGTTGTTGAAAAACTGGATGCCCTCGACGGGTTGCTGGTAGCTCCGGGATTTGGTCACCGTGGTATTGAAGGAAAAATTATTGCAGTACAATATGCACGAGAAAACCATCTGCCTTTCTTTGGTATTTGCTTAGGAATGCAGATGGCTGTTATTGAATTTGCTCGCAACGTATTAGGTTTAACGGATGCACATAGCACAGAGATGGATTCAAAAACACCTTTCCCTGTTATTAATATGATGGAGGAGCAAAAGAAAATAAAATTGATGGGTGGCACCATGCGCTTAGGCAGCTATCCATGTGAGATAAAATGCGGTTCCCTGGCTCATCAGGTTTACGATAGCACCGAAATAAATGAACGGCATCGTCACCGTTTCGAATTCAATAATGATTACCTCGAGCAATTCGAGCAAAATGGAATGATGGCTAGTGGTACTAATACTGATACGGGCCTTGTAGAGATTATTGAATTAAAAGATCATCCTTTTTTTATTGGAGCTCAATTTCACCCCGAATTAAAAAGTACTGTTGAGCAGCCTGCACCTTTATTTGTAAGTTTTATTGATGCTGCTAAAAAGTTTAATGAAAACAGGACTACTGTACGAAGTAAAATTTTACAAGGTGAAATGATCTAAAGCTTTAGTATCAAATTTTTATAAATGAAAGCAGCCGACAATTACCGGCTGCTTTTTTTATTTTAAAACTGATTTTAATTCTCTTGTTTGGTCAAAATGCTCTTTTTCATATTTTCCCAAAATCCGTCAAAAGAATCATCTTCTGATTCGGTCCATTTTTGCAAGCTCTTATGCATTTTATTATTGCGTTCTGCTTTGGAGCTTTCAAAAAATTGCCGTAGAAACGATTCATCGTTTTCTTTAGCAAGTTGATTGTACAACTCTTTTAAGTCTCTTTCTTTAAGATGATTACTTTGGGCAATTTCTTTTTCGAGGTCTTCGCGCAATCGCACTTTTTCATCGTAAGTACCGGATGGAAGTAAAGTTTTAGCTAAAACCGGCATCAATTCAATCAACATCAATATTGTTATAATTAAAAGATACCGCGCCTTTAAAGCCGAATTGCTATCTGCTAAATTGCTCAGTGCTTCTATACGCGTAAGAAAGCCATCGTTCAACAAACTATAAAATGAACTATTTTCTTTTTTAACAGCTCCATCTATTACTGCAATATTGCTATCTATTGAGTTTAACGAAGGCTGTAGCTCAGATCGTAGCGCATTGAAGTCTGTTTCTAATTTCAAATATTCTTCCTGCTTTGCTTTTGCAATTTTGTCAATTCCAATTTTGCCGGTTCCCCCGCTTCCATCGGCTTCTGCCAAATAATCTTTTCTGGCTACGTCAACCTGTTCAGCTTTCGTTGCCAACTGAGACTGCAGCAATTGTTTGCGATCGCCTAATTCTTTTTTTTGCGGATTGTACAAAGAATCCACTTCAAGTTGCTTAGCGCGCTTACGCTTTTCGTTGTCTAGAGATGATTGCAGTTTGATCTCCTTATCGAACATGAAAAGCACCGCAGGTTGTGCCATAAACGTGCCGAGCGTGAGAGCTAGAAAGCTCCTTAATAGAAGCGGAGCAGCTTTTGTTTTATTAAACTTATTAATGCCTTTGATTAAAGCACGATCAATAGTTAAAATTATAAAACCCATAAACAAACCTAATGCAACAGAAACATACCAGTTGTTAGTGATGGTGCTCCAAAAATAAGTCCACGCAAGTGTTGCAAAAGCCCAGGTTCCTAAAACTGTTGTACCAATAATCCTATACCGATTTCTGTCAACAACACAATCAACTAATAGCTCTTTTTCAGCGGTACTTAGCCACCATAAAAACTTATCCCAAGTAGTTGGCGTAAACTGATTTCTTTGAGAAAGAGACAGGGATGACTCATTCATTATTATAAATTAAAAAGGTAAATAATAGTGGTTGAAGCTGGGAGTTACCTTTTTTATAGATATAAAGAAAAAGCAAATCTAATGTAAATGAAATGCCTTGGTTTGATTTAGAAGTAATTTAACGAGGGGAAATTTTTAGAGGTTGTGTGCAGATTAATTATGAAAATGAAGAAGGGAATGAACTGTAAGAATAGTTTACCCTAAACTAGTCAAATCCTTACCTTTGCCGCTCAATTTTTTTTACTAGTTATGAAGACAGATAAAAATACGATCATTGGTTTTGTGTTGTTAGGGATTTTATTCATCGGCTATTTTTATTTTACCAATCAATCGCAACAAGCCTATCTTAATGAGGAGAATAGAAAAAATGATTCCATCGCAAGAATTCAGGCACTTAATATTCCAAAACTTGATCCTGAAGTAGCTAAGAGAGATTCATTACTTAGAGACTCCGTAGGTCTTGTAACAGCGGCAGGAAATTTTCAGGCAGCAGGTTCCGGTAAAGAGGAAACGATTGCTATTGAAAATGAGGTAATGAAAGTTATACTCACTTCAAAAGGTGGTCAACCCAAAAGCATAGAGCTAAAAAAATACAAGTCGAGCGATAGTAATAATGTTATAATGGGTGGTTCAGCTTTCGACAATCTTTCATATGCTGTTAATACAGGCAATAACCAATCAGCAGCTACGGGTTCATTATTTTTTACTCCAGGTGCCATCACAAAAAATGCTGATGGTAGTCAGTCAATTTCTTTCTCCTTATCTTCTCCAAATCAGTCAATCGTTCATCAGTACACAATAAGGCCTAACGATTATTTAATGGATTGGAATGTGACTTTGAATGGTGCAAGTCAACTTTTAACTAATAACGCTTTCAACTTAAACTGGCAGGTAAAAGCATCGCAACACCAGAGCGATATTGCATACGAACGCCAGCAGGCGAGGCTTTGTTATTTCGAAGATGGTGATTACGATTTTAGTACTGCATCTTCTGGTGGTATTTCTGAAAAATTCGATGCACCTATTAAGTGGTTCACTGTTAAACAGCAGTTTTTCAACTATACTTTAATTGCAAAAAATACTTTCAATTCAGGCGACGTCAACATGACGATTCCAAGTGATACGTCAGCGGTTGTAGCTACTACCATTGCTAACATGAAAATGCAATTGCCCCAAGCAAATACTGTTGCTATTCCTTTTCAATTGTATTATGGTCCTAACGAATTTAACGTGCTCAAAAAGTACGATTTAGAAATGGAAAACATTGTAGACTTAGGTTCCGGCATGTTTTCATTTGTGAAATATATAAACAGGTACATCATAATGCCTGTGTTCGATTTTTTTGCCAAGTTCATATCTAATTATGGGTGGGTAATTGCATTTCTTACCATTTTTATTCGTTTAGTTACTTCACCTTTAACTTATACCAGTTATTTAAGTGGAGCTAAAATGAAGGTGTTAAGACCTGAGTTAGATGTACTGAAGAAAAAGCATGGTGAAGACCAGCAGGCTTACGCCATGGATCAAATGAAATTGTTTAGAGAAGCGGGCGTAAATCCATTAGGTGGATGTATTCCGGCACTGCTACAGATACCTATATTCTTTGCATTGTATAGTTTCTTCAATTCGGAAATCTCGTTACGCGGTCAAAACTTTCTTTGGGCTAGCGATCTATCATCTTATGACATCATCGCGAAGCTACCCTTCTCAATTCCATTAGGGTATGGCGATCACGTCAGCTTATTTACGATTACAGCTGTTATTACTAGTTTTCTTATTTCAATCTATAACATGAGTATGACACCGGACCAAAATAATCCGGTTTTGAAATATATGCCTTATATATTTCCATTTGTCTTGCTATTCATTTTCAACAGACTTCCGTCAGCATTAACATGGTATTATACGGTATCTAACCTCATTACCTTGCTGCTTCAATTCATAATTCAAAATTATATTATCGATCATGATAAGATTTTAGCCAAAATGGCCGAAGTGAGAAAAACGCCGAAAGTAAAAAGTAAATGGCAGCAACGGTACGCTGATATGATGGAATCTCAAAAAAAGGTTCAGGAGTTAAAGCAAAAACCCACAGGTAAGCGATAAAATTTAGTTACAATAATAGAGCCTATGCAATTGCATAGGCTTTTTCGTTAGCTTGGCATATTAATAATCGCAAATAATTAGAATGAAAGTTTTTACAAATATTTTTATTTTTCTATTACTGTCTTCAACAGCAGTGTTTGCTCAGTCGGCTAATGTAAGAACGCTGTTTGACTGCACTTTGCAATATGATATTGTTATAGATGAAAAGTCAGATGCGGAACTTTCAAAATCGATGGGTGGCGCTACAAAAACGGTTTATATAAAAGGTACTCAGTGTAGAACTGATTTGGTGAGCCCATCATATAATCAAACCATTATAACCAATACAAAATCTGACACAACCGTAGTAATAACGGAGAGAGGAAGCTCAAAATTTATTAGTTACCTGAGTGAGCAAAAAAGAAGTGCTCAATACAAACGTTTTGATGGTATGACCATTAAAAATACAACTGAAACTAAACCAATACTTGGCTACGAATGTGTAAAAGCAATAGCCACTCTTAATGACGGAACAACTTTAAATATTTACTACGCCCCATCTATTGTACCCTCAAATTTTGATTACGAGTATCAATTTAAAGATGTACCGGGATTTGTTTTAGAGTACGAAAGTGAGAGTTCGAATGGAAAATTTAAAAACAAATATGTAGCTACAAGAATTACACTATCACCAGTTCCGGCATCGAAATTTGAAATACCAACTAAGGGGTATAGAGTAATTTGAAACTAAAAATTAGTAGCAGAAGGTGCTTTAAATAAAGGAGTTGAAACCTTATGTTTATAAGGATAAATGTAGGTCGTATTACCTTTTACAAAACGTAACATTGAATTGTACGTCGTTCCACTAGCATCTTTTTGAATGCTCATTAGCGAAGAACCTTTAAACTTAAAGCCTGCAGTTAAAGAAAAAGAAGAAGCTCTTTTATAAAAATTATTATTGAAATTCTTTAGCGAGTATTTTGCTTTTGCTTTCTCATCTACAGCACCGGTAAACGAGCCCATAGAAAACTGAGTAGCAAACACTAATAAAAGTGCTACAACTATTTTGGTTCCTTGTATGGTATTTAATTTTAACATTTGACTACAAATTTACAAGATTTCTCGATATTTAACAACTTTTTATTGCTATTTAAGTACGATAATCTAACGAAAAAAGTTGCAGCAAAATTGTGTTTTATTATAAAGGAGACCTAACTTTCATCAACAAACCACTACATGAAAGACAATTCGTATCATGAAGATAAAGAGGAAATGAAGGAATTGCTGAGGCAGTTTGATAATCTGCGTGCAGGAAAACAGCATTCTTTTTTGGAGGAAGATGCGTTCGAAAGAATTATTGATCACTTTGATGAAAAAGATGAGCTAGCGCATGCAATGACGGCTGCCGAGTTAGGAATAGAGCAATTTCCATATTCTTCAGTTTTAATGATAAAAAAGGCCGATTTATTACTGGCTTCAAGAAAATATGTTGAGGCCCTTGATATTTTAGAAAGAGCTGAATTATTTGATAGCAGTGATATTAATTTATTCATCTTAAAGACAGATGCCTATTTAGCATTAGATCAGCAATGGAAAGCGGTGGACCTGCTCGAGTCTGCCTTACAACAATTTGAAGGCGATGAGAGAATAGAACTTCTATTTGAACTTGCTGACGTTTATGATGATTATGAAGAGTTTGAAAAAGTTTTTGATTGCTTAAAATTGATTCTTGAAGATGAACCTAACAACGAAGAAGCTCTATATAAAATTTGTTTTTGGACTGACTTTACAGGCCGAAATGAAGAAAGCATCAAATTACATATCAAAATCATCGACGATTTTCCATATAATGAATTAGCATGGTTTAATCTTGGTGCTGCTTACCAGGGCCTAAAGCTGTACGAAAAGGCAATTGATGCCTATCTATTTGCAGTAACAATTGACGAGAAATTTGATTACGCTTATAGAAATATGGGTGATGCCTACTTAAGGATGCGTAAGTTTAAAGAGGCTATTGAAGTACTGGAGAAAGTTTTGGAATTGTCAAGGCCTGAAGATGTGATATATGAAGCCATCGGACATTGTTATCATAAAATTGGTAACTATGCGCAGGCAAGATTTAATTACAGAAAAGCTTCGCATCTAAACCCCGATGATAGTAAGCTGTTTTATAAAATGGCGTTGACTTATATAAATGAGGAGCAGTGGGAAAGTGCAATTAAGCAACTAGACAGCGCCATGCAAATTCATAAGAACACTCCAGAATATAACCTGGCTATGGGAGAGTGCAAGATGCAGTTGGAGCAATATAAAGAAGCGATCAATTATTTTGGAAATGTAGTAAGATCCAGACCAAAAAGTGTAGCAGGGTGGGAAGCTTTAATTCGTGTGTTATACAAAGCAAAGTTTTTTGAAGAGGGTAGGGTTCAGAGTGTGGCTGCTTTAAAAAGTACCGACGGTAAACCCCTCTTTTACTTTTACCTGAGTGCCTGCTTACTATCGCTTAAAAAATCAAAGGAAGCTTTATTGCAATTAGAAATCGGGCTTGAAAAATCACCCCGTCAATTAAAAAAATTTATCGCACTAAATCCTTCTGTACTACAAAACCAGAGTTTGGTAGATGTGATTAGCAAATATAAAAAAAGTAAAAAGTAACGTTTTGAGGTTGTTTTGATTTGACTGGCCTGACTTTAAAACTCAATAGTTTTTGCTATCCTTGCTGTTTCAATTGCAATAAGTACTTTTGTCGCCTCAATCTCAGCTAATCTGAGTATAACGAAATAAAAATATTTTCTCTTTTATGGCAACAACCGCAGACATTACTCGTGGAATGATTTTAAAGCTTGATGGTGCTTTATATACTGTAATAGAATTTGGACAAAATAAAACAGCACGGGCAGCCGCTAAATTTTGGGCGAAATTAAAAGGTCTTGAAAATAACCGTTCAATAGAGCACACATGGAACAGTGGAGACACCGTATATCCTGTTAGAGTTGAGAAAAGGCCTTACCAGTTTCTTTATAAGGATGATAGTGGCTACAATTTTATGGATAACGAAAGTTTTGAGCAGATCTCCCTAGCTGAAACTATGATAGATGCGCCTCAGTTTTTAAAAGATGGACAAGAAGTTGCGGTACTAGTTAACACAGAAAGTGACCAACCCATGAGTGTAGAGTTACCTGACAAAATTGTTATGAGGGTAACCTACAGCGAGCCGGGTGTTAAAGGTGATACAGCAACCCGAACCCTAAAGCCAGCTACTGTTGAAACCGGTGCAACAGTAATGGTTCCATTGTTTGTAAATGAGGGTGAATTAATTAGGGTTAATGCCAAATCGGGTGAATACGTTGAAAGAGTAAAGGAGTAACACAAACTTTAATTGCAATATTTAAAGACAGCAGCTTGTAGCTGCTGTTTTAATTTTTAAGAACTTCATCTGCAATCTTAATGATAAGCAATTAAATGTGCTTGCATGGATTGATGTTTGTAGGGAGACCTAATATGCCTATGCTATCCTTAATATTTATTGTTTTCGTTTTGTTTACTTCATGCAGTGGATCAGAAGCTGATACTTCTAAATCATTTAAAGACACGCAATCAGCTTCCATTCTCAATAAACAAATTGATACTATATCTGAGAGATCCGGTAAGACGATTGCCCTACAAAAGTCGGATATAGATACCCGAAATATTAGCGGAAAAGATTTGGTGGCCTTCGCGAAAACCTTGGTAGGAACACCTTATAAATATGCATCCAGCAATCCTGAAACAGGCTTCGACTGCTCTGGTTTTATCACCCATATTTTTAGGCATTTCAATATATCGGTGCCCCGTTCATCTATTGATTTTACCGACGTAGGTACGGTTGTAAAAGAAAAAGATGCAAGGCCCGGCGATCTCATCTTATTTACAGGAACAAATCCAAAAGAGAAGTTTGTAGGCCATATGGGTTTGGTTACTGAGAATGCGCAAGAACTGAAATTTATTCATGCTACTTCCGGTAAGGCCTACGCGGTTACCATTACGCCATTGAATAAATATTACCGCTCCCGATTTGTGAAGATCATTCGCATTTTTCCTAACGATGGCGAATAATTATTTGCCTTTGAATTTTGGCGCTCTTTTTTCGAGAAATGCACTTGTTCCTTCTTTCATGTCTTCTGTTGCAAAGCAATTTGCAAAGCCATCTAATTCTATACTAAATCCATTCTTGGTTTCATTATAAACAGCATTAGCTGCCTCAATACATTTGGCTATAGCATAAGGAGCTTTAGTATTGATTTTGTTTAGAATGGCTACAGCTTTTTCTAGTAGTTCGGGTTGGGGTACTATTGCATTTACCAAACCGTATTGTAATGCAGTATCTGCATCAATCATATTTCCTGAGATCAACAACTCTATTGCGCGACCCTTGCCAATAAGTTGTACCAGGCGCTGAGTGCCACCATAACCCGGTATTAAACCCAAATTAACCTCAGGCTGGCCAAATTTTGCATTGGGACTTGCAATTCTAAAATGACATGCCATTGCCAATTCACACCCTCCGCCTAATGCAAAGCCATTTACCACCGCAATAATAGGTTTAGTGCAGTCTTCAATTCTTTGAAAAATTTTCTGACCTCGCTCCGCAACCAACTTTGCTTCGGATACATTTAATTTTACTAATTCACTTATATCGGCACCCGCTACAAATGATTTTTCTCCAGCGCCGGTTATAATTACAGACCTGATCTCTTCACTGATGTACACTTCATTTAACACTTGCTCCAATTCATCAAACACCTCTTTATTTAAAGCATTTAGTTTGTCAGGCCTATTTATGTGTACAATTAAAATGTTTTGTTTTAAATCGGTAAGCAAAGTGTTGTAAAGCATATACTTGGGTTAAATTACTTGACTGTAATAGTAGTAAACGTAAAGCTATTTCAAAATCAACTTAGGTGGTTGAACAATGTTTTTTTTATGGCGGGCATAAGCTCATTGCTGTTGTTGTTGCTGCTTTGTATCTCCTGAAATTTGCGGTATGAATTTACAGCTACTGCCGGATTTTTTACTTCGTATGTATAGGTTGGCTTATCATTTTTTTCCTCGGCTTTATTTATGGGCGTTCCGTTTTCAATATGTACAGTAACCTCTAGCCTATGTTCGCCCGAGCCTTTATAGGTACCTTTTATTGGCGTACAATCATTAAAGTTGCGGCCTACGGCTATACGTACATGCCCATCATTCACAATGCAGTTATTTGTGGGGTCCAACCCAAGCCAGCCATAAAATGGAATGTAAGCCTCTACCCATGCATGGGTGGCGCCTTCACCCCGCACACCTTCCGTTTTAGGGCAAATGTAACCGCTAACATAGCGTGCCGGAATTTCATACATACGTAACATATCTAATAAAATATGAGCAAAGTCCTGACAAACGCCGGCTTTGTATTTCCAAATATCTTCAATAGGCGTTTCTATGTTTGTTACTCCTTTTACGTAGGCAAAATTGTCGTAAACATATTCTGAAAGCATTAATGCATTTTTTAGTGGCTTCTCATTCAGATCAACAACAGCGTTCAATGTTTCTTTCATTTCATTGAAATCCGGTATGTTTTCTTGTTGTAGAAAATCAATGAAAGGAACCTGATTTTTTATTTCTCTTAATTTCTGCCATTGTTCCTGAGCTGTTTCAACATCCATCGGAAATTGAATAGGTTTGGTTACAATTTGTGCAACAGACTCAATCAACAATTCACTGTGAGGTTTTACAACTGAAAACACACCAACTCTATTGCCGAAATAATCTATAAATATTTCGATAGGTGGGTTTGTTGAAACCGTTAGTTCATGATGTTTTACTTCTAACTGAGCATCAACAATGGGATATAATAAAATTTGGTTAGTACAATCGATAACTGGGGTAGTGTAAGAATAACGGGTGATGTGTTTTATTTTATATTCAGGCATAACTTTTAATTTAGGTATTACCAAAGTAATATTTTGCAAATCCGCTTCCTATGCTGCTTAGCTCGTTTCTGGTTTGTAAAAGAAACGCGTTTAATGCCTCAATGTCGTTAGTTGTAGCATTGCTGTACTTAACATTGTTCATTGTTCTGCCTATCAAAAACTCTAACTGGTCAAAGCTTTCCGCCAAGCTTTCTGTTTTCAATCGTCCGAAATATTTGTTTACCTGATAAAGGCTATAGATTAGAGAGTGAGGGAAATTTGTATCGTATAACACAAGTTCTAACACATTATCCGGACTAAAATCTCCTTTATAAGTTTTAATAAAAACCTCGTAACCATAAAGGGAATATAAAAGGTATCTGAGAGGTGCCGATTCAATTGATTCTTGAAGATCAAATTGAAGCTCTGCCAGCTTGATTCTAAATATATCGGTTGTTTGTATGGCACGTTCTAAAAAGCGACCCAGGTGTAGATAGGTATATCCTTCATCGCGTGTCATTGTATTTTTTACTGTACCATTAAACAGCAACGAACATTTTATAAGATTGTCTAACGCAGTAACGGGATCGCCGTATGTTAGTTGTCGTTCGGTTTCTTCATCTCTTATATTATGGTAAAAATCGTTTAAGCATTGCCAAACCTCTTTGGTTATATGATCTTGTATAGACCTGGCGTTCTCCCGGCTTTGCAAAATGTTATTGTAAACTGATGCATCATTTTCTCTATCGAGTATCAAGTGCTGTATCACTTTTATGGTATCTTTCTCGTATTCATCAATTTTTTCTGGTGTAAGATGTCCGTAAGTTAGTAATAACGGTCTCCAGCTAAACTTGCTCATACCATCTTGCGAAGCAATATAATTTACACGCACCATTTGTAATAAGCCACTTGTTCTTTCTGAATATCTACCCATCCAATAAACGGTATCTGCAACTCTGCTTAACATATTGTAATCCCCTAACCCTAAAAGGTTTTATTAGTTTTTTGAAAGATTTTGCTATTGAAGTACCCAGGTATCTTTACTGCCACCGCCCTGCGATGAATTTACCACCAGCGAACCCTCGCGTAATGCCACTCTTGTGAGTCCGCCGGGAACAATTTCTACACCGCCTTCTGGACTATAAAGTGCAAAAGGCCTTAGATCTACCCGGCGTGGTTGCAATACTCCATTTATATAACAGGGTGTTGAAGACAAGCTGATGATTGGTTGCGCTATAAAACTTCGAGGATCATCGTTTATAGCAATCTTAAACTCATTCATTTGTTCTTCAGTTGCACTATTGCCAATGAGCATTCCATTACCACCTGACTCATTCGTTTTTTTTATTACCATATTACTCATGTTCTCGAAAACCATTTTTCTATGGTCCCCATCAGCTAGCTGATAGGTTGGAACGTTTTTCAAAATGGGTTCTTCATTTAGGTAATAGCGTATCATGTCAGGCACATAGGTATAGACTGCCTTGTCATCGGCAACACCGTTACCCATTGCATTTACTATGGCTACGTTTCCTTTTCGGTAAGCCCAGTATAAACCTGGTACACCCAAAATGCTATCGGGCCTAAATACAAGGGGATCAATAAACTCATCATCTACCCGGCGATAAATTACATCAACCTGTTTTAGGCCTTTAGTAGTCTTCATGTAAACATGATGGTTTTCAACAATCAGGTCTCTGCCTTCAACAAGTTCGATACCCATTAACCTTGCAAGGGTCGTATGCTCAAAGTAGGCAGAATTATAAATGCCGGGGGTAAGCAAAACAACCGTGGGGTCGCTTATTTGCCTATTAGCTAAGGCTAGTAAATTTTTGAATAATAAGTCAGGATATTCTTTTACCGAGCGGACATTATTTTTTGGCAAAAGGTCAGGAAATATGCGATAGGTGATAGTGCGGTTTTCTAACATATAAGAAACACCGGAAGGCGTACGCAGATTATCTTCTAGTACATAAAACGACCCATCATGATCTCTTATAAGATCTACACCTGATATGTGAGTGTAAATGTCGAAGGGCACATTAACATTAACCATTTCCCGCAAAAAATTAGGACAAGAGTATATTAATGCCGCTGGTATTATGCCGTCTTTTACTATAAACTGATCGTGGTAAATATCTTTAAGAAAGATATTTAGTGCTTTTAAACGTTGCTTTATGCCTTCTTCAATAATTTTCCACTCAGTGCTTGTAATGATGCGAGGGATGATATCAAATGGAAAAATCTTTTCAATGCCTTCTCCGCTGCTGTACACTGTAAAAGTGATACCCTGCGTCATGAACAATTTTTTTGCCATCTCACTTTTATGGCTCATTTGTTCAATTGGTAAATTTTCTATTGCAGATACAAAGTTGAGGTAATGAGGACGAATACCATCTTCACAAAACATTTCGTCCCATACATTTTGCTGTTCGTTGTACGATTTTAAGAGGGCTGTTTCGTTCATTAACATACTTGAAAATACAAAACATACTAACTGAACACAAAAAAAGATATAAAAATTTTAATTCAATTTAAGAAGTTAGGATCAAAGTCTAGAAATTTCTATTTTCTTTTACCCAATCGGAAATATATAATTTTATTTCATTTGTCGGTGTGCCGGGTGGAAATAATTTACCGACACCTAAATTATTAAGTTCAGCCATATCGTTATCGGGTATGATGCCACCACCTGTTAGTAGCACATCATCCATGTGCTTATCCTTCATAAGTTTAATAATTTTTGGAAAGACCGTCATGTGTGCGCCGCTTAAAATGCTTATTCCAATTGCATCAACATCTTCTTGCAGCGCAGCGTTTACCACCATTTCAGGGGTTTGGCGAAGACCGGTATAAATAACTTCCATACCGGCATCTCGTAAAGCAGTTGCAATAACCTTAGCGCCACGATCGTGACCGTCTAAGCCTACTTTAGCTACTAATACTCTGAGCGGTCTATCTTTTTGTGAGTCCATTTAAACCATAATTGAAGTATGTAAATGTAATGTATGCATTTGACCAATTTCACAATAGCAGCTAACTGCAAAAGTCAAATTCATTATGATTGAGAATTAAGCATTTAGAATTTTTCCAATGCAAACTTTATTCGTTGAATTGTTTGCACCTTGCCAATTAATGTTGCAATATCAAATACCGTAGGACCAAACTTACCGCCAACCAGCATAATTCTAAATGGTAATTGAAGCTCACCCATTTTTATGTTTTTTTCTGAAGCAGTTTCTTTAAACAAAACTTCAATTGCTGCACTGTTCCAATCTTCGAGTACGGTTAGTTTCTCCGCTAAAATGTCGAAAAACAATACTTTGTCATCGTTCCATTTTGGTTTTACTGATGCAACATCAAGCATATTGGGTGCGGCAAAAAAGTAAGCTGTTTGCTGGAAAAAGTCTGTAAGCAAAGTACACCTATCCTTTACAAGATCTATAATGGTGCTCAATTTTTCATCGTCGGTAATGGTCAATCCCTTTTCCGTCAAAACATTTTTAACAGGCGATAATAATTGCGTTGCCGGCATCTTTTTAATCCACTCGTGGTTGTACCACTTAGCCTTTTCGTAATCGAACTTTGCGCCTCCCTTATGTACTTTATCTAGCGAAAAATTTTGGGTCAATTCTTCTAGCGAAAACAATTCTTGCTCCGTTCCATCATTCCATCCCAATACGGCTAAAAGATTTATAAATGCCTCAGGTAGAAAACCTAGTTCTTTAAAACCGGTAGCTAATTCGTTCGTTTTAGGATCAATCCAATTCATTGCAAAAACCGGAAAACCTAATCGGTCGCCATCTCTTTTGCTCAGTTTGCCATGACCATCAGGTTTAAGTATTAAGGGTAAGTGCGCCCATTGAGGCATTTCATCAAGCCAACCTAAATATTTCCATAATAAAATATGAACGGGTGCACTTGGTAACCATTCTTCGCCTCTAAAGGCATGCGTTATTTGCATAGCATGGTCATCAACCACCACCGCTAAATGATAGGTAGGCATACCATCAGCTTTCAATAATACTTTATCATCAACCTGGCTGGTATTAAAACTCACATCACCTCTTATCATATCTGTAAAAGTCACGGTTTCTTCCAGCGGCATTTTTATGCGGATGACATACGGTATGCCTTCATCTTTTAAAGTTTGTACTTCTTGCTCCGTCATTGTAAGTGAGGTGCGCATTTGCTCCCTTACCACCGCGTTGTATTGCGGCGACGGATTTTCCGAGGTTTTAAACCGTTCGCGCATAGCATCTATTTCCTGCGGGGTATCAAAGGCATAATAAGCATTGCCTTGATTTACCAACTGCTCAGCGTATTGTCTGTACAAAAGCTTACGCTCACTCTGGCGGTAAGGCGCAAAAGGGCCACCATGTTGTGGACTTTCATCCGGCACCAAACCGCACCATTGCAAGCAATCTTGTATATATTGCTCAGCGCCTGGCACAAACCGGGTTTGATCTGTATCTTCAATTCGTAAAACAAAATCTCCTTTGTGTTGCTTAGCAAATAAATAATTGTATAAAACCGTTCTTACTCCACCAAGGTGCAAGCCTCCGGTTGGCGAGGGCGCAAAACGTACCCGTACTTTCTTTTCCATAGAGTGCAAATATAAGTTTGCAAAAGGAGGGGTGTATTGATGGTAAAAAATACTTCGAATGCTTTGAAATGGATCATCACCATATTGTTGTTCTGTGTATTGCTAAATGCAAATGCTCAGCTTACATATGATAATCTGAAAGTGCAATACGACTCAGCCTGGACATTTAAAAACTTACAATTAATACCGATAAGATTTAAGCAACCTGGCGGCGTACCCGTTGCGGGACAAGCAAGTGTAAATTATATTCCTTTACAAGATGCGATGCAGTCAAAAAAAGTAAAGATCAAAGAGATTTTATATCAAAAAGGTGCTGATATCAATTGGTTGGAAGTGACCAATAATTCTAAAGAAAATGTATTAGTCAATAGCGGTTCATTATTAGCCGGGGGCAAGCAAGATAGAATTGTTGCAGAAACAAAAGTATTACGACCAGGCAAAAAAGATTTTGTAAAAGTATTTTGCATAGAGAAAGGCCGGTGGGATAGGAAAGCTAAGAGCTTTGCTTTCTCCGGTGATTCTGATCCCGTGTTGAAAAAGGTGATGGATAAAACCAGCCGGCAACAAGAAGTTTGGAAGGAGATAGAGCGACAATATGTAAATGAAACTGCTAAGTCAGAAACCTTTCCCTATTTAAAACTCAATCGCTATTACGCCAAAATCGATTTGGACTACATTGCATTTTTTACAAATAAATTTAAACAGTCTGATAGTTTGTTTGCCGGTTTTCTTGCCGTTACCGGAGACCGGAATATAAACTGCGAGTTGTTTGCATCAACTGATTTTACTCAAAGTTCATTTTCGACCATTTTGCGCAGTTGGGTTTCTACTGCAATTACAAGTGGCGCTCCTCCAACATTGCATCAAAAAGATATGGAAGCCTTTTTGGATAAGTTTTTAATAAATGAAACTATTCAAAAAAAATATTTGGCAACCCATGGTAAGATTGATAAGGATGAAGGAAAAATATTGCATCTGATAGCTTATGAAGATTAGTGTTTTTTGAAAAAATCTGCTACGCTCTCTTGTATTGTATTTCTTTTGCAATATGTATTTTATAAAATCGCCATGGTGGTTAAAGAGAGTTTATTCATTGTTAGTCTGGCATATTCCCACCCGGGAAAAGGAAGTTTATTTAACTTTTGATGACGGTCCGCACCCAACCATAACGCCCTTTGTTTTAGATTGTTTGAAAGCATATAATGCGAAAGCCACCTTTTTTTGTATCGGCAAAAATGTATTAGATCATCCTGCAACCTACCAACGAGTTATTGATGAAGGCCATAGCGTAGGCAACCATACATACAACCATTTAAACGGCTGGAAAACAGATGATGCAGTGTATTTAAAAAACGTATTCCTCGCGAAAGATCATATTAATAGTAGGTTGTTCAGGCCACCTTATGGTAGAATATCGAAATTTCAAATCAAGCAGCTGTTGCCCTCTTTTAAAATAATTATGTGGGATGTATTGAGTGGGGATTTTGATATTAAATTATCACCTCAAACATCGTTGCAAAATGTTGTAGCCAATGTGCGTTCGGGCTCTGTTGTTGTTTTTCACGATAGTGAAAAAGCATTTGCAAGATTGGAATATGCACTACCAAAGGCACTCGAACATTTATCAGAAAAAGGGTATGTTTTTAAAGCAATAAAGGCATAAAAAAAAGAGGGCCAATGTAGAAACATTAGCCCGTTTTTATAATCCGTACCCTATGAAAACGAGGTGTAGAAATTGCTTTCTATATATTTTTGTGTGATTGATATTTTAGTATTTGTTGTCATGCAATCTATAAACGCATAGTGGGTAGGTTTTATTTTTATAAGTGCTAAAAAATTATTTTTATTAGTTGATTTGTAGTTGGCTGACCAGCATCATTTTTAGAATACTTAGCATTTATGATATTAATAGATACGCACTGCCATTTATATTTAAAAGATTTTGCAGAAGATTTGAAGCCGTTAGACAGCGGGCACAACAAAACGGTGTAACTAAGTTTTTTTTGCCTGCCATTGATAGCGATGTTGTTAATGATATGCTTGCACTGGAAACAAAATATCCAAAAGAATTTTATGCTATGATGGGCTTGCATCCCTGCTCTGTAAAAGAAGATTTTGAAAAGGAATTAGATACTGTTGAGCAATATCTTAAGCAACGAAAATTTGTTGCGATAGGGGAGATTGGTTTAGATTTTTATTGGGATAAAACCTTTGTGAAGGAACAGTATCATGCATTTAATATGCAGATGGAGTGGGCATTGCAATATAACGTACCTATTGTGATACATACCCGCAATGCCATGCAAGAAACCATTGATGCAGTGAGGCCATTTGCACAAAAAGGACTGACCGGAATATTTCATTGTTTTGGAGAAAGTTATGAAGTGGCTCAACAGATAATTGCTATGGATTTTTTGATGGGCATTGGTGGCGTGGTTACCTATAAAAAATCAGGACTAGCAGAAATGTTGGCTGGTATTGATCTAAAACATCTGGTATTAGAAACTGATGCTCCATACCTGACACCTGTGCCTTTTAGAGGAAAAAGAAATGAAAGTAGCTACCTGATACACATAGCGCAAACCATTGCGGCCGCAAAAAATATTACGGTAGAAGAAGTTGCAGCCGCAACAACGGCAAATGCCGAAAAAATATTCGGTGTCTAAACTGTACAACCTTACTTTTGTGGTCCTCAAAAAAAAGGAGACGTGTCCGAGTGGTTGAAGGAGCACGCCTGGAAAGTGTGTAAACGGGTAACTGTTTCGCGAGTTCGAATCTCGCCGTCTCCGCCGAAGAATGTATAAGATTAAAAAGCCTGCAAAGAAATTAGCAGGCTTTTTAATGGCAGTAAAAATGGTAAACCATATTTTGTAAACTTCCCATTCTGAAACATTACCCAAAACTTAAAAGCTACTTTACATAAAACGCATATACTTCTAAGCTTCTGTTTGCCTTATCAGCAAAAAAAGCTTCAATATTTAAAGATGGATTGACATTATTTCGAATAAGATAATGATGCCTGTCTATTGCACCGAAATTAAAAGTATTTTCCGCCTTTATTGAAGCATTATTTATGTACACAATGCCGTTCTGTTGTACTTCTAAAAAATAAACTCCTTTCTGTACAGGGATGTAGTAAAATTTTCCTGTTAACTTCCCGTTTAAATTGGTTAAGTTTAAACTGATGATATTTGTCACATTTCCCGGGTTTGCATAATACCGGCCAAGATCATTTTTTGCAGAGATATTACCGGTATTGGGATCTATTCTTTTAGGGAATAAACTAACCTCAGCTCCGTCTTTGCCTGTAACATAGGTTTTGATCCTAGAACCATTATAATACACGCTGTCAGGCAATTCGAGATAAAAGGCTATGCTATCGCCTAGTGGAATAGTATCTTTTGCATTTATTACTTCTGCTTTAAAAGCTATAGGAGTTCCCCCAAAGCCGGGAATGCCAGGGTTGCATGCAATAAAAAGCAGAGAACAACTTATTATTGTAATAACTATTTTCATATCAGAAACAGCTTGAAAGATGATTAGTAAAGATATTGTCAACGTCAGCGAAATTGAGGCCGGGATTTTGAAATAAAAGTGTATTCTCATAATGGCACATGCTATTAGTCTGAGTCGTGAAAGCATTATACATTTGCTGAATACTTACTCCTTGAACAACATCCCATATTTCCCCAGGGTTGTTTGGTGCCGCACTCGTATTATCCATAAGGTCATGAAATATGCCCATTGGCAGCCAACTACCTCCCCAAAACCAGCCTTGATTTTCAAGAATATTATCGATCCTATAATGACGACCCGCTTCTATGCGTCCTATAGCTCCTATAGCTCCTATTGTATTCGTAGCCGTCATTTGCCCTTGAGGATAACGGCGCAGAGCAAAATTAGCACCTAAAAACTCTGCCCATGATTCAGCCAGTTGCACATAACCGGAGTTAGGATAATTGTTGTTTCCATAAGGATTACCGAATACACTGTGACTATTATCTTTTTCAGCCCATTGGAGGGCGGCGTACCATGCATTGCCCACCCTTCTATATTGAGATGCATGTGCCAGCTCGTGAAATGCTCTTTGGGCTAACCGTGAATTATAGAAACTCGGCTCGGCCGCCTGTGGAACGGCAATATACATATCGGGCAACAATGCTAGTAACAAATTAAAAAGTTGCGGATAATTATTTGCAACGTTAAGTTCCCCTTCAAATACCCTATTTACAATATACTCATCAAAGGCCTGCACATAATTTACATGCCCTAAAAGAGGCGTGCCGGCGGTGTGAAAATCAGGTCTTCCAAATTCCGCGTCCACAATGCCTTTAGTGTTGGTCCATCCAGCGTAACAGATCATGCGTTCAGGAGCTTTTAAAATATTTTCAGTTGCCGCGTATTGATCATGAAAACTATATGCGTTTAAGAGTTGACTCCAATAACGAACCTGAGTGTGGCCTGTAAAATTAAAATCTTTGCCGTCTCTCATTTGGCATGGGCTCACCCAGCCTTCTACCTGAACAGAGCCCACAACAAAATTAGTAATAACGGTATGGATATTTTGGAGTAATGTTCCATGGATATCTAAAGGTTTAATGGTTACTCTGCTATTTTTTGCTTTAGTACCCATAATAGTACCTATTGAAAAACGCCAGGGAATTTCGTAATTACCATTATTGTCAGTATACGTTGTAAACGGAATGCCATATACAAAAGCCCAAACGCCCATACCGCGCACAGGTTCAAATCTATTTAAATCGTTATCCCGGTATTGCACAACACCATGCGGTCTTTTAAACAGACATATTCTTTCTATTGTAGCCTCATCTATCCCTGCTTCGCGTAAGGCTTGAAACTGTAATGCGGTATCCGTTTCAACCGGTTCTACTAATGTATCCTCAATGATTATATTTATTCTATCCGATGGAGGTAAACTATTAATTACAGGATTAATTGTAGGTATAACAGCATAAATATTTCCATCTTTCAATATTGCCGCTTTAGTTTCATTAAAACCATAGCTTTCTTGATATATCATGGGGTCAGCAAAAGGAAAATCCATTAACTGAATAGTTTCATCATCTTCAAGAGCTGTAAAAAGTGCTGGTGTTATACTATTTGGATTTATAGCACAATAAAGATATGTTTTCTCCCACACTAGGTCTATTGGGTTTACATCGTCATCATTGTTAGTTGCCATAGCATCTATACCTCCTGTTTGATTTTTTCTTTGTCTCAATGTCTTCTTTGCTTTTCGTATATTTTTGATAGAAAAGGGGTTAACAATTTTTTCTTTTTTATTTCCATTTATTCCATTTACGTCAGATATTAATTCAGCCTCAATTTGTGTGCGAATTGTGTCGGAAGACAGCTCTTTTCTGCACGATGCCATCATCATGTAAAATATGGCAATTAACGCAATCGAAAAAATAGTTGAAATTTTTTTAATAAGTAGTTTAGTAGTCATTAAAGCATTTTTAAGGTGATTATTAATGCTATAAAGCTTAGGCATTATTTCGCCTTGTCAAAATTTTTAAGACAAAAAAAGTTAAGTAAAATCAACTATTTGTTAAGCAAAAAGGCGAAAGATTGAGGAAGGCGTACTAATACTTTAAACCTGCTTCCCCATGTCTTCAAAAATTGATCATTATACAAACTTACTTTACATCCCGCACGCATCTAAAGCCTGTGTGCTCCAACCCGGTGTCTGGCGATGATTTCATTCTGCGCGCCACGCGGTAGCCTGAGCAATAGCTATCACTACACAAAAAACTTCCACCGCGCAGGCTTCTTTTAGCCATTAAAGGTTCATCGGGGTCATAGCTTTTGTCAGGTCCTTTAGGATTAATCGTCGTTTTATCGCCCAAACTTTTATAGTATTTTGAATCGTACCAATCGCTACACCATTCCCAAACATTTCCGGCCATATCGTACAAGCCATAATTATTACTGGCAAAACTTTTTACTGGTGCTAGCGTTACAAATCCATCTTTTTGGGTGTTATAATATGGAAAATCACCCTCCCAGCTATTTGCTTTAGGTGAACCGTTGCTAATATGGTCGTTGCCCCACGGATAAATATTTCCATCTTTACCACCCCGTGCTGCAAACTCCCATTCTGCCTCTGTGGGCAACCGTTTGCCGGCCCATTTGCAATAGGCCATCGCATCATCCCAACTCACCTGCACTACCGGGTAATTTTCTTTGCCGTTTATTGAACTATGCGGCCCTTCAGGGTGTTGCCAATCAGCGCCTTTTTGCCAGCTCCACCATTGGCTAAAATTGTTCAGGTTTACCGGCCCAGTGCTTTGCCTGAATACAAGTGATGCAGCAACCAACAGGCTATCATGAGGTTTTGGTGTACCGGGTGGAACAGAGTTTTTCAATTCTTCCCAATCTGGCTTACGCTCGGCAGTTGTAGTGTAGCCGGTAGCATCAATAAATTTTTTGAACTGTGCGTTGGTCACCTCGGTTTGATCTATATAAAAGGAGCTAACCGCTACCCGGTGTTTAGGGTATTCATCATCAGACGCCTGCTTACTGTCGCCGCCCATTAAAAATGTTCCGCCATTTATAAGCGTCATTTCATCGGTAGAGGTATCATTAGATGGAGAAATATTATCAGTTGAGGTTGCACCAAACCTTGCAGGTGCGCTCATACAAGATACATGCATAGCTCGTTGTTCCTGCTGCCCTGACTGGCACGCAGTACACACGGATATAATGGCCAGAAATGCAGTAAAATGGGCAATAGATTTCATACTTGACTTACAACTAATGATAGGCAAATAAAAACTATTTCAATTACCTGACAACGCGCAGTTTAATACAAACTATAATTTATTTATGGGGGATGTTTAAGCATAATACTAAGGCATGATACCAGCAATAGGTTTTCATAGCATCATTGTTGCGTCGCAATCACTTCAACCGTAAATCTTATAGCAGCGGTAGTTACCAAAGTTGGGTAACCAAGTAGGGGATTTGGTCAGGAGTTTTATATAACCAGCAAAGTTGGCCATGCATTAAAGCCCATGTAGCTTATTGTATAAACAGTACAAGTGAGTGACACAACGATGGTGCAAAAAGATATGCTGCTCGTCAAACAAAAATAAATGGGGCGCTATTTCGCAATCTCAACAAAATTAAAATCTGCATAGCTATTAGATTTTATGATGTTCGGACTTATACTGAATATGCCCACCTTAGCACCGATCCACGTGCCTTTCTCTATTTTGTAATTAATGCCCATTGCTGTAAAGTTTATTCCATCAGTACTGTATGAGTAGGAGCAGGTTGCATTTTCAAACACTTGAACTTTAAAGAAAATTTTGTTTGTGTTGATGGGTATATCTTCTAGTTGGGCAGGGGGCAGGTATTTTCTTTCGAGTTTTTTACCCTCGTACAGTACAATGTGGTTGCCTGTGCTACGCTTTTCCAAACAGATGTAAGTGTAGTAATTGCCCATAACAACCAGCCCTGCGCGGTCGCCGGGGGTTATTAGATTTGCAGTGATTTGGGTGATGGCCGTAAAGGCAGGTGCAGTAAATTTTTGCAACAATAAGTTGCCTGCATAGAATAGGCTGGCTGTATCTGTAGGGGCAGACACTGTGTATAATCGTATACTTCCCTTGTTTGCTGAAAGACTATACCAGTGCGATTGAGGGGCTGCTTGCCACTGCCATTGCAAACCCAACGTAGTGGCATTAAAATCGTCTGATGTTTGTGGCGATTGTGCAGGATGTTTTTTGCCAACATTGGGCATTTTAAAACTTGAAACAGGTTCGCCAATGCCATCTCCGTCTGCATCTAAACCCATCACCGGCCAGCCATTTTTCCAGGTTACGGGTTGCAAGTGTACAATGCGGCCATAAGCATCTTTGTCCTGAAAATGAATGAACCACCACTCGCCGGTTTGGGTTTCTACCAATCCGCCCTGGTGTGGGCCATTAATGTTGGTATTGCCTTGATGTAGCACTACTTTATCCTCGTACGGGCCATAAATGTTTTTAGAGCGGAATACACTTTGCCACCCTGCAGGTACGCTGCCTGCGGGTGCAGAAAAATAGTAGTAGCCATCTCGTTTGTTTAAAAATTTAAATCCTTCGAGGATGGGTTGCGTTTGTGCATTTTGAAAGATGACTTTTCCGTTATCTAAAATTTTTTTACCATCAGCCGACATTCTGTGCAGTATAGCGGGGCCTGCGCCTACCTTACCACGAAGCAGGTAAGCTTTTCCATCATCATCCCAAAAGGGACAGGGATCTTCCCAGTTAGCTACATCTTGCACAAAATGCAGATCCCATTTTTGCGCAGGACTTTTTGTTGAGGCCATAAACAATCCATCTTCGGGGGTACAGAAGTATACGTAAAAAGTATTATTGTGAAAACGTATAGAAGGAGCCCATGAACCTTGTCCGTGCTGCGGTTTCTTGTATCGGTCTAAGGGAAGGGTTTGGTAAACGTAATTAATAATTTTCCAGTTTACCAGGTCTTTTGAGTGTAATACCGGAATGCCCGGCTGGCAGGTGAAGCTTGAAGCTACCATGTAATAATCGTCTGCTACCCGTATTACATCAGGGTCAGAATAATCAGCATAAATGATGGGGTTTTTATAAGTTCCATCTCCATTATCCGGAAACCACACTTGGGCGAATGTGATATGAAGTTGTAAAACACTTATTAGAAATAAAATCCCTTTTTTCATGTGGCGGCTTAAAGAATGATGATTGGTACGATGATAAAATCAAAAGAAAGACACAAGTCATATAGAACGCTTGCTAAGCCATGATCCAATTGTTTTGTTCTTGTTAATAAACAATTAGTTTCTGTTATCAGCCAATTGCTGATAAGATAACCGTATGACAGTATAAAACTACAAAGCCTTTATTGATCCGTTTTAGGAGGCATTACGGCTTTAGCTTTTTGCCTTTCCTCTCTTCTTTTTTGACGACGTTCTTTTGGACTTAAATCATCATCCTTTTTGTCAGCCGGGGACTTTTCTTCTATAACTTCCTTTTTTGGAGTAGGAGGGGGTGTTGTACCTGTGGCTGAACCTCCGGGTTTGTTTTCTCGTTAGAAATACTACTTTCCGCGCCAATGTCTTCCGGTTGAATGTTGGGTATAGTATAATCATCTGAATTGCCATTGCCGACGTCCTCTGCTTCTGCGCCGATTTGAGGTCTGTTAACATTGTTCAGATAGTCGTAAATCACATCATTGCTCATTACCTCAGGCTTTAAAAACTTAGAATTTTTTTCGAAAGCCAGTGTTTTATCGTTTGATGCTTTGTTATAGAAGTAACCCCAGATAGGCAAAGCTGCTGATGAACCCTGACCAACATCACTGCTTATTCTAATAAACCGGTCATCGCAACCCACCCAAACGCCTGCAAGTAATTGAGGCGTGTAACCCATAAACCATGCATCACTATTATCGTTTGTAGTTCCCGTTTTGCCAGCAATTTCACCTTCAACACCATAGCTAGAAAGACGTCTGGCAGTTCCTTGTTGTACCACGCCTTGCATCATTAATGCCATTTCGTAAGCAGTTACTTCGCTTATAACTTCTTTACGTTTTGTTGGCAAAAAGTTCTCCAAAACGTTTCCATTTCGGTCTTCAATTCGGGCAACCATAATGGGCGTAGAGTTGAAGCCGCGACCCGGGAAACATGCTATAAGCCTGCATCATTTCGAACAAAGAAATCTCGCAGCTGCCGATGGCGATAGAAGGGTAGGGCTCGATCTTAGCCTTAACGTTCGACTTCTTTAGAAACTCAACAAAGCGCTTTGCCCCATCATTGCCACTGTTGCCCAATTGCTTCATTATGTAAGCAGTTGCACAGTTTCTTGACCACATTAAGGCCGATGACATTGGCATTGACCTGCCGGTACAAGTGGCACCTGTTGCAGGCACTAAGCCATAAGCTTCCAAAATTCTGTTGCACATCAGACACAATGGTGTTTGGATTAAAACCGGCTTCCTCAATAGCAAGGCTATATAGTAACGGTTTGATGGTTGAACCTACTTGTCTTTTAGTATTTACATTTACGTGATCGAACTTGAATGTTTTAAAGTCTATGCCGCCAACCCAAGCTTTAATTTCGCCACTTAGCGGATCCATTGCCATAAAACCAGCCTGCATCATTTGCCTGTGATACTTGATAGAATCATACGGCGTCATCACTGTATCTTTTTCTCTTTTTGCGTTCCATTCAAAAACGCGCATGGGAACTTTTTTGTAAAAAGTTTTCGTTATCTCATCTTCACTTGCACCTTCGCGTGCTAAATTTTTCCATCGATCGCTATTTTTCATAGCCGCTTTTAAAACGTTCTCATAGCCCTTCCAAACGCTACCGTTTTTTATATGTCGTTGCGAATTGAGTAACTTTTGCATGTAACTCATATGCTTGGCAACAGCTTCCTCAGCGTACAATTGCATTCTTGGGTTGATGGTGGTGTATATGCGAAGTCCATCTCTATATAAATCGTAGTTTTCGCCATTAGGCTTAGTATTTTCTTTACACCACTTCTTCATTTCCTCACCCAAAACCATTCTAAAATAGGGTCCTAAACCTGCAGTTTCATCTATCTTTTTATAGTTTAAGACTATGGGGTTCGGCTTTAACTTATCAGCTTCTCCGTCGGTCAAAAAATGGTTTCTAACCATCTGATCTAATACCGTATTTCTTCTATCTAGAGCAAGTTTTGGGTTTCTGCGGGGATTATATAGGGTAGCACCCTTTAGCATACCTATTAGTACGGCAGCTTCATCAACTGAAACAACATCAGGCTCCTTTTGAAAAAATGTTTTAGAAGCATTTCTTATACCAAAAACATTATCACCAAAGGGAACAGTGTTTAGGTATAGTGCTAAAATTTCATCTTTTGTAAAATTGCGTTCCAGTTTAATGGCGATGATCCATTCTTTAAGTTTTTGTAATACCCTTGATACTGGGTTTCTTGCACGGTTACCATTAAATAAATTGAAGGCAAGTTGTTGGCTAATGGTACTTGCACCTCCATCTCTACCAAGTTTAAAAACAGCCCTGCCTAAAGAGCGGGCATCAATACCGCTGTGTTGGTAAAATCTTTCATCTTCGGTAGCAATGAGCGCTTCAACTATGTATTTGCTAATGTTTTTAAAATCTACATTGGTTCTGTCTTGCAGATAATATTTGCCCATTACAGTACCATCATCGGCTATTACTTCGCTGGCCAAAGATGCTGAAGGGTTTTCAAGATCTTCAATTGAAGGCATTTTTCCGAACACGCCCCAGTTTGCAAACAAAATAACCAATACTCCAAAACCAAATGATATTAAAACAATTCGCCAGAAAATTTTTACGGAAGTACGCATTTATACACTGTTTAAAAGAATGAAGCTAATACACTTTGCGCATGTAGCTATTTTACTAAACTTTATTTGAAAGATTAGTAAAATGAAATTGAATAATACTACATAGCGCAAAGCTATAAAAGTAGCTTCAGTTAGTAACCTGACATCGTTAAAATTTGCCGGGAAATGCTTTTTGAATTAATTCGCGGTAGCCGGCCATGTCTTTGCTTTCTTTCAACAATTGCATATTAGCATTGCTTATAACAATGAAACTATATTTTTCTGCAGTAAGCCATGGTAATATTCTGCTACGGGTAACCGGCTGCGTTTTATCAATGTAATCAACAGCGGCATTGGCGTCAGGGAAAGGGCCTTGCATGACAAAGTTGAATCGGTCATCTAACTTAACTGCATTCATCTCAATATTTTGACCAGAAAATTTTTCTTTGTTATATCTGTTAAAGGCATTCTTAGCTTCTGATGCATACACAGGGTCTACTTTATCTAAAACCACTACTACATAATGCGGATCAGTTGGTACAAATGAAAAGTTCTTATTTACGATAATAGCTTTTGGTAAACTACTTTGTACAGAATCTTTTTTCACATCCGTAACTACTAATTTTTTTGCAACACCGATGGTATCAGGTGCTATTACAACAGGCTTGACGATCGGTTCTGTAATAATATTTTTTGGCAATGAATCTTTTAAAGCAATGGCGGGTAAAGAATCTTTTGTTGGTTCTATTACTTCAGGCTTAACTACAGCTACAGGTGGCGTTGCCACAGTGTCTTTAGAAACAGCATTCATGTTACGTTCAGCGGTAGCTTTAGTAGTTACGGCTGTATCTCTTACAATATTTATTGTGTCTTTTTTAATAGCAATATCAGTTGTAGTTGCTGCTGCAATAGTGTCTTTTTTTATGGCAACTGGCTCTTTCTTTTTTTCTATAACTGCCACTGGTGGTGCCGCCAACGTATCAGCTTTTGCAGGTTGTGTAACAGTGGGTGTTTTTATAATGTTGGTAGCTATAACCGGTGCACTTACATCTTTCTTTCTTGAGACATCTAAGTTGGTAAGATAATCTTCAATCTCTTTTCTACGTTTTAAAACATCAATCATTGTAAGCGCACGTTGCGCCATGGGCGACTGACCGTGCATTTTAGCGAGGCTACTCAGCACTCTAATAGCAGTGCTATCTTCCTGCTGTTTTATATAATAGATTGACTCGATAAATAACAACTGGGGAGTCCAGTAACTATTGCCGTAGGTGCTGTCTGCTGCCTTTTTTTCTTGCTTAGCTTTTGCAAAATTCCCTTCGATAAAAAGGTTATAAATATCCTCGTATTTTTTGGTTGCAGCATTATTACCTCCTCCGCTTTTTTGGGTAGATGGATTTTGTACAAGCTTAGCCCAACTGTTATCTGGTGATGAATTGATAAGTTGGGACTTATAAGATTCAGATTTTGCAAGGTTTCCAACTTTGTTATGTGCATATACCAGATTGAACAAAGCCTCTTCTCTATACTTTGTATTTGGAAAACGACGTAACAATTCCTCAAAAGCATCAATCGCCGTTGGATAATCTTCAAGTTGCTCCAAAAATGTTTTTCCTTCAGTAAATAATGCATCCATTATTTTATTATTACTTACTTCAAGTTTTTCTTCGGTGAGTGGAACATTATCCAGTAAACTTTCAAAGCTTAAGCCAGAACTAACTTCTAAAGGATTGTCTGCAACTAGACCCGGATCTGCGGCAGGATTATTTACCGTAAGCGTACTGTTAACCGAAGCCATTCTTCTCCAATTATCAACGTTTGGCCTTTGTCCCCAACGGCTTTTAAATTCGCTAAAACCCCGACTTTTTAATGAGGCATTATAAAAATAAAACTCGGCACTTTTTGTATCTTCAAAAAGGTCTCTTGGTTGCTGTATTGTTGCAGGATTTGCAGAAAACTGGTCGTCATCTTTTAACCCCTGTGCTTTGCGCAGCGCTCTTATTTTTTTTCTGATTACTGACTCTCTTTGATCTTGCGGTAGTGTGGCCAACGTTTGTAAACTATCCTGCATTTGTAATACAGCATCGTTCTGTGAATAATTTTTAAAGGTGGCTTGCGCGATGTCAATCGATCTTTATCAACTTGCAAAGCCAGAAAATTCTCATCGGTACTATCGTAAAAGTTTGAAGATTCAGGGTAAGCTTTTCTATTGTAATTCAGATCGCCCAACAACATGAAAGAGGCACTTCTTTGCTGGGGATTATTGACAGTAAATTTTACACTATTTAAAAGAAAATTTTGTGCGGCTTCAACATTATTTCGATCTAATTCAATAGTAGCGGCGGCGTAGTAAATTATATCCCGATAGTTACTATACTTATCCCTTTTGGCCATCTTTTGCAACTCATCAATATTGCGTTGAATGAAATTTTTTTCATCTTGTCCGTTTGCTCTTATAGAGTTTAATCTTGCATAAACATCCATTACCGGATCGTTGGTATGTTTAATGCTGCGATTGTAATAAGCTATAGCCTCTGTTCTATCGCTTGATAATTGATACAATTGGCCAATAAGGTATTCCCAACGCGCTTGTTCTTGATTATTATCAGCCTCATTTAACGATTTACTTAAATAAAATGCAGCGCTATCATATACTTGCTGTTTGTAAAACCAATAGGCAACCTCTCTATTTAGTTCTGTTTTAAGGCGCCTTGGAAATTTAGGGTCATGTCTTAAAATTTCGATGATGCCTGCTGCTTCAGGTAGTTCATCTTTTTCAATATGATTTCTTATTTGCCATATAAAACTTTGGTTGCGGCTAGGTTTGTGTCCGGTGAGTTTGGTCCAGAGGCTGCGCTTTTTGCTCTTTTCATTTGTAGCTATAGAAAACTCTCCGGTTTCGTTACTGGCATTACTGCCAATGGGCTTATCGTAACCGCCGTCCTCTTTAGGTGCATAGGCAAAATTTAGGTATTGAAAGGTCATGCCTGCCGAGTCAAAATCTTTTCTAAATAAATAAGCTTTACCTAAAAGCATGTACATGTTATCAATCCAGTCGTTTCTCAGATCGTGCAGTAAAATGCCTGCGGTACATTTATAAATTATAGAATCAAGGTCAGACTTGCTTTGCGCTGTAGCATCAAGCGTGTAATTATAAAAAGGTAGCAGTTTAGAATAATCGTCTTTAAAACTATTTTTTGCAAGGGTAATAACTTCGTTCAACCTATTATTGGCATTGAAGTAATAGTTGTAATGCGTTACCGTATTTTGTATAACATGTTTGGGAAGTGTAAATTTTTTCTCGCCGGTTTTTTCCGATTTCAATTTTCGATTTTCGTATTTAACCGGTTTTTTTACCTCCGTAGTTCCTGAAACCTGAGCATGCGCGGCGGTAAGTGTAAAAAGAATAGCAAAGAAAAAACAACAGTGAACGTTTTTCATGTAAAATATCAAGTATCTATTAAACAATTTTAGCCGGGAAATATTTTTAAAAATACAGTTATTTTTTTCATATAAACGATTTGATACCCCCCACATACTACCTTTAACCTTTGCAAAACAGTATGTCCAAAGCAATTGACGATACCCCTTTTAGTACCTTGCGCCGCTTGCGCAACCGATATAGATTGGTGGTAATGAATGACGATACTTATGAGGAAGTAGTAACCTTTAAGCTTTCAAGGTTTAGTGTGTATGTTGTACTTAGTAGCATTTTTGTAATTCTAATTGCTTTTACAGTTGCGCTAATTGTATTTACACCACTTAAGCAATATTTGCCGGGTTATGGCAGCCAAAATGCCCGAAAAGATTTACAACTGTTGAAGTATAGAACTGATTCTTTAGAAATATCGTTGCGCCAAAAAGATTTGTATTTGCAAGGAATAAAAAATGTTTTAAGTGGCAATGTTAAGGCAAGTTATGATACTACTATTTTAAATATGCCCAAGGCAGAACAAGTGAATGATTAAGTTTCTGCTCCTTATTAGTTACAAAATTTAAAAGCTTTAAATTTTTTATTCTGTATATAACCTTAGGGTAATTAAAGAGCAATGAACGATCAAAAACCTACACAAGGCAGCAACAAGTTATTATATAGGTATGCCGGCTTAACAATGCAAATATTGGTAGGGCTTGCTTTGGCTGTTTTTGTGGGTAAAAAGCTTGATGATAAACTTAGTTTCTCAGTTCCGTTGTTGGTTTGGATTTTACCTTTGCTGGTGATTATTGCCATGATATTTCAAATAATTAAAGACACCTCAAAAAAAGAATAATGTTTAATAAAAGTGTTTTACCACTTGTTGTAGTTTTCTTGTTAATTGCTATTGCTATTCTCGTTTTTAAAAATGCATTGACACAAAATGGTGTCGACTGGCAGGTACTTTCAGGTGGCAATTTGATCATCTACCTTATTACAATTATTTCTGTACATATGCTTACCAAAGGCTTACAAGCTGAAACCACACACGGCTTTTTACGTAACGCATACAGCGGCATTTTACTCAAGTTGATGGCCTGCGCTGTTGCAGCTTTCGTTTACATTTTAATTGCCGGCAAAAATCTAAATAAACCTGCCTTATTTGGTTGCATGGGCTTATATCTTGTTTACAGTTTTATGGAGATGAGGTTGATTTTAAAAATGAACAAACAAAAGTAATAATGCCCCGAGCAGAGCACCCACTGCAAGCTTTAAGCGAGTACTTACCTCCCAATACCTTCGATGCAGTTGCACATTATTTACAACAGTATAAAGTGCATTTAACTGTAGCAAGAGAACGTAAAAGTGTTTTGGGCGATTACAGAAATGCCGTATCTAATAAAACGCACCGGATTAGTGTGAATGGCAATTTAAATGCCCACGCATTCTTAATAACGTTGCTGCATGAATTGGCTCATTTATTAACCTTTGAAGCATTTGGTAATAGGGTAGCATCGCATGGTAAAGAGTGGAAAGTTATTTATGGTAACTTACTGGCTCAGTTTATAAGTAATCATGTTTTTCCTAAAGATATCGAGCAAGAATTATTGAAAACGCTGCACAATCCTGGCGCTAGTAGTTGTGCTGAAGATGGCTTGATGCGAGTTCTTAAAAAGTATGATGAAAGGAAAAATGGCTATTTAATGATAGAAGAAATTGCGCCACAGCAATCATTCAAACTGAAGGATGGGCGAATATTTGTTAAGGGAGAGAAGCTGAGAAAACGATACCGCTGTGCAGAGGTAGGAACCAAAAAAATATACCTTTTTAGTCCTATTTACGAAGTGGAACTTGTACATTAAACTATAGAGTTTCAAAGTTGCTTCAACATCCATACATCGCAGCCGAAATGGCCAGTGTTACCTAAAGGGCCGCTCAAATATTCAAACCCGTATTTTTCATAAACCTTTACTGCTTTTTTTAGCTCGGGCAAGGTTTCTATATAAACCTCAGTATATCCAAGTTCCTTAGCAACTTCTAAACATTTATCCATCAGGGTGCGGCCAAGACCTTTGCTTCTGGCCTCAGATTTTAAATACATTTTTACAAGTTCACAGATTGTAGCAGGTAAACCCTCAGAAGGGTATATGCCGCCACCACCCAATACTTCGCCATCTAACTCAGCCACAAAATAGGCACTACCATGTTGTTGAAAAAGCTGGTACAAATTATCTGTAGTAGCATCATAAAAGACAGTGCCTGGTTTGTTAGCTCCAAATTCTGTCAGCGAATTTCTTACGATCAATGCGAGCGCTGCATTGTCATCAACCCTAATTTTTCTAATGATAATATTGTTCAACTAATGGAGTTTGCTAAATGAGAAAAACGAGAAATTAAAAATCCCATCAAACGTTGATGGGATTTTTTAAAAAGAATATTTTAAAATTACGCTACAGCTTTCTTTACAAGATCGGCTGCCTCGCTCAATAAAATGGCACTTTGAACTTTAAGTCCACTTTCATCAATCAATTTTTTTGCTTCTACTGCATTGGTTCCTTGTAACCTTACAATTATAGGAATGTTGATGTTTCCCATTTTGTTATAGGCTTCAATAACACCTGCTGCCACTCTATCGCAACGTACAATACCACCAAAAATGTTTACCAGGATTGCCTTTACGTTCGGGTCCTTCATTATTATTTTAAAGCCGGCTTCAACGGTTTGAGCATTTGCTGTTCCACCAACGTCTAAAAAGTTGGCAGGTTCGCCGCCGGCTAGTTTTATCATGTCCATAGTAGCCATTGCAAGTCCGGCTCCGTTTACCATACAACCTACATTGCCATCTAACTTAACAAAGTTCAAATTATATTGTCCTGCTTCTACCTCAGTTGGGTCTTCTTCAGTTACGTCTCTCATTGCAGCAAGATCGTTGTGACGCATCAAAGCATTTTCATCCAAATTCATCTTACAATCAACTGCAATCATCTTTTCGTCCGATGTTTTAAATAGTGGATTGATCTCCAGCATACTACAATCTAAACCAACATATGCGTTGTAAAGATTCGTTACAAACTTCACACAGTTTTTAAATGCCTCACCACTTAAACCAAAATTGAAAGCAATTTTTCTTGCCTGAAAACCTGGCAAGCCACCACCCGGATGTACGCGTTCTTTAAATATTTTTTCTGGCGTATCGTGAGCCACGTCTTCTATATTCATACCACCTTCGGTACTATACATTATTACGTTTTGCCCTGAAGTTCTGTCTAACAAAATGCTTAAATAAAATTCTTTGGTTTCGTTTGGGCCTGGGTAGTAAACATCTTGCGCTACTAATATTTTATTTACTTTTTTACCCGCTTCTCCTGTTTGTATGGTTACCAACGTACCACCTAATATATTCTTTGCAACCGTTGTTATTGCTTCAAGGCTTTTAACAACTGCAACACCTTTTTGATCTTTTCCTATAATGTTTCCTTTACCGCGGCCGCCTGCATGTATTTGCGCTTTAACTACGGCAAAATTATTTCCTGTATCGTTCTTAATTTGTCTGTAAGCCTCTTCGGCTGCCATTACATTATCAACAGCAATGCCTTCTTGTACAGGCACGTTATATCTTTTTAATAATTCTTTAGCCTGGTATTCATGCAAGTTCATAAAGGAAAAATTTTGGCGAAGATAGTTGAAATGGAAAATATGTGTAAGTTACTTATAGAATATTTTTATGGTTCTGAAAAGCCTTGTCTTGCTCGTTTTTTAAAATGGATCAATTACACATTTTCTAAGAATTCTAATTCATTTTTCCTCCTGATCATGCTGCAATGCTATTATTTGGTGTTGCCAAAAAAGTTGTTGAGCTGAGTAACATCTATTTCTGTTTGCTGGCCAATCGTCAAATTTTTTATAATACAAGTATTCTTTTCCAGCTCTTTACTGCCGATGATAATTACTGTTTGTATACCCTTTTTCTCAGCGTATTTAAATTGCTTATCAAGCTTTGCACTTTCATGATAAATTTCGCAGGCTTTACCTGATGCACGCAGTTGTTGCATTAAATTAAATGCAGCCCTGCTTTCTGCATCACCTAAATTAAAAAATAGTATTTCGGTACCGGTCTTAACATCTTTCGGAAATATATCAAGCTCTTCCATCACATCATAAATTCTATCAACTCCAAAGCTAATGCCCACGCCAGAAACGTTGGGCACTCCAAACAACCCGGTAAGATCATCGTAGCGACCACCGCCGCCAATGCTTCCCATTTTCACATCATTCGCTTTAACTTCAAAAATGGTTCCTGTGTAATAGTTTAAGCCTCTCGCTAATGTAAAATCTGTATGTACCTGTTTAGCAGTTTCAGGTGGAAGAAAATTTAAAAGATATTGTAACTCTTCGATGCCTTTTTGCCCAATTTCAATATGGCCGACAAGAGAAGATAATGTTGCAATTTGCTCACTATTAATGCCCCGGATGGATAAATATTTCTCAATAATTTGTATTTGATCGTTAGCGATGCCTCGTTGCTGTAGCTCTTCTTTCACTTTATCAATACCAATCTTATCAAGCTTGTCAATGACAATTGTAATCGGAATCATTTGATGGGCGCCGCCACATAATTCTGCTAATGCCGCTAGTATCTTTCTATTGTTGATTTTTACATCAACTGATATACCTAATTGATTAAATACTGTGCAATAAATGCTGGCTAATTCTACCTCATTTATTAAAGAAGTGCTGCCTACAACATCGGCGTCGCATTGATAAAATTCTCTGTAACGGCCTTTTTGCGGTCGGTCGGCCCGCCATACGGGTTGTATCTGATAGCGTTTAAAAGGTAAAGTTAGTTGGCCAATATTCATTGCAACATAGCGCGCAAAGGGTATGGTTAAATCGTACCGAAGCGCTCTTTCTGTAATGCCTTTTACGCTTTTGCCTTCCAACACTTTAGCAAAGTCTTGATTAGCGCTTTCGTGTTTCGCAGAATTGTCTAAGCCATTATTTAAGATCTTAAATATCAACTTATCACCTTCATCGCCATACTTACCCATTAAGGTGTCCAGCTGCTCCATAGCAGGTGTTTCTAAAGGCTGAAATCCGTACAGCTCAAAAACTTTTTTAATGGTATTGAAAATGAAGCCTCGCTTTTTAACTACATCTGCCGAAAAATCTCTTGTGCCTTGTGGTAATCCTGGTTTCATTAAACTGAGTAAAAGTTGAAAGAATTATTATTAAATTTTATTGGTTGCTGTGCTTGCGTATCAATACTTCGCAAGCATCATCTATCATTTGATATACTTTTTTGTAATCAGCCTCAACACCAAAATAGGGATCGGGTATGCTCATGTTTTGATTAGGATGCAATTCATTCATTAAAAAATCAACTTTATTTTCATCCCAATTTGGTCCGCTTAGCCTCTTTATATTTTTATAATTTTGATCGTCCATCACAAAAATTTTATCAAAAGTTTGCATGTCTTTTTCTGTAAACTGTCTGCACTGTTGTTTGCTTATATCTAAACCGTTGCTGCGCGCTAATTTTTGCGATAAGGTATGGGGTGGATATCCGGTTTCGTAGTGCGAAGTACCGGCGCTATCTACTTCCCAATCAAGTCCTGCCTTTTCAACTTTATGTCGTAGTATCCCTTCTGCTAATGGGCTTCGGCAAATGTTTCCTAAACAAACCATCAGTACCTTCATAAGCGCAAAGATAACGTTAGGCATTTCTAACAGATATCATTTCATTAAAGGCTTTTCCAGCTCTTACCAAAACCTTGCGTTGCTGTTAATTATGGTTTTTTATAGCAAAATTTATAAGTGTTTGTATGGAATATAAATAAGAGAAGTGTCAAAAGTTATATATTGCTCTTAACAGTGCTAATAAAATACAATGATTACAGATAACAGCGAAAAGAGAAACGCACGATATGCCAACATGCGGGCCATTAAAGATTTTGGTATGGGCTTTCTATACATTGTTGTGGCAGTTTTAATGTTTTTTCCTAACCTTGTAGGCTTTGAGGTAAACTCTTTAGACCCGCTTTTTACTTATATATTTGGAGGCATTTGTATATTGTATGGTGGGTTTAGGATCTATCGGGGTTTTAAGAAAGAATATTTTAGATAATGAGGCATTGCTATATTTTTTTGATGATTGGTTTTTTGCTGGCTTGTAATGAGCGTACTTCAAAATATACACAGTCAGATACGCCATCAAGCGGAACCATTCACATAAGTGTTGATGAAAGCTTTGAACCTGTAATAAGAGAACACATCAAAGTATTTGAAGCGATCCATCGCGATGCAAAAATTATTGCTTCGTACAAATCAGAGGCAGATTGCTTAAGAGATTTGCAAGGTGATAGCACCCGAATGATCATTATTTCAAGAGAGTTGAGTAACGCTGAGATCAAGTATTATAAAAGCACTTTAAAATTCGATCCTCCTTTTGATAAAATAGCATACGATGCCATCGCTGTCGTCATCAATAAACAAAGTGTTGATTCGGTTTTTGAATACAAACAACTTGTTAGTATGTTAAATGGCACATCGCTAAAGCCATACAACGTAGTTGTAGATGGAAAAAATGCTACGAGCACCGTTCGTTATCTTATGGATACTATATTACAAGGCGCATCGCTTGGTAAAAATGTTACTGCTGCAAAAAGTAGTAAAGAGGTAATAGATTACGTGGCAAGCACACCCAACGCCGTAGGTTTTGTAGGAGTTAGCTGGATGATGGATCAGGAAAATGCCAACGTAAAAACAGCACTTGTAGAATGTAAGAAATGCGAAGAAAATACATTTGCTAAACCATCACAACAAACTATAACATTTAAGCAGTATCCTTTGGTACGTGGATTGTATTATGTGCTCAAAGAAAATTCAGTAGGACTTGGTACAGGTTTTATAAATTTTTTGAGTCAGGAACGGGGTCAGCTTATTTTTAGACGTGCTAATCTTGCTCCATCAAAAATGCAACTGTACAAAAGAAGTACTACCATTAAAGAAAGTGAATAACAAACAAACATAAACACACTACAATGAAGAAACTCACATTTTTGTTCCTATCGCTTTTTGTAGCCGGCACCATGCTTCAGGCTCAAAACGTTGAAGAAGGAAAAAAAGCCTTGTATTACGGTCGTTTTAACAGCGCTGCAAGTACATTGGAGCAGGCTATTGCATCAAATCCTAAAAATGCAGAAGCCATCTATTGGCTTGGTCAGGTGTATTTAAATAATGAAAACGTTGCAGGTGCAAAAGCGTTATATCAAAAAGCATTGCAAGATGGTGTAAATGCACCGCTTGTTTGGGTTGGTATGGGCCATGTTGAACTTTTAGAGGGGAAAAAAGATGAAGCCAAACAACGTTTCGAAGCAGCGATTACAAGCTCAAAAAGCCGCAAAAGCGAAGACCCAAACATTTTGAATGCCATTGGCCGTGCAAATGCTGACGGTGGTACCAACATTGGCGATCCGGCTTATGCCATTGAGAAATTGAAAAGGGCTGCCGAGATCGATCCTAAGAATCCGGATATTTTAGTAAACATGGGTGTTAATTATCTTAAACTAGGAAGCGATCGTGGGGGAGATGCTTATGAAGCTTTTGACCGTGCTGCACGTTTAGATCCTGCCTATGCCAGAGCCAATTATCGTCTGGGAAGAATTTTCCAAAGCCAGAATAATCCTGATAGGTATTTAGAGTTTTTTAACCGTGCCATAAGCGCCGATCCAAAATTTGCTCCTGCCTATTTGGAATTATATAATTACTATTCAAATAGAGATGTAAATCAGGCTAGAACTTTCCTTGAAAAATATATTGCCAATAGCGATAAGGATTGTAATACACAATATTTTTATGCAGACTATTTATTCCGTTCAGGTCAATACCAAGAGTCTTTGAACAAAGGTAAAGAAATGGAAAATGGTGAGTGTAAAGCATATCCTCGTTTAAAAGTATTATATGCTTATAACTATGATAGGCTAGGTGACTCAGCCCAGGCAAGAACTAACATGGATGCATATATGTCTTCTGCCGCTCCTGAAAAAATTCAATCGGACGATTACTTGTTTGCAGCAAGTTTAAGTAAGAAGTTTGAAGGTGGTGAGCAAGCAGCTATTGGTTACCTAACAAAAGCTCTAGACTTAGATACTTTGCGTGCAAATCGTGTAAAATATATGGATACAATTGCCTTTTTGTATAAAAGAACCAATCAGCATGACGAGCGTTTGAAATGGCTTATTAAAAGTTATCAAACCAATCCAAACCCGTCTGATTTTGATTTGTATAATGTAACAGATGCGGCAATTTTGGCTGGTAACTATACTTTAGGTGATAGCTTAGCTAATGCATTTATAACTAAAAGGCCCGAGCAAGAATATGGATATGCTTTATTAGCCCGTGCAGCTAAAGCAGCCGATGTGGATTCAACCAAAGGCACAGCCTTTCCGGCTTTAGAGCGATACATTACTTTCTTATCGTCTGATCCGGCTAAAAATATGTCCAAAATAAAATCGCAGTATTACTACATGGCGCAAGTAGCTGCAGATAAAATGAAAGACTATCCAAAAGCTATAGAAATTTTGGAAAAGGTAATGGTGCTCGATGCTGCTGATCCATTTGCAACACAGGCACTACCTGTTTTAAGAAAAGCAGTTGCAGGTCCCAAAAAGGCTGCTCCTAAAAAATAAAATTTCCCTTAACATTTGAAAAAAACTCTTTTGCAACTGCAAGAGAGTTTTTTTATGCCATCATTCCACTTCAAAACATATTTTTGCAACCTTAATCACTATGTATATGTATCTGCTACAAGCAGCCACTACGGCCCAAAATGTTAACGATGCGTCCAATTACTTTCCTATTGGTCTTCAACTATTTTTTGCAATAGGGTTTATTGCAGTTATGATGGGCATGACCCATTTGTTAGGTCCAAAAAGAAATACAACTGATAAATTGCAAAATTTTGAAAGTGGTATTGAGGCGGTAGGAAATGCGCGCCAGCCAATGGCTGTCAAATATTTTCTGGTTGCCATTTTATTTGTGCTTTTCGATGTTGAGGTTATATTCTTTTACCCATACGCTATTAATTTTAGAGAACTGGGGTGGCAAGGCTTTGGCGCAGTAGCTATGTTTGTAGGTTTCTTTTTAATAGGTTTTTATTACATTATAAAAAAGGGTGCGCTCAATTGGGAAGAATAATTAAATAAAACCTAAAGGTTTTATATTCAAAACCTTACAAAATCATTTAGTTTCGATTGCTTGGCTTACATTATTTTTGTGCCGTTTAAAATTACCATTCTTTTTAGCCTTGTTATTGTGGATTGGGGCGGTTTTTGAAGGGTAAATAGGTAATCATTAAAAAAGAATTTTATGGCTCGTCCGGTAAGATTTAATACAAAAGTTAAGGAATTAGAAGCGCCAGAGGGGCTCATGGGTGAAGGTTACATGGCCACCTCTTTCGAAAAGGTAATTGGTTTGGCTCGTAAAAATTCTATGTGGCCTTTACCATTTGCAACCAGTTGTTGCGGTATTGAGTTCATGGCAACTATGGGTTCGCATTACGACCTTAGCCGATTTGGTGCAGAACGTTTAGGTTTCTCACCCAGGCAGTGCGATCTTTTGATGGTAATGGGAACGATTGCAAAAAAAATGGCACCGATAGTTAAGCAGGTTTATCTGCAAATGGCAGAACCCAGATGGGTGATGGCTGTAGGTGCTTGTGCATGCTCAGGTGGTATTTTTGATACATACAGTGTGTTGCAAGGTATTGATCAGGTTGTTCCGGTAGATGTTTATGTTCCCGGATGCCCTCCAAGACCCGAAGCTATTATTGACGGGTTCATGCAAATACAGGAGTTGGTTGGTAACGAATCGTTACGCAGAAGAAATGGTGAAAGATATAAAGAGCTAATGGATGCGTATGCCATACAGTAATCCAGCTTCACCATGCAGACTTTAAATTTATTAAACTGATTTGATGGCGCTAACAAACGAGCAGATACTTAAGCGTGTGCAAGAAAAATTTGGTGATCAAATCACTGAGTTTTCTGAGCCTTATAATTTTTTGACATTTGCTGCACCAAAGGAGTTAAACCTTAAAGTGTTGCAATTTTTGTATGACGATAGCGAATTGCAGTTTAAGTTTCTAACAGATTTATGTGCCGTTCACTATCCTGATAGAGTAGGAGAAGAGCTAGCGGTTGTTTACCATTTGCACAATCTTGTAGAAAACGTTCGTATCAGATTTAAAGTTTACACTGATATTAAGCAGCCAGACATTTTTACTGCTACACAATTGTTCCAGTCTGCCAATTGGATGGAGCGTGAGACCTACGATTTTTATGGCGTAAATTTCTTAGGGCATCCTAACCTTATTAGAATATTGAATGTAGAAGAAATGGATTATTTTCCAATGAGAAAGGAATATCCGTTAGAAGATCAATCCAGAATAGATAAGGACGATGAGATGTTTGGACGTGGTGGAACGATAGATTTTGGAAATAGTAGGAGCGCTGAAACTGACAGAACTATCAGCGAGGCTGAGGAACAGGATAAAGATTTTAATCGCATAGCACTAAACTAATTAGCGCAATGCCGGTATTTAAGAAACTAAGAGACCAATAAAATTTAATAGATGTCGGCTTTAGAGCATCACGTAAAACTTCCGGAAGGTAGCATTGGCAAACAGACAACCACGCTAAATTTGGGTCCAACCCATCCGGCTACCCATGGGGTGTTTCAAAACATTTTAGAATTAGATGGTGAGCGTATTGTAAGCGCGGAGCAGACAGTTGGCTACATTCATCGTGCTTTTGAAAAAATTGCTGAAAGACGGCCTCTTTACCAAATAACTCCACTTACAGATCGATTAAACTATTGCTCAAGCCCCATTAACAATATGGGCTGGCATCTGACCTGCGAGAAACTTCTTAAAATAAAAATACCTAAGCGTGTTGATTATTTGCGGATCATCATCATGGAATTAGCACGCATTTCGGATCATCTTATTTGCAATTCAGTAGTAGGAGTTGATACTGGTGCCTTTACCGGGTTTCTTTATGTAATGCAGTACAGAGAATTGATCTACGAGATTTACGAAGAAGTTTGCGGTTCCAGATTAACAACCAACATTGGCAGAATAGGTGGCTTCGAAAGAAACTTCAACGATATAGCTTTTAAAAAGTTAGAGAAATTTTTAAAGGAATATCCTAAAGTTTTAAAAGAATTTGAAAACCTGTTTAATAGGAATAGGATTTTTATGGATCGTACGCAGGGAGTTGGCGGAATCGATGGTCAGCGTGCTCTAAATTATGGATTTACCGGTCCAAACCTTCGCGCCGCAGGTATTGATTACGATGTTCGCGTGCATACGCCTTACAGTAGTTATGAAGATTTTAGTTTTGAAATTCCCGTAGGTAAAACTGGTGATTGCTACGATCGTTTTTTAGTTCGTAATCAGGAGATGTGGCAGAGCTTAAACATCATTACGCAAGCTTATCAAAAAGTTCAAGAGTTTAAAGGTGCCGAAGCGGAAGTTTTTCATGCTGATGTTCCGGAATATTATCTTCCTGAAAAAGAAGATGTTTACACAAAAATGGAAGCACTGATCTATCACTTTAAGATCATAATGGGCGAAACCATTATGCCTGCAGGCGAGGTATATCAATCCGTTGAAGGTGGAAATGGAGAACTAGGTTTTTATTTAATTTCTGATGGTGGTCGTACACCTTATAGACTGCATTTCAGAAGGCCTTGTTTTATATATTATCAGGCATATTCAGAACTTACACAGGGGGCCATGTTAAGTGATGCAATTATTACAATGAGTTCGTTAAACTTGATCGCAGGTGAGATGGATGGCTAATTGAAGCCGCAAGATTTTTTTACCTTTTGACAGGACAAAATGATAAAGTTTTCAGAAAAGAGTTTAAATAAAGTTCAAGAAATTATCAATCGCTATCCCGAGGGAAAGCAAAAGAGTGCTTTATTACCAGTGCTCCATTTAGCACAGGATGAATTTGCAGGTTGGTTGGATGTACCAGTAATGGATTATGTGGCCTCGTTGCTCAATATTGAACCGATAGAAGTTTATGAAGTAGCAACCTTCTATAGTATGTACAATATGAAGCCGGTTGGCAAGCATGTTTTTGAGGTTTGCCATACTGGCCCATGTATGGTTAGTGGTGCTGATAACATAGTCGAGTACATCAAAGAGAAATTAAATATTGCTGTTGGCGAAACAACGTCGGACGGTTTGTTTACATTAAAAACAGTGGAGTGTTTAGGCGCGTGTGGCTATGCACCTATGATGCAATTAGGAAAATTTTATAAAGAGCATTTAACACCTGCAAGTGTTGATGCTATTATAGATGAATGCAAAAATTTTGCAGCAACCAATAACTAATGAAACTAACTTTTATATTTTTCATATCACTTCTTTTTGCTTTTCCAGCAATGTCACAATCTGGCAAGGAGGCTAAAGTTTGGGCCAATATTGATGCTCTAAATAATGCCATTTTTTCTACAAAAGATTCGTTGGTAATTTTCCGTTTAGTTGGTGAGCAATTAACTTACGGGCATTCAGGAGGTAATATTGAAGGTAAAGCGGCTATGGTGCATAATGCCGTGGTTAGTCCAACAACCTATAAAAACATTACTACCGAAAAGCTAAGTTTACAGTTTGTAAAAAAAGTAGCGATCGCACGTTTTATTTATCGGGCAACTTCTATTGAAAAAGGTGTTGAAGGATCCCTTAATCTTGGTGTGCTACAAGTTTGGGCAAAGCAGGGTGGTAAATGGTTTTTGCAGGCAAGGCAAGCAGTTAAAGTAACTCCTAAATAATAAAATTATGAAGCTCTATCCATACGTACATTTTGCAGGCAATGCTGAAGAAGCTATGAACTTTTATGCAAGTGTTTTAGGGGGTGAGGTGATTGACATACAGCGTTATGGAGATGCGCCAATGCCTAGTGATGAAGATTACAAGCAAAAAATAATGCATGCGCGCTTAACGTTTGATGGTAATTTGATTATGATCTCAGATGTTTTTAAAGGACAACCTGTATCAACTGAAGGCAATATTCAACTAAGTATTGAGGTAGAAAACAAAGAAAAAATTGATGACGTTTTTTCAAAGATGAGTGAAGGCGGTACCATAGTTATGCCTTTAGAAAACACTTTTTGGGGAGCTCGTTTTGGCATGCTAAAAGATAAATATGGTATTCATTGGATGTTCAATCATCAATTTGAGGCCAATACCAGTGAACATAGCAAATAAAATTAAATAGAAAGTGAAGCTCGAATTGTAAGCTCACTTTTCATGATAGATATGGGAGTTAAATTATTATTAGATAAAGCATCAGTTGAAGGGATACGCTTTTACGATACCTATCGTAAAAATGGCGGCTATGCCGCTGTAGAAAAAGCTTTTAAAATGGCTCCCGCTGATATTGTTGAGGAGGTAAAGAAAAGTGGACTTCGTGGTCGGGGTGGAGCAGGTTTTCCTACCGGAATGAAATGGAGTTTTTTGGCCAAGCCGGAAGGAGTACCCCGCTACCTAGTTTGCAATGCAGATGAAAGCGAACCAGGCACTTTTAAAGATCGATACTTGATGGAGTTTCTCCCTCATTTATTAATTGAAGGATTGATCATTTCTTCTTTTGCTTTAGGTAGTAGTAGAACCTACATCTACATCAGAGGTGAATATGCATGGATTGTTGATATACTAGAGCAAGCTATAGCCGAAGCAAACAACAATGGCTGGTTAGGCAAAAATATTTTAGGTTCAGGTTTCGATTGTCAGATCTATGTACAACGAGGCGCCGGCGCTTATATTTGCGGCGAAGAAACTGCCCTAATAGAAAGTCTCGAGGGGAAACGTGGTAATCCACGCATCAAGCCTCCGTTCCCTGCAATTAAAGGTTTATGGGATTGCCCAACGGTAGTAAACAATGTAGAAACCTTGGCCGCAATCGTACCTATATTAAACCTTGGTGGCTTAGAATATGCAAAGGTGGGTGTAGGTAAATCAACAGGGACTAAGTTGTTGAGCGCATGTGGTAACATAAACAAACCTGGTGTTTATGAGATTGATATGACCATAAGTGTTGAGGAGTTTATTTATAGTGATGAATACTGCGGCGGTATAAAAGGTGGCAAGCAATTAAAAGCATGTATTCCCGGCGGATCATCTGTACCCATATTACCTGCCAATTTGTTGCTCAAAACGGCAAAAGGTGAAACCAGGTATATGAACTACGAGAGCCTTGCCGACGGCGGTTTTGCTACAGGTTCTATGATGGGCTCAGGAGGTTTTGAAGTATTGGATGAAGATCAATGTATTGTTCGGCATACTTATTCTTTAGCACGCTTTTACCACCACGAAAGTTGTGGCCAATGCAGCCCCTGCCGCGAGGGAACGGGTTGGATGAAGAGAGTGCTTTATAACTTAGAATATGGCAAGGGAAAAATAAGTGACATCGATTTGTTGTGGGATATACAAAGGAAGATAGAAGGAAATACAATTTGTCCGTTAGGTGACGCTGCCGCTTGGCCGGTAGCTGCAGCTATCAGACATTTTAGAGATGAATTTGAATGGCATGTAACCAATGCACAGGAAGCGCAAATAAGAAATTTTGGCTTAGCACATTATGCTGATCCATTACAAATAGCAACTCCGGTTGCTTAATTATAAATATAGCGTTTCGTAAGAAACAAAGATATTATGGCTGAAGAGCAAAAACAATTATTTAAAGTTACCATCGACAATATAACCATTGAGGTGGAGCCTGGCACAACTGTGTTGATGGCTGCAAGAAAAATAGGTGGAGATATTACGCCACCTGCCATGTGCTTCTACAGCAAGCTAAAGGGTAGTGGAGGCAAATGCAGAACCTGTCTTGTTGAAGTAGCTGCCGGATCAACAGCCGACCCAAGGCCGATGCCAAAGTTGGTAGCAAGCTGCCGTACCAACGTGATGGACGGAATGGTTGTAAAAAACATTACAAGCGAGAAAGTAATTGATGCCAGAAAGGGTGTAGTTGAATTTTTATTACTTAATCATCCCTTAGATTGCCCTATTTGCGACCAGGCAGGCGAGTGTCATCTACAAGATTTAGGCTACCTGCACGGCGCAGCCGGTACACGCTACGAGTTTCAAAGACGTTTGTTTGAGAGGGAAGATATCGGACCATACATTCAATTGCACATGACGCGTTGCATCTTGTGCTATCGTTGCACTTATGTTGCTGATCAGCTTACAGATAAGCGTGTGCATGGTATCTTAGACCGAGGTGAACATGCTGAAATATCAACTTATATTTCTAAAGCTATTGATAATGACTTTAGCGGAAACATGATTGATGTTTGTCCTGTTGGGGCTTTAACTGATAGAACTTTTCGCTTTAAAAACAGGGTTTGGTTTTTAAAACCGGTTGATGCGCATCGTAATTGCGACAAGTGTTGCGGACAAGTTACTTTATGGAATAGAGGCGATGAAGTATACAGAGTAACGGCTCGTAAAGACCCTTTTGGTGAGGTACAGGATGGACCAGATGGGAAACCAGGTTGGATATGTAATACCTGCCGTTTCGAAAAGAAAGCTACCAGTGATTGGATCATTGAAGGGCCGACAAAAATCAGCCGGCATTCAGTTATATCTGCAAATCATTATGTAGAAGTAGACACACCTAAAGAAACAATTGCAGAAGTTATGGATGGCCGACCACCGCGATTATTGATGGACATTCATAAGATAAGTGAGGTGAACAAACCGGGAGTAGAATTGAGTAAGATAAACGGACCGGCAACAGCCGTTGCATTTAAGCAGGATAGTGGCGTACCGCTTATTGCTGATAAATCTGAAACAAATATTAAGTAGATAATTTTTATAACTAAGTAACATCTGATGACGCTTTTAGCTATTGATTGGGGACTATTAATTGAAAAGCTGGTACTAATAGGTGGTATCATTACAGCGTCTCTTGTAATTGCTATGTATAGCACTTATGCAGAACGTAAAGTTGCAGCCATACTTCAAGATCGGGTTGGTCCAAACCGCGCAGGGCCTTGGGGAATTTTACAGCCACTAGCGGATGGCGGTAAACTTTTTTTTAAGGAGGAAATCATTCCGAATAGTTCTAATAAACTTTTGTTCATTTTGGGACCTTGTTTAGCTATGCTTACTGCAATGATGACCAGTGCGGTAATACCTTGGGGCGATCAAATACACTTTACGCTTTTTGGTCAGGATCGTTATATAAGTCTTCAAATTGCTGACATTAATATTGGTATTCTTTTCATTTTTGGTGTGGTAAGTATGGGCGTTTATGGTATTATGATTGGTGGTTGGGCTAGTAACAACAAGTTTTCTTTAATGGCCGCAATGCGCGGTGCATCTCAGGTTATTAGTTACGAGCTTGCCATGGGCATATCGCTGATTGCTCTTCTAATGCTTACGGGGTCTTTAAGTATGAAGACTATTGCCGAGCAACAAGTGCACGGTCACTGGAACTTCATTTATCAACCTCTTGGTTTTCTGATCTTTCTTATTTGCTCCTTTGCAGAGTGTAACAGAACTCCATTTGATTTACCGGAAGCAGAGAATGAGTTGAATTTTGGTTATCATCAAGAGTATTCTTCCATGAAGTTGGGTTTCTATCTATTTGCTGAATACATCAACATGTTTATAAGCAGCATCATAATGGCAACACTATTTTTTGGTGGTTACGATGTGCCATTTTTAGACGAATCAACCTTACCAATAAACATAGCAGCAATAATAGGTGTGGGTGCTCTGTTTTTAAAAGCGTTTATGTTCATATTCTTTTTTATGTGGGTTCGATGGACGATTCCAAGGTTTAGGTATGACCAGTTAATGGATTTGGGATGGAAGGTTTTGATACCATTGGCCTTATTAAACATGTTTGTAACAGGTGCAGTCATTTTGTGGCGTGCATAGATAATTCACAAGGATTTCGACCCATATAAATCAACATGTATGTGGAAAGATCCGCGGCTAAAGTTAAGGTGGAGGATTTTTGTTATAGTTCTTTATATCTCAATGATTGGCTCAATAATAATCCGATTATTTCCAATTTCTGAAGCTATCAGAACGATTATAAATGTTGTTCAGATATGGGCATCAGTATGCCTCGTAATTTTTGCATGGCTATATTATAAGAAGCCACAATTATTGAGATACGAAGAAGAAGAATAGCTACGGCGTCTCATTTAATAACATTCATCAATTAAAGTTGGTGAGATAGCGGTAGAAAAATATTTTTGCAACCATTTAAAAATGTAGGCTATGGAGTTAGCTCCGTAGATTAATCAGATATGTCTTTAACAAACAGAGCTCAAACAGTTGAACGCAAACCAATGAACTGGATAGAAAAACTCTATCTACCCGGTATCGTAAAAGGTATGCTGATAACGTTTAGCCATATTTTTAAAAAAGTACCTACCATCAGGTACCCCGAGGAGCAAAGACCCTTTAGTAGTACTTTCCGGGGTTTGCATGTGTTGAATAGAGATGAGGAGGGACGTGAGAGATGTACTGCATGTGGCCTGTGCGCTGTAGCTTGCCCCGCTGAAGCTATTACCATGGAAGCGGCAGAACGGCAGAAAGATGAAGAGCATTTATACAGAGAAGAAAAATACGCAGCTAAGTATGAGATCAATATGCTTAGATGTATTTTCTGTGGACTATGCGAGGAAGCTTGTCCTAAAGACGCTATTTACCTAAGTGAAACATTTGCACCATCGAATTTGCAGCGTAAGGGTTTTATTTATGGTAAAGATGATTTGCTGATTCCCAATCCAATAACAGAACCGGAAGCTTTCGCAAAAGCTAAGGGTAACGATGCTCCAACAACAAGAGATACAGTGCGTTAATCAACTGCAATAAATGAGTACAACTGAAATATTATTCTGGTTTTTATCAGCACTTGCTTTGGGTAGTGCTACTATGGTTTTAATTAGTAAGAATCCCGTGCATAGCGTGTTGTGGTTAATCATTGTTTTCTTCGCCATATCTGGCCACTATGTTTTATTAAATGCGCAGTTTCTAGCTATCGTAAATCTGATTGTTTACGCAGGTGCTATCATGGTTCTTTTCTTATTTGTTATAATGCTAATGAATCTGAATAGCGAATCCGAACCTCAAAAAAATTCATGGTTAAAAATAGCAGGCGCCATTTCTGGCGGTAGTTTATTACTTATTATGGTTGATGTGGTAAGTAGCGCCGCTGAACTGAAAAATAAAACTGCAATGGTAAAAGAAGGTAATATTGGACTAATACAAAACCTTGGTAAAATTTTATATACCGAGTATGTTATCCCATTTGAAATTAGCAGTGTGCTTTTTTTAAGTGCAATGGTAGGAGCAGTTGTCATCGGTAAAAGAGGTGAAGCTTAATAGGCTTTAATTAAAATAGATTATGCCAATACAATATTATATAACACTTGCCATCGTAATTTTCTGCATAGGTGTAGTAGGGGTGCTTACAAGAAGAAATGCAATCATCATTTTTATGTGCATAGAGTTGATGTTAAACGCAGTAAATCTTTTGCTGGTTGCTTTTTCAAAAATGCATCACGGTAAAGCTTTTGCCGCTGACCCAACAACAATGGTAGGTGTTGAGGGGCAGCTATTTGTTTTCTTTATTATGGTAGTAGCCGCAGCAGAAGTAAGTGTGGGTTTAGCTATTATAGTTATGATGTATAGAAATACACATTCGGTTGATGTGAACTTTCTGAATCGTTTAAAAAATTAATGCATCGTTTGCTGTAAAGCATCAGATAGCTTTTATAAAACTAAATTGACGCCTTTATAAGGTTTAGGTATGAGCAAATTTGTTTACTTAGTGCCGCTTTTTCCACTGATCGGCTTTTTGATTAATGGGTTAGGTCGAAAGGCGTTGTCTAAACAGGTGATTAGTCTGGTGGGATGCGGCTCCATATTAGGTTCGTTTATTATTAGTTTGCTTATATTTTTTCAGGTTAAAGAAACTGGGTTTAGTGCAGTAACAGTAGATCTGTTCACCTTTATTCATGTTCAGAATCTACACATTCCATTTGCTTTTCAGGTTGATCAACTCTCTTCTTTATTTCTCTTAATTATTACCGGTGTTGGGTTTCTTATACATCTATACTCTACAGCATACATGCACGAAGAAAAGCCTGAGCATTTTGCCAGGTATTTTGCTTATTTAAATTTGTTTGTTTTTTCAATGTTGTTGTTAGTGCTCGGCGCTAACTACCTCATCATGTTTATTGGTTGGGAGGGTGTAGGTCTATGCTCCTATTTGTTGATCGGTTATTGGTTTAAGAATAACGATTACAACTATGCAGCACGCAAAGCTTTTGTAATGAACCGTATAGGAGACCTTGGTTTTCTCTTAGGTATATTCTGGGTATTAGCAAAATTAGGTACGCTAACTTATACTGATGTATTTGCGCAAGCAAGCACCTTTTCAACGTTTGATGTAACAGCTATAACATTATTGTTCTTCGTTGGTGCAATGGGTAAAAGTGCGCAAATACCATTATATACCTGGCTACCTGATGCCATGGCCGGTCCCACACCGGTTTCTGCATTAATACACGCAGCAACCATGGTTACTGCCGGTATTTATATAATTGTTAGAAGTAACATTTTGTATTCAATGGCTCCGTTCACACAATCACTAATTGCAATTATTGGATTGGCAACCGCTTTACTTGCGGCAACAATCGCCATCAAACAAAACGACATAAAGAAAGTGCTGGCTTACTCCACAGTTAGTCAATTAGGGTATATGTTTCTTGGCTTAGGTGTCGGCGCTTACACAGGCGCTGTATTTCATGTAATGACACATGCTTTTTTTAAGGCATTATTATTCTTAGGTGCGGGTAGTGTAATCCATGCAATGCATCATCAGCAAGATATTAGGTTTATGGGCGGGTTGAAAAAATATTTGCCAATAACGCATATCACTTTTTTACTTGCTTGTTTGGCCATTTCAGGTATCCCTCCATTTAGTGGGTTCTTTTCAAAAGATGAGATTTTAGCTGCTGCATTTGAACATAGTCCAATCTTATGGGGCATCGGCGTGCTTACTGCGGGCATCACCGCATTTTATATGTTTCGATTATACGCAACAACATTCTTAGGTAAGTTTAGAGGCACTCACGACCAGGAGCATCATTTACATGAAAGTCCTTCAGCCATAACAATACCGCTTATAGTATTGGCAATATTAAGCGTTGTCGGTGGTTTCGTTGGTGTACCGGAAGTCTTCGCGAAAGATTCACATTGGTTACATAACTTTTTAGCTCCGGTAATCATCGCTCCTGCGGAAGCGCATCATCTAAGTCATTCAACGGAGTTGATGCTGATGGCAGTCTCAGTAACCTTGGCCATTATAGCAATCATTTATGCATGGACGCGGTTTAGCAAGACACCTGAAATAGAAGAACCTTCGGGTGTAGGAAAGTTGTTAGCCAACAAGTGGTATGTTGATGAAATTTATGATAGTGCAATAGCTAAGCCTTTATTGGGATTGGGTGCATTTTTTACAAGAGTAATTGAGCGGAGTGGTATTGATGGTTTTGTAAACGGCGTAGGCAAGGGCATCAATTACGCAGGAAGGCAAATGCGCCTGATACAAAGTGGGCAAGTGGGTAACTACATTTTATTAATGGTGTTAAGTATAGTTTTACTTATCCTATTAATTTTTTATGGAAACAATTTAGATCCATTTTTCAACAAATTTTTTTAAGAAGCCGCAAACAACAATATGATTCCTGTTTTATTAATCGTTTTTCCTTTGCTAAGTGGCTTGTTCTCCTTCTTTTTAAAAGAAGAAAGAGCTGCAAAAAACTGGGCGCTTTTTAGTGCTTCTGTTTTAGTGGTGGTTTCTGTCGCAAGTTTGTTTCAACCCTTAACAAGTGTTGCTTTAACTTACGATGTTAGTTGGTTGCCAATGTTAGGTAGCCGTTTTACAGTGGGTATAGATGGCATGGGTAAAATTCTTACATTACTTACAGCTGTATCCTTTCCTATAATTTTTGCTGCTACTTATAAAAACAACTACAAACAGTCTGGAGCCTTTTACGGTTTCATGCTATTGTCGCAGGCAGGTTTGATGGGTGTATTCGTTTCAATGGATCTTTTATTGTTTTATTTTTTTTGGGAATTGGCGCTTATTCCTGTTTATTTCCTTTGTTCCAAATGGGGTGGCGAAAGAAGGATACCGGTAACTTTTAAGTTTTTTATATACACTTTTGTCGGTTCGTTGGTAATGCTTGTTGGTATATTATTCCTGTATTTTCAAACGCCTGATCATTCATTTTCTATTACATCGTTATATAATCTGTCATTAACATCCGGTAATGAGCGTTTGGTTTTCTGGTTAATGTTTATAGCATTCGCTATCAAAATGCCGATTTTTCCTTTCCACACATGGCAGCCTGATACATACGAACAATCACCAACTGCTGTTACCATGGTTTTAAGTGGTATCATGGTTAAGATGGGCGTTTTTGCAGTAATCAGGTGGCTTCTACCAATTGTACCAAATGCCGCTGCCAGCATGTCTCACATAGTAATATTATTTGCAGTTGTTGGAATGGTTTACGCTTCACTGATCGCTATACGACAAGATGATATGAAGCGACTGATTGCTTATTCGTCAATTGCCCACATCGGATTAATGGCTGCTGCAATGTTTAGCGGAAGTGAAATAGGAATGCAGGGAGTGATATTTCAGATGTTTAGTCACGGAGTAAACATTATTGGTTTATGGATAGTCGCCGATGTTATAGAACAGCAATTAGGTACGAGAAAATTTAGTGAGTTAGGAGGTCTTGCACAGCGCGCGCCAACACTTGCAATTATGTTTGTAGTGCTATGTTTTGCAAATATTGCATTACCTCTTACGAACGCTTTCATCGGCGAATTCTTGATGTTTAATGGCTTGTTTAGTTATAGTATTTGGATGGCGGCTGTAGCTTTAACTTCCATTATTTTAGCCGCCGTTTACACTTTGTGGATGGTACAAAAAGTATTTTATGGTGAGGTAGTTGAGAATGCTCCGGTAATAAAACTTGCAACGGGTACAAATTTGATGTTAATGATGCTTGTAGCTTTGGTTCTTGTTTTTGGAGTGTTTCCGCAACCAATGTTAGACTTGACAACTACTGTTACTAAAGCGATCGCTCAAAATAAATAGAGGTTTCAAATAAGATGAATACAATAATACTTTCGGCTTTACTAGGGGTGGTGATGATGTTTACAGGCGTCCTTATTACAAATAAAGCAGCTTATAAAAATGTGGCTATTGGCGCACTCATTTTATTACTCATTGCCAATGTTTCCGAAAGCTATGGCTTCAAATTATTTGATGTAAATACACGCCACCTATTAAGCTTTAGCAAGTTCGGGTTGCTTTTCAATAGCGTATGCATATTTGTTACGCTGTTTTATTTCCTACTATCAGGAAAAGAAATTGAGAAGGTTGGATCGCACCCGGCAGAATCTTTTGCGCTGATATTTTTTATCTTATGTGGTGTTGGCGTTGTAACCTCATTTAATAATCTACTAATGCTTTTTATAGGCATAGAGATCATCTCCATTCCATCTTACATACTTACAGGCAGTGATAAGCGAAATCTGAAAAGCAACGAAGCATCTTTAAAGTACTTTTTAATGGGGTCTTTTTCAACTGGCATACTGCTAATGGGTATTGCATTGTTATATGGTACTAATGGAAGTTTCGGCATAGCTAGGGCACCTGGTAGCCTCACTTATTTAGAGGCAATGGGAACTTTGTTTGTTTTTATAGCGCTATGTTTCAAAGTTTCCATAGCTCCTTTTCACTTTTGGACACCAGATGTTTATGATGGAGCTCCCACGGCATTTACTTCCTTTATGGCAACTGTTGTTAAGGTAGCAGGTTTTGCCGCCTTTATACGTTTTTTTGATGGCCGGTTTAATAGTATGGGCTTAGAAACAAGCCGACTAATTGCTGTATTAATAGTTGCAACACTTGCCTTTGGTAATCTTACGGCGGTTTTTCAACAAAGTGTAAAACGTATGCTTGCCTATTCAAGCATAGCACAGGCAGGGTTTATGATGTTTGCATTATTTAGTATGAATGACATTGCCAAAGAAGGATTAATTCTTTATGCACTAGCATACTCACTGGCAACCATCGGCATATTTGCTGTTTTAGCAAAAATGGATGATATGACTTACGATGGCTTCAATGGATTTGCTAAAAGTCATCCAACCCTAGCTGTTGTTTTAACCATCTTTCTCTTATCGCTAGCGGGTATACCATTAACCGGTGGCTTTTTCGCCAAGTATTATATGCTAGCGTCTGCAGTTAAAACAGGGCACTATCTGGGTCTTGTAATAATTGCAGTATTGTTTGCTGCTGTAAGTGTTTACTATTACTTTAAAGTTATACAAGCCATGTACTTTAAAGATAGTGCTACAGTTGCCCTACAACCTGTTACCAAAAGCTTTGAAGTTTTAATGATCAGTGGTGCCGTTTTAGTAGTCTTGTTAGGAATTTTTCCAAATTTGCTCCTTCAATATTTATATTTCTAGCCAAAAAATTTCCGGTTCAACACGCTATCTTTAAAATATAATTAAAGGATAAATGAAGGTAGCTGATAATTTAGCATTGTCTTATAGAACGGTAAAGAGTAATAAGCTACGTTCGGGAATAACCATTACCATTATTGCGTTAGGCATCATGGCATTGATCGGTATTATTACAGCGATTGAGGCTATGAATCAAAGTTTGAAAGAGAGCTTTTCAACCTTAGGCGCTAACGCATTTAGCATTAGGTTTAAAAGTGCCAGCAACAATATAAAACGTGGCTTCAAAACCAGCGATGAGTCTACCAAAGATTTTAGAAAAGAAAAGAAATCTAGTCTTGGCAAGCCGCTCACGTACGAGCAAGCTAAACTCTTCAAAGAAAATTATGGGTTTCCTGCAATTATAGGCATTCAATTACGCGGACCTCGTTCCGTTCAGGTAAAATATCAAAGTAAAGAAACCAACCCAAACATTACAGTAAATGGAGGTGATGAAAATTACCTGCTTGTAAATGGTTATACACTTGTAGCAGGTAGAAACTTTAATAAGATGGACGTGGAGAGTGGCAGAAGTGTTTGCTTCATCGGTAGCGATGTTGCGCAAAAATTATTTGGCAAAAACACGGAAAGCGCTATCGATAAAATTATTCGGGTAGCCAATTTGCCTTATAGAGTTATTGGTGTTCTTCAAGAAAAAGGTTCCAGTGCATTTTTGCAATTAGATAAAGTTATTGTAAGTACATATAATAACGTTCGCAGACTACCTGGCGCGGGCACATCTTACACGCTTAGCGTTATGGTAAGTGATGTGCAACAACTTGAGCCTGCAATTGGCCAGGCTACAGGTGTTTTTAGGGGCGTTAGGCGTTTAGAGGCAACTGAGAAAGACAATTTTTTAATTGAGAAAAGTGATAGTCTTGCAGAAATGATGATCGGTCTTTTAGGAAGCATATCAGGTTCGGCAGGTGCAATAGGTTTAATCACGTTGATTGGCGCGGCCATTGGTTTAATGAATATCATGTTAGTTGCAGTTACCGAGCGCACAAAAGAAGTTGGTTTAATTAAGGCATTGGGTGGAACACGCAAAAGCATTCGAAACCAATTCTTGTTCGAATCCGTTATTATAAGTTTACTTGGAGCCATGTTCGGCATTGCGCTGGGCGTGTTAGTCGGAAATTTGTTTTCGTTGGCATTGGGCACCGGTTTTGTAGTGCCGTGGCTATGGGTAATAGGAGGAATAATAATTTGCAGCATAGTTGGTTTGGCTGCCGGCCTTTGGCCAGCTATGAAAGCAAGTAAGTTAGATCCTATAGTTGCGTTACGGTATGAATAGTGCTTAAGTAGAGATGGGGAAAAAAGCATTAATAAGCGATATGAAATTTTCAATTAAACCTGCATTTCAATGAATTTCATCCAATAAATTTGATAACGGAAAATCATTTTGATGATGAAGTTTAAACAATTGAAAAGAAACGAAAAAAAAATGAGTACTTAGATTTGGTGCATTCAATAAAAGAGTTAATTTGTGCATTCTCCAATATATGACATACCAAAAAAGTTCTTACAGTAGTCATAAAAATGCTGCTAACAATTAAAACATCAAACATTAAATTTCAAACAAAAAACTAAGAAAATCATGGCGGACGTAAAACCCACTGCATCGGTGAAAAGCACAACTTCTGTTCAACCAAAAAAGTCAAGTAATGTCATTGCCTGGATAGCTCCGTTTGCATGTATTATTGCAGGTTACGTTATCTGGCGTTTTGTTTTAGGTGCAAATTCAAACTTTAGTAATCCTGATTTGTCGGGTGGTTTCTGGCCAAGTCACAAAGGTCCTAAAGGAGCGCTTCCAGCTATGTATGAGGGCGGTATCATTGTACCGGTTCTAATCGGTTGTTTCCTTATCGTGTTTACTTTTGTTATCGAGCGTTTATTAACAATCAACAAAGCTTCTGGTTCTGGTAGCATTTCAGAATTTATTCGCAGGGTTCAATTTAATCTCGCTAATAAAGACATCGATAAAGCTATTGCAGAGTGCGATAAGCAAAAGGGTTCTGTTGGTAATGTAATGAAAGCCGGTTTACGTAAGTACAAAGAGATGATTACAGACACTGAGCATGATACTAGCCAAAAAGTATTGAACATTCAAAAAGAAGTTGAAGAAGCTACAGCGTTGGAACTTCCAATGTTAGAGAAAAATCTTGTTTTCTTATCTACACTTGCTTCAGTTGCAACGCTAATTGGTTTGTTAGGTACGGTAATGGGTATGATACGTTCATTCTCTGCACTTGGTGCAAGTGGTGGTGGCGAGGCTGCAACTGCATTGTCTCAAGGTATATCTGAGGCTCTTTATAACACAGCTCTTGGTATCGGTACATCTGCTGTAGCAATTATTGCCTATAACATTTTTACTACAAAGATTGATGCAATCACTTTTGGTATTGATGAGTCTGGTTTTACTTTAACTCAAAGTTTTGCTTCTAACTATAAATAAGTTTTAGCTTGTTTATGGAAATGAGGTTTTAATGTATCTCATTGAGTGAAATTTAAAATTTTATAAATGGCAAGACCTAAGATACCCCGGAAAAGTACAAACGTTGACATGACAGCAATGTGCGACGTTGCCTTTTTGCTACTGTCCTTTTTCATTCTGACAACAAAGTTTAAGCCTGATGAAGCTGTTACTGTAGAAACACCCAGTTCGGTATCTGCAAAATTTGCTCCTGAAACTGATGTTACATTAGTAACAATTACTAAAGAAGGAAAAACATTTCTTTCGTTAGATAATAAAGAAGTAAAAGAGGCAATGGCGCAGCAAATTAATACCGAAAAGAACTTGGGATTAAGTCCTGAAGAAATAGAACTATTTAAAAACGTTACCTTTTTTGGTGCTCCGTTTAGTTCTTTAAAATCATTTCTTCACGTGCCTAAAGAGCAGATGAAAGAACAAAATGTTCCCGGTATTCCTGCAGTTGACTCAACAAATAATGAGTTGATTGATTGGATGAAATACGTTGTCGCAGCGCATTCATCAACCGGAGCAAAGTTTAATCTGATTCTTAAAGGAGACAATTTATCAAAATATCCGCAGTTTAAGAATGTGATTATGGCTTTCAAAAAGAATGATCAGTTCAAATTTCAAATGGTTACCAATCCTAGAAATGTGCCGGCAGGTACTGATCTATGGAAGCGTAACATGCGTGCTGCTCCTGAGGGTGCAGGTGCAATGGAATAGCTGAATTGTTTGATAGTCATGGTTAAAACGGTAAGTAATTTTTCAATCTAAAATTTTTTCGATATGGCTGAAATGGATACCTCGGGCGGTGGCGGACACAAAAAAGGCCCGGGAGTAAAAAAAGCGAAAAAGATGTCGACCAGGGTTGATCTTACCCCAATGGTTGATTTAGGATTTCTGTTGATCACATTCTTCATTTTTACTACAACGATGAGTCAGCCTACGGCGATGAACTTACCGTTGCCCAAAGATGCTGATGAGCAGGAACAAAATAAAGCGAAGGAAAGTGGTGCATTAACGCTGATGCTTGGTAATAAAGATGCTGTGTTCTATTATGAGGGGATTCTTGCCTCTGATGGCAGTAATTTTAAGTCAAGCACTATGAAGCAGATCAGAGATGTTATTATTAACAAGAAAAGATCTACTGAAGAGAAAGATCTCGTAATTGTTATTAAACCAACTGACCAGGCTAATTACAGAAATGTAGTAGATATATTGGACGAAATGCTCATCAACGATATCAAAAGATATGCGCTGGTAGAAATTTCTGAAAGTGAAGATCAATTAGTAAACCTTACTCAAAGTGCTGGAGGTGGTGCTCAGTAAATTTCTTTTATGGAATTGTTTATTGATGGCATCTTATAAATAAATATCTTAATCATGGATAAAAATAAAATTCTCAGTGCCGATTTTTTAGACATCCTTTTCGAAGGAAAGAATAAAGAATATGGTGCTTATCAACTCAGGAGAACGTACAATAAAAGATTGACATCGGCACTTGTAATTATGGCTGCTGTTTGTCTTTTGATTTTCTTAAGCGCCGTTCTCTCTGACAATGGCGATAAAGATAAAAACAAGATCATTGTTCAGGATGTGCAATTGGAAGACATCCAAAAACAAGAGGAGAAAAAGCCGGAACCACCACCACCGCCACCACCACCAAAAGTGGAGCCTCCTAAAATTGAAATCACCAAGTTTACACCTCCAAAAATTGTAAAAGACGAAGAGGTAAAACCTGAAGACGAGATTAAAGAAGTTGAAAAGCTAGAGGACACAAAAATTGGTACTATTAACGTTGAGGGTAAAAAAGATGAAGGTTTTGTTGCCCCTCCTGTAGAATCAAAGGGAACTGGTGTAGTTGAAGCTCCAAAGAAAGTAGAAGAGGATTATGATAAAGTTTTCACCAAAGTTGAAAAGGAAGCTAAGTTTCCCGGAGGCGCGGATGGTTGGAGACGTTATCTTGAAAGAAATCTAAACGCAAACGTTGCAGCTGATGACGGTGCACCAACTGGAAACTATACAGTAAAAGTTCAGTTCATTGTTGACAAGGAAGGAAACATTAGTAATGTACAGGCTATAGAGAAACCAAAAACTTGTCCAAGCTGTGGTCCAGAAGCGGAGAAAGTAATTAAAAGAGGTCCAAAGTGGGAGCCTGCTGTACAAAATGGTAGAAACGTAATTTATCAGGCAATTCAGTTTATTACCTTTCAGGTTGCTGAAGAATAAGTTTGATAATTCAAATTATAAAAAGATCTTCCCCTTAAAAGGAAGATTTTTTATTTTATAACCGTGCTTAGATTATTATGATTGGAAAATTATCAGGGTGGGACGATACCATTGTTGCACTAGCCACACCTCAAGGCATTGGTGCCATAGGAGTAATAAGAGTGAGTGGTAGCAACGCCATATCAATCGTCAACAGTTTATTTCCATCGAAAAATTTGCTTAATCAGGCATCACATACCATACATGTGGGTCTATTAAAGCAAGACCATATTGTGCTGGATCAGGTGGTCGTTTCGCTATTTAAAGGGCCTGCGTCGTACACTGGCGAAGATGTGATAGAAATAGCAGCTCATGGGTCTCCATTCGTATTAGAAAAAATTATACAGGCACTTTCAAAGCAGGGGGCTCGTTTGGCAAAGCCGGGTGAGTTTACACAGAGAGCCTTCTTAAACGGTAAATTAGATCTTACCCAGGCTGAGGCGGTTGCTGACTTGATTGCGAGCAACTCTGAGGCGGCCAGAAAAAATGCCTTAAGCAATATTCGTGGTGGCTTTTCTAATATTTTAAAAGAGTTGCGAGATCATCTTCTCAGCTTTTCTGCACTCATTGAACTGGAGCTTGATTTTAGCGAAGAAGATGTTGAATTTGCAGATAGAACACAACTTAACAACCTTATAGCCACTGCTTCAATTACTGTAGCCTCATTGTTACAATCCTTTGCTTTAGGCAACGTAATTAAAAATGGAGTTCAAGTTGCCATTATTGGAAAACCAAATGCCGGTAAGTCAACTTTATTAAACACGCTCTTAAATGAAAGCAGGGCTATTGTTAGCGAGATTGCAGGCACAACCCGTGATACAATTGAAGAAGTATTGAATATTGACGGTATTGCGTTTCGGTTAATTGACACTGCAGGCATTCGCCACCACACCAATGACTTAATTGAAAGCATCGGTGTAAAAAGAAGCCTGGAAAAAATGGAACAGGCAGATGTTGTTTTGTACCTATTTGATGTGAGAGAAGTTAGCACGCAAGAGCTTTTAGTTGCCATGCACGAGATGCAGGAAAAGCAGATAAAATATATTCTTGTAGGAAATAAAGTTGATTTGGTATCTGATGAAAAGCTTGCTGAAAACTTCTCGGAATTACCGGTATTATTTATTTCTGCCTCAAATAAAAAGAATATTAATACCTTAAAACAACGTCTTGTTGATGCTGTGATTGAAGGAAGCATCAATCCTGAAGCAACCCTTGTTACAAATGCCCGCCATTACGAAGCTTTGAAATTAATAGAATCATCACTGCATGATATAAATCTAGGCTTAAATAGTAGCCTTTCAAGCGATCTGTTATCGTTGGACATTAGGCGGTGCTTGCATTATCTTGGCGAGATAACTGGAGAAATAACAAATGAAGATCAGCTCGGATTATATTTTCAGCAAATTTTGTATCGGGAAGTAAGTTTTCGCTTTTCGTTGTTATAAACTGCTATAGAAATCACACCAACAGAAACCACAGTCTTAGATTAATATAATTATTATTGATGATAGAAAAAAGAAGAAGCCCAACTGATCACTTAGCAAACGAAAGAACATTTCTTGCATGGGTACGTACAAGTATCGGCATTATGGCCTTTGGTTTTGTTGTAGTAAAATTTTCATTATTTGTTAAGCAAATTTCCCTCATACTTGGTAAAGAACACATCATTCAATCAAAAGGCTATTCAGGCATTGTAGGGGTAGTGCTAGTAGCTGTCGGAACGGTCACGGCAGTCTTATCTTATGTCCGTTACAAGCAAACTGAAAAACAATTAAACGAAGGATATTATAAACATTCATCACTACTTATAACGGTACTCACCGCATTTATTTTCTTAGTAAGTGTATTCTTAATTGTGTATCTGGTAGATAGTATTTAGCAATTTTTTACAGTGGTTTTAAAATTATTATTTATCAGGCAATTGTAATCCCTTCAACTTCTCTTGTGTCACTCACTTGTACGGTCTGTAATTCTATTGAGCAAATTGTATTGATTAGTAGTTGCAAACTCAATGTTGTTAGTTAGCAGTTTACAAAAACACATTGTATTTCAAACATACAGTATTGTTTAGGCTAACTTTACTTTTGATTGCCGATGAAAGATTATGTGACATATGACGATAAGCTGCTTTTAGAACTGGTCTCTAAAAATGATGCATCTGCTTTTACAGAGATCTATAACCGTTACTGGAAGAAGATTTTTGCTGTTGCATACAACCGGCTACAGCAAATGGAAACAGCAGAAGACATTGTGCATGATGTGTTTGCCAGCCTGTGGGCAAACAGGAACAAAATAGAAATAGATGCGCTCGAAAATTATTTAGCCACTGCTGCCAAGTATATGGTTTTAGCTAAAATAAGAAAGGCCGAAAGCCAACGCCTCTATACCACAACCCTTCAACCCCCGGTAATAGAAATGGACATAGAAAATTCGCTGCACTACAAGCGTATTTTAGAAATGGTTGATCATGAAGTAGAAAAGCTGCCCGAAAAATGCAAGCTGATATTTAAGTACAGCCGAAATGAAGGCATGCCTGTAAAACAGATTGCCAAAGAACTAGACATCTCGCCCAAAACCGTAGAAAACCAAATAAATAAAGCTTTGAAACAGCTAAAGCTGCTTACAAAATCCTTCCTTAGCTTGTTATAGCAGAGATGCTTTGACGAAGCTTCTTGTGATTTAAAAAAATATTCTACTGCAGCATAGGTGCTCCGGTCATTTCACGACACTTATGAGTAGATGAAATTTCCTGACGACCTATCCACCCTCATAAAAAAGTATCAATCGGGTATTGCTACCGCAGAAGAAAAACGCATTTTAAATGAATGGTATCATTCGTTTAACGATGATGTTGCCAATGTGCAGGCAGGTGATAGCTTAACCGAAAGCGAACTGGCTAATCGTATTCAACTACGATTGCTACAAACAATCCATCAGCGTGAAAAAGGGAAGGTGAAATCGATCAGGTTGCGGTGGCAGTACGTGGCCGCGGCGGTTATCATCTTCATCATTTTTTCTGCAGGTATTTACTTTGTCCTTTCGTCAAAAGATACAACACAGCAGGTAGTAAAAACAACAATGCCTGCAGTACAACCACTAAATAATGATGTAGCCCCGGGCGGCAATAAGGCATTGCTTACGTTGGCCGATGGCAGCACTATTGTTTTAGATACTGCCGCTAATGGAACCATTGGTGTGCAGGGAAACATACAGGTAGAAAAGTTAAGCAACGGGATGATTGCATATTCAATAGGGGGCAAGCAAGTTACCGAAAACGATGAAGCTTTCTATAATACCATCTCTACACCGCGCGGCGGTCAATACAAAGTATTGCTGTCGGATGGTACGCAGGTGTGGCTAAATGCCGCTTCTTCAATTCGTTATCCTGTTGTGTTTACGGGTGCTTCAAGAAATGTTGAAGTTACAGGTGAAACTTATTTTGAAGTTGCCAAAAACGAAAGCAAACCTTTTAGAGTAAAGACTGCTACATCCGAAATTGAAGTGCTAGGTACACACTTTAATGTGAATGCTTATGATGATGAACCATCCGTAAAAACAACTTTGTTAGAAGGGGCCGTTAAAGTATCGTTGGCCTCTGCTAATGCAGATAAAAAGCAAATCTTTTTAAAGCCTGGTCAGCAATCCGCCGTTTCAAAAACGGGTCAAATCAATTTGCTCAACAATGCTGATACAGAAACTGTAATGGCCTGGAAGAATGGACGCTTTCAATTCAGGAGCTCCGACATTCAATCTATGTTACGGCAAATAAGTAGGTGGTACGATGTAGATATTGAATACAAAGGCAAAGTGAATTTGCATTTCACAGGCCAGCTCACCCGGAATGAATATGTATCGAGTGTACTCGAAAAGCTGGCGTTAACCGAGGAAGTGCATTTTAAAATTGAAGGAAAAAAGATAATTGTTACACGATAAATCTTAATAAATGGCTTTTACAGTATTAGTGTCCCTTGGCAGGGATGGATAAAATTTCAAAACAATATTTCAAATAAAACCGGGTTCCGTTCGCAGCGAAACCCGGCGATTGTTTGAGTAATTGTAATAATCAAATAGTTCACATATGCTTATCATTAAACCCAAACGATTCAAATTTATGCCTTTAAATCTTTGTTCAAAAATCTGCTCTTTACACCGCGGATTGATAACTAAAACGATTAGGATTATGAAACTTACCATGGTTTTATTAATCGCAACCTGCTTACAGGTTAGTGCCGAAGGATACTCTCAAACAATCACACTCAAGATTAGCAATGCGCCACTTGCCAAGGTGTTCGATGCAATAAGCAAACAAACGGGCTACCAGTTTTTTTATGCTGATGAGGTGATGTCATCTGCAAAAACCGTAAATGTTGATCTGAAAAAGGCAAACATTTTTCAGGTGTTAGATAATTGTTTTAAAGACCAACAACTCGACTACACTATCTCTGAAAAAACCGTTGTCATAAAAAAGAAAGCGTTCATTCCAGCACCTAATGCACCGGCGCCTACACCAATATTTATTGAGGTTAAGGGAAAGGTTACTGACGAAAGTGGCAAACCATTAGAAGGTGCATCCATCCTTTTAAAAGGAACTAGCATTGGCGCAAAAACAGATGCATCGGGCAACTTTAGTATTGATGCGCCCGTAAATGCAACCTTGATAATTTCTTATGTTGGATTTGAGACATTAGAAGTAAAAACCGGCACCGAAACAAACATTGCCGTTCAATTAAAATCTGCATTTGTAATTGGGGAGCAGGTGGTAGTTGTTGGTTATGGTACACAAAAGAAGAGTGATGTTTCAGGAGCAGTTTCGCAGGTTGATTTAACCAAGGCCACCGCTATACCTACAACAAACGTTGCAGAAATGTTGCGCGGACAAGCTGCCGGCGTACAAATAACACTCGGGTCTGCAAGGCCCGGAGGAACCTCTAATATATTAATAAGAGGTAGAAATTCTATCAGAGGTAGTAACGATCCTTTAGTAGTGTTAGATGGTTTCCCTATTGAAAATATCAATGATGTAAACCCCGACGATATAGCATCTATCGAAGTGTTGAAAGATGCAGCAGCGCAGGCTATCTACGGTGCCAGAGCGAGTAATGGCGTTATACTTATTACCACAAGAAGAGGACGCGTTGGTAAAATGAAAGTATCAGTTAACAACTACACTACATCACAAAAACTAACTAAGAACTTTGACCTGTATAGTGCGGAGGAATTTGCCACACTAAGAAGAGAAGCTAGACGAAGCAACAATGCCATTGTTAATGGTGTGCAACCTTATAGTCCTGATTCAATAAATTTTGGTGGTACAACTCAATCGCCTGAGTACATCAATTTTGCTAAGGGCAATTATGCAAACTGGGAAAAAGAAGTGTTGCAAACTGGCATTATAAACAGCCATACTGTTAGTATGAGTGGCGGTAATGAAAACACCAAAGTATTCAGTAGCGTGAACTTCTTTAATCAAAAAGGTTTAATACCAACATCTGGTTATAAGAGAGGCACATTTAGAATTAACCTTGAACAAAAAATAAATGATAAGGCCAGCGTTGAGGCGAATTTAATTTGTCAACTGATAATCAAAAACTAGAAAGCAACAACCTTGATTTTATTACCATTTCGCCATTTGCAGGCCCTTATGATGACAAGGGAAATTTGGTACGTAATGTTGCAGGAACCAATGCAAGCAGTACAACTATCAATCCATTATGGAACATTAGGGAATCTGATAATGATATAAAGACAAATCTGTTCAACATAAACCTTGTGGGTAATTATAAGCTTACAAAAAACTTTTCTTATAGATTAAACACATTGCTAAGCCGCAGGTATGTTGACCAGGGTACTTATGTTACCAGGCAGCACTCTGCAGGCGTTACTGATAATGGTCAAGCCAGTGTTACTAATACATTGAGAGAGGAATATCTGGTTGAGAATATTTTAAATTACAAAGGCCAGTTATCAAATGATCATCGTTTTGATGCTACTGTTGTACAATCTACCAATCAGCGCAATACATCAAGAACAGAAACCGTAGGAACCAATTTTGGTAATGATATATCTGAGTTATGATGGCATATCAAACGCATTATTTTTTAAAACCAACAGGTCAGAACAACAATATAGATTGTCGTCGGTTTTAGGCAGGTTGCGTTATACTTTAATGGATAAGTACTTGTTTACTGTCACCTCCAGGTATGATGGTGCTTCTGTATTTGCTGAAAATAATAAGTGGGGATTTTTTCCTGCTGCATCATTTGCATGGCAGATGCATAAAGAAAATTTTCTTAAAGATGTTAATGCCATTACCAGCATGAAGCTAAGGGTTAGTTATGGATCTGTAGGTAACCAATCCTTAGATCCATATACTACACTTGGTGTTGTAGGAAACTATCCTTACATATTTAATGGTGTATTAACCTCAGGATTTTTACCCGGAACACAATTGAATAATCTTAACCTTACATGGGAAACTTCTACTACCCTAAATGCAGGTTTAGACTTTGGATTATTTAAAAATCGCGTTACAGGTTCTGTTGATTATTTTAAAACCAGAACTACTGATCTGCTAACTGATATTTCTTTATCAGGCACTGGCGGTTATACTAATACAATCACCAATGGTGGCGAAACAGAAAACCATGGTGTTGAAATTTTGTTGAGTGGCAATATTATTAAGAAGCGAGATTTCAGCTGGAACATTACCACCACTTACACCAGCTATAGAAATAAGATTGTAAAAACCGGCGTTGTTGGTGTTAATGGTGAACAGAAAGATGACCTTGGCAGAAATCGTTATGTAGGTAGCCCTATCAATAACATTCGTACTTTCCTTTTCGACGGCATCTTTCAAACCGATGAAGAAGCGAAGAATTCTGCACAGGGAACATTAGGCGGTACGGTAACTCCGTTTCAAAACCCAACCAATTTATTGGCAGGTGCTATTAAACTAAAAGATGTAAATGGCGATGGTGTTATCAACGACTATGACAAAGTAATAGTAGCAACCGATCCCAAATGGTTTGCATCTGTATCTACTACCGTTACTTATAAAAGTTTTGATTTGCTGGCAGACCTTTATAAAGTTGAAGGCACTATGAAAAATAATCCTTACCTGTCTTCTTCTAACCAAGGTGGAACCTTGCAAAGTGTTCGCAATGGTATCAAGGTAAATTACTGGACGCCCGAAAATCCATCGAATACTTTTCCAAGGCCTAACTATAGTGCTGCTCCTCCAAACGTAAGCGTATTGGGTCTAAGAGAATCTTCTTATGTAAGGTTGAGAACTTTATCAGTTGGGTACAATATGAAGTCTTCTTTGCTAGATAAAACCAAGCTAAGTAGCCTTCGCATGTATGTAACAGCTTCTAATTTATTTACCATTACAGAGTATAAATCATACAGCCCTGAGAATAATCCAAACGAGTTTCCTGATACCAAATCGTTCACCTTTGGTTTAAATATTGGCTTGTAGTAATTCCACTTTAGCATTCGAAAAAAAATATTAAGATGAAAAAATTTATAAATTATATCAAAGCCAGTTTATTACTACTTGTGGCAACGGCTTTACTTACATCGTGCAAAAAATTCCTGACCGAAAACCCGACAACTCAGTTTACTGCTGAGTTTGTTTACAACACACCCGAAGGGCTTGAGTCGGGTGTTGTTGCCTTGTATAATTTTCAACGGACTTTTGGCAGAAGGTTAATACCAACAATGGATCAGACCCTATTGTAATTGACTCACGCGACGACTTAACCATACCCCGTGGAGGAGAAATTTCGAACTATGGCAAAATGAGTAATGGTACCCGCCGGATAACAGTGGTGTATTCGTAATTACTGGAGAACTTATTACCGCATACTAGACAGGGCAAACGGAATAATTAAAGCAGCTGAAAACATGCCGGAGATGGATGGAACTCGCAGAAATAAAGTATTGGCAGAAGCTAAATTTTTCAGGGCCAATTCCGTTTTTACTTTATACAAACTAGTTCAACAATATCTATGTTACAACAGAACCTACCACTCCTGAAAATGCTAAAAACATTGTTTTAGATAAAACGCCTGAGGCAGAAATTTATAACCTAATAAACGACGATCTCAACTTTGCCATAGCCAACCTTGCTATGTACCACTACCTGACTTTGGAAGAATTACACAAGCAACCGCCCGCCACGTAAAAGCAGAAGTAGCTTTGTGGCAAAAAAATTGGGCAGAAGCAAAATTGCAATCAGAAGCCGTGATCAATTCGGGTGCTTATAGTCTTGTATCCATCGCCTGCCGGTGTTTTTGCCGGTGAACTTAAAAACTCCGAGACCTTATGGGCTTTGCAGTTTAAACAAGGTGTTGATGGAGAGGCAAACAAAATTAATTTTAACCTGATGCCAAACTATGCTGAGCTGATACCCGGCTCAAAATATTCAGTAGAAGAAGGTGGACGTGGTTTTGGCTGGCTTACGCTTAATAACTATTTACGCAATTTGTTAAACGCTTATCCAAACGATACAAGGGTCAAGGGTACCTATTATATACAAGATTATTTGTACAACGATCCGGCTACTGTTCCTAATCCAGCTTTATTAGGCACTAAAATAGTGCATGCCACATGGAAGGAATTTGCCACTGCTTCGGCCGATCGCAACTTCTGGTTTATCCGTTTAAATGCAGGATGCAAAAAGTATTTTCCTGATAACGGTATTCCTACAGAAAATAATCAGTATAAGAATATTATGATGGCACGTCTTGCTGAAACATTCTTGTTTGCATCGGAAGCCAACTTGATGCTCAATAATATCGGAACGATTAATGACGGACCATTAGCCAAAACAGCTTTAGGGCAATTAAACGCTGTAAGAGCAAGAGCTGGCATTCCTAAAATTGCAGCTATAAACATCGATTCTATACTTAACGAGCAGGCCAAAGAATTAGCGTTCGAAGGAAGAAGAATGTACATGCTGAAGAGAACCGGTAAACTCTTTGATTATGTAAAAGATCACGCAGGGTATGGTATGGCAGGCGATTTGAGTGCAGAGAACTCAACTGCTGGTGGTGCAAATAATACCCCGGCAAAGCCGCTGCCTTATAAGAACGATGCGCGACAGAAATATGATGCCGCACATGATACACTGGCCTATACCATTGAGCGAAATAAATCTGCTTGGTCCAAACTATCCACAAAACCCAGGTTATTAACCCCCGTTAATGATAAAAGGCTGTTAGGGAATGCATTTGCAAACCTTAATGGCCTTTAATATTTTTCCTGACTGGTTTTAAAATTTCTAAGCGTATGAAATTAGTTTTTTTAGTAGGTTCTATAGCGGTGTTTACTTCCTTCTCATGCAATACTATTCGTAATACAACAGCGATCACCAAATCATTCGCTAAAAATATGGTAGTGGCTCACCGTGGCGCGTGGAAAAATTTTAACCTCCCCGAAAATTCTATAGCATCATTAAAAAAAGCAATAGAATTACAATGCACCGGTTCTGAGTTTGATGTAAGAATGACTGCTGATGATTCATTGATCATTAACCACGATCCGCACTACAACAATTTGTTGATTGAGGAAGCAACTTATGCTGAACTAAAGAAGTTTACACTTGCTAACGGTGAAAACTTACCAACGCTTCGCGAATATATTTTGGCGGGTATTAACAAACAATACCACCACACGGCTGGTGTGCGAAATAAAACCGTCGGCTACTAAAGCAAGAGGGCTTGTTATTGCCGAAAAAGTGTATCGTTTGGTAAATGAACTTCGGGCGCAACCCATGGTAGTTTACATCAGCTTCGATTATGGCATACTTAAGAAATTGACTGCATTAAACCCATCTGTTACTACCATGTTTTTAGATGGTTATAAATCTCCTGATGATGTAAAAAAGGATGGGATAAGTGGCGTTGATTATTTGTTCACAACTTTTAAAAAACACCCTGAATGGATAGCACAGGCAAAAAGAAACAACATCATACTTAACGCCTGGACAGTAGATAAAGTTGAAGATATGGATTGGTTGCTGGCTAACAAGTTTGATTTTATTACAACCAACGAGCCACAACTTTTACTTGAAAGAATGGAAAAAAGCCCTGTTGCAAAAGGATGGAATTTGCAGTGGAGCGAAGAGTTTAATTATACTGGACTTCCCGATTCATCAATTTGGAATTATTCAGTTGGAGGAAAAGGTTATGGCAACAACGAGCTGCAGTATTATACAGAAGCCGATACCAATAATGTGATGGTGAAAAACGGTAAACTGTTTATCACTGCTTTAAAGCAGACGAAAGAAAAAAATAATTATACATCCGGAAGAATACATACCAAAGGCAAAGCAGAGTTTAGTTACGGCCGGATTGAAGTAAGTGCCAAACTGCCAGCAGGCAGGGGCACGTGGCCCGCAATATGGATGTTAGGTAAAAACAGGTCGGAGATCAGTTGGCCCGAAAGTGGAGAAATTGACATTATGGAACACGTTGGTTACGATACGGACAGCATACACGGCACCATTCATACAAAAGCATATAACCACATAAAAAAGACGCAGAAGGGAAAAGCAATTTTTATACAAAACCCATACACACAGTTTAATACTTATGCCATTGAATGGACGCCTGAAAAAATTGATTTTCTTGTGAACGACGTAGTGTATAACCACATAGATAACGAACATCGTACCACAGCGGAATGGCCCTTTGACCAGCCTTTTTACCTGATTCTTAATTTAGCAGTAGGCGGTAATTGGGGCGGTAAAAAGGGAATAGATGACAGCGCTTTCCCGGCAACGATGGAGGTAGATTATATAAGGGTGTTTCAACAAAATAATAGTTCGTTAAAGCAATAAAGCATTATTCAAACCTGCTTCATAACTTTTTTGTAAACACGTTTTGGGCAACGTTATCGCATTAGGACTTTATTTATGTAGATAACAAAACGTCAAACTCTTTTTATGCAAATTATAAAATGGACATTGTGTTTTTTATTAGCAGCAAGTATTCAGCAAGTGAATGCCCAATCGGTAAAAGCGATCACGTACAACATTCGCCTTGATGTTGCCAGTGATGGTGAAAACAGTTGGCGTAACCGCAAGGATTTTTTTACCGCGCAGGTAAAATTTTATGAGCCAGATATTTTTGGCGTTCAGGAAGCTGTTCCGCACCAGGTAACAGATATTGCCTCAGCACTTTCGGCCTACAACTATATTGGTACCGCAAGAGATGGGGTAGGTAAAGGTGAATCATCAAATATCTACTACAAAAGGGATCGGTTTACACTAAAAGAACAAAACACTTTTTGGCTTTCAGAAACACCCGATACTATATCAAAAGGTTGGGATGCGGCCTACAGGCGGGTATGTACGTATGGCTTGTTTAAAGACAGAAAAACAAAGAAAACATTCTGGCTATTTAATACCCATTTAGACCATGTTGGAGAGGTGGCGCGAACAAAAGGAATTGAACTCATTGTATCAAAAATCGCATCACTCAATAAAAAAAACTACCCGGTTATTTTTATGGGCGATTTCAACTCAGAACCCAGCACCGATAGGGTAATTGCATTGAAAAAAATTATGGATGATACAAGGGATGTTTCAATAGAAAAACCGTATGGTCCGTCCGGCACCTTCAACGGGTTTAAACATAACGAACCGGTAACACGATTGATCGATTACATTTTTATCAATAAGGATTCGAAGATCAACGTTAAAAAATATGCTGTGCTAAGTGATTCAAAAGACCTCAGGTACCCATCAGATCACCTGCCTGTTTATGTTGAATTAGAAATGAAATGACTATGAAGAAATTAATCTGGATCCCTTGTTGTTTTATGGTTGCATTTGGGTTTAGTCAGCAAGTACGCAAAAATAATTTTGAAGCAAAAATAGTTACCGTTTACACCACTGCCGATAGCTCCAACTTACGCCTGACAGAAACGGATAAGATCAGTTTTAAAAAACTATCGCAGCCAACTGAAAATCAGATCAGCGTTTTTGTAAACCCGGCTAAAACCTTTCAAACTTTTATGGGTATTGGCGCTGCCCTAACAGATGCAAGCGCAGAAACCTTTGCAAAATTATCGAACGCCAAACAGCAAGAATTTTTGCAAGCATACTTCAATAAACAAAAAGGTATTGGTTACAGTTTGATTAGAACAAACATTCATAGTTGCGATTTTAGCAGCGAAAGTTATACTTATGTGCAAGAGGGCGACAGTCTATTAAAAACGTTTGATATCAGCCACGACAAGCAGTTTCGGATTCCCTTGATAAAACAGGCAACGGCTGCTGCGGGAGGCAAAATAATATTATACGCAAGCCCATGGAGCCCACCTGCATTTATGAAAACGAATGGCAGCATGTTACACGGTGGAAAATTAAAAAAAGAGTTTGCACAAAGTTGGGCGAACTATTACGTAAAGTTTATTAAGGCTTATGAGAATGAAGGGATGCCTGTTTGGGGCATCACAATTCAAAATGAAGCTATGGCAACACAACGCTGGGAAAGTTGCATTTATACTGCTGAAGAAGAAAGAGATTTTCTTAAAAACTATTTGGGCCCAACGATGGTAAAAAATGGATTTGCCAGTAAAAAAATCATTGTATGGGATCACAATCGCGATCTAATGACTCATCGGTCTGAAACAATTTTTAGCGATCCAAAAGCAGCCAAATATGCATGGGGTATGGGCTTTCACTGGTACGAAAACTGGAGTGGCGGCCAGCCGATGTTTGAGAATGTGGGCATTGTAAATAAATCATATCCAACTAAAAATTTATTGTTTACAGAAGGCTGTGTCGAAGGCTTTAAGCAGGAAGGCTTTCAGCGTTGGTCAAACGGCGAACGCTACGGACGTTCAATGATCAACGACTTCAACAACGGCACCATTGGGTGGACGGACTGGAACATTTTATTAGATGAAACCGGTGGCCCCAACCATGTTGGCAATTTTTGTTTTGCACCTGTACATGCTGATACAAGATCCGGTGAGCTCATTTATACGCCATCTTATTATTACATAGGTCACTTCTCAAAATTCATTCATCCGGGCGCAAAAAAAATTAGCAGTGCATCCAGCAGAAGTTCTTTGCTCACCACCGCATTCATCAACCCCAATGGAAAAATTGTAGTAATTGTAATGAACCAAGGCGATAAAAAAGTTACTTACAATTTAAGTATAAATAGCAATGCTGCTGTCGTAACCATTTTGCCGCACGCCATCCAAACACTTGTTTTATAACGCTCCCTATGAAAAAGATACTAATAGTTGCTTCCGTTTTTATCCTGTCTACATCGCATTTCAGTCACGCAATCGCGCAGCGAAAATCTATCGGCCAAAGGGTTGATTCCGTGTTGCGACTGATGACACTTGAAGAAAAAATAGGGCAACTAAATCAATACAATGATGATTGGAGAGCTACCGGGCCTATTACTGTTGATAATGATAAAGCCAATCAAATACGCAAGGGACAAGTAGGTTCTCTATTAAATAGTTTAGGTACGGAAAGAACAAGAAGCTGGCAAAATATTGCTATGGAAAGCCGGTTAAAAATTCCTTTGTTGTTTGGTCAAGATGTTATTCATGGTTACAAAACAACCTTTCCTATTCCATTAGCCGAAGCTGCCAGTTGGGATTTAGAAGCTATGGAATTATCTGCAAGAATTGCTGCAACAGAAGCCAGTGCCAGTGGCATACATTGGACGTTTGCACCCATGGTTGATGTTGCCCGAGATCCACGTTGGGGCCGGGTGATGGAAGGAGCAGGAGAGGATACCTATCTCGGTTCTAAAATAGCTTATGCAAGAGTAAAAGGTTTTCAGGGGAGTAAATTAGGTGATGTAAATGCTGTAATGGCCTGCGCTAAACATTTTGCGGCTTATGGCGCAGCTGTTGGCGGCCGTGATTATAACTCTGTTGATATGAGTGAGCGGATGCTTTGGGAAACATACCTGCCACCTTTTAAAGCGGCAGTTGATGCAGGTGTTGCCACATTTATGAATGGCTTTAACGATCTGAATGGTGTGCCTGCCACAGGTAATAAATATCTGCAAAGAGATATATTGAAAAACAAGTGGAACTTCAAAGGCTTTGTAGTGAGCGATTGGGGTTCTATTGGTGAAATGATCAATCATGGATATGTTAAGAACCCATACGAAGCTGCATTATCCGCCATTACTGCGGGGAGTGATATGGATATGGAAAGCCGCAATTATAAAAACAGTTTGCCCCAATTGGTTAAAGATAAAAAAGTACCGGTAGCAATTATTGACGATGCCGTGAAAAGGATTTTAACCAAAAAGTTTGAACTGGGTTTGTTTGATGATCCCTTTAAGTTTTGCAATGCCGAAAGAGAAAAACAGGCATTAAATAATCCCGAACATACAAAAGCTGCGAGAGAAATTGCAGCGAAAAGTATTGTGTTATTGAAAAATGAAAAACAACTTTTGCCACTTTCAAAAAATGCTAAAACCATTGCATTTATTGGCCCGCTGGTAAAATCATTAAAACAAAATAAAGGTTTTTGGGATGTAGATGTGCCGGGTGTTGACTCAAACTTTATTGTTTCGCAGTGGGAAGGATTACAGAATAAAGTAGGCAATAACACGCGTTTACTATACGCAAAAGGTTGTGACATTGAAGGCAAAAACAAAGATGGTTTTGCAGAAGCTATTGAGACAGCTAAACAATCGGACGTAGTTATTTTAAGCATTGGTGAGCGAAGAGATATGAGTGGTGAAGCCAAAAGTCGAAGCAACCCAAACATCCCCGGTGTGCAGGAAGATCTATTGAAGGAATTGCTGGCAACAGGGAAACCTGTAGTAGTGCTCATAAATGCAGGAAGGCCATTAATTTTTACAACCGTAAACGAAGCACCCGCCATTTTGTACACCTGGTGGCTTGGCAGTGAGGCCGGCAATGCCATTGCTGACGTATTGTTTGGCGATTACAATCCGTCAGCAAAGTTGCCTATTACTTTTCCTTTAAGTGTTGGGCAAATTCCCATCTATTACAACCATTTCAATACCGGTCGTCCTGCAAAGAATGACAATAATCGTAATTATAATTCCTCTTATATAGATCTATCTATTTACCCGAAATATGAATTTGGTTTTGGGTTAAGCTACACCACATTTGAGTACAGCAATTTACAGTTAAGTAAAAAAATAATGAAGGCCAATGATAAGATAGAGGCTTCTGTTACCATCACCAACACAGGCAAATACGATGGGGAAGAGATCGTGCAACTCTACATAAGAGATAAAGTAACATCAGTAGTTAGGCCGGTAAAAGAACTGAAGGATTTTAGGAAGATAATGCTGAAGGCTGGAGAAAGTAAAACCATCAAATTTATTATTGAAAACGAAAAGTTGTCCTTTTACAATCAACGACTACAATGGGTTGCAGAGCCAGGCGATTTTGAATTGATGATCGGTGCTTCTTCAAAAGATATCAGGCTTAGAGATCAGTTTGAAAGGCAATGATAATTTGTATGATATTCTGTTTAAACTTGTAGGGAAATAAGGCGATGCTTCAAGTGATTTCGGTGATTGCAGTTAATCACTTTATTGGTAAATGTGGAATAATTGATTCTTTTAAGATCAGCCAACGCAAAAAGCAGACATAAGGTTTAGTTTTGCATTCAATGGAATCTACCACTATCTCCAATAAACAGCAGGATATTAAAAAATCCAACCTACAGAATCACAACGTTAACGATAACCACAAACATCAAAACGATGGTGAACCTGAACATGCACATGGCGGCATTTTTGGCGAGAGAACGGAATTGATTTTTGCAATCATTTGCGGAATCTTCTTAATTGTTGGTTTTGGCTTGTCTTTCGTTGATAGTTTATCTGGTAACGTATCTATTGCATTTTACATAGGTGCTTATTTATTCGGTGGCTTTTATACAACTAAAGAAGCAATTGCAGGTATAAGCAAAGGAAATTTTGAAATAGATTTTTTAATGCTTGTTGCAGCTATAGGCGCAGCAATTTTGGGTGAATGGGGCGAAGGTGCATTGTTACTTTTTTTATTTAGCCTGGGCCATTCTTTAGAACATTATGCAATGGAAAAAGCCAAAAAGTCCATTGCAGCCTTAACAAAGCTGGCACCTAAAACAGCATTGCTAAAAATTGGGGAAGAAATAGATGAAGTAAAAATTGAAACGTTAAAAGCCGGGGATGTTATCGTTGTAAAACCAAACTCAACCATAGCTGCTGATGGAATTGTTGTACTCGGCAATAGCAGCGTAAATCAGTCATCCATTACTGGCGAAAGTATTCCGGTTGATAAGGAAGCTTTTGAAAATGCGACAGGCCAATTTTGCCAATGCAGAAAAATTAGATGCGAAATACAAAGTGTTTGCGGGATCCATCAATGGCAGTCAGGCATTAGAAGTTATGGTAACTAAAGTTGCCGCCGATTCTACCATTGCACGATTAATAAAACTGGTAAATGAGGCACAAACACAAAAATCTGCAACCCAAAATTTTACTGACAAATTAGAAAAGTATTATGTTCCGGCAGTACTCATTTTGGTTGTGATATTATTGTTCGCCTTTGTTATTATAACCGAACCATTTAGCGCAAGTTTTTATAGAGCTATGGCTGTATTAGTTGCAGCAAGTCCGTGTGCTTTAGCCATATCAACACCAAGCGCGGTTTTAAGCGGCGTTGCCAGAGCTGCACGTGGTGGCGTTTTAATTAAAGGCGGTAAACCCTTAGAAGAATTAGGTTCGCTTACTGCCATAGCCTTTGATAAAACAGGCACTTTAACCGAAGGCAAACCAAAACTTACGGGCGTTTATCCGCTAAATGGAATTACTGAAGATCAACTTTTAGAGATCGTGATTTCAGTAGAAAAATTGAGTGATCATCCACTGGCAGCGGCTATAGTAAAAGGTGGTACCGAGAAATTAAAACGAGAAGTTGTAGCAGCTACAAATGTTGATGCTATAACGGGTAGGGGAATCAAAGCAGATTATCAGGGTAACGCAATTTATATTGGCAACAAAGAACTATTTACAGAAAAAAATAATGTACTTCCAGATGCATTAAGGGCCCAGGTTGACGAGTTGGAAAGCAAGGGCAACACAACAATGCTTGTGCAGCAAAACCAAAATTTCATAGGTATCATTACGTTAATGGATGTAGCAAGGCACGATGCAAAAGAAACCCTAACACATTTAAAAAGGTTGGGCATACGCAAAATGATTATGCTTACGGGCGACAATCAAAAAGTAGCCGAAGCAATTGCTAAAGAAATAGGAATTACAGATGCCTGGGGCAACCTGATGCCCGAGCAAAAAGTAGAAGCTATTGAAAAATTAAAACGAAGCGAAAACAAAGTAGCCATGGTTGGCGATGGTGTTAACGATGCTCCTGCTATGGCACGGAGTACGGTAGGTATTGCAATGGGTGCAGCAGGTTCAGACGTTGCTTTAGAAACGGCAGATATTGCATTGATGGCAGACAAACTATCTAACCTGCCCTTTGCAATTGGCTTAAGCAAAAAGGCCCACAGCATCATCAAACAAAACTTAATTATAAGTATGGGAATGGTCGTCATTTTAGTGCCCCTTACCATTACCGGTTACGCCTCAATTGGCCCGGCAGTAGTAGGCCACGAGGGATCGACATTAGTAGTTGTATTCAATGCATTGCGTTTGTTAGGCTATAAAAAGTGATCGGTTATTTCTTTTTGTTAACCGGCTTTTGTACTACTATAAAACTTCTGTTGTGTCACTCACTTGTACTTTGTTAATTCTATTCAACTGACTTTCTTACTGAGTAACATCAACTAAAATAATAAGAACAAAGATGGTTTTGAATAAGCCAAACCAAGTTCATCTCCTACAACATACTATCCCTATCCGTAGCTACCACATAATAGGGATCTTCCATAATATTTACCTCTACAACCGAGGCTGCATTACTAATAAGCTTGCGGCAGTCAGGGCTTAAGTGCCTTAAGTGTAAAGTTTTGCCTGCACTTTTATAGCGCTCGGTTAACCGGTTTACCGCTTCAATGGCCGACATGTCTACCACCTTACTTTCTTTAAAATCTATGATAACTTCATTCGGGTCGTTTTGCACTTCAAACTTCTCATTGAAGGCCGTAACCGAACCAAAAAATAATGGCCCGAAAATCTCATAGTGTTTTACGCCGGCATCATCTACATATTTTTTAGCACGTATGCGTTTAGCACTTTCCCATGCAAAAACCAAGGCTGATATTATAACACCAATCAAAACCGCTAGCGCAAGGTTATGCAGTAGTACGGTAATGGCAGCAACAAGAATTCCAACAAATACATCGTGCCTGGGCATGCGTCCGATCATCTTGAAACTAGCCCACTCAAAAGTGCCAATAGCTACCATAATCATTACACCAGTTAGTGCCGCCATCGGTATTTTTTCTATCAAAGTAGAGCCGAACATTATAAATCCCAACAACGAAAGGGCTGCTACAATGCCCGCTAATCTTGCCCTTGCCCCCGATGATATATTGATCAGACTCTGCCCGATCATAGCACAGCCACCCATACCTGAAAACAAGCCTGATAAAATGTTTGCACTGCCTTGTGCCACACATTCACGGTTGCTGCTTCCTTTGGTTTCAGTTATTTCATCAATCAGATTAAGCGTAAGTAAACTCTCAATTAAACCCACACCTGCAACTAGTGCTGCATACGGAAAAATAATGGACAAAGTCTCCAGGTTAAAAGGCACCAGCGGAATATGAAAAGGAGGAAACGTTCCCTGTATTGAAGCAATGTCGCCGACCGTTCTTGTATCTACATTAAACCCAATAACAATAGCTGATACCACCAAAATGGCTACTAGTGATGAAGGCACTGCTTTGGTAAGTTTTGGGAGTAACCAAATTATAAGCATGGTCAACAACACCAGTGCAAACATAATATACAGGCTGCTGCCATGCATCCAGTCTAATCCACCACTGGCATTTGCAGCTTTAAATTGTACAAGTTGCGACATGAAGATGATAATTGCCAATCCATTTACAAAGCCAAACATTACCGGGTGGGGCACTAACCTAATAAACTTGCCAAGCTTAAATATGCCTGCCAGTACTTGCAAAATGCCGGCAAGTATTACAGCGCTAAAAATATACTCCACTCCGTGAGAAGTTGCCAATGCTACAATAACAACTGCTACCGCACCGGTTGCACCGGATATCATACCCGGCCTTCCTCCAAATACTGATGTAATTAAGCCCATCATAAATGCAGCATACAAACCTGTAAGCGGCGATAAACCTGCGATCAGAGCAAAAGCAACAGCCTCTGGTATTAAGGCAAGACCAACAGTTAGTCCCGCAAGTACTTCAATTTTATAATCAACTTTTTTTGAGAAGTCAAATAAGTTCAAAACACCTTTCATTCTCTAATTTTTATTGGATAAACAAATTTTGTAAAGAGGCTGCAATCGAAAGCACAAAACATTATCAACGCACCTGTAGCCCCAAAATATCTTTCTGATGTTGCGCAAATGTAATGGATTACATTTTTGTACGTAAACACTTGAGCCATGGCCCCCCCTGCTGCCAAACTATGTAAAGCATATCCATAATTGTGTAACTGCCCAGCGTAAATTGAACCGTAGCTTTGCATTAGACTAAAACTCCACAATTATGGCAAACGAGATGGATACGATAAACCTACCATTAGAGGGTGTTGATAGTGAGCATTGCGCATTAATAATTGATAAAGGACTTGACAAAGTACCTGGAATAAAAACACATAAGGTTGAGTTGAATAATAATCGGGCGGTGATTACTGCATCTGAAGATGCAATGCCTAAAGCAGTGATGGCAATTAGATCACTAGGGTATGATGTGACAACTGTTAATAAAAATTTTCCGGTCTTAAATATGACATGTGCTTCTTGCGCTGTTAGTACCGAAAGCATTTTACAAGCTCAACCCGGTGTAGTAAAAGCATCGGTAAATTATGCAAATGCAACTACGCAGGTTGAGTATGTGCCCACGCTAACAGACCCACAAAAACTGCAAAAAGCCATACAAAGCATTGGTTACGATCTTGTGATTGATGAAAGTGAAGAAGCCAAAGATCAACTGGAAGAATTGCATAAGAAAAGCTTTGCTATCCTGAAAAGAAAAACAATTGGCTCTGTAGTTTTAGCTACGCCTTTAGTAGTAATAGGAATGTTTTTTATGAACATGCCTTATGCCAACTACATCATGTGGGCTTTGGCTACGCCGGTAGTATTATATTTTGGTCGTCAGTTTTTTATAAATGCATGGAAGCAGACAAAACATCGCTCTGCCAATATGGATACTTTGGTTGCATTAAGCACGGGCGTAGCTTATTTGTTTAGTGCATTTAATACCATCTACCCACAATTTTGGGAAAGCCGGGGTTTAGAAGCGCACGTATATTTTGAAGCAGCAGCCGTTGTAATTGCTTTTATTTTATTAGGTAAGATGTTGGAAGAAAAGGCGAAAGGCAATACTTCATCTGCCATAAAAAAATTAATGGGGTTGCAGCCAAAAACCGTTACGGTGATACACGAAGGCGGTCATCAGGCTACTGTAAATATTGTAGATGTACAAGTGGGCAATACTCTTTTGGTAAAACCCGGCGAAAAGGTGGCGGTTGATGGTGTAGTGAGTTCAGGTAATTCGTTTGTTGATGAAAGTATGATAAGTGGCGAGCCCATTGCTGTTGAAAAAACAACAGGCGAAAAGGTTTTTGCCGGAACTATAAATCAAAAGGGAAGCTTTCAATTTGTTGCAGAAAAGGTAGGTAACGATACTATGCTGGCACAAATTATAAAAATGGTGCAGCAAGCCCAAGGCAGTAAAGCGCCGGTGCAAAAAATGGTTGATAAAATTGCAGGCATTTTTGTTCCGGTGGTAATTGCAATTGCTATACTCAGTTTGATAGCGTGGATTATTTTGGGTGGTGAAAATGGTTTTACGCAGGGTATGTTAGCTATGGTAACAGTGTTAGTGATTGCCTGTCCCTGTGCATTAGGTCTTGCCACACCTACAGCCATTATGGCTGGAGTGGGTAAGGGTGCAGAAAATGGTATTTTAATAAAAGATGCAGAAAGTTTAGAAACGGCCAAAAAGATCAATGCAATCGTATTAGATAAAACCGGAACCATTACTGCCGGAAGGCCTGAAGTAAGCGATATAAAATGGTTAAATGACGATCAATCGCACTTATCTGTTTTATTGGCAATAGAAAACCAGTCAGAACATCCACTGGCAGAAGCGGTGATCAAACATCTAAAAAGTACAGAACAAGTTCAGATCATCAACTTTGAAAGCATAACAGGCTTTGGTGCCAAAGCACAGGTAAGCAACCAATGGTTTTATGTAGGCAACGTTGCATTACTTGAAAAAAATAACATCACTATTGCGGCAGATTTAAAAGCAACTGCGGAGCAATGGCTTGCCAATGCCCAAACAGTAATTTATTTTTCTAATCAGAAGGAAACTTTAGCTGTGATAGCTATTGCAGACAAAATAAAAGAAACATCCATTGAAGCTGTAAAACAGTTGCAGGATGCAGGTATAGAAGTGTACATGCTTACAGGCGATAACAATGCAACTGCAAAAGCTATAGCTGCGCAAGCGGGTATAAAGCATTTTAAGGCAGAAGTGCAACCCGCACATAAAGCTGATTTCGTAAAAGAGTTGCAACAGCAGGGTAAACTGGTAGCAATGGTAGGCGACGGTATTAATGACAGCAACGCATTAGCTCAGGCTGATGTTAGTATTGCAATGGGCAAGGGTAGTGATATTGCAATGGACGTAGCTAAAATGACCATCATATCATCTGATCTTACTAAAATACTAAAAGCGATTAACCTATCTAAACACACCGTAGCTGCCATCAGGCAAAATCTATTTTGGGCATTTATTTACAATCTAATTGGCATCCCAATAGCAGCGGGTATTTTATATCCTATCAATGGCTTTCTCTTAAACCCGATGATTGCCGGAGCGGCCATGGCATTGAGCTCTGTATCGGTGGTTACTAACAGCTTACGCTTAAAAGGAAGGAAGATCTAGGACGCCTTTTATACTTAGCGTTTCATTAATGTTGAGTTGGCTTCGTTGTTTTTCAATTCACGTTCTAGAAAGTAATTGAGGGCAGTACGCAAAACTGCAATGGCAGCCAGCTTGCCGATATCGTCCCAGGTAGGTGCAATGGCAGTTGCTAAAATGTCTGCAGCAAGTAGTAATTCTAACGCAACAGTAAGCGAACTTCCAAACTGTATTCTTATAGTTTGGTTAGTAATGCCATCGTTTGTAACAAATAAATGTTTGATGTATTTGTACAAAAATTTTATCAGCGCCACTGTTATTACAAATGCCGCCATAATCTCAACAGTTGAGCTTAAATATTTTGTAACAATTTCAGCAAGCAATTTCATATTGACGCATTTATTAAATGTAAGCTGAGGCCTAATTTTTTTATCAGTATTAAAACCCTGCCAGCATTTATTATCTATGGGCGAATTATGTAAATCATTATTGCAATTGTGTAAGAATAAAGGCTTGGTGTTGGCGTAATTTTATAAATCATCTTAAAAATAACAACATGAACAAAGTAGAACTTAAAACAAATATTATGTGTGGCGCCTGTATAGCCAAGGTTACTCCTGTATTGAACGAAAAAGTTGGACAAGGGAACTGGAATGTTGACACGCAAAATCCAAAAAAAATATTGACCGTTAACTCGGAAAATTTAACTGAAAGCGATGTGATCAGTGCTGTTAAAGAAGCCGGTTATAATGCAGAGCCACTATCCAACTAGCGACATCTAATTGACTTTAACGCAGGAGAAATTTATTTGATTTAACCGTGGTCTTGATGAAATAAAAAGTAAAAAATGAGAAAAATATTTGTTCCGATAGCATTCTTGATTTCTGCATTTACGTTCACAGCAAACGCGCAGGATAACGCCGAAGCCGGCAAACTTAGTGCTGTACTTCAATCGTATTACAACGTAAAGAATGCTTTGGTTGAGGGAGATCAAACATTGGCAGCAGAAAGCGCCACTGCTTTTATTAAAAATCTAAATGGCATTTCTTACAAAACCATCGCCGAAGGTAACGTAACTACTTTATTAAAAGATGCCGGTACTATAAGTGATGCAAAAAGCCTGGAAAAGCAACGAGCTGTTTTTGCAAACTTTTCTACTAACATGACTGCCGTTGCAAAAAACCTGAAATTGTCGGACCAGCCCGTGTATTTGCAATATTGTCCTATGAAAAAAGCATCGTGGTTGAGTAATGAACAAGCCATTAAAAATCCCTATTACGGTAGCAGCATGTTGAGTTGTGGTAAGGTTATGGATACTATTAAATAACTCTTGAATTCCCCATATGAAAATTTTATTTATTTCAATAGCCGCAGCAGCAGTTGCCTTTGCAGCTTGTAATGGCAGTAACACAAATCCATCAAGGCATGGCATGAATGATCATAGGATGATGAATAATAGCGAAATGGATAGTATGCATCAAAGCATGAACGCTTCAACAATGAATGGAGGGGACTCTAAAATGCAATTTAATAATGTAGTTTTTTCCTACATACAATTGAAGAATGCTTTGGTAGATGATAATGCTAAAGATGCCGCTGCTGCAGGTGCTGCTGTTGCCACAGCTATAGAAAATGTGGATATGTCAGCTGCAACTCCAGCACAAAAAAAGATATACGACGAAGTGAAAATGGATGTAAAAGAGCATGGAGAACACATTGCAGAAAATGCAAATAAAATTGATCATCAACGCGAGCACTTTGAAACACTTAGTAAGGATGTGTATGATCTAGTAAAAGTTTTTGGAAGCGATAAAACTTTGTATTATACCAATTGCCCAATGTATAACAAGAATAGAGGTGGTAATTGGCTAAGCGAAGTGCAAGAGATCAAAAATCCTTACATGGGTAAAAAGATGACAACTTGCGGGACCGTTAAAGAAGAAATAAAATGAAAAAAACTGTAAGGCTAGTTGCCATATTGTTGCTGGTAGTTTTATTAGTAATACAATTTATAAGACCAGAACGCAACCTTCATTCCGGACCACAGGATGCTAGTTTAGTAAATCACTTTGAGGTGCCTGATACCATACAGAACATCTTAAAAACTTCTTGCTTCGATTGTCATAGCAACAATACAAAATACCCATGGTATATGAATGTGCAGCCTGTAGCCTGGTTTTTGGCGGATCATATAAAAGAGGGAAAGTCAGAACTAAACTTTGATGAGTTTAATAATTATACAAAAAGGCTAAAACTCAGTAGGCTTAAATCAATAGCTCATAGCGTTGAAGATGATATGCCACTGTGGTCTTACACCCTTATACATAGAGATGCAATGCTTACTGAAGCCCAAACAAAGTTGGTGAGCGATTGGGCATTACGTCTCAGAACGCAAGTGGAACAGCAACAGTAATGGGTAACATATATTTCGCACGCTCTAATTACCCAAGATTTTACAATATGAAACACGTTTTGTTTTTAGTTTTTTTGATTTCGTTTTCTATCGTGCTTAATGCGCAGCATGAGGTTCACAACATGTCTGGCAAGCAACAAGCTTCGCCGAAAATAATTTACACATGCCCTATGCACCCTGAGGTGCAAAGCAATAGTCCTGGCAAATGCCCTAAGTGTGGTATGGACTTGGTGAAAAAGAAAGCAGCTACGCCTAAACAAGCCAAACCACCTGTAAAACCTGCGCCAAAGCCTAAGCCCACATCAGCACATCAAGACCATAAAATGAATGCTGGAGAAACGCATGATGAAGCTGTTGAAAAGAATGAGGGACATAAAGAAACAAACAGTAGCGGAGATTCTCATGAGCAAATGAACATGGCTTCGTCTGCAAAAAATATGCAGCAACCGGCTGAATCTTTATATGCTGGCAGAGTAAATTTTGCTACAGGCAGAACGGTTCGGTACGACCTCTTTGTTACAGATACAATGGTTAATTACACCGGCAAACTAAAGCATGCTTATGCCATTAATGGAATGCTGCCAGGTCCTGATCTTATTTTTAATGAGGGCGATACTGCAGCGATCTATTTACATAACATGCTAAAAGGTGAAGAAACTTCCTTGCACTGGCATGGGGTTATTTTACCCAATCAGTTTGATGGCGTTCCCTATCTCACCACCGCACCCGTAAAACCGGGTGATGTGCATTTGTATAGGTTTGCTGTACACCAGAATGGCACTTATTGGTATCACTCGCACAGCGGCTTGCAAGAGCAGGCTGGCCTATATGGTGCATTGATTTTCAACAGCAGACCAACTTCACCAGATTCGGCAATGAGTAGTTCTCATAACATGAGTATGATGGCTGATAAAGGCATGATGCATGATATGAGTAGCATGAAGATGGACTCTATGGCAATGGATCATTCTAAGCATGATATGAGTAGCATGAAAATGGACATGAAGAAGGATACCATGGCGATGGATCATTCTAAACATGACATGAGTAGCATGAAGATGCAGGATAAGGCGGCCAAGGATCATTCAGGGCATGATATGAAGGGCATGAACATGCAAGGCATGAACCATGGTGGTGGACAGATGCAAATGACTGCAAAACCTAAAAAAGGAAATGGATCTTATACCAAAGAGCAAACCATTGTTTTAAGTGAGTGGACTGATGAAAAACCATCACAAGTACAACGCCGCTTACGAACGGTAAACGATTGGTATGCTATAAAAAAAGGTAGTACTCAAAGCTATAGCGAAGCCATTGCTGCAGGTCATCTTAAAACAAAAGTTACCAATGAGTTTAAAAGGATGAACGCAATGGATGTCAGCGATGTTTATTATGACCGCTTTTTAATAAACGGAAAACAAACATCGGAAGCACCTCAATATAAAGCTGGCGACCGTGTACGCATGCGCATAGTAAATGCGGGTGCCTCCAGCTATTTCTGGCTTGGTTACGGCGGTGGAAAAATGACGGTGATTGCTAATGACGGTAACGAGGTAGAACCTATAGAAGTTGACCGCTTAATTGTAGGCGTTTCAGAAACGTATGATGTGGTTGTTACGATACCGGCAGATATGAGTTACGAGTTTCGCGCTACTCCCGAAGACCGCACAAAAGCAGCTTCCTTATGGTTGGGTAGCGGCATGAAAATGCCTGCACCTGTGCTGCCTCGCCTTATGTATTTTGAAGGCATGAAGATGATGAATGATATGATGGCCATGAATGGAGATATGAAAGCCATGGATATGGAAATGACTCTTCAAAAAATGGACATGAATATTGTAATGTATGATGAGATCATCAACGCAAAACCCCCGGTAAAAGCAACACCCGAAATTGCGGATAGTACCGAAGTGGTAAACATGCATGAGATGCAAGGTATGAATATGGGGGGGAGTGGCATTGTGACGTTGAATTATAGCATGCTGCAATCGCCTACTAAAACCACATTACCCGATGTGCCATACAAAACATTAGCGTTTGAGTTGACCGGTAACATGAACCGTTACGTTTGGTCCATCAACAATAAAGTAGTACGCGAGTGGGATAAGATAAAAATTGAACGAGGACAAAATGTTCGCATTATTCTTTACAACAATTCTATGATGCGCCATCCCATGCACTTACATGGCCACGATTTTAGAGTATTAAACGGACAAGGTGAATATGCACCACTGAAGAATGTGCTTGATATTATGCCAATGGAACGAGACACTATCGAGTTTGCAGGTAGTCAAACAGGAGATTGGTTTTTTCATTGCCATATTTTATACCACATGATGGCTGGTATGGGTAATGTATTTAGTTATAAAAATTCGCCACCAAATCCAGAGTTACCCGATGGTGTTGCATCATACAATAGATTCGTTAGAGATCAGAACATGACCCACATCATGGCTGAGATCGGGTTAGAAAGTAATGGTAGCGATGGAATGTTGATGATACCTGGAGAGCGTTACGAGTTGCGCAGCGAATGGCGCTTAGGCATCCATCCTGAACATGGTTATGAGAGTGAAACTGTTTTAGGAAAGTACATTGGCAAAATGCAATGGTGGTTTCCATTTATAGGTTTCGACTATCATAAAAACAATAAAGAGAATGATGTTGAAAAAAATGTGTTCGGACAATTCAGTAATCAAAACAACCGCAAAGCTATAGTAGCAGGTGTTGAGTACACTTTACCTATGCTTGTAAAGGCACAAGGAAGAGTTGATAGTAAAGGAAAATTTCGTTTTCAGGTTGCGAGAGAAGATGTGCCTCTTACACCACGCTTACGCCTAAATGCTATGTGGAATTCAGACAAAGAGTATATGGCTGGCCTTAAATATGTAGTGCGCAAATGGTTCAGCCTTTCCACGCATTATGATAGTGACATGGGGTACGGGGCTGGTATAACTATAGTATATTAATAACGCAAAAAACAAAAACTATGGAGCAAAATAATAAGTCAATGAACGGTGATATGTACAAAAAGTTTCTTCTTACAATGGCAATATCATTTATTGTTATGTACGTAATAATGTTTCTAAATATCTTTCAAATAGATCATTATCATACAAGCCTAACGCGGGTATATATGACCCTGTTAATGATATCAGCTATGGCAGTAGTTATGATGCTAAGAATGGGTAACATGTATCAAAATAAAAAGCTCAACATGGGTATTATTATAACAGGTGTTATTGTATTTATAGTTACGCTTATTGCCCTACGTAGCCAGACTGCCGTAGGCGATGTACAGTATATGAAAGCGATGATACCGCATCACTCATCTGCAATACTTACCAGTGAGCGAGCTGACATTAAAGACCCTGAAGTACGACAATTGGCTGACGATATAATAAAAGCACAGCGTAAAGAAATTGCAGAAATGGAAGCAGCAATTAAACGATTAGAGAGTAAATAGTTTTAGTCCATTAGATTATAAATCAGCGTGCATTTTTGTGCACGCTGATTTTGTTTTTACCAGCATCAACTTTAAATTGTTATTACGCTGTTGCCTCTTAAAGCCAATAAAACAGGATACTACAGGACGACCTGAGTTTCCTTATTTATCCATTCGGGTGTACTTTCGGCGTGCACTAATGCTTGCTTTATGAAATGGAGAATATGCAACCTCGCTTATTTAGTTCTGCCAGTTTTATTTTTCTCGTGTAAAACGCAACGTTTACCATCAAAAGATTCGGTGCTTGCACCTCTGCGATCTACCAATCAATACTTCATGCAAAAGTGGCCCGATCCGGGCAAGCCCATAGTTACCAACCGCGAGAGGCCAAGTAATATATGGACAAGAGGCGTTTACTACGAAGGTTTGATGGCCTTGCACAGTATAGATCCTCAAAAAGCATATTATGATTACGCTGTGTTATGGGGCGAAAAACATAATTGGGGCTTGCGAACTGGCGTCACAGCTCGTAATGCAGATGATCAAACATGTGGTCAAACATACATTGATCTATATATGATTGATAAGAAGCCTGAGCGTATCAAAGACATCAAGGCATCTATAGATGGTATGGTTAAAAGCAGCAAGGCTGACGACTGGAATTGGATTGATGCATTGCAAATGGCTATGCCGGTTTTTGTACGCCTCGGTGTAATCTATAATGATACTAGTTATTTCAGAAAAATGTACGATCTGTATGCCTATTCAAAATACAAACATGGCGAGAAAGGATTGTACAATCCTGCTGATAAATTGTGGTGGAGAGATGCTGATTTTGACCCTCCATACAAAGAACCTAATGGAGAAGATTGTTATTGGAGCCGTGGCAATGGTTGGGTAGTAGCTGCACTCGTACGTACCCTAAGTATGTTACCCAAAAGTGATCCCCATTACAATGAGTATTTGCAGGATTATAAAGACATGTGTGCCGCGCTTGTTCCCTTGCAACGCGCCGATGGTTTTTGGAATGTAAGCTTACACGATCCAAATCATTTTGGTGGTAAAGAAACTTCAGGTACAGCATTGTTTACCTATGGTTTCGCATGGGGCATAAACAATGGTATTTTAAGTAAGAAAACATATAAGCCCATCATTTTAAAAGCATGGAATGCAATGACCAATTTTGCAGTGATGCCGGATGGTTCATTAGGTTATATGCAAGGCACTGGTAAAGAGCCGAAAGATGGCCAGCCTGTTAGCGCAACCAGCCGTCCCGATTTTGAAGATTATGGCCTGGGTTGTTTTCTACTTGCAGGTAGCGAAGTGTATAAAATGAAATGATCTTTCAGTTGTATTTAAAAGTGTAAGATGAGAATAGTCTTTTTTATCGGATGGATGATTCTGTTGCTGCCTTCTCAATTGATTTTAGCGCAACAGCTTCAGATGAAGCCTAATATCATTTTTATTTTTGCTGATGATTTAGGTTACGGAGATGTAGGTTGTTATGGTCAGCAAAAAATTAAAACACCGCATATAGATCAATTGGCAAAAGATGGTTTGAAGTTTACACAATTTTACGCCGGTAGCACAGTGTGTGCACCGTCTCGTTCAAGCTTTTTAACTGGACAGCATACAGGGCATACAAGTATAAGAGGTAATAAGAGAATGCCGCAAGAAGGTCAAATTCCTTTACCCGATTCTGTTATTACTTTTGCTAATCATCTACAAAAACAAGGCTATACAACAGGTGCATTTGGAAAATGGTCCTTAGGTTTTATTAATACTTCCGGCGATCCTAATAAGAAAGGCTTCGATCAATTTTATGGATATAACGATCAAACATTAGCGCACAATTATTACCCCGATCATCTGTGGGAAAATCATACCCGTATAGATTTCCCGGAGAATAAAATTTCCAACGAAAAGTACTCCGCTGACATCATTCATAAAAAGGCATTGGATTTTATAGATGAACATCAAAAGCCATTTTTTCTATACTTGCCTTATACCTTGCCTCATGCTGATGTGATTGTACCACACGATGAAGTGTACGATGCCTATGTAAAACAGTTTAACGAAGCACCTTTAACATATAAGCCGCCCGCTAACGATAATGAAGTACATGCCTTTGAACCCTACCCGCATGCTGCTTTTGCAGCTATGGTTAGCAGGTTAGACAAATATGTTGGTGATATAGTTGCTGCCGTAAAAAAGAAGGGCATTCAACAAAACACTTTGATCATTTTTACAAGCGACAACGGGCCACATAAAGAACAAGGTGGAGATCCCGAATTTTTCAATAGCAATGGTGGACTAACCGGAATAAAAAGAGATTTGTACGAAGGCGGTATTCGTGTTCCCTTTATTGCATCATGGAAGGGCGCGATAAAACCTGGAACAACAAATCAAACAGCTGCATTATGGGATATGTATCCAACATTTTTGCAGCTCGCAGGTGCGCCAGTTTCAAAAAATATTGATGGAGTAAGTATGGTGCCCACTTTATTAAAGAAAGGAGTACAAACTAAAGCGCCTTATTTGTATTGGGAGTTTCATGAGCAAGGTGGCAAACAGGCAGCACGCTGGCAGCAGTGGAAGGGTGTACAGACGAACGTTTCCACAGCTACACCATCGCCAATTGAATTATTTGATCTGTCAAAAGATGCTGCCGAAAAAAATAATGTAGCATCAAAACATCCTGAGATGGTAAAGAAAATGAAGCGCATTTTTAAAGATGCCCACGTTACAAATAATGACTGGCCTTTTCTTTACAGCGAGTTGCAAACCACACAAAAAAACTAACGAATTTTATAAACCCTAAAACTTGCAATAGCTTGTCTTGATTTGGTTGATCGAAAGCCGAAGTAGCCTTCACGCAACAGATGGGGATCTGTGTAAGTAAAATATGTTTTGCCATCCACAGAAAACGTTGTGGTGTTGCCAGATAATGCGATGGTTATATGATACGTTTTGTTGGCCTTAAGCAGGTATTCAGGTGTGTTGTATTCTTGCAAAAGTGTACGGCTTCCGTTGCCTTCATATTTTCTAAAACGGGTTGTTGTGTTGCTATTGCCGCCCATACCAACATAGTACAAACTTAGAGAATCATATTGTTCGAAAACACCATTGCGCGTAAATAAGTTTTGGTTTCGTGGGTCGGTTGCCATCCAAAAAACGTTCAAATCAGAAAGTCGGTCGTTGGTACCGGTGTCTAATAAAACAGTTCGGTCAAATTCAATTTTTATGTTTCCTGAAAGCTTCTTTTTAAGCCATACAGTTACACCACCTTTTGTATTTAAAACCAGGTTCTTATTAGCAATATATACGGATGAGTTTTCTAGCGGCGCTACTTCACTTACCCAATTATTTAAATTATTAAAATCATCCTTAACCATTAAAAATGCTCTTTGCGAAACGATGTTTTTTGAGGAACTGCAAGCGCTAAAAAGAAAGATAAAAATAAGAGACGCGGTAAAAAATCTATTCCTCATCATGCGATAAAAATAAACTACATAATGCAATAAATACTTTCCAATAAAAATGTAAAAAATACATTTATAATCATAATTTTAAGCGTCAGTATGCGGTCATTTTTTAATAATTAGTTAGAAAGGCTGCTAATTATTAAACGCGAACGCTCAAGTATATTCTTACAACTCTAACATAAAAACATATGAAATCAACAGGCTTTACGATGCTCCTTTTGACTCTTGCAGTCAGTGTCACATCTTGTAACTCTAACAATAATAATAAAGACAATGCTATGGCCGACAGCGCAAACAACAAAGCTATTTCTGTAGCCGACTGGGGCGAAGCAGATGGTAAAAAAATAAGTCTATATACTCTAACAAACAGTAATGGTACCGAAGTAAAGATTACTAATTATGGAGGCATTGTAACCTCTTGGGTAATGCCAGATAAAAATGGTAGTAAATCAAGTATTGTTTTAGGTTTCGACGAGTTGCAAGGATACATGGCTCCTCCGCCATACTTCGGTGCAATCATAGGTCGCTATGGCAACCGAATTGCCAAAGGAAAATTTAAAATTGATGGTAAAGAATACACACTTGCAACCAATAACGATCAAAACCATTTACACGGCGGCAATAAAGGTTTTGATAAAGTAGTTTGGGATGTGGCACCATTAAAGGAAAGCGATGCTTCAATTACGTTAAGCTATTTAAGTAAAGATGGTGAAGAAGGTTATCCTGGAAATTTAAACGTTACCGTAACCTACACATTAACTAATGATGATGAGTTGAATATAGAATATAATGCCGAAACAGATAAGGCAACACCAGTTAACTTAACCAACCATAGTTACTTTAATCTTACAGGTGATGTGTCTAATACGATTTTGAACCACAGCCTTATGATAGATGCTGACAAGTACACACCTGTTGATGCTACGTTAATACCAACCGGAGAGTTGAAAGATGTTGCCGGTACTCCGTTTGATTTTAGACAACCAAAACTTATTGGTGCAGAAATTGGTAAAGTTGATGGTGGTTATGATCATAACTGGGTTTTAAACAGGTCTGGTGGCGATCTGCAAAAAGTGGCTACGCTTTCTGATTCTGTAAGTGGTAGGCAAGTAGACGTATTTACGACTGAGCCTGGTTTGCAATTTTACTCAGGTAATTTTTTAGATGGTACCTTAAAAACCAGCGCAGGTAAAGTGATCAACAAGCATACAGGTTTGTGTTTAGAAACGCAGCATTATCCTGATTCTCCTAACAGAGATAATTTTCCTACAACTACATTGCAACCGGGACAAAAATATCATACCGTTACAAAGTATAAGGCATCTGTAAATAAGCAATAATTCATGTACAATTATCGATCTGTCTTTTGCTTTTTCCTGATTGTTATATATTGTACTACATGTTATAGTAATGCCTCAGCGCAGCGGGTAAATCATACAATTGTAAGTCCGGATAAACGGCTGGAAGTTATTGTCTCTTTCTTTGAAAATAAAGCTTCTTATAGCGTTCATTACAATCAGAAAGAAATACTACTATCATCCGCACTAGGTGTTGTTAGGCAAGATGATTCTTTCACGAACAATCTTACCCTCAAACCGGTAAAGCCTGCAAAAATTGTAACCGATATATACACCAGCCTAAATGCCAAAAGAAGCACGATGAATTATCGGGCAACTGAAAAAGCATTCAATTTCATCAATGCTAGTGGCAAGCAAATGGATATAATTTTCAAGGTATCTGATGATGGCATTGGATTTAGATATTTCTTTCCCGAAAAATCGAACGACGTAAAAACCATCACTAAAGAGTTAACGGCGTTTCATTTTCCTGATACCGCGAAGGCTTGGATACAACCCTTAGCAATACCCAAGTCAGGATGGGAGCATACTAACCCGAGTTACGAAGAAAACTATTTACAAGGCGTGTCTGTTGGTACCACGTCTCCACTAAAAAATGGTTGGGTTTATCCCGCCCTTTTTAGAAGTAATAATACGTGGGTGCTAATAACAGAGGCTGCACTTGATAATACATTTTGCGGATCAAGGATAGATAACGATTCGCAGTCTTCTAATTATCGCATATCATATCCTGGTGATGTAGAAGCTTTCACCGGAAAAACCGTGCTTCCAAAATCTACATTGCCATGGTATACACCGTGGCGCATTATTACAGTTGGGTCTTTAAAAACTATAGTAGAGTCCACGCTGGGTACGGACCTTGCATCGCCGTCAGTGCTTAAAAATGCTGGCTTTGCGCAGCCTGGTAAGGCATCCTGGAGCTGGATCAATTCAAAGGATGATTATATTATCTTTTCAGAACAGAAAAAGTATATAGACTTTGCGAAAGATATGCATTGGCAATACTGCCTGGTTGATGCAGATTGGGATAGAAAGATCGGTTATGATAGCATGAAGCTTTTGGCCGATTATGCAAAACAACAAAATGTAGGTTTACTGCTTTGGTACAATTCGTCTGGCGATTGGAATACGGTAAAGTACAGTCCGAAAAGCAAATTGGTTAATGCGCAGGTTCGTGATGCAGAATTTAAGCGATTAAAGGAGATGGGAATCAAAGGAGTGAAAATAGATTTTTTTGGAGGTGATGGACAGTCAATGATTCAGTACTATCACGACATTTTAAAGGATGCGGCCCGCTATCAATTACTAGTAAACTTTCACGGTGCTACGTTGCCACGAGGATGGCATAGAACCTATCCCCATTTGCTTACAACAGAAGCTGTGAAAGGATTTGAAATGGTAACTTTTGACCAAAAGGCTGCTGATGAACAAGCCAATCATAGCGCTATGTTGCCTTTTACCCGCAACGTGTTCGATCCTATGGACTTTACTCCAATGAATCTATACAAAATTAATACACGCGTAAAACGAAAAACAACCAGTGCTTTTGAGTTAGCAACATCTGTAGTTTTTCTTTCAGGCATACAACACTTTGCTGAAAGTCCTGAGGGCATGAGCCATGTACCTGAATTTGCGAAAAACTTCTTACGCCAATTACCGGTATCGTGGGATGAAGTAAAGTACCTGGGTGGCTTTCCTGGTAAAGATTTTATAGTGGCAAGACGTAGTGGAAACAAATGGTACGTAGCCGGCATTAATGGCGAAACAACATCTAAAACTTTTGATATCGATCTTTCATTTATTGCAAATAAAAAAGGTCAGTTAATTGCAGATACGGAAGGGGAAGCACTGCTTACTGCAAGCGATATAATCGCACAAAAAAATTTAAAAATATCTGTAAAAGCCAACGGTGGTTTCGTTGCAGTTTTTTAGTAAAAAACGAGAATTTTAATATAGCAAGGATGAACATCAAAGCTTTTATTTTCGATTTAAATGGAACCATGATTGATGATATGCATTATCATATAAAAGCATGGCATACTATACTCAATTCACACGGCTGCAATCTTACTTTTGATCAGGTTAAAGAACAATGCTATGGTAAAAATGAAGAGCTGTTAGATCGCATGCTCCCAGGTCGTTTTTCTGCACAGGAAAAATATGATATGAGCATGGAAAAAGAAAGGAAGTATCAGCAAGCTTTCAGGCCTCAATTAAAATTAATAAACGGGCTAAGCCAGTTTTTACAACATGGCAAAGAAAACAATGTAAAGATGGCTATCGCGTCTGCGGCTATCATGTTTAATATAGATTTTGTGCTGGATGGTTTAAACATCAGGCACTTCTTTGACGCGCTGGTAAGCGCTGATGAAGTAAGCACCAGCAAGCCTGACCCTGAAACGTTTTTATTGGCAGCCAAACAAGTGCGCGCCAAACCTGAAGAGTGCATTGTTTTTGAGGACACTCCCAAAGGCGTTGAAGCCGCATTAAACGCCGGTATGAAGGCCATTGTGATTACAACACAACATGAACCTCATGAGTTTGAAGCTTATGATAACATCTTATACTTTTCAAAAGACTTTGAGGAAATGCAGGCTGTTATTACGGCAAATTCTTCAAATCAATTAACTTAACCATTATAATAAATTGCTCATATGAGTGCTTCAGCAAATTATGTTCTTGGTATTGATTACGGCTCCGATTCAGTGCGATCTATTTTGGTAGATGCGTCTGATGGAAAAGAGATTGCTTCGTCAGTTTTTTATTATCCCCGTTGGAAAAAACAACTGTATTGCGATGCAACTGCAAACCAGTTCAGGCAGCACCCACTTGATTATATAGAAGGTTTGGAATACACCATAAAAGATTGTTTACAACAGGTAGATGCGGAGGTTGCAGCAAATGTAAAAGCACTGTCAGTAGATACTACAGGAAGTACACCGGTAGCTGTTGATACAACAGGAACTCCATTAGCATTGCAAGAAAATTTTAAAGACAATCCCAACGCAATGTTTGTGTTGTGGAAAGATCATACAGCAGTAGAAGAAGCCGCAGAGATAAACGCTACACGCGCAAAAGTTTGAGACGAACTATCTGCAATTTGTTGGCGGCATTTATTCATCTGAATGGTTCTGGGCAAAGCTGCTGCATGTTTTAAGAGAAGATGAGGCTGTACGAAACGCGATAGCATCTTTTGTAGAACATTGCGATTGGATTCCTTTCTTACTTTCTGGCGGCAAAGATGTTAAAGACATGAAGCGCAGCGTTTGCGCAGCCGGCCATAAAATATTATGGGCTAAAGAATGGGATGGTCTTCCTCCTAATGATTGGTTCGCAGCTTTAGATCCATTACTAGATGGATTTACTAATAAACTTTTCAAGGATACTTATACATCAGACAAACAAGCCGGTACCCTTAGTAAAGAGTGGGCGCAACGCCTTGGTTTACCTGAAGGCATCGTGGTTGGCGTGGGTGCCTTTGATGCACACATGGGCGCAGTTGGTGGGCAAATTGAGCCTTATCATTTAAGCAAGGTGATGGGTACCTCAACCTGCGATATGCTGGTTGCGCCACCTGAGGATGTAAAAGATACTTTGGTGCGTGGCATTTGTGGGCAGGTTCCCGGTTCTGTTATACCCGGCATGATTGGTATGGAAGCCGGTCAGTCAGCCTTTGGCGATGCCTACGCATGGTTTAGAAATGCACTTAGCTGGCCATTGAAAAATATACTTGCAAAGTCTGCTTTGGTTGATGCTGATACATTGAAAAAGTTGATCGATGAAACCATCGATAACATCATACCTGAGTTAAGCAAGCAAGCTGAAGAATATCGAATTAAATGATGATACCGAAATTGCGATGGATTGGTTCAATGGCAGAAGAACACCAGATGCCAATCAAATGCTTAAAGGTGCTCTTGTAGGAATGGATTTGGGAACCGATGCACCAAGAATATTTAGAGCTATCGCAGAAGCAACGTGCTTCGGAGCCAAAGCAATTGTAGATAGATTTAATAGTCAAGGTGTACCGGTAAAAGGACTGATAGGTATGGGTGGTGTTGCTAAAAAATCTCCATTCATTATGCAAATGATGGCGGATGTAATGAACATGCCAATTCGCATACATAAGTCTGAGCAAACCTGTGCATTAGGTGCCGCCATGTTTGCTGCAACAGCGGCCGGTATTTATGGTAAAGTAGAAGAAGCAATGGAAGCTATGGGTCAAGGTTTTGATGCAGAATATCATTCCAAACGCAAACAAGGCTGCGCTGTTTGCTCGCAGGTATGAGAAATATAAAACCTTAGGCACTTTCTTGGAAAAAGAAGTGTATGATCAAACCATGGAAGCAACGCAACAAGAAGAGCAATCAATAATAGCAACTGCATGAGTAAATACAAAACATTGCGCGAAGAAGCGTACGAAGCAAATATGCAACTACCCAAACTGGGCTTAGTGCTTTTTACTTTTGGTAATGTAAGCGCTGCCGACAGAGACCTTGGTGTATTTGCCATTAAACCAAGCGGTGTTCCTTACGAAGATTTGAGTGTAAATGACATGGTGATCGTTGATTTTGATGGAACGGTAGTGAAAGGTAAAATGCGCCCATCATCAGACACTGCAACACATGCGGTTTTATACAAACATTGGGATAAAATTGGTGGCATTGTACATACGCATTCAACTTATGCAACTGCGTGGGCACAAACCCATCGCGATATTCCTAATTATGGTACAACCCATGCAGACCATACCACGGTTGACATACCATGCGCGCCACCAATGAGTGATGAAATGATACAAGGTGAATATGAATATCAAACAGGTTTTCAAATAATGGATTGCCTGCAACAAAAGGGCTATAGCTATGAAGAAGTGGAAATGATTTTGGTTGGAAATCATGCGCCATTTACATGGGGCAAAAATGCACACAAAGCTGTTTACAACAGTGCCGTACTAGATAGTATTGCTCAAATGGCATTTCTAACAGAGCAAATCAGACCTGGTAATCCTCGTCTTAAAGACAGCCTCATCAAAAAACATTTCGAAAGAAAACATGGACCAAATTCTTACTACGGTCAGTAAAAAAAATAGAGTAACTGTATAAATAATTAAATTAATGATCAATCTAAAGCAGCTAAATGTTTGGTTTGTAACCGGAAGTCAAAACCTTTATGGCGAAGAAACTTTAAACCAGGTGGCCGAACATTCGCAAGAAATAGTAAAGGCACTTAATCAATCTTCCGGCATTCCTGTAAACGTAATATTCAAGCCAACAGTAAAATCGCCAGAAGAAATTTATAGCGTGTGCCAGGAGGCTAATGTAGATAAAGATTGTATAGGCATCATTGCATGGATGCACACTTTTTCTCCAGCTAAAATGTGGATTGGAGGTTTGAAGATCTTGAAGAAACCATTGCTTCATTTACATACTCAATTCAACAGAGATATTCCATGGGCTGATATAGATATGGATTTTATGAACCTGAACCAGAGTGCGCATGGCGATAGAGAGTTTGGTTTTATGATGACACGCATGCGTATAAATCGCAAGGTTGTGGTTGGGCATTGGAAAGATGAAACAGTACAAAATGAAGTAGGCACTTGGACAAGGTCAGCAGCGGGATGGCACGATTGGCAGGGAGCCAAGTTTGTTCGCTTTGGTGATAATATGCGCTATGTGGCAGTAACAGATGGCGACAAAGTAGAAGCTGAATATAAGTTTGGCTTTTCAGTAAACACGCACGGCATTGGCGATCTGGTTAAAGTGATCAATCAGGTTGGAGAAACCGAATTAAATCAACTAATTGAAGAGTATAATGATAGATATAAGATTGTAGAAAGTCTTAAGAAAGGGCGGTAGTGCCCATCAGTCACTTATTGAAGCTGCAAGAATCGAAATTGGTTTAAAAACATTTTTAGAAGAAGGAAATTACAAAGGCTTTTCTGATACTTTTGAAGACCTGCATGGTGTAGCACAATTACCCGGGATTGCTGCACAACGCTTAATGGGCATGGGCTATGGCTTTGCCGGCGAAGGCGATTGGAAAACGGCTGCACTCGTGCGCGCAATGAAAGTTATGGGTAGCGGTTTAAAGGCGCCAATGCCTTTATGGAAGATTACACCTACCATTTCGATCCTCAAAACCCAATGGTGTTAGGTAGTCATATGCTTGAGGTTGATGAATCGCTTGCAGAAGGCGACATTTCATGCGAAGTGCATCCATTAGGTATTGGCGGTAAGGCTGATCCGGTACGATTGGTGTTTAATGCTGCAGCAGGGCCTGCACTTAATGCATCAATTGTTGATATGGGCAATCGTTTCAGATTAATAGTAAATGAAGTAGAAGCAGTAAAAGCTGAACACGATCTGCCAAAGCTACCTGTAGCCCGGGTGCTTTGGAAACCACTACCTGATATGAAAACCGGTTGTGCCGCATGGATTTATGCTGGCGGCGCACACCATACAGGCTATAGCCAAAACCTTACTGCAGAACATATGGAAGACTTTGCATCGTTTGCGAATATTGAATATGTGTTGATTGGTAAGAATACAAATCTTGTATCAATTGAAAAATGAGTTGAGATGGAGTGAAGCATATTATCAACTTTATAGATAGTATTAGTTTATGTTTTAGATTAAATGAAATTGTAAAAAATGAAAGTTGCGTTGTTTATACCCTGTTATGTTGATCAGTTTTATCCTCATGTAGCCAAGGCAACTTTGCAACTTTTAGAAAAACATGGTTGCGAGGTTACCTATCCCTTAAATCAAACCTGTTGCGGTCAGCCAATGGCAAACTCAGGTTTTGCATCTATGACCACAGGTTGTGATAATAACTTCATCAAAAACTTTTACGGTTATCAATACATCGTTTGTCCATCTGGTAGTTGTGTATTGCACATAAAAGAACATTTACATGGAAGCGATGAAACCAAAGCACAAGCGCTGAGAGCAAACGTATTTGAGCTTACAGAGTTTATGACAGATGTATTGAAAGTAACGAATATTAATGCATCATTTCCGCACCGCGTTGGTATGCATATTAGTTGCCATGGCCAGCGTATGTTGCATCTTGCATCCATGTCAGAAAAGGTCGAAGCTCCTTTTTCAAAAGCAGAACAGCTATTAAATCAAGTGGCAGGTTTGCAATTGGTAAAACCAACAAGGGTAGATGAATGTTGTGGTTTTGGTGGTACTTTTTGTGTTACTGAAGAAGCTGTTTCTGTTAGGATGGGGCAAGACCGTGTTGAAGATCATTTGCATAATGATGTAGAATTCATAACCGGTGGAGATATGAGTTGTTTGATGCATTTGGAAGGAATATTGAAACGTAGAAAAAGCAATGTTACCGTTAAGCACATTGCAGAGATTTTAAATGCCAATTAGGTATAACAATTCAATTAGCATTTTTATAGAAGTTTGAATAATGAGCAAGATAAAAGACGAGATAGCAGATCACAGCAAAGCAGCAGAGGTATTTTTAAAAGATGCCGATCGCGTAACCTGGCACGATGAAACGCTGTGGTTTGTTCGTTCAAAAAGAGACAAGGCTGTAAATAAATTGCCTGAGTGGGAAGCACTTCGCGAGGCCGCATCAGCTATTAAAGAGCACACACTTTCCCGTTTAGATGATTACTTGATTGAGTTTGAAGAATAAGTGTAGCGAAAATGGCGTAAAGGTTCATTGGGCGGACGATGCTGAAGAGCATAATCAGATCATTCACGAAATATTACAAAAGCATAACGCCAAGTCTGTTGTCAAAAGTAAGTCGATGCTTACGGAGGAGTGTCAACTAAATAATTACCTAAGAGATAAAGATTATTCAGTTGTAGATTCTGATCTGGGCGAATACATTGTACAGCTTCGAGAAGAACATCCAAGTCATATAGTATTGCCTGCCATCCACCTAAAAAAAGAGGATGTGAGTGATACTTTTCACAAACATCTAAATACAGAAAAAGGCAACCAGGATGAAGTGTATCTAACCCGTGCAGCCCGCAAAGTATTGCGCGAAAAATTTATTCATGCAGATGCTGCTATCACGGGTGTAAACTTTGCCATTGCAGAAACGGGCGGCTTGGTCATCTGCACCAATGAAGGCAATGCCGACCTTGGTGTACATGCCAATAAAGTACACATCGCCTGTATGGGCTTTGAAAAAATAATTCCTAAAATTGAACACTTAGGTGTTTTTCTCAGATTGCTTGCGCGTAGCGCTACCGGTCAACCTATCACAACATATTCCAGCCATTTTCACCGCCCAAAAGAAGGGCAGGAAATGCACGTGGTGATTGTAAATAACGGACGCACAACTCAACTTGGCAGACCAGAGTTTAGAAACTCGCTAAAATGTATACGGTGTGCGGCTTGTTTTAATACTTGCCCGGTCTATCGCAGAAGTGGTGGACACAGCTATCACAATTCTGTAGCAGGTCCTATCGGTTCTATACTTGCTCCAAACCTTGACATGCGTAAAAATGCTGATCTCCCTTTTGCATCAACACTTTGCGGTTCTTGCACCAATGTTTGCCCGGTAAAAATCAACATACATGAGCAGCTTTGGAATTGGCGGCAAATACTAATGAAAGAAGGTTATGGAGGCGTTGCAAAGAAAGCTTCAATGAAGGCGATGGCTACTGTTTTGTCAAGTCCATCTATTTATAAACTTAGCGGTAAAATGGGGCGCTCTGCTATGCGTTTAATGCCATGGGCCGTAAACAATAATTTGAACCCTTGGTATAAGCAGCGTGACATGCCTGAACCACCTAAAGAAAGTTTTCACGATTGGTATTTAAAAAACAGAAAGAATGAGCAGTAGGGAGAAGATCTTAGCAGCAATAAAACAAAATAAACCGTCGGAAGTTGTGATGCCTTCTATGAGTTTTGTAACTAAGGAGTATCAAAATGTTACAGCAATGTATATGGATACATTAGCAGGTATTGGCGGCAAAGCTATCATTGTGGCTAATATGAGCGAGGTGCAACAACAGCTACAAAATATGGCTGCCCCCAACGACGAAATTGTTGTTGGAATAGAAACCTTCAGTGGATATAACATTGAGGCATATCGGCATAAAAATGCACAGGAAGTAGAAGGTGTAGATAGAGTTGTATTAGAAGGTAAACTTGCTGTTGCAGAAAATGGCTCTGTATGGTTACCGGAAAAGGCTATGGTAAACCGCCTGTTGCCATTCATTTGTCAACATTTAGTATTTGTGATTAATGAGCAAGCCATTGTGGCTAACATGCACGATGCCTATGCCAAAATAAATGCGGCAGACGATGGCTATGGTGTGTTTATAGCAGGACCTTCCAAAACTGCCGACATTGAGCAATCTTTAGTTATCGGTGCACATGGGCCTTTAAGTTTGATAATATTTATCATATCCAATTCTTGATTTGGTGTTATTTGCTCTTTAAATTTCATCGTTACTATTTCCTAAAATATCATTGTAAACGTTCCCCTTTATAGACTTTCTTCCCATAATGGTTATTGTGTAGAATCTAGCATTAAATATTAGTATTCCTATTGCTCCAATTTAATTTTTTGCTCTTGTTTTGGGGTTTAAAATCAGCATCTCTATGCTATTAAACATGGAATAGATTTTTATGTTTATTTCTTTATAATAACAAACTATTTCTAGTAATTTAAAGTATGTACTTAGTCTAGATTTTTGTTCATTATAATAAGCAATTTTTTTTATGAAAATGGCTTTAAGTTATTAGACACCTGTGGATATTTAACGTGCCATTTACGCAACAATATTTTTCAAGTTTGTGTCTTAATGATGATGGTTGTATAGGCCTTGCTTTTTGAAATTGAAATCAATAAATCTCAATATATGGAATCAGAACATCTACTTTTAAAACAAGCTCCCACATTAAACCATGATGAATGGTTTTCTCAAGAGTATATTTTGGAGAGTATCACTAAATACTTAAAAAATAATGGGTTTAAAATTTACAAACCCAGTGTATCTGAAAATGGTTCCATAAGTGTAGTGGCTTCAAAATATTTTAAAAAGGAACTTATTGAGATTAAAGGGTTTCCTAAAGCATATTATACGCATACAAATGAGCACGGTGTGCTAAAGAATAGCAGTACTATACAAACTGCCAAGCACTGGTTTTCTGATGCGCTGTTTAATTCATTCACCAACTTTGGCCAATATTATTCCGGTGATAATATTTTACTTGCTGTTGCCCTACCAAACGTTGACAGATATAAGGCCATCATTGCAAGAGTGCACGATTATTTTACCATGAACAATCTTTCATTTAAAATTTATTTAGTTAATGAGAATGGTGATGTTGAAGTATCTAACCTGAACGATCAGGTTAATGCCGCAGTCTAAAGTTTTAGAAACCCTCATTGTGTAAAAGATCGCCTTATTAGCGGTCTTTTTCTATTTGTGGACGTTGCGGAAAAATGAAATTAATAAATTTAGTGACTTAGTAGTCTATCTTTATGGTAGATTATAAAAGTAGCGTATGTTATCAATGAAGACGCAATATGCATTTCAAGCACTGATGTATATAGCACAGCAACAGCATGGCAGACCAGTTTTGATTGCAGATGTTTCGGAACAAAAAACAATTCCACTCAAGTTTTTAGAGAACATTTTATTGCAATTAAAAAAGGCTGGCATTTTAGAAAGTAAGAAGGGTAAGGGTGGTGGTTATTTTTTTGCGGTTCCACCATCTCAGGTAAGGCTGGCTGCGGTATTAAGGTTGATGGATGGCCCGATTGCTTTACTGCCCTGCGTGAGCTTAAACTTTTACCATCGCTGCAAAAATTGTGAGGAAACCTGTTGCGGCCTTAATCAGGTAATGAAACAAGTGAGAGATGCCTCATTGGCTATATTAGAGAATAAAACAGTAGCAGATATAGCATGTGGAAGCGACTTTTCAGAGTCCCCACCCGCAATCTTAAATCTAATTCCTTAAATCATAAGTAATAAAAAAAGCGAGCAAATGCTCGCTTTTTTTAAGAGTTATAATGGCTTTGCGGCGGCTTCTTTTGCTCGTTGTTTCATCTTGTCTTGCATGGTTACGCCTTCGGTGATCCATTTTTCTGCAGGCTTACCTAAGAGGTAATGGTCAAAAAATTCTTTTTGTCTTCTTTGATAGTCAATTTGGTTTTCTTTCTTAGCCAACCCATGGTTTTCATCAGCATACACTAACATAATATATGGCTTTTGCATGCGGCGCATGGTGCTATACATTTCTATACCCTGGTGCCAGTCAACTGCTCCATCTTTATCACCAAAAGCTACTAACAATGGCGTTTTAATGTTTGCAGCCTGGTACATGGGCGAGTTGGCCATATGCTCTTGCATTCTTTCGTACCATGGTCCATCAAACCTGCCTTGGCTTGTTTCAAATATTTTTGAGTCAGGTGTTCCATTGTTCCAATAAATAGAGTTAGACATACTAATAAGATTGGTGAGAGGTGCGCCTGCACAAGCCGCTTTAAACATATCGGTTTGTGTTATGATAAACGAAGTTTGGTAAGCTCCCCAGCTATGCCCCATAATGCCGAGTTTATCTTTATCAATCATCCCGGTTTTTAATACTTCCTCAACAGCTGGCACCACGCAGTTTACTGCACTAAGTCCAGGCGCATTAATCTCATACACAATATCTGGTCTGAAAATGAAATAGTCGTTAGTAGTATAGTTGGTTGTATTATAGGCACTGCGTTCTGATGGGTTGCTATAATTATGAACTGTATTAGAAAGTATTTCATAAATGTAAACGATCATTGGGTACTTTTTACCGGCTACATAGTTGGCAGGATAAAATAAAGCCCCTTGCATTTTTTTGCCATTCTTATTGGTATAATTGATGATCTCGCTTTTACCCCAATAGTAATTTTTTTGTTGTTCGTTGGTTTTTAAAACCTCGTTTGCATTTACAAAATCTTTGGTTGTCATTAATGATGGCGATGCATTAAAATCTTGCTTCACATACGTAAACACATCTACATCCTTCGCTTTGGTTAAGCGATTGATAAGCGAATCAGTAAACAATAATTTTTTTACATTTCCATTCTCTAATTTATAGTATCCAAATTGTTTTGTTTTATCTCCATAAGCTGATAAATAGATTGGTTGTGAGTCATCCAGATAGGGTTCTTCATTATCTAAACGATTAACACGATATTCAATTTCGCTTTTATCGCCATCGGTTAACCTCTTTGCAATTTTACCATCTGGCTTGTACTGACCAAATATTGTATTCGTCATATAATAAAACGGTTTTGTCTCCTTTAAGCCATCCGCCACTTCCCACTGCAGGTTTTGCCGCAGGATGATCATCTCTAACATCCCAAAAATCAGTTTTTAAATTTTGGGTAAGATTGATGTTTTGCTTCATTGGCCAGATTATAACTCCACCAATGCTTGTCTTTAAAATACAACAGATACTTACCATCAGGCGATGACTGAGGAAAAGTATTAAAGCCGGATTGATATCTTTCAAAAGCGCGTTTTTGTTTGCCGGTTTTTACATTAACCAACCAGGCATCAGCATAATCTTCTTTAAATGCCGGCTTGTATTTTTTATCGGTCGATAGTACCACAAACTTTTGATTGCCGGTAATTTGTGCCCGGGGTACGCTGTCGTTTGCTATCTGGTAAAATGTATTGTTATCTAGATTCCAGGCGCTCAAAAAACTGAAAACGGTGTCTTGTCCTAATGTTATTTTTTGTCTCGGCTGTATCTCCGGATCCTTCCAATGCCATATATCCACCCCGGCAAGTTTATCTGTTGAAGTACCTTTTTTAGCCGCTATTATGTCACGGGTAGAATCAATTCTGACGGTGTCTTTCTTTGTTAAGGTATCGCCGGGCTTCTTATCGTCTTTTTTTGCAAGTTCATTATAAGTCCAGTCTTTTATTCCGAAAAACAGTGTGCTTAAATCATCACTAAGCGTAAGCGTTGAGCCATTAAAAACACGCATACCGCCTGGAAAATTTTTCTCCATACGTGGATCAAATATCTTCAACATGGGCGTTTTATGTATGAATGTATAGGCATACACAACCGCATTATCTTCTTCGTACCTATCTTTTCTAAAGCTCTTAAAAAAGGCTAAGCCATCACCCTCTTTTTGCCACGTGAGCTTGGTAAACTTTGCAGTATCGCTAGCCAACACTTTTAAACCATACGTATTCAAGTTGAATAACTCAATAGAGTTACCTGCTGTATTTGCAGACTCAACGATGTATGCGAGGTAATCACTTTTTTTGTTGAAAGCGTACTCGGAAACATTGCCAATAGTACGCGTAGTGCTGTCCATTAAATTTTTGAGAAGTAATACCGCACCCTTGTCTTTGTTTTCTTTTGGTGGGGTAAGATAGGCAGCAAGAAATTTACCATTTTTAGAAAAAGCAAAACTTCGAATATTTTGAACGATTTGTTTTTTGCCTGTTTTAAGATTAAGTAAGCCCATTTTATATTCTATTGGCTTAGATTGTTCACGCAACTTTTCGGCCTCCTTGTACGGAACCCCAATACGATAAGCCACCCATTGATTGTCTCTTGAAAACTCAGGGCTCGACCCAAACTCCAACCGGTAAACTTTATTAGACAACCTATTTTTTACAAAAAGGCTATCGTTATTTTCCTGAACGTTTACCTGATATGCAAGCCATTCTCCATCAGGAGAAATCTCGGTAGCGCCAATTGACTGCCAATTGCCATAATCATCTGGTGTTAGGTATTTCTTCAACTGTGCATGCAGGCTGGCACTCCATACGCCAGTGCAGAAGAACGCCAGTAAAACAATTCTTGTAATCATGTAAAAATGAGTTTAAAACAAGATAAAGTTTTTTATAAAAGTATAAAGGATGAATATAATTATTAAAAAGTCCATAAGTATAGTAGACTAATGGACTTTTCCTTTACTTTTGCTGCAAGTCAGTAAAAATATGGTTGAAGTACAAAACGATACAGTATCAACTTTGCAAAAACGTGCAGCAGCATTAAGCATTGGCGACATGTTGCAGGCATTGCTTCAGGCCTTTCCCGGAAAGGTTACTTTTTCCACTAGTTTTAGTTTCGAAGATCAGGTGATTACTGATTTCATAAGAAAAAATGCTCCTGAAATTTCAATTTTCACCTTGGATACTGGAAGACTTTTTCCTGAAACGTATAGTGTTTGGAGTAGTACCAATAATACGGTACGATTTTAAAGTGAAACCTTATTATCCGCAAGCAGAAGACATACAAAATTTTGTTGCTGAAAATGGTCCTAATGCTTTTTACGAATCAATTGAGTTTAGAAAAGGTTGCTGTTACATAAGAAAGGTAGAGCCTTTGAAAAGAGCGCTTGCGCCAAACGCTGTATGGATAACCGGGTTGCGGGCCGAGCATTCGCCAGCAAGAGAATCTTTGGAAATTGTTGAGTGGGATGAAGCCAATAAGATTATAAAGTATAATCCTATTCTGCATTGGGACACAACACAGGTTACTGAATACATTAAGAACAATAACGTTCCCTACAATATTTTACACGATAAGGGTTTTGTAAGCATAGGCTGCGCACCCTGCACCAGGGCTATTAAGCCAGGCGAAGATTTTAGAGCCGGGCGTTGGTGGTGGGAGGATAACAGTAAAAAAGAATGCGGATTGCATGAGCACGCTCCGGTAGTTGAGGACGAAATAATATTTACAGCAAAATGAGCAAATATCATTTAGATTATTTAGACCAGTTAGAGGCGGAAGCCATACATATTTTTAGAGAAGTGGCAGGCCAGTTTGAAAGACCTGCGCTACTGTTTAGCGGCGGTAAAGATTCAATTACGCTGGTGCATCTTGCGCTTAAAGCATTTAGGCCGGGCAAATTTCCTTTTCCGTTGGTGCACATTGATACGGGGCACAATTTTCCAGAAGCACTGAACTATCGCGACAACTTGGCTAAGGAATTAGGTGAGAACTTAATTGTACGTAATGTAGAAGATACCATTAAAGCAAAACGCCTGCAGGAGCCAAAGGGAAAATTCCCCAGTCGAAATGCGTTGCAAACTTTTACTTTATTAGACACTATTGAAGAGTTTGAATTTGATTGCTGCATCGGCGGTGCCCGCAGAGATGAGGAAAAAGCCCGTGCAAAAGAAAGAGTGTTTTCTGTTAGAGATGAATTTGGCCAGTGGGACCCCAAGAGGCAACGCCCCGAACTTTGGAGCACGTACAATGGTAAAATACATAAGGGTGAAGGCGTAAGAGCGTTCCCTATTAGTAACTGGACCGAACTGGATGTTTGGAATTATATAAGAAGAGAAAAGATTGAATTGCCATCTATTTATTTTGCGCATGATAGAGATGTGGTGGAACATGAAGGTCAACTAGTTGCTATGAATGAGTTTGTGCAATTGGAAGAAGGTGACAATGTGGTGAGAAAGAGAGTAAGATACCGCACTGTTGGCGACATGACTTGTACCGCAGCCGTTGAAAGCAATGCCACTCATATTGATGACATCATAAATGAAATTGCTGCAACCCGTACCAGTGAAAGAGGCGAAACAAGAATAGATGATCGCGTATCGGAAGCAGCTATGGAAGACAGAAAGAAGAATGGATATTTTTAAAAATACAGCCACATAAACTAAGTTGAATTTTAAGTAAAAGCTCAAGAGTGCGACGCAACAGTTGTTGATTGTAGTACAGAAGCTGGCTCCCAAAATATATTACATGGATATTTTAAGATTTATAACTGCAGGTAGTGTTGATGATGGAAAAAGTACCCTGATCGGTAGGTTGCTGTACGATAGTAAAAGCATTTTAGCCGACCAAATGGAAGCATTGGAAAGGCAAAGCAGAAATAAAGAAGATGGTGAAATTGACCTTGCACTGTTGACAGATGGATTGCGCGCTGAAAGTGAGCAAGGCATTACTATCGATGTCGCGTATAAATATTTCAATACACCCAACCGTAAGTTTATAATTGCAGATGCTCCGGGGCACATACAGTATACACGAAACATGGTAACCGGTGCTTCGAACAGCGAGTGTATCATTATTTTAGTCGATGCACGAAACGGTGTGGCCGAGCAAACACGGAGACATTCCATCATTGCATCGTTGCTTAAAATACCGCACATTATTGTTGCCATCAATAAAATGGACCTGGTAAATTACTCGCAGGATGTGTACAATAATATTGTGATTGACTATTCCAAAGCCGCAGCCTCATTGGGTTTGGAAGATGTTACTTACATTCCTATTAGTGCATTGAAAGGGGATAACATTGTTGATAAATCTACAAGCATGCCTTGGTACGAAGGGGAAGCATTACTAAATGTATTAGAGCATATAGAAGTGGAGAGCGATGTTGATTTGCAACACGCACGTTTCCCGGTGCAGTATGTTATTCGCCCGCAAGTAGATGAGCTGCATGACTACAGAGGTTATGCCGGCCGTATAACAAGTGGCATATATAAAGTAGGAGATGCAGTAACTATTTTACCATCCGGAGTACAAAGTAAAATATCTAAGATTGAACTTAGGTACCACTGAAGTAGAAGAAGCATTTGCACCACAAAGTGTAATACTGCATGTAGCGGATGATGTGGATATTAGCAGGGGCGATGTAATTGTAAAAAGTGAAGATGTGCCCCGTACAGAAAATGAATTTGACGCCCTGCTTTGCTGGATGGATAGTAAGCCATTATCAGTTGGAAGCAAATATTTTTTACAACATAATAGTCGCGTTGTAAAAGCGGTGATCCGTGATATTGCTTACAAGCTTGATGTTAATACATTAGAGCAATTACCTAGTCCTGAAAATGCATCGTTAAATGATGTAATAAAAGTTACCATCAAAACATCTGAACCCATTGCTATTGATAGTTACAGTAAGCTACGAACCAATGGTGGTGCTATTTTAATTGATCAAACCAGTTATGTTACCGTAGGTGCATGTATGTTACAATAAAAAAATAATGAGCGAGATAGATTTCATACATCAGCTGTTAGTTAATAAGCGCAAGAGAATAGAATGGTTCCCTTGTAAACATGAAGCAGAAGCTTTTATACAAGAGCTGTTTAAATTCTTATTTATTGACCAGCCAAGTGAATGCAATATTGATAAAACAACCGAGCGATATTATCAGCTTAAAAACAACTTTGCCTCGCTGGTTTTTGAGCTAATTAAAGATGAGAACATTGTAAAAAAACACGTAGAAAATTTCTTCAGTGTTTTACCTGCAGTGTATAAGGCTTTGATGGAAGATGCGGAGTCTATATTAAAATCCGATCCTGCAGCTAAAAGCATGTCGGAAGTTATTGTGGCATATCCGGGCTTTTATGCAACTGTTATCTACAGGTTATCTCATGAGCTTTGGAAACAGGGAGTAACTATTTTACCAAGACTATTTTGTGAATTTGCACATAGTAAAACAGGTATCGATATACACCCTGGCGCACAAATAGGAAAGTCATTTGCCATAGATCATGGTACCGGAATAGTTATAGGCGAAACCACAACCATTGGCGATCATGTAAAGATTATATCAGGGCGTAACATTGGGTGCATTGAGTGTAAGTAAAACCAATGCAAGCACCAAACGCCATCCAACAATTGAAGACAACGTAGTTATATATTCAGGAGCAACCATATTAGGTGGCGAAACAGTGATTGGTCGTGGAAGTGTTATTGGTGGTAATGTTTGGCTAACTTATAGCGTTCCGTCTAACTCCGTTGTGTATCATAAAAGTGAGATCAAAGTAAAAGATAAAGAGCCTTTTGAAGAGCCTTTAAACTTTGTGATATAAGTACAACAACGATCTGCTCCATTGAATATTCATCTTTAAAACTAAAGTCATGAAAGCGAATAGCATTATAGAAACCATAGGCAACACGCCGCATGTACGCATCAATAAATTGTTTGGCAGCGACTATAACGTTTGGATGAAATTGGAGCGTCAAAATCCTGGTGGCAGTATAAAAGATCGTATAGCCTTATCAATGATTGAAGCTGCAGAGGCACAAGGTTTATTAAATAAGGACAGTGTAATAATAGAACCTACCTCAGGTAATACAGGTATTGGTTTAGCATTAGTGGCTGCTGTAAAAGGTTATAAACTAATACTAGTAATGCCGGAAAGTATGAGCATAGAGCGTAGAAGATTGATGGCCCTCTATGGTGCTGACTTTGTACTTACACCGCGCGAAAAAGGTATGAAGGGCGCAATTGAAAAAGCTGGTGAGCTTGCAGAAGCTACTCCAAACTCATGGATGCCTCAGCAATTTAATAATCCTGCAAATGTTGAGGTACATCGTAACACGAGTGCTCAAGAAATACTTACAGATTTTGCAGAGGGATTAGATTATGTAATAACCGGTGTTGGTACCGGTGGCCATATCACGGGTGTTGCAGAAGTAGTAAAAGCAAAGTTTCCATCGTTAAAAGTTTTTGCAGTAGAGCCTGAACTTTCTCCTGTACTAAGTGGTGGAGCACCGGGCCCACATCCCATACAAGGTATTGGCGCAGGTTTCGTGCCTGCAATATTAAATGTGCCCATATTAGATGGTACCATCCAAGTATCAAAAGAAGAGGCTTATGCTTACACGCAACGGTTGGCAAAGGAAGAAGGCATTCTTGCGGGTGTATCAACAGGTGCTGCTTTGGCGGCAGTTGCAAAAAAATTACCTGAGATAACTAAGGGTTCTACCATATTAACATACAACTACGATACAGGTGAGCGATACCTTTCAATTGAAGGGTTGTTCTAACCATAAATATTTATTTGAATGAACATTTCGCAAAAAGTGGGTAAGGTAATTTTTGTGGCAGCAGGCCCAGGAGACCCGGAATTGTTGACATTGAAAGCCCTTAAATATTTACAAAAGGCTGATGTTGTACTAACAGATAGACTGGTAAGCCCTACCATCATTAACGAATATGTAAGTGCAGATGCAGAAGTGATTTATGTTGGCAAGCAGTCCGGCAAAAAAGCATCAGCACCCCAGTCAACCATCAACGAGTTTCTGGTGCAATACGCATTGCAAAATAAATTAGTTGTCAGATTGAAGGGTGGTGACGTATCCATCTTCAGCAATATTCTAGATGAGTTAGAAACAATGGTAGCTCATAACATTTCATATGAAATTGTGCCCGGCGTTACCGCTGCATTAGGTGCCGCAGCGTATAGTGGCATTCCATTAACTGCACGCAATCTATCAACATCAGTACGGTTTTTAACCAGCTACAAAACCGACAACAAACCTGATGCTTATTGGAAAGAGTTAGCAAATACTGATGATACATTGGTGTTCTATATGTCAGCAGAAATTTTAAAAACGGTGGTAGCTCAACTGACCCAACATAATATAAACGCATCTAAATTATTGGCAGTTATTGAGCAGGCAACTACACCCATGCAGACAGTTAAAACATACAACCTGTATGACTTTTGTGCACTACCGTTCGAAGAATATGTATCACCTACTTTGATAATTATTGGTAAGGTGGTAGCACTGCATCAAACATTTAAGTGGTTTGCAAGCAACCTACAGCCCGATGAATATTTTGCACCGCTTGAGGGCAAATTAATATCCTATCAAAAGAAAGCGAAGAGAGCTTAAAATATATAACAGTAAAACGAATTAGTATCATGTTGTCACCGCAAAAACTCAAGTTAGTTGAGGAATTGGTATCCTCATCAACCAAAGAAGAGTTGCTTTGGTTGAGCGGTTATTTTTCCGGAGTAGTCAATGTTTCAAATCCGCAGCCACAATCCGTTATTCAGGCAAAACCCTCGGTAAGTAAAATTACAATTGCCTATGGCACTGAGACCGGCAACGCCAAAAAATTAGCAACAGAGTTTGGTGTGAAGGCAAAAAAAGCAGGCATTAATGCTAAGGTTATTAGCCTCGATCAATATAGGTTGAATGATCTGGCAAAAGAAGAATATTTTCTTACCGTGGTAAGCACGCAAGGCGAGGGCGATCCTCCTGATGCAGCAAAAAAATTCTACGATCATATTCATAACAATGGCTTTAAATGCGAGAAATTAAAGTACGGCGTACTAGCATTAGGCGATACATCGTACCCATTATTTTGCAAAGCAGGAGAAGATGTAGATAAGCAATTGGGATTATTAGGTGCAGAAAGACTTATACCGTTAGCCAAGTGCGATGTAGATTATGAAAGTGAAGCTGAGGGATGGTTTGCGCAAGTGTTACATCAACTATCGCAAAATGGAAGTACGGTCGAAACGAGCATTACAACGCCTACCACCTCAAAAAAATCGACGGGAAAGAAAATATATAATGGAACCATTCTTACCAACATTAATCTAAACGATGTTGGTTCGAAAAAGGAAACACACCATATAGAAATTGGAGCAGATGATATTGATTATCTACCTGGTGATTCGTTAGGTGTGATACCGGAGAATCCTATAACGCTGGTACAACCTATAATAGATCTGTTGCAGATTGACGAAGCTAAAAAGTTCAATTTTAGAAGCGAAGAAGTAACGGCTTTTAACTTGCTTAAAAAGAAACTAAACATCTTTTATCTACCTGAAAGAGTAGTAGCAAAATATGCAACGTTGGTTGAGCAAGACATCCCATCAACTAAGATCAGTTTGTTAGATCTTCTGAAGATTTACCCTTTAAAAGATAATAGTCAATTCGAGCAACTGATTGAGATTTTAGAGCCGATTGCACCGCGTTTGTATTCTATTTCATCGTCACCCGAAGCGCATTCTGGCGAGGTACATGTTACCGTAGCGCGTGATAAATTTAGTGTGGATGAAGAATGGAAGTTTGGTTTGTGCTCCGATTATTTATCTCAGTTAGCGGAGAATAGTGAAGTGGAATTTTACATCCATAAAAACAACCAGTTTAGATTGCCTGCAGATGATAAAGATGTTATCATGATTGGTCCCGGAACAGGCATTGCGCCATTCCGATCATTTCTTGCACATCGTGACTCTACTGGTGCTACGGGTAAAAATTGGTTATTCTTTGGCGACCAGCATTTTGTTTCCGATTTCTTGTATCAAACTGAGTTGCAAAACTGGCAAGAGACAGGTGTGCTAAACAAAATAAATGTTGCCTTTTCAAGAGATCAAAATGAAAAGCTGTATGTACAACATAAGATGTTGAAACATGGCCAGGAGTTTTATAACTGGATCAACAATGGAGGTTACATATATGTGTGCGGTGCAAAAGAGCCGATGAGTGCAGACGTTGAAGATGTGATCATGCAAATAATTGAAAAGTTTGGAAACAAAACAATAGAACAGGCAGTTCAGTTTGTTGAGCAATTAAAAGATGAAGGAAGGTATTTAAAAGATGTTTATTAAATCGTTTCTTTCTTCATTTTAAACACGTTAAATAATTAGTATGGCTGACAATAATTTATCATCAACAGAAAGGATCAAACAAGCGAGTGATAATCTTAGAGGTACACTGGTAGAAAGTCTTGATAAAGAAATTACTGGAAATTTGAACGAGGATGATGTGGCATTAGTACGTTTTCATGGAATGTACGTGCAGGATGATAGAGATAGAAGAGATGAAAGAGCTGCAAAAAAGTTAGAGCGTTTGTATTCATTCATGATTCGTCTACGTTTGCCCGGCGGTTTTCTTCCACCGGAGCAATGGATAGCACTGCATGATATTGCCGGTGAAAATTCAACAGGTATTATTAAAATTACTACGCGCCAAACCATTCAATTGCATGGCGTATTGAAGTCAAGAGTTAAGCCAACACTAAAGGCGTTTAACGAGGCCAATCTTACAACCATAGCTACTTGCGGCGATATAAACCGTAACGTGTTGTGTTCTTCAAATCCAAAACAATCACCATTATACAGTGAGGTTTTTGAATATGCCAAAGCTATCGATCAATTGCTTTTGCCAAAGACCCATGCCTATTATGAGATATGGTTGGATGAAGAAAAATTAGTGGAGAAAGAATCGGAGAAGGATCCTTTGTACCAGGATAGATACATGCCACGTAAGTTCAAGATCGCCATTGCTATCCCACCAAATAATGATGTTGATGTGCTTACCAATGATATTGGTTTAATTGCTATCATAAAAGATGGTGCGTTAAAAGGTTTCAATATTGCCATAGGTGGTGGTATGTCAGCAACGCATGGCAATGCCGATAATTATGCACGTCTTGCTACCGTAATTGGCTTTGCTGATACCAAGGAAAAGGTGCTAAAAACTGTGTATGAAATACTGACCATCCAGCGCGACTATGGCAACCGAAGTGATCGGAAACTGGCTCGTTTAAAATACACCGTTGACCGCATGGGCATTGATTGGTGGAAGGATGAATTAGTAAAACGGACTGGCTTTACTTTAGCAGAACCACAGCCTTACACATTTGAAGAAAGAAAAGATTATTACGGGTGGGAGCAAAGCGAAACCGGAAACTGGCAATACACCGTGTTTGTAGAAAACGGTAGGGTGTTAGACGATGAGCAAGTTGCTCTTAAATCTGCATTGCTTGAAGTAGCAAAAACAAATAAAGCAAACTTTATTTTCACTTGCAATCAAAATTTGGTTTTGGCCGATATAAAGCCAGAGCATAAAGACGAAGTGCAATCAATATTAGAAGATTTCAGAATTATTGAACATACCAATAATGCTTCTGCGTTACGAAGAAATGCAATGGCTTGTGTTGCTTTAAATACTTGCCCTTTAGCATTGGCAGAAGGGCAACGATACATGCCGGCCCTCATTTCAAAAATAGAGCCGCTACTTATTCAACACGATTTAATCTTGGATGAAATTGTAATGCGTATGACAGGGTGCCCTAACGGTTGCGCAAGACCTTTTGCTGCGGAAATAGGTTTTGTGGGAACATCGTATGGCAAATACAATTTGCAATTAGGTGGCGACCGACTTGGCGAACGCTTAAATAGTTTGTATAAAGAAAGTTTGACTGAGGATGAGATATTGCATGAACTTAATAACCTATTCGGCACGTACAAAACGGATAAAATTAATGGCGAAACGTTTGGTGATTATACCCATAGAACGCTTTTCAATAGCAAGCCATTAACCAGAACGGCTAGTAGCTTTCACGAGGCAAACATACCGACTGCCTAAACTGAATTAGCATGCTAATAAAGCGAAGTAGTTTAAACTACGAGTAAGAGATTTATAAAAAAGATTTCTGCGTTGGGCGTTAGCAAATGTTAAGTCCTGACATTAATAAACAAGATTCTACTATGGCTTCAACCACACATCATGGCAACAATCTGTTTCCGGTTTTTTTAAAGTTGGAGCAAATGCAACTTTTAATTGTGGGCGGTGGCAATGTGGGTCTTGAAAAATTGCAGGCGGTATTATTAAACGCTCCGGCAACAAGTATTACGTTAGTGTCTCTTACAATCAATCAGGCCATTAAAGACCTTGCGCTACTGCATAGTAATATTCAATTACATGAGAGAGCTTACAATATAGATGATGCCTCTAAGTGCGACATAGCCATATTAGCCGTAAATGACATTCCCGAAAGTGGTCGTATTGGTAGCGAGATAAGATCATTAGGCAAGCTAGTGAACGTAGCTGACAAACCCGACTTATGCGATTTTTATTTGAGCTCGGTAGTAAAAAAAGGCAATCTTAAAATTGCTATTTCTACCAATGGAAAATCACCCACAGCAGCTAAGCGTTTAAAGGAAGTTTTTACTGAAGCGTTGCCAGAGGAGTTAGATGAGATGATCAACAACCTCCACGACATCAGAAATAAACTCAATGGCAACTTTGCTGATAAAGTAAAAAAGCTCAACCATATTACTAAAGGTTTGGTGGAAGAAGAGACACCTGATAAAACGGTAAACTGGCGGCGAGTAGCCACATATTCTGTAAGTGTATTTGCTTTAATGCTCATTGGTCATTTTATATTTTCCTATGTGCCTATTAGAGGCATTGCTGATTCTACTTCACAATATTATCAAACACTCGACAAAAATTTTCATTGGATGGTTCTTGCCGGTTTTTTGGCACAGTTGGTAGATGGTGCATTGGGGATGGGTTATGGTGTTACAAGTGCCACGATTTTACTTTCGGCTGGCGTTAATCTGGCCTCAATAAGTAGCAGCATACATACCGCCGAAATGTTTGCGAGTGGTGCTTCCGGTTATAGTCATTATAAGTTTGGCAACGTAAATAAAAAGCTTTTCAAAATATTGGTAATTCCCGGTGTTATTGGTGCTATTGCAGGGGCCGTGCTTTTAGTAAAGTTTGGCGATACACATGCAGCTTACCTAAAACCGATCATGGCGGTTTATACCATGTTTTTAGGCATCCGCATTTTGTTCAACGCTTTTAGAACTACAAAGATTACTAAGAAGTTTAAGAATTACAGTTTGTTAGCTGGTGCCGGTGGTTTTCTTGATTCATTTGGTGGGGGAGGATGGGGTCCCATTGTTACTACAACTTTAATTACAAAAGGCCGCAGCCCTAAATATGTTATAGGTTCAGTTAGCATTACAGAGTTTTTTGTAACCCTCGCAAGTGCCTTCACGTTCTTTACCATGATAGGCGTATCACATTGGCAGGTAATTGTTGCCCTAATAATTGGAGGTCTTATTGGTGCGCCTATAGCCGCAAAACTTGCAGGAAGATTACCTAAAAAAGCATCATTTATTTTATTAGGGGTTTTAGTAATTATTTGGAGTTTGAGAATTTTGGTGAAGTTGTTTTAGAACAAAAACGAGCATTATTTAGCGGCACTATTCCTTCGATTCTCGATCTAAGTAAAAGAATTCGCACAAAACTTTTATCGCGTTAGATGATCTTCATTCATTATAAATTTTTATCTTCCACCTGATAAACAAATCAATCATCGCTCAACTGGCAGGCCTAGCGCTATTGCCATTATTGTTTATAAGACAAGGCAATAATGCAAAAAGAGTAACAATCATCGTTGATGCCTTCATTCATAATTGCTGTAAAAGATTACTAATTCTAACATCTTAATTAAATTTTGAACAGAAGAAATTTTATTCATTTAAATGCGGTTGCCCTTTCAGGCACTTTAATTTATACCGGGTTGAATGCCTCCGGAATAGCCGATACATTCCAAAATGCGAATGACGGGTTCCCCGCTGGTTTTGAAAATGCGTCAAATTATTCCCCTTACACTTTGTGGCAATGGATGAACGGTTGTGTAACGAAGGAAGGTATCACCTTCGACCTGGAAGCCTTTAAAAAAGCAGGCATTAAAGATGTACAGCAGTTTTTAGTTGGTGGATCGGAAGCCGACATTACCGATCCGGAGATTACCGTATTAGGTGATAAATGGATGGAGCTTGTGCGATTTGCTCTTGACGAATGCAGGCGCCTCGGAATGACCTTCGGTACCCACAACTGCCCGGGGTGGTCGGCAAGTGGTGCGCCGGGAATATTACCTGAAGATTCTATGCAAAAACTGGTTTGGACAAAAACAAATGTTCGTAGCTCAGAAAGTCTTACCGCAGTTATTTCACCATTCAAAGTGGATCCACAATGGAATTTTTACAGGGACATTTGTTTAATAGCCGTTCCGTCCGGCAGCGAAATAGTGGAGAAGGATGCTGTTCTAGTATTGATGGATCAACTTACCCCGCAACACAATCTGAAACAAAAACTACCTGCCGGTGAATGGCTCATTCTCCGATTTGGACATACTACAACAGGTCATACAAATGGTACAGCCCCAGTGTCTGGACAAGGATTGGAGGTAGATAAAATGAGCAAGGAAGCGTTGGAGAAATTCTTGACATTGTACCCCGCCAAGTTAGTGGAGATGGCCGGGGATCATGTAGGCACAACATTCAGGCGTTTTGAAATTGATAGCTTTGAAGCAGGTGAACAAACGTGGACGAAGAGAATGATTGAAGAATTTAAAAGCCGGTGCGGGTATGATTTGTTGCCATGGTTGCCCTCGTTAGCAGGACTTACTATAGAGAGTAAAGATCTTACCGCAAGGTTTAAACAGGACTGGCAACAAACCATCACATCGTTGTTTGCTGCAAACTATTATGGGCATCTTGCTACACTCATAAACCGTGCGGGAATGGAGTTTTTGGTAGAGCCTTATGGAACAGGTAAGGTAAACTTTGATATCAATGCCATCAGAGGAATTGGTGATATGGTGATGTGTGAATTTTGGTACGGGCCAACTACATGGGGATGGGATTCTATTTTACCGGTTGCCAGTAATGCACATGTCAACGGAAAAAAAATTATAGCTGCAGAAGCATTTACCGGTCAGCCGCAACATGCCTGGAAAGTTGACCTCTTTGATTTGAAGCAGCCGGGCGATCGGGCCTTCTGTAATGGCGTCAATCTTTTTGTGTTACACGCAAGTGCGCATCAGCCGTGGCCGCATGCAATGCCGGGTATGACAATGGGTTGGTGGGGCACGCAATTTGGTCCATCACAGACCTGGTGGACACACGGCGCATCTGATTGGATTGAGTATGTTAGTCGCTGCCAGATGATATTGCAAAAGGGTTTGTTTGTCGCAGATATTTGTTTTCTCCATCTTTCAAAACAGAAAGACCCCGCTGTACCTGCAGGCTACAAAGCTGATATCTGCAATGCATCAGAATTTTTACAGCGGTTTGATGTAAAGGGAAGGCCAGTGGGTACTTCCTGATGGAATGAGATACAAAGTTTTAGTGCTACCGTCAAATAGCCTGATTGATATAGATCTGGCAAAAAAGATTTCAAAAATGATACATAAAGGTGGCGTAGTGCTGGGTAACGGATTTAAAGGATCGCCAGGACTAAAAGGCCTTAATACCGATGATGAGGTAAGAGGCATAAGCCAGTCTTTTTTTGGAACACCTACTGCCGATAATAAGTTTGATAAAGCAGTTACGCAAGTATAGGTAATGGAAAGGTTTATACAGGTTACGATATAAATGAAGTGCTTGCAACAAGAAAGCATTACTAAAAGATGTGAGCTATGCCGGAAGATGAACAAAAGCTAATGTGGATCCATCGAAAGGACAAAGAAGGATCATTATTATTTTATTTCTAACCAGTCAAATGATACAAAAGAAATCCACTTTGTCGTTTCGTGTAGCATGGATTGATGCCTGAATTATGGAACCCAGAAACAGGCACACAGTTCGATGCGCCTGTTTGGAAGCAGACAAATGGTATAGCGAGCAGTTGCACTGTAAATTTTGAAGCTTATGGTTCTGTATTTGTTGTTTTCCGAAAAACTGCCAATAGCAAAACATGGCTTTACCGCCTTGCATATAAACGGGAAACCGAGTCAATCCATTTCAACTACTTTTTTACGAAGGGTGATAAAACCCATCTTCGTTTAAAAGAACAGGGTGATTATCGTACTTCGTTCAGGCAGACAATAAGCCGCTGATAAAAAACACAAACAACCAAAGCCCGTTGTTCAAACCCTTAATACAGCAACTGGGATGTATCGTTTGAAAAAAACAGAGGTGCACCACCCTATGCTCATTTTCCCAAATTGATATCGTTCACAGATGCATCAGGTAAAAGGCATTCAGATATTTCTCCGGCAAAGCAACTTATCGTAAAGAACTTTACGATTGCAGCAGGTGAGCTTTCAAACAACGAAAGCTATTTTTCTTGACTTAGGTGTAGTAAAAAATGTAGCAACAATTATTATAAATGGCAAGAAAGCTAAAAACCTTTTGGAAACCGCCTTTTACAATTGAAATAACACTCTTATTGCAGCAACCGGAAAAAATGTGCTTGGAAGTAGAAGTAACAAACCTGTGGCCCAACCGCTTGATTGGCGATGAGGCAGAACCGGACGATTTGATTTGGGGTAAAGACAGAAAGTTTTAGTTTTGTTGCTCCCAATCGACAAAATTTGCAGAAACCTGCAGATTATTCCTGATTGGGTAATACAAAACACGGAACGTCCAAGCAAAAACAGGATCGCATTTACTACAACAGATTTTTTCGATAAAGACGACCCGCTGTTGCCTTCTGGTTTACTTGGTCCAGTCAAAATCAGTATAGAATCTATTTGGAAAGTTCGCTAATAATTAAAATTTATTTTTGCCTAAAACTTTACTCTACAACTTCGGTAGACTAATTTAATTGCATTTACATTTGCATCAAATTATATAAAATCTTCTTTGCTTATGCGTCAATACTTCAACACCAATGGCCGATGTTGCCCTTTAAATATTTAAATAACAAGTACTAAAAACTTAACTATTTTTTTAATCTTTTATCCTACTAAAACGGTAGACTATTTTATTTTTTATGACCACGACTAACTCCTTTCGATTCTCATTTAAAGTGTTGCTGACACGTATTTTTCTTTTGGCTTTTGGTGTTGTATTCATGAAAACCGTTAGCTCTCAGGGCACCAACCTAATTGAAATTCGCGGCACCGTAATAGATCAGGAAAATAGAAATCCGATCGTTTCAGTGAGCGTACAAATCAAGGGTTCAGAGGGTGGTACTACTACAGATACTTTCGGAAAATTTGCCTTGCGCGCTAAAACATCCTTTCCACTCACACTCGTCTTTTCATCTATCGGTTTTCAGCAACAAGAGTTTGAAGTAAAAAGTTTTGAATCGAATTTAAACATTGCTTTAGTTACTCAAAGTGTTATTGGTAAAGCGGTGGTGGTAACTGCAACACGTGTGGCAAACAATTCTATTACATCACCTGTAGCGCTTGAAAAATTAGATATCAGAGCTATCCGGGAGTCTCCGGCGCCGGGTTTTTATGATGCCTTAGAAAATGTAAAAGGTGTGCAAATGACCACATCGAGCTTAACATTTAAGGTGCCAAACACCAGAGGTTTTAACATACCAAACAACTTCAGATTCATGCAGATGGTGGATGGAATTGACATGCAGGCAGCCACATTAGGCGTACCGCTAGGTAATGCAATCGGTCCTACAGAATTGGATATTGCCAGCGTAGAGATCACGCCCGGTGCGGCTTCCGCGTTATATGGAATGAACGCCATCAACGGAATGGCAAATCTGATCACAAAAAATCCATTCTTATATCAGGGTTTAAGTGTGTACCAAAAAGTTGGTGTAAACCATGTAGATGGCATTGATCATGATGCTGCAGTGCTACACGAAACAGCCATCAGATATGCGAAGGCGTACAAGAAGTTTGCGTTTAAAATTAATGGTAGTTACATGCACGGTACTGATTGGCGTTCCAATACCACGATCGACCAAAATCCCAATAATTTAAAAAGCGCTAATCCAGATTATCCTGAGTTGAACGGAGCTAATAATGTTGCCTACGATGCATGGAATAAATATGGTGATGATGCATTGGCGGGAAGTAATTTGGTTTCAATCAGTGGCCTTACTATAAAGGGCGCAGCCAATCAAACGATCCGAGTAGCCCGCAGTGGATATTGGGAAAAGGATTTAGTAAATCCTACGGTCGATAATTTGAAACTGGATGCATCCATCCATTATAAATTGAATGCAAAGTCAGTATTGTCGTACACGTATCGTGTAGGAAAGATGGATGGCGTTTTTCAACGGGGCAATAAAATTCAGTTAGATAATGTGGTAGTACAAAACCATAGCCTTGAGTTAAAAGGAAGCAATTATACTATTCGCAGCTACGTATCATTAGAAAACACTGGCGACTCATACAACGTAAAACCATTGGCTGATAACCTCGACCTCGCAAGTGGTGGAAGTAATATAGAATGGGCAGCAAAATATAAAGCGGCATTGATAAATCAGCTGAATGCTGGCGTAGATTTTAGTAGCGCAAATAAAGCAGCACGCACGGCTGCAGATGCTTCCAGAGTAGTTCCCGGTACCCTTGCTTTTGATCAATTAAAAAACACCATTATCAAAATCAATAACTGGGACATAAGATCAGCTACCAATCCTGATGCACCTGTTACAGGGGGCGCAGCCTTAGTACAAAACAGCAGGCTGTATCATACCGAAGCGCAATGGGATCTTTCGAAAAAAATAAAAGTGATTGACTTGTTATTAGGTGCTGATGCAAGGCTCTATGAAGATCATCCCCGATGGAAACAATTTTGTAGACTTTACACGTTCTATAACTGACCGTAATAAACCTTTGGCAGATGGCACCTTTGGCAGCAATGTTTACTATAAAAAACTCGGCGCTTTTGCACAGGTTACCAAAACCTTTTTTCAATCGAAGTTGAAAGTATTTGGCTCTGTTCGTTCCGATTATAACCCTGAGTTTACTGTTAAATTTACACCACGTGTTGCGGTGGTTTATACTGCAAATCGTATGCATCATTTCAGGTTTACATATCAGCAAGGTTATCGGTTTCCCGCACTGTTCGAGGCATTGTCTTATGTAAATAATGGTGGTGTAAAAAGAGTGGGCAGTTTACCATACATCAACAATGGTTTAGGTTATCTGGAGAACAGTTATACGCAGGTATCGGTTGTAAAGTTTAATGCTGCTGTAAGTACTGCAGGTAATAGTGATGCCGCAGCTTTCCAAAACAGAAATCTGTTACAAATTGCTGCATTACCTGCTGCAAAACCAGAACAAATAAACTCTTTTGAGGTTGGTTATAAGAGTGTTTTATTTGGCAATAAGGTTGTAGTAGACGTAGATGCTTACAGCAATACTTACATTGGTTTTCTAGGTCAGGTGCAAGTATTTGTACCAAAGAACGAAAGGGTTGGCTCTGATGCAGCCGTGCTTTCAATGTTAGATAGAAATAGAAATGCTACTGTAGCAACGGCAAACAACTCGGCAAGTAATGGACAAGAACGCTATCGCGTTTATACGAACGCAAAAAATGCATATCGCAATTATGGTTCTGCATTGGGCGTAACGTATTCTTTCAATAAAACGTATACGGTGCGGGGTAACATAAGCTATAATAAGATGAAAGCGAATAGTACCAATGATGTGTTTGTAACAGGGTTTAATACACCTGCGTGGTCTACCAATGTATCGTTTGGTAACCGAGCTATTATAAAAAATGTTGGGTTTAATGTAGCGTGGAAATGGCAGGATGCATTCTTATGGGAAAGCCCTTTAGCAACAGGCAACATTGCTGCTTATAGTGTGTACGATGCTCAGGTAACCTATAAGCTACCCAAGGCAAACACATCTATAAAGCTGGGTGCATCTAATATTTTAAATAAGCGCTATCTACAATATGCGGGCGGACCAACCATAGGTGGTTTGTATTATCTCGCATTCACTGTTGAAAATCTTTTTAAAAACAGTGGCAGTAATTAAACACCAAATTGCTTTAGGTGATGATCTAAATGTTTATAAAATAAATTGTTCCATTCATCTTTACTAAGGTGGCCAAACGAGTGTGATTCTTTATCATCAAAATGATCTTCACCTAGTTGTTGTGTTTTACGGAGGTAGTCAATAAGACGTTGTTTTTCAGCTTGGAAGTCTCTGTCATCCGCTATTAAAAACATAGGGGCAGTTCTTAAGCTTTGTTTATAGGGCGTGCTACCTGTTACGGTTTTCTTTGCAAATAATTTGATCATTTGCTTCATTAAAAAATTGGGTTTAGGATGCTTATTATCGTAAACTAACTCGTACGTAACATTGCAATGGGCAAGCATTTGCGCCACATTCATCTTGCCCCAAAGTGCAGGTGTTTGTGGTGATAGATTATTAATGCGGTCAATAAAATTAAACGTTACTTCTTGCGTAAAAATGTTTGGGAACGTCATGCTATGATCAGTTTTAAAAAATTGATTTTGAATACAACAACAATGTAGTCAATAACCAATGCCTTAGCAAATGCATTAGTTCAAACGGTTCATGTAAATTTTATGTGAGGCTAATCTTCAGAAGACAACCACAATTTAAAATGTTGATGGATCTTAGCACTTTCAATTAAAAAACCATCGTGGCCGTAAGAAGAATCTATTTCAACCAGTGTAGAATTTGGAATGTGGTTGGCAATAAAAATTTGCTCTGCGGGCGGGCATAATATGTCGCTTGTTATAGCAACGATCAATGTTTTTTGATGGATGCTATGCAGCAGTTCAGCAACGCTTTTACCTCGACTGCGCGATAAGTTGTGAGAATCCATCGCCTTGGTCAAAATCCAGTAAGTAAAAGCATTGAAGCGATTTACCAACTTATCGCCTTGATAATTTATATACGATGATGCTTTGTAATTGTCAAGCTTTTCAACATTTGTATCAGTTTGCTTTTGCACCATTATTTCGTAGTTGCGGTAACTTAACAAACCTATAGCACGAGCTGCTTTCAAACCATTACTACCAGCAGTAGCATCTAAATTTTTCCAAGTGTTATCAGCTTCTATAGCAAGGCGTTGGGCGGTGTGTATGGCAATGCCCCAGGCACTTTCGGTAGCTGACGTTGATAACAAAAATAGTTTTTGTATGCGATCATTTTCAGTAAGCGTCCATTCAAGTGCTTGGTAGCCACCCATACTTCCTCCAATTAAAATTGCAATGTTTTCAATGGATAGGTGCTGGCGTAAAAGGATGTGCGCCCTTACCATGTCACGTATGGTAACTAGCGGAAAAGTGCTGTAATAAGGTTGTTGCGTTTCAGGGTTTGTGTGTAACGGCCCGCTGCTACCATAGCAACTTCCAATAATGTTGGCGCAAACAATAAAATATTCACTTGGGTCTAACATGCCTCCAGGTTCTATTACTCCCGGCCACCATGCTTTTGCATCAGAATTAGAGGTAAGGGCATGACAAATCCAAACCACATTACTTTTATTTTCATTTAAAGTGCCGTAGGTGTGGTACGCGATAGTTAGTCCTGATAAGGTAGCGCCTGCTTCGGTAGTAAAAGAGTTGTCGTAATGGAAGTAATTCATCAGATCCTCAAAAAAATTCAATGGGCAAAGTAACGGCTTGCATCAATTACATTTGCAAAAATATTTTACCATGGTAAAAATAGAACTCACGAGAATTGAAGGTGATTTTGGTTTTGAGGCAAAAGATAGTAATGGACACACCGTTAGGCTTGATAGCAATCCTGAAAACGGTGGTGTAAATTTTGGCGTACGTCCTATGCAAATGTTGTTGATGGGATTAGGTGGATGTAGCGGTATTGATATTGTTTCGATCTTAAAAAAACAACGTCAAACTGTTGAAGGTTTTAATATGAAAATTGAAGGCGAACGGCAGCAGGGTGTTGAGCCATCATTATGGGCAGATGTAAAAATATTGTTTGAACTAAAAGGCAATATTGATATGGATAAAGCAAGAAGAGCCTGCGAGCTTTCTATGAACAAATATTGCTCTGTAGCTGATACGCTAAAGCTTGCAGGATGCAACCTAACATGGGATGTGACTGTAACTTCATAAACTGTTTTTGAACCCTTCTCTTCGTTACTATTCTTTTAATATTTTTTCGTAATTATGGAGCAACAACCGATAACCAAAGCCATACGCACCCGCTTAGATCAAACGAACGAGATGGAACATTCATCTCCCTTGTTTTTAACCAGCAGTTTTTGTTTTGATAATGCGGAGGAAATGCGCGCCACCTTTGCGGATGAACTCGATAACAACATATACAGCCGTTTTAGCAACCCCAATGTGCAAGAGCTGATTGATAGAATGGTAGTGTTAGAAGGCGCTGAAGCCGGCTATGCAACAGCATCCGGAATGAGCGCAGTCTTCTCATCATTCATGGCATTAATGAAGCAAGGCGACCACCTGTTAGCCTGCAATGCTATTTTTGGAAGCACACATACGGTCATCAGTAAGTATTTACCTAAGTTTGGTATTGAGTATACGTATGTAAGTGCTGATAAGCCTGAAGAATGGGAGGCAGCCATCAAGCCTAACACTAAGATGATTTATATTGAAACGCCTACTAACCCGGGTTTAGATATTATTGATTTAGAATGGGTTGGAGCCTTAGCAAAAAAGCATCAAATCAGTTCTAAATGTAGATAATTGTTTTGCCACGCCTATGGGTCAAAGACCTATAGAGTACGGTGCAGACATTGTAGTACACAGCGCTACTAAATGGTTAGATGGGCAGGGTAGGGTATTGGGCGGTGTTATTGTTGGTAAGAAAGAATTGATCCAGGAGATATACCTGTTTTGCAGAAGTACCGGCCCGGCACTTTCACCATTCAATGCATGGGTAATAAGCCGCAGCCTTGAAACATTGGATGTAAGAATGGAACGGCATTCAAAGAATGCCTTACACATTGCCACTGCCTTAGAGCATCATGATAAAATTTCATGGCTAAAGTATCCGATGCTGGCAAGCCATCCTCAACATGAAATTGCAAAAAAACAAATGAAAAATGGCGGTGGTATTGTTTGTTTTGAGTTGAAAGGAGGGATAGAAAATGGACGCAAGTTTTTAGACAATTTGCAAATGCTTTCTCTTACTGCAAACCTGGGCGACACCAGAAGTATTGCATCGCACCCGGCAAGCACTACACACGCCAAACTTTCAGAAGCGGAAAGGCTGGCGGTAAACATTACACCGGGGTTAATAAGAATTTCTGTTGGATTAGAAGATTGGAACGACATTTTGAACGATATACTTGGTGCTTTGGAGCATTGTTAAATTATTGATACGCAGATGATAAAAGGGATTATTGCAACGTGTTTTCTTCTTATAGGTTTTACATCTTTTAGTCAAAAAAAGCAAGACTTACCGCGTCCTAAACTAGTGGTAGGTCTAGTAATTGACCAAATGCGGTGGGATTATTTATATCGCTACTATAACAGATATGGTGAAGGTGGCTTTAAGCGCATGTTAAGAGAAGGCTTCACGTGCGAGAATACGTACATCAATTATATTCCATCATATACCGCGCCAGGGCATACTAGTATCTACACAGGATCAGTACCGGCTATACATGGCATAGCAGGCAACGATTTTATTGTAAATGCTACCGGTAAAAGCATGTACTGCACAGAAGATGCTCTTGAAGAAACTGTAGGCAGCACATCCAATGCAGGTAAAATGTCGCCGCGTAATTTGTTGGCTACTACAATAACTGATGAGTTGAAACTGGCAACCAACTTACAATCTAAAGTAATTGGTGTCGCCTTAAAAGACAGAGGAAGTATTTTGCCCGGAGGTCACTTGGCCAATGGTGCTTATTGGTTTGATGATGTGAGTGGCGGGTGGATTACCAGCACATTTTACATGAAGCAACTGCCTGCCTGGGTTAAGGATTTTAATGATAAAAAGCTCCCTGAGAAATATTTAAAGCAGGATTGGAAAACTCTTTATGATGTACGTTCCTATTCTCAAAGCTTTGCGGATAGCAATAGTTATGAAGGCAAATTAGCAGGCACAACATCTGCCACGTTGCCAGCAAAAACGTCTAATGCGTTTAGCAAGAATTATTATGCTATACGTCCAAACCCTTATGGTAATACGCTCACATTCGACTTTGCCAAAGCCGCAATTGAACAGGAAAAATTGGGTGTGGGCGCTGTAACCGATTTCCTTACCATCAGTTGTTCTTCTACTGATTATGTTGGTCACCTGTTTGGCGTTAATGCACTGGAAACGGAGGATGTGTACTTAAGATTAGATCAGGACATCGCATCTTTTTTTACTTACTTAGATAGCAAGGTGGGTAAAAATAATTATACAGTGTTTCTATCGGCCGATCATGGTGCTGCACACAATCCAATGCTGCTTTCAGACCTAAAAATTCCTGCTGGGTATTGGTCAAGTACTCAGGCAGTAAAAGACCTTAACAAAGCCTTGAGCGAAAAATATAAGCTGGATAATCTGATCATTAGTTTGTCTAACTATCAGGTACATTTTAACTATCAGGTATTGGCGAAAAATAATATTGATGAAGAACAGTTGACAAAAGATTGCATTAAAATTTTGAGAGGTAAACCCGGGATTGCATTTGTAGCGGATGCGCGAAATATATCAGAAGCTGCGTTGCCGCAATTATTACGAGAAACTGTCGTCAATGGCTACAATTCTGAACGCTCCGGCTCAATTGCCATTATTTTACAACCAGGTTTTTATTCAGGATCTAAGGGAGCCACGGGCACTTCTCATGGCACCTGGAATCCATACGATACCCACATTCCTTTAGTTTGGATGGGCTGGGGTATCAAAAGCGGAAAATCGAACAAACGCTATACCATAACCGATATAGCACCAACATTAGCAGCACTGCTTCGCGTACAAGAGCCCAATGGTTGCATAGGTTCTCCTATTGAAGAAGTGTTGAAATAATCTATTTTTTTTCAGCCGTTGCAGCCAAGAATTTTTGTCGGATGATAGTATAAATTGGTTTGTCTTCAATCTTACTTTCTAACCACGATACTATATCGAGGTAAGAGAATGCCCTGGCCTCAAACCTATTAGTTTCATATTTTTTTAAAGACAGAAGCAATTTCTCAAATGCAGGCTTCAACTGCTTTGGCGATAGGTTGAAAGAACGCCTAAGGAATTTAAAGATCTCTTCTTCAACCGCACTTAAATTTTCAACTTTGGACATAAAGCGATAGACAGATTTAATCAAGTGTTCAATGATCTCGAAATTGCCCAGCTCATAATGTGCAATCAGGTGTAATACACGGGCATAGCATTGTAAATCTGTTCGCAGATCAACGCGCCAGTTTATAATGATGTTTAAATGATCGATCGCTGTTCCAAAATCACCACTACCAAAATATAGGCTTGCTAATTTATAATGAAATACAAGTACTCTGTGCCGATCCAGATATAAAGAGTAGGCATCTAATTTTTCTTTTATGTAGGGCACTAATTCAATCCCCTCATTAAAAGTGCCTTCCATAAAGTGTTTATTAAGCTTGGCGATGTACAAGTAAACAAATACTTGTATGCTATTAACATCGTTACGTTTTACAACTTCACTTTCTGAAAAAGTCTCAAACTCTTTTAAAGTTTCATAAAACTTTCGGTGATTTTTAAGATCAAAATGGGCGCTGATTAAGTTGTGCAATCCTTTGATATAATGCGCCGTTTCAACCGCTATCATGAATGGTTCTGCATTAAATACGTCCACCCACTTTTGGGTATAACGATAGTACATTAGAAAATCCTGCTTAATAAATGCAAACCAGCAATACGATTGGTACATGTACAGCTTCGTGTAAAAATTATCGCTTTCTGCAGCCTCCACATGAATCTGAGAGTTAAAAAATACTGTTAGCGAGTTTACATCCTTCTCATTACGCGCATGGCCATTCTTAATATACCAGCTATACAATTGCAAGGCAAGGTTCGAGAGCCGGCTAATAGTCATCAACCTTTTATTTACTTCGTTAGAGGTGGCGGTCAACTCATCTGCGCGGTCTTGCATACTTCGGGTAATATGCAAGCTTTCAATCTTCTTTTCTAAAAAAAGTACCTGAAGTAAAAAACTGATCTGGTTGTGCGCTTTAGCCTTCTCTTTAATCTTTTCCAGCATTCTTAAACTTTGCTGAAAAAGGCCTTTGTTATATAAAATTCGAGCGTAGTCTAATTGCTCGTGCAATTGAATGTCAATATTGTCTTCACTTTCTAATAATCGTATGCTGGCAAGTATTTGCTTATACAAATGCGCCTTTAAATTAGGAACCTGCTGCTTTTTTATCGCTGGGTTTTTTCTAAGTAACACACTTTCATCATACTCACTCATTCGCTCTAGCGCATCAAAAAGTTGAATAATTTTTAGTTCATCGTCTGAAGAGTTTCGTTTTACGTACAGTTTAAAGTTGCGCTTCTCTGATTTCTGAAGCGATTTTATTAATTGAAATAATGCATCTGCTGACCTATTGGGCATCGTAATTAATTTGGGCTCTAATTCACTGTTAGCGTACCTTTTAACGGTAATCGCGTTACTTACATTCTGTAAAAGTCATTATTTTTTGGTTAAGAACTTACAATTTCCATTTCTATATTCGATATTGGAAAAATGTTGATTATTCTCTCTGCCATTGCTTAGCACAACACTATTCCTTTTAAATTCTTTATTAGATATGCAGGAAAAAAAGGTTTTCATATTCGATACAACACTGCGCGATGGCGAACAAGTTCCAGGTTGTAAACTTAATACAAGTGAAAAGGTTGAGTTAGCCCTGCAACTGGAAAGCTTGGGTGTTGATATTATTGAAGCCGGCTTTCCTATTTCAAGCCCTGGCGATTTTAACTCGGTTGACCAGATTTGCCGAGTGGTGAAAGATGCCGTGGTTTGCGGATTATCGCGTGCTGTTCAAAAAGATATTGAAGTAGCAGGCGCAGCTTTAAAAAATGCAGTTCGTTCAAGAATTCATACTGGTATTGGCACGTCTGATTTTCATATAAAATCTAAATTCAACTCTAACAGAGAAGATATATTAGCACGTGCAGTACAATGTGTAAAGTGGGCGCGCAACTTTACTGACGATGTAGAATTTTATGCAGAAGACGCCGGCAGCACAAGCAATGAGTATTTAGCTCAAGTAATTGAAGCAGTGATTGCAGCGGGAGCAACAACTGTAAACATACCTGATACTACCGGTTATTGCTTACCACATCAATACGGCGAAAAAATAGCTTTCCTCATAAACAATGTTTCTAATATTGATAGGGCAGTTATATCATGCCATTGCCATAACGATCTTGGGCTTGCAACTGCTAACTCCATTTCCGGCGTACTAAACGGTGCTAGACAAATTGAGTGTACGATAAACGGCTTGGGCGAACGTGCAGGAAACACATCATTAGAAGAAGTGGTGATGATATTAAAGCAACATAGCGATCTTGGATATACAACAGGTATTGAGGCGAAAATGTTAAACCCAATAAGTCGCCTGGTGGCAGATGTGATGCGCATGCCTGTGCAACCTAACAAAGCAATCGTCGGTTCTAATGCTTTCTCTCATTCATCAGGTATACATCAGGATGGTTTTTTGAAAGATGCTCAAACGTATGAGATTATAAATCCGGTTGATGTAGGTGCCGAAGAAAGTAAGATTGTTTTAACTGCAAGAAGTGGTAGAAGTGCTTTGGCGCACCGCTTTCAAAAGTTAGGTTATCAATTTACCAGAAACGATATCGATATCTTATACGAACAATTTCTCTCTGTAGCAGATTCAAAAAAAGAAGTGCAACAACAGGATTTAGAGGAGATGGCAAAACAATATCAATCTAAAGAAGCAGCTATAACTGCTTAGCAATTCAACTAACGCCCAGTTTCAATGCGAAAGAACATAACAGTGATATTAGGCGACGGGATTGGTCCGGAAGTAACCAAGCAATCAATAAAAATATTGAATGCTATTGGCGAACAGTACGGACATCATTTCAAATTTACTTATGCCTTAATGGGCGCAGATGCTATGGATAAAACCGGTGATCCATTGCCCGAAAAAACAATAGAAGCCTGCTTAGCAAGCGATGCAATATTATTTGGCGCAATAGGGCATCCGAAGTACGATAATAACCCAACTGCTAAAGTAAGACCCGAGCAAGGTTTGCTACAACTTAGAAAGTCATTACAATTATACGCTAACATAAGACCTGTAACCACCTATCCATCTTTACATCATCTTTCACCTTTAAAGAGTGAGCGTTTGATGGATGTTGACTTTGTTATTTATCGTGAACTTACCGGCGGAATTTATTTCGGCAATAAGCACACAAATAACGATTACACCGAAGCCTCTGACGATTGCTGTTATACTAAGGGCGAGATCGAAAGGATTGCGCATCTCGCCTTTAAATCTGCACAAAATCGCAGACGGAAATTAACGCTGGTTGATAAAGCAAATGTGCTTGAAACATCCAGGCTATGGAGAAAAACGGTACAAGAAATTGCAGAACAATATAAAGATGTTCAGGTTGAATATATGTTTGTTGATAACGCAGCTATGCAAATAATTATCAATCCAAAAGAATTTGACGTCATCCTTACGGAAAATCTTTTAGGCGATATTATCAGCCACGAAGCAAGTGTTTTAAGTGGCTCCTTAGGTTTATTGCCTTCTGCATCCATTGGTGTAAACACTGCCATGTTCGAGCCTGTGCATGGTTCTTATCCGCAAGCTGCAAATAAAGACATTGCAAACCCGGTTGGTTCTATATTGTCAGCAGCCTTAATGTTAGATTATTTAAACATGCCCGTAGAGGCCGAGGCCATAAGGGAAGCGGTAGATTGGACACAGAATAATGGCTTTGTAACCAAAGACATCAATTCAGACAGTTTCTATTTTACATCTACAATCGGAGACGTAATAAGTGAGCACATCAATAAAGGCAGCTTAAGCGTCAATTCTAACAACGTATTACTACGCAAGTCAACAATAATATAAGAAGGAAAGAAACCAAGTTTTACAGAACCACTACCACAAGCCATAGTATGACAGAACTTAATAAGTATAGCAAAACCATTACTCAAGATGAAACCCAACCTGCTGCACAGGCAATGTTGTATGGTATTGGATTAACGGACGATGATTTGAAAAAAGCACAGGTAGGCGTAGTGAGTATGGGATACGATGGCAATACTTGCAACATGCACTTAAATGAGCTTGCAAAAATTGTAAAAAAGGGTGTGTGGGATGAGAATTTAGTAGGCTTAATTTTCAACACGATTGGGGTAAGTGATGGTATAAGCAATGGAACCGATGGCATGCGTTATTCGCTCGTTAGTCGCGATGTAATTGCGGACTCAATAGAAACCGTATGTGGCGCACAGTATTATGATGCCTTGATTGCACTACCGGGTTGTGATAAAAATATGCCTGGTGCATTAATGGCAATGGGTCGCTTGAACAGACCGGCTATTATGGTTTATGGTGGCACAATTGCCCCTGGCCATTACAACGGGCAAGATTTAAACATCGTTTCTGCATTTGAAGCTTTAGGGCAAAAAATCGCAGGCACTATAACAGCAGAAGATTTTAAGAATATAGTGAAAGCAGCTTGCCCAAGTGCAGGTGCATGTGGTGGTATGTACACGGCTAACACCATGGCAGCAGCCATCGAAGCGATGGGAATGAGTCTTCCATATTCATCATCAAACCCGGCTTTAAGCGAAGAAAAACAAAAGGAATGCTTGGCAGCTGGAATGGCTATTAAAAATCTGCTGGAGAAAGACATCAAGCCTAAAGACATCATGACCAAAGAAGCATTTGAAAATGCTATTGTCGTCATCATGGTTTTAGGTGGTTCTACTAATGCAGTGTTGCACCTAATTGCTATGGCAAAAAGTGTTGATGTTGATTTAACGCAGGATGATTTCCAGAGAATAAGTGATAAAACTACCCGTACTAGCAGACTTTAAACCAAGTGGAAAATTTTTGATGCAAGATTTGCATAACTATGGTGGCGTGCCTCGTGTAATGAAGTACTTATTGCAGAATAATATGTTACATGGTAATTGTCTAACAGTAACCGGTAAAACCATTGCTGAAAATTTACAAGATGTACCGGATTTGGATTTTACTTCTCAACAAATAATAAAGCCGCTAAGCGAACCTCTTAAACAAACAGGTCATCTTCAAATATTATACGGCAACCTTGCAGAAGGTGGAAGCGTAGCAAAAATTAGTGGTAAAGAGGGCGAAAAATTTACAGGACCGGCAAGAGTGTTTGATGGTGAGTTTGAATTGATCGCCGGAATACAATCAGGTAAAGTAAAGGCGGGTGATGTTGTGGTAATAAGATACGTTGGCCCTAAAGGTGGACCCGGTATGCCTGAAATGCTAAAACCTACTTCTGCCATTATTGGTGCAGGTTTAGGTAAATCTGTGGCACTAATTACCGATGGCCGCTTCAGCGGTGGAACTCATGGTTTTGTAGTGGGTCATATTACACCAGAAGCTTACGATGGCGGATTGGTGGCCTTAGTAAACGACGATGATATCATTGAAATAGATATAGCCAGTAATAGGATTGATCTAAAAGTGAGTCTGGAAGAAGTTGCCAAACGCAGAACCTCATGGAAACAACCTTCATTGAAAGCTACAAAAGGAGTGTTGTACAAATACGCCAAGCAAGTAACTACTGCAGCTACAGGATGTGTAACTGATGAAAATGTGTGAATAAAAAAAATAGAATTTAACATAGGATAATTGGATCGTTTTTAAATGACCAGCAAACTGGTGAATACAAAACGCTCACTATAAAGAAATATTTTATGGATACACTTAGAGATAACAAAAGAAAAAGTTTCAACCACTGAAAAGAAAAGCTGTGTCTATATCAGGATCTGAAGCGGTATTAAAAGCTTTTCTTGAGGAAGGTGTGGATACAATTTTTGGATATCCGGGTGGGGCAATTATGCCAATATATGATGCATTGTATGATTACAATGATAGTTTGAAACACATTTTGGTTAGGCACGAGCAAGGCGGTATACACGCCGCGCAGGGTTATGCACGTAGCTCAGGTAGAACAGGAGTTGTATTTGCAACCAGTGGCCCCGGCGCAACCAATTTGGTTACGGGTTTAGCTGACGCGCAAATAGATAGCACGCCACTGGTTTGCATTACCGGACAAGTTTTTGCGCATCTCCTTGGTACCGATGCTTTTCAGGAAACAGACATTATAAACATTACCACACCTGTTACTAAATGGAATTATCAGGTAACAGATGCTAATGAAATACCAAGGGTGCTTGCGCAAGCATTTTTCATTGCAAAGAGTGGAAGACCAGGTCCGGTATTAATTGACATTTCTAAAAATGCCCAGATACAAAAGTTTGATTTTGAGGGTTATAAAAAATGCGATTTTATAAGAAGTTACAGACCAAAACCACTTGTAAGAAAAGAGTATATTGCTGAAGCTGCAAAACTGATAAATAATGCAGCAAGACCATTTGTAATTTGGGGTCAGGGTGTAATACTAGGAAGAGCCGAAAAAGAATTCCAACAGTTTATAGAGAAAGTCAGGCATCCCCAGCGCATGGACAATACTTGGTCTCAGTGCCATCCCGTCCGATCATCCGCTGAATGTTGGTATGTTGGGCATGCATGGCAATTATGCGCCAAACGTGCTTACCAACGAATGCGATGTATTGATAGCGATAGGAATGCGTTTTGATGACCGTGTAACTGGTCGATTAGATAAGTATGCTAAGCAGGCTAAAATTATTCACCTTGATATTGACCCGGCAGAGATTGATAAAAATGTAAAAACAACCGTACCTGTTTGGGGCGATTGTAAAGAAACATTGCCATTACTAACCAACCTGGTTGATGCCAAAAAGCATACAGAATGGTTGCAGCGTTTTAAAGATCTGTTTGCTCAGGAAGATGAGCAGTGCATACAAAAAGAGATCAACCCGCAGGAAGGACAACTTACCATGGGCGAGGTGATACGTGAGTTAAACGAGCTAACCAATGGTGATGCTATTATTGTTACTGATGTTGGTCAACACCAAATGGTAGCCTGCAGGTACGCAAAATTTAATAGGAGCAACAGCAATATAACTTCCGGTGGATTGGGTACTATGGGCTTTGCATTACCCGCAGCAATTGGGGCAAAAGTTGGTGCACCTGAAAGAACTGTTGTAGCCATTATTGGCGATGGTGGTTTTCAGATGACATTGCAAGAGTTGGGCACCATTATGCAATGCGGCATCGATGTTAAAATTGTGATTTTAAACAATCAGTTTTTGGGTATGGTGCGTCAATGGCAGGAGCTTTTCCATTCAAAAAGGTATTCATTTGTAGATATTGAAAGTCCTGATTTTGTGCACTTGGCAGCAGCCTATAAAATAGCAGGTACGCGCATATCAGAAAGAAAGGATCTTAAGGGCGCTATTGCTGACATGCTTAACAATCCCGGAGCTTTTTTACTTGAGGTGATGGTAACCAAAGAAAACAATGTGTTTCCTATGGTGGAGGCAGGAACGAGCGTATCCGATATCAGGTTGAAATAAAATTTAGAGCGATTTCTTTCAATTAAAGAGTTGGCCTCGTTTGAGGCATAATGTATGAAACAAGAATTTACCATAACAGTATATACCGAGAACCAGATTAGGTTTGCTTAATCGCATAGCTATCATTTTTTCTCGTAGAAAAATCAGTATAGAAAGTATCAATTCGTCGCCATCGGAGGCGGAAGGCATTTACCGCTTTACTCTGGTAATTACAGAAACAGAAGATGTTGTAAAAAAGCTAGCGCGCCAGATTGAAAAAAATGTTGAAGTATTGAAAGTATATTTTAATACCAACGATCAAATTGTGTGGCAAGAGTTAGCACTATACAAAGTGCCTACTGATGAGATTGCTGAGAAAGTACAAGTCGAAAGATTGCTTCGCGAGTTTGGTGCTAGGGCAGTAGTGATTCGTAAGGATTACACCGTTTTTGAAACCACCGGTCACCGCGAAGAAACAGAGAAGCTGATAAAAGTATTGGAGCCATACGGACTTATAGAATTTGTACGCAGTGCACGCGTTGCCATCATTAAAGAGAGCAATGGTTTTCACGAAAAGTTGAGAGAGTACGAGCAATTGGCACCTGGCTTAGAGCTTACAGAAAATGAGTACCTAAACCAACAGGAAGAAGTGTTTGATGTATAGCGCCGCACAAAGCGTTGCCGCACAGGTGAGTGACACAACAATGTTGAAAAAGGTACTTTAGCTTAGTAATAAATTTTAACCTCATATTCATTTTAATCTTCCCCGGCTTACCTAAAGGTTGGGGACAAAACCTAAACAATGGCAAAATTAAATTTTGGTGGTGTTGAAGAAAACGTGGTAACCCGCGAGGAGTTCCCACTTTCTAAAGCGCAACAAGTTTTAGAAAACGAAGTAGTAGCAGTAATTGGTTATGGCGTACAAGGGCCGGGCCAGGCATTGAACCAAAAAGAAAATGGCATAAACGTAATAGTTGGTCAACGTAAAAATTCTAAGTCGTGGGATAAAGCCGTGAGAGACGGATTTGTACCTGGCGAAACACTATTTGAGATTGAAGAGGCGTTGGAGAGAGGAACAATTATTTGTTACCTGTTAAGTGATGCTGCACAAATAGCTATGTGGCCAACCGTTAAGAAGCATTTAACTCCCGGTAAAGCACTTTATTTTTCTCATGGTTTTGGTATTACTTATTTGGACCAAACAGGCATTGTACCACCTAAAGATGTAGATGTTATATTAGTTGCACCTAAAGGTTCAGGTACATCATTACGCAGAATGTTTTTAGAAGGTCGTGGATTGAATAGCAGCTACGCCATTTTTCAAGACGCTACAGGTAAAGCTTTTGATAGAGTAGTTTCTTTGGGTATTGCTGTTGGTAGTGGTTACTTATTTGAGACTGATTTTAAGAAGGAAGTATTTAGTGATCTTACTGGTGAGCGTGGCACATTGATGGGCGCTATACAAGGTATATTCGCTGCTCAATACGAAGTGTTGCGTTCTAAAGGTCATAGCCCTTCAGAATCGTTTAACGAGACTGTTGAGGAGCTAACACAATCACTTATGCCACTAGTTGCAGAAAACGGAATGGATTGGATGTATGCCAACTGTTCAACCACCGCACAACGTGGTGCGCTTGATTGGTGGAAGAAGTTTCGCGATGCAACTTTACCTGTGTTCAAAGACTTATATGAGAGTGTTGCGACTGGCAAGGAAGCTGCAAAATCTATTGATAGCAATAGCAAATCAGACTACAGAGAAAAACTGGAAGTGGAGTTGAAAGAATTACACGATAGCGAGCTTTGGCAAGCGGGTAGAACAGTAAGAAGTTTACGCCCTGAAAACCAAGCACCTGCTACAAGCGATAAAGCAAACGCTGGCAGTTTGCAAACTGCATAATTTTATAAATAGCTTAGTTACAAAAAAAACACTTTGCAGGCTTGCCTGCAAAGTGTTTTTTTATGTACGATGATTTCTTACTGTTATTGCAAAGCTTTACGTACTTCAACAGCTAACTTTTCTGCCCACTTTTTATATTCTAATCCTGATGGATGCAGACCATCGTTTGCTACAAGTGCAGGGTTTGATTTAGCATCGCGACTGCCGGGAGTTATATCAATGTAAGTGACTTTATTTTGCAAAGTAATCTCCTTGTTGATGGCGTTGAATTCATCAATTTCTTTACTAACTCTTTCTTTATTGCTGGCATCAACAAAAGGTGTTGCACTATAATCTGGGATAGATAAAACAAACACTCTTGATGTGCGATTGCCTGCGAGTTCAATAGCCTTTGCAAGCAACTGTGTAAAACGAATGCGATAGCCCGCAGTGTCTAAATGTTGGTACTGATCATTGACACCAATAAGCAAGCTTACAATATCGTATGGCCCTTTAGGGTTTTGAAAAGTAATGGCATTCATCAGGTTTGCTGTCGTCCACCCTGTAGTAGCAATATATTGCGGTGTGTTAAATGATAAATTGGATGTTTTCAGCATTGCAACAGCCTGCGCAGGAAATCTATCTTCTACCGCAACACTTTGCCCTATCGTATATGAATCGCCTAAAGCCAGATAGTTCAAACTATTACTGTTCATGGTAGTTGTGGGGTTATTGTTCATGCTGCTGCCTTCTTTTTTGCATGAAACATTTAGTAACAAAACTATTGATATACCTATTATACGCATCACCATCATCGCACTAAAAATTTATTTATATACGGTATCGATTGCACAAATGTTTTTAGTTGATATAAAAAGATCAAGTCTTACTTTTGTACCCGTTTTAAAAAATACACAAAAACTAATAACGATGGCAGAAAAAATCAAAGTAGCCAACCCGGTTGTTGAACTGGATGGTGATGAGATGACCAGGATCATCTGGAAATTTATTAAAGATAAACTGATCCTTCCTTATCTTGATCTGGATATTAAATATTATGACCTTGGCATTGAATATCGCGATGAAACCAACGACCAGGTAACTATTGATGCAGCAAATGCCATTAAACAATATGGTGTTGGTATTAAATGTGCCACCATTACTCCCGATGAGCAACGTGTAGAAGAATTTGGTTTGAAGCAAATGTGGAAATCGCCTAACGGAACTATCCGTAATATTTTAGATGGTACTGTTTTTCGTGAGCCAATTGTTATGAGCAATGTACCGCGCTTGGTACCTAACTGGACTGCACCTATTTGTATTGGCCGTCATGCTTTTGGCGATCAATATCGTGCAACTGATTTTGTAACTAAAGGCAAAGGAAAACTAACTGTTAAGTTTGAAGGTGAAGATGGAACAAACCAGGAGTTTGAAGTATACAATTTTAAAGGAGATGGTGTTGCATTGGCTATGTACAATACTGATGAAAGTATTTTCGGTTTTGCACGTGCTTGTTTCAATCAATCTTTAATGAAAGGATGGCCTTTATACCTATCTACAAAAAACACTATTCTTAAAAAATATGATGGTCGTTTCAAAGATATTTTTGAAGAAGTTTATCAAAATGAATTTAAAGCTAAGTTTGATGAAGCAGGACTGACTTATGAGCATCGCTTGATTGATGACATGGTTGCCAGCGCTTTAAAATGGAATGGCAATTTTGTTTGGGCTTGTAAAAATTATGATGGTGATGTACAAAGTGATACTGTTGCACAAGGCTTTGGTTCATTAGGTTTAATGACCTCAACTTTGGTTACACCTGATGGCAACTGTTATGGAAGCTGAAGCAGCACATGGTACAGTAACCCGTCACTACCGCGAGCACCAAAAAGGTAAGCCAACTTCTACCAATCCTATCGCTTCCATTTTTGCATGGACAAGAGGTTTAGAGTTCCGTGGTAAGTTGGATAACAACCAGGAGTTGATCAGATTTCTGCCATACACTAGAGCAAGTTTGTATTGAAACTGTTGAAAGTGGTAAAATGACCAAAGACCTTGCTATTACTGTAAAAGCTAAAGTTGAGCATGGTACAGATTACTTGTATACTGAAGAATTCTTAGATGCATTGGATCAAAATCTGAAAGCTAAATTAGCTAGCTAAATAATTAGCCTCAATTATAAAATGCCGTTGCGATTAAAAAATTGCAGCGGCATTTTTATTGACATTCAAACGAATTTTGTCATCGCAACACGTCACGGTTTTGCTTGCCAGCGCGAATCATTTCTCCATAACCTTGTTTATTTGCACATGCGGTAACGCACTGTGCAATGCGTTTAGCCTTTGTTTCGGCAGTCTTCGCACTGTCAATCCATTTGCTATAATAATGCTGGTGCGATTTTGCAAGGCTATTGAAGTAACGTAAAGCTTCTGGCTCATCAGCAAGGCATTGTAATAACTCAGGTGAAATGGCTAATGGCTTTTCATCTACCTCCAGCTTTACTTGCAGCATGGCTCCTTTGCTTTTATGTATAGCTTTGCGTAAGGTAGCGTTAAGAGGCATTATAAAATTGCCTCCGCCTATGGGTAGCAGGCTCACACCTTCAATAGAAAAGTCGTCTAAATATCCCTTTACTCTGAAAGCTTTTTTATTATCAGGTTTTAATTGACAAGCAATTTCTTTCGAGATATCGATATAGTTCCATCCCGTTTTTTCGCCCTGCTTATTAAATTTTTGAATGGTTGCAGTAAATGAAACCATGTTGATTGGTTTTAAGATTGAAGTTAGGCCAACATTAGTTACTTAGAAAAGTGTACACATTTGCAAGTGTTAAAGCAACAACTGATACCTGACCAACGGATAATTTTTGCCTATTTTTATTGACTAAAAAAATAATTTGCTATGGAAAATAAAAATGAAAACAAGCCTACTGAATTAAATGGACACGCTCTTGGCGAAACTTCAACAAGCAATAAATTGAAAGAAAAACATATTAGCGAAAAGGTGGTTGAAGCACATGAACAAGCGGACGCGGATATGGAAAGAGATCCTGACTTAGGAGCGAAAGACCCTAATGCCGATTTAGACGAAGGTGAAATGGCGCGGTTAGAGGGTGGAGAAACACCAGTGGTAGAATAGTTAAATCAATTATTCATCTTCCGATTTTCTTGCAGCTGATGTAGTGACAGATGAATCTTCGCGCTGCTGGTTATTGCTCGTTTTCTTATTAAACAGAAAATCGAAATCTTGCCTATACGAAATACTAGCTCCCTGACGGTTGCGGCGACCAACAGTTCCCTGTGAAATATCTAAATTATTTCTGCTGAACAAGATAGCCCGCAGCTTTCTGCTTTTTGATAAAATGATCTCTACTGTAAGATCGGGCAGCCATTGCAAATTACCCAGTTGTTGCGAAGTACCAGTAGAGCCACCCATTCTAAAATCAAGATCGCCCCCAAAGGTTATCAGCACTTTATTATCAAACAGGCTTTTACCAAGTTTAAAATTGACCTGTTGCCTGTCTATATTATTAGTGGCTGTTACATTGCCACTAAATAGACTAGAACTATTGTATAAAGATGTGCTCACATCAAATTGCAAACTTCTATCGCCGGTTATTTTATATAGGATATTTGAAACCAAACTATTTACCTGGCGCGATATCATTTCTGATATTGTGTTAAAGCCAAGAGTTGTGAAATTACTTGTCAGGTTTCGGCCTTCACCGTAAGGTGCAAATGAGCCAAAAACAATTAAGTAAGTTACCTGCTTGAGCATTTCATTCTCATCCCGCTCCAGGGTGTTTATCAGTTTTACAAATGATTCCTCATTTCGTACTTGAGAGCCCGGCGGAAAATCTAATCGAAAATTTATATTAGGTTTTTTAAGGTCACCGCTAATTGTTGCATATACATAAACATCCTCTTGAGAACCTTGTATTCCTTGGATAGCTCCACCCAGGTTTTGATTAGATACCAAATCGCCTAAACGCACGTTCTCGGCAATGTATAGGGCTTCAATCATCATTTTTGCATTGAAGGGATCACCTTTCCATTCAATGTAACTGCTACCTGCATCACCGCGCAATATAAAAGGCTTTCTTATAAATGATTGAAAATTGAAATCGTAGCTGCCTTGAAAGATCTCGTACCGTCCATTGATGGTAAGGCTTTCAGAAGTACCTGCATGTATGCGCAATCTGCCATTGCCGGTTGCTTTAATAATATCGCCGGTTACCTCATCCAATATTACATCAATACGTGCCAGAGGGTTTGCTGTTACATCAAGATCCACATTGATGTTTGTGGTGCTCTCTTCACTTACATTGCGCATTTCGGTACCATACTGTTTGAAAGTAATAAAATCTGCTTCTCCACTTTCTCTGGCGTCAGATGTTGGAATATAAATGTGCGAGCTATCAGTGGGTTCTGCTGTTATAGCCATGTGCATATCATTCTCCGGCCCATCTAAGCTTACGGATGCTTTACCAATAGCGGTGCCGTAAAAGTTTGCATTGTCACTTGCTTTTGTATCAATCAATAACATTTGAGGCGTATTGATATCAAAATCGAAGCGCATGTTTTTAAAGCCTGTCTGGTATAGCTTGCCACGCACCTTTCCCGTATTACCAAAGCGATCCTTGATGGTAAAAGATCCAAAATCCATTATACCATCTGAAAAAACAAAATTGGCTGTATCTATTGTATATCGAACACGGGTAAACTTTACCATTAACCCTGCATTTGCTATACTAAGCCGCCCTGTAAGATTAGGACTGTTCGGGTCACCCTTTAAGTTCAATTGCCCCGTTGCAAAACCTGATATATCCTCAAAAACACTACCTAAAAAGCGATTGATAAAATCAACTTTAGTGTTACTTAGGTTAACATTTACGTTTAGTGGAGCGCCAACAGAATCCTTGAGGTTGTAAAAGCCATTACTTTCAAAGTTGTATAGTTCATTAGGAGATGTAACGCCGAAGCTAACTTTTCCGTTAGTGCTATTGTAATCCGCTATTAAGTTTACTACGCCAACTGAGTCATCATCTAATCTAAACTGACTTGTTTTTATGTTGCCTTCAACCTGAAATGTTCCATAGAAATCTTTCAATATCAAACTGCCATTTGCTATACCTTCAAGCCTTGGCGTTTTTGTAATAAAGGGTGCGAAATCTCCAATATTAATGTCTTTTAAACGAACAACAAGATTGGTTTTATTAAAGTCTCCATCATAATTTGTTTCTAAAGCTATCTCTTGCGTACCCTGTGTAAAACGCACCTTATCAGCGGAAACGAAATTTTTTCTTACTACTATTTCGCCTTCTTTTTCAAGTATCCAATGCTTATCGTTAATAATAAAGTCTGATGGTCTTAGATAAACGCGCACACCATCAGAAAGTGTTGTTACATCTGCATTAAAGTTTAACTCGTTTAATGTATTAGTTGCCTTTGTATTGATGCTTACAGCAGATACATCTTTTTGAGAATTGATGCTGATTTTGGTGTTGGGAAATGTGGTACTATCTTTTATCGTTATCAAACCCACTTCTCCATCAAGCTGAAGATTATCTAGGTTACCCTTGCCTTTAATACTAATGTTGCTGAACTTGTATTGACTATAAGCAAACTCCGGCACATTGGCATTTAAAGAAAAAATAGTATCAATGGTATTGATGCTTCCAACGATGTTGCTATTACTAAATCCATGCAAGTTCTTGTCTATCAAAAATGTATAACCATCAATGTTTTTAGTGTTTAATGCAAAAGAAAAGTTTTGATCTTTTGGTGTTGTTTTAGGCTCGTTGATGTATGCCGGATAGTACTTGTATAAAAACAATTGAAAGCTAACAGGCAAATCTAAAATGTTATACTTGCCCTCTACTGCTACATCAAACTCGTTACTCTGTATTGTTAGCGATCGATGGCCTGCAACATAGTTAGATTGCAAGCTGAGTGAGTCAAAATTTAATCGGGCGCTATCTACAAGCAGTGTAGCATTAAACACTTTCACAGACCCTAAAAAGTTATCAATGTTTTTACCCTGATAGTTCAAATCAAACAATCCACTTAACTGATAATCTTTTTGCGAGAAATTTAGTTTTTGAAAATTACTATTTACTAAGTCGCCCAAAACGTTTACGATAGGCTGTTTTTCGCGTAGATCAATTTTAACTGCTGTAGTCAGGTTTAAATTGTCATCGTCGATTTTTAAAGAGCCATCAAATTGTTTACGTTGAAAAGTTCCTTCGGCCACAATGCTCTCATAATTATATCCATTATATTCTATCTGCCTTGCATTACCCAATATGCTTGTGCGCATGGTGTTAAGAGAAAGTCCCTGGCCTTTCACCGTACCATCAAACGAAACGGTTCCTAAATTGGGCACCTTTAAAAACTTACCCATATGAAAACGTTGCGTAACAATGTGTCCATTGTAGCTGGCAAGTCCACGGGTAGGTAACTCCATTGTAAGATCGCTGCTAAAGCCGCCTAGATTAGTACTAAAATTGCCACTAGTAGTAAACTTATTAAAGGTGCCTTTGAAACTTCCATTAAACTTAAGTGCGCCCAGGCTGGCAAGCGATGGTGTCTGAACCTGAAGTAGTGCAGGTATAAACGTAACAGCATCCTGATAGTTTGTTTGTAGGGTGCCTGATGTAAAACCGATGTAGGTATTGTTGATATCAGGCAACCCTTTTATAACAATATCACCATTGATGGTAGTGTTGTTTCCTGCTCTTACAAATAACTTTCTTACGGTAAGATCATCTACCTTACCGGTGAGGTTGCCTGCCAATACTATTCTTTTATTCCACTTTTTTACCTGAGGGGCAAAGTATGCAAGATCATCACTGTTGAGCACCGAATTGTTGATGCGCGCATACATGGTGATTTTGGTGATGTATTTAGAAAAGTCAGTATTAAAATCTTCAAAACCCATTGCATAATAGTTACGCAGGTGGCTTTGCGGCGTTATAAGATCTAAGTTGGCAAACTCCATTATTGATGGGGTAAGTCTAAACTTTGCTTTAAGTTTTTGCAGCTCAAATCCACTACGTTCTTTAGTAGCTATGTTTATGTCAGCTCTAATTGTGTCACTTATAAACGTCAGGTTGGCAAACGTGCCATTGATCTTTTGAAACTTTATATGCATCGGATCGAAATACGATGCAATTTTTTTGGTCCGTTTCACCCTCGCTAATGAGCGTGCCATTGGCAATGTTTACCGTAGCAATTTTCAGTTGCAGGTTGCCTGTATTGAAGTAATATCCTGTATCGGCCCTGGGTTTCTTTTTATAAGATGCCGGTCTTAAGCCGGTAAAATTTTTAATAGAAAATACCGGCTTTACAAGATCAATTTCCTTTACTTCAAAAATATTCTTCTCTAGGTTGAAGTTATCAGCATCGAGGGTTAAGCTATTAAAGCTAACATCGATGTTCTGGCCAACCCAATTATCATGCTGTACAAACGATACGTTTTTAAAATCAATTTTTTGTAGGTTGAACTGTATGCCACTTTTCTTTTTTTGAGACGGCTTTTTAGCTGGAGAAAAGTAGTCGGCAAGAAATTGATAATTCCAAATGGAGTCGTTTCTATACAAATTTATTTTAGCATCTTCTAAGCCAACATATTTTAAAACTAAAGTATCCTTTAAAAAAAACCAATCTGTTAGTCGCGCTTTTAAAGTTTCAGCATAAACCAGTGTGTCTTTGTTTAAGTCTTTTATCAATGCGCCTTGCAGATCAATCCTGTCAAACAAACCAATGCTTACGTGTTTAACACTGACCTCCGTTTTTAAGTCTTTAGAAAGACGTTTGGTTATCTTGTTTACAATAAAATTTTGAACCGGTTCTGTTTGTATCAATAACCAAACAAGCAATACCAATGCAAGTAACCCTAAAATAATGCGACTTAGTATTTTTAATAATTGCCTCAGGAGAATGTTTATTTTGAATATTTGTAAAAATAAAGAATTGGCAGGGCAAGACAAACTCTCCCTCACATTCTGCTAAACAATAACATAATGAAAAGCTTTCTATTTCTTCTCATAACAATTGTTCCACTAATTGTTAGTGCCCAACAAGATAATAAGAATAAGGGTGGCGCAGTAGGTAAAGTGGTACTTGCGGTACATGGTGGCGCCGGTACTATCCTGAAATCGCAAATGACTCCAGAGAAGGAACAAGCGTATATAGCAGGCATTAAAGAGGCTTTGCAAAAAGGCTATAGTATTTTAAAAGCAGGAGGATCATCTTTAAATGCGGTAGAAGCAGCAGTTATGTTGATGGAAGATAATCCGCTTTTTAACGCAGGCAAAGGCGCCGTTTTTACAAACGAAGGCACCAACGAAATGGATGCCGCAATAATGGACGGTAGTAACTTGAAAGCCGGATCAATTGCTGGGGTTACAACTATTCGCAACCCTATAACCGCAGCACGCGCCGTAATGGAAAAGAGTGAGCACGTAATGATGGCCGGCAGAGGCGCGGAAAAATTTGCGTCACTTAATGGATGCATCATAGTAGAGCCCAATTATTTCTACACCGAAGACCGTTTTAAAGGTTTGCAAAAAGCGAAAGCGCAAGACTCTACCAAAACGCTACTAGATCATAATACACCTAAGCAAGCTTTACTTAAGCAACCAGGCAATAATGATTATAAATATGGCACAGTAGGTTGCGTGGCATTAGATGCAATGGGTAACCTTGCAGCAGCAACCAGCACCGGGGGCATGACTAATAAAAAGTTTGGCAGGGTAGGAGACGTGCCGCTTATTGGCGCCGGAACTTATGCCAATAACGCAACGTGCGCAGTTAGTTGTACAGGTTGGGGAGAATATTTTATTCGTTTAGTAATGGCTAAAAGTATAAGCGATAGAATGGAACTAGCAAGGATGCCCTTGAAGCAAGCCGCAAATGAAATGGTTATGAAAAAGTTACCTGAATTAGGTGGTGATGGTGGCTTGATAGCAATTGATAAAAATGGCAACATTGCTATGCCATTTAATACTGCAGGTATGTACAGAGGATATATTGACGCAAATGGTAAAATGGTAGTGGAGATTTACAAATAATCATTCAACTACTGAGTGGCAAGTGTATTATCGAGTACCTGAGCAATTCGATCTAGATCATCCTTTGTATGCAATGCGTTTAATACGATTCTATTTATTTTTTTGCCTGTAGGATCAGGGTATGAGAAGGAGGAGATAATGATGTTATGAGCTGTAAAAAACTGGTCATCTAGGTTTTCAGGTAAAACAAAAAAAGGTAGATTTTTAAGATACTTTACTGAAGAAAGGTGTTTGATACATTGTATAAAATATTCAATGTTTTCATTCAGCCTTTTTTGTTGAGCATTATAATATTCTTGCCCATTTATGAAGACATAAGCCAAAGCAGGCGCCATAGGAGTGCTACCCGTAAAAAATGGAGAAGCAGCTAATTGACCAATGATATTCTTATTACTGCTTACAGCACCACCATTTATATTAAATGCCTTCGATAATGAATATGTATAAATAGCATTGATATTGGGCTGAGTGGGTACAAACGCGCTAATACCCTCACCCCGTTGCTTCCAATCAAACCTATACCATGAGAGTCATCTACAATAAGCGTCACGCTTTTGGATGATGAAATGTTTTTAAGAAATTCAAAATCCGCAATGGTAGCGGTTAAGAGGATTTACAGAATCGCTTACAATTGTTATGGATGATTGCGTACTATTATTTATTTCCTCTACAAGATCAGCAAGTGTTCCTTCAAAAGTCTGCAAGCCATCCTTTAATACCGGGTGACAGTTTTCTAAAATGTAAACGGGTTGATTTTTTACAAACAATTCGTGCACGGCTCTTCCTGCCAAATAGCCTGATGAAAAACTAACACTTGCCTCTTGTGCGGTAAGCAACGTTAAACTTTTTTCGAAGCGTTCAAAAATCTCGAGTTGCGTATTAGAAAATCTCGCTGAGGGATGCAGCCAGCCAAACTTGTTTATACCTTCTTTTATTAACTGCACGAAGCCGTTAACATGGTGCATGCCTAAATAGGAATAGCCTGAGCAAAACAGATATTCTTTATCGTTTATTATTGTGGTTCTTCCTGCAATGTTTTCTAGATAATGCATCGATTAGATTGTCAAACGTAAATTGGTAACAAAAAAATCCTTCTTAAAATTAAGAAGGATTTTGTGCGGAAGAGGAGATTCGAACTCCCACGGCTGTTACCCCGCTACCACCTCAAGGTAGTGCGTCTACCAATTTCGCCACCTCCGCTAGAGGGCTGCAAATGTAATAAAAAGAGATTCTTGTAACTATTTATTTAAGATAATCCTAAACGTAGTTCCTTTTCCAATTTCAGATGACTTTACAAAAATTTGCCCGCGATGGTATTGCTCAACTATGCGTTTGGTTAGGGTTAAGCCTAAGCCCCATCCTCGTTTTTTTGTGGTAAATCCGGGATTGAAAACCTTATTAATATTCTTTTTCAAAATGCCTTTGCCTGTATCTGTAACATCAATTACTACACTGGCAACTTCATCTTTTATGCTTACATCTATCTTGCCTTTTCCTTCCATAGCATCTAGGCCATTTTTCAATAAATTTTCTATTACCCAATCAAACAACGGTGGCGATATCATTGCGGGAATATGGCTTTCTCCTTGCGCATCAAACGTAAATTGCACTTTACCACTTGCACGTTTTTTTATATAATCAATCATGCTGGTGATCTGTTCTACAAGGTTACGTTCTTCAAGTTTTGGAATGCTTCCAATCTTCCCAAACCGATCGCTGATAAGCTTCAGGCGATTTACATCTTTTTCCATTTCTACTGCAATACTCTGGTCTAAAGCAGATTCCTTCAACACTTCTACCCAACCCTCTAAACTGGTAACCGGAGTGCCTAATTGGTGAGCGGTTTCTTTAGCAAGGCCCGCCCATACCTGGTTTTGAGTATTTTGATGACTGGTGCGTTGAGAAATTACTGTGATGATAATAAATAATCCTACAATAAAAAGTTGGATGATGGGATAGTATCGCACTTCTTTTTGTAAAGCGCTTTCGCCATAATAATAACGATTGGCTATAAAAGGTTTTTCACTTATGATCAATTGTATTGGTAGGTGGCTTTTTTTAAACTCTTCCAATTTATCAGTCAAATAGTTTTTATCTAATTTTATAGAAAGCGTATCAAGATTTAAATAGTTGCCTGTAATACTATCTTTTTCATTGGTTTCAATAATGGGTATGTCCACATTTTCCGTTGCAATTTTTGTTGCAAGGTTAAGGTTTGCATGGTCAGTTGCATTCATTATGGTGCGCTGAGCCTCAACCCAAATGGCTACTTTTTGCGTTTCCTCTCTACCTATTTTTTTTGATAAATAATTGGAGTAAAAAATAGTCCCTGTAATTATAAGTATGGCAACCAGCGTTAAAGCCGTACGCAAATTCAACCATTGTTGTATCATATATCTAAAATAGAAAAGCTTTCTGTTAATTTGCTTTATATACCGTGCAAATAAACCCTCTTGTAGCAATAGTAATTCTTAATTATAACGGAAAGCATTATCTGGAAAAGTTTTTGCCTTCGGTCATAAGTTCGTCCTATACCAACAAAAAAATCATAGTAGCAGACAATGCATCTACCGATAATTCAGTTGAATGGATCTTATCGAATTATCAATCTATTGACGTTATAACACTTAAAGAAAACTTTGGTTTTGCGAAAGGTTATAATGAGGCGCTAAAACAGGTAAAGGCTGATTATTATGTACTACTAAATTCAGACGTGGAAGTTACTCCGAAGTGGATAGAACCTATCATCAGTTTGATGAATCAGGATAAGGCCGTGGGTGCTTGTCAGCCTAAGCTGATGTCTTACAACAACAAAAAATTATTTGAGTACGCGGGTGCTTGCGGTGGATGGCTTGATATGTTTGGTTACCCTTTTAGCCGTGGTAGAATTTTTGATTTTTGTGAAGAAGATAAAGGCCAGTACGATGATGTTGCAGAAGTATTTTGGGCCACCGGCGCAGCACTATTTGTGCGCGCTAGCACTTACCACGAGTTGAAGGGCTTAGACGAATACTTTTTTGCGCATCAGGAAGAAATTGACCTATGCTGGCGTATGCAACTATCAGGGTATAAGGTTATGGTTTGCCCACAGTCGGTTGTTTATCATGTAGGTGCAGGTACACTACCCAAGGGAGGGCATAAAGTATTTTTGAATTTTAGAAATAACCTGGTAATGCTTGCTAAAAACTTTTCTGTTGGTAATGCTTTAATAAAAATTCCGGGACGTTTATTATTAGATTGGATTGCTGCTTTTAAAGGCATACTTACGGGTGATCCTGCCTTTTCGCGGGCTATTATGAAGGCGCACATTGCGTTTGTAGGTTGGTTGTTTAGCAAAAAAGAGCAAAATAATTTTACAAGTGCTAGAGCCAGAAAACCTGTTGGCTACTATAAAGGCAGTGTAGTATGGCAGCATTTTGTAAAACAAAAAAAATCTTTCAGCGAAATAATAGATTAGCTGATTGTTTTTTAAGTGTGAACCTTATTTTTGCAACGCAACTTTTATATATGGACAACGAAATAATAGCCCAAAGAAAAAAAGACATCAGTTATAACTGGGTGCATTCATCCACTTTCATTTTTTATATGAGTGTATTTTGCATGATCGCTTTTCTTTTTGGTGGCTCGTGCATGTTGTATAATAAGGCATATAAGGGTAAGCCTGATGTTGAAGTGCCTGACAATACTTTATACGTACCGAAGTACAAGTAAAAAAAGTAGAATTAAATTTGGTAGTGTTGACGGGATTGTTATTTTTGCACTCCCAAATCATTAACGGCTATCGAAAATGATTCAGGGTTAAAAAGTTCTTACACATAAGCGGAAGTAGCTCATTTGGTAGAGCACGACCTTGCCAAGGTCGGGGTGGCCGGTTCGAGCCCGGTCTTCCGCTCCAAAAAAATTCCATCTGCAGAGATGGAATTTTTTTTGGTATACCCGGGTGGTGGAACTGGTAGACACGCAGGACTTAAAATCCTGTTCGCCGCAACGCGAGTGTGGGTTCAACTCCCATCCCGGGTACAAGCTTTAAAGCCTTGATAGCAATTGTTATCAGGGCTTTTTTGTTTCTGTAAGAATCTAAGAGCAATATTATACACCCGTATTTTGTTTCGTCTTGCAAGTGCTCAAAAGCTCTAAAAAATACAAGTAGTTAAGATATTGGCACTTTGTCGTGATTAATCTTGCAAGAAAAGTAGGTTTCAGCTTTTAGATCCATCTGAATTATGCAGTAAGTAACTCCTCAAAAAACACGAGATGATTATTATTTGGTGTACACTGTACATCGAAGCAACTTCTATATGCCTAACAACATCTTAGTGAAATAATTTATAGGAATAGTATGATCAGGCTTATAAAGTTGCAGGTTTCGTTTTTAAATTATCTTCTTTTTGAGATTTTTAGGGTAAGAACATTTCCCAAATTCTCATTTCCAATCTGGCGCATGTTTACCAGCTTATACATGCTGGTTTTTCTAAACGGCTTATTAATTACTTCCCTTTTTTATACCTATATCGAAGCTCAATATGACGCAAATATTTTTGGCGGTATCGTTGCAAAGATTAACCAAGACACTGACGCCCGCATTAACAACGACACTTTTTTAATGAGGTCTATGCGATTAGCAAACGCCATCCAACATAACGGATCTACTGTGTTTGGAAATTTGAACATGACTGATATAAAAGGTCAGTTTCTAAGAAATTCTTTAGATGATTTACTTACAGGACGGGGTTGTTGTGGCAGTGCATCTTCTATTTTACTAAGGGTTTTAGAAATTAATAATTATGAAGTAAGATTTGCGCAAATGAAGGTAGGTGATACACCCGGTGGACATATTGTTATTGAAGCAAGAAAAGGGGGAGACTGGATGGTAATTGATCCTTTGTTTAACTGTTACTTTAAAAAGCCGAACGGGCAATTTGCTTCATTTTACGATGTTCAAAACAATTGGACTCACTATCAAAAGCAATTGCCATCAGGTTATCCAAACGAATACCGGTTTGAAGATGTTAGATATACCAATTGGAATAAAATTCCGGTGGTTGGTACCATGATAAAAAAAATGCTTGACCTGACAATGGGCAAGCATAAAGCTGACCAGATTTCGGTAAGAATATATCTTATAAAAAATTATCAGGTAATGTTTGTAATAATTCAAATTCTATTTATTCCTCTTTCAATACTTACACTTAAAAAGTTTCGAAGCAGATTTAGTGCTTCCAATGTTTTGAGTAGGATGGCCACTTAATAAATAATACAAATTAAATTATTGCCACGGCCTGAAGTTTACTACTTCAGGCCGTTTTTTGTTGAAATGTATTTGCAGTCAATTGTAGATGGAATCTTCAGCTATATTCTATATCATTTATTAAAAAGGCAGACATGATATCCAATTAATATCAAAAATTTTGGTAACTGCTCAAGCCATTTTTAGTTGATTTCAAATTTTATTATTAAAAAATTACATTAATACAAATTCGTTAAATTTTCATTTAAACATGTGACCTCAAAGCCCGATATTTGCAAACCATTTCTAATAAGGTCAAATTTGCCAATTATGAAGGATTTCTCATACATCACAAATTCTCATCCCGCCTACATAGAAGGTTTGTACAAAGATTTCGTTTCAAATCCTGAAAGTGTAGACCAGGATATGCGCAAATTTTTCGAAGGCTTTGATTTTGCAGTACAAAATGAATCTAGTAATGGTCATTTGGTTGAGGGCGCCGAAGCACCAGACTCATTTAACGCCAACGAAATAAGTAAAGAATTAAGCGTTTATAAACTAATTCAATCTTACCGCAAAAAAGGACATTTAGTTGCAACAACAAACCCTATTAGAGAGCGCCTGGATCGTGGAGCAAATTTAGAATTGAAGTATTTCGATTTATCTGATGCTGATCTGGACAAAAAATTTTACGCCGGTAAACATATTGGTTTAGAAAATGGTACGCTAAAGGATATCATTGATCGACTTAAGAAAACTTATACGAGTAATGTTGGAATAGAATATTCTGCATTGAATGATCAAAAGAGAGTAGAATGGCTAGCAGAAGAAGTTGAGAAAAAGTTTCATGAACCGCTAAGTTTAGATAAGAAAAAACGCATCCTCGAAAAACTGAATCAGGGTGTAATGTTCGAAAAGTTTTTGCATACCAAATATGTAGGTCAAAAACGTTTTTCGTTAGAAGGAGGCGAAACTACCATTGCTGCGCTTGATGCAATTATTAATACCGCTGCAGATTACGGTGTGCAGGAAGTAGTGATCGGCATGGCGCATAGAGGACGACTAAATGTGCTAGCCAATATTTTAGGAAAAACATACGAGCAAATTTTTAGTGAGTTTGAAGGGAAATCTACTCCCGATACAACTATGGGTAGTGGAGATGTAAAATACCATTTAGGTTTTAGAGCAGAACATACTACTACAGATGGTAAAAAAGTAAATCTGCAACTTGCACCAAATCCATCACACCTCGAAGCGGTTGACCCTGTTGTTGTTGGCTTTGCAAGAAGTAAGGCAGATGTTATTTACGAAAGCGATTACGATAAAATCTTACCAATCTTAATACATGGTGATGCATCTGTTGCTGGCCAGGGTATTGTGTACGAAGTATTGCAAATGAGCGGCCTAGAAGGATATTATACCGGTGGCACATTACATTTTGTTATCAATAATCAAATAGGTTTTACAACCGACTTTGATGATGCCCGTACGTCTGATTACTGTACATCAGTAGCTGCTATGGTTCAGGCTCCTGTATTTCATGTAAATGGCGATGATGCAGAAGCTGTGATCAAATGTGTTGAGATTGCAACCAGATACCGCCAGGAATTTAATAGCGATGTATTTATAGATATGGTGTGTTATCGCCGCCATGGCCACAACGAGGGCGATGATCCTAAATACACTCAACCACGATTGTATGCGCTTATTGATAAGCATGTAAATGCAAGAGAAATTTACAGCAAAGAACTTGTATCACACGGCTCTATTGATGCAGATCTTGCTAAGGATATGGAGAAAAAGTTTTGGGCTGAATTGCAAGAGCGCCTTGATGACATCAAACAAAATCCATTACCCTATACTTACCAAAAGCCAGAGCTCTGGTGGAGAGATTTACGAAAAGCAAATGATAAGGATTTTGTTGAATCGCCTGTCACAGCAATTTCCGAAGACCAGTTTACTACCATTTTTGAAGCACTGATGAAATGGCCTGATACGTTTAGCCCATTAAGAAAGGTAGAAAAATTGTTGCAGGATAAAGTAAAGCTATTTGAAAGCGATGGAGTAGTGGATTGGGCTACCGGAGAACTTATGGCTTATGCAAGCCTGCTTATTGAGGGCAAAGATGTACGCATGAGCGGTCAGGATGTTAGAAGGGGAACTTTCTCACACAGGCATGCTGTGTTGCGCGATGAACATACGGAAAGTAGTTATAATAGGCTAAGCAATTTACCTAATGCAGAAGGTAAGTTTAGAATATACAATTCTCTATTAAGTGAATTTGCAGTTTTGGGTTTTGAATATGGCTATTCCATAGCAAACCCAAACAGTCTGGTACTTTGGGAAGCACAGTTTGGAGATTTTTTCAATGGTGCACAAACAATGATTGACCAGTTTATTACAAGTGCCGAAACTAAATGGAGGCAAATGAGTGGATTGGTTATGTTGCTACCTCATGGTTACGAAGGACAAGGACCTGAACACAGCAGTGCGCGTATAGAGCGGTTTTTGCAAATGTGTGCGGAGTATAATATTGTATGTACAAACATTACAACTTCAGCCAACTTTTTCCATGCACTAAGGCGCCAAATGGCCTGGCCTTTTAGAAAGCCAATGATTAATTTTAGCCCCAAAGCAAATCTGCGCCACCCGGGTAGCTATAGTAAAAAAGAAGATTTTGTCTCGGGCAAGTTTAAAGAATTGATTGATGACAGTTTTGTTGAAAGCGCTGAGGATGTACAAAAAGTGATCTTCTGCAGTGGCAAAATATATTTTGACCTTGCAGAACGTCAGCAAAAGGAAAACAGAAAAGATGTAGCTGTATTGCGGCTTGAACAACTATACCCTTTGCCAACAGCTCAACTAAATATGTTATATAAAAAATACAACAAAGCAACATGGTTTTGGGTACAGGAAGAACCATTGAACATGGGTGCTGCCAGTTTTTTACAAATGAATTTAAAGAGCATCAATTACGGTGTTATTAGCAGGCAGCCAAGTGCAGCCACTGCAACAGGTTATGCAAAAATTCATGCTAAGGAACAACAAGAAATAATCGATACAGCATTCAGCATTTAAAAAAAAAAAAACTTTAAATTAATAATATGATTGAGATCAAAGTACCAACAATTGGCGAATCGATCAATGAAGTAACATTGATAAAGTGGATAAGAAAGATGGTGATTATGTAGAAAGAGATGAAGTAATTGCCGAATTGGAAAGCGAAAAAGCAACCTTTGAAGTAAATGCTGAACAAGCAGGTGTATTAAAAACAATAGGCTCAGAAGGAGATACTTTAAAGATTGGTGATGTTTTGGCACGAATTGATGAAACTGCTCAAAAGCCTTCTGGCGCTACTCAGACAACACAGCCACAGACTGACAGCACCAACAGCAATTTCCGTTGAACAAGCACACAAGCTGCGCAAGCTGCAGGTAAAGGAATGATAGACATTAATATACCAACTATAGGCGAATCTATTACAGAGGTTACCTTAGTTAAATGGTTGAAAAAAGAAGGTGAGCTTGTTAAGCGTGATGAAGTGATTGCTGAGATGGAAAGTGAGAAAGCAACTTTTGAAATCAATGCTGAAGAGTCCGGTAAATTATCTCAAAAAGCAAAAGAAGGCGATACTTTAAAAATTGGTGATAGTATCGGTACTATTGATAGTGATGTAGCAGTTGGTAATGCACGAGCATTCAAGCCTGCTGCCACAACACAGCGGCAAAGCCGGCACCTGCTCAGGCACCGGTAACTAGCTACATCAAACGATGTAAAAGCATCACCTGTTGCAGCAGCTATTATAGCTGATAAAAAAGTTGATCCATCGTCTATTAAAGCTTCTGGCGCCGGTGGCAAAATTATGAAGGATGATGTTTTAAGTGCCCTTATCAAATCCCGGAAGAACTCCAGGTCAGGCATGTTTGGCCGAGAAGAGCGTCGCGAGAAGATGAGCAATCTGCGTAAAACTATTAGCCGCCGTTTGGTCGAAGCAAAAAACACCACTGCCATGCTTACCACCTTCAACGAGGTGGATATGAGCAACATCATGGCATTAAGAACGCAGTACAAAGAAAAGTTTAAAGAGAAGCATGGTGTTAATCTTGGCTTTATGAGTTTCTTTACCAAAGCAGTTTGTTATGCCCTGCAAGAATGGCCTGCAGTAAACGCTTATATTGATGGCGACAACATTGTATATCACGATTATTGCGATATTTCAATTGCTGTTTCTGCACCTAAAGGATTAGTGGTTCCGGTAATAAGAAACGCTGAAAGCCTTAGCATGGCCGAGATAGAAAAAAAAGTAGTAGAACTTGCTACAAAGGCAAAGAACAACAAACTTGCTATGGAAGAAATGCAGGGCGGAACATTTACCCTAACCAATGGTGGTGTTTTTGGATCTCTTATGTCAACACCCATCATCAACATACCGCAAAGCGCTATTTTAGGGATGCATAAAATACAGGAGCGCCCTATGGCGATTAATGGGCAGGTGGTTATAAAACCAATGATGTATTTGGCTGTTAGCTACGACCACAGAATAATTGACGGCCGGGAAAGTGTAAGCTTTTTGGTAAGAGTGAAAGAATTATTAGAAACCCCTGAATTATTATTGTTCGGTAAAGACCCAGTAAAAACGCTCTTAGAATTATAAGTTAGAATTTAACCTCGCAAATAAAATAACTTTATGTCCCGGTGCTACATCGGGACTTTTTTTATGTCAAGATATTATTCCTATATCAACACAGCTTCATCCATCATTGACGGTTACCGTGGTGAGGTGCCGCTGCATGCACATCTTAAAAATTTTTTTACAAAGGAAAAAAAATATGGATCGAAAGACAGGAGAATAATTGCGGCGTTGTGCTATTATTATTATCGACTCGGCCATGGAGAAAATACTCTAATACTAGTGATAGAATTCTTTTAGGCATCTTTTTATGCGAGCATCAACCTAGTCCAATACTAACATTACTAAAGCCTGAATGGAATACTGAAATAGACCAGCCATTGCAAGACAAGCTGAAAAGAGTTGAACATTTTTATCCAACTAATATTTTTCCCTGGCAAGATGTGTTAAGTGATGGAATTGAAGGAGGCACGTTTTCAATTTCATTTCTAATTCAGCCAAAACTGTTTTTACGTATTAGGCCCGGCAAAGATTTAAAAGTATTGAAGACTTTGGACGAAGAACTGATTCCTTATGAATTAGTGGCTGAAGGATGCCTTGCATTTGACAATGGAAAAAAACTACACGAAATTTTAGAGTTTGATAATGATGTGGTGGTGCAAGATTTTAACTCGCAGAAGGTAGGAGAGTTGATGGAATTAGCGCTGGAAAATATGGATTGTCCCACATGCGATGTATGGGATTGCTGCGCTGCAAGCGGCGGTAAATCCATCATGATGTACGATCTGAAGCCAGCCGTTTCGTTAACCGTATCTGACATAAGACCATCTATACTGCACAATCTGCAACAGCGTTTTTATAAGGCTGGCATTACTAATTATCAATCTTTTATTGCGGACCTGCGCAACTTTAAGGAGCCAAATTTTAACATCGGTGAAAAGCAATACGATCTCATAATATGTGATGCTCCGTGCTCTGGTTCCGGCACCTGGAGCCGTACACCGGAGCAATTGTTTTTCTTTGATATTAAAGAGCTTACAAGGTTTTCGATGCTTCAAAAGAATATTGTGAGCAATGTTGCAAGGCACTTAAAACCAAACGGTCAACTACTATATGTTACCTGCTCTGTATTTAAAGAAGAGAATGAAGAAGTGGTTAAATTCATTCAGGAAAAATTGCACTTAAAACTGGTAAAACAGGAGTTGTATAAAGGATTTTCAATGCAGGCCGATACACTTTTTGCAGCCTTATTTCAAGCTACATCGTAACACACGATGTATTAATGATATCTTTTGTACTTAAATATGCATTGGGAAATATCAATAAAACACTGTTGTTTGCCATCTATTAAAAGCGAAACTTATTTTGTTTAATTCTTAACCTCAACTCAGGTATTTTTATGGGTTAAATTTTACTTAGATTCCTTCTTTTGAGTGTTGTAAAAGTCATAGTGTTTATTCTGTTGCTACTCCTAATTAATGCCGATGCACAATCGCAGGCAGTCAACATTTCTAACCTCAGAAAAAAGAAAATTGCTACATCATCCCTACAGCAAATTGATTCGCTTAGTATTGTGCCCGGCACGTTTTCTATTGAAAAGGTTGATACAAGTTTCTACAACCTAAATCCTGTTACGGCCACTATATTCTGGAAGCAGCAACCTACAATTCTCATCATAAAAAATACTGGGTTTGATTCTACTATAAATGCAACTGTTGTGGATACAAGTTATCAACAGCTTGATAGTGTTAATGTGATTTACAGAGTATTCCCGTACAGATTAGATGCTGTCGCCAAACGATTCACGTACGATAGTATCATGAATAATTTTATTGCACAGCCATCAAACACAATTAAGAATAAACAACAAACAACCTCCGGACTTTTCAACTTTGGCACCATTAATTACAATGGCAGCTTTGGGCGTGCACTAAGTTTTGGTAACAGTCAGGATGTAGTGTTGAACTCTCAATTCAACCTTCAGTTAGATGGCCTGATAGGCGATAGTATAGAAGTAGCTGCCGCAATAACTGATAACAATATACCTATACAACCTGATGGCACCACGCAACAACTTAATGAGTTTGACCGCGTGTGGCTCCAGTTTAAAAAGAAAGGATGGCAGGTAAATTTAGGCGACATTGATCTGCGCCAAAACGAGAATTACTATCTAAATTTTTATAAGCGGGTACAGGGTGTTAGCTATAGCAATGCGTCTAAATTAGGGAGAGATGTTGCCAATAAGGTAACGTTAAGTGGCGCCATAGCTAAAGGTAAATTTACCAGAAATGTTTTTCAGGGGCAGGAGGGTAATCAGGGACCATATAGATTAAAGGGCGCCAACAACGAATTCTTCTTTATAATACTTGCCGGTACCGAACGGGTTTTTATTGATGGTGTTTTAATGCAACGAGGCGAGGATCAGGATTACATTATCAATTACAACACTGCTGAAATTGCATTTATGCCCCGGCAAATGATTACTAAGGATAAGCGCATACAGGTTGAATTTGAATACGCAGAGCGAAGTTTTTTAAATGCTTTCACCTACGGCAGTAACGAATTGACCATTGGCTCGAAAGTGAAAATAAATGTGGCAGCTTATAGCAATGCTGATTCAAAAAATTCACCAATCAACCAAACCTTGGATGTTAAACAGCGACAATTTTTAGCCAATGTGGGCGATAGCATTCAGTCTGCATTTTACCCAACTGCCTCCATCGATACCTTTACTACCGCCAAAATTTTATACAAAAGAATTGATACCAGTTACGCTGGTGTAAGAGATTCCATTTACCTATTTTCCAACAACAGAGATAGTGCCATTTATAGCTTAGGCTTTATAGAAGTTGGACAAAACAGAGGTAACTATGTGCCTGAATTTAATGGCGCAAATGGCAAGGTTTACAAATGGGTACAGCCTGTAAACAATGTACCGCAGGGTAGTTTTGAGCCTGCCAGTTATTTGGTAACTCCTAAAAAGCAACAACTTGTAACTGTTGCAACAACCTATGCAATAAGCAGCCACACCACACTGCAAACAGATCTTGCATTGAGCAATTACGATGTAAATGCATTCTCATCAAAAGATAAAGGCAACGATAAAGGTTACGCAACTCGTTTTAATCTAACAAACTTAAAAACGTTTAAGGGTAAAAATGACAAGTCGCTTAACCTTACAAGCACGGCGGGTTATGAGTGGGTTGATAAGAGTTTTAAGCCTTTAGAACGTTTAAGGTCTGTAGAATTTTATCGCGACTGGGGTTTGGAATTAAATCCTGTACAAGCAACTGAACATCTGCCAATGTTGCAAGTACAATTAAATGATAGTGCAGATAATACGATCTCCTATACCGTTGCCGGCTATTTTAGAAGTGATGATTACAAGGGGCTTCGTCATACAATAAATCAACAACAAAAAATTGCAGGGTGGCAATTGAAGAGTTGGCTAAACTACACGGGCTTTACTACGGCGCTTAATAAAGGCTATTTTTTAAGACCAACAGTTGATATAAGTAAGTCCTTCAGTCATTTAAAAAACTATACAATTGGTGGAGTGTATTCCTTAGAGCATAACGAAGTCCGACACCAACTTACTGATACAGTCTCACCACTAAGCTTTGCTTTCAACACCATATCTGCTTATATAAAATCAGACGAATCCAAAAATAATAAATGGGCTTTTAACTATTTTACCAGAACCGATAAGTTGCCTACGACAACTACGCTTGAGCAAACAGACCGAAGTCAAAATTTTAATTTGATGACGGAATTAAGAGCCAATCTTCGTCATCAATTTCGGTTGAATGTAACTTATCGTTATCTCGATGTAATCAACCCTCTGTTGACAACAGCCAAAGCGGACAATAGCATGTTAGGTCGGGTTGAATATAATATTAATGAATGGAAAGGTCTGGTAACCGGAACTACGTTGTACGAGTTAGGTGCCGGTCAGGAACAGCGTAGGGATTTTTCATACATTGAAGTACCCGCCGGAAGAGGCGAATATGCATGGAACGATTACAATGCTGATGGCATACCACAGATAAACGAATTTGAAGTTGCACTCTTTCGAGATCAGGCAAAGTTTATTAGAATTTTTACGCCTACCAATCAGTTTGTAAAGGCTAACTATACACAACTAAACTATAGCATCAACATCAATCCAAAGGCTATTAGTGCTTCTATCAATAACAAAAAATTTAGAGACTTCATTACAAGGTTCAACTTGCAATCCTCATTGCAAACGGGTAAAAAGCAATTAGCACAAGGTCACCTAATATTCAATCCGTTTAAAGGGGCATTAAACGATACAACGCTCATAACGCTAAACAATGTTTTGGTAAACACATTATCGTTCAACCGTTTCAAGCAAAAGTGGGGCGTTGATGTTACCAATACCAATAATTACAACAAAGCGCTACTCACGTATGGTTTTGAGAGCAGGCAATTAAAAGAATGGAACTTGAAAGGCCGTTGGAATATCACGCGGCAATATACGTTGGAGATCATACAACGTATGGGTAGTCAGTCACTATTTACACCCAAGTTTGCAAATAGAAATTATGACCTGCAGACACTATCAACTGAGCCTCGGTTTACTTATATAAACGGTACATCATACAGAGTGCAAACCAGCTATGAGTATCGCAGCAAAGTAAATGTTCCTGAATTTGGTGGTGAAAGATCAATTGCCCACTCTATAAATGCTGAAGCAAAATATAATGCGGTAAATAACACCAGCCTTAACGGAAAGCTTACCTACAGCAAAATTGACTATACAGGTGCGGCCAATAGCACCATAAGCTACATTATGTTAGAAGGTTTATTGCCCGGTAAAAATCTGCTGTGGAATTTTGATGTTACTAAACGCTTAAGCAATAATCTGGAGCTGAGTTTTCAGTACGAAGGACGGAAGCCTGCAGATACAAGAACAATACACATTGGCAGGGCCTCTCTAAGAGCAATTTTATAGCGGAGCGAAAGGTTAACAAACCTTCTGGCTTAAGCGTTGTTATGTTTGCATCGTTTCAAAAAAATCAAGTTATTATGAAGTGGAGTTTATTTTTAATTATTGCCGTTATAGCCTTTTCAACCGCCAACGCACAAACAGGTGCTAAGGGTTTAGCGTTAAATACCAAAGCTCCTAATTTTTCTGCAGTTGATCAGGATGGTAAAAAGGTTGAGTTGAATAGCTTATTGAAACAAGGCTCCGTAGTAGTTCTTTTTTACAGAGGTTATTGGTGTCCATACTGCAGTAGGCAATTGAGTGCGCTAAACGATTCTCTACAATTTATAAAAGCAAAAGGCGCACAAGTAATTGCCATTACCCCCGAAGCTGAAGAAGGCATAGCTAAAACGGTAGAAAAAACCAAAGCAAGCTTTCCAATATTGTACGATAAGGATATCCAGATATCAAAAGCATACGATGTTTCTTTTCAGGTTGAAGAAGAAACAAGGACAAAATATAAAGACAAGTGGAATATTGATTTGCTGCAAAATAACAAGCAACAAGATGCTGCATATTTGCCAATACCTGCGGTGTACATAATAGACAAATCAGGGAAAATTACTTACAAGTTTTTTGATAGCGATTATACCAAAAGACCATCTGTAAAAGAATTATTGAACAACTTAAAATAAGGTAAGTTCTTTTATGATACAGGTATCAGAGCTAAGACTAGGAAATTACATTTTACATAAAGCAGGTGTTCGCGTGCAACAGGTACAGGTGAGTTTTCAGCACTTTGAATTGTTTGCAAAAGGCCTTACCAAAGATGCATACCCTATTTTGTTAAAGCCGGAGGTTTTGGTAAAATGTGGGTTTGTAGAGAACAAGAAATATTACCTACATCCGGATACTCGGGAGTTTATTTTGCCTCTGCCGGTAATGGGTAAAAATAAAAACGAGATACTAGCGTACATAAATTCTGGTGGAGAAACCTATGCAAGGGCTGCAGTAAACGATCTTATTATTAGTAATAATTTCCACCACTTACATCAGTTGCAAAACCTATACTTTTTACTTGTCGGCACAGAAATGAATTTGGTGCTTTAGCGACGCGGCAAGCGTGCATTTTATTGAGCTTATACTTTTACATTAATGTCTTCTAATTGACTATTTAAAACGCACCACTTTCAACATTTTTGCATCTTGTTTCAAAGTTGATTTCAATAAATCTTAAGCATTTATTTTTCTCGTTGTAAGCTTGTATCTCAACAAAATACTTATTATAATTACTATTATTTTAAAGTATGATGTGGCGAGGTTTCTTGTTATTAATTGCATTGAATAGTTTTTGCCATTCTGGTTTAGCTCAATCAGATTGGCAGTATAATGGCTATTTCAATTTTGGGTGTAATCTCAATTTTACTTATGGAAAGGGACAACGTTTTCCCGGTGTAAAAGCTTACGCTGCCTTTATCGCAAACGGCGTTTTCAAACGGAATTTCAGTATCAATTACGGTCCCTCAATTTCAATTTATACAAACACTTTAGGTAGTAATTTAAACCCGCTGCGTACAGATATTCAAATTGATTTTATAAACTCATTCAGTTTAGGTGCAGTATGGGGCGATCCATTGAACTTTACTAAATTTTATAAAACAATCAACACAGGCTCTTTTTACAACATAGCAACTATCAACAAATATGCGGCCTATGGCAGCACTAATTTTATAATAAATAATCACAATCGAAATCAGATCAATGGTTCAGTAAGTGTATCGAGCCCAAGAGTTACAATTAACTATTATAATGATGGTGCACCACCATTTAATTGGTTACCCTTAGCCGATAATTTTGACCGTTGGTGGACGGGCGGTTTTGGCATTTACGTACACAACAAAAAAAGCTATAATGATGTTGAACTAAGTTTTGATCAATTCACCGGCTATGCTCCGTTACTATATGAGCTTTCAAATATTATTGGCATTAACCTACCTGATTATAACGTTGAGGATACGGTAGCATTAAAGCAAAAGCGCATGAGTCCTTCTTTCAATACATCGGCTTATAATGTGAAAGTTTTTTTTACAAAAGGCTACGCTGTTGATGCCGGTATCATCGGATCGCTAAGAACAAATAAGGGAAAAATTTTCGGTTTACAGGAAATCATTCATACCAAATTGAAATACCCATTACACCCCAATAGCGATGTAAATAGATTTTATGTTGGTGGCACCTATAACAATATGCAACATGTTAAGTTGTAAAAAAATCTTATTAATTATACTGATTATCATCTGCACCAGCAGCTGTTCGGAACATCGAATTTTGTTTGATTTTGAAAATGATGTTACAGCCAATTTTCTAGAAAAATTACCAGGTGTTGGAAAAGCAAAATACTTAACCTATCAAGTAGTTTCAAAGGCAGCGTCAGTTGAAATTTACAAATCATCATTCAGAGAAAAATTTATCGAGAAAGACCATTTGTTAGAGTACACAGAAATGAATGATGCCAGCTTGTTGCCATCAGTTGATTATTGGGATATGATAAGGTACTCGCAAGATTTATATATGATGAAGTATCAATTTAAATGGATAGACACATCGCAAATTACACATGAAGAAGAGGCAGTAGTTTTTTTGTCTGTCAAAAAAGATAGAGACGAATCAGTGATTGGTGTTTCTCCATGTTACTGGGGTATACTAGACCATGGCTTTAATTATATAAGTTTTACGCAGCCCTTAAGTTTTAAAGAAAAAAAACCTTACTTCTACTTAAAATTGGATCGTATAAATAGTAAGAAGCCCGGGTTGCTTTTTATGCCTGCAGGGTTTTCTAATAATCCGATTGAAGTTGCAGAAAAGGTCGAACCTTTTAATATCGAAAAGATCGTAGTACTAAATCCTAATAAAGTTGGCGGGCATAAACCACTCGTTTTTAATATAAAGGACATATTAAGAGATGAGAATGCCCTCCAGTTTCAATACATAAAAACCTTGACTTTAAAAAGATAATTATGCCTGAAGAGCAATCCAAAACAACTAATAGAAGTGCTTCTACTGAAGCTAACGAAAGTGGCGAGTTAGCTAGCGAAAGTGTAGTTCCTCAGCAAGAAACAACTGCCGAAGATTGCTCATCAGACCAGGAGAAAAACAAAGCTTTTGTAGCGAAACTACTCAGTGCTGCACCACCTCTTAAGCAATCAACAAATTGTAAGTGCATGGCAAAAAAAGGCAAATTTTATTGCTACAAATTGCAACAAGGCGGTTGGGTTCAATCATCGTCAGTAGGTTATCCTTCAAAACAAACTTGCGAGGAAAGTAATTGTCGGTAATTGAAGTACCGTTATGAATCTTTCACTTACTTTAATGAAGTTGAAAGATTTTTTGAAAAGAACGGAACAACATTCTTTCTAATTCGCTCACCTATTCTATTTAGATGGTCTCCCTGGTATTCTTCATAAAAGTGAGGAATGTGGTATTTATTAAGCTCCCTATCTAATACTTTAAGGCCTTCAGCAATACTTACATCTTTATTGCCTGCATCAAACGCTATAGCTTTAAGCTTTTTAAGATTTACAACGTGCTGATCGAGCGTTGTAATTGGCATGTTAGCAGCCCATTTATTCAAAATCTTAAATTTATTATTTTCATCTCCGCCAGGAAAGTCTAAGTAAAAAGGTGGTTTATCTGGATTGGGAGACCACGCAGCTGCTGTGGCAAAAGCAGCTTTAATTCTAAAGTCTGCTTTAGTTAGTTGCGCTATAGTTTTAAAAGTATCTAGCCCATTGTAGAAAGCACTATTGTAGCTTGAAGCATTGGCTAATAATGTTGCCGGACTAAGCAAATAGATACTTGAAAACGTTTCCGGATTATTTTGTCCAATGCGCATAGTGCCGTAGCCGCCCATTGAATGACCTGCTAAACCGCGACTCTCTTTTTTGGCTAGTGTGCGATAATGCCTATCAATATAAGACACCAGTTCTTCAACAATAAATTGCTCCCAATTGCCTGTAGTTATAGAGTTAGAATACCAGCTGCCCTGATAGGTTGTATAGGCATCAGGAGTTACAAAAATCATTTCTGCAGCCTCATTATTTACAAAAGTGCTGTCAAGTATCAGAGGTAAGTTGATCCAGTGTTTTTTAAACCCATACCATTGCGCATCACTATCTGTAAAGCCATGTAGAAAATAAACTACGGGATAACGCCGTTTGTTTTGTTTGCTGTACGAAGGAGGTAGATAAATTGAAACATACCTGTCTGATGAGTCGCCGACAAGATTGCCCACTAAAGATTTTCCATGTACTTTAACCCGCTGTACGGTGCCTTTTGAACTAACATTTTGTTGGCTGAAAGTATAATTAGTAAGTTGAAATAGCAGTACGATGCACAACAAAAAATATGACTTCAAAATTGTAGATTTTATGACTAGAAAGATACAATAGAAACTAAGAAACTAATTAAAACCAATAACACGAGTTAAATGATAAAAAACTCTAAAAAATAATTCAAGTTGTTTGCACAATAATAAGTCACTACTTAGTCGTTAATATGATAAGTCGGTTTACTTTAGAACTATGCTTTTGATTTAAATTTTTTGTTTAAAATGTTTGATTTTAGATCTGCTTTTCTAGGCGGATCTTTTTTATTATTGTTCTTTCTTTTTAAAATTAAAAAGTTTTTTCAGGCCTTTCTTTTCAGGCTCTGGCTCAGGTTCAGGCTGTTTCTTTTTAAAATTGAAAAGTTTTTTCAAACCTTTCTTTTCTGGCTCAGGTTCTGGTTGCTTCTTTCTAAAATTGAAAAGTTTTTTTAAACCGGTAGGTGCGTCTTCATTTTGTTCTTCTAATCTATCTTTCTTTGCGCGTTCGCGTTCTTTCTTTTTATCATCTTTTAGCTTGGCTCGCGCTCTTTTCTTTTTCATTGTTTTGCGGTCCCATGTAAATTTGTTTTCTACCGGCACATAGTACCTGAGCGACATATACAATGCATTTACCTCAACCGGCTTTTCGCTGTTGCCACCTGGCTTTGATAAAACTGTAAACCCATTTATGAGATGCAACCCCAGTAATCTAAAACCTATTGAAGGGCCAATGCCCCACCTGTAACCATCATTAAAATTATTATAGTAGCTAATGTTGCCACCATAGGTGAAATTTATGCGGCCCTGCTTCATCCAAACTCCGGCTTTATAGCCTATTATATTGCTACTAAAGTTGTATTCCATATTGGCAGTTGCGCCTATTATGCGGGGCTTAGCAAAGCTGATCTTTCTCCAATGGGCTTCGCCTCCCATTTCTATTGAAGTATAAGTTCCTTTCTGTAAACCAAGTATTATTCCGGTGTTGCGTTGAAATAATTTTTTCTTATCTACTGATATCAGTTTGCTTTCTTGCTCACGAAATGCGTAATACGCTTTGTTAGATAATGGTGCACTAGCAAAATGATATTGGCCAACGGCAATTTTAGTTGTGCAAATAACAAGTATGATTAAGAGAAATTTTACAGGCATAAGCAGATGCGCTTTGGTGGCATTGCGCCAAAACTAATGGAACATTATCAGTTAGTGGCCTAACTAAATCATAAAGAAACGCATAAGAAAAGTGTTGATGAGTAGAATGATCAATATGTTACCTTAACAAAACTGTTGTTCCCTTCTGTTGATGCAATGCGCCATCCGCACCTATGCCTTCAATCATCCAAACAACTGTTTGTGTAGCCTGAGGTGTACCTTTAAATGCGCCATCCCATCCTGGTTGGCCAGTTCTACTTTCATAAAGTAGTTGCCCCCATCTATTAAAGATTCTAAAATATTTTAGATCCTTCACCCCTAATAAAATGGGACGCAAATAATCGTTTCTGCCATCGTTATTTGGAGTAAATGCTGAGGGTACAAAAATTTCAACTTTTTTAATTGTTTTTACAAGCTGTGTATCAACCGTAAGGCAGCCAGTGTTTGTTGTTATATTGATGAAATACAATTGTTCATTGACACCTTTGTATGTAGGTGAAAAACTAACGCTACTGTTTAAATAGGTAGATGGATTCCAAACAACGCTTTCACCTATTGTTCGTGCATTAAGTGTTATGGGGATGTTTGCAACGGCATATTCAACTGGGTAGCGCATGCCTGCCATTGGTTTATCTATAAAAATTGTTTGCTTTTGCGTAGCAATACTGCAGCCGGTTTCGTTGGTTAGTACAGCGTAATAGGTTCCGCTGGCTCGCACTTTTAGTGTAGGTTTCGTCGCTCCGGCAATTGCAACACCTTCGGCATACCATTGTATGTTATTAGTTGAGGTTACACTTAGTATAGAGCTATCGCCACTGCCTATACAATATGTAGGCTTACCTGTAAGCTGCATGGCATTGTCAATAACAGAAGCCTTAACTACTACCGTGTCTGTAACACGACAACCACCACCACTGTTAGTTGTTGTAACCACATAAGACGTAGTAGTAACAGGCGCTGCAATTGGGTTCGATATGGTCGCATCATTCAGTCCCGTGACCGGTGACCAGCGGTAAACGAGGCCTGCTTTAGGTGCAGTACCTATCTGCACCCCTAACCCATTGCACGATAAAGTATCTAAACCGGCATTAGCCTTTATAGTTAAAGAATCTTTTAGATGGGCGAATAAGGTTTTAGGGCAACCAAAGCCATTATAAGGTTCTAATTTAACGGCCACAATTGTACCCGAAGCAGGTGGTGGCGATAAGGTGAGAATTTGTTGTGCTCCTAATATATTTGTCAAATTACTATCGTACCATGTGTAGCTTTGGTATCCAAACGGCGCTGTAATATTTACAACACTATCATCAGGGCAATAGGTAGCGCCAACAAAACTTCCACTACATTCTGAGTTAACATCAATATATGCGTAGCCAAAGTGTCGTCTGAAAGTACAATCAGCTGTTTTAAAAAACATCTTAATGGTTTTACCTGCCAGGCCTGATAGATCAACAGAAACTGCTGACCAGTCTTTATATAAAACTGTAGTTGTATCAACGCCACTTGCAACCTGAAAGCCTGGCAGTGATGAGCCCATAGCTATAAAAGTAAAAGTAGCACAATCAATAACTGAGTTATCGGTAACATTGGTGATTTCAATCTCCATACGTGGCTGTTCATTTTCTCTATGATTGGGCGCTTGGAAAACAACTGCATAATGGTATATTAATGAGTAAGAATTGTCGTTTGGAGGAATTGTAAATTGATAGGAAACCCCCTCGGCCTCGCCACCGCCACGATCGTTACCAAGCCTTATAGAATGGCCACTACCATTAGGGCAACTAACAGGGAAACCTCCATATGGATCTCTCTCGCCTGTATTGGATGTTAGCATTGAATGCCTGAAAAAGTCAGGAGCTGATGGAGATAATGATATGACATTGTTGGATCCCACGGCAGCTGTATTTCCAACGTAGCAGGTCCAGCCATTAAACGTGCCATCTTCAAAATCAATATTTTTAGGACATTGTTGCGCGATGCCTATAAATGCATGCAAGACCAATATTGGCAAAAAAGCAATTTTTAATAATTGCCTGTGATCTCTCAATAGAAAGCCAATCCTGGTTTTTCGTTTTTGCACTATAATTATTGTGTTCTTAAAGATAAAGCATTAAAAGATGTTGAAGAAAAGCAATAATCTGATGGCGAAGATGTATTGATCGCACGCTTTCTCCATATATTTTCTTACTTAATTACGGTGCGCATGCAAACAAAGATTGTTGGAATATATTTTTTAGTTTGCTCCGATTTCAAAAGAAATATTTTGCAGATAAAAATCCTTTCGATTACGTTTGAGTGAGTTTTTAAATAATTTATATGAGCGATAATCCAGTTATAGTTGAAGAAAAATATGCCGTTTCAGTTGAAAAACTTTGGCAGGCCATAACAGACCCAACCCAACTGAAACAATGGTATTTTGATATAGATAATTTTAAGGCAACAACGGGCCATAAATTTACTTTTATTGGTGGCGATGATAAGCGCTCTTACTTACACCGCTGTATAATTACTGAAGTTGTTGAGAATGAAAAGCTAAGTTATAGCTGGCGTTACGAAGGTTTTGAAGGAAACTCCATAGTAACCTGGGAGATTTTCGATGAGGGTGATTCATCGCGCCTTAAGTTGACACATACAGGTTTAGAAACATTAACCGCGGCTAATCCTGATTTTTTAAGGTCAAATTTCGTTGCCGGATGGAATCATATCCTAGGCACATCACTCAAATCTTTTTTAGAGGATAAACTTGCTTTGTAATTCTTTATTTATCGTTATTAATTTCCAGCCAGTAACCATCCGGATCCTTAAAATATATTTGCTTTACTCCATCAACACGTGTGGTAATGGCTTGCTTTATGCCTTTCGAATCTTCAAACTCAATATTGTTTTTATTTAAAAGTTGAATGAAAGCGTCAATATCATGTACGCTAAAACAGGTATGCGTATTTCTATATTGATTTACATCTTCCTTAGCGCCTTGTATAATGTGAAGACTCAGTTGTGGCCCAATCTTAAACCAGGCATGTAATCCATCTTTAAAAGGCTCTGGCAGCGTGTCTAATTGTAAAATGTTTCTATAAAAAGCGCTACTTCGTTCTAAATTCTTCACATAGATAGCGAGGTGGTTTAAAGTAGTTCTATTCTCCTGAGAAAAAGTACTCATAGATAAACTGGTTAAAATAATAAAAATGAAAAGTTTCATGGATTAAAACTAATGAATAATCAATTAGGTATAAATCAACGTATAAATACGCTACAACTTTCGTAATGATGAACCATTATAAAAGGGTAGAACTACAAGCTTTTGACAATGAAAGTTTTCTGACCTTAGTCATACCGGTTTGTTCCTAATTCTATTAAATGCTACATATGAAAAATGTTCGTTCATTCGGCGGTGCCGTAGGTTGGTTTATGGGTTGTGTTATCATTATTACAAGTTGGATTTTGGAAAAGGTTTAAACTTTTCAAGATGTTCAAATGATTAGAAACTTAAGTCTTCACGAACTATTACAAATCTTTTATTGCTTTTTGTAACAGCAATTTTACAATGATTGTATTGGGCTAGTAACATTGATTGCTAGCCCAATATAATTTCTATCTATTTTCTTCGCACATTTTTTACGGACAGTATTTACTCTCTTCTTAATAAAAATATTATCAGAAAACCTGGGTTTTTTAGGGCAAGGTCTTGCATTTAATAAAAAGATTTTTAATTTTTAAGTATTAATGTCAGGCGCATCTTACACTAAGCTTAAGCAATAATTATCCTGGCCTGGTTCACACCAAAATAGAAGATCAATGTTTTCGTTTAAAGGACCTATTGAGAAAGACCCCAACGACATTTTTAATTACTGCACAAAGTATTTGATTAGAGATCGATCCAATGAATCAGAGGATAATAGTCGGCCGACAGAAGGCTGGCGGTTTCCACTTGTTATGACCAAATTGCACGAGGAAGAAAAAAACGTTGGTAAACTAAATGAGGTAACCTTCGTTTACAAACAATCCAAAGTTGAAGATGTAAAACAGGTTGAATTAATTGGCAGTTTTCTTCCTCTTTATAAAAAGTTACCGCTGAAACCGCTAACGTTTATGGGTGCGCCATCTGGTCTTTACTACCTCACCGTGATATTGCCTGTTGGTAAAGGTTATTACTATCGCTATTTGGTAAACGGCCAATCAAAACTTGATCCCATCAATCCGCAAAAAACCATGTTTAAGCATGGTAAAGAATGGTCGTTCTTTTTTACTGATTACTTTAATTATAGTAACGATTTTGAAGAATGGGAGATGAACCTGTTACAAAGATTAGTGCAACAAATTGCATTGTTCAGAACCGAGGAGGCTCAAAATTTTGTTAACCGATTCTATCAGGGTTTACCGAGAGGAGAGAAGGATGCAATGCCTATTTACAAGCTCGATGAGTCAGTTGGGGAGATCAATTACATCACTAACATCTTAGCAAGAGAAGAAAGGCACCACCTGCAGGATTACAAAATATGTATCAAACTTATTGACCAGGTTTTACGACAACGAAATCCAGTTGTTAACTCATGGCAGGTTTCAGAAGAATTGATCAATGATCTATATGAACAAATGGCTAATGGAAACGTACCTGGTTGGGATTATCAGCAATATAATGATCCGAAGTATTTTATTAAGTTGATCCGCAGACATTCCATTACGGGAGCATTTTGCCATCCACGCCATGGTGGCAATATTGGTTGTGCCGGTTGGAATTATCTCAAAGAGAAATACAGCATTAAAGATGAAACAGGCCAGACTATTGGTACTCATTTTAACTGGGCACTTTCCATAGAAAAACCTTTTGGAAAAAACGAAAATTACCTGGGTTGAAACTGTAATAAACGAGCATGCATGAATAAACGTTACGATGTTGTAATTATAGGAAGTGGTGCAGGTGGTGCACCCATAGCATACACATTGGCTAAGAAAAATAAATCTGTATTGGTGCTAGATAAAGGCCCATTGTTTAAACCACAACGCGATGCCGATTCAACTTTAAGTTCTTTTAAAAGAGATGAACTTATATCAGATGGAGCTGAACAAATTATTAAGGTAAAAGGTGCAGGAAATTATGGCGCACCATTTTATACAAGTCATGTAGAGCCCGATTTAAATGATGAGCCACATATTTATAAAGATAAAGATGGCCTTGATAAAGTAACTATTGAAGGTTACACCGCACAAGTTGTTGGTGGAGGTACAAACCTATATGGTGCAGTTTCACTACGTTTTACGCCACGTGATTTTAAGCTGAGATCCTTTAACGAAAATAGAAAGTTAGATACTGACCCAAAAGGCGACATTAAAAGAGAGGCGCGAGATTGGCCGGTTGATTATAACACCATGGTGCCTTATTACGAAAAGACAGAAACGCTCATCGGATTAAATGGCACCGCCGAAAATCAGTTAAAACCATTCGGTGGAAAAAATTTATACCAAACACCTCTCACCCCAAACCCCATAAGTGCATGGGCACTTAAAGGCATGTTGAAATATGGATCATTAATATCACCTAATGCACCCATCAAGCCTTATAGAACGCCATTGGCAGTTATTACAGACGATCATGCCCCAAGTGGCAGAAAGGTGCCTAAAGACAGAGAAACCATTAAAACAAGTTACGTTAACAGGTATGGTGATGCTTTAGGACTTAAGAGCAGTACATACGTATCGCTACTGAGTACGCTGGAGCCATTGCCCAATTTTGAGTTAGTGCCTAACGCAGTCGTAACCCATTTATCCTCTACAAATGGAACGGTAAATCAAGTGCATTTTAAGGACCCTGCAGGCAATGCGCGCGTGGTAGAAGGTAGCATTGTTGTTGTAGCCTGTTCAGCAATTGAGTCAGTTAGGTTGCTGCAGATTTCTGCACAAATGAGTAGCGATTTTAATGATAGAATTCATCAGAATAATTTACTGGGCAAGTACTTTCTTACTCATGCATTTGGTGGCGCGAGTGGCCGCTTACCCAACGGCGAGCGAGTTGATAAATCAATTGCCTTAGATTCTGATTGGGCAACAGATGCCTGCAATCACGATGACTTTTTACTTAAAAATAATTTATGGGCAGGTGCTACTATCTATAATAACACCTCTGACGCGGCGCTCCCTATATCGCTGTTTAGAACCATGGGTGCAATGGATCTGGATACCCTATGGCATGGCTTGAATTATGACCTGAGTTTGCGCGGTCAAAAGTTTGTTGACTACCTCGATCAAAATTTTGGCCGCACCATTTCGTTATCCTTTATGGCAAACCAGGTTCCGCAATTTAATAATCGTATAGACTTGCATGCTACCATAAAAGATAAGTGGAACAGGCCGGTTGCTTATGTAAACAAAGGATGGCATCAGCAAGACACTTACCTGATGGATACTATGGCAGCGCAATGCAGAAAAATACTTGAACTGGCAGAAGTAGAAGTACTTGGTGCCGGAGGAAGTTACAATGCAGTAAATGGCTTGATAAGAATAGCAAACCATGTATTAGGCGGTGCCCGTTTTGGTGATGATCCTAAAGACTCTGTTTTAGATGTGAATTGCAGGGCGTGGCACTTTGATAATTTATATGTAACCGATGGTTCCTTCATGCCTACATCAGGCAGTGGAAATCCAACGCACACCATTGAAGCAAACTCCTTTAGAGTGGCAGATCAGATTTTAAAATCGATGTAAATAACAACTACGATGCACGAAGATTTTTCAGAGATTCATACAAGACCTGACAATGAAATATTTAGAGTAGTTTTTTATCCGGATAGAATTTACCATGCTCAATATTTAAATGCTACTGTAAGTAAAAGATATCGCTATAACGTGCGTGAAGTACGTAGCAAACATGATATTACTTTGATGAAAGCCCAGGTTTTTCAGGATGGTCAGTTTCTGGCAAACGTTATCCGCATTGAATACAGAGCAAGTAGGTTGAACGAAACTACTCGGGAAAGTGGCCGCCAGCTACACGATCACGTGATGTGCAATTTGTCTATTGTAACCAATGATAATAACGAAATTGGTACCCAACTGAAACTAACTTACGACACATGGGTTCGCGCTTATCAATGTGAGATATGGGATACACTTCAACCGGTTTCTGGAAGCAGGCACCACTTTAAAGTGTTAGGACAAATGGGTAAAAACGGCTCAATTACTCACGTACCACATTTTGATGACGCTTTAAAAAACAGCAAAGAATTAAAGGTGTTCAATGTAGTGTTTAGAGAGAATGATATTGATGAACCTCTTGGCTACAAAATTAAAAATCCTACAGAAGATAACGACTATTTACGCTCGTATCAGGAACCAAAAACCGATAGGCCAAGCGCCCCGGAAAACACGGTTGATGTAAAAAATTATCAACTCAATTTTCAGCGGGGCTGGTTTCTTGATAGCAAGGATGTAAAACCGGTACGTTATTCAAATGCCATGATGGAAACCATCAACCCAAACTACAGGCACGATGGTACCAACATAGTAGAAATGAAATGGATCTTGCAACGTGAACTTGGCAGCGAGATCGTTTACTTTCATGAGGTGAATGTTACGCCCGGCAGTTTCGAAGGCGTGCATCAGCATATTGGCTCAGAAGAATTATACTACATTGTTTCAGGTGAAGGCATTGCTTATATGGGTAATGATGACGACCCCACTTTTGAAGGTAAATACCCTACAGTAAAACAACAGATATTTTGCATTGGAGATAAGCCGGTCCGCGAGATTCCCGTCTCCGCAGGTAAAATCATTTATACCAAAAGTGGGGGTATACATGGTATCAGCAATCCATCTAAAACAGTTCCATTAATCTTTGTAGCATTTGGCTATCACAGCGCATAAACTATAGTAAATGGCAGACGCTTCAACACTAAAAAACATTCAATTAATAAAGAGCGACACTTTTATTGATGTTGCCTCACTTCACAATGGACTCATCAATTACAACAGCAATAACCCAACTACCAAGTTGATGCATGCCATGGAAGAGTCTTATTTTTTTGCTGAAAACTTGGATTATTATTTAGCTGATTCTATACAGTTTTTATTTCCATTCTCGCATTTAGATATCTACGGTCCTTCAGGAAAAGACCATTCAAATACAGACCCTGCGAAACAGGATAATAAAAACGATTTTCAAAAACAGAATATAAAAGATTTCATACTTACTGATACTTTTCTTGCAAGAGGCTGGGTTAATGTTGGTGGACAAACTGTGCCATTCTTAAAACTTTCTTATTTAGGTGGTCCTGATTCAAAGCTTGCAGAACTAACCAACAACAAGATGGATTCATACATTTATCTGTGGTTGAAAGTGCAAAATAAATCGGTGTCTGAGTATTTGAAAGTACCCTACAACGAAGAAACGAATCGATACGAAGTAGAGCTTTGGGGTTTTAAAGGCGCTGTCAATAATCATTTAAGCAGCAAAGGAAAACTTGCATTGTCAAACGGAAATCTACAAATTAGAAACGATATCATAACAGGGTCTCTTAATGATTTTGAAAGAGAAGAGCTTAGACGATAAAAACATGTACACAGTGTCACCCGATAACACTATGCATCCAATTTTGCCATTAAAAATTGAATGTGCATGGACGGATCATACGAAAAAATTTTGGGACTCTCAGGGTGGTAAAAATTACAAGTATCAATTCAATATGCTGTTGCGAGGATGGGATAACTTTATGGAGGTGGGCGTAAGTGGAAACCCACATGGGGGCTTTGGTTTTCTGCACTATCGCAACCTAATGTCTAATTATAAACCTTACACAGATCCTTCTGAATTGTCTCGCAATCTAATGCCGTGGATGTTTAATGCGGACGGTACAAAATCTTCTGACGGAACTATTAAAGAAGAAAAATCTTTATCAGTTGATTATATTGATTTACACGTATTAAAACCTGATTGCGCCATAGGCATACACCGCCACCGCGACAATCAGGAAATATTTTTTTTACTTGCAGGCAAAGCATACATGATGGTGGGTGATTGGTATAAGTTTCCAGATAGAGAGCGTGCTTTTGAAATTAGAACATTGCTACCGGGGTCGTATGCCTTACTTAAGGCGGGGCAATTACACTGTTTGGTTAATGCTTTAGATATTGATGCATCGCTACTGATGTTTGGCGGTTACGATTAAAACTTTACCATACTCAATCCTAAATAAAAAATAGTGAAGAATTGGAATACATCCTACGGCGTTCCATACCCATTAGGTGCCACTTGGAATCCTGAAAAGAATGGTTTTAATTTTTCTATTTACTCAAAATCAGCTTCAAGTGTTTCATTATTATTATTTCAAAAAAGCGACCCCTATAAAATTGTCCATCAACACAACTTCGACATCTTTATAAATAAGACCAATGCAATCTGGCACTGCTTTATAGCATCGGAGCAGCTAAAAAATGCTGATTGTTACGCCTATAAAATTGATGGTCCAATTGGCTCAGGCAATCTCTTCAACCCAAAAAAATTACTGCTTGATCCTTGGGCGAAGGCCGTCTTTTTTCCACCTGACTTTTCAAGAGAAGCAACGAAAGATGCTGCCGAAAATATTGGGAAAGCCGTATTAGGTCAGTTGATCAAATTGAAAACCTCAAATGCCCTTTCTTCTGCAAGCCTTCTTTCACATTGCCACGATCTCATCATTTACGAACTGCATGTAAAAGGTTTTACGCAGCATGAAAGCTCAAATATCAATGATGAAGTGCGGGGCACATTTTCGGGCATAATTGAAAAAATACCTTATTTAAAAAGCTTGGGTATAACTGCAGTCGAGTTGATGCCTGTACAACAGTTTGATGTTAAAGAAAAAAACTATTGGGGTTATATGACGCTCAATTTTTTTTCGGTTCATAATAAATTTTGTGTAAGTAAAGATGGGCTTAAGCAGATAGATGAATTTAAACAAATGGTTGCCGCTTTGCATGCAGCAGACATTGAAGTGATTTTGGATGTTATATACAATCATACTTCCGAAGGTGATTATGCCGGTCCATTTTATTCATTTAAAGGCATAGACAACCAGTCTTATTATTTGCTTGATAAAAACTACAATTATATAAATGATGCCGGTACCGGAAATGTGCTTCGTGCTTCTTACAAAGCGGTTCGCAACCTTATACTAGATAGTTTAAGGTATTGGGTGCAAGAAATGCAGGTTGACGGGTTTAGGTTTGATCTTGCATCTATATTTACACGTAACGATGATGGTTTTGTAAACCTGAACAATCCTCCGTTACTTGAAGAAATATCTATGGATCCCGTATTGTCTAAAGTCAGGTTGATTGCGGAGCCTTGGGATATGGCAAGTTATCAGCTAGGGCATAAATTTCCTGGCGCCGGTTGGGGCCAGTGGAATGGTGAGTTTAGAGATGATGTTAAGAAGTTTGTGAAGGGAGATAATGGAATGGTTGCAAGGCTAATGACAAGGTTGTATGGCAGTGATGATCTGTTTCCGGATAAGTTGCCTCATAGTTGTCATCCGTTTCAATCAGTAAATTTTATTACTGCGCATGATGGGTTTTCGCTTTATGATTTAGTTGCTTACAACTCAAAACACAACATAGCTAATGGCCATAACAATACAGATGGCTCGGACACAAATTATAGTTGGAACTGTGGAATGGAAGGTGATGAAAATGTACCTGCAGATGTGATGAAACTACGCATCAAACAGGCAAAAAATTTTGCTGCCATTTTAATGCTTTCTAATGGTGTACCCATGTTTAGAATGGGTGATGAATTTCTGGCAACGCAGAAAGGTAACAACAACGCATACAACCAAGACAATGAAACAAGCTGGCTTAATTGGGAACTATTAAAATTGAATGAGGACGTTTTTCAATTTTTTAGAAAAATGATTCAGTTTCGAAAAGACCATTCATCGTTACACCGTCATACTTTTTGGAAGCAGGATGTAACATGGTTTGGTGTAGGAAAAGATGCTGACTTGAGCTACACATCTCATACTATTGCTTATCACTTAAAAGGCCAAGATTATAACTGCGCAGATATTTACGTAATGATAAATGCCTGGTGGAATCCCTTAGAATTTTCAATTCAGGTAGCAACTGCGGGTACTTGGATTATTGTCGCAGACACATCAATCGATACAAGTAAAACTGACAATACTGGTAAGGTTGTTACTTCACTAAAATATCAGGTTGCAGAACGGTCCATCGTAATATTAAAAAAGACATTGTCTTGAAAGCATTGTTATTAACCCTACCAATTGTTCATATGATCTTTTACAACACGTTCGTAATTTTTAGCGGTCGTGCTTTCCCAATCAGGCTTGTATTTTACAAACCAACTTAGCCAAAGTGTTCTGGAGAAACGCATAATTGGTGGTTGAAGAACGAGAAGCAATATAGCGTTAAATGCAAGCCAATAAAAAATGCCATTACCAGTTAAAGAAAATCCGATTATGAGCCACCAGGCCAAAAATGTAACTATACTTATAAATACCGTTACAGCATAACTAACGTAGCCGGTTCCAAAATAAAAACCAACCTCAATTTCAGTTGGCTGTCCACATACCGGGCAATTCGTATGCATTTTCATACCTTCTTTAAAGTTGAAGGCACTTTCAGTAACAAACAAGTTGCCTTTTCTGCAACGCGGACATTTATTAGTAAGAACACTCCACAGATATAATGGCTTTTTTGCATTTTGAGTCATAATACACTTTTGAACGTTGCAAAATTAACCAATCTATACGGAGAGGCAGCGTAAACTAAATATTGGCTTTCTGTTTTATGATGGTTTGCAATTGCTTTGCATCAACAACGCCTGATTGGCGCCAAAGCATTTGCCCTTTTTGATAAAGCATAAGAGTTGGTACGCCGGAGATATTTAATGAAGATGCAATGCTCGTATTTTTATCGATATCAATTTTTAATATTCTAATGCTTTCACCCATTGCAGATCGTAGTTGTTCCAAAATAGGTTTCATCATTTTACAAGGTCCGCACCATTCAGCAAAAAAGTCAATTAAAACGGGCTTGTCGCCTTGTATAATATCATTCAACTTTTCTTTGGCTTCTGTACTCATTTTAGTAGGTTTTTTAAGCTTGTAATATTATTGAATACAACTTTCATACCCGCAATAGTTCGGTTAGGCCTTTAGTAGTATATCTTCCATCTTTATACTTCTACTGCCTTTAATAAGTATGTAGCTATTGCTAAATTGTTGCTCCCCAAACCACTTGCCTGCCTCAGCAGCATTATCAAAATAAATGTAAGGATGATCGATCTTGCTAAAATCGCCACCAACTAATACAACATGGTCCCACTTGTAAGTGTTGATCAATTTCACAATTTCCTTGTGCTCCTGTGCGCTTGTTTCACCAAGTTCCATCATACCACCTAACATTACAATTTTATGCTGTGCTGATATTTTCGCTAAATTTTCTATAGCTGCTTTAGTACTGGTAGGGTTGGCGTTGTACGCGTCGAGTATAATTTTATTTGTTCCAACTTCTATCAATTGAGAACGGCTGTTGCTTGGATGATAGTTTTCTAACGCCTGCTTAATTTTATTTTGAGGAACACCAAAATATTGCCCGACAGCTACTGCACATAACACGTTCGGTAAGTTATAATTTCCTACGAGATTGGTAATTATTGTATCGTTATTAACTTGTCCGGTTAATTGTACCTGCAAAAAAGGTTCGCTTTGTAAACTTTTGCCAGTAACTAATCCTTCATTACTTCCATAACCAATAATTGTTGTGATACCATTGCTCATATTATTTAGATAATCGTAATCGGTATAAATAAATGCTGTACCATTATGCTGCTTTAAATAATCAAACAACTCGCCTTTACCTTTTTTTACACCTTCAATTCCGCCAAAACCTTCAAGGTGTGCTTTGCCGCAATTGGTAATTATACCATGCGTTGGCATGGTGTATTGGCAATAACCGGCAATTTCTTGTTGATGGTTGGCACCCATTTCTACAACAGCCATTTCTGCATCTAAACCAATTGACAAAAGTGTTAGTGGTACACCAATATGGTTGTTATAATTACCCTGAGTAGTGTACGTTTTATATTGCGAGGATAGTACTGTATAGACAAGCTCCTTGGTAGTTGTTTTACCATTGCTGCCGGTAATGGCAATAAATGGTATTTTAAATTGTTGACGATGGTGCTTCGCCAATGCCTGAAGCGTTTCTAAAACATTATTTACAACAATAATTTTTTGGTTTGATGGGTCGATATCTTCATCAACAATAGCATAGGAAGCACCCAACGCTAAAGCCTGCAATGCAAAACTATTACCGTTGAATCTTTCTCCTGAAAGTGCAAAAAATAAGTCGCCTGCTTTTAGTTTGCGCGTATCAATTTGTATGGATGGATGTTCTAAAAAAATTTGATAAAGGTCTTCAATATTCAAAGCAGTAAAATTTGCAGTAAAAGTAATGTTTGATTGCCAATTCGGGGTTGAGAGAACCCCGAATCCAGATTGATAAAAACGAAAAAGGCCACCCAAAAAATGGATGGCCTTTGATATATAATTGGATGAATTATCGCTTTTGTCTGCGTTGAGGGAAGAAATTACCAGCTCTGCGTTTGTTGCCCTCTGGGGCTCCAAAATGCGTCATAGCGCAACGGAAACCTACAGTGCTGCTGCTTTGGTATTCTTCAAGAAAACGACGTGTGCCAGGGCTTAACCAATAAGCTCTATCGTTCCAGCTACCACCTTTAATAACCCGTGACTGGTCAGAAACCAAAGTGGTTAATCCATATCCATAACTAACATTACTTAAAGAGTCACCATCCATAAAGTTAATGGCATAAGACCTTTGATAGTTACGGCGATTGCGAAGTGTTGAGTCAGATTCATCAACCATTTTAATTCTACCTAAACTATCTCTCATATTGCCTTCACCACCAGATTTATCAACTTTTTGGAAACGGTTACCACGGTAAGGATTAAAATCATCCGCTTCAATATTAGTTAGAGGCCTGTAAACATCGGCAACCCACTCACTTACATTACCACTCATATTAAATACGCCAAATCCGTTAGGAAAGAAAGCAGTAACCTCAGCAGGTATAGCCGAACGGTCATTTAAACCACCTGCAACTCCCATATTATCACCACTACCACGCTTAAAGTTAGCTAAGAAACTACCTTGCCATGTACCGCGGCGTGTTGAGCGTAGGTTGTCAAAACCTTCGTTTTGCCAGGCGTAAATTTGTTTATTAGATATCAACTCTTCACCACGCTTTTTCTCACTACCACGTACTTGTGGGTTTTGATTGATGTAACCAAGTGCTGCATATTCCCACTCAGCTTCTGTTGGTAAACGATAGCCTGGTAGTAATATACCATCATCAAACTTTACCTGTGTGCGTGGGCGGCCTTGAGCATCTTTTAAAGCATTCTTTTTAGGTTTACCGGGCATACCCTGATATTCACCCATTAAATAAGCTTTGGTATTAAAGTTTTCCTGTCCACCACCGCTTAATTCTGTTTTTACAACATTTTTATTTTGATATCCTTCTTTAATTAATTCGTTTTGATTTACACGGTCAGTTCTCCAAATACAGAAATCGTGTGCCTGTTTCCAGGTAACACCAACTACCGGGTAAAAATTATAAGAAGGGTGGCGGAAATAATATTCTACGTACGGCTCATTATAAGCAAGTTCGCTTCTCCAAACTAGTGTATCTGGCGAGGCTGCTGCTATAACACCTTCATATTGAGGATCAGAAAAAACGCTTTCAATCCAATTCAAATATTCGCGATAATGGACGTTTGCTACCTCTGTTTTATCAATAAAAAATGAATTTACGGTAACCCTTCTTGGTATATTATTCCAATCGCCCATAACGTCTTCAGACGTTGCGCCCATGGTAAAAGTACCACCTTGTACAAACACCAGCCCCGGCCCGGTTTTCATGTCTCTGGCTTTAGCTACATTGAAACCACCCATGTTTTTATCATTGTAGTTCCAACCAGTCATTTCAGACTTTTGGGCTTTTTTACCAAATAGACTCCCGTTCTTGCAAGAGACCATTAATGACATGGCCCCCATAAGTACAGTAAAAGTTTTTAAACTCAATACTTTTTGCATTTGTAAGAATTTTGCTCGTTTAGGAACGAAAAAAAATATTCAATATTGTTAGGTAGTGATAACTCATGCGAATATAGCAGAAACGATTAAATCTTTTTGTTTTAAACAACGCTGGTGTGTGTTATTAAAAGCCTAATTTTAACGCTGCCTGCCTTTCAAATAAATGACCACTTTCTTGTGTATTTTACATAACGATGAAACGTTGCAACAATTGTTTGGTTGCAATAATTTATCTGTTACTTCGATCTTTATGATGCCGGATCTCGTTTTTATATATGGTTTGAGATTTTAAAAGCAGCTTTTAAAACAATTTTTTAGTCTATTGCAATAATCCATTCAAAACAGGGTTATTAGGTATATTACAAATTAGGCCTTTTAAAGAGCTTGCAGTTTCGGTTTATTTTAAAAGTAATACATGATATAATTATACTTATTTAAGCATAAATCAACGCCACTTCAGTTTAGTTGTCCGTTTGAATTATTCTTATATTTTTACACACTTTTAATCAAAAACCGAGCAATGAAACTTTTAGTGCGTCTCACTACTGCTTCTATTTTTCTTACCTTTTTCAATAATTACACGCAGGCACAAGATGCCAACAAAATAAACGTGGTTACCAGTGCTGTACCATTTTTAAGAATTTCGCCTGATGCCCGCGCTGGTGGTATGGGTGATGTAGGTATTGCAACAACCCCTGATGCAAATTCTGCATTTTGGAACCTGGCGAAGACACCTTTTTCTGCAAGTAAATCTGCCGTGGCGTTAACATATACACCGTGGTTAAAAGATTTGGGATTGAATGACGTGTACCTGGCCTCTATGGCAGGCTACCATAAATTAGATGAAGAGCAGGCCATTTCAGCATCGCTTCGCTACTTCAGTTTAGGTAATATTCAATTTACTGATGCTGCCGGTAACGATCTTTCTACATTCAGGCCCAGAGAGTTTTCCTTTGATATGGGTTACAGCCGTAAACTAAGTGAAAAGTTAGGCGTGGGGGTTGCACTTCGTTACATCAATTCAAGCTTAGCCAAAGGCGATCCTAATAATAGTGGCGTAGTTTATAAGCCCGGCAATGCAGTTGCAGGAGACCTTTCTCTATTTCACACCGGTGTAAATGAAGCCGGCGACGGTTGGAACTGGGGTGTGGCTATTACCAACTTAGGTTCTAAGATTTCTTATACCAGTGATGCAAACCAAAAAGATTACATACCTGCAAACCTTGGCATTGGCGCATCTTACAATAAGGTGTTTGATGAGACAAGTAAAATAACTTTTGGAGTTGATTTGAATAAGCTTTTGGTGCCTACGCCACCGGCTTTAACTGATGATGCTGCTTTAGCTGCCTATCGTAATAAGAGTGTTATCAATAGCTGGTTTAGCTCGTTTGGCGATGCAGGTGGTTTTGGTAACGAGGTTAAAGAAGTACAGGCAAGCTTAGGCGCAGAATATATGTACAACGATCAGTTTGCATTTCGCGCGGGTTATTTTTATGAAAATAAGTTAAAAGGAAACAGGAAATATTTTACACTAGGTGCCGGTCTAAAGTACAATGTATTCGGTCTAAACTTTTCTTACTTAGTACCGTCGGGTAATGGCGTTAACCGCAATCCGCTATCTAACACACTACGTTTTAGTTTAGTGTTCGATTTGGATGCAGAACGTCAGCCACAGTAAATAATAGCGATCTAAAAAATTTATAAAGCGAATGTATCAATACATTCGCTTTTTTTTATGCAGGTAAATTTGCCATCCAACAAAAAATATTGTCATGTATAGAATAGGTTCCGGAATCGATTTTCATCAGTTAGTTGAGGGTAGAGATTTGTGGATCGGCGGTGTAAAAATTGACCATCCAAAAGGTGCATTAGGACATAGTGATGCTGACGTTTTATTACATGCTATTTGCGATGCGCTATTAGGTGCCCTTGCGCTGGGCGATATTGGAGTTCACTTTCCTGACACGTCAATGGAATTTAAAAATATAGATAGTAAAATTCTTTTAGCGAGAACAATTGAACTGATAGGAGCGAAGGGCTATAAGGTTGTAAATGTGGACACTACATTAACACTAGAACAACCCAAAATTAAACCCTACGTGCAACAAATGCAGCAAACCATTGCAAACATAATTGGTGTAGATGTATCTGATGTATCAATAAAAGCAACTACAACAGAAACAATGGGGTTTGTGGGTAGAGAAGAAGGATTGGTTGCGTATGCCACCGTTTTACTGATGAAGAGTACTTAAGCCATTAAATGGTAACCTATTCTCACATCAATTTAACACTATAAGCATTCGTGATTAAAACTTAAACAATCTTGAATAGTTACTTTTGTTTCACATACTTATGATTGATATTCAAATTATTAATAACTCATCAAACCCAATACCTGCATATGCAACTGCTGGTTCGTCCGGCATGGATTTGAGGGCTGAACTAAGTGAACCTATAACATTAAAATCATTACAAAGGGCTTTAATACCAACCGGTTTATTTTTGCAATTACCAAAAGGCTACGAAGCTCAGGTAAGGCCTAGAAGTGGTTTAGCCATAAAACAAGGATTAACCTGTTTAAACTCTCCGGGAACTATTGATTCTGATTATAGAGGAGAAGTAAAAGTAATTTTAATAAACCTGTCAGATGAGCCTCAGGAGATCAGACATGGAGATCGGATAGCGCAAATGGTTTTTCAGCAAGTTGAACTAGCTAATCTGATCGAAGTAAAAGAGATTGACGAAACCCAGCGTGGTCATGGCGGTTTTGGTCACTCAGGAAAACACTAACCTATGAAGATATATTGCGCGGCGATTTTATTAATGTTTTTTGTTGCATGCAGGCCAGCTAAAAAAGTTCAGAAGATAGAGCAGGCAATTTCAAAATCTGACACTACTACTGTTACAGTAGTTAGTAAAGTAGAGCGGCCTGATTCATCGCTTATCTCGCATGCATTGTATAAAAAAGTACTTCAAAATAAAATAGATTTTAAAACATTTTCTGCGAAAGTTAGGGTTGAGTATAATGGCTCAGATGGCGGCGATGAGGCCACGGCTTTTATCAGAATGCAGAAAGATAGTTTGGTTTGGTTATCGCTAAGGGGTGCTTTAGGCATAGAAGGTTTTCGGGTGCTGATTTCGAAGGATAGTGTAAAGGTGATGAACCTTTTAAAAAAACAGATTCAATATAGGACCATTAGCTTTTTGCAGGATGTAACACAATTGCCTTTTGACTTTACCACGCTGCAGGATCTCATCGTTGGCAATCCGGTATTTTTAGATTCTAACATTGCATCTTATAAAGAAAATCCGGACAATGAATTATTGATATTGATGTTAGGCAAAATTTTTAAACATCTTATTACACTCAATAATACCAACTATAAAATTTTGCATAGTAAGTTGGATGATATTGATGTAACTAAAAATAGAACCTGCGATATCTCTTTTGAAAATTATGATGCATCTTCCGGTATCCTTTTTTCAACTAAGCGGCGTATTTCTGTTGCTGAAAAATCGAAGCTTGATATCAATTTAGATTTTAAACAGTTCGCATTTAATCAGCCGGTAACTTTTCCTTTCAATATTCAGAAGAACTATAAAGTAGTTAATTAAGTTCCTTAGTCACATTTTGTGCATCGTTTTAAAAAGAAACTTATGTTTAAATCCTTACTGTTTTTTTTACTTCTATCTACCTTGTCATTTATTGCAATCGGGCAAAGCAAAGAAGATTTGCAACGTAAGCAACAAGATCTTGTTAGAGAGATCAATTCACTCAATAAAACACTTGGCGAGATCAGGAAGACGAAGAAGCAATCTGTTGGGCAATTAGAATTAGTGAAGCGGAAAATAAGAGCCAGAGAGGAACTTATAAAAAACATCAACAAAGACATTCATGTACTTAATGATGATATATACTTATCAACCGTTGAGATAAGCAAACTTAGAAGGGAGTTAGATACTTTAAAGCAAGAGTATGCTCAAAGTCTTTTATTCGCTTATAAAAATCGAAGCAATTATGACTATCTAAACTTCATTTTTTCATCAGCCAGTTTTAATGATGCTGTAAAACGGATCACCTATTTAAAAAGCTACAGGCAATACAGGGAGCAACAAGTTGCCAACATTAATAAAACACAGGCAGTTATAGAGGGAAAAATTGCTTTGCTAAACAATAGTAAAATACAGAAATCCGTAGCGTTACAAGACCAGGGTAAACAGTTGACTGTATTGGAGGTTGATAGAAAGGAACAAGATCAAGTAGTTACGCAACTGAAGAGTAAGGAGAATGATATAGCAAAAGAAATTAAGAACAGAGACCGTCAGCGTCAAAAAATGAAGGATGCCATTGCAGTAATTATAAGAAGAGAACAAAAAGAAGCGATGGAGCGTGCAAGGATTGCTAAAGCTAAAGAGGATGAGCGGCTTAGGAAAGAGCGAGAAGCCCGTGCAGCGGCTGCGCGAGCCGCAACAAATAATAATAATTCAGTTGCAAAAAATAATACGCCTGCTGCCGCAAATAAACCACCTGCTGATGTTGAGGCTGATGAGCCCGTAAGTGCACCAGTAGCAAAAAGCACCAGGGTTTATAGTCCGTTTGAATCTACAGAAGAAGGCAGAAGAGAGTCAATAAACTTTGAAAGTGGGAGAGGAACATTGCCATGGCCTGTAGATGCCGGATACATCTCCATACATTTTGGATCTTACTCAGTACCGGGTTCAAAAATAAGAGGCCAGAGTGACGGCATTTCCATCTCCTTACCTGTTGGTGCATCAGTAAAGGCAGTTGCAGAAGGTGAGGTATCTTCAGTGTTTGATTTGGGTGGAGAGCAGGCGGTTTTGGTGAGACATGGAAAGTATTTTACAACCTATAGCCATCTTTCATCAGTAAATGTTAGTCGGGGACAGCAGGTAAGAGCAGGTACTTTAATTGGTCGTGCCGGAGCCAACGAAGAAGGTGAAGGAGAAGTTTTGTTTATGGTTACAAACGAAAAAGGAAGTCCTCTAAACCCCGAAGGCTGGTTAAGGCGTAAATAATAACACTTAAAAAAAATGACCCGCAAAAAAGTGAGGGTCATTTTTATTTTAATTAGTCTTCACTACAATCCATTCGGCAGTATTTGCTATAAAGTTTCTCGTAGATGGGAATGATGTTTTGAATATCAAATTTTTCAGCATTTTCAAATGCATTCTTTTTAAACTGCTCCAACTTAACATCGTCACTCAATAGCTCTACTGCATAGCGACTCATCTCTACAACGTCGCCTACGTTTGCCATAAAGCCTGTTACACCATGTATATTAATTTCAGGCAATCCACCCGCATTGCTACTAATTACGGGCATTCCTGCAGCCATAGCCTCTAGTGCAGCCAGTCCAAAACTTTCATAATCTGATGGAAGTAAAAACAAATCACTCACCACTAAGATTTCCTCCATTTGATCTTGCTTACCTAAAAATCTTACATCATCAAATACACCAAGTTCTCTGGCTAAATTTTCAATAAAAGGCCTTTCCGGACCATCGCCAACCATTAATAGTTTTGCAGATAAGTGCTTGCGGACTTCCGCAAAAATCTTCACCACATCCTGCACCCTTTTAACCTTTCTAAAATTAGATGCGTGCACAATTATTTTTTCTCCATCAGGAGCGATCACTTTTCTAAAAGCATCAATTGGTTTTTTGCTAAATCTTTTTACATCAACAAAGTTGTGTATCACCTCAATCTCTTTAGTGATCTTGAACGATTTAAAAGTTTCTTCTTTTAGGTTATCACTCACGGCTGTAATTGAGTCACTTTCATTTATGCTGAAGGTAACTACAGGCGCGTACGTTTTATCCTTACCAACCAGCGTAATATCTGTACCATGCAAAGTGGTGATCACCGGAATTTTCCTGCCCTTTTCTTCAACTATCTTCTTAGCCATATAAGCGGCTGACGCATGCGGTATAGCATAATGTACGTGCAACAAATCCAGATCGTGATTTAATATTACATCTACCATTGTACTTGCTAAAGCCACCTCATATGGTGGATAATCAAATAACGGATAGGTAGGCACGCGCACTTCATGGTAAAATATATTGGCGCTAAAAACATTCAACCTCACCGGCTGCTGGTAGGTAATAAAGTGTACTGAATGCCCCTTATCTGCTAACGCTTTGCCTAACTCGGTAGCTAACACACCACTACCGCCAAATGTGGGATAACATACAATTCCTATTCTCATTCTGATATTTTAGTTTGTAATCTTGAGCGTTGCAAAGTTTACCAATCCAATTGAGAATTCATTAAATTACTTACGCGCCAGGTTGCGAAATAACAATAAAAGCAAACAAAAGTTCTTTCTCAATCAATCTAAACACATCACGGGCCAATTACGTAATTTGAGCCTCTAAAGTTTATTCATGAAACAACTTGTTATTATACTCTTACTAGTGCCTGCTTTTGCAATGGCGCAGATTAACCCCGATTCTAGTTTTATTAGAAGAATATCTGATAACGTAATGCTGTTTGGAAAGGCACATGACAACTTGCGTTATTTAACCAAGCAAATTGGAGGCAGGCTGGCGGGAAGTCCACAGTTTACACAAGCAGTGCAATGGGGTAAACAAACCATGCAAAGTCTGGGTGCAGATACCGTTTATCTGCAACAATGTATGATGCCTAACTGGAATAGAGGTGGTACTGATAAAGCATCTGTAGTAACTATTAACGGAGAAAAGCAACGTAAAACGTTAGATATTTTAGCACTAGGTAATTCATTTGGTACAGGGTCAGTTGGACTAACTGCTTCGGTGCTTGCAGTTGGTTCTTTTGAAGAGTTAGACCGGCGCAAAGCAGAAGCCTTCGGTAAGATCGTTTTCTTTAATTATGCCTTCGATCCTACAAACTTACGTCCCGGCAAATCATATGGCGAGGCAGGTATTTACCGTAGAATGGGTGCCAGCAGGGCCGCAAAATATGGTGCATTTGGTGTTATGATACGTTCATTAACTGAGGCTACTGATAACAACCCACACACCGGAAGTATGACGTACAGTGATTCATTTCCTAAGATACCTGCTGTTGCTTTAGGCTTGCAGGATGCTGATTATTTGTGGGGTGTTTGCAAGCAAAATAAAAATGTGGTTGTTTCAATTACAACCAACGGTCGCTTTCTTCCTGATGCTGTTGGACATAATGTTGTAGCAGAACTTAAAGGTAGCGACCATAAAGATGAAATTATTACGGTAGGTGGCCATTTAGATAGTTGGGATGTGAATGAAGGTGCGCATGATGATGGTGCTGGCGTAGTACAAACAATGGAGGTTTTGCGAGTATTAAAAGCGCTCGGTTACAAGCCTAGCCGTACCATTCGCTTTGTATTATTTGCCAATGAAGAAAATGGTTTGCGCGGTGGTGAAAAATATGCAGAGTTAGCTAAGGCTAATCACGAGCAACATGTGTTTGCTCTTGAAAGTGATGGAGGTGGCTTTACACCCCGTGGTTTTGGTTTTACAATGAGTAAGGAGCAGTTAGAAAAAATACAACCCTGGGCGCAATTGCTTACACCTTATGGAGTGTATCAGTTAAATGCCGGTGGTGGCGGTGCTGATATTGGTCCTATTGCAAAAGCGTTTGGTACGCCGTTGGCAGGTTTAGAAGTTGATCCACAACGTTATTTCGATATCCATCATGCCCGTAGTGATGTATTTGAAGCGGTAAATAAAAGAGAACTTAATTTGGGAGCCATCAACATGGCTGCATTAATTTATCTGGTTGATAAATATGGTTTATAAATATCAACCACCACTTTGGCATAATAAATGAACACGGCTTAGAAACAATAAATGATGAACAGAATATTTTTATGTCTTGGATTGATAGTGGCTACAGTATTTACAAGTTGCGACGTAATTAATAGCATACCTACCAATACTACCGGTGGTGTGTTTTCTTTAAATGGTAATTGGCGCCTCAACTCATCTACTGATGATAATGCCATGGTGGGCAGCATGGTGAATGTGTTACCGGTTACAGGCAACGGAACCATTAAAACCATTGAGAATAATAAATACTGTGCTAAAGAAAATGATGCTTTTTGGAGAAGTATTAAGGGTAATGGCTCTGGAGGATTTACAATCAGCAATTTAGTTACAGCTTGTAATGGCTCAACAGTTTATAATGATGCTACGGTTGCAGTAATCAATACCGATCAAATTACAATAACAACCCGAACAGCTACCGGTACCGAAATGATACAAGACTGGAGAAGAATAAAATAAGTTTGATAGAAGAAAGCAAATAAAAAGGATAGTTCAAATCGAACTATCCTTTTATCGTTTATAAGGTAGCCATATCAATTACAAATCTATAACGAACATCTCCTGCAAGCATCCGCTCGTAAGACTCATTAATGTCTTTAATTGCTATTACCTCAACATCAGAAGTAATATTGTGCTCAGCGCAATAGTCAAGCATTTCTTGTGTTTCGGGTAAACCTCCAATAAGCGAACCTCCAATACTTCTACGGTTAAAGATCAAATTGAAGCCAAGTATTTGTGCAGGCTCAGGTGGTGCGCCAACGCAGATCATCGTGCCACTTGTTTTAAGCATATTCAGGTACATATTATAATCGTGTGGTGCAGATACTGTATCAATTATAAAATCAAAGTAATTAGTTAAGCCCTTTAGTTGCTCAGGGTCTTTTGTAAGCGCAAAACGATGTGCACCCAATCTTTTAGCATCTGCCTCTTTTGATGGTGATGTACTTAACATGGTAACCTCAGCGCCAAACGACGCTGCAAATTTCACAGCCATGTGTCCTAATCCTCCCAAACCTAAAATAGCTACTTTATGTCCCTTACCTACTTTCCAATGTCTCAATGGCGAGTAAGTGGTTATACCGGCGCAAAGCAACGGGGCAACACCCTCTAGCGGTAGTTTATCGGATACATGCAATACAAAGTTTTCGTTAGCAACCATCTGGTTGGAATAGCCACCCAAAGTATTGGTACCATCAACCCTATCTGGACTGTTATAAGTAAATGTGGCACCCTTTTCACAATATTGCTCTAACCCTTTGTTACAGTTACTACACTCTTTACAAGAATCAACCAGGCATCCAACACCTACTAGATCACCCTGTTTAAATTTGGTAACGTTTTCTCCTACGCTTACAACTTTACCCACTATCTCATGACCCGGCACACATGGGTATGCGGCTGGTCCCCATTCACTGCGAACAGTATGTAGATCTGAATGGCATACGCCACAATATAAAATTTCTAAATGCACATCATGTGGCCTCAGGTCTCTTCTTTCAAAGCTGAAAGGGGCCAGTGCCGATGTTGCATCCTGCGCTGCATATCCTTTTGTCTCTATCATAAAATATATTTGAAAAGCAAAAGTAATGCGCACAACGTTAGCTGTGCTATATTTAGCAAAAGCAACCTAAATCACTTTAAAGCCAAAATATTTGGTTGCAGTTAAGACATACTCATAAACTTTTATCTTCGAAGCATCATGATGAGATACCTATCTGTTTTCTTCTTAAGCATATTTTCTATTTCAGCTTTCAGTCAAATTCCTACAACATATAACAGTGCTGACATCTATTTGCAATTAAAAAAATTAAATGTTTTAGGAAGTGTTCTATACATAGCCGCCCATCCTGATGATGAAAACAATGGCCTGCTTCCATTTCTTGCAAAAGAAAAATTATACAGAACAGGATATTTAAGTTTGACAAGAGGTGATGGCGGTCAAAACCTGATAGGCCCTGAGCAAGGTATAGAACTCGGTTTGATACGAACACAAGAGTTGCTGGCTGCAAGGCGTATTGATGGTGCTGAGCAATTCTTTAGCCGCGCTTATGAGTTTGGCTTTAGCAAAAGTGCAACGGAAGCATTGCGCATTTGGGACCATGATAAAATTTTGAGCGACGTAGTTTGGGTGATACGACAGTACCAGCCCGATGTTATAATCAAGCGATTTCCAAATGATGCAAGGGCCGGCCACGGCCATCATGCGGCATCAGGTATTTTGGCTGAAGAGGCATTTAAAGCCGCAGCAGACCCAACAATGTTTCCTGAACAATTTAAGTATGGTGTTGCTCCGTGGCAAGCAAAAAGAATAGTTTGGAACACCTTCAACTTTGGAAGCAACAACACCACAAGTAACGATCAATTAAAGATGGATGTAGGTGGTTACAATGCATTGATAGGTAAAAGCTATGGCGAGTTGGGTGGCGAAGCCAGAAGCATGCATAAAAGTCAGGGCGAGGGAAGGCCTAGACGTCGCGGACAAATTTCAGAATATTTTGCCACCGTTGGTGGTGATGTTGCCACCACAGAACTAATGGATAATGTAGTAAGTGACTGGACAAGATTGCCCGGCGGCGACAAAGTAAAAGCCTTGTTAAGCGAAGTACTTAAAACTTACAACTTTGCGCAACCTGAATTGTCTGTTGCAGGGCTTGTAAATGTTTATAAAGCCATTGAGCAATTGCCTGCCAATAATTGGAAACACATCAAGCTTTTAGAAACGCAACAACTTATTGAAGCCTGTGCTGCTTTATTTGTAGAAGCCACAAGCAATCAACCCAACGTAGTGCAGGGCGGACAACTGAATTTGAACTTTTTTATAAACAACCGAGGCAGCATAAGTGCAGTTGTAAAACGAATAAACACTGAAAACTTTGACAGTTCATTTTCAACATCGCTTGGCACAAATCAAGTAGTAAGCATCAATAAAATATTGCCCGTTTCAGCAGACAAAAAAATTGATCAACCATATTGGCTAGTCAATACTCCCTTAGAAGGTTCTTTTGATGTGCGAGATCAGATGTTGATAGGCAAAGCAGAGAACGATCCATCATTCACTGTAAAGTTTATTGTAAATATTGCTGGAGTTGATTTCAGTATAATAAGACCTGTACAATACAAAGTGGTTGACGCAGCCAAGGGCGAATTATACCAACCATTAACGGTGTTGCCTAAATTAGAAGTGAGCTATACTAAGGAAAACTTTGTATCGCTAAACAAGATGCCCGTAACCGTGCGAATGCATGCAAAGACCAATCTGGCCGATTCTACCAAGTATGTACTTAATCAACAATATCCGTCCGGTTTAGCGGTTGATCCATCATCAATTATTTATAATTCAGGTGCTAGCTCAGAAAGCTTTTTTACGGCATTGTATAAAAATAGGGGAGTAGAAAATAATACCTCGAACCCCATAACTCTGAGTACAAGCGATGGTAAATATGACAGTTACACAAAAACTATTAATTACGATCACATCCCTACCATCACGTATTTCCATAAAGCACAAGCAAATCTGGTAACAGTTGATGTAAAAACAGTTGGCAAAAAGATAGGCTATATAAATGGTGCTGGCGATAAGGTGGCAGATGCAATCACCTCGTTAGGTTATGCCGTATCCTACTTATCAGAGGAAGATTTGACTTTAGAAAACTTGAAGCAGTTTGATGCCATTGTCATAGGCATCAGGGCGCATAATCTGTATGAATACCTTACTAATAGTGCCGATGTTTTAAACAAATATGTTCAAAATGGTGGCAACGTAATTCTTCAATATATTAAGAGTAATCAGGTAGGGTCAAAGCGCATTAAAGTCGGGCCTTATCCTTTCACTATTAGTCCATCACTTCGTGTTACTGAAGAAAATGCCAGCGTTAAATTTCTCCTTGCTGATCATCCCGTGCTTAACTACCCAAATAAAATAACCAATAAAGATTTTGATGGTTGGATACAAGAGCGCAGCACCTATCAGATAGATCAATCTGATGCACACTACGAAAAAGTTTTAGCAATGAATGATGCCGCAGATAAACAATCCGATGGAAGTTTGGCTATTGCTAAATATGGTAAAGGAAATTTTGCGTATGTAAGTTTGGTGTTATTTAGACAGTTGCCTGCAGGTGTTCCTGGTGCATATAGGTTGCTTGCTAATTTAATAGCGCTTCCTAAAAACAAATAACATGGCCAACAAGTATAGCCCCAGAAAAAGAATAGGATTTGTTACTTTAATTATAATTGGATTGATCATTGGGTTTGCCATCAAGCGTGTAGCATTAGGCCTCATTATAGGACTTGTGTTAGGTTTGCTAGCCAGTGGCATGATCAGTAAAAAAGATGACTAACACCAAAACAATAAATTTATGAGAACATTGCAATTACCCTGTTATTTACTCGTAGTATTAATATTTTTTGCAGGTAATGTTTCTTCGCAAAGCAAAGTATCAAATGCAAAAAGAACCGATCTATTAAAGGCTGAAGTAATCAATGCAGTAGACAAGCAATCTAAGCAAGTACAAGAAATGGTTGATATGGTTTTTAGCTTTGCTGAACTAGGCTTTCAAGAGTTTGAAACGTCTAAATATCTTACAAAAGTTTTGGAGCAAAATGGCTTTGTTATTGAAAGAGGAATTTCAGGAGTGCCCACAGCCTGGCTAGCAAAGTGGGGAAGTGGCAAGCCATTCATTGCTTTAGGAAGTGATATTGATTGCATCCCCAAAGCATCTCAAAAACCCGGGGTTGCTTATAAATCTCCCATTATTGATGATGCACCCGGGCATGGTGAAGGACATAACTCAGGGCTGCCATTAGTAATAGCTGCCGCAATAGAAGTTAAAAAAATAATGCAGCGCGAAAACATGCCAGGCACCTTAATGATATGGCCTGGCGTTGCTGAAGAATTAGTAGGTACTAAAGCATGGTATATTAGAGATGGATATTTTAAAGATGCAGATGCTTGTATTTTTACCCATGTTAGCAGTAGCCTTGCTGCTAGCTGGGGCGATAATGGCAACAATGGTTTGGTATCGGTTGAGTTTTCTTTTGCGGGAAATGCTGCACATGCTGCAGGTGCACCATGGCGTGGCAACAGTGCTTTAGATGCGGTAGAGTTAATGAACACCGGATGGAATTATAAGCGCGAACATTTGAAACCTACTGCACGATCTCATTACGTAATTACTGATGGCGGTGATCAACCAAACGTAGTGCCATCAAAGGCTTCCGTATGGTACTACTTTCGCGAAAGAACTTATGACGATATAAAGGCAATGTATGATGATGCTATTACTATAGCTGAAGGCGCCGCTAAAATGACCGGTACTACGGTTACTCATAAACTGTTAGGTACGGCATGGCCGGGGCATTTTAATAAAGCCCTATCTGAGGCTATGTACAAAAACATAAAAGTTGTAGGCTTACCAAAGTGGGATGATAAAGATCAGACATTTGCAAGAGCAGTGCAAAAGCTAGTAAATGCACCTAAAAAAGACCAAAAAGGAGAACCTATTGATGGTTTAAAAACCAGCTTAGATACTCTTGAGGGTCCTGTAAAGTTTTCGTGGGGTGGTGGTTCTGATGATATTGCAGACATTAGCTGGAACTTGCCTACTATAGTTCTTGGTTATCCTGCAAACATTCCAGGCTTACCTGGACATCATTGGTCAAACGCTATTGCAATGGCTACGCCTGTAGCACATAAGGGAGTTTTATCGGGTAGCAAAGCACTCTCAGCAACTTTAATAGATATCTTGATGGATCCGACTATTATAAAAAATGCCTGGGATTATTTTAAAAGTGTGCAAACCAAGGACACGAAATACATACCTTTTATTGATAAAGATACCAAGCCGGCTATCCATTTAAACGAGGCTATTATGAATAAGTATAGACCGCTGTTAGAACCTTATTATTACAACCCGGCTAAGTATAAAACGTATTTAGAGCAATTGAATATTGTTTATCCAACATTACCTGAAAATAAGAATCCATAAATAGCACACGACCTTGAAAGATCCAAACGAACTTCCCATTTTTAAAAGCTGGCGCACCTGGTATTGGGTGGTTGTTGGCTTTTTAATAGCCCAGATATTTTTCTTTATATGGTTTACTAAATATTTTTCATGAGTAGCATTGATTGGGTAGTATTATGTGTTACGCTCCTGGGCATCATATCTTATGGATTATATAAAAGTCGTACTACAAAAAACTTAGAAGGCTACTTTCTTAGTAATCGTTCTATGCCGTGGTATTTGGTGTTGCTTTCTATTATGGGTACGCAAGCCAGTGCGGTCACCTTTTTGTCAGCGCCCGGTCAGGCGTTTACTGATGGTATGCGCTTCGTGCAATATTACTTTGGTTTACCGCTGGCCATGGTGGTGTTATGTGTAACATTTGTTCCGCTGTTTTCACGGTTAAAAGTGTATACAGCTTATGAATATTTGGAGCAGCGATTCGATCTTAAGACCCGAACTCTAACATCCTTTCTCTTTTTATTGCAACGAGGGTTATCTACGGGAATCAGCATTTATGCGCCATCTATTATTCTATCTTCTTTATTAGGCTGGAACATCTTTCTTACCAATATTTTTATGGGTGGACTGCTTATTATTTACACGGTGAGCGGCGGTGCCAAGGCTGTTGCCTACACTCAAAAGTTACAGTTGATCATCATTTTTGTGGGAATGTTTTTAGCAGGATATATGATCGTACATCTGTTGCCTGCGGGCGTCGGTTTTGTAGAAGCTTTGAAAATAAGTGGTGCTTCAGGCAAGTTGAATGTTATAACATCAGGCACAGAAAATGGCCATTTCAACTGGAATGACAGATATAACATTTGGAGTGGCGTTATTGGCGGTTTCTTTCTGGCGCTTTCTTATTTTGGTACGGATCAAAGTCAGGTAGGGCGCTACCTGACAGCTAAGAACGATACAGAGAGTAAAGTAGGTTTATTGCTGAACGGATTGGTGAAAGTGCCCATGCAATTTCTCATTTTACTTACCGGTGCGTTGTTATTTACCTTTTATCAATTTGAACCTTCGCCTGTATTTTTCAACAGGGCAGTAGAGCAACAAGCATTGCAAACGAACTACGGCGATTCGTTAATAGCAGTGCAACGTCAATTTATGACAGAGAACCATTCTCGCACCCAGCTTAGTTTAAATTATGTAAGAAGTAAAACGAGTGATGATGCCTCTTCTCAGGAAAATTTAAAAGTACTTACAAACCAAAATATCAAGTTAGACTCACTGCGTACCACGTACAAAAAATATATTGCCAGGGCGTTGCCCACTGCAGATACGAACGATACCAACTATATTTTTTTAAGGTTTGTTGTCGACTATTTGCCGGTAGGATTGGTTGGCTTGTTGATAGCCATCATTTTCCTGGCTGCGTGGGGCTCTATCGCGGCAGCGTTAAACTCCCTGGCATCGTGCACCATGATCGATTTTCACCTTCGGTATAAAAGCAAGGATCTAGCTGTTTCGGAGTCAGAAGTAAGCCAGTACACTACGTCAAAATGGTACACCTTTGCCTGGGGCGTATTTTGTATTATAGTAGCTCAATTTGCTAACAGAATGGGCAGTTTAATTGAGGCAGTAAATATTTTAGGCTCATTGTTTTACGGGGTAATACTGGGAATATTTTTAGTAGCATTTTATATAAAAAGAGTGGGTGGAAAGGCAGTGTTTTGGGCAGCCATCGTTTCTGAGATCGGAATTATTACGCTTTTTATTTTAAACCAAAAGAATATTATAGGGTTAAGTTTTCTATGGCTAAATGTTGTAGGAGCAGCTTTGGTAGTACTTATAAGTTTGTTATTGCACTTTGTATTTAAAGGAAATGATGCTGATAAAAGTTTGAATGTACCAGCATAAATGTTATCCATAAAAAAGCCCGGACACCAATAATGTCCGGGCTTTTTTCCAATCAATTCGATATTACTTACTGGCCATTAATTCTTTTGCCATTCTCACATAATCATCATTTTTAGCTTCTGTAGCAAGTTCTATTGTTTTATTAGCGGTAGCCATTGCACCTTTTTTATCACCTGCATCTTTTTGAATTCTTGCTTTTAACAAGTATAGCCAATATGCTTTTGGGTTTGCTTCAATACCCTTGTTTACATTTTCTAAAGCGGTAGCATAATTTTTATCCCACTCATAATAAAAATTAGCAGCTTGTTGGTAAGGTTTGTTATCACCTTTTAAAGCAGCCTCTAATTGTCCACGCAACCTATCTTTAATATTTGTTTTGATGGGCACTTTAATGGCTGTGTTACCCCACATCATTTGCAATTCGCAACTTTCATTTTGTACATCACCAAACTGCATTGTAAAGGTTTCTACCTTGTCATTTAAGGTTAGGGGAGATGCCTTAACTCTTACCAAATCATCACTTTCCTTAAAACCTTCTTGCCCAGGATAAGCTGTTCCTTTGCTAAATACAACATCCCACTGTGGCTTGTTAGGCACCGTATAAACTACATAAGTTCCAGAGTCAAGGTTTTTGCTACCAACGGTTACCGCATCAGTAAAGCGAATTTTAGTTGCCGAGTTTGCGCCTGTTCTCCATGGCTTACCCAACGGAGCTAACACACTATTGTTGTCGAACAACTTACGGCCTCTAATTGAAGGGCGGCTGTACGTCAACTCTATTTTTCCCATTCCGAAATCCTGGCGTATCATAGAAGTAGGGCTAGGTTGCGGCATTGTTACTTGTGCACCTGCTTCACTAAATAGTAGCGTGGCTGTTGCGAAAGCTGCAAAGATGGTTTTCATCATTTTGATTATAATTTTTGGCAAACCTACACTAAGTATAAGTATGCTCAAAGCTTTTAACGCTTTACTTCAAACCACAAAAAATTTAAAAATTAAAGGTGAGTGTAATTCTCTCCTGCTCGTTTGATGGAACCCACTTAGCTCCACTAATTAAGATGTTTATGGCGTAAGTTGTAAGCAGGCTATCCGCAGTTTCTTTTACAATAATATTAGTAGGAGTGCCCTTGTTGTTTATTTTGAATTCAAGGGTAACAGAGCCCTTAGCCTCTGAGTAGTGAGCAACTGCAGAGTCAAGGTATTTATTATACTTAGTCCACCCACCCACAGGCATTGAGCGCATTGGTAAAGGTTTTGAAGATGTTTCTCCACTATCGCTAATTGTAGGAGCAACAATAGAGAACTTTCGTTTACCGGTTATATCATCAATTAAAGAATCACGTTGCATTTTTGCCGACGCTCTTGCCATAGTTGCAGGCCGTGGCTGTGATAATATTTTATTATCGTCATTTTGCTCATTTGCATTTTGTGCTTGTGATAGCTCGGAGGGTTGTGTTGATTCTACCCCAACATCTTTTTTAGACCGCTTCGTCAATTGCTCATCTGTATCAGGTGCTGCTGCTGATTTTTTTAATGGAAGGGCTGTGTTATTCGTTGTCTGAGATGATAAATCGCTTTCTGAATTTTGCACTGTATCAACGTTTTGAACAGGTTCAGATTGTAGCACCTCTCGCGAGGCAATGGTCACCTCAGAAGCCTGGTCTATCATTCGGTACGTAAGAATACCTAACCCAACAATAACGATAAAGATGGCCGCGGCACGCCACCAAAGTTTGACTGTCTTTCTATCATCCAAAGTTTTGGTTCGTAACGTAGGGCCTGCAATTTCCTTTTCAATGCTATTAAGTTTTTCGGTTGATGTTTCCAAATCAGCTGCCCGATAACCTTCTACAGCATCAGACAAAAAAGCATCATCCATCATAGCTTTTTCGAAGCGATGCATTTCTTCCTGCGACATTTCCTGTTTTAAATATCGCCGAATTTCTACTATACCATATCGTGAATTGTTAGGCACTTTTATCCATACAAATTTTTAGGTTGCGCTTTCCATTCTGAATAAGGCTGCGCACCTTATTCCAATCATGTCCGGTTAAAGCGGAAATTTCGTTGTAACATTTTTGTTCAAGATAAAAGAAGCTGATACACTTTCGTTGTTCGTCTTGCAACTGCCCAAGGCAAGCATGTAGCTGATCAAACTCTTTTTCTTTACTTGTTATATCATCCAGATGCAAACTTTCTGCCGATTGCATAAAATCATTTTCTATTGGCAGTGTTATATTGTTTTTACTTTTCCTTAATTGCATCAGGCAATAATTTTTAGTAAAAACATATAACCAGCTTTTAAAGTTGGCTACATCGTGGCCAGGCAGTTTACGTACTAGTTCCTGATAAACATTCATAACAGCATCTTTGGCTGCATCCTCATCTTTGAGGTATTTTATGCAGGTTCCAAAAGTCAAATCGCTATACCTTAAATAAAGTTGAGCCAAAACATCCTGTGATTGATGCTCACGAAATAATTGCAGCAATGCCTCATCGCTTCTATCAGAAAATGTTATGCTTTTAAGTATTGCCATGGTGAGCGCTCAAAGTAATAAAAAAGTAATGGGATGATGGCAAAATTTTGATTGGTAATCACGCTTAGCATCTCAACTAACAAACTTCATCCAATTTATTATCCTTTGAAGGCGGGATGAAATTGTTGAAGTGTGGTGCGCAAAAAATCCCGGTCGAGGTGCGTATATATTTCAGTAGTTGTTATACTCTCATGACCTAACATTTCTTGAACAGCTCTTAAATCTGCACCTCCTTCAACCAAATGTGTAGCAAAAGAATGCCTGAAAGTATGCGGTGAGATTGTTTTAGCAATACCTGCTTTTTTTGCCAGGTCTTTTATGATGTAAAAGATCATGATTCGTGAAAGCTGCGCGCCATGTTTATTTAAAAACAAGATGTCTTCGTTATTCTTTTTTATGGCCACATGAACCCTTATTGTGTTTTTATAAAGATTGATGTACTTGATAGCATCGCTTCCAATAGGTACCAGGCGTTCTTTATCACCCTTGCCAATCACCCGTATAAAACCAACATCAAAAAAAAGACAACTTAGCTTTAAATTGATCACTTCAGAAACTCTCAATCCACACCCATACATAATTTCTAAAATAGCTTTATTTCGGCCACCCTCCGGTTTGCTTAAATCAATTTGGTTGATCATAAGTTCAATTTCCTCAAAGGCTAGTGTATCAGGTAAAGCTCTTTTAAGTTTGGGTGCCTCCAGCAAAACAGTAGGATCAGTGGTGCAAATATTTTCAATAAGGCAATATTTGTAGAAAGCCTTAAGACCAGAGATCATTCGGGCTTGCGATGCGGGGGATATTCCAATCTCGCTAACCCACTTTACAAACTGTTGAAGCAGTTTTAAATCAATTTCTTTTGGGGTTTTTGGTTGATCGGTTGCTAATAAGAAAGAAGTAAGTTTTTCTACGTCACGCAAGTAAGCCTCAACTGAATGGTCGCTTAACGATTTTTCTAATTGTAAGTATGCCTTAAAGCCCCGTTTTTTCTGGTTCCCACATAATCAATTCAGCATTTAAAATCTTTTACCAATAAACATCCTGATTAAACCAGTAGTCTACTTTACCTGACTTAAAAAGAATGGCAAGTACGTCAATTTGTATCCATTTCCACCCGGCGTTTAAAAATTGGTATTGTTCTGAGGCGTCTTTTAAATTCTTCATCTTAGCTTTTGTAATGCTTTCTTCAGGGTTGCCAAATAACGTGCTGGTTCTGGTTTTTACCTCTATAAAATGAAGGGTGTCGCCTTTAACCGCTATGATGTCAACTTCTAAGTGCTTATACCGCCAATTCACTTCTTTAATTTCAAAACCTTGTTTAACTAGCCACTGAACAGCTAATTTTTCTCCCGTGCTTCCGGTTTCGTTATGTTGTGCCATCAATTGCGATTTACATCTTATTAAAACTTTTTGTATTAAACTCGTTTTAAGCTATTCAAAAATAAATACTCGCCTTGGGTATTTAGTCGGTTTTTAGGCTATTTTTGCGTTTATAATTTACTCAACAAATGGATAAACAAAATAAGACATTACTTCTTTCTGCTATACTTTTAATTTTATTTGCGGCATTTACGCGCTTGTTTCCACACTATCCAAATTTTACGGCGGTAGGTGCCATTGCACTATTTGGCGGCGCTACTTTTAAAGATAAAAAGCTTGCTTTTTTATTGCCTTTGGCAGCTTTATTTCTTTCTGATGTTTGCTTACAATTATTTACGAGTGTCAAGGGTTTTTATGGCAAAGAACAATTTTTTGTTTATGGCGCTTTTATTCTAATCACATTTTTAGCATCACTCATCCGTAAGGTTAGCAGTCTAAAAATTGCTTTTGCAGCAGTTTGGAGCGGACTAATCTTCTTTGCTATTTCAAATTTTGGTGTTTGGATGTTAAGTACGTTTTATCCTAAAACCATTGGCGGTTTAGCAGCAAGCTATTGGGCAGCTATTCCCTTTTATAACGGTGAACCGACAGGAAGCTTTTTGTTAAATACAATTGCTGGAAACCTATTTTTCTCTGCTATATTGTTTGGCGCTTATGCAGTTGTAAAAAAGCAGGTAACCACAACGAGGGCTTTAGCTTAGCCGAAAATTAATAAACAGAAAAACCCGCTTTAAGCGGGTTTTTTTGTTTATGGCAAAGCCAATATTCTATGTGGATAGTTTAAGATCGCAGAACCAATAATCCTGATGTTGTGCTGTTGCTGAAATTTTTACATGTATGCCATTTGCAAACAAGGGACAATTAAGAACAAGTGTATGGTATTCGCCGTTTTCTCCACAAACATCTACACCCATACTTTCTAATTCGGCTATAAGTTCATTATCAATTTTTCTACCTAGAAACCGTTCTCCCATAATATTATTACAACTAACAATTATGGTTTCAATACCTGCGGCTAGCATTTCGTAAACCAGTGCTTTTCTATTGCGCTGCCACAGGGGTAATAAGGCGGTGAGTTCTACATTACCACAAACCTTTTCTTCCCAATCGCGATGGGCTTGCAAATCAATGTCTCCAAATACTGCGTAATCGGTTTTGTATTGGTCCTTTATTTCTTGCAGTGCATTTGTAAAGTTGCTTTCGTAATCGTTCCAACTACTTTGTATTAGTTTTATTGGTAAACCTGCCTGTGCAGCCTGTGCCTCAAGTATGGCTCGCGGTATACCATGACTTCTGGAGATCTTGCCTTCTTCGTTTAGTACATTTAGCAGGGCAGATGGCGTGTAGCCTTCTTTTATTGCCTGCATGAGGGCATAGCAACTGTCTTTTCCACCACTCCAACTACAAAGCGCATTTCGTTTCATATTTTTTAAAGGAGTGAATTGGCTTTCGTTTCTTGTTCATATACTTCATCAATTAACAAATTTCGACCGTCTGCGGCTGTGGTTGCCAGTTCATCACATCGATTATTTAATGGGTTATCGGCATGGCCTTTTACCCATTTGAAAGTAATGTCAAAGTCTTTCGCTAATTGTGCGTACCTAAGCCAGAGATCTTTATTTTTCTTGCCGCCTTTAAAGTTCGTTTTGATCCAACCATTGAGCCAGCCTTGTTGCACCGACTTTACAATGTATTGGCTATCGGTATAAATGGTTAGTGGAATGTTTTTCTTGGTAAGGCTTTCCAATGCAGAAATAACTCCAAGTAACTCCATGCGATTATTGGTGGTAAGGCGATAGCCTGCTGAAAGTTCTTTTCTTTTTTCGCCCCAGATAAGTATGGCGCCATAACCTCCCGGCCCGGGGTTGCCACGGCTTGAGCCATCTGTATAAATAATTAGTTGATGTCCGATGTTTTGCGTCATGCTATAAATAATATTCGCCTTTAAGATATAATACAGCATTGCCTGCCATGGTTACCCGGTCTTGTTTGTCTTCACAATAAAAAAAAGCCTTTCTTGGAGATGATTGTTTTGCAGTTAACGCTGTTTTACCCAATCGTTTGCTCCAATAAGGTATCAATGTGCTATGCGCAGAACCTGTTGCAGGATCTTCTCCGATCACTGAGTTGGGTACAAAAAATCTTGAAACAAAGTCATGATTTTTACTGGGTGCGGTTACAATTATTCCTATCGTATCTACTTTGTTTAGATAGGCAAAATCTGGTACAAACTGATCAATCTCATCCTCACTATTGTAAACTAAAAAGTAATCTCTTGACTTGAGTATTTCATTTGGAATAATATTAATTCCTTTTAATAAATCTACCGGTGCATCGCAACTTACAGGCATTCTACTGGGAAAATTTAATTCGAGTAAATGGTCTTTCTTTTTAACCTCGAGTCTGCCACTTTTGCAATCAAAGAGGATGGTATCAGAAGGGTAGTTTAAATGATTGAAAATTACGAAAGCGGACGCAAGTGTTGCATGACCACATAGGTCAATCTCATACTCAGGTGTAAACCATCTGACGTAAAAACCCTCATCCTGTTTTACAAAAAAAGCTGTCTCGCTTAAGTTGTTTTCAGCAGCAAGTTTTTGCATGATGTCGTCGTTTAGCCACTCTTCTAGTGGGCATACTGCCGCAGGGTTTCCGCCAAAAAGTTTATCAGTAAACGCATCAACCTGATATATAGGAAGTGTCTGCATAATTATTCAAATTTTATTCGGGCAATCTCTTTACAGTATCTGTTTAGGTATAAATTATCAATTGCAACGTACTCAAGGTGTTTTATGTTTTTCTGTTGATGCCCATCAAATTTCACCCTGAAATTTACCATATTGGTGGTGGGCAAATCTATTCTGTTTTGCGTACTTTTCCTTAAGGCTTTTAAAACCACTTCAGCACAATACATTTTGGTGCTATCGCGAAGATTAAACTTATTATCAAACATTATTTTCTGGTTGTAATAGTCTTTTATAATAGCATGTAACAATGACCTTTCTCCATCATCTAACGCATATCTAAAAACTCCGAAGCCATTTTTTTTTGCAGGATCACAGAATGAATCAAGTGGTTCGCGCAATAATTGTTCTGTAGGGTTTTCATCGCCCGCTAGGGCATGATAAACATAAATATCACCACCTTCATTAAAAGCAAGTCCTGCATGAGAATATGTTTTATCCTGATGATTGAAGTTGGCGAAAGTGCCACTAATAATGTCTCCACCGGACCTAGTAATTAAATCACCATCACGAATGAGTGGCTTGGTATTATCCAATAATTGCCACCACAATGCAAGGCGCTCTTGTGGGGAGCGCACTGTTTTTAAAGCAGTGTTTTCTTCTTTTATATTACAAGATGCCAGCCATAGTATTATACAGAAACACAAATTGTAAACAAGGGAACTTGGGAGCTGATGACCTAAACGCATTCAAGTTATTATTTACTAATAAATGCTACGCTATCTATACCTACAGCTTCTGAGTTGATGCCGTTAGTGCCACCGTGTGGAACGAAATATCTAAATGCAAACCTGTGCTCTGCCGGCTCTGAAATATTTTTAAGAACAGCCGTATATTTTGTCCAGCGTGCAGGGTAAGATCCATTGCCGGATGCAGCAAGCGTGGGGTTAATATCTAAAAGAAGTTCGGTAAAGTTGCCAACCATGTTTGCAACATCGGAGTTGTCTAAGCGTCCACTACCAACATTGATTGAATTATCCATTGCATTTAATCGTACTTGCAATCTATCAGGAAACTGAGTGGGATTTTCCATCGTACGCGTATAAAATACAATCTCGTCACCAGTCTTCATTCGGGTTGGGGGCGAGATAAGCCATGCGCTTAATGTTGCATCGCCATCACCTGCATTATAAGTACATACTATAAAATCCTGACCAGAATAGGTGGAGGAGTGCGCGGGAAACCCAACTGTGATGCCTTTTAGTTGATCAACACCATAATCGCCTTGTATCCAACTCTGGCTACCTATTGAGCGGCTATTGTTTATAATTTTCCACCCGCGGTCTAGTGCGTTTAAGACGGTATCAAATTCTTCAACAAATGAGTAATTAGGTGGAGGTGCAGGTGGTGCAGCTTCTTTTTTACATGCTGCAATAGAAATGATCATGAAAAAAAACACCACAATCGCCACGAAGAAAATATTCTTGTTAATCATAGATGGCTCAGATTATTTTTTGGTTACATAAGCCACGCTATCAATGCCGATAACACTGCCGCGTTCATTATTGCCCGGTCCGGCTCCTTCAATAAAGGCTCGCAGTGCAAACCTGCCGCGCGATGGTTTTGTAAGTCCTGATACGGTAGCTTCAAACCTCGTCCACGATTCAGGATAGCCACCTCCATTCACAGGATCATCAGAGTATGCATGGTTGATATCAACTAAAGTCTTATCAAAATAGCCCACATCTTTGCCTCTGCCACATTCGATACTTTCATTATTTGCGTTGATGCAAACTTGCAAACGATCTATAAAGGCAGACCTAAAGTCACGTGTGTAAAAAATAATCTTATCACCATTTTGCAATGTTAAGGCAGGTGATATTAACCAGTTACTTAGCACGCCATTGCGCTGTGGATCAGTACCTGCACATGCATCATAACTCTGTTCTATGTGACCGTAGTAATTACCTTTTGAACTGTATGAATTGAAATTAGAGGCTTGTGACCAGTTAGTTGGCCCAATTGGTACACTTCTGTTTACAAAACGCCAACCTCTGTTATACGCATTTTGCACGGTATCAAATTCCTCAACGAAAGATTGGTCGGGAATAACCGGAGGCAAGGCCAGATAAGAATCATCAACACATCCCGTCAACAAAAACAGGGCTATTATGTAGCGATAAAAATTGGCGAAAATTTTTGAACTCATGCAGGTTATATAGTTTGTAACTATGGCAAACAATACGAAAGTGAAAATAAGATTATTTCATTTAAATGTAAGGTACATTTTTGTAATGTGATTGATGGCTATACCTGAAACACACCCAACTTAAGCTCGTCAACATTGGGATTATTATTTGCTGCAGCCAACCCTTGAGCAATTACAGTTCTGGTTTCTCTGGGATCGATCAGACCATCGACCCACATACGCGCGGCGGCATAATATGGACTGGTCTGCGTTTCGTAGCGATCCATTATTTCTTTCAATAATCTTTGCTCCTCTTCAGGTGTTATTTCCTGTCCCTTTGCTTTTAAGCCTGCTACCTGTATTTGCAATAGGGTTTTAGCAGCTTGCTCACCACCCATTACAGCAATTTTTGCAGTAGGCCACGCATATATAAATCGCGGATCGTACGCCTTGCCACACATAGCATAATTGCCGGCTCCATAACTATTGCCTATAACAATTGTTATTTTTGGTACTACTGAATTGGCTACCGCATTTACTAGCTTAGCTCCATCTTTTATAATACCAGAATGTTCACTTCTGCTGCCTACCATAAAACCTGTAACATCTTGCAAAAAGATTAATGGAATCTTTTTTTGATTGCAGTTCAAAATAAATCTGGCGGCTTTGTCGGCGCTGTCGTTATAGATCACTCCGCCTAATTGCATCTCGCCTTTTTTGCTTTTAACAATCAGGCGTTGATTTGCTACAATACCAACAGCCCAACCATCTATACGCGCATATCCGCAAAGCATTGTTTTGCCGTAGTCTTGTTTGTATTGTTCAAAGGCGCTATCGTCTACAATACGTTCTATAATATCTACCATATCGTACGGCTTTACGTTGCCTACGGGTAACACGCTGCAAAGTTCCTGTTCATCTTTTTTAGGAAGACTAGGAGTTGAGCGATTAAAACCCGCTTTCCCTTTATCGCCCAATTTGCTAATGATCTTTTTTATCTGATCAAGACATTCTTCTTCGGTTTTAAACTTATAATCAGCAATGCCACTGATCTCAGTGTGTGTTACGGCGCCACCTAAAGTTTCATTATCAATATCTTCTCCGATAGCCGCCTTAACTAAGTAAGGACCTGCCAGGTAAATGCTGCCGTTGCCCTCTACCATTAAGGTCTCGTCGCTCATAAGTGGGAGGTAAGCACCGCCCGCAACGCATGCGCCCATTACGGCAGCAATTTGTGTAATACCCATAGCACTTATCTTGGCATTGTTTCTAAACACCCTTCCAAAATGTTCTTTATCAGGAAAAATTTCGTCTTGCAGCGGAAGAAAAACGCCGGCACTATCAACCAGGTAAATAATAGGTAGGTGATTTTCCATAGCTATCTCTTGCATGCGCAAGTTTTTCTTACCTGTTATAGGAAACCATGCTCCTGCTTTTACAGTTTGATCATTTGCAATAATTACACATTGTTTACCGCTCACATATCCAAGGCCTGCGACTGTGCCTCCTGCGGGGCATCCTCCATACTCTTCGTACATATTGAATCCGGCAAACATTCCGATCTCAACAAATGGACTGTTTTTATCAATCAAATAATCAATCCGTTCTCTGGGTGATAATTTGTTTTTTGCTTTCTGCTTTTCTAATGCCTTTTTGCCACCGCCTAATTTTATCTTTTCACCGTGTTGTTTCATCTGGCTTACGGCCAACTTCATGGCATCGTCGTTCTTATTCAATTCAATATTCATATGGTATTCGTTATAGCTAAGGAGCGTTGATTTTATTCTATAATCTGAAAACTAAACTTCTATTTTTTAAGTTTAATTAATGGATGGTTGAGGTTGTTGAGAAAGTTATCGACCACCACAAACCCTTTTAAGTTGTTGAATAACTGTGTTAGCGTTTTATAGCCATACGTTCGGCAATCGAAACTTGGGTCCAATTTTCTTATGTTAAAGCCAAGAGTTGACACATAAGCCTCTTCACTTTCATTGGCGGAAATTTCAAAAGCTTTTCTAATCAATTTCATGTCAACTTTAGGTTTATCACTTGCTACTGCAACTTTTTTTGAAGGCTTCTCCGTTTTTTCGTCCTTTAATTTCTCTTCTACTTTTTCATCTTCCTTATCATCTTCTTTGTCATCTAAATTTTCAACGTAAGTAAATATTTCGCACGATTTTACGAAAGCATTAGGCGTTTTCTTTTCGCCAATGCCCATTACAAAAACGCCTTCTTCACGTATTCTTTTGGCCAGCCCGGTATAATCGCTATCGCTGGATACAATGCAGAAACCATTGACTAGTCCGGCATGTAGAATATCCATAGCGTCAATAATTAATGCACTATCTGTTGAGTTTTTGCCTTGCGTGTATGAGAATTTTTGTATTGGGTTGATCGCCAATTCGTTTAGGCTGGATTTCCAATTATTCATGTGAGGTGTGGTCCAATCGCCATAAACCCGGCGTATGGTAACCTTTCCATATTTTGAAGCTTCCTGTAAAACTAGCGAAAGCAATTTTGCTGATGCATTATCACCATCTATTAATAAAGCTATTTTGTGTGTTCTTGTATCCATTGAAATGTTTGTTAGTAAGTATAGTGCTTAAACGTATGTAATTTCTGTAGGCTTTTTTGCATCAAGGCGCATTCTGTAAGCATTTTTTGCTGTGGTTCCCAGCTTATCCATCAACTTATAATTTACAACCAAACCTACCGCTGCACCTATAACAGGTATCAATTGTGCCAGTTTTGCAATGTCAATATAATCTCTGTATTCTTGTTGAAATGATCGCCAGTCATATTCATTAATATCAGTTGGAAGTTGTTGCTTCTTCTCGTCCCAATTTTCAATTTGCAAATATATTTCTCTTGTTTTTTGTGGCTTGAAAATGCAAGTTGAAATATGTGTAATAAGTAAACTCTTTCTTTGTAATCAGTGATATCGAAGCCATACAAACTAGCTATCTCAAACAGCATTTTCATTTTAAGTGTAAGTAGCAAGGGGAAATCTGCCAGAGCCAGTAGAAAGCCGCCCGCTCCCGTAACTCCACCTTCTGCAGCTGCCGTTTTTTTGTAGAAGTCAATCCGCTCTGAAACTCTTGCCTCTACTACCTCAATAGATTGATGGGGAGCATGTTGCGTGGTAGTGATTTTTGCGCCAAATAAAACGCCCCGAACCATTTGTTTGATAGCTATAGTAATGCCTTTGTGTATTTTCTCTGGAATAAAACCATTTATCTTGTCCTGAACTTTTTTTGATAGCTTGTTAACCAGCGATGGATGTCGTAACATTTTACGCTGCCAACTTTCTAGCTCTACCTTAACCAACTGGTTATATTGATCCATATTTACTTATTGAGTGCTGATAAAGTTACTACGCTTTGTTGCTTGCGGCATACTTTTATAAAGGTGCTAATGCGCTACTACTACATCATGTTATGACAAAGCTTTTATCCCTTCTTGTATTTTGCAGCATTTGTAATCGATTAATTGGCCAGCCAGCTTCATCTGATAGCTTGCCAAAAGGTAATCAGCTTGCAGAAGTTGTTGTGACGGTTTACGAAAACAGGGCTAGGCTTATGGATGTGCCCGCTGCTATAAACTATGTTAGTCCTTCTCTTTTAAATAGAAGTAATTATGAAAGCATTTTACCAACGCTCAATACACTGCCTGGAGTAAAAATGGAGCAACGATCGCCGGGAAGTTATCGTTTAAATATAAGAGGCAGTTCAATGAGGGCACCCTTTGGTGTAAGAAATGTGAAGGTATATTATAATGGAATTCCGTTTACCGATCCGGGTGGCAATACTTATTTAAATCAATTGGGTGCATTAAACTTTAAGTCGATTGAAATTATTAAAGGACCTGGTAGTAGTTTGTATGGTGCAGGAACAGGAGGTGTAGTGTTAATAAATGGACTTGGTAATGAACATAAGAGTGGTGCTAGTGCATACATATCTGCTGCAAGTTATCAAACCAAAAATTTAGCGGTTGAGGCACGAATTGGTGGAGAATCCTGGCATAATGCGATTGCCTTCCAACACCAAAAAAGTGATGGCTACCGCCAGCAAACGGCCATGCGCAGAGATGTTTTTTCATGGAATGCCAGTTTTAAAACTAATGCAAAGACGTCCGTAACAACAACGTTTCTATATGGCGATTTGTTTTATGAGACGCCTGGGGCACTCACATTTGCAGAATATCAACTTAACCCAAAAGCTGCAAGGCCAAGAGTTGCTAATACGCCAGGCGCTATCGAAAATAAGGCGGCTATCTATCAAAAAACGGCGTTGGCAGGAGCGTCGATCATACAGACACTAAATGCGTATTGGCAAAATACAACAACGGTTTATGCTGCATTTAGCAACATTAAAAACCCGTCGATAAGAAATTTTGAACGTAGAACTGAGCCGCATTTTGGAGGCCGCAGCGTTTGGCAATATCATAAAAAGATCAACAATTTAGATTTGTCTTGGCACGTGGGTGGCGAGTTGCAACAGTCATACAATAACATTATGGTGTTTAGCAATAAAGCCGGTAATGCAGATACGCTTCAAACAAATGATGAAATCAATAATGCACAAAGATTTATTTTTTCTCAGGCAGTAGTTAGCTTGTCAAAATGGGTAATGACGTTGGGTATTAGTTTAAATCAATACAACTTGAATGCATTACGCTTATCCAACAGACTACCAACAGTAAATAAAATAGCGCATGAAGAGCTAGCGCCCCGTGTGGCGTTGTTGCGCAAAATAACGCCTCATGTAAACATGTATGCAAGTATTGCTAAAGGTTTTTCACCACCAAGCAGTGCTGAAATTTTACCAAGTAATAGCGTACTTAATACATCCTTACAGGCTGAGAAGGGTTTAAATATAGAATCTGGAGTTAAGGGGAGTATTTTGAACAACCGACTGTTTTTCGATGTAAATTCTTTTCTCTTCAACTTATCAAACACGATAGTTCAAAGGCGCGATGTATCAGGTGCTGATCTTTTTATTAATGCTGGCTCAACTAAACAGTGGGGTATAGAAACTCAGGTCAATTATCAAATTGTACCTGACAAAAATCGATTTTGGGATCAGTCGCGAATCTGGAGCAGTTACACATATAGCAACTTCAGTTACAAGCAATTTCAGCAGGTAACAAATAATTTTTCAGGCAATCGAATGCCCGGAATTGCACCGCATACTGTGTCGTTTGGACTAGATGTAATGACCATTCCGGGTTTTTATCTAAACCTTACACAGTATCATACCACAAAAATTCCTCTGAACGATGCAAACTCTGATTACGCTAAAGACTACAATTTGCTTGACGGGAAAATAGGTTTTTCAAATAAATGCTTTGGAATAAAAGCAGATATCTATTTAGGGGTAAATAATTTACTGGATGACAAGTACAGTTTAGGAAACGATATTAATGGTTTTGGAGGTCGTTTTTATAACGCTGGGCCCAAGCGAAATTATTTTATAGGACTAGCCTTGACACTTTAAAAACATGAAAAGATGCTTCTAAATAGCGTTTAATCAACATTTTAATATCTTTTTAATTTTAACTAATTTGGCTCTTTTGATCCTTTTTGAATTAAGTGATAAAAAGTTTATCTACGTTGCCTTTCAATTTTCCCGAATCGACTTTCCCCGACCTAAGATCAGTCATTTTAAAACTGAAAAACTTTTTAATAAGCTTTTTCTCAACGCTGGAAGACCTCCATCTTTCAACCTTAAAAGATATAAATAATCACTTAAGGGTTACTTAAATCCAGTTTCAAGAATGTCCGTTTTCTTCCACACATTTGGTTCGTTAGGGCGTGCGGGCTACTTTTGCCCCGTCATTAGTAAAAAATTATCCGATTGGATTGCTGATGTATTTGAGCTGCAAGTAGTTAAATGATAATGACCCTTAATAATGTCATTATTGAGCATGGAAGAAACCTATTTTTTAAACTCAAAAACGAGGAACCTTTGACAAAGATTATTTTAGCATTGTTGTTTATACTCCCCATAAGTGTATTTGCACAGGAAAAGAGCACTATAGAAAAAGTAAAAAATGGTACTGCCAGTTATTATGCCAACCATTTTGAAGGACAGAAAACATCGAACGGTGAAACTTTCACCCAAAAAGCACTAACAGCTGCTAGCAATTTTTTTAAATTAAATACTTTTGTTCGTGTTACCAATCTTATAAATAACGAATCAGTTATTGTAAAAATCACCGACAGAATGCACCCGCGTATGGCTCAAAAGGGACGCGTTGTTGACCTAAGTTTGAAGGCAGCAAAAGATATTAAGATGATCAGTCATGGCCTTGTTAAGGTTCTTGTTGAATTGGTTCCATCTGGTACATTAGAATAATTTAGCGCTGTTACGAAGCAGAAGCGTCTTAATTTTAAATTTCTTCATCTTACTACTGTACCCTACTTTTGTCAGAAGTAAAAAACCCTTCATGAAGAAAACTCTATTTATTTTCGTTATTGCATTTATTAGTTTTTCAACCTTCGCTCAAGAATCTTACAAAAAGAAGCCTAGTCTTTCCATCAATTTTATGATGAATGATTTTAGGACCGCTGAACGATTGAAAGCCAACACACTTGATGCTGTAATATCAAATAAGAAATGGGCAAAGTTTAATGAGATGGCTCCAGGGTTATCCATTCAGTATATGCAGGGTCTTACAGAGCATTTTGATTTTGTATCTTCTTTAGGCGGTTCTTTCGCTGATTTTAATTTTAAAAATCAGGCTGGCACTAATACAACTAGTACATTTTTGTTAGAACTAGATGCAAATTTGATAGCTAAACTTCTTTCAGATAAATACATTTTAAGTCCGTTTCTATCAATAGGTGTGGGTGCTTCTAATTACAAATCATCTTATGGAGCTTATATCCCTTTTGGAGCGGGATTGCAAGTAAAGTTATCTGACGAGAGTTTTATTTTCACAAGTGGTCAATACCGTGTAGGCATCACTGATAAAACAGCTAATCATTTTAATTATTCTATTGGGTTTGCTGCGCCATTGTTTGGTAATAACTAGTTTATCCACTTAGTGGTTTTAAATAAAGATTTGATTGCCTTGTAAGTTCATCTTGCAAGGCAATTTTATTTGTAGTAATCGGTTAAACTAGGTTTTCCATAGTGTGATCATTAAGGTGAGAGGTGTTTAAGGAAAGATTCAACAGCCATTACTTTCCTTAGGATCGTCGATTATGCAACTAGTTAGAAGAATATATCTTATGCCGTAGGCTATTGATAAGGCGAATCAGGTAAAATTCTCGCACAAAAAACCCCGCCTTTTGGGCAGGGTTTTCTATTAGTTCAAATAATCTTAATATCTGTACATTTCAGGCTTAAATGGTCCTTCTTTAGAAATACCCAAATATTCTGATTGTGCATCTGTAAGCTCATCTAATACAACACCAATTTTAGCAAGGTGCAAACGAGCAACTTTCTCATCAAGATGTTTTGGAAGAACATATACTTTGTTCTCATACTTATCTGTATTTGTCCAAAGTTCAATTTGAGCAAGGGTTTGATTTGTGAATGAGTTACTCATTACAAAACTTGGATGACCTGTAGCGCAACCTAAGTTTACCAAACGGCCTTCAGCAAGTAAGATGATGTCTTTACCGTTGATGGTGTACATATCAACCTGTGGCTTGATGGTATCTTTCGTATTACCATGATTATCGTTTAACCATGCTACATCAATCTCAATATCAAAGTGGCCAATGTTACAAACAATTGCTTTGTCTTTCATTGCTTCAAAATGCGCTCCAGTAATCAAATCTCTGCAACCGGAAGCAGTAACAATAATGTCAGCTTCTTTTACAGCATCAATCATCTTTTTTACTTCGTAACCATCCATAGCAGCTTGTAAAGCACAAATAGGATCTATTTCTGTAACAATTACACGAGCACCTGCTCCACGTAATGATGCTGCTGAACCTTTACCTACATCACCATATCCACCAACAACAGCAACTTTACCTGCCATCATAATATCAGTAGCACGACGGATCGCATCTACCAAGACTTTCCTGGCAACCGTATTTGTTATCGAATTTAGATTTAGTAACGCTATCGTTTACATTGATGGCAGGGATGGGCAATGTACCTGCAGCCATACGCTCATACAAACGGTGAACACCTGTAGTTGTTTCTTCAGAAAGTCCCTTTACGTGTTGTATTAACTCAGGATATTTATCAAAAACCATGTTGGTTAAATCACCACCGTCATCTAAAATCATATTTAACGGGCGGTCTGCACCACCAAAAAATAATGTTTGCTCAATACACCAATCAGCTTCTTCCTGACTTTGACCTTTCCATGCAAAAACACCGATACCTGCAGCAGCAATTGCAGCAGCAGCTTGATCTTGCGTAGAAAATATATTACAAGAACTCCATTTAACTTCTGCACCAAGGGCAACTAAGGTTTCAATTAAAACTGCAGTTTGTATGGTCATGTGAAGGCAACCGGCAATGCGGGCACCTTTTAGTGGTTGAGATGCGCCATATTCTTCACGAAGGCTCATTAAACCTGGCATTTCTGCTTCAGCCAAACGGATTTCTTTACGGCCCCATTCTGCAAGGCTCATATCTTTTACCTTATAAGGCAGTTTAAAATCAATTGCTGATTTTGTAATTGTTGACATATTATCTATTTAAATTTTCTTTCTATAAAGACGACAAATTTACATTGATAGGATAGCTGATGCGTTTTTTTACCTAAATTTAGAATAGAGGTGTCTTTTTTTTAGAAATAAAAGGATATAATAAGGTTTAGCTATGGCAAAGGATATTCAAAAAGGGGAATCAGCTACTGATAAATATATATTGGATGCAATAGATAAAAATATTTTAAAACTGTTGCAGGAGAATGCGCGTATCACCGTAAAAGAGATTGCTGATCGGGTGCATTTAAGCACTACGCCGGTACACGAACGCATTAAACGCATGGAGGCAAGTAAAGTAATTACCCAATATGCAACGTTGGTAGATCATCAAAAAGTAAGTAAAGGTTTGATGGTAATTTGTTATGTTTCGTTGAAACAGCATAGCAAAAATGCGGGTGATAAATTTATAAAAAACATTCATGAATTAAATGAGGTGATGGAGTGTTACAATATTTCAGGAGAGTTTGATTTTATGTTGAAAGTAGTGGCAGAAGATATGAATGCTTATTATGAATTTCATGTAAATAAACTAAGCCAGATTGAAAATATTGGCAACGTGCAAAGTGTGTTTGTGATGGGCATTATTAAACAAACGCATCAATTGGTTTATTAAAGCATACGTGATTGCTTGCGCGTAATGCTTTTATTTTGCTACAAACAGCATGGTATTAATGAAGGAATTCTTTTATATTTTTTGTTTTTGTCTTATCTCCAAATTCACTTTGGCACAAGATGATGTGCCGCCGTCTGCACTTAGTATTTCCAACCGGGATGAAAGTAGGTACGCAGCCTTTGCAGGAAAGATAATTCGCAATATATCCATCAGGCAAATTGGTTTTTCGGAGAGTCTAGGTTTAAATGATTCATCATCTGCTATAAAAACCTCAGCAAAAAAAATATTGGATGTGCTACACACCAATACACAGGAGTGGGTAATTGAAAACAATTTGTTTATTAAGACCGGTAAGAAACTTAATCCGTATTTATTAGCAGATAATGAGCGGTATTTGAGAACGCTTGACTTTATACAAGATGCCGTGGTAAAAGTGCAGCCCATAAAAAACAACAATGATTCAGTTGACATAGAAATTATAACCAAAGATCTGTTTAGCCTAACTGCATCTGTTGATTTTGGCGATGCCGGACGTAAAAAATTTATGGTAGGTGAGAATAATTTAAACGGTGCCGGACAAAAAGTGCAAGTCACATCTCTTATTGATTCTCGCAGGAAGCCACAATATGGGTACGGGTTACTTTACAGCAAAAACAGCGTACAGCATTCTTTTATTAATGCAACGTTGGGGTTCACTAAAATCAATTATAACCCTCAACGCGAAGAAGCACTAACCAGTGCATACTTGCAATTAGATCGTCCTCTAGTTTCACCATATTCAAAAATTGCAGGTGGTTTTTTGTTTGCATTAAATAAGTCGACTAATGCATATCAAAAGCAACCTAACGCATATTTAAACTATAAGAATACTTTAGTGGATGTTTGGGCAGGTTACAATATAGGTGTTAATCGGTTAATAGCCGATAACCTATACAGAAAACGAACCTTGTTAGCGTTGCGATATTTTAATCAGCATTTTAGCCAAGTACCTGTACAAATAGGAAATAAGTTTAGTCCATATTACAACAGCAAACTGGGCGTATTAGCAGAACTTACTTTGTTTAGACAAGAGTTTTACAAGACTAACTATATCTATGGTTTCGGAATTACAGAAGATATTCCCTTTGGTTATAACCTGGCATTAACTGCGGGTTTTACAAAACATCTAGATCTAAAACGTCCATATATTGGTATTACCGCTAACAGATTTATAGTTACTCCTAAAAATGAATTTCTACAAGGTTTTGTACGTGTTGGAGGTTACTTAAACAATGGTGGAGTGCAGGATGTAGGTTTGCTTGCAGGTTTAAGTTATTATAGTAAACCACACCAATGGAACGATATTAAAGTACGCCATTATTTACGCTTTAGTTATACACGAATTGCAAACCAACTAACCGAGGAACCGTTGCAAATTAATAACAGCTTAGGCTTGCAATTTTTCAATGCAGATTCATTAACTGGCAAACGTAGAATTAGTTCGTATGGCGAAACTTTTATGTTCTTAAAGATATAAGATTTTTGGATTTCAGCTAGCGCCGTTTGCATTTGCAGAAACTTCATTTTTTACGGAAGAAAACAGCAATATTTTTACATCAGTACTTTATAAAGGTATTGGCGCCGGCGTACGCACGCGCAATGAGAACCTTGCCTTAGGCACACTTGAATTACGCTTAGTTTATTTCCCTAAAACCATTCAGAACATCAGCAACTTCAATATTACTTTTAGGAGCAATCTTCGTTTCCGCTATACAAACAACTATGCAAGAAGCCCTAATACAGTACAACTCAATAGAAACGAAGCCGACATATTTTTCTAAACTCTAATTGAAAAAAAACCTGAAAATTTTTCAGGTTTTTACTAGTTACACTGGCCCAACAAAACCCAAATAATAATAAAAACGATAACGGTTCCAAAGCAACCACCACCTAATTTTTTTGCGCCATAACCTGCAATTAATCCACGGAAAATATTGTTCATAGTTTAGTGTTTAACATGTTATCTAAAATATTATGCCATTAGTAAACAGGCTTTAATGTTGAATAAAGTGTAGTCAAACTATCCTAAAAAAAATCTGTGCGCTTAACAACCGGTGCATTGTTTTTATAGCCAGATAATCTGTAAACAAAGAAGTTTCTTGCAGGCTTGCCACCTCTAAAACCTTTAATAATTGTTATGAGTTTTATACTACTGTAATAAGGTAAATAATGTTCGTTCATATCATCTACATCTTCAGAGGGAGTTATGCAGTAAGCTTTTGAAAGATTTACTTTATTTAAGCGCTTACTGTTCATCCATAAATATTCGTGCAAATTGTATAAGCTGCCTACTCCGATAACTGGTATACCAAGCGGTCGGGCAAAATAATATTCAATATGTGCTGCCCACCATTTGTAATAAACAATGGGGGATTGTGCAGGCATTATTCCGGCTGCTACCTCACTGTTATATAAAACTGCAAATTTGGCTGCTGCTGCACGCCTGCCTGTTTTATCCAAAGTAACATCGCCTTTACCCAAAGATGCTGTGCTTTTATTACCATAAGTACCGGGATAATTATACAATACAATTTGCCATGATATTAAAAACACCACATAGCCAATCATGGAAGCCATGACAATTTTAGGGAAGCGTATATTGGATTTTCTTGCTAGATAAATAGAGGCCATGGGGATCATTGCAACATACGCGGGGCCGCTCCAGTGTGGCAAAATGGTATCGCGAAAAAGAGAGATAATTAATAGAGTAAACGCCAGAGGCAGGCCAATAAAATTATAAATGGTCAACGCAGTTTTTCTTACCTTTTTTCTACCGATGTATGCAAATAATGCCAGAAGCGTTACGGCTACAGTAAAAGGATTGTTGAAGAAAATTTGGGATATAATTTCCTGCATCCAACTAACTAAATTCAACTCATCATTATGTATAACTACCCGATCGCTATGAAAACGATAAGTGGCAAAATTGTACTTGACATTCCAAATAATTATAGGACTTATAATAAATAGCGTGCATAATGCAGCTACGTAAGGTTGTGGTTTTGCAAGCCATTCTCTTTTAAGCAATAAAGTAAACAGGCCGAGGCCTGCCCAAAGAAATACACCGTGTACTTTGCTCATAATGCACAAACCGGCTGCTATACCAAAACCAATCCAGTCGCTCCATCTTGTATCGTTTATGCTTAAACGTGCTATATACCATAATGCCATAGTATAAAAAACCATTTGGGGCGAATCGGGCATGATGAATATGCCTGCTGTAACACCTGCATAAAACGACGCATTATAAAAGCAAACGGCAAAGTATCCCGCACGTGGTGAGTGCAACAACTTACAAGTTTTAAATAAAAACCAAGATGCAACTGCGCACCCCAAAACACTGCCTAATCTTATAAAACCCTCTATATTTTGTAAGCTAAGATTGAGCGTAAATAACCTGATCCAATAGGCCACCATAGGTGGGTGATCAAAATAGTTTGTTTTAAGATCGAGGCTATATAGCCAGTAGTAAGCCTCATCGCTACCTAACTCCATTGTAAACGCAATAGCGCCTCTCATTACCGCAAACAGCCCGATTATAAAAAGACTTTTTTGTTGTTCGGGCAGCTTAGAAAATAATGTTACAAGTTGCTTCAAAAGGGTATTTGTTTTGTTTAATCTAAATATTCGAGTGAAAATAGCTACATAAAACAACAAACTATTCAACAGGATAAAAAGGCCTGTAAGAGATGGTTTTATGTAAATTCTAAGTCAATCTTTTTATTGCTTAACTACAAACATCTTGATGATGTTCGGCTTAATTACTCTTTCTTTAAAAAAGATTTCTATTTAAACTACAGGTATCATTTATTTGCAGATAATAAAACTCTGTAACTATGGATATTGATAGCTTTAAAAAATTGACTTTAGAGCAAAAATTAGTGGAGCTGAAGTATTCGGGCAATTTGTTAGGTCCATACGAACGCAATGGTGAGGATGGCGGTGCAAAAACACCGGGCGATATTTATGAGTTATACGACTTCTGGGTTTATTTAAGTGAAGATGAGAAAATGGTTATCCCATCCAGAAGGAATCCATTACCAGAATAACTACGACAATGTCAGCATAAAAAAGCTCTTAATTGCAACTACACGTTGTAATTAGGAGCTTAAATATTTTTGTTCTAATTACTACTTCCAATTGCCGGAGAACACTTTTTGTAATAGTGGCGTTGTTCTGGCTGCAGCATCAGTCCGTACTTGTTTTTCCTTCTCCGCAATTTTATTAAACATCGCATCGCTTACTACTACGGCCATTAGGTAAGACAAATCTGGATTGAATTTGCTACCTAAAATTGATTGTGCAGGCTTAATGATTTTTGCCCACTGGTCATTCAATTTGTATTCGTTCAAAGCATTTTGCATAGCAGGTTTAATCGCTCTTCTAACGCTGTCGCTAACAGAGCTTTTTAAATAATCAGTTGCTGATGTACCTCCATTTTTAACCAGGCTCATCGCATCAACAAAACGTATATTATCAATACTCTTAACAAATATGGGTATAGATGCTTCTGCGGTTTTTTCGGCAGCAGTACTCAATGTTGATGTAAATCGATCTACCTCTTCTGTTAGGCCAAGCATGCTCAATGTGTTAAGTATCTTACGCGCATTTTCTGGAAAAATACCTGCGAGAACTACATCTTTTCCAAACGAGGCTGATCCGTCACTTTTAGTTCCAAGTGTTAGCAACTGGCGAATGGCTGCTGCAGCATCCTTCTCATTTAAAGTGAAAGCATTTTTAAGGCTGCCACAAGCAAATAATAAAGAAGCAATAGCTACAAGCAAAATGGGAGGGAAGAATTTTTTCATTTGATTTTAGTTTTTTCTGGTTATGTGGTTTTGTTACTCTCGCCCTCTGAAAAAAACCTGCCAGATTTTTCATGGGTTTTGTTAAATCGTTTTTCTACTTGCCACTATTTTTTTGTTGAGGATTTGGAGGCATAGTTTTGTAACAAGTATTTATAAATTTATCAAGATGAATTATAATCAATTAACACCGGACGAGGAGAGAGTAATAGTGCGAAAAGGAACCGAAATGCCTTACACCGGAGAATACACCAATAATAAGGAATCAGGAACATACATTTGTCGCAGATGCAATGCTCCCTTATATCGCTCAATAGATAAGTTCGATTCGCATTGCGGATGGCCAAGTTTTGATGATGAAATTGAAGGAGCAGTAAAGCACGTGCCTGATGCTGACGGGAGGCGTACCGAAATTGTTTGCGCCAACTGCGATGGTCATTTAGGGCACGTTTTTAAAGGAGAGCGTTTCACTGCAAAAGATACGCGGCATTGTGTAAACTCCATATCAATGCGTTTTATAAAAGACGCTGAATAACCTAATAATACTGCATGGGACTACTTAGCAATCCCATGCAGTATTATATTAAAACGTACCCATTTCATCAGCACTGGGGCCATAGCTGCCGGGTATAGCAATATTAAGTAGGCGTAAGTAAACACCTAATTGCGCACGATGATGAATGGTTTGTGCAAATGCATGTCTCACTACTTCATACTTTGTCCATACGTTATAAACCTGATCACCGTTTCTTAAAGTCCATTCAGGCAACAGGTCTTCTTCTGAGGCTTGTTGCAATGCCTCCTTACCCTGCTTAAGTGATTGCTCTAACAATGCAACAATTTCGCTTGTATCTTTTACTGGAGTAGGTTTGTAATCCATTTTTGCAAAGTCAAGCTCGGTAGTTTTCATCGCCATATTTACCCACGAAGGCAACTCGGCAATATGTACCCCCAAAATCTCTATGGGCATACTTTTCTCATGTGGCTTCCAACCAAATTTTTCTGTAGGAATTAGCTGAAGCATTTTTCTCGTTATTTCCGCTTCCTGATCCATCTCCTTAATAAGAAGTTGTAAAATTTGCATAGATGTCATTTTTAACAAAGAAAATAATTTGCACGCATAAAGTAAAGCGTTCATACATAAGTAATTTTTATAACGCTGCTGTATAATAAGGTAAGCTCAGATAAATCTTTTTACTTTCGCTTGCATGTACACGCCATCTTACTTTAAAGCGGATCATCCCCATGAGGTCATTAGCTTTATGCATGCGCATCCCTTTATAACACTTTGCGGTTGCGATAGTAATAATGTACCCGTTGCAACCCATGTTCCCATATTGATAGAAGAGCGGCAGGACAAACTGTTTTTGGTTGGGCACATGATGCGTGAGACCGATCATTCTCGTGCATTCCACCAAAATGGAAATGTATTAGCCCTGTTTTCAGGTGCTCATGCATACATAAGTGCGCGTTGGTATAATAATCCGCAACAGGCAAGTACCTATAATTATATGGCAGTGCATGCAAAGGGTCATCTTACTTTTTTAAATGAAGATGCATTGTTTGATGTGCTCTCTAAAACCACAAAGCATTTTGAAAAGGATGCAGACTCTCCCGCCTTAGTAGCAAAAATGCCTCAGGAATATGTGCACAAGCTTATGAAAGCAATTGTTGCATTTGAAATTGAAATAAAAGAGCTCAATCACATATTTAAGCTTAGTCAAAATAAGGATGAAAGAACATATAAGTCCATAATTGATAACCTAGAAGCTGGCGACCATCATCAGCAAGAAATAGCTGCGGCTATGAAAAATCGATTATAGAAACGTTTGGTAGAAAGGATTATAATCATAACATAAAAATGATTTGAAAGATATATGACACGTACACAATTAGTGCAACAAATAATGGACAAGCAAACGTATTTGTGCGTTGGCTTAGATACTGACATTCACAAAATTCCTAAACATCTGCAACAAAGGCCTGATGCAGTTTTTCAATTTAATAAGGCCATTATTGATGCTACAAAAGATTACTGCGTAAGCTATAAGCTCAATACTGCTTTTTACGAAGCAATGGGTACGAAAGGTTGGGAAGCATTAGAGCAGACAGTTGATTATATACCTGACACTCATTTTAAAATTGCAGATGCCAAGCGCGGTGATATTGGTTCCACATCCACCCAATATGCCAGAGCTTTCTTTGAAGTTTATAAGTTTGATGCTGTTACTGTTGCACCCTATATGGGCGCAGATAGTGTTAAGCCTTTTTTGGAGTACGATAATAAGTGGACCATTGTTTTAGGATTAACATCGAACCAGGGCGCGCAAGACTTTGAAATGCTACATGTTGAAGGTAAATTTTTATATGAGCAGGTGTTAAACAAGGTGCAACAATGGGGCACGCCGGACAATTTGATGTTTGTGATTGGTGCTACACAAGCCAAATTATTCCAACAAATACGAAGCTTAATCCCGCAACATTTTTTATTGGTGCCAGGGGTTGGCTTTCAGGGTGGCAGTTTGAGTGAGGTTTCGAAAAATGGTTTGAACAAGGATGTTGGCTTATTGGTTAATGCGAGCAGGGCAATTATCTATGCATCCAATGGAGAGAATTTTGCAGAGGAAGCATCAATAATTGCGCAGCAGTATGCATTTGAAATGAAGGGCTTATTGCAACAACATATGCCAATTATCTAAATAAACAGCTTCGCTTTAAAAACCGTTATCTTAGTTTTATGATGAACAATATGTGCAAGAGCCTGCTTTTTAGTGTGATGATTTTAACGAGCGTAATAGCTGCCGTAGCCCAGGAAGGAGATGCCGAAACAATAGCCGCAATAGCCGAAAAGAAATACTTGTTTGAGGCTGAATCACTTTCCCGTAATCCCATCATAAAAACTACACTTCAGGCTATTAAGGATCTGGATAAAGAAACCATACAAAATCTAATAACGTTAACTGAAATTCCGGCGCCACCTTTTAAAGAAGATAAACGTGGCCAGCAATTTAAGTTGATGCTACAAGCACTAAAAGTTGACAGTGTTTGGGTAGATAAAGCAGGTAACGTAATTGCCCTACGAAAAGGAAGAAATAATAAAAAGCGTGTAGTTATAGAAGGTCATTTAGATACCGTTTTTCCTGAAGGCACGGATGTTACGGTAAAACACAGAGGTGATACACTGTATGCACCCGGTATCAGTGATGATACACGCGGCTTAGCTGCTGTGCTTACCTTATTGAAAGCTATGCAAACTACTGATCTTAAAACAGAGGCTGACATATTATTTGTGGGAACCACGGGCGAAGAAGGCCTTGGTGATTTAAGAGGAGTAAAGCAATTATTTGCTGACGAAAAAGGTTTGATACAATCATACATCTCAATTGATGGAAGTGGCAGCGGAAAAATAATAACAAGAGCTGTGGGCTCACATCGCTATCGGGTTACTTATAAAGGTCCCGGTGGCCATTCTTATGGTTCCTTTGGCTTGGTTAATCCTCACAGTGCATCTGCACGAGGCATTTATCACTTTGTAAATGCTGCCGATTCATTCACAAAACAAGGAATTTACACTACTTACAATGTGGGAGTTATGGGCGGCGGAACGTCTGTAAACGCCGTGCCTTTCGAATCGTGGATGGAAGTAGATATGCGTTCAGAAAGTGCAGAACGATTGAGCAAGATTGATGCATTGTTTCAAGCAGCAATACAACGTGGCTTACGTGAAGAAAATGATATAAAAAGAAGAGGTGCTAATGCTACAGTTGAAGTTAAATTAATTGGAGAAAGACCCACTGGCCAACAGCCTTCAACACTTCCTTTAATACAGCGATGTATAGCAACTAATCAACTACTAGGTGTAAAATCAAGCCTTGGTGTTTCTTCAACAAACGCTAATATACCTATTGCTAAAAATGTTCCGGGTATATGTATCGGCGGCGGCGGCATTGGTGGCGGTGCACACTCGCTTAACGAATGGTGGCTAAATAAAGATGGCCACATAGCTATACAGCAAGCATTGTTGTTATTAGTTTTAGAAGCCGGTCTTGCTAAGTAAAAAACGCATTAAAAGTTCTCTTTCAGAATTGAGTAAAATTGGTACACATCAGTAAACGAGCAATACATAGGTGCCGGTGCTACTCTTATTACTCCCGGTGATCTGTAGTCAACAATAATTCCGCTCTCAATCATTTTTTCTTGTATCTCTTTACCGCTCTCGTTAAAGAATAAGGAAAGTTGTGCGCCACGTCTATCATCTTCTAAAGGTGTTATAATAGCAAAATTTTATGTGCGGTAATTGTTGAAGTAGATATTGCAAATATGCCGTTAGCTTAATGCTTTTAGTACGAAGATTGTCAAAGCCTGCATCATCAAATAATTGTAAGCTTGCCTTTAACGCGGCCATATTTAGAATTTGAGCTGTACTCACATTCCAACCGCTGGCATTTGGCTTTGCTATAAAGCCTTTTTCCATATTAAACCTTCCTTCCTCATCATTACCCCACCACCCGGCCAGTCGAGGCGTTGTAACATCCGTTGCGTATTTCTCATGAACATAAACGCCACCAACAGCTCCCGGTCCACCATTCAAATATTTGTAGCTACACCAAACTGCAAAATCAACATTCCAATCGTGCAAGTGCAAGGTTACATTTCCTGCGGCATGGGCAAGATCAAAGCCAACAATCACCCCAACTTTATGGGCTGCTTTTGTAATGGCAGGCATGTTAAACAATTGACCAGTATAATAATTGATACCACCAATCATAATAAGTGCAATGCTTTCTCCATGCATTTCTATTGCAGCTAAAATATCATCATCGGCAATTAGTTTTTCACCAGATCGTGGGGCAATCTCTATAATAGCTTCTTTAGGGTCGAAACCATAATGTTTCACCTGAGTTTCCACAGCATATTGGTCTGATGGGAAGGCAGCTGCCTCCATTATTACTTTGAACCTTTGTTTAGTGGGTTTATAAAAAGTGAGCATTAGCAAGTGCAGATTTACTGTTAAGCTATTCATTACCGTAACCTCATCTTCTTTACAACCTACTATTTTAGCTAGCGAACTTTTAAAATACTCCTGGTAATACATCCACGGATTTTTAGCTTTTAAAAAGCCACCTATTGCCATAGTTCTTCCAATCATTCAATTCTTGCAGTATGGCATCCTCTACATTTTTCGATTGCAACCCTAATGAGTTGCCGCAGAAGTAAATCACATCCTTACCATTGTTCTGCGGAAAATGAAATTGTTTCTTAAAGGGCGCCAGCACATCTTGTGAGTCAAAATGTAACGCTGTTTCGTATTGTAGTGTCAAAGGCGTATTTCATAATTGTAAAAGTATCTAATACATTTATACGGTTAATTTGTTCGCAGCTATATTATTAAAAGCTTGGTTTTTGATAACGTGTAGAACCTAATTTTACCTTTAATATTTCAGAATCTTTTTTTGAATGTTTCCATTATAAAAGCACCGTTTGTATGCAGAAATTTTTATTAACGCTCCTGTTTTTTATTTCATGTTTTTCAGTGATGAGCCAACCTGTAATGGGGCAGGCTAACTATCAGCTAGCATCTCGTTATACTACAAAGAGATTGGGAAAAATGGTTTTTTCTACGTCGGTTGATCCACATTGGTTAAAAAAATCTGATCGTTTTTGGTATATATACGAAACGCCGGGTGGCAAAAAATGGTACATCGTTGATCCCTCAAAAGGAGAGAAGCGTACTATGTTCGACAACATAAAAATGGCTGCAGAATTAACCAAAATAATTCGGGATCCGTTTGATGATCAACATTTACCTATTGATAGCTTGCGTTTTATAAAAGATGAAAACTGGATTCAGTTTGAAGTAAAAAGTTCTGAGGAAGTAGAGAAAAAAGATACCACCGTAAAAAAAGGAACGCCACCTATAAAAGAGAAGAAAGTATATTATTTCGAGTATAATTTAAACACCAACCAGTTGGTGCAGTTGTCAGATTTTAAGAAGCCTAAACGCAATCCACGTTGGGCATCTGTTTCGCCAGACGGGCAGATGATCGTGTATGCCAAAGACTATAATTTGTATTGGATGGATAAGGCTAATTACGAGAAAGCTTTGCAAAAAGAAGACGACAGCACCATTGTTGAAAACAAATTGACAACCAATGGTGTTGAAAATTTTGGATTTGGCTTTGCAATGAATGAAACCAATGTTGACAAGGAAAAGAATAAGGGAAAGCGTCAGCCTGTTTCACTGTATTGGTCACCTGATTCAAAACATTTTGCTACTGTAAAAGCTGATCAGCGTGCTGTAAAAGACCTTTGGGTTATCAATAGTATTGCTGAACCTCGCCCCACTTTACAAACGTACAAATACCACATGCCCGGCGAAAAGGAAGCGCCGATCGACTATGTATTGCTGTTTGATGTTGCTACCAAAAGCAATAAAGAATTGATGATCAAGCAATTTAAAGATCAGGACATTGCGTTGTGGTCCGCACCTGAAAAAGTCAATACTCGAGATGATGATTTCAGACCTTCCATTTGGTTAGGCACCAATGATAAATTTTATTTTACCCGCACCAGTCGAGATTTAAAACGGATTGATGTTTGCCAGGTAAACATCAACACAGGAGATGTAAAGCCACTAATAGAAGAGCGCATGAACACCTATGTTGAAACCAGGAAATTGGGTTTGGTAAACAATGGCGCAGAACTGATCCAATGGAGCGAAAGAGATGGCTGGGCGCATTTATATTTATACGATGGAGAGGGGAAATTGAAAAATCAAATTACGTCGGGTAGTTACCACGTGGAGGACATTGTAGGTATTGATGAAGCAAAGCGCGTTGTTTATTTTTCTGCAAACGGCAGGGAAGCCAAAGAAGATCCTTATTACCTGCATTTATACAGGGCTAATTTTGATGGCAGTAATACCAGGTTGTTAAATGCCGGCGAGTTTGAACACGCCATGAGCATGAGCGATGACAAGCAATATTTTGTTGACAATTATTCAAGAGTAAATACAGTACCTAAGAGCACGTTATATAATGCAGAAGGTAGAAAAATTATGGATCTCGAAACAGCTGATCTATCATCACTATTTGCCTCCGGGTATAAGTTTCCTGAGATATTTAAGGTGAAGGCTGATGATGGCGTAACAGATCTTTATGGTGTGTTGTATAAGCCATACGATTTTGATAGCACGAAAACTTATCCTGTGGTTGCGTATGTATATCCCGGCCCACAAACCGAGGCAGTAGTTAAGTCCTTTGTACGTCCATCGCCCCGTACGGATAGGTTGGCACAAATCGGTTTGATAGTTGTAACTGTCGGTAATAGAGGTGGCCATCCAAGCCGGTCAAAATGGTATCATAATTATGGCTATGGTAATTTAAGAGATTATGGTTTGGCCGATAAAAAAGCAGCATTAGAACAACTTGCTGATCGTAATAAATACATCGATATAAATAAAGTTGGTATACATGGGCATTCAGGTGGAGGATTTATGAGTACTGCAGCCATGCTTGTATATCCTGACTTTTTCAAAGTAGCAGTTTCATCATCAGGTAATCACGATAATAGCATCTACAACCGCTGGTGGAGTGAGAAACATCATGGCGTAAAAGAGGTTGTTGGGGAAAAGGGTGATACTACCTTTTTATACAACATCGAAAAAAACCAAGACCTGGTAAAAAACCTGAAAGGTCACTTAATGCTAACCACAGGTGATATTGATAACAATGTAAACCCTGCGGGAACCATCAGGGTCATAAATGCGCTAATCAAAGCAAACAAGCGTTTCGATTTTACCCTCTTTCCAGGGCAACGCCATGGCTACACTGATATGGAAGAGTACTTTTTTTGGGTGTTGGCTGATTACTATGCCAAATGGCTGATCGGAGATTTTTCTCAACCTGTTGATATAGAACAAATGAATAGGGACATTGAGCAGAAAGGTACGCCAGCTAAAAAATAATAGATACAAACAATTTGTTGCGTACACCTTTGGCTAATGCACAAGTAAATATAAAAGATATGGCTTCGAAAACAGACCTCTTTCAATCTCCGGATTATTACAATGTTGATGACTTGTTTAGTGAAGAGCAATTACTAATAAGAGACTCAGTACGCAACTATGTAAAGAAAGAAATTTCGCCTATAATAGAAGATTATGCACAGCGCGCAACATTTCCTGAACATATTGTAAAACAGATGGGCGATTTAGGTTGCTATGGCCCTACTATACCGGAACAATATGGTGGCGGAGGTCTAGATTATATTAGTTATGGTTTAATGATGCAGGAGCTTGAGCGAGGTGATAGTGGAGTCCGGTCAACAGCGTCTGTACAAGGTTCTTTAGTGATGTTTCCAATTTACGCATACGGGTCAGAGGAGCAAAAGCAAAAGTTTCTTCCCAAACTGGCAAGTGGCGAATGGTTAGGTTGTTTCGGATTAACAGAGCCTGACCACGGTAGCAACCCCGCTGGTATGCTAACTAATTTTAAAGATGCAGGCGACCATGTGATATTGAATGGCGCCAAAATGTGGATCAGCAATGCACCGTTTGCGCAGGTTGCAGTTGTTTGGGCTAAAGATGAGCAGGGTGATATAAGGGGTTTAATAGTTGAGCGAGGCATGGAAGGTTTTTCAACCCCAACTACACATGGCAAGTGGAGCCTGCGCGCCAGTGCTACTGGCGAGCTGGTTTTTGATAATGTAAAAGTTCCTAAGCAAAACATTTTTCCAAACATTAAGGGATTGAAAGGTCCTTTAGGTTGTTTAAGCAAGGCTCGTTATGGTATAGCGTGGGGCGCATTGGGTGCCGCCATGGATTGTTACGATACAGCATTAAGGTATAGTAAAGAACGCGAGCAATTTGGCAGGCCAATTGGAGGTTTTCAACTACAGCAAAAAAAACTTGCTGAAATGATTACGGAGATTACCAAAGCCCAATTAATGGTGTGGAGACTGGGAACACTAATGAATGAAAATAAAGCTACCCCTGCACAAATTTCAATGGCAAAAAGAAACAGTTGCGAAATTGCCACTAATATTGCACGAGATGCCAGACAAATTTTGGGTGGCATGGGCATAACCGGAGAGTATTCCGTTATGCGCCACATGATGAACCTTGAAAGTGTTATTACTTACGAAGGCACTCACGATATACATTTATTAATTACCGGGATGGATGTTACAGGTTTAAACGCTTTTTCATAGGCAATACAGATCCATTCGCATAAAAGTTTGAGCTACATGTCTGACGTACCAACTTCAGCTATAAAAAAATCATCTGAAAAATCTGCAAGCAGTAGTAAACCCCAATTAAGAATATTTTTAATTGGTATGATGGGTTCTGGTAAATCTTATTGGTCCGAACGACTAAAGAAAAAACTGAAAGTGCCGGCTTATGATTTAGATGCCCTTGTGGAGATGATGGAAGAGAAGAGCATTACCGAAATGTTTACGCAAGATGGAGAAGAATATTTTAGAAATCAGGAGGCTAAAATGCTGAGGCTATTTAGTGAGAAAAAAAGCTTTATTCTATCGTGTGGAGGTGGTACGCCCTGTTTTAAAAACAACATGGAATGGATGAATCGTAATGGCATTACTATTTTTCTTGATGAACCAATTGAGGTATTGTCACAGAGATTATCAATAGGCCAATCGCACCGGCCACTTATAAAAGATTTAACTGAGGCCGAACTCGAAACATTTTTATCAAAAAAATTAGTTGAGCGTTTGCCCTTTTACAGTTTAGCAACACTTCACCTGCAAGCCAACCAAATAACAGAACAACAATTGGTTAAAAAAATAAAAGCGCATGCATAAATCCTTTATCAGAGCTGCAGCCCTGTTAGGAGCTTTGGCAGTGGCACTCGGCGCTTTTGGTGCCCATGCGTTACGTGGCAAAATAGCAGATGCGGCTGTAAGCACATTTCAAACTGGGGTTCAATATCACTTTTATCATGTGTTGGCTATTTTAGCTGCAGGCATTTTGTATAAAGATTTTTCGAACAAACTAATTGTTTGGGCAGCTGATCTCTTTATACTAGGCATCTTTTTATTTAGTGGATCACTATATGTTTTAACCGGTCTTATTGCTGCTGCAAAACCGGGTTTTGAGTGGGTTGGCATTATAACTCCAATTGGTGGTCTAGCTTTTATCGCCGGTTGGTTTTGTTTATTTATCGGTGTAAGTAAGTCATCAAAGTAAATTCTATAATGTTGTTAGTCTTGTAAAAAACAATAGTTGATTGCACTTTGGCGGCATTTTCTGCAATGCACATCTTGTCAATAACTTTTTGGCGGTTCTCAAGCTTTACCCACATTTGGTTTACAGCCTTATTCGGCCTATTATTCTTTTATATTTGTCGGCGTATCTCAATGTTATGGCGAACCGTATAAAGAAAAAAAATCCACTTCCTCCAAATCCTGATGTACTTAATAAGGATAAAGTTGTAGAGGTGACCGTGCAGGAAATTGTGAAGGACGAACGTACGTTTAAGATTGCAGGAACCATCAGTCTGCTGTTTGCACTATTTCTTTTTGTAGCATTTACTTCTTACTTATTTACCTGGCAAGACGATCAGGATAAAGTACACAAATTAGGAGTTAAAATATTTAGCGTTGATGATGTTAGAGTAAACAATTTATTAGGTGTTTTAGGAGCGTATGTTTCACACTTTTTCATCTTCAAAGCATTCGGCTTAGCATCTTATCTATTCTGTACTTTCTTTTTTGTTTTAGGTACCAATTTACTATTCAATAAAAAAATATTTTCTCTATTACGTAACCTGCGCTATGTTGTTGCGGGATTATTAATTATCAGCGTTTGTCTTGCATTTATCTTTAGCTCAAGTGCATTTAGCTGGGGTGGTGCCGCTGGTGCAGTTGTTAGCGATTGGCTGGTAAAATGGATCGGTAGTTTTGGAACAGCCTCTTTGTTAATTGTTTCTGCCTTCAGCTATTTTGTGTGGCGCTTTAATCCGCAGTTTACTTGGCCTGAGTTTAAGACGAAAGACACTACAGATCCTGAACAAATTGCCGAAAATGATTCTGAAAATTCAAATCCTGATAGCCAGATTTCAATAAACGACCTGTATAGAGATGAGAATTTGGATGAAGATGGGCCAAGGCTTTATATAGAAAAAGATGTTCTCACTTCAAACAACAAATTGAAGAATGCAGGTAATGGCGTAGTGGTTATGATGCCTCAGGAAGTTACTTCAGAAAATCCCCTAAACAATTTTGGCTTTGTTGAGAAAGAGGAAACCATCGTTGCAGAATCGGACAAAACTTCTAAAAGATCTAAAAATAAAAAAGATGAGAAGGAAGAAATTCCCTTTGCAATTGCACCCGTGCCTGCAGATGAATTAGAATTGGTTGAGGCTGCCTCCCAAGAGAATTTTTTGAGTGATGAAGAAGATGAGGCAGAAGAAGATCAATTGATGCAAACAACCCCACAGCCAGCATTGTCGGCAGTGGAAATGGCAGAGCAATACGCAGCCCAGATCGCCTATGACTTGCCTGTGATAGAACCGCCGGTGCGAAAGCCCGTACAACACTATACTCCCGAAATTGCAGCTAAAGAGTTTGAACTGGAAATTAAAGAAGTTGAGTTAGCTGAAGATATTGAAGAAGAAGTAACAATAAAGCCATCAGTAAAAACACTAAAGCTTGCTCCATATGAGCCTCAACTTGATCTAAGAGATTATAAATATCCATCTTTAGATCTTTTAGAAACGCATGGTAGCGAAAAGATCGTTCACGATCCTAATGAGCTGGAGAGTAATAAGAACCAGATTATTGCAACCCTAAAAAATTACGATATATCCATACAAAGAATTGCTGCTACTGTTGGGCCAACCGTTACATTGTACGAGATTGTACCAGCACCAGGCGTTCGTATAAGCCGCATTAAAAATTTGGAGGACGATATTGCGCTAAGTTTAGCTGCGCTTGGTATACGTATAATAGCGCCTATACCAGGTAAAGGAACCATCGGTATAGAAGTGCCAAACGTTAGAAAAACAGTAGTAAGCATGAAGACCTTGCTTGCGTCTGAACGCTTTCAAAACAATACCTATTCACTACCAATTGCTATTGGTAAAAAGATAGATAACGAAAACTTTATTGTTGATCTGGCTACTATGCCGCATCTACTTATGGCAGGTGCAACCGGTCAGGGTAAGTCAGTGGGTTTAAATGCCATTTTAGTTTCGTTATTGTATAAGAAACATCCATCGCAATTGAAGTTTGTTTTAGTTGATCCAAAGAAAGTTGAATTAAGTATTTATCGCTCTATTGAAAAACATTTTTTAGCTAAACTTCCCGGCGAGGATGAATCTATTATTACGGATACAAAAAAGGTCATTCATACGCTAAATGCTTTGTGTATTGAAATGGATAATCGCTACGATTTGTTGAAAGAAGCTGGTTGCCGTAACATTAAAGAATACAACGAGAAGTTTGTTGCACGCAGATTGAACCCCGAAAAAGGCCATCAGTTTTTGCCTTTTATAGTTTTAGTTGTGGATGAATTTGCGGATCTTATTATGACTGCCGGTAAAGAAGTAGAGATGCCCATTGCGCGATTAGCACAATTAGCACGTGCCGTTGGTATTCACTTAATAATTGCTACACAAAGGCCCTCTGTTAACATTATTACGGGTACTATTAAGGCAAATTTTCCCGCGCGTATCGCATTTAAAGTTTCCAGCAAAATTGATAGCCGAACCATTTTAGATGCAGGTGGCGCTGAGCAATTAATTGGAAAAGGTGATATGTTGATTAGTTACAATGGAGAAATAAGCAGGTTACAATGTGCCTTTGTTGATACACCCGAAGTAGATAGCATCACCGAGTTTATTGGAGATCAGCAGGGTTATCCGCAAGCGTTTTTACTGCCAGAGTATGTTGATGAAAAAGAATTAGAAAGTAAAGATTTTGACTCCAGCAGTCGCGATCCTTTGTTTGAAGATGCTGCAAGGTTAGTAGTAAGTAGCCAGATCGGGAGTACATCACTTATACAAAGAAGAATGAAACTTGGCTACAACAGGGCCGGCAGGCTGATGGACCAGTTGGAAGCAGCCGGAATTGTAGGGCCCAACCAGGGAAGTAAAGCCAGAGAAGTGCAGGTAAAAAGTGATATGGATCTTGAAGATATTCTGAGTGCTTTTTAGTAATGACAGTATAAAAAAAGAGCCGATAACTAAACGATTATCGGCTCTTTTTTTTTAAAGGCGTTGTTGCAATATCGGTACCATTTCTTTTTTCCACGATGAGAACGTATCGGCTACTATATGCTTTCTAGCTTCAGTAACTAACCAGAGATAAAACGATAAGTTGTGAATGCTTGCGAGTTGCAATCCAAGTATTTCTCCTGATACAAAAAGATGTCTTAAGTAAGCTTTCGTATAATAGTTACTTAGCTCATTGGGTAGTCCGGAATCAATCGGTGAAAAATCAGTTGCCCATTTTTTGTTCTTAATATTTATCACTCCCTGAGTAGTAAATAACATCCCATTTCTACCATTACGTGTTGGCATTACACAATCAAACATATCAATACCCATATCAATACATTCCAAAATATTCCATGGGTTACCTACACCCATTAGGTAGCGAGGTTTATCAGTTGGCAATTCCTCACAACAAAGGGCGGTAAACTCATACATAACATCAGTAGGTTCGCCTACACTTAAACCTCCAATAGCATTGCCAGCTGCATTCTTTGATGCTATGTATTGGCACGATTCTCTGCGCAAATCTTTATATGTTCCACCCTGTACTATCGGAAACAAATTTTGTGTATAGCCATATTTACTTGGTGTGGCATTAAAGCGTTCAAAACAACGGTCAAGCCATTGGTGGGTTAGCTCCATGCTTTTTTTCGCATAGCTATATTCGCTAGGGTAGGGCGGACATTCATCAAAAGCCATAATAATATCTGCACCAATGGAACGCTGTATATCCATAACTTTTTCAGGTGTAAATAAGTGCTTACTTCCATCAATATGCGATTGAAACATTACACCTTCTTTACTGATTTTTCTACTGGCAGCCAGCGAAAAAACCTGATAACCGCCACTATCTGTAAGTACTGGTTTCCGCCATCCGTTAAATTCATGTATGCCACCTGCAGCTTCTAAAATATCTAAACCCGGCCTTAGGTAAAGGTGGTAAGTGTTACCTAAAATTATCTGAGCTTTTATGTCGTTGTATAATTGTTGCTGCGTTACCGCCTTCACGCTACCCGCAGTACCAACAGGCATAAATATGGGTGTTGATATTTCGCCATGATCTGTAATTATTTTACCAGCCCGTGCCTTTGATTCGTTTGCAGTATGTTCTAAATTGTATTGTAATGCCGCCATAACTTCAAAAGTAATTAATGAAGTAAAACTCAAATCATAAAATGAAATTGTAATGGTCTCAAAATGGGAAAAACGCAAAAAGGTTTTTTCCATAGCAACATAAGACATACAACAAGTTTCATAAAAACAGACTTGTTCATTTTGCGTTATTAGTCAAATCCTTTTTTCAAAATGAAGACTATTTATGAAAGATGTTTTTTAATAAAACAACGCATAGAAGAGCAGGAATTTAAACATTGGGATGCAGCACGTAATGGTTGCACCATTGCATCAGTTATAGAAATAGAAGAAACCATTAAGCATTTGCATGACCAGATGGCGGTACTACAACAACTGCAAAAGCAAATTACGGATGCCAATAGTACCTGTTCTATTGCATAGCGTAATAACTCTGATTCTTGAGTATTGAACCTATTGTATAGAAAATAAAAATACAAGCGTTTTAAAAGTTAAACACTCTTCAAATTTCTGTACTTTCATGGCTTCATAAACCTTGACAAAGCCAATATGAAAACGTTTTTCTCTTCTATTATTATTGCTGATGATGACGAAGATGATATAATTTTTCTTGAGAATTCTCTTAAGAATTTAAATCCTTCAGTAGAGATTTTAAAGGTAAGAAATGGTTTAAAGTTGATGATGCTGATGAACAAGCATAAGCCCGATGTTCTCTTTCTTGATATTAATATGCCTGTTAAAAATGGTATTGAATGTTTGAAGGAATTGAAAGAGCAAAACAAGCTTGACAAAACACGGGTTGTCATTTACTCTACATCAAACAACTTAACTGAGATAGAGCAATGTTATAATCTGGGCGCCAATTTTTATTTTATAAAACCTGTTGAGCTAACAAACCTGGAGCTTACTTTGAACGCACTTTTCAATAACGAAGATTTTGCAGATAATAAGCCGCCAAGCAAAGATGCTTTTGTACTCGATTATAATAGTTAAGCATCTATAAAAAAAGAGATCGTACAAATACGATCTCTTTTTTCTTTTTACTCAATCCCCATTGAATATGTATCTCACATACGCAAGAGGTTAAACGTTTGGATTTAAATTGTGGATAAATACCTTTTTCTCAATGTGATTTTTGCTCTGCAATATTGAGACTTACTAGTACTTTCTGATACATTAAAAAAAGATGCTATTTCTTTATGTGAAAAACCTTCCACATAAAAATTAAAAACATCTTTGTACCCCTTACTTAATGAATTAGTAATTTTTAAAAGATCTTTTTTATAAAGCTGTTCCAGTGGTGATGGGTGGGCAAAGGTTATTGGTAGTTCCTCCTCCAGCGCTGCTGTTGCATTTTTTTTGTGCCGTCTAATATATTCAATCGAAGTATTTACTGTAACCCTTCTTATCCACGCTGAAAGCGGGCCATCACCTCTAAACTTATCAAGGTTATTAAATATTTTTATAAAAACTTCCTGTAGAATATCTTCAGCTAGTGTACTGTCCTTTGCGTAGTTTAGGCAAAGCCTGTATAGAGTGGGTGCATAATTATCATACAACTTTCTCTGACTTTTTCTGTTTCCTTGCAGGCATTCAGTTATCAATAAAGATTCATCTTGGGTATAAGTGTTTCCCATAAGCAGTTCGGATTTTGACATGTTAACGCAAGTACAATGCCATATGTTAACAATAATAACATCAAAATTAACTTATATGTACTACCGATGTGCTCATTTATCCAATTTTTATTTGATGTAAGAATGTTCCGTAACCGCGTGTTTTAAATAATGATTATCTGTCATAAAAAATGGAGTGTTTTTAAAGTGTTGGTCTGGTTTTATAAGTACGTGGGAAACTTGCAACCTTTAAAGCTTAACTGCAATCTTTATAAATGTATTAAGGCCAATAGATAACCTGAAAAAAAATCCTATGCTAAAAACTATACACTTCATTTATTTTAGAATCTCCGTACTACGCTGTTATTGTTCTATGTAAATTTTTCATATAAAAGGTTTACAGCTTACAAATTTTTATCTACATTTATCAACACTTCTTTTTATGCGTGTATCAATAATTACAGTTTGTTATAATAGCGCTACTACCATAGCAACGGCTATTCAGTCTGTAAAAAGTCAGCAGTACAATAATATAGAGCACATAATAATAGATGGAAAGTCAACTGATACTACTCTTGAGGTAATCAAACAATCATCTTTCAACGGATTACTTTTATCAGAAAAAGATAATGGTATTTACGATGCTATGAACAAGGGAATTAAAATGGCTTCAGGTGATGTAATAGCTATTTTAAATTCAGATGATTACTACGCAAATAATTTTGTTATAACAGATGTGGTGAAACACATGCAAAGCAGTAAGTCTGATGCACTTTATGGTGATTTACATTATGTAAATGAACATGATAAAATTGTAAGAAACTGGCGTTCAGGTCAATTTGATTATAAGAAGTTTAATTACGGATGGATGCCCCCACACCCAACTGTATTTGTAAAAAGGGAAGTGTATACCAACTTGGGTTTCTTTAAAACAAACTTGCGCGTATCTGCTGATTACGAATTGATGCTTAGATTTCTATTTGTAAATAAAATAAAGACTAGTTACTTACCTCAAGTTTTAGTAAAAATGAAAACCGGCGGTATAAGTAATGGTAGTCTTAAAAACAGGTTACTTGCACACAAAGAAGATTATTTAGCCTGGACATCAAATGGTATCATACCTCATTGGTACACCATTATGCTTAAGCCTTTACGTAAGGTATTGCAGTATAATAAAATGAGCTTTACCGAAAAAGCAACTGCAAGCCCGTCTAGTTCTTTTAAATCACTTTCACCATCCACTTCATAGTATTATTTAATAAAACATAATAAAAAAAGCGGCTCATTTAGCCGCTTTTTTTATTGCTTTTATTATCACTGCGTGTGGCCTCGCCAGGAATCGAACCTGGATCTGGAGCTTCGGAAACTCTTATACTATCCATTGTACTACGAAGCCGTTAAGGGCAGCAAAAGTAAGGAAATATGCCTATTACAAGCCTATTTACCAAAACCTTGAATGTTGCTGCCAAATAACTTAACTGCAATGGCGAGAAGTATTACACCAAAAAATTTTCGCACGGCTATAAGGCCTGCTTCTCCAAGGCCGCGTTCAATCCATCGCAGCGATTTTAATACGATGAATACTAGAACCAGATTTATCAAAATGCCTAAGAGAATGTTGAGCACATCAAAATTGGCTCTTAATGACATAACCGTTGTTAGCGTGCCTGAACCTGCAATTACGGGAAATGCAATTGGAACAACTGTGCCGGCTTTGGCATCCTTATCACTTTTAAAAATTTCGTGACCTAGTACCATTTCTAATCCTAATAAAAAAATTACGATGGAACCACCTACTGCAAAGGAGCTAACAGTAACCCCTAAAAGATTTAAGAATGGCTCTCCTACAAATAAAAAGCCTACCATAAAAAGGCCCGATATGAGTGTTGCTCTAAGTTCCCGTATGCCACCCATCTTTGCTTTAAGTGAAATAAATAATGGTATAGAACCTATAGCATCAATTACAGCAAATAGTGTAAAACTAACAGTGAGAAACTGTTGCAGATCAAACCTCATATCTAAAATTTGCTACGAAGTTACCATGATAAAGTAACACCTGCATTTACCATACACGGTATTGCATTGTAACCTCTCACATCAAAAAACTTTTTATTAAAAATATTTTGAGCATCTACAAATGTGCTTACATTGGTATTGAAAATATAAGAAGCATGTGCTCCCATTAGAGTATAACTATTTAAAGTGACATCGGCCTTTTTGTATCCACCAACATCTTGCCTTTTACTAACATATTTGCCATTAACCTCTGCGCTTAACTTATTTGTAATTTGCCATGAGATACTAGCATTAGCGTTATGCTTAGGACGGCGAAGTACGTAGTTGTATGTGATAGTATCGAGATTTGTAATTCTATTTTGCGTAGTTTCTTTAGGAGAAATGTAAGTGTAGTTGGCGCTGATATTTACTGATTTTACAGGCGTTACATTAACCTCATACTCAATACCATTTACCAATTGTTTTATGTAATTGAAGTATTTAAAAGTGATGTAATTGTAGTCGATCCCATTATCTATTTTTCTGCTGAAATAAACCAGGCGAGTGTTCAAATACGTATTGTTGAATTGAACACCCGCTTCGTAATTGATGGATTTTTCAGGAAGGAGTTTTGAGTTTATACTTAATTGATATAAGCTTGGAGCTTTAAATCCGCTAGCTACGCTACCGAAAATTCTGGCGTTTTTTAAAACTGCATATGACGGGTTAAATGTAAAAGTGCTATTACTTCCATAGCGAGAATGTGAGTTTAATCGGCCCCCCAATTCAACATTCAGTTTGTTATCGGCACCACTATAGTTTAATGAGCTATATAACCCGGTTTGGCTTAGTGATGTATCCTTAAAGTTTGATTTATAGGGGCCAAAACTGCTAACACTAAAATAATTCTGGTTAAATGAATGCCGTCTAAAATCGGCACCATGCAATAGCGTAAATCCTTTAGCAACGTGTATAGAAGAGTAAACTTCAACAAACTGACTTTTACTAAAGTAGTCGTTTTTTTCAAAAATGGTGTTCGACTTAAATCCGCTATCGTTAAGGTATCTGCGGTTATTATCACTGTACTGATAATTGGCTGTTAGCGATACTAGATCAGTCTTGTAAAGAAATCCAAATCCTGAATTTATATTGCTATTGTTAATGCCATAATCTTTCTCATCAGCAAAAATGCCTGCATCAATATCAGCTTTGTAATTGCTAAGCATTGCAAAGGTTTTTAGTGATAGTTGCGGTGTTAGTTGCCATAGCAACTGGGCATTCGCCACATTTCCTTTGTAGCCATCGCGGTCATAACTTTTTATTCCCGTGCTATCGTATGCAGCAGAAAAACCGTCAGTTCGTAATGCAGCATAACGTGCAGAGTAAACCAGTGATCCTGCTTTGCCTGACACTTGCACGTTGCCTTTAACCGTACCAAATGATCCGCCACTTAAAGTAGATTTGACTTTTAGTGGGCCAGCAATATTCTTATCAACCGTTATGATATTAATTACGCCGGCAATAGCATCGGAGCCATACAATGTAGATTGTGCGCCCTTACAAACTTCTATTCTGTCTACATTATCAAGCGAAAATAGATTTAGATCAAACTCGTTATTTATCATTGATGGATCACTTACCGGTATGCCATCTAACAAGATTAAAGTGCGACCTGATGATGCCCCACGGGTATAGATTGTTTGCACACTACCCATATTATTTAATGCACCGTTTATAACAATACCTGCTTGTTGATTAAGCAATTGGCTAATTGTTTTTCCCGCATTATTTTCAATCTGCTGTTTAGAAATTACAGTTATTACTTTGCCTGTTGTGCTTTGTTTTTGGGGATATTTATTTGCCGTTACAACTACTTCGTCTAAAACATTTTTAGCTGTATCGTTTTGTTGTGCAAACCCAAATAGTGTTGATGAAGTAAAGATTACGCTGAGTATTAACTTGTTCATAGTTTTTTTGCTACGAACCTCAGGTTAATGTACAAAGAAATGTAAGCCTCATAAAAGGCATTGCATCTCTTGCTTTTCACCCGAAAGCTCGATGATTAATTAAGATATAAAGTTGGCAGGTCTTCTGGCTTAGCTTTTTTTAACAACCTTCCCATCTCTGCAGACAGTGGCATTTTAGTTAAAAATTGTTCTGACGGTGCACCATCAAAACACAGCTTTACAGCTACGGGGATAGCGCCGGATTTACACCGGCTTCCCTTTTAATTCCGCAATTGCGGAAACCAAATTCGTTGCAAATGTAGGTGCCCAATTTAGAAATCAAAATTTAATTTCATGTCGTTCATCATCCAGGCAAAAAAGCTTTTTAGATTTTTTGTAAATAAGCAAAGCAGTAAAATTGTAGTTCTTGGTTTAATTTTTTAATCTGTAAAAAAAGGCAAACTTATCATTTGAGAGTCTATGAATTATATTGATGTATTGTTGGTTGTAGTTGTATTGTTATCCATGCTAAGTGGTTGGAATAAGGGATTTATTTTAGGTTTAATTGAGCTGTTGTCTTTAGCTGCAGGATTGATTTTGACCTTTATGAGCTACCATTATCTGGCAACTTTATTGAACAATTTTTTTCCTGTGTTAGGCGTTTGGACACTACCTGCAGCTTTCATTATTACATTGATCTTGATAAGAACTTTGATCTCCGCGCTAGTTGGGCTATTCTTAAAGTCTGTGCCGGTTTCTACGCATTCCAATCTAATTAATAAATCTTTTGGGTTGAGCACCGGCTTGTTGAGTGGGATTATTTATGCCATTATCATCTCTGCACTGCTATTGGCTACACCGTTGTTCGAAGGTTTGTCAGGCAAAGCGAGAGAAAGCCAGATTGTAAGCAAACTTACACCCACGGCTGAATGGATCGAAAGCAAATTTGCGCCTGTTTTTGATGAGGCAGTTAAAAGAACAATTACGAAACTTACCGTCGAGCCAGGATCTGAAGAATCGATCAAAATGCCTTTTAAAGTAACCGACCCCAAGGTGCGTGTTGACCTTGAGGAAGAAATGCTGATACTAGTAAACGAGGAGCGTGCAAAAGAAGGATTAGCTGCTCTAAAAGCAGATTCTGAAATGAAGGTTGTAGCAAGGAAACATTCAGTCGATATGTTTGCACGACAATATTTTTCTCACGTTACACCAGATAAAGTAGATCCTTTTGAGCGGATGCGACGTGAAAAGGTACGCTTCTTAACTGCGGGCGAAAACCTTGCTTATGCGCAAACGTTACCTACCGCGCACCGCGGTTTAATGAATTCGCCCGGCCACCGCGCCAACATATTAAGCAAAGCGTTTGGCCGCGTTGGTATTGGCATTATGGATGGGGGCATGTATGGCCTGATGATTACCCAAAATTTTAGAAATTGATCAACCCTGAGTTTTGATATTCATGTATACCATTCCCACTTCTCCTTTATAAGCATAAGGTATCAACACATTGCCACCAGAGGTTTGCTGCAGTTGTGGTAATGCATAATGAAATCGTTCGTATAACCGAAGTGGCGATGGCGTTATGCCACCCTCGCTGTTTAAATGCAGCAATAGCAACCCTTTACCATTGGATGGAAACCGTTCCTTTACTATTAAGTAGCTAGTCTTATTTTTTATAAAACTCGAATATTGTGCAACTTCAATATAGTTTCTTCTATGGTATTTAAATACCGTATCTCGCACATTATTAAACTGCTGATTAATCACGGAAACCTTAACATCACCCGGAGGAAAAATCAACTGCATATCGGGGTGTATAGATTGTAGCCTTGGTTGAAAACTTGTAGCATTTACTACCACTATTTTTTTGGATTGCAGCGTGACCATTCTATTAAGACCAATATATAAATTGCGCTTAGCCTGTGGTAGATATTGAGCATTCCAATTACCCAGAATAGGCAGCCAATTGTCGTTGCCATTTACATTTATGTAAGTGAAAGCTCCCGGCATATCTTCATCTAAAGGAAGCTTTAAAACTTTCGCCTTCGTTATTTCGCCAAGCGTATCATTAAGTGTTGCTAAAAACATGTGCCTGACTATACCCCCTTTCGTATAGGTCCGAGACATCATAGAATAAACTGTGGTAGAAGAATCCAAACTATTAAAGATGATTTCCGGAACTGAAAATGGTGTATTACTATTGAAATTGGCTTCGTACACCTGATCCGTTTTTAAATTTATTTTTAGCAGATCTAGAACATAGCCATATTTAGTAGTTGACTGTTTTTTAAGAATAGTAATATTTACTTCCGGGTCAATAATTATTTTATGAAGACTCTCTCTATTGTGATCAAAATCAGAAGCATAATGTTTAGTATTAATTACATTGAGCTGATCATCCGTTTTAATAATGGTAGATACCACCTTTTTCAGGTCAGGGTAATACATGTTGCTGAAGACATAAATGCTGCCTCCTCTACTTAACATTTGACACGTTGTGGTATTGTCTTTAAAGGTTGTTTTAATGAGATTTTTGAAAGTGCGACTAACATCAGTAGCATTGCCTGAGGCATCAATCCTCCATAAAAAGTTAGCACCGTCAGATGCAGATTGATTGTAGAAGTAGTATTCTTTTTTTAGAGGGATAATTGTCACATCATTATGGTCAGCAATTTTAATTGGTAAAATTTGCTCCCTCTCCCAATCCATATCAAAATTGTATACTTGCAACCGCACATCTTTCTCAGGCCCAACAATCCAGAGATGATTTTTGCCGCCTATTTCTGGCACAATTATAACACCATCATCAACGCCATAGCGCGACATGTGGCGCGTATAATGTACTGTTTGCGCAAAAGTTGTCAAACAGATTAGTGATAACAATATGGAGAACAGATACTTCATTTTTTACTATCTGCTTAAGATACTTAAAGTTTACGATGTTGCAACGGCAACCGCTTTGCGTTCACCTATTTGCTGCCTCCACATAGCATAATACAATCCTTTTTCTTCTAATAGTTTATGGTGATTGCCCATTTCAGCTACTTTACCTTTTTCAAGAACAAAAATGCGATCAGCATGCATAATGGTACTTAACCTGTGGGCAATAAGTACTGTAATTTGTTCTCTCTCACCAGATATCTTTTTAATTGTAGATGTTATTTCTTCTTCCGTGATACTATCAAGTGACGACGTGGCTTCATCAAAAATTAATAAGTAAGGATGACGCAGTAATGAACGAGCAATACTTAAACGTTGCTTTTCGCCACCGCTTAATTTCAGTCCGCCTTCGCCAATCATTGTATCCAATCCATTGTCGGCGCGGGTTAATAAGTAATTGCAGCTTGCTTTTTTCATAACATCTATCAAAGCTTCATCCGTAGCATCTGGCGCAACAAAGGTTAAGTTTTCGCGAATGGTGCCGGCAAACAGTTGCGTGTCTTGCGTTACAAATCCAATTTGCTCGCGCAATTCGTCGAAATTTATTTCTTCGCCACTAATACCATTGTAGTAGATAGTGCCATGTTGTGGCCTGTATAAGCCTACGAGTATTTTTACCAAAGTACTTTTGCCCGAGCCACTGGGCCCAACAAAGGCAATGGTTTCTCCTTTTTTAACATCGAAGCTAATACCATCTAAAGCCTTGTATTGCGCTGTTGAATGCTTAAAGGTTACATTGCTAAATTCCAGTTCAGTTATTCCTCCAACTTCTTTTGGATTATCAGGTTTTTTCTCAATCTTTTTTTCCATGAGCGTATGAAAATTATTAATGGATGCTTCGGCTTCGCGATAGCTTACAATAATGTTTCCGATCTCTTGCAATGGGCCAAAAATGAAAAAACTATAGAACTGAAGTGCTATCAATTCTCCGGGCGTTAGCACATCTCTATAAATTAACCACATGAGGGTAAAGGTTATAATCTGGCGCAAAGCATTTACCACAGTACCTTGTATAAAACTTAAAGTGCGAATGCTCTTAACTTTTCGCAACTCAAGGCCTAATATTTTGTAGGTATTTTGGTTTAAGCGCTTTACTTCCTGCTCAGTTAATCCCAAACTTTTTACAAGCTCAATATTGCGTAAACTTTCTGTGGTAGTGCCTGCAAGTGATGTAGTTTCCTTTACTATATTTTTTTGAATGGTCTTGATTTTTTTGCTCAGCAAATTGGTAACAATGCTAAGTACCAAAATGCCACTTAAGTACACCGGCATTATACTCCAATGTTTACTTGTAGCATAAATTGATACGAAGACAAAGCTCACAATAATGGCAAATAGTACGTTGATAACATAGCCAATTAATTTTTCAGTATCGGCACGCACCTTAGTAAGTATTGACAATGTTTCGCCGCTGCGCTGATCTTCGAAATCCTGGTAAGGTAGGCGCATACTATGGCGTAGTCCATCTGTAAAAATCTTGGCGCCAAATTTTTGAATGATCACATTAACAACATAGTCTTGAAACGCTTTGGCAATGCGGCTGATCATCGCTGTGCTTACTAACAATCCTAATAAACCCAATACACCATAAATGTATTCTTGTTGTGTGCGAGGTTGCGTTTTAGCAGCGTCTGTATGATAGGGGTGGTTTGCAAAGCGATCAATCAATTTGCCAATTAGCATGGGATCGAACAGAGAAAAAACCTGGTTTACGGTTGCAAGAAAAAGTGCTAAGAAAACCAACTTTTTGTATGGTTTCAAATACTGGAATAAGAGTTTCATAAATTAAAACTAACTATAAAGTTGCTTTATTTTACGAAATGATTGTAGCAGACTATATAATAATAGTGAGGAAAGATTTTGTTTATTTTTTACGTTCTGCTTTCTTTAAAGATCTTTCATTTGCTGCATTACCGGTGATGGAATTTCTATTTTACTAGACTGCTCAAACGGCTTGGGAGTAGTAATAAAGCCATTAATTATTTTGTTAGAGCAGGCATAGGATAGTAAATTATCAGCTACAAAACTAATAGGTGTTTGCAGCTCAATCAATTTTTTAGCGGCTGCATTTGTAATACCATACGCACTTGCATAATTATGATAACCTGCATACTGCAAGTGCTTTGAAAAATGTTTCGTGTAAAAATTGGCAATTGTGGTATGGCTCCACTTTACTTTTTTAAAAAATTTGAGAATGTGGTAGTAGAGCACTACAAAAAAAGTCCAGAAATTTCTTTTGATGTTATTGCAATAGTCAAAGTAAACGAGTTCCCAATCATCTGGTAATTCTGCAAGTGTTTCCGCTAATTCAGCAAAACCTTCTTTTTGGGGAACAATATCATCTTCTAAAATCAATACTTTTTCGTACCCTTTAGAAATGACATCCTCATAAATCATTTTGTGGCTGATGCAACATCCAATCTGGCCGGTGTTCATCGGCTTATCATATCTGTGTAATTCAATTGCCCTTGCTTCATCATAAACGCCGGTTGCAATTAGTTGATCAATGGTCAAATTCTTCTTATCAACGCCCATAAAAAGTTCGTACTCCAAACCATTCAACACGTCTGAGATGCGTTCTTGCTTTTCTAACTCTCTTTCTAACGTGAGTACATAAATATGATCGAAAAACTTGTTGAGCGGAGTAAAGTCTAAAGGTAGCGGCATGTTTTATCTTAGTATGTTAGTCTAGATAAAAAAATGATACCATTGATTTTCTTCACTTTTAAGAATGCAAAATAATAGTGGGATAATAAGACGATCCAAGATTAGAAATGTAGCAATAAGCGCCCAGGCCATTAAAAAGATCAAATTCAGATTATTGGTTTACCAAATCCTCATCGGTTATTTTTTTCAACTGTACATTCTCAATTTTTGATAATGAGTCTCTCAGATTAATGTTGATGGATATGATAGAATCATTTTCAAGTATGAGGGTTCGGTTCTCATTCTCATAAAGCTTATTGTTAAAATGAGTGATGCCATTGACAACAAGCAAGAGTGCTATAATAATGAGCAGCACAACATATAATGGAAAGCTGTTTTTCATTATAAGCAAGTTGCAAAAGGTTTTTTAAACCACGGCCTATAATTGATTAGAACTAAATTAGAATAGATTTATGCTTCATTAGCAATTGGAAGCCTGATAGTAAAAACGGTTCCTTCGTTTACAACAGAAGTAACCTCGATGCTACCCTTATGCAGTTTAATTATTCGGGATGCAAGTGGCAAGCCCAAACCAAAACCATCCTTTTCAATATGTGTTTCAACTCTATGAAATGGTTGAAAAATATTCTCAAGTTCGTCTGTTGCAATGCCAATGCCGTTGTCTTCAATAAACAATACAATATACCCTGATGCTATAATGATCCGTACCCTCGCTTTTTGATCGTTAGAATACTTGCATGCATTTACTACAACATTTTTAATAGCCGTAAAGAGCAATGCTTCGTTACCAAACACAAGCAAATCATTCTCATTGCTTGGTAGTTCGTTTAGGTTAAAGGTTACTGAATAATTAGCGTTGGTCTTCGCCATTTCTGACGGCAGCTTAAATAACAACTCGTCAATTCTTACTGGCTCAATTACCAAGCCGCCAACATCACCTGACGCTTTTGCAAATTCAAGTAGGGTTTGGGTTAAGTTGTTCATATGCTGTACATCCTGTAGTACAGATTGCATAACTGATCTATATGCGTCTGCATCTCTGTCCCGCTGCAAGGCAACATCTAATTGGCTGGATATAGAAGTAAGCGGTGTCATCAACTCATGTGATGCATTGGAAATAAATCGTTTCTGTATGTTGAAACTTTCTTGCAAACGGTTTAATAACGAGTTTAAAGTGTTGGACAAATAAGACCATTCATCATTAACAGCACCTGTTTTTATACGCCTTGAAAGGCTCTGTGCTGATATATCATTTACATCATCCGCTATCTTTTTTATAGGGTGCAATAAACCTTTTGAAAAGTAGTACCCTCCAAAAAATGCGACTAATAAACCCGCAAAAAAACTAGCAATGAGTATTTGTGATAAGCGTTGTAGTATTTGTCTGCCTTCAACATCTTCGCCGGCAACTATCATTACGATTCTTGCTTTGTTATCAGTATAATGGTATGCTATGATCTCTTTACTATTTTGACTGAAAAACACGCTGCCATTAACTCTTGCATCATCTAAAAGTCTATCATTAATAGTTAATGTGTCATGTTGGCTAGCAGCAAATTCGTACACTTTCTTATTGCTATAATCATAAGCTTGTATTATTTTATTATTCAAGGCAATAGATGTTGCAGCGTCTATTTTTTTTACCAGATCGTTCGAGAATACTTCGGTCTGGCTTAGCAATCTACCTACTGAAATGGCGCGGTTTGTTAGCCTTCGTTTCAATGAGTTTATGCGAGAAGTATATGAAAAATAATACACTGACGAACATACTAATCCAAGTATAATAAAGACCAAAATTGAAAATAAAAGTGTTATCCTGATACGTACCCGCATAGTGTAATATTAATTTCATATTCAATGAAAGAACACAATTTAGTCAATTGCAAATTTTGCTTTATTCATTTCTAATTTAATTCTAATGCTAGATTAATGCACCACTAATTGTAGTGTTATAAGTTTGGAGCATGACAAACAAGTAGGCCTTGATGCTTTGCGTTAGGGTAGAAAAATTTTTAAGAATTAAAGACACAGCAACAGATATGAAGAAACTTACAATGTTATTATTTGCTGCAACAATTACGTTAAGTAGTGTTGAAGCACAAAAAATTGAGGATGGAAAAACAGCACTTTATTATGATCGGTTTACAACTGCTAAGGATGTATTCTCACAAAGACTAAGTAAAGATGCTAAAGATGCTGAAGCGATTTATTGGTTAGGACAAACCTATTTAAAAATGGATAGTGTTGTAGCAGCCAAATCGTTGTATGAGAATGCGATAAGTAATGGAGTTGACGCACCACTTGTATCTATCGGCATGGGCCATATTGAATTATTAGAAGGAGCAAAAGATAAAGCGAGGCAACGCTTCGACCAGGCTATTGAAAATACTACAAAGCGTAAAAAAGAAAATCCTGAAATTTTAAACGCTATTGGTCGCGCTAATGCAGATGGTCCATCAACAACCGGGGATCCATTATACGCTATAGAAAAATTGAAGCGTGCTGCAGAACTGGATAAGAACAATCCGGAGATACTAGTAAATATGGGTATTAATTACCTGAAGTTGGGTAATGAAAATGGTGGCGATGCTTACAGTGCTTTTAATGATGCATTGAGGATAGATCCGAATTATGCAAGAGCTAAATATAGACTCGGTAAAATCTTTTTAAGTCAAAATAACAAGGATAAGTTCGAAGGTTACTTTGTGGGTGCTATCGAATCAGACCCAAAATTTGCACCTGCTTATCTTGATCTTTATAATTATTATTCTTTAAGAGATGTAAACAAAGCAAAAGAATATTTAGAAGGTTACATGGCTAACACTGATAAAGATTGTAATGTTGATTTCTTTTATGCTGACTACTTGTTTAGAGCAGGTAAATATCAAGAGTCTTTAGCTAAAGGGCAGGCGATGGCCGACGGAGCATGCGCCAATTACCCAAGATTGAAAGTGCTATTCGCATATAATTACGATAGGCTGGGCGATAGCTTGAAAGCCAAAGAAAACATTGAGAGCTACCTAACCAATGCTACACCAAATAAGATACAACCAGACGATTATCAGTTTGCTGTTTCCGTTTTGAAAAAGATTCCTGGAAGTGAAGAAGCTGCTATCAAATTTTTAAAGATTGCGTTGTCGAATGATACGGTAAAGAAAAATCACTTTGTTTACATGGATACTATTGCCGCACTCTATGGAAAGATAGGCAATCAACCTATGAGAGTTGATTGGTTGCAGCGAAGTTTCAAGGCAAATCCTAATCCATCAAATTTTGATATTTACAATTTAGGTGCAGCATCAATTGAAGCCGAAAATTATGCACTTGCCGATAGCATGTTCACAGTGTACAAAAACAAATTTCCTGATCAGATTTATGGTTATTCTGGTTTAGCAAAATCAGCCATTGCTCAGGATAAGGATACTACAAGTGGCAGTGCAGTGAGCGCGGTAACTAACTACATAAAATTTTTAGAAGGCGCCGATAAGGAGAAGTATAAAAGCTTAATAATGCAGAACTACGGGTACCTGGTTTATATACATGCTAACGTGCAAAAAGATTTTGCCGCAGCACTAAAAGATCTTGAAGGTATACTGGCTGTAGATCCTGAAAATGCTTATGCAAAAGCAACATCAGCGCAGATTCAGAAAATATTAAATGCATCTAAGGCATCAACAAGTTCAAGTAAAAAAGGTACTAGGTAATATTAAAGACTGTTTTGGTTTTGTTTGTTTTTCTTATGGGTTTTTTCATAGTCATGTTAAGCCTCTGTACTCTTACAGAGGCTTTCAATTTTTTACAAATTAATATAATGATGCTTACGTTGTTGATGGCGTAATTTTAGTTTTATTCAACTAAAATAATTCTCATGAAAACATTATGTACACTAGTAATTTCTTTTTTATTAGTACAAAGTAGCATAGCCCAAAACGATTGGTCTAGAAACAGTGTGAACCTTCGGGTGGGCCCTGAAGTAGGGTTTGCAATTGGTGATTTAAACAAAACCCATGGCGCTGGCGTGGGTGCATCAGCTTTGTTAGATGTGCCGGTGTTGTCAAGAGTGTCGCTCATTTTTTATGTAGGCACTATCAGTTTTGCCGGTGATAAAATAAGTGGTTCATCAAGCACCAAATACACCCGCACAAACGTATATCCCTTAAGGACCGGTATCAATTACAAGTTTACCAATAACCTATATGGAGGCGTACAGGTTGGGCAGTCTTCAGTAAAATATTTAGGAGTTAAAGATGGCGGTTTTTCTCAGTCATTCGGTGTGGGATATTTTAATAGAGCAATTGACTTAGGCTTACGTTGGGATCATAATTATGCCCACGGTGGTTTGGGTAGTATTAATTTTAAAGCTGCCTATGTTATAAGTTTTAGGAGAGATAGATAAGAGCACTAAGGTTGCACAAATTAATTTTAGGTTAGTGTTTTAGCAAGTATTTTAAAGTAGTTGTGTCATCATGATGAGTATGTGCTGGAAAGTATAGTTATGAATTGTTAATCAGGTTATTATGGAGAAAATTACAGGTAAAGGATTATTTCAAGTTGTAAAGCAAGCAGGAGCAGCTTTTGCAAAAGATAAGGTAACTAAGCTGAGCGCGTCATTAGCGTACTACACTATTTTTTCGCTTGGCCCTATGCTAATTGTTATCATCTTTTTGTCGAACCTTATATGGCATAAAGATGCGATTGAAGGGCAGGTATTCGGGCAGATCAGAAGCCTGGTTGGCGATAGTACTGCTTTACAAATTCAAGAGATCATTAAAAATGCATCTCTAAGTGGTAGTGGTATTTTTGCAGGTATTATAGGCGTTGCTACTTTGATTATTGGTGCTACTACCATCTTCGCCGAAATTCAGGATTCAATCAATACCATCTGGCGACTAAAAGTTAAAACTGATCGTGGATGGCTCATCATGCTAAAAAATAGGCTACTCTCATTCTCGCTGGTTGTGGGTCTTGGTTTTTTGCTTTTGGTATCATTAATAATTAATACAATAGTTGAAGGGTTGATGGATAAGCTGCAGGAGGTCTTTCCTCAAATAACTGTTGTGCTGGTTTACATCTTAAATCTGGTGATCACCTTAATAATTATATCATTTTTATTTGGTATTATTTTTAAGTTATTGCCCGATGCATTGATACGCTGGAGAGATGTTGCGGTAGGTGCCATCTTTACAGCGGTATTATTTATGATAGGCAAGTTTGGTATTACCTTATACATTAGTAGTAGCAACGTTGGTAGTGCTTATGGTGCTGCGGGCTCGCTTGTTATACTTATACTATGGGTGTATTACTCCTCTATCATTCTATACTTTGGCGCTGAGTTTACAAAGGCTTATGCAGTAAAGTACGGGCACGAAATAAGGCCTAATGATTATGCTGTAATTGTACAAACCGTGCAGGTTGAAAGCAAGAAAAGAAGTGTGCAAGAAAATGAGGTTGATGCCGAGCATACTGAAAAAGAACTGCAAAAAGCAAAGGATAATTTAGATGCAGGTAAGCCAGTAAATGGGTAGTTAATCATCGCAATATCAAATGTATATATGAGTTATCAACCGTTAGAAAATTATGGCATCATTGGCGATCTTAACACGGTAGCCTTAATTGGGCTAAACGGCTCGATAGATTATATGTGCTTTCCAAATTTTGATTCTCCCAGCATTTTTGCAGCACTTTTAGATGAGCATAAAGGTGGTTGTTTTCAACTACATCCTTTATTTAGTGAGATGAAAACAAAGCAACTGTATCTGCCGGATACCAATGTATTGCTTACACGTTTTTTATCGCCCGATGGTGTTGGAGAGATAACTGATTTTATGCCGGTGGAGGCACTTTACAACGGTAAAGAATTAATTAGAAGGGTAACAACCATAAGAGGAAAAGTAACTTATGAAATTAAATGTATGCCGCGTTTCAATTACGGACGTAATACGCATACGGCGGAACAAGTTTCAGATTACGAAGTAATATTTACAAGTGAAGGAGAAGACAAAACGGTGTTGCGATTACTAAGTTCTGTGCCATTAAATATTGAAGAAAATGATGTAGTTGCAACGTTCAGTTTAAATGCTACTGAGACCGCAGATTTTTTACTCGAGCATATTGGCAAAGACCATTCTCAGGTAGAAGATTTTAAAAAGTTTGTTACCGAAAGTTTATTTGAGACCGTAAACTTTTGGAAAAACTGGATCGCTCAATCTTCCTACCAGGGCAGATGGCTTGACATTGTGCATCGGTCAGCTTTAGTATTAAAATTGCTTACATCATATCAATACGGTTCCATAATAGCTGCTGCAACATTTAGCCTGCCTGAAAGTATTGGAGGCGGCCGCAATTTCGACTATCGTTATACCTGGATACGTGATGCATCCTTTTCAATGTATGCACTTATCAGGTTAGGTTATACTAAGGAGGCAGGTGCATTTATTAGTTGGGTTGAAAACTTGTGTCAGGATATTAAGGGAGAAAATCGGTTGGGCATCATGTATTCCATTGAAGGTAACCATCAATTAGAGGAAACGATATTGGAGCACTTTGAGGGTTATAAAGGTTCATCGCCGGTGCGTATAGGTAATAATGCTTATGGTCAATTGCAATTAGATATCTATGGAGAACTGGCTGACTCCGTTTATTTATTCAACAAATATGGCGAGCCTATTTCATACGATTTTTGGAAGAATCTTGAGAAGCAAATTGACTGGCTTACTGACAATTGGAACCAGCCCGACGAGGGCATTTGGGAAGTGCGTGGAGGTAAGCAATACTTCCTCTACTCGCGATTAATGGTTTGGGTGGCATTCGATCGTGGAATAAAAATAGCGGAAGCCAGATCGTTTCCACTAAACGAAAAGTGGAGGATTCAAAGAGATATTGTATTCAACTCTGTCTTCGATGAATTTTGGGACGAAGAACTTCAGGCGTTTATGCAATTCCCTGGTTCGCAAACAGTTGACGCATCAACCTTGTTAATGCCTTTGATACGTTTTATCAGTCCCAAAGATCCTAAGTGGTTGTCAACTTTAGAAAGAATAGAAAAAGAGCTGGTATCAGACTCTTTAGTGTACCGGTATAGGCCTGAGATTGCTGCGCCCGATGGTTTTACAGGGCACGAAGGCACTTTCTCTATGTGTACCTTCTGGTATGTAGAATGCCTGTCAAGATCTGGCCAGTTAGAAAAGGCACGGTTTTATTTTGAAAAAATGTTAGGGTACGCAAACCATTTGGGTTTATACTCTGAGCAGTTAGGTTTTCAGGGTGAGCATTTAGGTAATTTTCCGCAGGCGTTTACACATTTGGGGTTAATAAGTGCAGCTTATAATTTAGACCAGCAACTAAACGATAGTAGAAATAAAGACATCAACAACACATAAAATTTGATTGTAAGCCATGAAAGCAAATTCATCAAAGCAAACCGTTATAGTAACAGGCGCAAGCTCAGGCATTGGACAAGGCATTGCCATAGCATTCGGAAAGCAAGGTGCCAACGTAGTAATTAACTATCATAGCGACGAAGCTGGCGCTCGTTATACGTTGGATGAGATAACGAAAGGTGGTGGAAATGGTTTTATCCATAAGGCCGATGTAAGTAAGGAAGATGCAGTGATTGATATGTTTAAAAAAGCTGAAGAGGCTTATGGAATAATTGATGTGCTGGTTAATAATGCAGGCATTCAAAAAGATGATCAATTTGCTGACATGTCACTTGAGGATTGGAATAAAGTTATTAATACTAACCTCACAGGTCATTTTTTATGTGCGCGTGAAGCCATCAAACATTTCCAATCTAAACGAGCCGCTGCACCTGACGAGCTTGCTATTGGAAACATCATTTTCATAAGTTCTGTTCACGATATTATTCCATGGGCGGGCCATGTAAATTATGCTTCTTCTAAAGGTGGTATTTTGATGTTGTTGAAATCCCTTGCATTAGAAGTTGGTCCTAAAAAGATCAGGGTAAATGGCATTTCGCCCGGCGCAATTGCAACAGACATTAACGAAGACGTATGGAAAGATGAGGAGAAGAAAAAAGCGTTATTGAAGCTCATCCCTTACCAACGCATAGGTATGCCTGAAGATGTTGCTAAAGTAGCGGTATGGCTTGCATCGCACGAAAGTGATTATATAACCGGAACAACTATTTACGTTGATGGTGGTATGACTTTATACCCCGGCTTTGTTAATAATGGATGATGCAATTATGGCTCCGTTTTACGATATAAATCATTGCTCTCAATATTCTCAAGTTTACCAAATTTTCGTTCAAATTGTATACCTGCATCTGCACCAAAGGGGTGCCCGCCAAAGCCATTGCGCATCATAGCAATGGCTTTATCGGCAATTTGTGTTTTGCTTCGCGATGCAAATAATTGCATAACTGATTGTGCAATTACTGGTACTGGTATTTCCATACGCATAGCATCGGCTACCAGCCAATTTACTTCTCCGGTATCTTCAATATAAGAAGGTACATTATCAAATCCTTTTTGCTCTTTGTAAATTTTGGCCATTAGTTCAATAAGCCAAGAGCGTATTACTGAGCCATGATTCCAAACTTTTAATATCGCGTCGAAGTTTAGATCATCTTTGTAATTAGCCAAAAGATCCATCCCTTCACCAATAGCTTGCAGCATACCAAACTCAATACCATTATGCACTAGCTTAACAAAGTGACCAGAACCAACAGCGCCCGTATGTGTAAAGCCATCAGGCACTGCAAGATCCGTTAGTATGGGTGCCACATGTTCCATTGCTTCTGCAGCACCACCTGCCATAAAGCAAGCTCCATTTCGCGCACCATCTACGCCACCACTTGTGCCACAGTCAATAAAATAAATTCCAAGCTCGCTAAGCAAGGCGCCCCTTTTTATTGAGTCTCCCCAATAAGAGTTACCGCCATCTATTATTATATCACCTTTAGAAAGTACTGAAGTTAGTTGCCCAATGATTCTATCGATAACTGCGCCGGCGGGTACATAAATAAATACAATGCGCGGGCTCGACAGCATCTCAGCAAAAGCATTAAGCGTGGCGGGTTGTTGCAATCCCGCCGCCTGTAGTTCTGCAGACTGATGCAGATCATAGCCGATTACCTTATAGCCTTTGTCCATTGCTTGTAATGCAAGGTTGCCGCCCATTTTTCCTAATCCTACAACACCAATGTTAGTTTTACCCATGATACTACATTTAATTTTTTTGATGCTTACTTAAGTTTCTTTACCAGCTTACCTAAGCTTAACCCTTGCACAACAATTGAAAACAATACAATAATGTAGGTTATGCTAACAATAAGATTGCGCTGCATATTTTCAGTAAGCGATAATGCTAAAGCAATTGAAATGCCACCCCTGAGACCGCCCCATGTCATTAAAATAAAAGTTTTTTTGGGTAGGTCATAGTTAAACTTAAAAATGGAGTAGGGTATATATAGCGATATAAAGCGCACCGCTATAATTATAAATATGCTTATCAGGCCAATGTACAGGAACGACTTTTCTAATGGAATTATTAAAAGTTCAAGCCCAATCAACACAAACAAAAGCGCATTAAAAATCTCATCTACCATCTCCCAAAACTTATGTACATAATCATGCGTTTCTTTGGACATAGCTTCGAGCGCTCCCTTATTGCCAATAAACAAACCTGCAACTACCATAGCCAAAGGACCTGAAAAATGAAAAGCAGGAGCTAATGTTGTTCCACCCATAACCATAGCAAGTGTTATTAGCACTTCAGTTTGGTAGTGATCAATTTTTTTCATCATAGAAAAACCAATGTACCCCAGAACTAAGCCGAGTAATATGCCGCCGACTATTTCTTGCAAAAGTAGCTTCACCACTTCTACTGTAGTTACCTCGCTTAGGCCCTGACTGGCTATATTAAATAGGGTTAGGAACACAACCACACCCACGCCATCATTAAATAAAGATTCACCGGTTATTTGGGTTTCGATTGTTTCTGAAATGCCTGCCTTTTTCAATATGGAAAGTACAGCTATAGGATCCGTAGGTGATATAAGTGCACCAAAAAGCAAACAGTGTATCAATTGCACTGGTTGATAAAATAACGGTATTAAAAAATAAGCTGCTGTACCAACAAGAAAAGTTGATATCAATGTGCCAACAGTTGCATAAGTAATTATGGGGCCGCGCGCCTTACGTAGTCGATTGATGTCAGTATGTAATGCGCCTGCAAACAATAAAAATCCCAACATAAAATCTAACAGAAAACCGGAAAAATCAATTTGTACCAAGGCTGTTTTTACATAATCACCAACTGGTGATGCAGAACCTAATAACAACAAGACCAATGATAATAGTAGCGATAGTACCATAACGCCAATGGTCGCAGGCAACTTTAAAATGCGTATGTTTAAGTAGGCCAGCAAAGCCGAAAGGCTGATGATTAAAGAAAACAGCGTAAGTGAATCCATATATGCTAATGTCGTTTTTGGTATTATGTATGTAGGTAAGCATATAAAAGTAATGCCTACAGTTTACCAATTGTTTTAAAACATTTAGCTAAGGCTAGATTTTTAGCACAAATAACTGTTTCTAATATTATTCTAATCTGTTTGTAGTTTAGCTGTTGTTCTTTTGCACATTACACATCAATCTTATTGAATGAAATTTATTAGCAGTGCCTGGTTGTGGCTAATTAAAGTAGTAAATCGAGTGCACAATCAAAGGGTAAGGATTGGTATGTTACAAGCCTTACCCTTTTGGATTGCATCCTTACTTGCCGGTATTGTTTCTGTTGTATATGCATCATTATTTAGTAAGGCTGAAGACCTTTCTATAATGCTATTAGAACAAAGGCCATGGCTTATATTGATATTAACGCCGCTTTGTTTTCTTATTGCAGCTTTTTTGGTTATGAAGTTTGCTAATTACAGTCGCGGCAGTGGTATACCACAAGTAATGGCGTCAATTGAATTAGCTGCAACGCCTTCGGCAAAAAAAATAAGCAGTTTACTCAGTATAAAAATTGTTATTGTAAAAATAATATCTAGTTTGGTTTTGGTGTTTGGTGGCGGAGCAATAGGTAGAGAAGGGCCAACCATACAAATTGCCGGATCAGTGTTTTATCTGGTAAATAAATGGATACCAGATAAGTGGCCAAAGATCAATATGCAAAACATGATAATGACTGGAGCAGCCGCTGGCCTTGCAGCTGCTTTTAATACACCATTGGGAGGAATTGTTTTTGCCGTAGAAGAACTCACTAAAACGCACATTAGTTATTTTAGAACAGCACTCTTTTCTGCAGTGATTATTGCGGGCCTTACCGCCCAGTCAATCCTTGGTCCCTATTTATATCTAGGTTTTCCGAAAGTTGACCATCTATCAACTTACATATTTGCAGGCGTGTTGCTCGTAGCCTGCTTTTCAGGCTTAGCGGGTGCTTATTTTTCAAAACTTATTTTGCAATTACTAAAGTGGAAAAGCACTTTTAAAGCCAACTACCAAATTGTATTATGGATAACCAGTTGTGGACTAATTATAGCCCTGATAGCATATTTTTTAGATCCTGTAATACTAGGCTCTGGCAAGGAGGTTATGAATCCATTGCTCTTTGCAAGCAATAAACAAGTAGAATGGTATGTGCCATTTCTGCGCATGTTCGGACCAATAATAACCTTTGTAGCAGGTGGCGCGGGTGGTATTTTTGCACCCTCTTTAAGTGCTGGTGCAACCATTGGTGCCTTTGTTGCAGATTATTGGGAGATGACGGCGTCCAACGCAAATTTGCTTATCCTGGCCGGCATGGTTGGGTTTTTAACAGGAGTTACACGAACGCCTTTTACAGCAGCCATACTTGTGTTAGAAATGACCGACAGGCATAGTGTTATTTTCTATTTAATGCTTGCGGCTATGATTGCCAATCTGGTAGCACTTATGATTGACAAAAGATCTTTCTACGATCATTTGAAAAAACAATACTTGAGAGAGTTATTAGCAGATGAAAAAGTGCCCGAAAATGATACTACGCAACCCAAAGAAGCTACGTAGTTAAAGCATTACGAAAAAGTATTTTGAAGATAGTTTAAAAGTGACACAGCCATCTGCGGCGTGTATAAATTATACTGCGCGTACGATGCTTCATCACCAATTTTAATGGTGTGTGCATTTGTAACATTTGCAAGAATTTTAAACATGTCTTCGTCTGTATTATCATCGCCACAAGCCAAAATAAAATCGTATTGATCCTCATTTAAAATGTTTCTAACTACATAACCCTTATCAATACCCTTAACACGAACCTCTATAATTTTATTGCCTGTTAGTACTTGTACATTTAAATTTTGGGTTATGCGGCCAAGTTCAGAAAATAGTTCTTTAGCACGCAAAGTGGCCTGTTGTATTTCCGCGTTGCGATAGTGCCAAACCATTGCAAATTCTTTCTCCTCAATAAAAGTGTGAGCACATCTTTTTACAAAAGACTCCATCAGCGGATGAACAAGATTTTTCCAGTTTTCATTTATCAGTATATGGTTGTCTATTTTCCAATTGCCACCTGCTATTTTTGTTTTTGCACCATGCTCAGCAATTAGATTTATGCCGATATTACCAAACCATTTTTCTAAAGTGTTGCTATCGCGGCCGCTGATCAGATGCAGTGTGTTCAATTCATTTTGGGCAAGCGAGGTTAAGAGGTTTAATAGCGCATTGTTTGGTCTGGCATTTTCGGGACCTGTTGCATAGGGAACTAATGTACCATCATAGTCCAGCAGTAGCAATCGTTTTTTGCTATGTCTGTACTTCTCCGTTATCATCATCTTGCTCTGGTTATCAAGAAACATAAACTCAAACTCTCTTTGCTTTCTTTTTATGCTGTCAAGTTGCGTAAAGAAGTCATCGGCCCATGCAATAATATCATACTGTTTTAAACGTGACTGCATTGCCAGTAAGCAACGGCGTTGTTCGCCTTCATCCATTTCCAAACCTTCCTTTATTTTCATGGCAAGGTCGTGCGTGTCGTTAGGGTTTATAAGCAAAGCCTCTGTAAATTCACGAGCTGCACCCGTCATTTCGCTAAGCATTAATACCCCTTTCATGTCTTTTCTGCTGGCTACAAATTCTTTTGCCACCAGGTTCATGCCATCTCTTAATGGCGTAACAACCGCCATATCGCATGCAGTGTATAATGCAACCAATTGTGTAAAATCAACGTGAGTGTATTGGTACACTACAGGTTTCCATGTAATTGTTCCAATTGAGCTGTTTAGATTCCCAATTAATTCATCAATCTCTTTTTTCCTATCGGCGTAAGTAGTTATAGTATCTCTTGATGGTACAACAACCATTATTAGTACTACCTTCTCTGCATATTCAGGATACATTTTTAAAAACAACTCATATGCTTTTAGTCTGGAAAACACACCTTTTGTATAATCCAGTCTATCTACTGAAAACAGTATTTTTTGTCCTTCGAATTGTTGCTTATAAAAATTACGCAACTTGGCAATTTCAATATCATTGAAGCATAAATTGAATTTATTGAAGTTGATACTGATCGGAAATACATCAACCTTTATCAGTCGATTATTATATTTAACTATGTTGTTCTCTACATCGGCACCCAACACCATTTGTATACTTTTTAAAAAGTGCGATGCATAGTCGATCGTATGAAAACCAATAAGATCTGCGCCTGCAACACCCTCTAAAATTCCGTGTTGCCACTGGCTTGGCATCAGTCTAAAAAGTTCGTAAGAAGGAAAGGGGATATGAAGAAAAAAACCGATCGTAACATTAGGTAAACGTTCCCTTATCATTGCTGCCAGGGGCAACAAATGATAATCGTGTATCCATATTGTGTCGTCATCTTTAGCATTGCGAATTACAACATCTAAAAAGTTAGCATTAGCCTTTAAATAATTTTCATAATACTCAACCTCATACGCTGCAAACGATGGAAAATAATGAAACAGTGGCCAGATTACAGAGTTGGAAAGACCATTGTAATAGAGGTCGTATATTTTACTGTTTATAAAAACAGGCAGGTATTCATACTCTCCTGTAGCTAGTTCTTTTTTAGCCTCTACCCATTCAGCCTGGCCACAGCAGGGAGCACCTACCCAAAAATGTTGTTCAAATTGGTTCGTTTCTTTTTCTAAAGCAAATGCTATGTAGCTAGATATGGCTGCTATTAATCCACCAGACGAAGTATTTATTTTGATCTGATCATCAACCTTATCAATTTGTATAGGCAGCCTGTTTGATATAATAAAAAGTCGTTTAGCCATAGTAACAATTTTTGAAGCATCAGGCTGCTATTTTGATCGGGTAAAGATGTTTTTTACATACTCACCGGCCTTTTCTAAAACCTCTACATTTTCTGCAAGTGGTTTTAAGTTGGCATCGGCAGTATCTTTTATTTGTGCAGGATAAACAATTATGTAACTGGTATCTTTAAAATATTTTGTAAGATATTTTGGCAATTTGTCAATTTGTGAGTTGTACGACAAATGCCCAGACCTTGAAGAGATAATAATGAAAAGATCATTCTCTTTTACTTCTCTTGTAAGCATTAAAAAGTCTTCCCAATCGTTAAACTCTGAAAAAGTTATATTGATTGGTGCGTTGCTTTTACTATTGATCTCGTCCAGAATATTAATAGCTGTTTTTGGTGCATAGAAAAACAAAGGCAGTCCGGTTTCTCTAGAGATGTTTACAATTCTTGCAAATACATGATGGAAGCCTTTTTCGTACTCAGCATTAGGTGGAAACACTACCACAATTTTCTTCATAGTGTTTAAAGGCTGACGGGCTTTGTAAATGAAAATAGTTTCACTGGTGCCGTAGAGTATTTTCTCTGTAACCTGGCCAAAAAAGTTACCTCCGTCATCAGATAAATGATGAAGCCCAATAATAACATCAGTAATATTATGCTCTTTAATGGTGTACATTATTCCATTACTAATATTTAGGTCGAACCGGGTTAGTGGTATGATAGTATTGTCTGTTGCAGCAGCATGTTTTGCGGCAACCTCCAACATTTTTTTACCAATAACCTGTTCTTCATCTGCGGTTTCTTTTTCACCTATAACGTGTAGGGCGTAAAGCGGCGATTTATCTTTATTTTCCTGCAACAAAAATGCAAGGTCAACAAGATTGTTAACCGTTTCAGGATAAGCCAATGAAATCAATATTTTGTCGATTATAGTGTCTTCGTCAATATCTTTCTTAGCGGTTTCTAACAATGCAATTTTCCGGGATGCCTTCTCAACAATGAACGAACTAATAGTACAGGTAACAAGAATCATGATAATGGTACCATTCAGCACATCTTCGTTCAATAAACGTATCGGGTCTCCTGATGGAGTTTCGCCAAGTATTACGTTATAACCAACCAATACTACGGCAAGGGTTGCGCCTACACGTGCGTTACTCAAACCAAAAATCAGTTGCCTTTCATCGTTACTAAGTTTAAAGGTTTTTTGTGTAAGCCATGCCGCTATAAATTTGGTGATAACTGCCATCACAATCATAACGCCTGCAACTTTCAACGCACCCAAACCTTTAAAAAGCACACTAAAATCAACAAGCATACCTACACCTATAAGAAAAAATGGTATGAACAAGGCGTTACCCACAAAATCAATCCTGTTCATTAACGGAGATGTATGTGGTATAAAACGATTAAGCGCTAAACCCGATAAAAACGCTCCTATGATGGCTTCCAGCCCTGCAGCTTCGGCTAAAAATGAACCCAAAAAAACCATTGCTAAAACAAAAATATACTGAGATACACTATCGTCAAACTTCTTAAAAAACCACCGTGCTATCAAAGGAAACACAAAGAAAACCACTGCTGCAAATATGATGGATGATATAGTTAGCCTAACCCAAAATGCGGTGCTAATGTCACCTGTGTACATGCCAATGATTGCAGCCAAAACCAATAGAGAAAGTATGTCTGTAACTATAGTTCCACCGATGGTTAGTGTAACAGCTCTAATGCGCGATATGCCATAGCGGCTTGCGATAGGATATGCAAGTAGTGTATGCGATGCAAACATACTGGCGAGTAAGGTTGCGGTTGGCAAGTCATAATCCAGCACGTAATAGGCAGCCGTAGTGCCCAATATCATGGGTATTGAAAAGGTGTATAAGCCAAATACAAAACTCTTTACCCTATTCTTTTTAAACTCTTCCAGGTCAATTTCTAAACCCGCAGTAAACATGATGTATAACAAACCTACTGTGCCAAATAATACAATGCTACTATCGCGCAAAAGCAGATTAAAGCCATAGGGACCTATTAAAATGCCTGCAACTATCAACCCGATTATATGCGGAATCTTTAATTTGTTCAATAAAAGAGGTGCAAATAAAATAATGAACAAAACCAGAGAAAATATAATAACAGGATTTTTTAATGGCAACGTAAAATCCACTCCAGATAATAAAATCATGATAACCTGATTATGATGAAAAGGATTTATTGTTTTTGCAGATCCAGAGAATAAACAATCTTACATTCCTGTGGTCTTATTATTTCTCGTTGTCCTGACAATTGATTGTCCTTATTCTTTTGCAATCTTACAACTATTCTCGTACCCTGTGGCGCTTCCCCAGATTCTTGTTGAGCCGTGAGCACAAAAGAGTTGCCTATAAAATTACCGGAGTAAACGCGAACTACTTTATTATCAATAGTAGCGGTTGCAATAATAGTATTGCTTTGAAATGCAATTTGCCATTGTTCTTTTTTTACATCGCCTACTGCAGAGCCCGCACAGGTAGTCTCAGTACAGCGCATAGTTACGTTCCAATTGCCACTTAAAGTTGGGTGTAATGCTGCCAAAGTATCAGCTACAGCCCTGTTTGAGGTATCTAATAATTTTTCACGTTCCAGCAAGTCTTCTTCTTTTAGTTGCAGATCATTATCTTTTATTAGCAACTCTTGTTCCTTTTGTGCAAGTGCAATTTCTTTCTCCTCAAGAAGCTTTTCTTTCGAACGATCGTAGCAACCTGTGCATAGTAAAAAAATGAAAAAAATGTAGAATTGAATTTTCATGATGAGATATTGAGGCTATAATTGATAAGTAAATACAGCGTGTGAAGACGCTTTTGTAATGCGTAAAGTTACTTGAAATATGAAAGATAGTGGACTGCTTTCCACATATCTAATTGCTTTCTAATCTCAGAGTGGTTATAATTTTTAATGCATCCTCAAAACATTTGAATTTACATACATTACCTTGTATAAGTTAAATTGACACTTCTTATGCTGGATAGAAAGATTTTAATAGTTGAAGACGAACAGAAAATTGCCGACACCTTAAAGTTGGGTTTAACCGAAAACGGATTTGATGTAGAAGTTGCCTATGATGGCAAGATAGGTTATCAGGTATTTCAACATCATGCATTTAATTTGGTTGTTTTAGATATAAACTTACCAGGCATAAACGGCTATGAGTTATGTAAATTAATTCGTAATCAAAACAGCAATATTGCTATTATTATGCTTACTGCTTTAAGCAGCCTAAACGATAAGATTGATGGATACGATGCCGGTGCTGATGATTATATAATTAAACCATTTGAGTTTAAAGAATTGTTGATGAAGATTAGAGTGTTGTTGAGGCGATCATCGCTAAATCAAACCCTGCCTGTTGGTACTGTTATTAAAGCTGCAGATCTGGAAATAAATGTTGACACTAAAGAGGTTCGTAGAGGTGGGGTAGAAATAAAACTTACTGCAAAAGAATTTCAACTGATTGAATATTTAGCGCGTAATAAAAATAGAGTGGTATCTCGCGCAGATATTGCCATTAATGTATGGGATATTGATTTTGATACCAATACCAATGTTATAGATGTTTATATAAATTATGTACGCAATAAAATAGATAAACCTTTCGAGCAAAAGCTTATACAAACGCATGTGGGAATGGGCTATATATTAAAGGAACACGGATGATTTTTAGTTGTTGTCGGTTTTTGTTGCAACACTTTTAAGTGCATCATCTGTAAGCGATACTTCTTGACTAATTACGGACAACGTGCCATCGGTTTCCATTATAATAGCACTTGTTTCCTTAACTGAACGGAGGCCTTTTTCACGTAAAATAGAATAGATTTCATCTTCAGCTATTCTTTCTTTCAACATCATACTTTTTATTAGTTCTCCCTTATAAGCTAAAAGGGTAGGGGTAGACTTTACTAAATTGCTTACACTCTTATACCTCGCCGTAAGAAAGGTTATGATGTATTGAAGCGCTATCAATAGAAAGAATGCAAGTACACCATCAATAAGTGCAACGTCTTTACTTAGCATTACTGTTGCTAAGGTTGAGCCAAGTGCTATAGTAACTATAAAATCAAACGCGTTCATTTTTGAAAGTGTTCTTTTACCAAATGTCCTTAGTAGCACTATCAACATTATGTAAGCCAATACTGTTATAATAGTTGTACGTACAATGCTTTCCCAGCTGTCGAAAAATATAATTTTCATGAGTTTTCTTGTGGTTTAATATATAATTGTTGCACTAGTACCATTATTAGCACGAGTATGGGTGTAGCAAGTACCAAACCCCAGCCACCACTTAAAGGCGCAATAAGTAACTGTGCAATTATAATAAGTGCAGGTGGTATGCTCAACAGTTTTTGCTGCACCATTGGAGTTATAAAATTGCTCTCTACCACTTGAATTACTATGTACAATGCTGCAATAATTGCTGCGGTTACAGGCCCTTGTAATAAGCCCAGCAACACTGCCGGTACCATTGCAATTAAGGGCCCAAAATTCGGTATGAAGTTTAAGAACCCTGCAATTATAGCTAATACAAGCCAAAGCGGGCTGCCTATAATTAACAGTCCTATTGATGTAAGTATAAACACAACTACCATCGCAAATATTTTTCCTTTAAGCCATTTCTTTAAATTTTCGCCTGCTTCAGTTAGCACTTCCTTCGCCTTTGATCTTCCATTTTTTGGTACAAGCTTCACTATGCCGCTTGTATAGGTCTTGGGAGAAATTGTAAAAAAAATGCCTACAAATAATACAACGTATATATCGCCAAAAACACCAAAGGTTGATGAGAAGAACGTGCTTAATACTGCTTTTGCTTTGGTAGCTGCTTTTGGCGATGATATTTGTTCCACTATTTTTTCACCTATAGGTGTTTGCCTTAGAGAAGCTTCTGCTTTACTAATTGTTGATGGCAGTGCATTGCTCAACGCTTCAAATTGAGATTGCACTTTAGAGCCAATGAGCCAGATAAGTGCTATCAATATTGAAAAGCTACCAATAATGGAGATCGCTACACAAACACCTTCGCCCCAATGTGTTTTTGATTGTATTAAAGAACTTAATCCCCTAAAAAAAACTGCAACTAAAACTCCAGCGAAAATTAAAAGAAGCACACTGAAGGTTGCTTTAAATAATAATAACAATATTGCGGTAAGAGCAATTATGCCGGTAGCAATCCACACTTTTTTTGTGAAGACCTTAAATTCATTTGTCTTATTATCATCCATAGCAAAGCTTACTGCAATTGACGTTCCACATAAAATTTGCAAAATGATATGCTGGTTTTGTTTTTGATAACCTTATACCTTGTACTGGTATATCTTAAAATTTATTACAGAGGCACTATGCCTTCAAACTAGACTTAATGTTTAAAAGGTTTTTCAAATCGGTTAGGGTTACATACAAAAAAACGGTAACAAGTATTGCGTTTTTACCTGCCATCATTGCCATTTGTTTTTTGCTTCTATCGTTTGTTATAATACAATTCGATTTTTCTGACACCGGAAAAGCAATCAAAAGTAATCTACATTGGCTAAGCTTAAAAGATGCTAGTACAGCACGCACTATATGTTCAGCAATTGCCGGAGGTATCATTTCACTCACGGTTTTTAGTTTCAGTATGGTAATGATATTGCTCAATCAGGCAGCATCACAAATGAGTAATCGCATTTTGGATAAGGTTATTGGTAACCGGTTTCAACAAATGGTTTTAGGCTTTTACATTGGAACTATTGTGTACGCACTGTTTTTATTAAGCACCATCAGAGACATTAATTCAGGAATTTATGTACCGGCTATCAGTGTTTATTTGCTCATCACTCTTACAATTGTTGACATATTTTTATTCATATACTTTCTGCATTATGTTACTCAAACCGTAAAGTACGAGACGATAATAGAGAGAGTTTATGACGATACGAAACATGCTATGGAGAAAAGCTGTTGCTTAAAAAATGAACCATCGAAACCAAAATTAAACTTTGAAGGAAAGGTTGCTAATAGCTTTAAATCGGGGTTGTTGCAAGGCTTTGATAAAAATGCGCTGATTAATTTATGCGAGCGCGAAAAAGTAACTATTCATTTCATTCATTCAATTGGTACTTATCTTACACATAACACTCCATTCTTACTGGTTGATAGTGATGGAGAGCTTTCAAAAGATTTTTTAGACAACTTAAAAATCCTGATCAATATAGATAAAGGGAAAGAAATTAATACCAGTTACTACTACGGTTATACGCAACTTATGGAGATCGCAATTAAGGCACTTAGTCCGGGTATAAACGATCCTGGAACAGCCGTTATAAGTTTGCAGGCCATTGGAGATCTACTTGTAATTAGGCTTAATAATTTTCCTGAAACACACTTTTACGATGAAAATAAAAAGTTGAGAATTGTTACTACCGAAAAAACGTTTGAGCAATTATTTAATGAAACCATACTACCAATATGGGATTATGGGAAGAAAGATAGAATGGTGATTTATGAAATGCATAGCATATTAACGCAGTTAAAACTGCAAGGCAACGAAACCTGCATTAACCGACTATTGATTCAGGTAACAATGCAAATGCAGCAATACGAACAATCCTATTAAAACAATGTTTAGAAAAGGCATTGTCCTTTAAAATTATATTTGAAATGAACGAGATTTTGAAAAGATTAGAGGTTTATTATGTTGCTTTTTTAAAAGCTATACCTCGCATCGGGATGGCCATATTAGTGATAGTAATTGGAATCCTACTAGCGCAATGGATCACTAAAATTATCAACCGGCAGATCAATAGAAAATCGAAGGACCCGCTAATGAGTGGTTTTCTTGCGAAGGCAATAAAACTTGTTTTGATAATCTGTACCCTTTTACTTGGCTTGCACACAATGGGTTTAAGTGGAATTGCAGGAGCAATTTTGGCAACTGCTGGTGCATCGGCCGTTGTAATAGGTTTTGCTTTTAAAGACATAGCAGAAAACTTTTTGGCAGGTATTATCTTGGCATTTAATCGTCCCTTCAATGTGAATGATACTGTAAAAATTGAAGATGTATTTGGCAAGGTGAAATCAATGGAGTTTAGGTATACAAAGATTGCCACTTTTGATGGGAGGCACGTATATATACCCAATGGCGATGTTTTAAAAAAGCCCGTATTTAATTATACTGAAGATGGTTTTTATAGAACAGATTTTATTGTGGGCATAGCTTATGAAAATGATGTTGAGAAGGCTAAACAAATAATTGAAAACTGCTTTGATGATGATGACTTAATTGTAAAGGATGAAATGCATGTAAATTTTGTAGTGGAGGATGAGTTAGCTGCAAGCACTGTAAATCTTAAAGTATTTTTTTGGGTAACTACTGAAGATTTTAGAAGGGGCACATTACAGACAAGAGGCCGCCTTATTCAAAACATAAAAACAAAATTGGAAAATGCAGGTTTCAACCTACCTGCTGACATTACAGAACTAAAATTTTATGAGGCTTCAAAGCCATTTGCGGTGCAAGCGATTAATAATGCAGAGGCTTAACTTAAACACTAACATGTTTTAATCAACTAGCCCGCCAATTCTAATCGAGCTTGTGCTGAGCCATTGCTGCTTGTATGTCGCTCAAGTTTTGTTCATCCGTAAGGTCTAGCCGCAATGGAGTTAAGGATACAAAACCGTTTTCAACCGCCCACCTGTCTGAGCCTTCTTCAGCAGGTTCCATCGGCTGCACATTAAACCAGTAATGTTTTCTGCCAAACGGATCAGTGCTAGGTTTTACAATGCCATCATAAAATCTAACAGATTGCCGAGTCCATTTTAATGCAATAGGGTCTTCAGGTAAGTTTACATTGTAAAGTTTCTTATCATCAAACTTTAAAATCATTTCTAAACTTTGCTCAACAAATGGAGCGAGCCGCTTAAAGTTGGGTTCTGATTTGCCAACAATAGTACTAAATGCTATACCCTTAAAGCCTAGCAATACAGCTTGTTTGGCGGCCGCTAATGTTCCTGAGTGCCACATAGAATTTCCCAGGTTAGGTCCCATGTTAATACCGGATAATACTACATCAATGTCAGAATAAATGTGCGTACCAATGGCTACGCAGTCACCGGGAGTACCATTCACCCTAAACGCCTCTATACCATCGTCAAATGGTATTGGAGAACTTTTTACGGAGAGTGGCTTAGAGTGGTTAACTGCATGGCCCATAGAAGATTGTTCCACGTCGGGTGCTACCACTATTACTTTTCCAAACTTAGCTGCTACGGTAGCCAAAGCATTAATGCCTGGGCTGTATATACCGTCATCATTTGATACAAGTATTCTCATATTATTTAAGACAACATTTTCGTGCCAATAGGGTGGTATAGTTTTAAGAGGCAATAAAAGGAAGACTTCGCATTTTTAATTTGGTCTTACGCAAAAGCTGACGTTATTGTTATTAAGTCAACTAAATTCTACTACAATGACAACTGTAGAACTCTTACATAATCCCGGTGCCGGCGATGAATCGCATGAGAAGGAAGATTTGATGAATGCAATACAGCATGAAGGTTACCAATGCAGGTATACATCAACAAAGAGTAAAAAACTTTCTATAAGTAGCGATGTTGATTTTGTAGTAGTTGCCGGTGGCGATGGCACGGTGAGAAAAATTACAAAAGAATTATTAGAGCGCAACGTATTAGACAAACAGGTTCCAATTGCCTTAATTCCCTTAGGCACAGCAAACAATATTGCTAAAACGCTGGGCATTAAGGGCAGTGCAAAAGAAATTATTCAGCAGTGGAAATACAGTAAGCCGGTTAAGTACGATGTTGGACGAGTGTTTAACGTAGAAAAGGCACCTTTTTTTCTTGAAAGCTTTGGCTATGGCCTGTTTCCATACCTAATGCAAAAGATGAAGAAGTTAGATGAAAGCTTGGTAGATACTCCTGATAAAAAAATACAAAATGCATTACGACAGCTTCATGAAATTATAGAGTCCTATGATGCTAAGTACTGCAGTTTAAAAATTGATGGCATCGATTATTCAGGCACATATTTGCTTGCAGAAATGATGAACATCAAATCAATTGGGCCAAACCTTATGCTTGCCTCAGATGCTGACCCCGGCGACGGCATGTTTGAGGTTGTATTAATCAAAGAAGAGCATCGCTCAAAACTTGCCTATCATATTTATCAACGAATAAAAGGAATAGAAACATCCTACTCATTTGAAAGTGTCAAAGCAAAAAAAATAAAGATAAGCTGGGATGGAACACACGTTCACGCTGACGATAAAGTAGTGAAGCTTGAGAAATCAGCTTTGGTTGAAATTGAAATAAGGGAAGGTCTTTTAAGATTTTTGATAGGAGGGTTATAGGAGATATAGAAGTCAAATAAAAAGCTTAAATAATACGCAAAAAAAAATCCCTGCAAACATTTAAGTTGTAGGGATTAAGTATTCTAAGAACAAAGAAAAATTAGCGGAGAGTTAGGGATTCGAACCCCAGGACCTGTTACAGTCAACAGTTTTCAAGACTGCCGCAATCGACCGCTCTGCCAACTCTCCGGCGCAAAAGTAAGGGTTGAATTTTAAAAAACAAACAAAGTTTTATAATGAATGAAAGTTAATCTCGTTAACAGTTATTCTCAGATTGAATATAGAATAACTTTTATTGAATTACTCTTTCTTTAATTAATTTGGCCGGGTTTCCTTGGTAAACTTTATAGGCATCCATTCTGCTAGTTGCAACAGACTGCACAGCAAGTATTGAATGGGATTCGCAATACACGCCTGGGCAGATTACTGATTTTGCTCCTATCCAAACACCATCTTCTAACACAATACTTTTTGTCATCAAATCGAAAGTGATCTTAGTGAAATTATGATTTCCGGTTAATAACATAGCTCCTTGAGATAAGCAAACGTTCTTGCCAATGGTGACTTGAGTCAAATTATCGATCCAAACATTTTCTCCTATCCAGCTGTAATCTCCGATTGATAGAAACCATGGGTATTTTATATTAACAGAAGGCTTAATAAGCACTCCCTTTCCGATTGTTGCCCCAAACAAGCGAAGCAAGAATATTTTGGGGGCATTAATGATAGCAAAGCCATTATTGAAGAATATAAGATTTAAAAAAAGCCATACAGACCGTTTAAAAAGATTGCCAGGTTTATACCAATCATTGTTATAACTATTTAAATCCACCTCTTTAGTTATTACGCTCATTCATTACTTTTTTGAGTTCCATAATTTTTATATCAACAACAAATCGAAACCAAAAAGCTTGTAGAAAATGGAAGATCATTCCACGCTTGCCATCTAAAATTCCTAACTGAATAAAGTAACGGTAGAAAAAATAAATGAAAGGCCTAACGAATAAAGGCATTTTCCACCAAATACTTTTCAGATAAGCAATTTTTTGATCTGGAGTACCAAAGAGGCTTGGTTTGGTTGTTTGTTTTCTTAAAGAGCGTCTTCTTTCTATTTCTTCTTCTGCTACCAGGTCACTATACTTGTTATGTTTTTGAATCCAAAAAGCAATTTTGTTTTCTTTTAAATTTTCTTCTATAATGTGCCCTTTCTTCCAGATTATATTTTTACCTGGTACAATAAATCTATGATCCATATTTTCATTCAGGTCTGAATATCCTACTCCTGTTCTAAACATTTTTAGGAGATACCTTGGGTAGTAGCCACCATGCTTCAACCATTTACCTTTGAAGTAGTTTTTGCGGTTAAAATAAATTCCATTAACCTCAGTAAAATCTTCATCTTTAAAGTGATCTAGCTGTGCAAACAGCTCAGGCGTACATATTTGGTCAGCATCTAAAGCAATTATCCAAGGAGTTTCAATTTTAAAAACATTTAATGCAACATTCCATTGTTTAGGATGGTTTTCGAAAGAATTGGTTTTGACCACAGCATTAAATTGAGTGCAGATAGATAATGTAGCATCAGTACTGCCTGAATCTAAAACATAAACCAGTGCATTTAATTTTTCGATTGATTTAAACAAACGTGGTAAGTGATGCTCCTCATTAAAAGTGAGCACTATAAAAGAAAAGGATCTCATTCGAAGTCTATTGGATTTGTATTAAGTGAAGTTCTCATCGCTCTATTCAAAGCTGATTATTAGCATGTGCAATCACTAATAATTCTCCCCCTTTCAGATTATCAACAATTTGAATTTTATTTTTATACCAATCAAATATTGCTGAGTAGTTAAACTGCTCTAAGTCGCCAGAGGTGCCGATATAGTAAGGAACATTTTTAAATTGATTTTTATAAAAATTAGCATTCAAATAGTTGGGATGGACTAGTCCCCATCCTTTTTTAAAGTTTTCGGGGTACATACTTTTAAATTCACCGCTACCATTTGGAGTGATAAGTATTAGTAATCCATTTTCTCTCAATAATTTTGTGCCTAACTCTATAGAATATTTTACTGCAGGCACATGTTCCAATACATGGGAAGAATAAAAAATGTCGTTTTGATCTCTTAACTGACTTTCATTTGTTTTAATATCTATTCCTAATTTTTCAATTCCATATGAAGCCCGTGGACGAGAGATTTCAAATCCTTGAACATCTATTCCTGCCTGTTGAATTTGGTGAGACTGATAGCCCCAACTACAACCGTAATCTAAGACTTTCTTTGATCTTTTTTCAACGCCGTATATGGAGTCCATTATCTTTAAAAGCCGTTCTGCCGTTCTGCCTATTGCAATGTCTACGCTTTTCAAAACATCATCAACTTCTTTAGAAACTGTTGTAGTGATTCCATCTTCTTGTTTATACTCATCTTGGTAAAATGATTGATTAAAAGTAATGTCATCTGTAGGGTGTCTAAATAGTAAATTGCAATGTTGGCATTCAACTAATCGTGTAACTATAAATTTTTTATCAACAACCTTATTTAACTCTTTATTGCCACAAGATGGACATTTGAACGGTGTGAAATATTTTGCAGCAGATTTTAAAAAGTATGAAACATTCATATGAAAAGCTTTAATTTCTTAGAAAATAGACAAAAAAGTATGAAACTCCGGAAAATTATATAAGCATTGTATTTAATTACTTTGCTAGTTAGACTTGTTTACAACAGATTTATAAAAGTTGACATACTGTTGCGTGAGAAAAGCTTTATCAAAATCTTTTTGTATCATCAACGGCGCGCTACTGGAAATGTTCTTTAATCTTTCTCTATTGCCATTTATCTCAATAAGTTTCTCATGGATTGAATCGGCAGAAACCTCACTGATCCAGCCTAAGTCCTTTTGCTTCACATAGCTTGCTAGCCCAACCTTATTGCTCAGTAAAACCGGTGTGCCTACCGCAAGACTTTCCACAACAACATTAGCAAAATTCTCGTCGTATGAGGGTAATATTAAAAGGTCATACGATGCTATAATTTTAAATTTTTCATCACCATAAATTCCTCCGGCCCAAGTGACATTATTGTGAATGTTTAAGTCTGTACTTAATTTCTTCAAAGCTTCAACATAAAAAGACTCTCCACTACCAACTATGGTTAGCGAAAAAGTAAAATCTACTTTAGATAGTGCGATAAATAAAAGTTCTAGGCCCTTTTTCTGTTCTACTCTTGATAAAAAAAGTAATCGCAAAGAACCACATGTATTGATATTGTTAATAGGTAATAAAGAAGGAAAATATACAAGGTTATGAGCTATATTGATGGATGTAGGGTGAACAATACTTAAAATGTCATTTTGCTCCTTTTCACTAGTTACCAGAAAATGGCACTTCTTTAATAAGGGTAATCCAAAATATTTATGAATAATGGATTTGATAGAGATATTTCTGTTACCAAAGCTATATGAACTTAGTGTGCCTCTTGGTGATAGGATCACTTTCTTGCCATTTCTTAAAGCTATCGCGCAGCAAAACATCGATACTAGATTCCACCATGCATGTATGTGAACAATATCAAATTGCTTCATTGTTTTGAAAGCATGCAAAAATAATGTGGGAGAGAAGTGTGTATGGTCCTTAGTCCATCTCTTGAAGTAAGTAACATTTACATCATCCACAACTTGGCGTATGCCAGACGTTACCGGTAATTCTTTATCTCCATTTGCGGTGGTAGTATAGACCTCAATACTGCAATCAGGGTTAGCAGAAAGCATTTCGCAAAGAGCAGAAACTGACATTGTTGGCCCACCATAAACAAACGCCGGTTTGTAAGATGCATTTATTTGTAGGATACGCAACATGTCTATAACTTAAAAATTTTAATTTCTTCCTCGACCTTTACTTTATTTAGGAACCTCAATAAAGTTTAATTTTCTTAAAATGTAATGAAAGATGTACATAGCAATTACAGCCCAAAAAACTGTACTAACCAAAAATTCGAAACAGTTACCTCGCCAAAAAATTTGAAAAAAAGATGTAAATACTAGTGCAGTTCCTAAATAAAATCCACCAAATAATTTTTCGGCCTTCAAAGCTATCAGTTGCGCCATTAATCCATAAACCATTAGTGACAACCATACGCCTAAAGTTCCTCCGGAAAGGTAACCGTCTACTATAGTGGCAGGCTTAGCTGAAACATAAGAGGTAGGATCAATTACACCTGCGTTGTAAACTCTATCCATTACTAAAATTTCTAAATCCGGTTTAGATGGCCATAAAATACGCGGCATTAGGGCAATTGCTGATTGGCCAACAATTTGAAACCCATAAAATGGCTGTAGTTTAGGTACTGCATCACTAAATTGAATAAACATTGATATTTCCGAAATCCTATTTACTAAAAATGCCCAATTAGTTGCTTGCAAGCTCTCCCCTGATTTTACAGCATTGATAGCAATTTCTTGTGCCTGCTCAGTAGTTGCACCCCCTGCTTCATTAATTTGTCTAAACGTTGTAACATAAGTGGGTAAAACAGAAAATGCAGCTATCATAACAGGGATAAAAACTATTAAAAGTTTTTTACCTACAACAGGTAATAGAAAGATCCCTAAAATTATGAGACTAACTATAATTGGTTCTTTGTAGCCTGAAACCATAGCTCTAATAAAACTGGCAGCAAACAGCCCTGCAGATAAAATAATAATATTTGTTTGCTTTTTTGAAATGGAAGAAGCCAAAGCTAAAGTGCCTGCAACAAAACTTAATTGCGCTGCCACTACGCCAAAAGTATTTAGACCTGGAATAAATTTTAATATAAATGATAGATGGCAAAGCGATAAAAGAAATCATTATTAAAAAACGTGGCCCATTTTCTATCCGAGGTATGGCCGAGGTTGTTACCGGATAATTCATCATCAATAAAATACCATGCACAAAAGCCGCATGAGCCAAAACGTATAAACTTTGGCAAAATGCTATGTCATCTTGAGAATAGTTTATTAATGATACAGTTTTCCCGTATACTCGAAATAGGTATATCCTAAAGTATTTAAATAAAAGAAAGATTGAAGTACAAGCCATATAACCGGCAAAAATCGCCTGTGTTAAAAACAATGGTCGTAATAATTGTTTTATAAGTGGAAGATCATTAGGTAATGGTTTGATTTTGCCACTCATTGACATGAAAAAAATATAGAAAGAACCAAACCATGCAGTGAGATAGGAAATATTTGCATCACGAATTGCGATTGATAGTAAGAATGGGAGATATAGCAAAAAATATTTCGGATTTAAAACTGAACTTTTCATTGTATTTTTTGCTACCTAAATTTGTTCTATAATGTTTTTCCATCTTTCGCCATATGCGTCCCATGAAAAATGTTTATGGGCTTTAAGCGAAGCTTTATCGCCCATCTCCTTTATACTATTTCTATCGTCAATGAAAAATTTCATTGCATTATATAATTCTTCCTTATTTCCAGGCTCAATAACGTAACCCTCTTGTCCATTGATTACTATCTCTTCCGCCCCGGAATTTGTTGAGCCAATAATCGGGTAATCCACATGCTGCTGCCTCAATTTGTACTTGTGCGAAGCCTTCAAAAAAACTTGGGAATACAAATACATGATGGTTATGATATAATTCTAAACGCATCAATGGGTTGATAGCTCCTATGTTACAAACGCCATCTGGCAGCATATATTCTTTGGGAAGTTTTCCAAACCCAGCTATGGTAAGTGTGGATTCGGGATAAACTGTATGTAATCGCTCCCACGTTTCTAATAGAAATGGAAGGCCTTTCCTAGCTGTTAGGGCACCAAAGAAAAGGAAAGAAACTCCGTTTTTTTCTATTTTTTTTGTCGAAGGCACAAAGTGACTGACATTGGTTCCAAATGGATTGATCTTGATTTTCTTTTCATCTATGCCATTCTTAATATAAGTCCGTTTTACAAAATTGCTAGGCACAACTATCAGATCTGCAAGCTCCATTTCTGTACGCTCTAATTGAGATAAAGATTCTTTTTTAAATGAGATCTCGTTGAGCCAATTTGGGTATTTTACCGTTAGAATTTTATAAATTTCGTTCTTAGAGTCTGGGTGACCAATGCTTACATCAAGAATGAATTTCTTATTCAAAGTTTTACATTTTTCCGCGATAATCCATGAGCTAGTATCAAAGCCAATAACTATGTCACTTTTATTGATAAGCTTAATATTTATTGCCTGCTGAAATTTTTTATTTCGTATATAAATTAATTCTTCTTCCGCCGTTTTTTTACGGTTATTTAATTTCGAGACAATGAATTTAAATTCCGGGTCAGTAAATTGTTTTTAATTCAGTTTTCTGTATTCCGTAAATTAGTCGATTACCTAATTTTTTATGAAGACTAGGAGAAAAAGTTTTTAAAAATGCGACGCATTTATTTTGGTAATGAAATGAAATGGACGTAACAAATTTTAGTAGCAATCTATTTTTGCTTAATGTGGAAGCTAGAAACCTAGCATGTTGAGTACCCGGATGTGCTAATAAAATTTTCGGCATTGTTAGTATAAGAAGTGAATTCGATAGTAATCTCTATGAGACTACCAAGATTTTAATGTTCGGTGATTTAAAAATGTTTATGAGGTAGGCAATTCTAGGTTTGTTTTAGTTTAACAAAGTTTCTAAAACCTTTCATACTAATCGCTTTTCTATTTGTTTGTTTACTTGTGGCCCAAATGCAAAAATCTTTCATACCATATAAGCATGGTTTTAAAAGTTTATCTTCTTTAAAAAACATCGAAAATTTTAAATGTTTTATCACTTGCAAAATCAGCACCGGGGCTAAGATAAGACCAGGCGTACGCCTGTACGAAAAAACTAAATCGTTGCAAACACCTGACTGATGTTGATGCTTTAGATTCCTTGATAAATTGGTTTTATCGTGCCACACATAAACACCTTTGAACGCCACTACTTTATATCCTGCATCAATTAGTCTAATGCATAAATCCTTTTCTTCACCGCCATAAAAGCCGGGATTCAAGGTGTAAAAATTAATTTCTTTTGCCGCCTTCAACCTCACGATATGTCCACATCCAATAAAATTATTTGTTTCTTGTATTGTTAGTTTTATATCTTTCTTATTGGGGTTATCCGGCGATAACATGTCAAATCCTAATGCAGCAATTTTGGAATCTTTTTCAAAGATTTCTAATGCATTTTTTAAAGCATTATTATCAAGAAACCAGGCGTCATCGTCCAAACTGCAAAAAAAATCAAAGTCAGGATTGTTCATAAACAAATTACGAGCGTAAACTAAACCTTTAGGCTTTTCTGATATGATCCACTTAACCTGAGGATATTCGCTTTCTAATAATGCAGTGTCATCTGTGGAGGCGTCGTCAAAAACCCATACTTCTTTATTAACATAGGATTGGCGTAAAGCTGAGTGTATAGCTTTCGGTAAAATGGAAGCCCTATTTTTTGACGTAATACCTATTAAAACCTTCATCAATGTATATGAGAAATTTTAAGCTTTTGAATATTTGTTGACTCAAGCAATTAAACTAATAATATAACGGATCATAACATTAAAAAATTAACTCCAAATTGAATATAAATGGTCTTTAACATTTTTGCCATTTTTTATAAAACTTACGGTAAGGAAAACCTTATGAAGTAATATTTTAAGCCTAAGCTCAATGCCTTTTAGACCAATGATATCTTCAGCAATCAATTTTTGATTATTAAAGATCATTTTATTCAACGCAACAATATTCTTTTTAAAGTCAGTTGGTATGGAGTGGTGAAAATATGAAACTGAGTTTAACCAATATATGGGAAACTCTTTAGCAATTGAAGCTGTCAAATAAACATCCTCACCAAAACTATAGCCATCAAAAAGTGGAAATTTGAATTTTTCAAAGACCGGCAGTTTAATAATTAAACACGTTGAAGGCAGCCATTCTGCCTGAAGTAGGGGTTGCGTTTGGATTTGGTAACAAGGATAACAATTAATTCCTGCCCCAAAAAGTTTACCTCCATAACTTTCATCATTATAGCCTGCTTGTAATCGGTAGTAGAATCTTAACAATTTTCCAGGCGAAGAAATTTCAGCACCAATCTGCCTTGGCGCCAGAGCGGTCAATATTTTTTGGTGCGATCTCATCAAAAATTTTTTTAAAAAATGATGGTACAAATTCAACATCATCATCTAAAAAAATAACATACTCTGATTGCACATAAGTAGCACCTTCATTTCTTTGCTTTGCCGCACTTTTATACTTTACTTTTTTATAAATGAATTGTTTGTCTTTTAGTAATTGAGCCACGTCCTCTGTTATCAAATCATCAGAACTATCAATTATTATTACCTTATCCGGCTTAAATAATTGCTCATCTATATATGATAAGGTTTTAAAAAGGTGTATGTACCTGTTGTATGTTGCAATTACTATAGAATACATTGGTTAAGGAAATATTTTTAATTTGTGCAACACATATTTAGTAAGGAGTTTTAGCATTGAGTCAGGGAAGGATGGAAGCATTTTTTCATCTACAATGTAATTTCCGCTGTTATCATCATAATTATAGTCGTTTGAATCAACAACTTTTTCAGTCCACGAAGTTTCAGACGAATACGCCTCAAAAACCTTATAGCCTTCTTTAATAGCTTGTTTTCTAGTCTCTAACCTTTTCTGAATTTGTTGCGGCGATCTGTACTGCAAATGTTTTAAGCGTATTCTGAAAGGGGAGACTATTCCAAGATTGACAGGGAATGAACCATTGTGCCATTTAAGACGGGTACGATGTTTAAAAAAACGTGCTTCAGAATGATTGCAGATGTAATATTTGATTCTATCCTCTGCTGGTAAGCTCAGAAAGCACTGGGGATCTTTATTATAAGTCTCAACGTCTTTATTAGTGAAATAATATTGACAACTGGCACTCCAAACCACGTGATGATATTTAGAAACTTTCTTTAAAAAAACTTTTGGGTCATCAATGTAAATTTCGTCAGAATCAAGCCGGCACCACCAATCACCATCTTGAGCTAAATGCCGGTATTTATTAAATATTTCGCCCCTTAGCTCATCTCTAAAAGGCACTTTTGCGTATTTAAAAGGGATAATTGCACTGTTATTTTTAGACAAATCCTGTATTTTTTGCCAGGTACTGTCATCACTGCCCGTATCATATACAAAAATATAATCACACCATTTTGATGCTTTGGTAAGCACTTCTTCAATTATATCCTCTTCGTTCTTTACAGCACACATTCCAAAAATCTTCATTTTCCTACTAATTTGATATCTGACAACAGTTTATTGTAAGTGTACTCAAATGAAAAATCTGTTATTTGAATAACGTTCTCGGCTAAGCGCATTCTAAAACTGCTGTCTTTTAATTTTTCTAAAGTATCTGCTAAGGTATTTGTATTAGTTGCTAAAACTGCTTGTGCATTAGCTTGTGCCCATAAATGGCCGCTTGAGTAATCAGGGCCATTAACGATAACCGGCATTCCCAATGCTATGTATTCGGGCAATTTGCTGGGAAAATGTGTGGAGTACAACTTTTTGAAATTTCCTGCACTGGAATATGGTAAAACTACCGCATCACATTCTTTCTTTATTCTTTCCCAGGTTTCTTCCGGTGTATCAGCAAAACCGGCGAATACAATGCTGGTAGAGTGTGGTAGTCTTTGATCAACATCTTTGTAAATTCTCAAAACTGCTTTTGCCTTTTCAAGCAAAGGGATTATTTCTAAAATTCCTTCAAAATAACCATAGGCTAATGAACCCGCATAACCTAGTGTGAATTCTATCAGCACATTTAAGATCCTGTGACTTTTTTAAACATCTTGGAGTTAAAATCTCTGAAGCTACCGGATATAAATATTCCCCTGTAACACCATATTTTTTTTGCCACGCTTTAACCATTTGAGGGCTAATACAATATTGTTTTTTAGCATAAGAATAAATGCGTGTATTCCTTTTAAGCAAAGTTTTTAGAAGTATGGGATGCACCCGCGAAAATTCCTCAACATCATCATGGCAGAATAAGTATTAAAGGGATTTTTCTGCTTTTTGGCATAATCAAATGCCGGATAATAGTAAGTAATGTTCTGCAATAAACTTATTACAAGATCGGGCTTAAATTCGTCTGCTATTTTTAATAGGCTGGCTGGCAATGGGTTTAGAAGAAAACCTAAGGCCTGTAAATCAGAAAAATAAGAAGTGAAACGAGTTACTCGCAATCTTTCAGCTAATGGATAGTTGACTGTATAATATTTACAATGTAGCGTGTTTGCATTTTTAGCGACTTCTTTGCCTATAACTATAATTTTATCTTCAGGATAATTTTTAAACAATCGTAAAAATTGAATACTACCTGCATTTATTGATTGCGGAATTTCATCTGAAATGAAAAGTATCTTTGGTAATTTTTCTGTTGGATTATCTTGTAGCAACTGCATCTATATATTTCTCTTCTATAACTCTATTTATTTTTACTTTAAAATTGTTATCATTAAACAATTTTTCAAAATTTTTGAATGCTTCCAAACCAAAATGATATTCAAAAAATATAATACAATCAGTAGGAAGTCTATGGAGTAATAGTGGCATTATTTCCTGTTCTTCCCCTTCTATGTCAACTTTTAATAATAATTTTTTAGCTTTTAAGTTTTCTACAAACTCTATTAAATTTTCGACCTTTACTTTTTGCCCTTCTAATGCACTTGTGTTTCTTTCTATGTAACCTCCAAAAGTTGTTCCATCAGGATTGGCAAATGTGGTTTCCCCATTATATGTTGAAACCGCACTTTCGTGAACATATACGTTTAAGAGTTTATTAATTGCAACTTGCTTTTTAAGGTAAGTAAGATTGTAAGCATTTGGCTCAAAACTGTAAACCGGTACGTTAGGAAAATGTGCTGCGCTTAACAGAGTAAACATTCCCACATGAGCTCCACAATCAATAATATGATCCGGCGTAAAATCTACTATACCCAAATTGTATATGTTTTCAAGGAAAAATTCATCTGTAATTTTAGCATGACTTAAATCTGCAGGATTTATGATCAATTTTAACCCTTTAAAAATTTTTGATCGTAACACTAAGTCAGGGTATAGCTGTCCCATAAGTTTTGGTAAAAATTTTGTACCTCCAAAAGGGTGTGTTCTCGCATATCTAAGTACAATGAAATTAAAAATATCCTTCAGAGCCTGAGCTTGTCGAATATATTTTTTAAAGTTGTCCATTATTCAGAAGTTTTAATAAATCTTTCCGCTGATTTACGAGATGAATAATTACGCATCACCCATTCATGTCCTGATTCGGCAATTTTTCTTATTTCGCTTTCGGAAGATAAAATTCTTTCTATATCTTCTTCAATATTATTAAGATTAATTCCTATATAATGTTTCCAATTTTCTGGCATAACTGGGAGTTCAACCCCGTGTTTTTCTAAATCAATATGTACAGGTACTGAACCTAATGCTAAAGCTTCCCAAAAACGCCAACTATCCCACTGAATTATTCTTTCATTTTGCTTTAGAGATATTTGATATAGCAGTATAAATTGCCTTTTTATATTTTGCTTTTTTACCACCAACAACGGTACTTGTAGGATCAAATGGCAATCCGGGAATTAAATCACCGCAGAATGCAGCTACCATTAATGTACGTTCAATATTATCGAAATATTTGGGATTATGCAAGCCTGTAGTTTGGCTGATACATAATTCGGCTAAATTGATTTTTTGGCTCTTTCCGCTCACTCATGTATCGGTTTATAAATTCTTTGGGGAATTTCGATATAAACTTTTCTTCTGCTAAAGTTCGCAGAGAATGTGCGTAAGGATGAGAATAACCAAAATTTACTGCTAATTGAAACTTTTTGTTCTTTATTGGGGTATTGTTTTTCTCAGTTAAAATACGGTTTGAAAAGCCTAGAACCCATGGATGAACATTATTTGGATTAGTAGTGAGGTAGTTTTTTTTACTACGTAATATAAAATCGAACTGGCGCGCTTCTTCCGAATAGCTGAATGTAGTATAGCCATCCATTGCATCCAAGTAAACTGTTTTGTGAGTTCTTCCTTTTGCAAATAACCAATCAGGTAGCGGATTACCATAAAATTTAAAGCTCAATGGATTTATATGTTGCGTCCATTGGTTTGAGAGCACCACAACATCATAATCCCTGGGATCATTCAGCGTTTTATTAAATAAAAAATCTCCCTGTAAATTAATTTGCCAATAATTGATATTTGATGAAAAGTCTATGCCTAGTTCTTTTAAACCTTCACCTAAATAAATTGTAGCGTCATCATGCAGCTCAGAAAAATCAGGGATAAGAAAATAAACGGTCATGTTTTGTTTCGAGTGCTAGTTGATAATGAAATCCACGCAGCATTTTTTAAATTGGTACTTATTTGGTTTATCGTTAATCGGTTTCTCAAAAGTGATACCAATTCTCCTGAATGATTATAAATATTAAGCAGCAAGTTTCTTCGTCTATTTGTAAACCAGTAGTAACTTAACGTAAAAATCTCTTTAATTATTTGCTTCGCAAGTGAAAAAAAATACTTCCAATAACTCCTATTTTCCTTTGTTGGGTACAATATATTTTGATAAGGTTTCAGCAAAGCATTTGAATATCCTCTACCATAATAATCTTTTAAAATGTATGACCATATTAATCGCTTTTTCGGAATAATATGTATGAACGTAAGGCGTTCGTCAAACCAAATTTTGTAGCCAAATAAGGTGAGTGCATAACCTAGCTCCACATCTTCACTAGCTAATAATTTTTTACCTTTTCTGCCGGTTAAGTAGCTCACAAACCCTTTATTGTACAGGCTTTGTAGCACATCTTTTCTGTAAATGGAACCTGCACCATATACGTAACTCATGTTATAAGGTACGGGTCCTGATTGATTTGCCTGCTTTCCTGTTGCATACTGAATGTTTAACTTGTTAAACCACTCTTGCGGTTCAGTCTCAAATTCTGGAAATCCTTGGCCGCCTAATGCTGCAATTGTTGGGTCTTTTTCCATTATGTTGAAAGCTGTTTCTACATAATGCTCGTTAAGGAAGTTATCATCATCGCAAAAAAGCAAATAGTTATATTTAGCTTGATTAATACCTTTTTGCCTGGCATAAATAAGGCCGGACCTTGGCTCTTCTACAAGAATGAAAGGCATACTTGAGGCTAGCTTACTCCACGCTGTCTGTGCTACATCGCTCGTGCCATCAGTTGACGCATTGTCGACAACAATGATTTCAACAGGAATATCTTTATTACTATGTTGTTTACTTAAACTGAGTAATGTTTTTGGCAAATACCTACGACTATTATAACAGCAAATAATTATGGAGATGCCGGGAGAAGATATCATGGGATTGAACTACTTACTAAAGTATTGGGTAAGTTAGATTAATTGATGTTATATGGACTACAGCTCGCAACAGCTTTCATATAACTTTCTATTTGTTTAGGAATTATTGCCTCACTAGAATAGTCGTTTCAATATTCTTTCTCTAGCCTTCAATCCTAATGTTAGTCTAAGACTATTATCATTTAAAAAACGAAGAATTTGTTCTGCTATTTCAATCGGATCCGGTTGTACTAACAAGCCAGAATCCTCCTTCCTCTAAAATCTCCACCATTCCACCGTTCTTGCTACCTATAACGGCCTTTGCTGCAGACATTGCTTCGCAGCAAACCAAACCGAAACTTTCATAATGACTGGGAAAAACAAATATATCTCCTAGATCAAGAAATTGTGCCACTTGTGCAGGAGGTACTGCACCGGTGAAGGTTACATTATCACTGAATTTGCTTGAACAGTTTTTTCAAATGATCCAACATAGGCAATCCGTTATCAGCAACGCCGGAACTGCCACCTACAAAAGTAAAATGCACATTTGGAACTTTATTTAAAACCTTCGGTATTGCTTTAACAAGTTCAACAACTCCTTTCCTCAACTCATGACGTCCAATAAAAATAACCTGAGATGTAGCAATGGATTGTCTCGGCTGAATATTTAGTACGTTCTGTTTTGGATTTACAATGTAGGGTACGTGATCTATTAAAGTCTCGTCTTCAAACATCTTCAAATCCCGCAGCTTGTTTGCTACAGAAATTGTTGGCGCAACGAGCCTGTCTGCCACCTTTAAAATTTCAAACTCATCACTATATTCTTTTGGATTAGGGCCAGATGGAAATGTTGGAATTTTACCTCTTCTTAAACTTCCTAAAATAAATCTTAATAATTTAATGATTTAAGAGGTTTAAAATGTAGCGTATCTACAAGGTAGCGCGGTGTATGAAGTTTTACTATAAATGGCAAAAGCGGAAATGCTTTTTTAATTGATAGACCCCAAGCAGAAAAGTCTGTTGCCTCAACAACATCAAATTTAATTTCATCATGAAGTTTCTTGAAGTAAGGCATCAAGACTTCATTAAAGTTATTAGCATGTAAACAGGGTACCTTAAATATAAAATCATTTTCCCAAAAGGAAGTTGGCTTATTGGTTGCTGTTATTAAGATAGCGTTATGCCCTGCCTTTCTTAATTCAGGTATAACATTTACTAAATAAGTACCGATACCACCACCTCCTGTTTCAGGAGGATATTCGTAGGAAATAAAGGCGATGTTTAATTTATGATTCACTGAACTATAATCTTGATCTATAACTTGAACTATCGCATTTAGTAAGTCTTCTTGCTGCCTATTATAACTGCTTCCAAATTATTATTTGTTTAACAATTAGTCGTAATTATCCCAGAGCAGAAATAAAGATCAACAATTTTAACTAGAGACGAGAAAAATGAAAGAATCCTCGTATTTACAAAACACTAATAAGTTTGTTTTTTATCCTTTATTACCAAAAAATAGTTCTGCCGTACATCTGGTTAGTTAGCAATATATCCTTTTATTCAATCATGGTTCTTCAATATATTTTGACTTTCCCTATAGAAAAATACATCAATCAAATCACAGACATAAGTGTTTCCATTGCTTCAACTAAACATAAACTTCTATAGACATTATCTATTAATTAACTAATCTTCTAACAAATTTAACCTCTTCTTATTTTTTCAATAACCTTATAAAATCTTTTTTTATAAAAGCGGGCTATTAACCAGTAAGTATTACGGTAAAGTTTTATGACAGTAGAAAAACGTGAACTGTTATTGAGATTTTCAAGCACTAATTTATCAGCCTCATCTAGAGATGTTGGATCTACAAACTTCAGGTTTTTTCTTAGGCGTTTCCATTTACCTAATCTGTAGTCTTCCTTTATTAAAACAAATAAATAGTTGCTAAAAATTTCATTCTTTATGTTTCTGTCAAAAACATTTTTGGGAAATGAAACTTTTTTTTCGTTATAATTAAAACTGTTGAAGAAGTATTCAGAAAGAATAATCGCCTTTTGTAAATCAGTTTCGTGAAAGTAACTCCAATAAATTAAGTGATGTTCATTAAAGAAAGAAATACCAGAACAATTGTAGATAATTTCACTGTAAGAACTAACTGTTTTTGATGTGCTATGCCTTCTGAAAAAAACAGTAGTATAATTTTCAACTAATATATACTGCTCATTATTTTTTAACCAGAAACAAAACCATAGAAACTGGTCCATCATGTAACGCAACTGATTAGGCAAGGGGCAATAAGCCTCCCAAACACTTCTTCTAAAAAAGGTACCCGGCTGGTTATTAAATGTTCTTGTTAAGTAAAGAATATTAGAAGGCTGTTGTTGTGTTAACTCATCCCACTCGTTTCCATTCTCATCAAAATTGCGCACCAAAGTTGTTATGCATTTAATTTTTGCATTTTTAAATGATGCTGCAATATTGTGAAGTGCATTAGGCGCTAAGTAATCGTCGCTATTAAGCCAGTTTATAATGTCACCGGTACTTTTTTCTAAACCTTTATTTATTGCATCCGTTTGTCCTTCATCTTTTTCACTAACCCAATAACTTATATAGCTTTCATACTTTTTAATAATTTCAACCGTGTTATCTGTACTACCACCGTCAATAATTATATATTCTAAATTGGGATAATTTTGATTTATAATTGATTGAATAGTTTGTTCAATATATTGTCCCTGATTGAAGCTAGGAGTTATTATTGAAATCTTCGGCCATATAGAATTCATTTTATTCATCGAAGTTGCGATGCTGATAGTTAATTTGTGTGGTGAATTTTATTGCTCCAAGGTGTAGCCTTCTTGCTCAATAAAGTTTTTCCAAAATGGCAATTCGAATTTTTCCCAAGCATGGCATCCAATCGGTAAAGTACTATTATTTAGCTCAAATAATTTTGAAGGATTTACTTCAAAGCTAAATTTATAAGCGTTGGTTGTATCTGCTATTTTAAAAAAGAATGCTTGATATACTGACCTGGTCCAAAAAACATCTTCGTTTTCCCCTTTAGTTTTCATAAGAACAAAAACATCCTCATTAGTAACGTTTATATTCCATGCAGGATTAAAAATTCTTGCAATGTAGCTGAACTTAAGCAACTTGTAAACTCTGAATTTGTGAAATAGGTTCCATACGTTTCTTACCTTTTCTATGTCTTTTAAAACTTCTATACACCGATTTATATTTCTTATTGAGAACCCTGAATTCCCAACGCCTGTTATTTCACTATTTTTATCTGCTTTTGTTAATCCTTCATACCACGGAGCGCCTATGTAATCGAAATTGAAAGTGCTACATTGATTCCAATTGTCCGAGAAGATAAATGCATCAAGCTCATAAGTCATCATGAATTTGTATTGCTTAAATAACTCGTAAAAACTTAAAGAACACTTCATTTTGTTGTATGAAGAAAGAGAATCTAACCAGAAAAGAGGGACAGGAGCTAGATTTAATTCAGGATAAATATCAGTGTATGCATTAGTGTTTACATTATGTGGATAAATTAGAAAAACTGGATATTTCAAGAGTATCTTTCTGCACTGCTTTAGAGAAATTTCTTCTGCTTTTGAAAGTTCAGGCTTATGCACAGGTATAATTACACATAAATCTTTAATTCTATTCATTCCTAATCCTGCATAACTTTTTAAAAATTTGGTTTAATAAGTTTATTTAGACAGAAATAATGAATAACAAAACTTATTTTAAAATCCATAGGCTTAAAAAAATAAACCATATTAAAAATATTTTAATTTAAACTTCTTTTTATCCTAATTAGTTTCTTTATAACTTTTTTTGTTAATTCCAAAACAGATCTTTGATTGTTTTTGTCTTCTTTGTTGGTTCTTATAAAATTCTCATGTAATGTTTTATAAAATGGGATGCTCTTTTCAAAAATAGGCTGATTGTTACTAATAAGCAAAGATTGATACTGATCAATAATTCTTTTCATTTCAGGTACATCTTCAATTACATGCCTATTCTGGTATTTACTTATAATATAAGGATTGTTGAAATCGTAATTGCTAAAATGAATAAATTTTAATTTATAAGTTCTGTTTACCCAATATGTTTCATCTTTCATTTCAATTTGACGTTCATATAAATTCCAATTAGCAAGATTGTAACCTAAGTGTCTTATTACTAAGAAGCCTTCAAAGAATAAAGGTGCATAATTAATCCATAATTGATCAGTAAACATACCATAAGCAGTATTTATATAACAATATTTCATTAATCTTAAATGCCACCAATTTAAAAATTTTAAAGATTCAGAAGATTTCTTAACCGCGATAAAACCTAAATTGTATAAACCGAACGGTGTAAAATCTATTTCTGAAGGATATTTTCCATCATCAATAGGTGAGTAAAAATGAGGGGTTATTATAGCATTATATGATTTTAATGCATCATCAATTTCAAGGAAACTATCAAAAATTAGGAGATCAGGATCAAGATAAATTGCACTAGCAAACCTATCAGTAGCAAACAAATAATTAAAAATAAAAGGTTTTATTGCTGTATTAAGTTCAATAATATTGTATTTATGAGCAAGATCCTCAATATTTGGAAACACATCTTTTATAGGTATAATAGTATAATTAGATAAAGCTTTGTAATCTAAATTAGGATCAATTGTATCAACCAGAAAGATATAAAAAACATAAGTTGTATTGTGCCTAAGAAAAGTGTCAGCAACAGCCTTTGCTTTAGCTAAATAGTTATTGGAACATATTGTGAAAGCGACTTTCATTATTTACAAACTAAATTTTATTTAAAGAGGAATGTATTAGGGTTATAAAATGAATAAATTGTTATGCCTTATTTTTAAATAAGAAATTTAGAATAGACTTCTTACTAATTTCAACTGTTGCTGGTTTATATTTAACCAAAATAAGTAGATGTTTAATTTTTTGAAAGAAAGGTAAATTATAAATTGAAAAACTTAAATGATTAATTTTAAGCCTCAGATCTTGATTTGATAAGATGTGTTCGTTTACAGTTGAATAGAAAGTTGAAAGTATGTTAGTTTTAACCTGGTGATTAGTAGCACTCATTTTTTGATAAAGAGTATTAATTTGGTTTTTCCAGTTTTCTGTCGAATAATGCAGATTTAGATATTTATATTGAATTTCTGCTACATGATTTCTGTGTGATTTATTAGAAATATAATTTATTAATTGCTTTTCCCATTCTATTAAATTTTTTGGATAAATAAAAGACATAACACCGTCTGGAAACATTTTGGTAAAAAGGGGAGGATTAGGCATTAAATGAATAGGTTTTCCTCTCAACCCTACTTGTAACATTGCAGTAAAAGAAAAAGAGGAAATCCTTCAATGTAAATGTCGGCCGCCTTTTCATAAAGACTTGTATCTTTAATCAAGCCTAAAAATTTTATTTGTTTGTGAAAATGAAGTTTAGCCAAAGGCGAATCTGCTGAAACGCCAATTACAAGTAAAAATGCATTTGGATAATTATTTAAAACGTTCTCAATTCCCTTTAAAAAATTATTTTCCCCGATAGGTTGATATTTATATTCATCACCTATCGTCAGCATAAGAATAGAATCTGACCTAATGCCTAATTTATCTCTAGATCTTTTATATTCATCACTGTTTGTCTTTGGGATTTTAGAAAAAGGGATAGGTAGGAAAGCTTGATTTTGTATACCTCTTCGTTGCTTATCCATTTGCATATTGGATTCTCGAATTTGAACTAAGACATCTGTAACTGAAGAACCAATCCAAAATATGTGATCTGCGTGATTAACAAGAGCAACTGGAGGCAAGTTTTCGACACTAAACGCTATAAGGGGAATTATATCATCAGGATGAATATGCAAAAAGACTAAATCAAAATTCTGTCCTAATTCTCTCAATTCTACGGCCTTTGTAATTATACTGCTTTCATCGTTTAATGCTTTAAACACCGACTTATCTAATTGATGTGCCTCTATTAAATCAAATGGCAAATTCCTCTCAAGCTGTCTAGTTATAATTACTTTTTGTTCTCTTTCAGAGTCGTTTTTTAACCAATTTAATAAAAGTCTAGTGTGACCTCCCACTTCGTGTAAGCTTGTTGCAACATGTAAAATCCTAAAATTCCCTTTTTTTGGGTAGTACTTATCATGTTTTATTTGATCTGCAGCACTTGTATCTATAGTTGAACGTCCTATTTCTATTCCTAATCTTTCAAGTGTCCAACTAGTGTAATAACCTGTACAGTTTCCCCAAGCGAAACGCGCGATCTCATTCAAGTACTTTGCAGCACTTTCGTATTTTTGTTGCGATATTAAGTTTGATGCGGTGTCTAGAACTTTCTCAAAATATCTTCTATTTTTAAATATTTTTTCTGCCGCAATTTGTAAATCAAGCATAAAAATTTATTATTGCATTAGATACCGTTTTGACCATTTCTATTGTCATGCCTGGCCATAAGGGTAAACTAAGGCAAGTATCTGCGATTTTTTCTGCAATTGGAAAACTTCCTTTTTCAAAACCTAAACTTGTATAAGCTTTTTGTAAATGAATAGGTATTGGGTAATGGATTAAAGTACCAATTTTGTTATCGGAAAGAAATTTTTGTAGCAAATCCCGCTTTTCTGTACGTACCACATAGAGATGAAATACATGTGTAGCTCCTTCTGCAATTTCTGGCAATATTAAATCTCCCACCCCCTTTAAAAAGTCATTATACCAGTTTGCAATCTCTTGTCTTTGCTTTGTCCATTCTATTAAATAATTAAGTTTAACACTCAAAAATGCAGCTTGGCACTCATCTAACCGCATGTTATAGCCAATTACCTCATTGTAATACTTTTCCTTTGAACCATAATTGCGAAGGGTGGTAGCTTTTTCCGATAACTCCTTTGAGTTAGTTGTTAGAGCTCCTGCATCACCAAAGGCTCCTAAATTCTTTCCTGGGTAAAAACTCGTACCATTCATATGCCCCCAGCTTCCAGTTAATTTGCCATTAAATTTAGCTCCCTGTGACTGCGCATTATCTTCTATTACAAAAAGGTTGTACTTTTTTGCAATGCTCAAAATCATATCCATTTCACAGGCCTGACCATATAAATGAACAGGCATAATAGCTTTTGTTTTACTGGTTATTGCTGATTCAATTTTTAACGGATCTAAATTATAGGTAGCAATATCAGGTTCTACAAAAATAGGTTTTGCTCCTACGTATGAAATAGCTAAAGCTGTGGCTATATAAGTATTTGAGGGCAGTATCACTTCATCACCCTTTGAAACTTCAAGACATCTTAAGGCGAGATGCAGAGCATCAAGTCCATTACTTACTCCTATGCAATGTTTTATTCCATTAAAAGCAGCATATTCTTGTTCAAACTGCTTCACTTTATTGCCTAAAATGTACCAACTCTCATTAAAAAAAGATTCAAATGCAGTTAATATTTCAGGTCTTATTATCTTGTTGGTTGTCTCAAAGGAAACAAAAGGAATTATCATTTTTCTACTAACTTATTATTTTCTAAGACATAAATTTTTCCATCTAAAGAACAAAATTCACCTTTATTAATTTCTATCATTTTATTTCCGCTTTCGTCAATCCAACCGCAAATTTGAGCTGGATTTCCTTTTACTATCGCATTATTTGGTACATCTTTAGTTACCACACTTCCTGCACCTATTATGGAAAATTGTCCGATTTCTATTCCTGGAAGAAAAGTTGTATTCCCGCCAACCGAACAGCCTCTTTTTAAAATTACTCCTTGAAATAAACTGGGATATTTTTTTGAGCGAGGAAATTTATCATTTGTAAAGGTTGCGTTAGGTCCTATAAAAACATCATCTTCTACACGCAACCCATCCCATAGATATACACCAGACTTAATAGTAACATTATTCCCTATAATTACATCGTTCTCGATAAAAGTGTGGCAATTAATATTACAGTTTCGACCAATTATTGCTCCCGATAGAACAACAGAAAATTGCCAAATTGATGTGTTTTCTCCTATTTTGGCGCTTTCTACGTTAGCTAATGGATGGATATTAACCATTAATATTTTACTTTTAGAAAAGTGTTATAATCTCTAATATAATCTTGTGCATCGTATCTTTGCGGATGCCAAGACTAGGCAAATTGCGCGGAGGAAAAATTTACCTCAGAAGCCCAAATAAATGAGGGAATATGTAGTCCTACGTTTGGACGATTCAATTGAACAAGCCTTTGGATTTTTCCATCATCTAATAATACTTCAAAGCTTCCACTGGCAGCAATCAAAAACTGCTGACATTTGAAATGTGCATGCGCTCCTCGAGATTCCCCTCCTGGAACGTCATATAAATAAAAAATTCGGTCTATTTTAAAAGGAACTTCTATGTTACTATGTACCGATGTAATGTTGCCAGAACGATTATTAATTCTTGGCAGGGTAATTAAAGAACAATCAAATACTGTTGGATACATATGCAGTCTCTTTAAAAACTTTAAAATCTCTTATATAATCATTTTCATTATATGAACAATCAGATGCAATTAATGCAAGTGAGTTTGTGGAAAAGTTATCTAGATGTCTCCAAATTCCATTTGGAACATATAGACCATAATAGGATCTATTTAGGAGTAAACCTCTTCTCTGAACCCATCATTTAAGAACTACATTAAAACTGCCGGACAAAGCAACAATTATTTCCTGTTGTTCTTTAAATGCATGTCCGCCTCTCGTCTCTCCACCAGGTACATCATATACCCAATACACTCGCTGTAAACAAAATGGAACTTGTGTTAAACTTTCAAAAAATGAAAGGTTCCCTCGTTCGTCCAAAATTTTTGGAAGATTAATTAATTTGACTTTTTCTAAGCTCATACTTTTGTTCTGTAAAACATATTTTATAATTAATATCAAGCCTTAGGGCGCCAGGAAGTTGTGAACTATTGCTTCCTAAACTTTCATTTTCAACTTCAAATTGAATAAAATCAGCTATACTGAACAAGATAAATCTTTGGCTTTCCCCAAAAATTAAACTGAAGCGATAAATTCCTGAATTTAGTAAATAAGCAGGAAGTATGCCTGATACAGTATAATAGCCTTCTTTGGACTCTTTATTTCTAGTAATTAAAGCACCGTGATGAAAAATAATTACTTCATCGATGCTACGGAGTCGAAAGTTGCGTCAAGATTAATATTATCCTTTTTATTATAAAAAATTAATTTAAATTCTAATCCTGACGACACAGTTACATTTTCTCCCTTCAGTGGTCTAACTTCAAATTTTAATATTTTTATATTTTCATTGCCCGGAGCAGATTCCATTAGGCCTTTATGCTCGAAAGAAGATGCAGTATTGTGAGAAGTTTGATAATAATTTACCGAGTTTGTTTGAGTTCCTTCAAATACAAGTAAACCATTTTTGAGTATTATACCTTTATTACATAACATTTTGATTGCCGCCATATTATGGCTTACAAATAAAACTGTTCTTCCTTCCCCTTTACTTACGTCTCCCATCTTGCCGAAACACTTTTTCTGAAATTCTGCATCACCCACTGCCAGCACTTCATCTACAATCAAAATTTCCGACTCCAAATGTGCAGCAACTGCAAAAGCCAATCGTACATACATACCGACTGCTATATCTCTTTACTGGTGTATCAATATATCTTTCAACACCGGAAAAATCTAACTATTTCATCAAACTTTCTTTGTGATTTCTTTTTTTCGCATGCCAAGAATTGCCCCGTTCAAATAAATATTTTCCCTGCCCGTGAAAGTTCAGGATGAAAACCAGTACCTACTTCCAGCAACTTGCTATTCTTCCCTTCACTTTTATTTCGACCTGTTGTTGGTGAAGTTACTCTACTTAATAACTTTAACAATGTGCTTTTGCCTGCGCCATTTCGTCCGATAATACCAACCGCATCGCCTTGTTGTAATCTCAAAATTTATGTCTTTTAAACTCCAAACTATATCCGTTGTTCCTTTAGCAGTTCTATCGTTTTCTTCACCTATTTTTAGAAAAGGATCTTCTTTTCCTCTGGTTTTTGCAAACCATCTTTCGAAATCTCTGGTAATAGTTCCCGTTCCTATTTCTCCTAACTGATAAGCTTTAGATAAGTTTTCAACCTTTATTGCTGTACTCATATTTGTTAATCCAAAATCAATTTAAATGTCTATAAATCTCAGTGTATATTTCCCGTTAGTGCCTATTGCTCTCAAGAAGCTACTACACAGTATCAATAAAGTTTCTTTCAACCTTATTAAAAATTAAAATACCTAGAACCGTTATCAGTAATGTAACCAATGCGCTGGTACCTAAAGTGATCCATGTAAATGATCCTTCACCTAAAAATCCATAACGAAAGGCTTCAATGATTGGCGTCATAGGATTGAGGCTATGATCCATTTGTATTTATCTGGAGCCGCTGATAAGGGATAAACTACCGTAGTAGCATACATTAATAATTGTACTCCGAAGGTTACAAGAAAAACAAGGTCCCGGTATTTTGTGGTTAGGGCTGATATAATCATTCCTGCGCCTAAACCTAATAATGCCATCTGTATAACTAAGCACGGAAATAATAATGCATAATAATTAATTCCAATGGGGACCCTTTGGCGGCATAAAACGCAATCAGCATAACAAATAATAGCATTTGAACGCCAAAACGTATTAGATTGCTAATCACTATGCTTAATGGCATGATAAGTCTTGGAAAATACACTTTTCCGAAATACGTTTGAATTGTCTCTAAAAACTGTACTGGTTTTATTGAGGCAATCAGAAAAATAGTTCCATGCAGTTATGCCGGCCATATAAAATAACGGCTTTGGAATACCTTCTGTAGAAATGCCTGCAAGATTTCCAAATACAAAAGTGTAAGTTATTGTTGTAAATAAGGGTTGGATGAAAAACCATAAAGGCCCTAAGATTGTTTGTTTGTAAAAAGAAACAAAATCTCTTCTTACTAATAATCGTAAGAGATCTCTGTAATGCCAAACATCTTTTATTTTAAGGTCTAAAATTTTGCCGTGCGGCTCAATAACAATGTCCCATTGCTTTGCGCTGTCGAGTTCTGTGTTCATCAATTATAATAACGTTTGTAGATTATCTTTTATGACCTGAAAGGAAAAGTTTTTAATTTTTTCTTTTGATCGCTGACCAAGTTTGTTAGCAAACATTGTGTCTGAAATTAGTCTAGTTAATATTTCACTCAACTCATTTACGTTACCACATTTGTAAGTGATAACCATTTTGCCCTTCTTCAACAAGGTCTTCACTACAACCTACCATGTCAGATACAACAATAGGAAGCGCAAAGTTCATTGCCTCATTTACGGAAAGGCCCCAGGTTTCACCTTCTTGCGAGCACATAACAAATGCATCTCCTATAGCGTAATATTTTGGTATTACGGACTGATTGATAAACCCGGTTAAATGAACGTTCTCCAAATGATTTTCTAGATATGAACTGCTCCATCTCTGCTCTTAATTCTCCTTCGCCAATCATTACTAAGCTTACTTTTGCATTGGTCATCAACGCGAAAGCTTTGATTACATCGAGAGGCCTTTTCTTTGAGATATATTTTCCAGAGTAAATAATAACAAAATGATCAGAAGGGATGCTTAATTCTTTCTTAAGCATGTGTTTGTGTGGGTTCAATTCACAAAAGCTCTTCTGAAATCGATCATTATCAACTGCGTAGGGTGCAAAAACTAGATCTTCTTTTGGCAATCTCCGTAATGCTGATAAAATGAAAAGTTTTCTTTACCTATGTATATAAACTTGTCAACACAAGTGAACATTGTTTTTAAAACAACCTTTCTAATTTGATTTTTTAAACCGGCAGTCTTTTCCTGCTTGAGGGGAGTTTCGCCCCTTAAGCAAATTTTATGGCCCCTTATCTTACCAAAAAAAATGGCAATTAGTTGGCTTAAATGTCCCCATCCATGAATGATAACGATGGATTTCGGCTCTTTAAAAAGGGCTTTAATTATTCCAAAATTAATAATCCCGAAAAAGCCTTTATTGATGGATGGCTTCCATGAATGATTCTTAAAAAAACGGTAAGGGTAGCCTTCTAGTAAAGGTATATCCCACTTAATAGCTTTCCCAAATTGAACATCTTTTTCACCTCTAATACTTTCATCTGAACAATACCAAACCTCTACATTTAATCCGTTTTTGTTGCAAAACGTGTATAATGGAGCAAAATATTGGATAGGGTGAGTATTGACAAAAATGATTTTTTTAGGTCCCTGTGTCATATCAGTGTTGAAAGCATATAATTTCTAGTAGATGTAGTCTTTGTTTAATTACTTAGAGATGCGTAGTATAATTAGTTGATCTTCAGAGTTTCTTCAGCTAATAGGAGATTTTTGATTTTTTCCTTATAAAGGGGAAATGCAAAACATTTGTATACATCCTGTTGCAACTGCAACGAATCTTCCTTTTTATAGTTCTTTTCAATTTGCTCTTCAATGCCTTTCTTAATCTCTGCACCAATTACTGGATTTACGAGCACCCCAAGTTTGCCATTTTGCAGCGCATCAACTGTGCCATCTAGATTTCCACCCAATACCGGAATACCGCACGCCATTGCCTCAAGAAAAACAATTCCAAAACCTTCTTTACTGCTTGGCATTACAAAAACATCAGCAAGTTGAAAATGATCTGAAACTTCGTTATCTGCAATAAAACCGGCAAGTATCACATCATTTGCGAGATTATTTTTTTCAATCAGCGTTTGCATCCGCCGTTTCTCATTTGCGTCAGCTTTGCCCCCAATTATATATTTAATGCCGGGATAGGTCTTTTTTAATGCAGGCAAAACTTCCAATACTTTGTCATACCCCTTATACTGTTCTAAAGAGGACATGCGCGTAAAAGTGTAAATAATCTTTTCGCCATTATGAATTGAATATCTCTTTTTTAAATACTCAGGTTTACTAAAATTCGTTGGAGCGAGAAAATATGGATCAATCGTATTATGAAGGATAGCAATTTTTTCTTCGGGTAAACTTCTGTAGCTCAATCAATTTAGCTTTCGTAAAACTGCTTACAGCTATAATTTTATCAACCTTTGATAATAATTTTTTCTTGGCGCCTTTAAGATCATCCCAAACTTCTATACCATGTGCAATTAAGAAAAATTTTCTTTTTAGGAAATAATCTTTTGATTATCAGAGCGGGCAGGGCCAAATTTATGTGCCCAATAATAATTATATCATAAGAAGTATGCTACTCGTACCGCCATCAACAAGGAAAGAAAATATTTTTCCACTTTTCAACTTATAATTATTTGCCGAAAAATATTTTTCATCTACTTCTTTATCGTGTAGTGAAATGGAATCAGCAGAAAAACCATCAGATTCTAATTCGCGAAGTGCTTTTAAAAAAGAACGATTAAATTTTTGAATGCCACCAGTACTGGAAAATGTTGTGAGATTTAAAAAAAGTACATTATTATGGTTTTTTTTTTCAAAACCCAACTTCTCGGTTTTAAAAGCAAGAAGATATGTCCAATACCGGCTCCAATGTAATTTTTTATTTAAAAAGAGCTTTCTGATATTATTATAGCAAGGCTTACTACTGTTCAAAACAACACTTGCTAACCATTTATGCAACGGAAATGTAAAGCCTTGCTTTTTTCTTTGCCAAATTTCTTTTGGCAGTAAATCGTCGAAAGCTTTTATTAGAAGATGTTTGCCAATTTTTTTATCATATTTAATGACAGGGTCAATACTATAAGCAGCAAGCATTAACTCTTTATCTAAGAAAGGAACACGAACTTCAAGTCCATGCCACATACTCATAAAATCAGTATCCTTTAAAAGCTGATTTTGCATATACAAATGGGTCTCCATCCAACTTACCCTATCTTTCTGATTGGTGCCCTTAGGCAAGGCATCTATACGAACCTGCTGTAAAACATCTATTACTCTTTTGCTACTTACACCTAAAATTTTTGCCACTTGTAATGGTGTAAAACTACCACGGTTAAAAAGGTACTGGCCAACAATCGTTTTCTGTTTAGCGAACGAGATTTTTTTTAAAGTTTCCTGAGTAAAATATTCGGCTATGCCAAGAAGAAGTCCAGGAAATTTTTGAATTAGGTTGAACGATTTTGTATGATTGAATGATGGATATCCTCCAAATAATTCATCTGCCCCCAAACCACTCAATACTGCTGTTAAACCATACATTTTAGCATACTTGCAAATAAAGTATGAATTGATGCCATCGATACTCGGCTGGTCCATCGCCTCTAAAATATTGGGGAGTTCTTCTTGAAATTCTTTTTCAGTTACAAGAAAAGAATGATGTTGCGCATTCGTTTTATCAACGATCAATTTTTGATAAGGGGCCTCGTTGAAAGTTGCATCTTCAAAAACGATTGAAAGCGTTTTTAAGTTGCCGCCAATATATTTGTTAGCTATAAGAGTTAATAAACTTGAATCTACGCCTCCACTTAAAAATAGACCGATAGGAGCGTCAGAAATAAGATGCCTTTTTACAGCACCGTCCAATGTATTTCTCACCATCGCTACTGCTTCATTTAAGTCCGTTATTTTTTTACTGAATTCAAACTTGTTGAACACAGTTGCGCTTACTATTTAAGTTAGTAGTGTTTATCTCTAAATAACTGCCTTTTTGTAAAGGAGTTACTCCTTGAAGGTTGTGAAAGGTTCTGGCAAATGACCAAAAGTTAAAAATGGAATTTTCCAATCTTCACTTTCTTGCCAATTGCGAATCTAAAGCCTTGAAAGCTCTAATTTCAGATGCGAAAATTAATTTTTTAGCAGTAAGAGAAAAGTATAATGGTTTTATACCTGCGTGATCTCTTGCAAGTATAATGTTCTGTTTTTTCTTATCCCAAATTGCCAAGGCAAACATGCCATTAAACTTCTGAAAACATGAATTTCCATAAGCTTGATAGGCTGCAAGAATAACTTCTGTATCAGATGATGTATTGAATTGAAACCCCTTTGGTTTGAAGGTCAATTTTTAATTCTGAAAAATTGTAAATTTCTCCATTAAATATTATAACAATGTCTCCATTATTATAACTCATAGGCTGATGTCCGGCAGGCGATAAGTCAATTAGGGCTAATCTACGATGCCCTAACGCTATCCTTTTTTCATCGTCAACTAAAATGCCGGCATCATTTGGACCTCCACGGTGCATGCTGTCACGCATGAGTGTAATGGATTGTTGTAAGATCGAACGTATTAGAAAGATCAATTATACCTGCAATTCTACACATTACTAATTACAGTTAATTACTGTTGATTATAATTGACTGCAGACTTAGCTTTTTGCCACTTTGTTTAGGTTCTCGGCCATAACTGTATTTGTAGGTGCTCATATAATTACTGCCATAGCCATAATAGGAGTTGGCTCCATTTGATTTTACATCATTTACCAAATATACTAAGGTTTGGAAAAACTTCTTTCTGATACAGCTCATTTATCTGAATTAAATGTTTTTTAGGAGTAACTCTTTGGCGAACAATATAAATGGTACAATCAGCATGTTTTGCCAAAACCTTAGCATCACTTACCAATCCAATTGGAGCGGTATCTATTACAATACAGTCAAAATTTGCTCTCAAATAAGTAAATAGTTCATCAATTTTTTCATCCATTAGTATTTCCGAAGGATTTGGAGGGATAGCGCCTGATGTAACAACAAATAAATTCTCATAGTTGGGTACCGAAATAGGCAAATTTTCTAACTTTAGCTTGTCCTGAAACAAAATACGTTATCCCTTTATTTTTTTCTTCCATTTTTAAAGAGTGGGCAATTTTAGGTTTTCTTAAATCCATCTCTACAATTACTGTTCTTTTTACCTGCAATAGCAAACACTGCAGCAAATTTAAGTGTGCAAAAGCTCTTTCCCTTCATTAGGTGTTGTTGATGTAACAAGTAATACTTTTTTATCTTGACTTTTAGTTATATAAGGAATATTGGCTCGCACCATTCTAAATTGTTCACCTACAACTGTTCTATCATCAAATTCAACAACAAGTCGTCTCTTTCTTTTCAGCGTAGTGAGAGATTTCTCCAATAACTGGGGTATTCGTTTTAGAGGTAATATCCTGACGAACAATAATTGTATCGTGTAATAATTCTCGTATATATATTATAACTATAGGAATTAATAAACCTAGTAAAAGTGCAATTTTATAAATGTTAGAAGATATTGGGCTTACAAGACCTGTATTCATAGCCGGGTCAAAGGGCTTGCATTTGACGAAAGACCTGATGCTTTCGTTATTGCAGCTTCCTCTTTTTTTGCAGAAGAAACATAAATAAGCTTTTCTTTTATATCTTGTTGTCTGCCAATTTCAAGTAATTGCCGTTCTTGCTTTGGTACAGCACTAAGTTTTGCTCTATTATTTTGAAAATCACCAATATATCTCTGCTTTAATTGAGCAGTGGATGTGTTTATATTATCAAGATTGCTTAAAATGCTACCTCTTAATTTTTCTATTTGGCTTTGAGTAATCTTTACGGTAGGGTTAGCCGCAGGCATTGTTTTTAATTGCTCTTCTTTTTGAAATTGATATTGATTATACTGCTGAACCAATGCTAGAAAGTGTTGGATCATCAATGCCCAAGGTTGTAGGAATAGGTTGGTTGGGATTCATTACAGATTGTTTAACCATATTGATCACCTGCAAGCTTAACATCAGAATTATCAATTTTTGCTTTTGCCTCACTGAGATCCTGAAAATTTGAGATTTTGCATCGAAGGATCCACAATTTCATTTGCTTGCCTATAACTCTGAACGGCGCCTTCAACTTTACCTAGTTCGCCTCTCATCAAACCAATTCGTTGGTCAATAAAGGTTAAGTGTGTAATCAACCAACCTCTTTTTTGTTCGTTGTTTAAGTCATTATATTCATCAATTAGTATTCAGTATGTCTACTCCTTTTCAGGCACTTCAGTTGTCATAGAGATATTTAAAATATTAGCATCTCGTTGTGGTTGAGATATTGCCAGATGTTCCAACTAATTCTCCAGCAGTGGCATACACCGGCTCCCATGTAATGAACTATCGTTCACCATTGTTAAGACTATTACTGTTAATAAAAGCTTGAACCGCAATATTATTTCCTTGAATAATTCCATCTTCTTCTTAATTCTTTTTTTTTTCCTTTAACATATAAAATTTGCCAGTCTTCTTTAAAATCTCTAAAGTTTCAGCCATTGGAACTGTCTTTTATATTTAAAATAGAAGCGCGATATGAGAACTATTGTATAATTCAGACGTTTTTAAACCTTCTTTCTTATAATAGTTTGAAATTTTAATTCAATTTTGTTACAACTCTTGACATTAAGCGTTTTAGTTTTTAAAACCTGAATTTCATTGGCAAGATTTACTCTTTTACTGTAAAGTAATACATCATTAAGGGCACTCATCTCACTGCCAGATCCATTGCCGCCTTTACTCCCTTCTGGAAAGTAAACAGATACAATATGATGAATAAACTGGACTTTTGTATTTAACATATAAATATGCACCTACCAATGACAGGGCTAGTAATTATAACGAATAGTGGCAAATATATAAAATATTTGTGCAATAATTCCTTAGTAGTAACTTTTGAGTCCACTAAGTTTTGATTTAGTAACACTGGTATATTATTGAGTTCATATTAACGAGTGATAATTGTATAAATTAAAAAAGATAATGTGCTAATAAGTCCAACGATCGATGTTACATACGACAGCTCTCTTGCAGATACTTCTTGCTCAACTGTGGGCTTATTTTCAATCGCACTTACATAAACAATGTCATTTTGCTGCAATCGATAGTATGGAGACGTAAAGATAGAATTTGAGAGCAAATTTACATATCCAAACTCTCGTCTACCCTTATTTTCTCTTATTACTGTGATAGGATATTTTTGTGCATATCTAGTGAGATCTCCTGACTGAGCAAGTGCTTCAATAATATTTATTTTGCCATCGGGAAGTGTAATTGTTCCCGGTCTCCCAACTTCACCTAATACAGTGATTTTGAAATTAACAATATCAACAGATACCACAGGGTCAGTCAAATAGGTTTTCAATCGAGTCACTAATATATCTCGTAATTGGCTTCTTGTCAACCCTTCGGCTTTTATATAGCCTAGCTGTGGATACAATATTTTTCCATCCTGCTCAACTAAAATGCCTTTTGCACCACCACCACCGAGTGATGCAGCTGCTGAGGCAGCTCCGCCACCTGGTAAATTATAGGGAGCAGCAGAAGCAGGGTTTAAGGCTGAAACTACTATTGAAAGTTGATCGCCCACTTGTATAGGAACCTCAAAACTTTGCATAATGTAGGTATGGCTGCTATCCATTACCGGATTGGTAAAATAGTTTACATTTTTAGAGGTAGTGCATGATGCAAACGCTAGTAGCAGAAAGCATGCAGAATAAAAATATCTTTTCAATGTAGTTGATTTTAGTTAAAAGCTTCGCTATCCTTAGTCACAGTAAGTGGTTAAGGATTAAAACAGCAATGATACTCGAATTGGGCAGAAAAGATTGATTAAAAAAACCTTTACAACGCTAAGCATATCACTTTTGTCTTAATTGCTCTTAAGATTAAATTCAACCTTGAAAGGTTGCATTTTCTGCTTAAAACAACAAGCTGTTGCAGAGTTTTAGCTTTTTATAAACTCGATTGTTGCGAGAATAAATGGAGCTAATCTTCTTTACTTTTATGATGTGGGTTTGTTAGAGTGTAAAAGCTCTGATAAGTTTAATCGATACTGTTACGGTTTAAATTTGCTTTTAATTTCACTATAACGTTGATTTTACACTTCCATTGCGGCATGCTAACAATAAATCTTGCTAATTAATTGAGAATAACACCATTTCAAAGTTTCTAAATGGGAAATTCGACTCCCAATTTTGGATAATTGTACTCGCAGGTTAACGATTGTAAAATACTTTGGAATACCCTGAGAAGACATTTTTATATCCATTGCACTCTTATTTCTCTTACTTAAACGAAGCCAGTTACTTCTCAAGTAATATTTTATAACGCCATCCGTTATTATGGAAATTAAATTCCATGAATTGGAAAAGGATCTATATTATTCTGGCATTTTTCTTTTCAACTTATTGTCAGGCACAGCAAATCAATATTCCGGCTTTTACCGGTGAGGTGTTCGGAAAAGGCGGAAACATTACACTGCCTATTACTATCAATGGGTGTTTTGCTCTTGACAATGAATTTAAATTGACTATCTCAGATGAGAACGGAAGCTTTGCGAATGAATCACTAATTGGCATTCATAAAAGTTTCTTTACCAGTTTTTTAAATGGCATTATTCCTTCAACCATCCCTGCGGGAAATGGTTATAAAATAAAAGTATCATCTACCAACCCTGTAAGTTCTGTAGAGTCGAATAGTTTCTCGATAGGTTCTGCTGATGTAGTTGAAGTATTAAAACCTGTTACCTCTAATAGTAATACTATAAACGATTCTACTTTTGGACGGTGTCAAATATCATCGAACCAAACATTAGTACTGCAACAAACTGTGCCTGCCGGATATTTGTTTTCGGCTGAAGTTAAAGATGGTACTGGTTCCATCATCGCCTCTAATCTTACCGCAACCCAGGTGAGTTTTGTAATGGTTCCGGGAAACTATTATTCAGTTGCAATGAAACTGACTAATACTGCTACCAATAATATTTCTGCTAAGAGTTTTTTGGTGCTGGCAACCTCTAATAATTTAAGCTTGCAAACTTCTGGCGCTAGCGACATTTGCTTGCCCGATATAAAAGCTTATACAATAAATATAACAGGAAATGGAGGTATAAAAAATAATTACCCAGGCACTCAATATTCAATAGAGTGGGGTGATGGTGTAATTGATACATACACGCATTGCGATTTATTAAATAAAGATGGTGAACTAATTCATGAATATAAAAATACTTCTTGTGGTCGCCCTCCAATTTTAGACTTGAATCCCGTACAGTATAACGCTTACCGCGTAAATGTGAGAGCTAGCCATGTATATTGTCCTAATAGCTTTACTGCTATAACTACTTATAGCAAAGTTTGGCAAAAACCGATTGCTGATTTTATTAATCCACTTTTTGGTTGCATTAATAAACCAATCACTTTTACTAACACATCGCAAGCGGGTTTATCAGGCTATAACAATGTAGTAAGCTGTAAAGATGATGCATCTTACGAGTGGTATGTTGATGGTGTTTTGATTTTGAATGCTCCCAAAGATTTGGTTTACACATTCACTACAACGGGTTTTCATACTGTAAAACTTGTGGCAGCTAACGAGCCTTGTAATGATGAGGTTATTAAGCAGATTTGTATCGAGGATCCAATCACTCCTAACTTTAAACTAAATGGACAAGATAGTGTGGGTGGATGTGCTCCACTTTTAGTAAATACATCGAATACTACTGATCTTACCACTGGATATTTTTGCCGCACACCCAGGTGGAGATGGGAGGTGTTGTTTAGATCGACCATGACACCTGCAACAGTTGGAACTCATTACATCATAACTCCAACCGACACAGCTGAGAGCCCCAATATTCAATTTCTTTTACCAGGTGAATATCTAGTAAGATTATCGGTAGAAAATTCTTGTGGTACCAACTACAAAGATTTGCCAGTTACTATTACCGACATAGCAGGGGTTAGTTTTGATTTAGCTACCACAAAGTATTGCGGACTAAAAGCAATAGACTTTGCTACCGACTCTAATCATAAACCAACTTATAATTCTAACAAAGGTTCAGAGAATTACTTATGGACAATAACGGGTGGTAACTTTTCTTTTTTAGATGGCACATCTAACACCTCAGCTTACCCGAAAATAAAGTTTGATGGCTTCTCTACTTACACAATTAATCTTCAATTCACTAATTCTTGTGGTACTAAAAATGCCGGTCAGCAGATAAGCTTTTATGCACCGGTAAACACCACAGTTAGCAGCGATACTACTTTGTGTAATACTACCCCTAACATCCGGTTAACAGCAACATCAACCGGGCCAGTTTCTGGCGGTGTGTGGAGTATTGTAAGTGGTGATGGTTCATTTTCTGATCCTTCGTTATCAAATCCTCTTTATTATTTCGGAAACAACGATAGAAATAATAGTTCAGTGGTATTGAGATATACTGCTAATCCAGAATCTGGCTCCGCATGTAGCCCCGCAACAGATGATGTAACTATTACTTTAACACCAAGAAATATTTTTACAAGTGCTGCCAACAAAACCATTTGTACCGGCACCAATGTTAACTACAATCCTACATCTTTAAGCGGCAGCACTTATACTTGGACATCAGCTTTACTATCAGGCACTGTTACCGGAAATAAAACAAGTGGCAATGGTAATATAAATGACATTCTTGTAAACCCATCACTTTCTATAGGTGCCGTGGTAAAGTATATAATTACACCAACGTTAAACGGATGCGTTGGAGAAAATTTTGAGTTGCTGGTAACCGTAATTCCAAAACCAGATCTACTAATTACCCCAGCAACAGATACTATTTGTACAGGAGGTACAACCAATTTTACTTTAAGTAGCTCTTACAGCTCAGCGATATATAAGTGGACATCATCACTTACATCAGGTGATGCAACAGGGTTTTCAAATCAGTTTAATGCTAATGCCAATAATAAGATAACGGATGCTTTGGTTAACAATGGCTCAGTCAATGCAATTGTTACATATACTATTACATCGGTTGCCTCAGACACTGCTAATTGTGAAGGTGAAACAAAGACAGTTGTAGTTGTTATACGCCCGGGTGCTACGGTTGCTAATGCGGGTATTGATCAATTGCTTTGTAATGCTTCTATTGCTACGTTAAATGGAAATGTACCTGCAGTTGGCAGCGGGATTTGGAAACAAGTTGGTGGTCCCATCAGCAATATTGTAAATCCAACAAATGCTAATACAACCATATCAGGTTTAGTGGGTGATAACGTATATAAATATTTATGGACGGTGACAGGCGTGGGTCAGTGCCCTTCAACTTCTGATACAGTAACTATTATTAACAGACCAGCAGTAACTGTAGCCAACGCCGGCGATAGTATTGTAGTGTGTGATTTTATAGCTCCGGGATCAGTTGCATTACAAGCAAACTCAAATGCATCAAGGCCTTTTGAAACAGGTAAATGGACTGTGTTATCTCAACCGAATGGAGGCAATGGTATATTTAGTGATGCTTCTAGTGCTTCATCAAATTTTACATTTGATGCTTTAGGTAGATATTCATTAATATATGCTATTAGTAACGATGCGGGTTGTACACCTACAAAGGATACAGTTATAATTAATGTTTTTGAAAAGCCTGTTGCAGGAGTTATATCAGGCAATACAAATGTGTGTGTGGGTAATGATGTATTGGTTACGCTATCGCCTTACACAGGCAAAATAAAAAAGTGGCAGTACAATGTAGCACCACTTAACGATAACATTTGGAAGGATACTCTTGTTACATCACCATCTATAAATTTCTTAAGCGTTTCAGACAGCTTTGCGGTCCGCGTAATAATTGAATCGTTGGGAGCAACATATGGCTGTACATCTACAGATACGAGTAATGTTTTAATAATAAACGCTGCGCCCGGTACCATACCTGGTACAACAGGCTTGGCTGAAACTGTTTGTGCAGGCATCAATGCTGGCATCATTCAACTAACTGGTAATACAGGCAACATTGTCCGCTGGGAATACTCTACAAATAATGGCAACACGTGGTTACCAATAAACAATACAAACTCTAGCATTACTTATAACAATCTTTCCGTTTCTACATACTTTAGAGCGGTAGTACAAAGTGGCAATTGTGGCGACATCACATCTTCTGCAACTTTAATAACAGTACTACAACCAGTAACACAAGCCATAGTAGGTGCCGATCAAATTCTGTGTTCTACTAGCACCGTGCTTGAAGGCAACGCGCCTGCAGCAATGGAAAAAGGTGTCTGGAGCCAATTATCTGGGCCGAGTAATGTAGCCTTTAATAATACATCATCGCCCATTGTTAACATTAGTGGTCTAACATCTGGAGCATATTCATTTGTGTGGACATTAAGTAATGCCCGTTGTACTCCTACTATGGATACCATCAATGTTGTTGTGCGCCCTGCAATAACAAAGGCTAATGCAGGTGACTCAACTGTTGTTTGCGATTTTGTTACTTCAGGCTCCATAAAGCTTAACGGTAATGTTGATTTGACTAGAACTTCAGAAACTCATCAATGGAGCATATTATCACAACCCATTAATGGCAATGGGATATTTGAAGATGCTTCAAAAGCAAATACAGATTTTAATTTCTTTGCAGCAGGCACATATCAACTTGTTTATACAATTACAAATGATGCTGGTTGTGCGCCATCGAAAGATACGCTTGTGTTGTTGGCATATAGCAAGCCTGTTGCAGGCCCTATAACAGCAGACACTGCACATTGTGGTGTAAGCGATGTTGTAGTTAATTTGACAAGCTACACTGGGAGTATAAAGAAATGGCAGTACAATGCTGCACCAATCAGTGATAATATATGGCGCGATACGCTTGTTACAAACGCATCTATATTATTTGCGAATGCAAGTGATACGTTCGCAATAAGAGTTATTGTAGAATCAAATGGTGCAACTCTTGGCTGTAACTTAACTGACACAAGTAATGTACTAGTTATCAACATTACTCCGGGTACGCGGCCCGGTACTACTGCTACTAACGATTCGGTTTGTTATAACAACAATGCCGGCAAAGTAATGCTTACAGGTAATGTAGGCAAAGTAATAAGGTGGGAAACTTCTGAAAACAACGGTACAACATGGCAAGTGGTAAATGACACTACTGCATCTATAAACTACAAAAATCTTATTGCAACCACCTGGTATAGAGCTATAGTTGAAAGCGGCAGTTGTGGTACAATAGCATCAAGCATTACAGTTATCACTGTTATGAACAACGTATCGAAGGCTGCTGCCGGTGCAGACCAGTTAATATGCGGCACATTGGTACAGTTACAAGCGAATGTTCCAACAGCAATGGAGGCTGGCTCGTGGCAGCAAATTAGCGGACCAAGTGCGGCAACATTGTCTTCTACTACAACACCATCAATCACAGCATATAATCTAATAGGGGGAAGTTATCAGTTCGTGTGGACAATAGCTAATGGCGTTTGTGCTCCTTCATCCGACACTGTACTTGTTCAGGTACGTCCTGCAATTACAGTTGCTAACGCTGGTTCAGATACAGTAATTTGTAATTTTTCAAGTAATGGCGTTATCCAATTAAATGCAAGTAGCGATGCAACGCGAAATTTTGAGGTAAAAAAGTGGCGTATTATTAGTCAGCCTGCAAACGGTAAAGCAACAATTAGCTACACCACCAATCCTACTGCGATATTTACCTTTAAATCAATTGGAGAATATCAATTAGAATGGTCAATAGCTAATGATGCAGGATGTACACCAAGTAAGGATACACTTGTTATTGCTGTGTTTGAAAGTCCGGTAGCAGGCGTAGTTACGTCTATTCCTGATGTGTGTATAGGTGCAAATGTTACCGTGAATATGGGTAGCTATACCGGTGCCATAAAAAAATGGCAATATAATATAGCGCCTATCAATGACAATATTTGGATTGACACTTTGATTACATCACCTAACATTATTTTCAAAAACGTTAGAGATACTTTTAGTGTAAGAGTAATCGTAGAATCAGCAGGCTTTAATGCAGGATGTTACGCAGCTGATACAAGTAATATTGTAATGGTTAATGTATTGCCTGCAACTATAGCAGGTACAACCGGACCATCGGATACTATTTGTGGTGGAAGCAACTTAGGTACTATAAAATTGTCAAATTATGTTGGACGCATAAAACGTTGGCAGTATTCCATTGATGGTGGTACAAATTGGTTGAACATTAATGACACAACATCATCAATTACCTACAAAAACCTGGCAGTAACAACACGATACAGAGCGATAGTTGAAAGTGGTAATTGTGGTGAAGCGATATCTTCAGAAACAATTATAACTGTTTTCAATAGTGTTACAGTTGCAGCTGCAGGTGCTGACCAAACTTTGTGTGCTGTTACATCAACCAGGCTTAATGGTAATAAGCCGGAAGCTTTTGAAACTGGAATATGGTCGCAAATAAATGGTGCTCAGGCTACCATATCTGATAAAAACATTTCAAATCCTTTTATCACAAATCTTACAACTGGCACTTATACTTTTGTCTATACTATTACAAACAATGCATGTCCTTCCAATTCTGATACGGTTGAAATTGTTGTAAATAGTGCTATTGTAAATGAGATTGATACTATAGCAAAAAACATTTGTTCTGGTCAGGCGGTTACCATAAAAAATAAAGCAATAAGCGGTGGTAATGGTCAATATCAATATCAATGGCAAAGCAGTGTTGATGGAATCAATTGGTTAAACATCAATAACGAAATTAATCAGGATCTTACAGTAATACCTACTGGAGATATTTTGTTAAGAAGATTGGTAAACTCACTACCATGTACCAGTATTAGTGATGTTGTTCGCATCAATGTGCAACAAGCTATCACCAATAATGTTATAAGTAAAGACCAAGTAATTTGTGTAGGTAATCCCACGCAACTACTTAATGGATCGATACCTACGGGTGCAACTGGCACTTATACTTTTGAATGGCAACAAAGCATTGATAGTGGTGCTACATGGACGAACATCATCAATACAAACACCCAAGACTATAACCCAGGTAACATTACTATCAATACAATGTTTAGAAGAAATGTTACTTCGGGAAACTGTGTTGGTGCGCAAGGTAATTATAGTAATGTAGTCTCTATAATTGTGAACCCCAATGCCAAAGCAAGCTTCAGCTTTACCAAAGATGTAAGCTGCCCTCCATTTGTAATTGATACTACCATTATTACAACGAACCGATTCGATGTAGGTAATGATAGTTACAATTGGTATGTAAATAATAAGTTGATCGGAACCGGTGCTGGCTTTCCTGGATATACAATGGTTAACTCCAAAGATTCTGTAACTATTAAGTTGATTACCCTAAGCAAATATGGTTGCAGTAATGATACGATGCAGCATACTTTTTACACTAAGCTAACAGCAACTACTCCTGCCTTTACTGCAAGCGTTACTTCAGGCTGTGGCCCGCTTGCTGTAGATTTTAGTAACCAAACACCTAATCAAAATCTCTACACCTTCAAGTGGAATTTTGGTAACGGTAGCACGTCAGTATTAGCCAATCCTGCCACGGTTGTATTTAAAACAAATCCTAATTATGGCGACACGATTTATAAGGTGGCACTGACTATTTATTCAGAGTGTGATTCCATAACGGTTTATAAAGATGTGCTTGTCAAATCTCCTGCTCAGGCATTGTTTAAACCCGATCGCACAGTTGGTTGTTCACCTATGAAGGTTACGTTTAATAATTTCTCTGAGGGAGCTGATGATTTCACCTGGAATTTTGATGACGGTACTATCTTAAATACAAAGCAGACAGGCTTCATCGAACATACATTTACCAGTGCTGTACAAGATACTTTTAGAGTGCAGTTAATTGCTCGTAGTAGTTGTGGTAGCGATACACAATATTATTCAATTGTTGTTTCACCAAATGCAATCAAACTAAACTTAAATATCAATGGAGATCAACGTTCAGGCTGTACTCCACATACTGTGCAGTTTATCAACAATACAAAAGGCGCCACATCGTTCCGTTGGGATTTTGGTGATGGCAATGTATTGACAACAACCAAAAACATTGATACCATTTTACATACATATAACAATGCAGGAAGTTATACTGTGAAACTTGTGGCATCAAATGGTTGTTCTGATACATCCACTACTGAAACAATAACTATATACAATAAGCCGGTTGTGGATTTCTCATTACAACCTGCCACTGCCTGTATTGGTGCTCCTATTTACTTTACTAATCTCAGCGATACTACAACAGGCCTAAGCTGGAACTTTGGTGATGGCACTACATCTAACCTAACAAACCCGATGCACAAGTATAGTGTTGCAGGTGTATACAGAGTTACACTTATTGGCTTAAGGCAATATGCAGCGGGCAATGCATGCCTTGATAGCGCAATTAAAACAGTTACTATTATCTCGTCGCTCCCCGGCTCGTTTAGCGTGTCTGATAGTGTTGGTAGATGTACTCCATTCACCGTGACATTTACAAACAATAATCAACCATCTAAACTTACTATTTGGAATTTTGGAGATGGAACAAAAGATACTGGAGATGTTGTAAAGCACACCTTCGTAACAACCGGAACATTTAAGGTAACAATGACCGCAACCGACGCGGGAGGATGTAAATATATCTACTCACAAAATATTGTGGTTGGTGGTCCGCAAGGTTCTTTTACTTATAACAACCAGGTAAAGTGCGATGCGTCACCGGTAAGATTTGATGTGAATGCTACAGGTGTAGACTCAATACGCTGGAACTTTGGTGACGGCACTAAGCAGGTAACAAATTCAGTTAACACTGTTTACCATGTGTATAAAAAGTCGGGCTTGTATTTACCGTCTATTGAGCTGCTAGTCGGTTCGTCTTGCAACAATTTAGTTAAGGGTATAGATACCATAAAAGTAGATGCAATTAAAGCTGGATTCAATCAATCGTTGCTTGCAAACTGTGGTAATTCTGATGTTACTTTTAAAGATACCTCAGCTTCATTCAGTGGCATCAAAACGTCAGCATGGCAATTTGGTGATGGCAAAGTAGGAGTTGGTTCTACCAGCGTACACAACTACACAGCCTCTGGTACCTGGATGGTTCAGCTTATTTCTACCAGCAATTTTGGCTGTTCTGATACCGTATTGAACCCCATGCCATTAGTGCTCAAAGAACTTCCGATAGCGTCAATATTTAGTGATACTGCTGCGTGTGCTAATAAGAGGGTTAATTATACATCTGCTGTAGTTTCAAGAGATACCATAATGTCGTACCGCTGGAGTTTTTCTAACGGCGTGTCCAATACAGGTACCACATCAAACAATGTATATACCACTTCAGGAAAGTATATGGCTATGCTTGTTGTAAGCACCATCAATGGATGTTTAGATACAGCAGTTCAGGCAATTAACATTAACCCTGTACCATTCGTAAAGGCATCTCCGGAACAAGCCATTTGTGTAGGTCAAAGCATACAGATTACTGCAGGCGGTGGCACTAGTTATTCATGGGGTCCCTACGGCGATTTAAGTTGTATAAATTGTGCAAGTCCAATAGTTAATCCAACTAAAACAACTAAGTATACTGTAACCGCTTTAAATGGTTTTGGATGTGCAGCCCAAGATACTGTGTTGGTTAAGGTGTCGCAACCTTTCAAACTGCAGAAACTTGTGAATGACACTTTGTGTATTGGCCAAACGTCTCAATTATTTGCTTCAGGTGCTGATGTTTATAGTTGGTCTCCCACCATCGGTTTAAGTAATGCACTTATTGCTAACCCAGTTGCAACGCCTGCATCAACCACACGTTACAGAGTAATTGGTGCAGATGCTAACAATTGTTTTGCTGATACAGCTTATGTTACCGTAGCAGTAGGCAAGCGCCCAACAATAGATCTTGGTATTGATAAAGTTTTATCAGCAGGTACCCAGTATGCTTTGGCCAGCACGGTTACCAATGGTCCCATAACCAAATGGCAATGGACACCGGCGCGAGATCTATCGTGCAGTACTTGCCCGCAGCCAATAGCAAACATCAAAAAAGATATTACTTATACTGTAGCTGCAACTAACGAATATGGATGTACTGCAACAGATACCCTGGCCATAAAAGTGTTTTGTCAAAATACGCAAGTGTTTATACCCAACGTATTTACTCCCGATGGGGATGGCATTAATGATGTATTGATGGTGCGCGGTTCGGGTATCAATTCAGTAAAATCTTTCAGAATATTTAACAGATGGGGTGAGGTGGTTTTTGACAAAGCCAACTTTGCACCTAACGAAAAATCCAATGGATGGAACGGAACCATTAGAGGCAGTAAAGCGCCAACAGATGTTTACATATATACTTGTGAAGTTGTATGCGAAAACGGTAGTTCTTTCGTTTATAAAGGTAACGTTGCCATCATAAAATAATCCAATGAAAAAACCACTTTTACTAACAACAATGCTGGTGTGGCTTGTATGTGTTGCGCACAGCCAAGACCTTACTTTCTCTCAATTTTACGAAACACCTTTGCTGCGCAATCCTGCATTGGCCGGCGTGTATAACGGCGATATAAGAGTAAGCGCTGTACACCGTTCGCAGTGGCAAAGCATTACGGTCCCATTTCAAACTTCATCCGTTGGGGTAGAGTATAAGTTGCCTGTTTTTAATTACAACGATTATGTTACGATGGGCATACAAGCCAGTTACGATGTAGCAGGTGATATTAAACTTAAAAGAACTCAGATACTGCCTGTGTTTAACTTTCATAAATCGCTGAGCGAAAACGAAGACAACTATCTATCCTTAGCATTTATGGGTGGCCCTATACAAAGCCAGTTCGATCCGACACAAGCAAAGATGGATGATCAATTTGTCAATGGATCTTACTCATCTACCAATCAATCAAGTCAAAGTTTTGCGCAAACGGGTTATACTTATTGGGATGCATCAACAGGTATTACTTTTAGTAGTGGTTTTGGCGAGGCTTCCAGGTATTATGTAGGTGCAGCAATGTTCCACTTCAATAAGCCAAAAATGAATTTCTTTAATTCAACTAGTGATGTTACCGTAGAGCCTAAAATGGTTTTTAATGGAGGCATTACCACTCAACTTAGCGACAATAATCGTTTAATTGGCTTTGCTGACTATTTTAAACAAGGTGGTAACAGACTTTTTTTGGGAGGGGTTTTATATGAGACTGATTTAGTACAGTATGATGAAGGAGATAACATCTCGTTTTCTTACGGTGCATTTTATAGGTGGAATGATGCAGTAGTGCCGGTTGTAAGATTAACTATGCACGAGTGGCAAATGGGTTTAACTTATGATGTGAATGTATCCAAACTAAAAACCGCATCGCAGATGCGTGGCGGTTTCGAATTAACAGCATCGTTCAGAGGTTTTTTAAATTCTACTTCGTCAACTGCCGATAAAGTGCGTTGTGTGAGATTTTAAATTAAGATCTATTACTTTAGTTCAACCTTAAATAAGGGCGAAACACTCCATCCATTATCAAGTGTTGTATACTTTATCATGTAATAATTAACCGCTGTTGTAATGTTTTTTTCAACTAAAGAGTATTGTTTTGTTGATGTTGAACTTCCGTTTGTAGGTACTTTGTAAATTTCGCACATAAGTGCGTTTGATGCACCGCTGTACACCTCAACGCTTCTTAAATTTTTTTCTATCTCGGTAGAAAAACTAAAAACCACCTGGCCTTGCGCTGTTTGGTTGGCGCTAACCTTATTAATGGTGATGTTGGGATCTTTATAAAAAACTTCAGCAGATTTAACAGCAGTAACTGTGGTTTCTTGTGGCACCGCTATTATTTCTTTTTCGCTGCAAGAAAATAAAGCAAGTGTTAATAGTGATAATAAAAATGATTTTTGCATAGCCTAGGTATTATTGCCGGTTATTGGTTACCTAGCATAGATGTTTGCATTTAATAAAAAGATGCATGGCACGCCGCTCCTTCTAATTATTTCAAAACACTATTTTTTATAAAGCCATAAACAGCGCTTGTTTCTCCACCATTCTCTAACATAACAGACACCTTTGACCAGCCATTGCCACTTTTATAGATGGTTACTTCGCTGCCTGCTTTTACTACACTAATTATTTTGTCTTCCTTACTAGGGCCTTCCCTCATATTAACATCTGAAGTAAGTTGTACAGAATAAGTTGAGCTATTTTTTTCAGGAACTTTTACGGCCGGAGTTTCTGGCTTTTTTTCCTCAGGCTTTATAACAGGTAGGTTTTTGCTTTTTTCTAAAATTGCAATATCAGTACTAACTTTTATTTCGTTTGGTGTCGAAACGATCAGCTCTGGTTTACCGCGGTAATCTATAAGCTCGCCGGTTATACAAATATTTTGATTAATATACTTTTCTTCAGGCTTGAACGTAAAGTTTTTTCTGTCCTCATTTCGTATTAAAACGGTAAGATGGTGATTTGGAAAATTGCCTCCAACATTTAATAATGTTGGCTTCGAAGCCGAATTTTCTAAATACCGGCCACCAAAAACTTTACCGCAAACCGTAAGGGTTTGCCCGATGTGATTTGCAGCTTCTTCAGCTATTATAGAGTTTTGACCATGTACACAAAACGATAGAACGAGCGCACCTAAAATTAATATTCCTTTTTTCATCACCGTAAAATTACGCTCAAATATATCCATTTACTTCAGTTAGAAATCAGCATACATCAAAAAATGCTTTAACACAAAGCCAAAAAACTACCAACATTTTTATGGTAATTAAACCCCGCACATAAAAAAGCATCTATTAGCGGGGTTATCATATTATACTAATAAATTTAGTTTAATTTGATTTTTTTAGTATCATTGCCATTGATTAGCAGAACGTTTTCTTCAAAATCGATTCATAAATTCTGGTTTTAAGAAGGAAGTCTTTTCTGACAGTTTCTGAAAATTTTACCCCCCTTATCCAATATACTTTCTAAAGCTCTTGTATTAATTATTATATAATGAGAGTTTCTATAATTACGGTTTGTTTTAATAGTTCAGCAACTGTTATCGATACAATACATTCGGTAAGGGGGCAGGCGTATAACAATATTGAGCATATTATAATTGATGGTTGTTCAGAAGATGATACTTTGGAACAGATTAAATCAACAGGGCATGTAGGTCCGCTTATATCAGAAAAAGATGCAGGGCTTTACGATGCCATGAATAAAGGGATAAAGATTGCTACGGGAGACATTGTTGGCATCTTAAATTCTGATGACTTTTATTGTGATTCAAAAGTAATTGGCGACGTGGTTGACATGTTTGAAACCAACCGGTGCGATGCGGTTTATGCTGATCTCAATTATATTGATATAACACACAACCAGCGTATTGTTAGGCGATGGCGCTCAGGTAAGTTTAAATACAAAAAGTTCAATTATGGCTGGATGCCTCCACATCCCACATTATTTATTAGAAAGGAGTGTTATTTAAAGATGGGTGGCTTCAATACATTATTAAAATCCGCTGCCGACTACGAGTTAATTTTGAGATTTCTGTATAAAAACAAGATTGACGTATTTTATCTTCCCCGTGTTGTGGTAAATATGCGCTCCGGTGGCCAGAGTAACGCTAGTTTAAAAAATAGGTTCCGGGCCCATTTAGAAGATTATCAAGCCTGGAACTTTAATGGCATTACACCGAAATGGTATACGTTAATGCTGAAACCAATTAGAAAGATTTTTCAATATTTGTAATATTTACCATTAATTGCAGTAGATAGATTAAGCATTTCTGTGTTATTGTGTTGCTTTTTTATTACTTAAAAATATTATTATGTTGAAGATTGTGGGGATTTTCGGTTTTTTAGCAGTGTGTTTTACTGCCAATGCACAAATAGTATCTCTTGATAGTGTAGCAGGTTATCTTGGCAAAAATGTTACTTTATACGGCAGAGTAGATGATGGACGTTACTTGAGTAGTTCATCAAATCAACCTACTCTATTAAACATGGGAGGCAAATATCCTAATCAAAAAATTACCATCGTGATTTATGGTCCCGACAGAGTAAATTTTGGTTACAAGCCTGAAGAGATGTTGTTAAATAAAAACGTATATGTAACCGGCCTCGTGCAGTTGTACAATGGAAAGCCTCAAATACAAATAAAAGATCCATTTAGTATTTCGTTTAGTGCCCCTGGCGCGGTTGCGGCCTCAGTGCAGCAAGCAGAAGATAAGATTGTCTCAGCACGGCAAAGTAAAGTTGAAGAAATAAAGGCCACTAAAGAACCTAAAAAGCAATTAGCTGAGCGGCACCCAAAAATAAAAAGCAATGAGGTGGTAAATAATACGAAGCCAACTACCATGCAGTTAGTACAATCGCCTACAATAGGTGTTAATCAAGAGTTTGCTTTAAACTCAAATGTTAGCCTTAGAGGTGGCCCGGGTAATAATTTTAATACAATAGGTACTTTAAAAAAGGGTACTTTGGTAAGAGTTGTTAGCGCGAGTTATGGCTGGGTGAAACTGTCAGAAAAAGTATCATCATCAGGTAATGCCATAATTAGTGGTTATGTAAAGGCGGATAAGCTCGATTAAGAAAACTAAAAATTGCGTTTATCTGATAGAAATGCAAAACTGCTTGTATTCTTTTCTTTTTGCCTCAATTGGTATGATTGCGAGCTTAACTGTACCTCTGAGATCTTAAACAAATTAAAAGCTGTGGTAAGTACAGTACCAATTAGCCACGATATAAATATTATAATACAACCCAAGCCAAAACCTATTAAAGCCGGAAGTTGATTAATCTTTTTCATATTCATCGTTTATATGTAAACGGGAGACTGCATTAAATTATTGCTACGCTTTTACATATTAATTATCATCAAACGATAACGGTATTTAAAATGCGTTGGCAAGAGGCACAAAAAAAACGGCTGCAAAATTTGCAGCCGTTTTTTTTGTAAAATATTTAAGGAGCACTATCCAAAAAGTCCACCTTTCTTAAGTGTTTTTTTCCCTTGTCCAATTAAGAAACCGTTGTGATATATTTCTATTTTATACTCGCCAAGTTCGTAAGCATCTGTTTGCTTCCAATCGAAACTTACAGGTGCTCTTTTGCCTTGCTCATAAGGTACCTGCACTTTAGTAGTAAAAAATTTACTTCCGCCCTCTCTTGAGTCAAAGGTGCCGCTTCCCATTTCAGACGTTTTTACTGGATTGCCACTTGGTGAGGTAATAGCCACATAAATTTCTTTAGTGCCACTTGTTGCAACACGGTTTTCATCCAAATCGAAAGAAATACGTAATACATCAACCCTTTTTGCTGTACTTGTACTTTTCTCTTTGCCACTCCTTCTAATATCAATTGGCGTAATGTTTAGGTTAGATGCGTGAAGCGTTGATGCAACATCAACCTTATCTTCCAGATCTTTCTTTTGCGTTTGTGTATTAGACAAATTTTCTTGTAATTGTTGTCTCTCGGTAGTTAACGCTTGTTTTTCAGTATTAAGTTGTTGGTTTGATGTTGTTAGTGTTTCATTCTCACCTTTCAATCTTTCAATTTCTGCATACATATCATCTATTTTGCCATTAAGGGTAGCAATTAATTTTTTGGCCCTTGCAAGTTCAGCTGCAGATGCGTTTTTATTCCTGGTGATCTTTTGAATCTCACTTTTTAAATTATCAATTTCAGCTTTCCTTTCGGCAAGTGCGCCCTGCATTTGTGTATTACTGCCAGTGGCTGAGTCAAGTCGGGCCAATGCATCATTATATTCACTTTGTATTGTCTCGCGCGATGAATCTGTTGTAGCAACCTGCTGCTGTAATAAAGTAACTTCTTCCTTGTTTCTACTTTTGTCCCAGATAAGATAACCCCATGTACCTAATAGTGCTACTATTAAAATTCCGTATATTAACTTACGATCATCTTTTTTGGGTGCCGGTTTAGGGGTAGGATTTGAAGAAGTTTGCGGTGTGTAACTCATTTTTTTTTATTTTTTATCGGGTTAAAAATATGATAAACGATCAATTCTTGTATAATATCTTGATAATTGATATTGAAACTGTTCCGGTTGTTTCTGCGTTTCAAAATCTATCACCGGAATGGCAGCAACTTTTCGTCGACAAAATTTCAAAAATTTTGCCAGAATCTACGTTGGTTGAAGATTTTTATAAGCAAAAAGCAGGCATACTAGCTGAGTTTGGAAAGATCGTTTGCATATCCGTAGGCTACTATTATAAAGATGCTGTTGGCACAATATGCCTGCGGTTAAAGAGTATATGTTGCACCGATGAAATGGAATTATTGCAAAGCTTCATTCAATTGGTTGATCGTTTCAAAAGTATTCATCCCAACTTTCAATTTGCTGGTCATAATATTCGAGAATTTGATATCCCTTTTATTTGCAGGCGATTATTGATTCATCAAATTGCTTTGCCCATCTACTTTCAACTACAGGGTGCCAAACCTTGGGAAATAAATATGATGGATACGCTGCAGTGGTGGAAATTTGGAGATTATAAAAATTACATTTCATTACATCTGCTTGCAAACGCTTTGGGTATAGCTACATCTAAAGATGATATTGATGGTAGTAAAGTGCAGGATGTTTATTACATAGATAACGACATACAGCGCATAGTAAATTATTGCCAAAAAGATGTAGTGGTAGTGGCTCAGGTAATTCTACGTTTTAAAAATATTCCGCTGCTACATCACAACAATATTGTTGTAGCTACTTAACTGTACTACTTTTTCTTTAGTAGTTTGATGGCAAATGGTAGGTGCAATTTGCTACCAGCTTATCTTGCAACCGAATTTGTTTTATGTCAGTAGAAAAAATACTATCAGATTGGAAAAAAGGACAATACAAACCAATTTATTGGATTGAAGGTGATGAACCTTTTTTTATTGACCAGATAATAAATTATGCAGAACATTCTATTTTAAACGAAAGTGAAGCAGGTTTTAATCTTACAGTATTCTATGGTAGAGATGCAGAATGGACTGCTGTTATAAATGCATGCCGACGCTACCCCATGTTTGCAGAAAAACAGGTAGTTGTTTTAAAGGAGGCGCAGCATATGAAACAAATAGAAATGCTGGAGAGCTATATTCTTAACCCTTTAAGCTCAACCATTTTTGTGGTGGGTTTTAAAGACAAGAAATTAGATGGCCGGGGCACATTAAGTAAGGCCGTCAAAAAAAAGACTGAATACCTTGAAAGCAAAAAGATAGCTGATTATAAACTAGCTGAGTGGGCTAGAGGAATGATAGAGGGGAAAGGTTTTGTAATTGCTGATAGAACGTTGCAACTGTTGATCGATCATATAGGAAATGATTTAAGCCGTTTGCAAAATGAGGTTGATAAAATATGGCTTAACCTGGGAACCAAAAAGACAATAGACGAAAACGACGTTGAGCGTTATGTAGGCATTAGCAAGGATTATAATGCATTTGAATTGCAGGCCGCTATTGCAAAAAAAGATATGGCAAAAGCCATCAGAATCATACAATATTTTCAATCGAACCCTAAATCGGTGCCAATACAATTGGTGCTACCTGCGCTGTATGGCTACTTTAGTAAGTTGTACACTATTTTGGGTATGAGCGATAGAAGCGAATTTGCAATCAAGCCAATCTTTAGCAATAATGGTTATGCGGCAAAAGAAGCGCTTGTGGCCGCAAATGCATTTGGGCAACAAGGTGTAGAAAAAATACTTCTATTACTGCATGAGTATAATTTAAGAAGTGTTGGAGTAAATGACGGCGATACAACCGATGCAGACCTGCTGAAAGAAATGGTTGCAAAAATAATTTTCTAGGCGGGTTTCAATAGTTGTAATACAGACTGTTTGTCCAGGGCTAATTGTTCTTTCAATTGTGGCAAACCACTAAATTTTTGCTCCTCCCGAATAAAATTGTGTACACTTACCCTTATGGTTTCGCCGTAAACTTCCTCATCAAATTCAAAAATATTTACTTCAATTGATCGGTTGAGGCCATTAACTGTTGGGCGGGTACCTATATTCATCATACCACAATATTCTTGCCCTTTTACTAATACTTTTACGGCGTAAACGCCATGTCCGGGAACAATTTTTTCAGAGTCGGCCAGTGCAATGTTTGCTGTGGGGTAACCAATAGTTCTACCCAATTTATTACCCTCAATTATGGTGCCTTCGAAAAAGTAATTGTAACCCAAAAACTTATTCGCTTTTTCAACATCGTGGTGTTGTACGGCTTCTCTTATTTTGGTGGAGCTTATAATTACTTCATGTAAAATATGCTCAGGAATCTCTTTAACCTTATAGCCATATTTTTCGCCCAGATCTTCTAATAAATGATAATCGCCTAACCTTTGTTTGCCAAACTTATGATCGTAACCTATAATAATAGTGTGCGGATGAAATGTATCGACCAAAAATTTTTTCACATATTCTTCAGCAGTCTGTTGAGAAAATTTTTCATTAAAATCTACCACAACTAAATGTTGCACGCCATAGGCACTCAACCGCTCAATTTTTTCCTGTAAAGTATTTAAGACTTTCAGCTCAACCTTTCCTTCATTAATAATTTTACGTGGATGAGGATAAAATGTAATGATGACTGTTTCACCACCAATAGCATCGGCCTCAGCAATTAACTGTTTTATAATTTGTTGATGCCCTGCATGCACACCATCGAAAGTGCCAATGGTAATTACAGCATTTGTAAATGTGGGAAGGGATAGGAGATCTCTATGAACCTGAATCATAATCGAGAGCAAAGCTAAGAGAGTCAGGCGAAAGTGGAAAATCAAAACAGAAAATGCAGCACAGTATAGTACACTTTGTTTTGAAGTGTACATTTGCAGCCAATTTAAAAAATCACCATGTCTCTATATTCACAACGGGGTGTTTCTGCGCAAAAGGAAGATGTACATGCAGCTACAAAAAATTTGTATCAGGGTTTATATCCTAACGCCTTTTGTAAACTTTATGCTGATGCGTTAGGCAACAATGATGATTGGGTAAATGTGATGCATGCGGATGGTGCTGGCACCAAGAGTATTCTTGCTTATTTATACTGGAAAGAAACCGGCGACTTAAGTGTTTGGAAAGGCATAGCACAAGATGCAGTTATCATGAATTTAGATGACTTGCTATGTGTAGGTATTTATGATAACATACTATTCTCATCAACCATTGATAGAAATAAAACCCACATACCTGCCGAAGTTTTGGAAGTTATTATTAATGGTACGCAAGAAATTTTTGAATGGCTTAGCTGATTATGGTGTACATATTAATTATCTGGGTGGAGAAACTGCTGATGTTGGAGATGTTGTAAGAACCATTGCTGTTAATGGAACGATGACCGCACGCTGGCCTAAAGAAAAACTTATTACCAACGATAAAATAAAAGCCGGAGATGTTATTGTAGGCTTTGAAAGTTTTGGAGAGTCAACATACGAAAACGAATACAATAGCGGTATAGGTAGTAATGGACTTACAAGTGCGCGGCACGATGTATTGAATAAATGGTATGCCGAAAATTTCCCCAATACTTTCGAACCTTCATTACCTGATGAAGTAGTTTATATTGGCAAACATAGAATGACGGATGCCGTCAATTTAGGTGGTGGGCAATCACGTTGCAAATATTGGTAAGCTCATTTTAAGTCCTACGCGTACTTATGCTCCTCTAGTAAAACAATTATTAGAGCAACATTTTACCTCCATACATGGAATGATACATTGTAGCGGCGGTGGCCAAACAAAATGTTTAAAATACCTACCATCACCAATGAAAGTTGTAAAAGATAATTTGTTTTCACCTCCAGCCATTTTCAATATTATACAAGAAGCATCGGGTGCAGATTATAGGGAAATGTACCAGGTATTTAATATGGGACATCGATTAGAAATTTTTACACCTGAAACTTCTGCTAACGAGATGATCAAATCTATCTCGAAACCTTTGGCATAAAAGCACAAATTGTTGGTAAGGTAGAGGCATCAAATAAAAAGGAACTTATTCTGAAAGGCTCCTTTGGCGAAATAGCATACAGCTAATATACATTTAACAGGTCTTTTCACAGTCCTGAATATTATCATTAGGCAAAACTCAAGTCAATCAATATTTTTGTGCATATTAAAACCCAACTATGGCAGAGGCAATTGTAACACTTCGTAATACTAATATTTATCAAGGAGGTAATCTTATTCTAGAAGATGTAAATATTACAGTAAATCGAGGTGAGTTTGTTTACCTGGTTGGCAAAACCGGCACCGGAAAAAGTAGTCTTCTAAAAACTTTATATGGTGATTTACAATTGCGCGAAGGCGAAGGAACGGTGAACGGGTTTAATTTAAAGGAGATGACCTGGAAAAAAGTACCTTTTCTCCGGAGAACGTTAGGAGTTGTTTTTCAGGATTTTCAATTATTAACGGATAGAAATGTACACGAAAATCTCAAGTTCGTATTAAGAGCTACCGGGTGGAAGGATGATAAGTTGATGGAAGAAAAGATTGTAGATGTTTTAGATAAGGTTGGCTTGAAAAGCAAAGGTTTTAAAATGCCTTTTGAAATGAGTGGAGGTGAACAACAAAGAGTGGATATTGCGCGGGCTATGCTAAACTCACCTAAGTTGATATTAGCTGATGAGCCAACTGGAAATTTAGATCCTGAAACAAGCGATGAGATTATGCAACTGCTTTTTCAGATAGCACGCGATTACGGAACTACAGTTGTAATGGCTACGCACGATTATATCGTAATAAATAAATACCCTGCAAGAATGCTCAAAACGGAGCGTGGGAAAGTATATGACAGCGCATCTGTTCCAGCTTAAAAATTTAAGACAATTTTAGGCGGAGCTTTTAGCATGTGCCGTTTCCTCTGTCAATGTTTCATTCAGCTTTCCCTCTTTGGAAAACAAAAGTGTTTTTAGTTGGGCACTGTTGTTTTTGTTGTTGAAAAGGTTTGCTAGGAGTTCCTCCCGCGCAGTTTTATTTTCTAAAGTGTAGGGTTGTACAAAAAGTTGTTGAATGGCTTCTTTAAACTCTCCCGCCGTATCTGCAATACAGCAAACTGGCTCAAGCCCGGTAGCTTCTACAGTAGAGGTGTTAACGAGGCAATGCCGGCCATTATACAACGCATTGATCAGTTTAAGTTTAATGCCGGTAGCGTTAAATGATGGAATTACATTGATTTGCGATTTTGCAATCATGTCCTGCATTTCTTCTTCTTTAGGATTGGCTACCAGGCAAACATTATTGTTTTTATAAACATCAGTAACCAGCCATTCAGGCGGATTTTTACCAGCAATAACCAAAGGTATCTCCAAACTGGAAAACACTTCTTCCAACAACCACTTGGCTGCTTTTTGATTTTCGAACACACTCAAATCTCCTTGGTAGAGACAAAACGTTCCTTCGCCTTTTAGTGCGCTGATTTGCCATGGGGGTAAAAAAAGCGGTAGAAATTCAATTTTTTTGCATCCTAAATTCCTATAAATAACTGCATCTTTTTCTGATACCGAAACAAAATGTGCATTGTTGCAGATTCGCTTCTCAAACTTTTTTAGAAGAATGCTTTCCCACCAATAATATAATTTTTTAAATCCAATGTTTGCTGAGAGAGAAAGGTAATTGTAATAGATGTGTTCCACATTGTGTAAGCGAACAACACAGCGTCTGTTTGCAAATCGATTGTCAGTTAGCAAATACGTACAATGTATTCCTTCCATTAAAATCGGGTGATCATCCTGCAACAAATTATTAAAAAGATCCTGATTTTTTCTGCTGGAAACTATATAAGGAATTTCAAATGAGAAGCCATTAAGGTTCGTTGCTCGTTTGTAATAATTAACCGACTCACAAAAATGGTTAAGTTCAGGTTGTGGGCCCCGACCATAATCAAAACAATGTAAATGAATTTTGATGCCTTGTTTTTGAAGTGCGGGAAGTTTATAAAATAGATCGAAGACACCACCGTAATCTACCGGATATGGGATATTTAAGCAAATGATATGTAAGTGGTTTTCCAAAATGTTTAGCGGTTTTAAAAACGAAAAACTGTTGCCTTGCCTATAATTGGTTGTAAACGCTTAAAAGTACTTTTTCTTCTGTTGACCAATTGAGCAATTCTCTGGCAACTAAACAATTATTACGCAACCGATTATACAAAACATCATCGCTTAGTAGATTGTTTAAAGCATTGGCAATTGTTTCTACTTCTGTGTTATCAATTAAGTAGGCAACTTCATATTTATCATTGATAGCTTTGTATTCGGGGTAGCCAACACACACCTGAGGTACGCCCGCCATTATGTAATCAAAAAACCGATTTGCTAAGGAATGATATTGATTTAGTCCGGTGTTCTCAAAAAGCGTTACTGCAATGCGAGCGGTTGGCGTAATCTCGGCAAGCAATTCCGGCACAACACTTCCTTTGAGAAAAACTTTGTCAGCCAGATTGTTGTTTAAAATGAGTTTTTGTGCCTCTTTAAAAAAATTGCCGTTTCCGTAGATCATCAAAGTAGTATTTACGCTACACATTGCCGGGATAAGGGTTTCAAAACTGCGTCCTTCATTTACCGCACCTTGATAAATAATTACATTAGATGTCTCATATGCATTAACTTTCAATGGTTTATAAACCGGGAGATTTCTAACAATCTTGTATCGTACGCCATAGCGTTTATTTAATTCGTTTACAATAAACTCATTTACAGTATATCCAACTTTAAAATGAGGCACTGTCCATTTTTCAACCCGAAGCCAAAGTTTTTGGATGTTTGGTCGGGTAACTATTTCTTTTTGTTCAGTAAAAAGTTCGTGGGCATCATACACCCTTGGTATGCCTTTAAGCTTTGAGACAAGAAAACATGGTAAAATAGTATCAAGATCAATTGCACAAATAACATCTTGCTTATTAAACAACAGAAAGATTAACAGACGGAAGTTAAATTCAAAATACATCAATTTACCCGTTGAAAACCAACATTTTAGTCGAATGCTTTCAAAATTAAAAGCTCTTAAGTCTTTTGATGTTCTTAATTTCCTACCTATCAACGTTATCCGATATCCTGCATTGGCTAAAGAACTGCAGATCTTTAGCATACGTTGATCATAAGTGAGATCATTTATAACCGTTAGTACGATGTGTTTCAAAAACTAATGAATTATTTTTATTGTAGGATACCTGCGAATGTATCTATATAATTAAAACATAGTCCCAAGAATATGTACATCAATTATATTTTTCTCGTCTTTTATCTTTACTTATTATTTATTATTCCTACTTTTGCCGACATTATAAAAAAGAAGTAACTTTTTGGTGTCTATTTAAAAAAACAGAGATGTCGTTAACAACTGAAAAAAAAGCTAGTATTATTACGGAATTCGGTGGAAGTGCCACTAATACTGGATCAATTGAAGGCCAAGTAGCCTTATTGACTGAGCGTATCAGTCAAATTTCAAAACATTTGCAAGCTAACAAAAAAGATTTTTCTACCCACCGTGGATTAATGAAGATGGTTGGTAAGCGTAAGCGTTTACTTACTTATCTTCAAAAGCATAACCTTACAAGGTTATCGCGCACTTATTGAAAAATTAGGCTTAAGAAAATAATTATTTTTCGAATGATATAAACTATTCCCAACTGACACAATTTGACAGTTGGGAATAGTTGTTTATATATCCTGCCAAATTTTATCACTTATTATTCACAGGTATTGCAGTTCTTCCTCTCACTCATACTGCCCTACCTCCTCCCAAATTTTGGGATGTAAAATTTAAAATATGTTGTCTCAACCACTTAGTGTTAGTTTCGATTTGGGCGATGGCCGCGAGGTTACCATTGAAACGGGTAAACTAGCCCGTCAAGCTGACGGTGCAGTAACCGTTCGCCAGGGAAACTGTATCCTATTGGCTACCGTAGTAGCTAATCAGGAAGCCAGAGAAGGTCAGGAATTTTTTCCGCTTTCTGTAGATTACCAGGAAAAATTTGCTTCTGCAGGTCGCATTCCGGGTTCATTCTTTAAAAGAGAAGCCCGTTTGAACGATTATGAAGTTTTAACCAGTCGCTTAATCGACAGAGCGCTTCGCCCCTTTTTCCTGAAGATTATTTTTGTGAAGTACAGGTTCTTATCTCATTGATTAGTCAGCGATATAGAAGTAATGCCTGATGCTTTAGCATGTTTGGCAGCCTCTGCAGCACTTAGCAGTTTCTGATATTCCCATTAAGGAAATTATTAGTGAGGTAAGGGTAGCAAGAATCGATGGTAAAATGGTTATAAACCCTACGAGAACAGCCCTTGAAAATGCTGAGTTGAATTTATTATTGCTGCTACCGACAAGAATTTGATGATGGTTGAAGGTGAGGCGCAAGAATGTGCTGAAGCTGATTTGATTGAAGCACTTCAAATAGCGCATGATGCTATCAGAATTCAAATTAAAGCACAAGAAGAACTAAGAAATAAGAAAGGTGTAACCACGAAAAGGGATTATAAAAAGCCTGAAGAAAATGATGAGATCAAGAATAAGGTTGAGGCCTTTGCTAAAGACAAGAACTTACGAATACAGCAAAGGAGCTTTACCAAAGCATGAAAGAGCTGCAGGTTATAAGAAAATTAAAGGAAGAACTAATTGAAAGTTTAGGTGAAGAAGCAACTGATTTAGAAAAGAAATTAGCTAAGAAGTATTACGAAGATCTGAAGTGGGAAGTTGTTCGAAATATGATGCTTGACGATAGAATTCGTTTAGATGGCAGAACTTTAGATAAGGTTAGACCATTGGCAATGGAAGTGGATCCATTGCCAACTCCACATGGTTCGGCTTTATTTACTCGTGGTGAAACTCAATCACTTACAACGGTTACTTTCGGTACTAAGTTAGATGAATTGTTGATTGAAAGTGCTGCAAAATCAGATTATAGCAATTTCATTCTGCATTATAATTTCCCCCCATTTTCAACAGGTGAGGTAAAAATGATGCGTGGTGTTGGTAGGAGAGAAGTAGGTCATGGTAATCTGGCAATGCGTAGTTTAAAGCAAATGATGCCGGGTAATGATTATCCTTACACTGTACGTATTGTTAGTGATATCTTAGAAAGTAATGGCTCATCATCAATGGCTACTGTTTGTGCCGGTTCTCTTGCGCTTATGGATGCGGGTGTGCCCTTTCCAAAGCACGTAAGTGGTGTTGCAATGGGATTAATTACCCGAGAGGATGGAAAATATGCAATCCTTACTGACATTTTAGGTGATGAAGATCATTTAGGTGATATGGACTTTAAAGTTACCGGTACACGCGATGGTATTTGCGGTGTACAGATGGACATTAAGGTTGACGGTTTAAGTATGGAAGTAATGACAGAGGCACTTGATGCAAGCACGCCAGGGTCGTTTACATATACTTGATGCAATGTATGAGTGTATGCCTGCTGCTAGAGCAGAGGTTAAGCCACATGCACCAAGAATGGAGAAACTCTTTATTGACAAAGAATTTATCGGTGCGGTAATCGGGCCCCAGGGTAAGGTTATTCAAGAAATACAGCGTGAAACTGGTACTACCATCAATCTTGAAGAAGTTGGAAATGTTGGTGAAGTAAGTATTTTCTCGCCTGTAAAAGAAGGCTTAGACAAAGCTGTAGCATGGATCAAAGGCATTGTTGCCGTACCTGCTGTGGGTGATGTTTACGAAGCAACTGTTAAAGGCATTAAAGAGTTTGGAGCTTTTGTAGAGTTTATGCCAGGTAAGCAAGGTTTATTGCACATTAGTGAAATTAGCTGGAAGCGTTTAGAAACAATGGAAGGCGTTTTAAATGAAGGTGATGTAGTAAAAGTTAAGTTGATTGGTCTTGATCCTAAAACGGGTAAGTTTAAACTTAGTCGCAAAGTGTTAATGCCGAAGCCTGATTTTCAACCACGACCTGAGCAAGGGCAAGGCCCGAGCAACAGGCAGCCTGAAGGCCGAGAAGAAAGATAAATTTAAATTGGAAGGCCTGCAAATTTGCAGGCCTTCTTTATTAAGACTAATTATGACAATTGAAATTTGCATACCTGTTGATGATCAGCAACTTAAAGACGTATTAATTGCTGAACTTTCTGATCTTGAGTTTTATGGTTTTCAGGAAGAGGCAGATAACTTAAAGGGCTACATTAATCAAACTGACTTTGCTGAGGAAGGTTTAGAAAGTATTTTGAATAAAAGTGGATTAACCTATTCAAAATCAATCATTGAAGAAACAAATTGGAATGAAAAATGGGAAAAGGAATTTTCACCGGTTGTGGTAGATCAATTTTGCGCAATTCGAGCTGAATTTCATACGGTTATATCTGATGTTGAGCACGATATCATCATCACGCCAAAAATGAGTTTTGGAACCGGGCATCATGCAACAACTTATTTAATGGTTCAGCAAATGGCTTCTATAGATTTTGTAAACAAAAGCGTTGCTGATTTTGGAACAGGCACTGGTGTATTATCTATATTGGCAGAAAAGTTAGGTGCAAATTTTATTTGGGCTATCGATAATGATAAGTGGAGTATTGCTAATGCCAAAGAAAATGTAGATAAAAACAATTGCAGTAAAATAGAAATTGAAAATTTGGATAGTTTTAAACATCCAAAAAAGTTTGACGTTATTCTTGCCAATATCAACCGGAACATTATTTTTGAAAACTTATCTGATCTTAAATTAGGGTTGGCAGAAAATGGATTTCTTTTACTAAGTGGATTGTTGATTTCAGATGAAGAAGTGATATTAGATGCTGCAAAAAAGCTTCAATTGAATTTCCTATCTGTAAAAGAAAAGGATGGTTGGATTAGCATTCTGTTAAACTAGAGTGCCATTAAATTAAGGGCGTAAAAAGTGTGATGCTTAAACCCTTATTTTTGTTTCTTACTTTTATTGATTGCCCCCTAATGAGTGAATTCTTTTTAATATTTACCTCTTACCTTATTGGTTCCATCCCAACAGCAGTTTGGGTAAGTAAATATTTCTTTGGAATTGACATTAGGGATTATGGAAGTGGAAATGCCGGTGCAACCAATTGCTATCGCATTTTAGGTTCTCGCTGGGGCACTTTTGTGATGATAGTTGATATGCTGAAAGGTGTAATTGCTACATCGCTTTATCTTTTAATACCCTATTACTTAGGCGATGAATGGGACCGTACCAATTTCATGGTTGGTCTTGGGTTGGCTGCAGTGCTGGGGCACGTATTCCCCATCTGGGCAGATTTTAAAGGAGGAAAAGGTGTAGCAACTTTGTTTGGGATGGTTGTAGCTATTCAACCATTAGTTGCCGTTTGTTGCGTTGGTGTTTTTCTATTTGTTTTACTTGCAACGCGTTTTGTTTCACTCAGTTCTATCTTAGCGGGTATTTCCTTTGCTGTGTTTATATTATTTATTTTTAATGAGAAGGAACCCCTGTACCGAGTTTTTGCTGTAGTAGTAGCCGCCATGGTCATTCTAACGCATCAAAAAAACATCAACCGAATTTTAAACGGTACAGAAAGTAAGGTGCCTATCCTTAAGCATCGCGATCGTCGCAAAGGGCAGCGTAAACATTTATTTTAATTTATTGAACGTTGTTTTCCTTTAACTATTAATTATCTTATTCTTTATTAATACTATTAAATACCGTCTTCCATTGGTATTATTATTGTTTATTGATTTCTCAAAATCATTAAACTATGAAAAATAGAGTGTTGACAGGTCTTTCTGTAGCGGTTATGTCACTTGTAATAGTCGTGTACGCAAAATGCAATAACCGGCCGAAATCAACTTTCACTTGTATCTGATGACCAAATACAAGAAATGGCGAAGCAAGAATATAGCTCCTTTCTTTCTCAAAACACGGTAGTTAGTTCAAGCCAAAGTAAAGATGCTGAAATGGTAAGGCGCGTTGGTAGCAGAATTGCGTCGGCTATTACAAGTTATTATAAATCAAAAGGTCTCGGTTCTGCACTTGAAGGCTTTAATTGGGAGTACAATCTGGTAAATTCTAAAGATGTAAATGCCTGGTGTATGCCCGGTGGAAAAATTGTAGTCTATACCGGATTATTACCGGTTACTCAAAATGAAGCCGCACTTGCAGTTGTTGTAGGGCATGAGGTAGCACACGCAGTAGCAAAACATGGTAACGAAAGAATGAGCCAGGGATTGATACAGCAACTTGGCGGTGCAGCTTTATCTGTTGCTTTGTCAAGTAAGCCTGAGCAAACACAAAATTTATTTATGCAAGCATATGGTGTAGGTACAAACGTGTTTGGTGTACTGCCACATAGCCGTAAGCAAGAATTAGAGGCTGATCAACTTGGATTAATCTATGCTGCTCTTGCCGGTTATAACCCAAGAGAAGCTATACCACTTTGGCAAAGAATGGAAGCCATGAGCAACGGACAAAAGCCTCCTGAATTTTTAAGTACACACCCTTCAGAAAGTAATAGAATAGCAAAATTGCAGCAGCAAATGCCTGAAGCTTTAAAATATTATAAACCCCGAGGTTAACAACGAAACCCCTTACGTTAAAGCACTTTGACTAAAATCGAAGTGCTTTTTTCGTGTTAATAAGCTTTTAAAGCTTACTTTTGCAATTCATTTTTTTGATAACCCTTAATCCCTTTGAGGTATGTCGCAACCGACTTTGTTTGAAAAACTTCAGTTACAGGATCAGAAAAATCTATTAATTCAGGGTTTACCATCTTCAATTGAAAAGCAATTTGTAAAACTGTCTTATTCAAAAAATGTTACTCCTTTGCTTAAAGGTTAAGCAGATTGATTTTGCTTTAGTTTTTGCAATTAACGTGTCGCAACTTAACGGTATTTTAAGTGAGGTGATACCTGCTTTAAATCCGAACGGTAAACTTTGGGTAGCTTATCCTAAATCTGCAAGCAAAATATCCAGCGATCTTAAATAGAGATTGTAGTTGGGATGTGCTTCGCGAGAATGGGTATGAAGAATTAGAGCAAGTTGTGCTAGACCATGTTTGGAGTGCCATTTGGTTTAAAAGAGACGAAAACGCGCCGGTAAAAGCCGTAGTAGTTGAAACTAAGCCTATTGAATTTAAGAGTGTAGATTTTGATAAGAAGCTTGTTGTTCCACCGGCAGAACTTGAAAAAATGTTTACACGACATAAAAAAGCACGTGAATTTTTTCAGACACTTCCGGTAAATAATCAGAAAGAATTTGTGAGTTGGATTGAAGGAGCGAAGAGAGAGGACACAAAAATTAGGAGATCTGAAGCTACTGTTGAGAAACTGTTAGCAGGTAAGAAAAATCCTACAGAGAAATAAGTTAACTGATTATAAAAAAAGCACCATTTGAAAAAATGGTGCTTTTTTTGTTTTAGTATAAAGCTTTACAATGTTTTAGTAAACATTTTTGATGCAAGACTTTCATCGTGTTTGTAAATGTCGTCTCTAAAATTTAATAGTCCATTCTCATCTACCCAAGATGTATAATAGGTTATAAACACCGGAACAGGATCTTTCACTTTTACGTATTTTTCAGTACCACTATTCATTGCTTCATACTGCCTTTCCTGCGTCCATTCTGGTTGATCTTTTAGTAGGTAGCTTGCCATCCATGCAGGATCGCTTAACCTAATACATCCATGACTGTAAGCTCTTTTATCTTTACTGAACAAGCTTTTGCTAGGTGTATCGTGAAAGTAAATATTGAAGTCATTGGGGAATAAGAATTTCACCTTGCCTAAAGAATTTGTGGGGCCAGGTAATTGCCTAACAACTGGTACGCCATTCACTTCTTTTACAATTTCCATGTTCTGTTTTGCCAAGTAGTCTGGGTTTCGTGCCATTGCGGGCATTATCTCTTTCCTGGTAATGTCAGGCGTTACGTTCCAATAAGGGCTAAAAACTACCTGATTTAAGTTGCCGGTAAAGCTTACAGTGTTGTGACCTTCTTTACCAACTACAACAACCATATCCTTAACTTTTTTGCCACCTTCGTACACATGCAAAACAAACTCAGGAATGTTCACTAATATAAGGTCTCCTTCCGGTTGAGTGGGAACCCAACGCATACGATCCATATTGATCAATATTTGCTGTACTCTTTTTATTGCAGGTACGTTCATTTCTTTTACAAGGCTTTCTGACACTATGCCCGTAGGAGTTAAACCTCGGCTTGCCTCAAATGTTTTAACTGCTTGCTCAAGCGCTTCATTAAATATTGGTGTGGTATCAGCGGGCATTTCTCCTGTAGCTTGTAATCTTTTTTTCACAGCCAAAACTTCAGGAGAGGACATGCCTAATTTCAATTTGGTTTTCGAAACAGGTATTGGTTGCCATCCACCATTTTTGGCTACCGTGTAGTAATGCTGCAATTGCTGCTTCAATGCTTTGTATTGCTTATTAGCATCTCCATAATATTTACCATCCTTGTGTTTTTTGTTTATTATAGAATCTGCAAGTAATAGGGGATCTTCTTTTTTACGAGGAACAAATCGCTCCAATTCTTTGCGCTTTACCACACCAGCCTCAAAATTATCAAGCACATACTGGATGAAGTTTTTTGTTAAGGCAAGCTCTGTGTTTATAATTGATTTTTTTGAACCATCTATTGAAAGACTTTCTGCTGTAGTGAAATCATCCATCTGGTCTTTAAGTTTCTTATCTACCAGATTGCTTTTTTCGTTTGTAGAAGTTTGATAATTGTGGATGTTCCAAAATGCACGGGCTTGTTCCGTCAAACCATCACTAGAGAACCAAGCAAACTGATAGTTTCTTGCATTGTAGAAACTTCTCATTCTTCTGGTAACACTATCGCTGGTTTTTTGCTCAGCGATGAAACTTTCCATTGTTAGGCTGTCCAGAAAAAGATCGCTGTAGGAGTTTGCGGGGGTGATACTAAGATCCCGTTTCGTAACTTTCTTTTGCGCTTCTGTTTTTTCTTCGTCGTTACCGTCATCTGATTTATCTGATGCGGAGTTTTTGCAGCCGACAATAAAACTGAAAAGCAAGGCGTAGAGTATAAGATTTTTCATATGCATCAGTTTTACAAAAGCCATGCCTTATATCCGAAGGTATTATTGCAAACGAAAATGGGGAATCAACGTAAAAATAATTTTACGTGATTCCCCGATTTATATTTTAAGAAGTGTCTTTTAAACGTTAAACCTGAAGTGCATAATGTCTCCATCTTCAACTACATAGTCTTTTCCCTGCACTGATAATTTTCCATTATCTCTGCAGGCAGCTTCAGAACCATACTTCATAAAATCCGCATATTTTATAACCTCAGCACGTATAAATCCTTTTTCAAAATCTGTATGAATAACACCGGCAGCTTGTGGGGCAATCATCCCTTTAGTGATCGTCCATGCACGAACCTCTTGTACGCCTGCAGTAAAATAGGTAGCAAGGTTTAGTAAACGATAAGTTGATGTAATTAAGCGTGCCACGCCACTTTCTTTTAATCCCAGATCTTCTAAAAACAATTGACGGTCTTCAAAGCTTTCCATAACAGCAATCTCACTTTCAATTGCGGCACTTATAAATAGGATTTCTGCATTCTCATCTTTTAACTGCTTCGGTAAGTACTTCAGTAAAATTGTTTCCGGTAACCACACTTTTCTCATCAACATTACATACATAAATAACCGGTTTTATGGTTATCAGGAAAAGATCGTCAATAAATTTTTCTCTCTCTTCATCACTAACCTGAAAACCTCTGGCATTTTTACCTTCTTCTAAATGAGCTTTTAATTGATGTAATAATCTCTATACCTCTAAGTAATTCACGGTCGCCGGTTTTGGCTAGTTTTTCCGATTTTGAAATTTTCTTATCAATGCTTTCCAAGATCTTTCAACTGCAATTCGGTATCAATAATTTCTTTATCTCTCACCGGGTTTACATTGCCATCTACATGTATTACATTGTCATCTTCAAAACAACGTACCACATGTATAATAGCATCAGTGCTTCTAATATTTCCTAAAAACTGGTTGCCTAAACCCTCACCTTTACTGGCACCTTTTACAAGGCCGGCTATATCAACAATTTCAACAGTTGCAGGCACTACGCGTTGCGGCTGTACAATTTTTTCAAGTTCAAATAACCTTTGGTCGGGTACTGTTATAACACCTATGTTTGGCTCTATAGTGCAAAAAGGAAAATTAGCGGCTTGTGCTTTTGCATTGCTTAGCGCATTAAATAAGGTTGATTTTCCAACATTTGGCAATCCTACTATGCCTGCTTGTAAACCCATATTTTAAATAATTAAGTTTTAATTTATAAAAAAACGCAGTTGCTAAAGGTGCTGAGATCTGCATGTTTTTTAGGGCGCAAAAGTAGGTGTTGGCCGCCAAAGTATATGGTAAAAAAGTTAGCCTTCATCTTTAGTATAAAGTTGTATGTTGCAAATTGAGAGATCGCTTGATAAGGATCATTGTTTTTGCTAACACCTTTATACTATAACCCTGTACCATGGCCCTCAATATTGTTTGGATAGCTTTTATAATAATTGCCTTTGTTATAGCATTGATCAAAAGTATTTTTTTTGCTGATATTACCATTTTTAAAACCCTGGTTGATGGTGTTTTTGATTCTGCAAAATCTTCTGTAATAGATGTTGCTTTTCCCCTTGTTGGTACCATGGTATTTTTTCTAGGTATCATGAATATTGCTGAAAAAGCAGGTGCTATTAACTGGTTAGCAAGAAATTAAATCCATTTATGAAGCGGTTGTTTCCTGAGGTTCCGGACCAACATCCCGCCATGGGGGAAATGGTGATGAATTTTAGTGCAAACATGTTGGGTCTAGATAATGCTGCAACACCCTTTGGTCTTAAAGCAATGCAAAGTTTGCAATCTCTAAATCCTGACAAAGAGAAAGCAAGCAATTCACAAATCATGTTTTTGGTGCTGCACACCAGTGGTTTAACCATTATTCCATTATCAATTATAACATATAGGATCGCGGCAAAATCTACAGAGGCTACCAGCATCTTTATACCATGTGTGCTTGCTACCGTTTGTACTACACTTGCATCAATCATTGTAGTAAGTTTTATGCAGAGGGTTAATTGGGACAAAATATTTGTAATATGCTCATAGGCATATTACTATTGTTTGTGTCGTGGCACCATGTATTGGGTTTCAACCATGAGCGATGAACAGAGCAATGTATTTAGCAATGTTGCGGGTAATGCTATTTTGTTAACTATAATAGTTGCAATTGTTGTAGCAGGTGCCATTAAAAAAGTTTCAGTATTTGACACTTTTATTGAAGGCGCAAAAGAAGGTTTTGGTGTAGTACTTAAAATTATACCTTATCTGGTAGGTATGCTGGTTGCCATTACGATTGTTTAGAGATAGCGGTGCCCTTGGATATATAACTAATGGCATTGCTTACATGTTGCACTTTACCGGTGTTGATACCGACTTTGTTCCATCGCTACCAGTTGCAATAATGAAACCTTTTAGTGGTAGTGGGGCAAGGGGTTTAATGTTAGACATTTTTGCAAATCCTGCTTATGGTCCTGATTCATTTGTAGGAAAACTATCTAGTATTTTCCAGGGAAGTGCTGATACAACTTTTTATATTATCGCCTTATACTTTGGAAGTGTAGGCATAAAAAAAGTGCGACATGCAGTTTGGGCGGGCTTGCTTGCAGACTTCATTGGTGTAATAGCTGCAATTATTATTGGGTATTTTTTCTTTAAATAATGCTCATCTTATTTAACCAAAAAGTAAAAAAACAGGTTCAATAAGATGATGAAGTATAAGCTAAGGTTCAATGCATTGTGCATATACATCAACTTGCGCTTAGTAGGGTTGTTAGAAATCTCAATTTCGTGACGCGGGTAGATCTGAAGAAAACTTATCACAATGTTTTGTATTGATCTTGACTTTGATTTGTAAACAAGGAAAAGTTTAAAGACTATAACAAGCAAACCTGCCATATTTATAAAAGGCAGAATTGAATAGAGATTTTCAATTAAATCATCCATAAGTAGAGTAGTGGTTCTTGCAATGATATCTTATTTACTGTATATATTTAAGCTAAGTGGGTTAAAATCTATTTAACTTTTAGATGTCTAATTTCTATATAACAACATTGAATAACTAACAACTGTTAGTTTTCTATTAATTTTGCACCAAATTATAGTAGATGCATTTTGAACTAAGCGAAGAGCATAAGATGATAAGCGATGCTGCAAAAGATTTTGCAAAAACCGAATGCTTGCCAGGCGTAATTGCAAGAGATGAAAAACAAAAATTTCCACGCGAACAAGTGATGAAGTTGGCAGACTTGGGTTTTATGGGAATGATGGTTGAGCAGGATCATGGTGGTGCGGGTATGGATACGGTTAGTTATGTGTTAGCCATGGAAGAGATCAATAAAATAGATGCAAGCACAGGAGTTTGCATGAGTGTAAACAATAGTCTGGTTTGCTGGGGCTTACAAACTTATGGAACTGAAAAGCAAAAGCAACAATATCTAACGCCTCTGGCTCAGGGTAAAAAAGATGGAGAATTATATATTGGTGCATTTTTACTTAGCGAACCAGAAGCCGGTAGCGACGCAACATCTCAACGCACTACGGCTGAAGATAAGGGTGACCATTACATACTTAATGGTACTAAAAACTGGATTACCAATGGATCAACAGCATCGGTTTATTTGGTAATTGCCCAAACGCATCCTGAATTGAAAAGTAAGGGTATCAATGTTTTTATTGTAGAAAAAGATCTGGGCGGGAGTAACGGTTGGTGCTAAGGAAAATAAAATGGGTATAAGAGGCAGCGACACTCATTCAATCATGTTTGCTGATGTAAGAGTGCCCAAAGAAAACCGTATTGGTGAGGATGGTTTCGGGTTTACTTTTGCTATGAAAACCTTGCAGGTGGCAGAATTGGTATTGCCGCCCAGGCGTTAGGTATAGCAAGCGGTGCCTACGAATTATCACTTGCCTATTCAAAACAACGTAAAGCTTTCGGTAGAGAGATCATGCACCATCAGATTATTCAATTTAAGCTTGGCGGATATGGCAACAAGAATTGAAGCTGCAAGGTTGCTTGTTTTAAAAGCTGCATGGGAAAAAGATAATGGGGAAGATTATACTGTAAGCTCATCAATGGCTAAAGTATATGCAAGTGAAACTGCAATGTGGGCAACAACAGAAGCTGTGCAAATACATGGTGGGTATGGCTTTGTAAAAGAATATCACGTAGAGCGAATGATGCGCGATGCAAAAATTACTCAGATATATGAAGGAACAAGCGAAGTGCAACGCATTGTTATAGGAAGAGGAATTCTTAAATAGTTTTCTCTTCACAGATTTAAAAAGTATGGCTATCAACGAAGCTAAGTACAAAGAACTGCAACAGGAATTTGCGTCAAACGGGGTTACGCTAATTGCCGTTAGTAAAATGCAACCACTTCAAAACATACAAAAATTGTATGATCTTGGGCATAGAGATTTTGGTGAAAATTATGTGCAGGAATTGGAGGACAAAGCTGCTAAACTTCCCAAAGATATTAGATGGCATTTTATAGGTCATTTACAATCTAACAAAGTAAAATTAATTACGCCCTTTGTTCACCTAATACAAGGTGTTGACAGCTTGAAATTGTTGAAAGAAATCAATAAGCAAGGTGGTAAAGAGAATAAGATCATATCATGCTTACTACAAGTACATATTGCACAGGAAGAGTCAAAATATGGACTTGATGAACATGAACTTTTCACCATACTTCAAACTTGTAAAAACAAGCCAGAGGAGTTTAAAAACATAAACATAGCTGGTCTTATGGGTATGGCCTCATTTTCTGATGACGAAGACTTGGTAGCTTCTGAGTTTAAAAACTTACATACACTTTTCAACCAAGCTAAAACTTACGAAAGCCCAAATTGTAATTGTAATATTTTGTCGATGGGTATGAGCGGAGATTATTTATCTGCAATAAATGAAGGCAGTAATATGGTAAGAATTGGAAGCCTTTTGTTTGGCGCAAGGCTTTCCAACTAATACAATATTTATTTAACGGTTGCGATTAAATCTGCGTCTGTTATTATCATTCGCTGCAAAAGTTCTTGGTTGGTATTTAGGCGTTTCGCCTAACGCTTCTGGTACTTGTGCTTTGGTTATTGTTTTACCAATCAGCTTTTCAATAGCTGCAAACTTATTATGCTCTTTTTCGTTAACCAGCGTGTAAGCAGTACCTTCTGATTGCGCTCTGGCCGTACGTCCTATACGGTGCACATAGTCTTCTCCATCGTTAGGTACATCGTAATTAATAACCAGATCAATGTCGTTTATATGTATACCTCGTGATAAAATATCAGTTGCAACCAAAATTTTCAACCTATGATTTATAAAGCTGGCCAGCACTTGTTCTCTTGCATCCTGCTCCAGGTCAGAGTGTATCTCTTCTACTGAAAACTTTGCGCGCTTCAAATCTCGTGTCAGTTGTTTTACATTATTCTTTTTTGAACAAAAAATCAAGACGCTATTAAAATCTTTTAGCTGAAGCAGGTGTTTTATTAATTCAGGCTTCTGAGTATCATACACTACAAATGCTTCTTGTGTAATTTTTTCAGGCGGCTTAGAAATTGAAATATTTATTTCAACAGGCTCGTGCAAAATTGCCCGGGCAAGGTTGCGCATTTTGGGTGGCATGGTTGCAGAAAAAAGCAAGTTCTGCCGTTTCTTTGGCAAGAAAGAAATGATCTTCATGATGTCATCATTAAAGCCCATGTCCAACATGCGATCTGCTTCGTCAAGCACCAGATAATCTAATTGTTTAAGCTTTACATAACCCATTGCAAGGTGTCCAATCAACCTGCCAGGGGTACAAATTATAATGTCTGCACCTGCTGAAAGTGCCTGGCTCTCCTGCGAGAAAGACATACCATCACCCCCACCATAAACAGCTATAGAACTTATATTAGTAAAGTAAGAAAGGCCTTCAAGATTTTGCGAAATTTGAATTGCAAGCTCGCGGGTAGGTACAATTATTAGTGCATTAATATGATCGTGATTAGGACTGGTAATTATCTTATGAACGAGCGGTAATAAAAAAGCAGCCGTTTTACCTGTACCGGTTTGTGCCGAAGCAATAATGTCTTTATTAGCTAATATGTGTGGAATAACCTGCTCTTGTACAGGCGTTGCAGTGTGGTATCCGGTAGCATCAATTCCTTCAAGCAATCTTTCATCAAGGCCAAAATCTCTAAACGTCAAAATGATAAATGGTTTATTATAGATATTTATTTTCCCAGTAAAGATAAATGAATTAGGTAGATGGATTGTTCCTATAAAACTATTAGCCATCATCCTATGTTAAAATAAAGCGTTCAAATTATTTGGAGGAATCAATTTTGCATAGATTGTAGCTAACTTTCAAAAACGTAATGTTACCAACCACAATTTCTATATTTCTAAATTTAAAATAAAGACAAGGAAGAAGTATGAATGCATCGCACCCCAATTACAGTACATCAAAAACTGAAGAAGAATTAGTTGCAGAAGACAATTTAGTAAACCTTTTACCAAGAGCGGTCCATCGGTCTAATGTACCACTAATGCTTGATGGAGAATGGAAGTTTGCACATGATGAAGAGGATAAAGGTTTAACGGATAACTGGCATCTTGGCCATAACTACGAAGGCTTAGTAAATTGGCCGGGCTCAATTGAGCACCATATAGCATCAATTAAAGGGCAGCAGGAGTATACGTGGCATGATAAAGTTGTAGCCTGGTACGAACGAGAATTTCAAGTTCCGGCAGAAGTAGAGGAAAAAAGGGGAGCGCATGGGTTACATCAATTAACTTTTGGTGCCTGTGGTTACGAAACAATGGTTTGGCTAAATGGAAATCTTTTAAAAACTATTGAAGGCCAGGAAGTGCATGTTGGCGAGTACACATCTTTCTCATACGAGTTGCAGGATGAATGGCTGCTACCTGTAAACAGAATTACAGTAAGAATTGAAGATACGATGGATGCAGACATTCCTCGTGGCAAGCAGGAGTCTCATGTGTATAAAAGAGGCGGCATTTGGTACCAGACTTACACCGGTGCAGTACGCAGTATTTGGATAGAAACTGTTGAGCGTAACCGGCTGCGCTCGCGTGTTGGCGTTGTGTCAATTGTAGAAGATAACTTGGTAAGGTTTAACCTAACAACACGCATTCACGATGAGGGAAATTATATAATCCGATTAAAGATCTATACAAGAAATCAACGAGATGATACACCTGTGGCTACGGATGATTTTCCGCTGACACTTACAGCCGGCCAAAAAAGACAGCGATTAGTAATTGAGATACCAGATGCCAAATTATGGTCTCCGGAAGAGCCTAATTTATACAGATTGGTAGCTGATCTGGTTGATGCCAATGGCCATGTTTCAACAATAGAAACAAACTTTGGTTTGCGTAAAATTGAATCTAGAGGATGTTTTGTTTACCTCAACAATAAAAAAATCTACTTAGATGGTATATTATATCAGCCCGGTATTGCCAGTTACGAAGAAATAAAATTGCACATGCAAGGCATGAAGGAGCTTGGTTGCAATTTGGTAAGAATACACATTGCCGGGGTTGACCCAAGAATATACAAACTTGCTGACAAGATGGGTATGCTTTTGTGGGTCGAAGTTCCCAGCCCGCATAGTTCTAACGCTAAGAGCCGCGCCAACCATAAAGAAGAATTGTTGCGTATGCTTATGCTAATTGCAACCCATCCTTCAGTTGTTATCTGGAGTTTGTATAACGAGGATTGGGGCGCCCAGGACATTGCAACCAGTGAAGAAACACGCCAGTATATTATGGACATGTATCATTACATGCAAATAGGCCATCCACAATTTTTAGTTGTTGATAATGATGGTTGGCAACATGTATCGTTTGAGGGGCGTTTAAAATCAGACCTGCTAACAGTGCATTTATACACGCCTGAAATTGGTAAGTGGAGAGAGATGTTAGACAACTTAGTTAATGGACAACTTGTAGGAGTAGCAGCTTTTCCATTAGTGGTGGGCGATCCATTTTTTTACAAAAGACAGGTGCCACTAATAGTAAGTGAGTGGGGTGGTTTTGGATTTGCTGATTATGGTGGTCCTCAAGATTCTGAAACCAGGGCGGAACAAATAAAATTATATAAAGCTGAGTTACGAAAGAGGCCTGTAGCAGGTGATGTATATACACAGGCCACTAATATTGAAGATGAACGCAATGGACTGATAGAAGCAACAACAGGTCAGCTTAAAGTTCCCGCAGGCCTTTTAAATAGCAGAGATACTCAAGTAAAATAAGGGTGGTATTAAAGACCAAATAAACACACATGAAAATACTTTTATCATTTGGTATACTTATTTATACCATCTCAGGATATGCTCAAGTCATCTATGCGCCAACATCTGCTGAAGCCCGGCTGGCTAGTAACAAACAAAGGCGAGCAAGCGAGCAGACGTCGCTTGTAAAAAATGTAAAGTTTAGAAATATTGGTCCAACCATTATGAGCGGACGTGTTGTGGACATTGACGTGAACCCTGAAAATACAGCCGAATTTTTTGTCGCCTACGCAACAGGTGGTCTTTGGTACACTAACAATAATGGTATATCGCTAACGCCGGTTTTCGATTCCGTTGATCATCTTTTTATGGGTGACATAGCGGTAGATTGGAAATCAGGAACTGTATATGTTGGCACCGGCGAAAAAAATTCAAGCCGATCAACTTATGCGGGTACAGGTATTTTCAAATCAACTGATAAAGGTAAATCCTGGACTTACAGCGGATTACCGGATAGCCATCATATTGGTAAAATACAATTACACCCAACAGACCCCAACACCGTTTGGGTTGCAGTTATGGGTCATCTATATTCTGCCAATAAAGAGCGGGGCGTTTTTAAAACAACAGATGGTGGTAAAACATGGTCAAAAACTTTGTATGTTGATGATAAGACAGGTGCCATTGATATAGATATTGATCCAACAAATGCCAATACATTGTATGCTGCTATGTGGTACAGAACCCGCTCACCCTGGAATTTTGAAGAAAGCGGACCCACTACAGGAATTTATAAAAGTATTGATGCCGGTGCTACCTGGGCGTTATTAACAACTCCGTCTTCAGGGTTTCCAACCGGAAAGGCAGGTGGTAGAATTGGCATTGCGGTTGCAGCTAAAGATCCCAATATAATCTATGCTGTACTTGATAACAACGACAATCGCCCTCTTAAGCCAGATACATCCAGTAAGTACACACTTATCCAATTTAGAAGTTTAAATAAAGATGCCTTTGCAAAATTGGATGATAAGAAACTAGACGATTTTTTAAAAGACAATCGCTTTCCTGAGGATATAACTGCAAAAAATTTGAAGTTGCAGGTAGCAGAAGGAAAATATAAACCAACGGTTGTAGCTGACTATTTAAAAAGTGGTAATTCTGATATGCTAGAAACTCAGGTAAAAGGTGCCGAGGTTTATAAAAGTATAGATGCAGGTAAAACATGGAACAAAACTCACGACGCTTTAATAAATGAATTTAGCTCCTACGGTTATTACATGAGCAAAATTTGGGTGTCACCTAAAAACAGCGATAGGGTTGTAATTACAGGTGTAAGTCTGTCAGCCTCAAATGACGGTGGTAAAACATTTAAAACAATTGGCGGTCCCAATGTTCATAGTGATCATCATGCATTTTGGTTCGACCCAAAAAATGACGATCATATCTTAAATGGCAACGATGGTGGGCTTAATATCAGTTATGACTTTGGAAAGAACTGGTTGTTAGCTAATTCAATAGCAGTTGGTCAATTTTATTCTGTAGCGGTTGACAATGCAACACCTTACAACGTTTATGGCGGCTTGCAAGATAATGGCGTTTGGTATGGCCCATCTACCAATACACCAAGTGTTGCATGGATGCAACGTGGAGAATATCCCTTCAAAAATATTGGTGGGGGTGATGGAATGATGGTACAGGTTGATACCCGAACCAATAATACATTTTATGCCGGGTCGCAATTTGGATTTTATAGTCGTTCATCAAAAGATAGAACTCAACCATCATTACCTATACATCCTATGCATAAAGTAGGCGAAAACCCATTGAGGTATAATTGGGAAACACCCATTGTTTTATCAAAACATCAACAAGACATTTTATACATGTCATCCAACAAATTCCATCGCTCTCTAAATAGGGGAGAAAAGATGGAAACACTATCTGACGATCTTACGAAAGGTTTTAAAGAAGGAGATGTGCCCTTCGGAACCACAACCTGGATTGCTGAATCTCCTTTAAAATTCGGATTGCTGTATGTAGGTACTGATGATGGATTGATTCATCTGTCTAAGGATGGTGGTTACACTTGGCAGAAAATTTCGGATAAGCTTCCGCAAGATCTTTGGGTTAGTTGCATTACGCCCTCAGCTTTTAAAGAAAGCCGCGTGTATGCTTCACTAACCGGCTACCGGTTCGATAATTTTGTGCCTCACCTTTATGTTAGCGAAGATTATGGAGCAACCTGGAAACTGACTTCTGGTAACCTGCCGTTAGAAGCGATCAATACGGTAAAAGAAGATCCCAAAAATGAGCAGATTTTATATGTAGGTACCGATCAGGGTTTATATGTTTCGGTAGATAGGGGCGTAACATTTATGCCTTTCGTAAATAATTTACCCAGAGTTCCGGTGCACGATATTGCGATTCAGGAAAGGGAAAACGATCTAGTAGTTGGAACTCATGGCCGCTCCATTTATATTGCAAACCTCACCGCCATTCAACAACTTACTCCGGATGTTTTAAAAAATAACTTACAGGTTTTTGATGTGAAAGATGTTACAATTAATTCCAATATAGGTCGTGGAGGCCGCTCATCAAGATCGTCTGCCTTTATTTCTTATTACTCTAAAGTAGGTGGCAATGTTACCATTAACATTAAAAACGACAAAGGCAACGTGTTGCAATCTTTCACAGAAAAAGCTGACATCGGTATAAACACATTCGATTACGATTTATCAGTAGACCCAAAAGAGGCTTCTACATTAAATATTAAGGAAGATGCAGATAAAAAGTTTTATCTACCAGCCGGCACGTATTCTATCGAAATAGATAGCAACACTGGTAAGTCAGCCAAAAAATTAGTAATCAAAAGTCCTGCTACTCGATAATTGTTTTTTAAAGTTGAAATGAATAACGTCGGATTTTTTTAACAGCAGCTTTTCAAAAACCGTTTTATTAAAACTTAATTTCGAGGAAACATTTTAACATGCGGCTACTCATTGTACCATTCTTACTGTTGTCTTTGGGATTAGCTGCTCAATGCAAAAGCTATAAATTGTCGCCCAAGGGTGACACTCTAAACTGCGTTGATCGCTCTGATTTGAAGCAGGGTAGGTGGGTGATAAGATATGATAATGTGCGTGGTGAACCTGGCTACGATGAGGAAGGTGTTTTTAAAGATGGTAAGAAAGAAGGGACGTGGAGATTATATAATTTGATGGGGGATTTGTTAGCCGTTGAGCGTTACAGGTGGGGCAATAAAGATGGCCTAAACCAATACTATAGCATGCAGGGCGTTTTACGTGAGGAAAGCTGGCGAGCAGTAAATCCTGACAACCCATTCGATACAATTGAAGTACCTGACCCAGTTGATCCTAACAAAGTGCAGATGAGAGTGATTAAAATTGAGGGCACTTCTGTTAAGCATGGCAAATGGAAATTTTACGATGCACAAACGGGTGGCATTACAAAAAGCGAAAATTGGTTTTTAGATAAGTTAGAAGACCCAAACAGTTTTGCTACTGTAACAGGCAAATCTACTGATGATGCTGTTGCCACAAAACCTGCTGTAAAAGTTAGACCAAAAGAGGTTGAAGCTTTTGAAAAAAAGATTGGTAAGAAAAAAGTAAAAGTGATTGATGGCCGAACCTATCAATAGGTATTTTTAAAAACCGATGGCAGTAATATTAGGTTGCGAAAACAGAAATATGTTTCTAAGATGTTTTGCCATATTAAGTTTATGTATCTGCTGCCATTTATCTTTTGCACAAAAGACCAAACCATCCTCCGTCCAATTTTCAAATCAAGATTCAATAAATGCTATCAAAGAATTATTAGCAGATCTTAGTTTTTTATTCGATTCTTTACCTCAAAAACCAAAGAGTTTTGGTACAATAAACGTTGGTGCAGGTTTGGGATATTTTACCCTGAAAAATAGTTCACCTTTAAATCCTCCCTTTAATAACTGGTATTATTCAACATCAGGATATTACACCCATAAATCTGGCTTGGGTATTTCACTAAAAGGAGTAATGATGGATGATGGTCAAAGTTTGAACTTATTTCAAACAGTAGTTTCCCCATCATATGATTACCTGCGATCAAAAAATTGGGTGTTAGGTGCTAGCTATACCCACTACTTCATCAAAGATTCTTTACCGTTTGAGACAAGTCCATTACGTAATGAGGTTTACGGCTATATTGGATATAAAAAGAGTTTTCTTCGGCCTACCATAGGCATTAATTATGCAATAGGAAAAAGCATTGAAAATATGCCTGCTACAAGTACAACTCCTCCTATAACCTCAACCACGTCTATTTCAGATGTTGCAGTTATAGCTTCTGTACAACATTTTTGGTTAAAGGATAATCTTTTAACGAGAAACGATTACATCACATTTGGACCAACTTTAATGGTAGTTGCCGGTACCAGCAAGTATGGTACAAACCTTTCCATAGGCACATTAGGTAAAAGTATTAAGAGTACAAATGCAAACTTTAATGGAAATGGTAATGCTCATGGCAAATCAAAAGCCGTAAAGAAAAAGAAGAAGAAAGATCCACCTGCAACAGGCGGTACACCAACAACAGAATATTTTGAATCTAAGACCGGCTTCAATGCTCAGGGTGCAACTTTAATTATGGGTGCGAGTTATGGCATAAAAAAATGGTTTTTTCAACCCCAAGTAATGGTCGACTATACTTTACCACGTGCTTCAAAACAATTTAACATGCTTTTTAACGCCACCGTAGGAGTTAATTTTTAACTGTAACTTCAATTGGCATAATGATTGAAATTGCGAAGCCAAACACATAGCTATGAAAAAATGGATGCTCACAACAATTGTATTGAGTTTAATTACAACTGCCTCATTTTCACAATTTAGATTAGGAGTTAAAGCTGGCTCAAACCTTTCAAAAGTTTCAGGAAAATCGTTTAGTGAAGAATTTGATTTAGGTTATCAGCTAGGCGCATTTAGCGAGATTGATTTTGGAAGATTTGGCATTCAGCCTGAAGTTTTATTTAGTCAGATAAACACCAAGCGATCTTCGGGTTTCAATGCCATTTACGACAGCTTGGCTAATAGAAATAGTGGAGATAAGATCAATTTAAAATACTTGTCTATACCGCTTTTGTTACGTTATAATTTAAGCAAAGTGGTTACATTAAATTTGGGTCCATCTTTTAGTGTGCTGATTGATGACAATGAAAATATGTTGAGAAATGGCGAAAATGCATTTAAGAAAGGTGACCTTTCTATGGTTGGTGGATTAGCGCTAAATCTGAAAGCTTTTAGAGTTTATGGTCGTTATAACATCGGATTATCAAACATTAACGACATTGATAACCAGGACAAATGGAAGAGCGAACAATTGCAATTAGGCATTGGGTTGAAATTATAAATGAATGAATCTATGGAAGCATCTCACCTGAGATGCTTTTTTTATGTCAAAAAAGGTGAAATGAAATGGATGGAAACGGTTGGCATTAATATTGACTTACCTTGCAATTTAATAACAAGGGGAACGTTTTTATAGCCATCGTGACAATATGACCACCCTTTTTGAATATAAAATATGATTGATAAAAATATATTTTTCAGACCTGAAGACGATACCGATTTCATTCCCATAATTCCTTTAAATGAAACAGAAAACGAGAACGAGAAAATAACCTCAGTTCCTGACGATTTACCGGTGCTTCCGTTAAGAAATACGGTACTTTTTCCGGGCGTTGTGCTGCCTATTACAGTTGGGAGAGATAAAAGCATTAAGGCTGTAAATGATGCATATAAGTCAAATAAGCTAATAGGAGTTGTTGCGCAAATGGATAGTACTATTGAAGATCCGCAAACAACTGATTTGTGTAATGTAGGCACAATAGCAAAAATTGTAAAACTCATTAAAATGCCGGACGGTGGTACCACCATTATTATACAAGGCAAGAAACGTTTTCATTTAGAGCAAATAACTACTGATGAACCTTACTTTAAAGCTAAAGTGCGTTTAGTTGATGAGGATGTAATACCTGATGATGAGCATTTTGCAGCCTATGTAAGCAACATTAAAGACCTTGCTTCGCAGATAGTGCAGATGAGTCCTAACATGCCTACAGAGGCATCCATCATCTTAAAAAATATAGAAAATCCTTCTTTTCTTATCAACTTTGTTAGCAGCAATTTAAATAGTGATATCTCAGAAAAGCAACGCTTGCTTGAGATTGATGAAGTGGATAAGAGGGCAGAAGAACTAATGCAGATTCTGCAAAAAGAACTTCAATTTGCGGAGCTGAAAAATAAGGTGACTGCTAAAACCCGTACAGAGTTAGACAAACAGCAGCGCGAATACTTTTTACAACAACAATTAAAAAGTATAAAGGACGAGCTTGGTGGCGATATAAATGATCGGGAAATTACCGAGATGAAGAAAAAGGCTGAGACAAAACAATGGCCTGATGCTGCAAAGAACATGTTCAAAAACGGCATAGAGAAACTGGAGCGAATGCACCCAAGTACTCCTGATTATTCTGTCGTGTACAATCACCTCGATTTAATGCTTGATTTGCCTTGGGATGAAACTACCAAGTCAACTTATGATTTAAAAAAGGCGAAAGATGTTTTAGACACAGACCATTATGGAATGACTAAAATAAAAGAACGCATACTTGAATACCTGGCTGTGCTTAAACTGAAAGGTGATCTCAAAAGTCCCATTTTATGTTTCATTGGCCCTCCGGGTATTGGTAAAACATCGCTCGGTAAAAGTATTGCCCATGCAGTTGATAGAAAATATGTGCGGGTTAGTCTTGGTGGTTTGCATGATGAAAGCGAGATAAGAGGACACCGTAAAACTTATATTGGTGCCATGCCCGGTCGTATTTTGCAAAATATACGTAAGGTAAAAAGCAGCAATCCGGTAATGATTTTAGATGAGATAGATAAAATAGGATCAGACCATAGAGGTGACCCAAGCAGTGCTTTGTTGGAGGTATTGGATCCTGAACAAAATAATACTTTTTATGATAACTATCTAGAGCTTGAATACGATTTGAGTAAGGTGTTATTTATAGCAACTGCAAATAACATCAATCAAATTCAACCTGCATTAAGAGACCGCCTGGAAATTATTGATCTGAGCGGTTATGCTATTGAAGAAAAAGTTGAAATTGCCAAGCGACACCTTTTGCCAAAACAAATGGAAGCGCATGGTTTAAAAGATGCCAAACTCAAAGTTGCTGATAAGGTATTAGAGAAAATAATTGAAAATTATACCAGAGAAAGTGGTGTAAGAGAACTCGATAGGCAACTTGCATCAATCATGCGAAATCAGGCAAAGGAGATGGCAATTGAAGGCAAGATAAAAGGCAACCTGAATCTGGTAGATGTAGAACAAATACTTGGCCCTACCCGGTACAGCAATGAAATTTACAAAACCGCTAATATGCCCGGCGTAGCCGTTGGCCTTGCATGGACTTATGTTGGTGGTGATATTCTATTTATTGAGACCATTTTGAGTGATGGCAAAGGTGAATTAAAATTGACAGGTAACCTGGGTAATGTGATGAAGGAAAGTGCCTCTACAGCACTTAGTTATTTACAGGCAAATGCAAAAAAATACGGTATAGATCCTGATGTAGTTAATAAGAAGAATATACACGTGCACGTACCTGAAGGCGCTGTGCCAAAAGATGGACCAAGTGCTGGTGTTACCATGCTTTCCTCATTAACAAGTGCTTTTTCAGGCAGGCGGGTAAAGCCTTATTTAGCTATGACAGGTGAGATAACTTTACGAGGTCAGGTATTGCCTGTTGGAGGCATAAAAGAAAAAGTACTAGCAGCTAAAAGAGCCGGACTTAAAGAAATAATTTTATGCTGGCAGAACGAAAAAGATGTTAGAGAAATTGATAGCACCTTTATTAATGGAGTAACCTTTCATTATGTAAAAACAATGCAGCAGGTGCTTGACATTGCATTAGTATAAACACAAAAAGTATTGTTGAAATTGAAAAGCCTTCTATTTTTAAGAAGGCTTTTCAATTGACGGTAATCTATAGTTTCAGTTCAATTGAGGCATATAGTCTTCAATGTTTGAGTGTTACTTTTAACCCGAAAAATGAACAGTTTTAAATGGAAGAGATCAATATAGATAATTGGCGCAAGGCATCTGAAGAAAATCAAAAACGGTATAAAAGACTTTTAGACCGCAGCGATAAAAATACGATCCTTAAAAAGCTACCAAATCTAAACGATGAAGCTTTCAAGGCAATAAATTGTCTCGATTGCGCTAACTGTTGCAAAAACTATTCGCCGCGTTTTAAAACGCCTGATATAAAGCGCATAAGTAAATACGTTGGGATGAAGGAAGGTAAATTTATCGATACCTACCTCACGCTTGATGGCGAAGGTGATTATGTAGTGAAGCAATCGCCCTGTCCATTTTTAGGAAGTGACAATGCCTGTACTATCTACGAACAACGTCCATCTGATTGTGTGCGTTACCCATATACAGACGAAGATGTATTTATAAAAAAGCCACAATTAACTTTAAAAAATAGTACAAGTTGCCCTATTGTTGTACATGTGTTAGAAAAACTTCTGTAGTTAATACTCCATTTTTTTTAGTGATGGCGCCTTGAACCAAGTAATCAGTACAACCAACAGCGTCATACATCCACCAAAAACTACTGAGGGTACAACACCCAAAAGCTTAGCAGCCACGCCACTCTCAAACTGACCCAACTCGTTGCTGCTGTTGATGAACATGGAGTTTACACTCATAACGCGTGCCCCGCATTTCATCAGGTGTTTTTAGTTGCATAATAGTGCCTCTGATAACTACACTTACGCCATCAACCATACCGGCAATTAGTAAAGCTGCAAATGATAATACGAATATCTGAGAGATGCCAAACACAATGATGCAAACCCCAAAAGCTGCTACAGCCGCAAGAAGTATTCTACCCTGCTTACCTTTCAATGGATTTAGTGCCAGCCATATTACAATGATGATTGCACCAATATCAGTTGCTGCATTTAACCATCCGAAACCAATGGGGCCAACCTTTAAAATATCTTTTGCATAGATCGGTACCAAAGCAACTGCGCCACCAAAAAGTACCGCAAACAGATCCAGCGACAGCGCACCAAGCAACTCTTTTGTTTTGAAAACAAAGTTCAAACCTTCCTTCACACTATCCCACGTCTTCTTCTCGCCTTTTACGTTTGCTGCGGGTTTAGCATGTATTTTATATAATAAGTAAATGGCTAAGACCAACAATGAAACCACAGCTACTAATGTGCCTGTAATTTTAAATGCAGCTATAAAAAAACCTGCACTCGCATGCCCTAAAACGGATGCTGACAAAAATGCTCCCTGGCTCCATGTGGTAGCATTTGCTAAAAGTGGTTTAGGTACAATTTGCCCAATGATAGCAGACATTGATGGGCCCACAAACGCTCTTATGATGCCTGTACCGAATATTACAATATAAATTCCGGCAATCGTCCATTGCTGGTTACTAAACTTACCTAGAATAGAAGTTGATAATAGTAATAGTATAATGCCGCACAGTAGATAAAACAGTATGCCTTTAAGCAATAAACTGCGCTTTTCACTAACATCAATTACGTGCCCTGCATATAAGGCTAGCGAAATTGCCGGAATAACTTCTGCTAAACCTATTAGACCCATTGCAAGCGGATCATGCGTTAATTCATACAACCACCACCCAACAAGTGTGCTTAGCATGCGTAAGGCCATAATAAAACAAAACCTTCCTGATAGAAGGTTTCTATATTCTATTATCCTCATTGCTGCAAAAGGGTCCGCTCTGTCTGATAGGGTAGTCATGTGTTATGGCAGTGTGAAGTAATGCTGTCCTTCGTCGTAATCTTTATGCAACGCGTCTATTACAACTTGCACATGTGCTTCATTGTTCAAAAAATCTGCATTGCTTGCATCAATAAACAAGGTTGTAATGTTGTGCTGCTTAATATAACTAGTGTATGTTTCTTGTATGTTGAACAAGTATTCGTTTGGGATAGCCTGCTCGTACGACCGACTTCTCTTTCTGATGTTTTCTTGTAACTTATTCACTGGCGCATGCAGGTATATAAGTATGTCTGGCTTTAGTAATTGTTGATGAATGATATCGAATAGTTTTTGGTAGAGCCTGAATTCTTCTTGCGGCAGATTCACTTTTGCGAACAACAAACACTTAGTAAACAAGTAATCGCTTACCGTAATTGTTTGAAACATGTCTTTTGTGTTGATCAGATCTTTTAGCTGCTTGTACCTTTCGGCCATAAAAAACAATTCTAGCGGAAATGCATATTGTCCCGGCTCTTCATAAAACTTTTTTAAGAAGGGGTTATCTGCAAACTCTTCAAGCACCAATCTTGCATTCAGCTTTTTTGCAATCAAATTAGCCAGTGTAGTTTTTCCTGCCCCAATATTACCTTCTATAGTTATAAAATGATGCTTCATTAATCCGCTTAAGTAGATGCCCAAACCTACAGCAAAAAAGACAATTAATTGTGCAAACACTTAGTTGATAATCGTAGTGGAAATGTTTTAAATGTGATGTAAAAATGGCAGGTCATGTTTATAATAATCCATTTTGTAGGAGACGGTATTATACATTACATAGTTCATTATCGCATCGGCTCAATTTTTTTAGATGTTGCTTAGTTGTTTAAAATTAATAAGATCTAAAAATTGGGCAATGCCATTAAGTTCGCGGCGGGGAGTTACCAAGTTTGTACATAGAAAACTACTTTTTAGGTTGCGAAGACTTGCCATTGTTTTCGTAATCATAATGGGTATCCTAATATATGAAATATCGCAAAACTACATTGCAGGTTACATGTCATTTATCGGTTTCGTTTCAGGCTATGGTATTGGTCTGCTTATCAGTTATCGTATGCACATAATAAGTTGGGACGCTGAAACAAATAAGGCTGTTACAAAAATGGACAGACTCGGTATTATAATTTTGGTGCTGTATATTTTATTTGCGCTAGCGCGTCATTGGATATTAAGCCACTGGTTTCAAGGTTATGCGCTTACAGCGTTTAGTTTAAGTGTAGGCGCAGGCGGTATGTTAGGCAGGTTGTATAATACAAGAAAAAAAATTAGGCAGGTGCTAAAAAGCGAGGGAGTACTTCACACAAAAAAGGAACTTTAAAGCCTTCCAATTATAACAGCTATACAATTGCCTTTAGTTTTTATATTGATACCATTTCTTCCCGTTTCAATTGTTTCTCTACCGGCTAGTATAAAATTTTTGCTAGTTAAGTATTGTTCTAATTGCGATACTGCGTGCAGGTTGTTTGCATTTTCTACTGAAACTATTTGAATGCAATTCATTAAATGAGTCTTGTTTTTTATCTGATTATTGATCGCATCATAAACGTCAGACAATTCCTCGTTACTTAAAATTTTGGTTGTGGGTTTAGGTGTAGTAGTTACTAACATCTTTTTAGGCGCATCTACCTTTTTTACAATTGGTTTATCTGTTTGCTTTGGTGTTTTTAAAACTTTTGCAGTTGATGTTACGGGTTGTTCTGTTTTAAAGTGCAATGGTGTGTTACGGATGGAATCGGTGTTTTCAAGAGTTCTTAACGATTTAGTAGATGTAGGTAAACTTTTTCCAAAAGCAACAGTTGGTTTTTCATCGCTAGTAGTAGTGTAATCGATAAAAGTTGTAAAAAGTATGGTAACTGCACCAATAATTCCCAGACTCCCGCTGATAATTGCTGATCTCTCAATCCATTTGTTCATCATCGGGTATTAATTTCTCATTCAATTGTAGATTCAGTACTACGTGTAGAAGTGCCTATTCCAAATAAGGGACAGCAATTTATTTAAATTTACTCAATATCAACCTCGGTAAATTTTTTGTTGTTTACGCGGTTGCTTCATTATCATCATCTAAACTGACCTGTATTTAATCAATGGATTAAAAAAAAGTTAAGCTGCATCAATCCAAACTAAAACTTCCTTCGTATTTGCATTGTAACACATTTAAAAAACTTCACTAACACATATGTTATTGGGTTTTCAATTATCTAAATTTTAAATACTAATCTATGCAAATCATCAGCAAGAAAAACGAGCGACCGTTGATGGATGAATTGACGGCAAAAAATTTATCTAGAAGAAATTTCCTTCGCTTTTCAGGAATGGCAGGCCTTACAACAACTCTTGTTGCCGCAAGTTGTAACAAAAACGACGACGATGGTGTAAACCTGGGCAGCGGCGACACTGGTATCTTAAACTATGCGTATGCTCTAGAGCAATTAGAGGCAGCATTTTATATTCAGGTTTCTGCAAGTTTTTATGCCGGCATTAGCGATCTTGAAAGGTCTTTGCTAACAGACATTCGCGATCATGAAATTGCACACCGTGAGCTGTTTAAAGCTGCACTTGGTGCAAGTGCTATCCAATCACTTGAGGTTGATTTTAGCTCAGTAAACTTTGCAAGTAGAGATAGTGTTTTAGGCACTGCTAAGGCATTTGAAGATTTAGGTGTATCTGCATACAATGGTGCGGGAAGCTTACTTACAACACCTGCAAATCTTATACTTGCCGGTAAAATTGTTTCTGTTGAAGCAAGACATGCCGCATTAATAAGAGATCGTATTACTCCGGGAAGTTTTGTGGGTTCTGATGTAATTGATCCTGCTTCTGCTACTGAAAAATCTAGGACTCCATCACAAGTGCTAGCCATTGCAGGAGCCTATATTAAAACTAAAATCAACGCAAGTAATTTACCTTCTTAATATAAAAACTTATGAACTTACAAAATATTATAAACGAGATTGAAAAGGTAGATCCGGAATTTCATGAAAGGATCAGCCCGAGACGTTCCGCTATAAAAAATATGACCGGCTTTGGTACTAAGGTAGCCTTAAGCGCATTGCCTTTGGCATTCGGTGGTTTATTTAAAAAAGCATACGGTCAAACACCTGCTGATGTAATTGGTGTTTTAAACTTTGCCCTTACACTAGAATTGTTAGAATCAGCTTTTTACGTAAGAGGTGTGAGTACAACAGCTATTACTGCAGTTGCAGGTGCAGCAGGTACTGCCGCATTAACAACAATAAGGGATGATGAAAGCAAGCACGTTGCTGCCCTTGAAGCCACTATAAGAGCCCTTGGAAGCACACCGGCACCTGTTACCAGAAACTTTAATTTTACAAATGCTTACCCAACAGTATTTACTGATTACAATACCTTTTTAGCAGTAGCCCAAGCATTAGAAGATACAGGTGTAAGAGCTTACAAAGGTCAGGCAGCAAACTTAATGAGCAACAAAACAGTATTAACAGCTGCGTTGAACATACACTCTGTTGAAGCACGACATGCAGCCCACATTAGGCAAATGCGTTATGCAGGAGGAGCTTTTTCTGTTAAACCTTGGATTACAGGAAACGACCGTGGTGGTTTACCTCAAAATACACAGGCAATATATAATGGTGAAGAATTGGAAACACAAGGTGGTGTAAAGTTGAGCGGCATGGTAGCAAGTGGTGTTACGCTGTCAGTTAATGCTGTTACCGAAGCCTTTGACGAGCCGTTGACAAAAGACGCAGTTACTCTAATTGTAACTCCATTTTTAGCTTAGGTTTTAGTTTCATAGTTTAGATTTGAAAGACCGCTGAATCAGCGGTCTTTTTTTATATTTCGTAAACCGAACATTAAAGTTTTTTGTTAACAAGGAAAAGTAACTAATTTACGCCCCTTGCAAAGCACAATCAACTATACAGAATATGAATTGGTAGAAGCCTTGAAGTCTTATAACGAGCAAGCATTTGTTTTCTTATACGATAATTATTCAAAGGCCATCTTCACGGTCATACATACAATAATTGATCAGCGCGATACCGCAGAAGATCTATTGCAAGAAGTTTTTGTAAAAATTTGGCAGAATATTTCATCGTATGATTCATCAAAAGGACGTTTATATACCTGGATGATAAACATTGCAAGAAATAGAGCTATAGATTCTATAAGATCTAAAGAAACAAACAAGAAATCTAAAACTATAGAGCTAACAGACAACGTATATGTTGGAGGAGGGGAACATTCGAAGATAGAAGATATAGGTTTGAAAAGAGTGTTGAATGAACTGCCTAAAGAAACCAGGCGCCTTATGGAGCTTGCTTACTTTCAGGGCTATACTCAAGATGAGATCTCTAAAATTTTAAGCATTCCTATTGGTACGGTAAAGACAAGAATAAGAACCACGTTAATACAATTAAGAAAAATTTTAGGAGTAAAGAAATAAATAATATTGGATTTAAGCTGTATCATATTGTCGGGTGATTTAGAATTGTATGTTTTAGGCATGCTTCCAGAAGAAGAAGCAGCTAAAATATCTCAGTTAGCTATACTGTTTGAAGAAGTTGATTCTGAAATCAATCGAATTCGTGAAACGCTGCATTTATTAGCAGATGAAGCAGATATGGAACCAGGTGCGCACGTGCGCGAGAATTTCATAAATACTTTAAAGGAGCTGAATAAAGAAGAAGGTTCTATTGTTTATGATAAATCAGAAACAGAGAATATTAGTTCTACTAAAGCTGGGCGTGTGGTTTCAATGTCGTCAGGTAGTAATACTAAAACCTATTTATTAGCTGCATCTGTTATTCTATTGGTTGTAAGCATAGCATCGATTGTCTATTTGTTTAATAAAAACAATATGTATCAGCAGCAAATTGCTGAGGTTAAAACAACGCTTCAAAACAATCAATTTGAATTAGATCGTTCTGCGCAAATGTTAGCTGCAGTGCAAGATCCTGCCACTATAAAAATTCAATTGAAAAACGTACCTGGTAAGCCAGAAGCGCTTGCTCAGGTATTTTGGAATAAGAAAACACACAGGGTAATATTTGCTGATGTTTCATTACCTGCCGCGCCAAGTGGCAAGCAATATCAACTTTGGGCATTAGTAAATGGAAAACCGGTAGATGCAGGAATGATCAACGATAAATCGGGATGCATTACAAAATATGAAAGCATTTGATTATGCTGATGCATTTGCCATAACGTTGGAAAATGAAGGTGGAAGTGCACAGTACCAACAATGTCGGAATTGTATATAATCGGCAGCCCGTCTTAATGATTGAAAGTTATAAATAGATGAATACGATTCTAATAAATTAAAACATCACTAAAAGATTCTCGGTTACTTTATAACCGGGAGTTTTGTTTTTAAGCCAACACTTTAGGTTTTCTAAGAGTTTTGTTTCCCTACCGCCCATACTTAACAGTCTTAGAGTATAACATTAATAAGCATCGTGCTTTGTTATGTTTTTCAAATATTCATCTTCAATTAGGATTAGAAAATAATCGGCAATTTTTGTAGGAGTACATTCATCTTTGAAGTAAGGAACGCAATTCCTTATTTTTTTAATTATTTCCTTTCTCATCAATTATGCATTGATTGTAAAAATTTATATCTGAAAACAATGGTTTTTAACCATTTTAAACGAAAAATTTTATAATTTTTCGAATTGTTAAGAAAATAATAAAAAATATTTAACAAGTTTCCGGAATATATATATATTTGAATTGAGATGTAACCGATTGCATTTCAATCAAGATGCTTTTTAATAATTACGTTTGCTTTTGCCAATTGAAAGTTTTTACTTCCGCTTACGTTTTTATTTTATTTAAATCTTGTTGGTTTTTTGTTTTTGTATGCTCTAATCATACTAAAATAATTATTTAGTACCTGGTAGACTACATATTTATTATAGATAATAATCATTTCGAATGAAGATTTTCAGAGAACGTAAAAGCATCCTTGCACTCATTTTACTTAGTTTGTGTTTTTTGGTTTTAAGCTGTAATAAAGGTTTTGAAGACTATTACAGTGAGAAAACTACTAAAGGAGGTTTTCTATTTGACAAGGTCAAAAGCCAAGCCGAGTTTTCAATTTTTGCAAAAGCCCTCGAGCGGGCAAATCTTGTACAGTTTATTAGTGAAGGAGGATTATATACAGTATTTGCTCCCACCAATGAAGCTTTCAGCAAATTTTTATCTAATAATGGATATACATCCATTGAAAGCGTACCGGTTGATAGGTTGTTTAAAATACTGAGCTATCATATAGTTAACAATATGTGGTATTACTACGAGTTTAAAGTTCGTTTTGCAACTTTTCAACAAAAACTATATCTAACCCGTAATAGAAAATTTGTAGAGATTGACGTTAAAGCTTCTGAGGATTTCAAGGTTAATAATGTTGCTATCATAAAATCGCTCAGAGATATTAATGCTGAAAATGGAGTTATACATGGTATCAACGAAGTGCTAATTCCGCTTTCAAGTTTGGAGGAAACATTTCTGGCCGAGCCAGAGTTAGCTAACAGTACTTTTTATAAGCTAATGCAAGTGGTAAAGGATAGCGCTTTTGATCGTTTTAATAGTTTTGATAGAGATCGTGACGGTCGGATGGATTCAGCTATTCTACAAAACCTATCCTTTATTAAGTGGTGTTTTTACATCTATTGAATTTAGGGAAAGTACTGCAGCGGCCAGTCAGGGCGGAGAGCCATGTGTTCACACTGTTTTAGTTCCATCTAATCGACGTTCTAGATGCCTTGATAGCACCCGCACTTGCACGAATACCCGCAAATGTCAGTGATAAAATCGCCGCACTTTCGCCTTCTTATGTAGAGGCGCTGTTGGAGACTTATTTTATTGCAGATAGTTTGGTCACTTCAGCTCAGCTCATTAATCGTTTGGCGCCTTTACGATCAGTTAATGGTGAGATTATTCCGCCGACTACAGATGCTCAATTTGTAAAGAAAGACATTAGAGCAAGTAATGGTTTAGTACACATTATAAATACTACATTTCCCAATACTACCAATTCTGTATTTAACAGCGCTATTGGTAAGTTATTTACTGACCCTGAATATTTTACTTTTTTAGCAGCAGTTCAAAAGGCTAATTTAATGGCAACATGGTCAATTCCTACAAGAACAGGAACCTTTTTTGCGCCTCCAAATGATGCGTTTTTATCTATTGGGCTCGATGTAAAAAATCTAACACTCAATGGAGCATTGCTTACAACCTTGCAGTTTAGCAACATCATGAGAAACCATGCAATCAATGAAAATCTTACTAAGACTAACCTTACAGGCACGCCATCTGTAACAAAAAATAGTGATTTAGGTCAGCCGCTTATATTTACTAATGGAGGTGCAACAGTTTTAACCAACGGTGGACAAACTGTTACAGTTAGCTACCCTGAACTAACCAAAGGGCCGGGAACTCCCACGATAGGCTTTGTGTATAAGGTGGATCAAATACTATTACCACAACTATAACAACATTACTTAGCTTTTTATCAATTACCAACGAACGATCTGCTTGACATGAGAAAAAAAACTTTTAAAGCACTGCTTTCAATTTCACTTATCCTGATACTTTGTATCAATTACACGTTTGCTCAAATTGTTGAAATAAAAGGGAAGGTTTCAGACAGCCGTTCAGGCGAACTTTTGCCTGGCGTTACCATTGTTGAAGTGAATCAGAACGACCGACAACTAAATGGTGTTAATACAGATAATGATGGTAATTATACATTGCGGATAAGCAATCCCTCTAATAAAATTCGTTTTTCATTTATAGGTTATAACACAAAAACAGAGGCTATAGGGAACCGTAGCACTATTAATGTACAATTGACCCGCGATTCAACCAGTGGTGGCATGGAAGAAGTAGTGGTAATTGGTAGACGAGATCAAGTAAGTAATGGATATGGAAATACGGCTAAGCGTGACCTGATTGGAGCCGTTAGCAGTATTAAAGCAGAAGTTTTGGAGCATCAGCCTATAACATCAATTGACCAAATGATACAGGGCAGGGCTGCAGGCGTTCAGGTAGTAAGCAATTCTGGTGATCCCGGTGCAGGTGTTGACATAAGAATTAGGGGTGCAGGTTCTATTTCGGGCGGTAATGATCCACTATTTATTGTTGATGGCATTCCTATTATCTCTACCCCATTCGATAATTCGTCCGGCGGTCAGGGTGTGGCCCGCATCAATCCCATTGCTGATATAAACCCAAGCGATATTGAGCGGATTGACATATTAAAGGATGCCAATGCTGCGGCAATTTATGGTGCCAGAGCAGCAAATGGTGTAGTAGTAATAACTACCAAACGTGGTAGAAGTGGCCGGGTTGACATTGTATTAAACAGCCGTTTTACCCTGCAAGAGTCTCCTCCATCTATTCCGGTGTTAAGTGGTCCTCAATACAAAGTAATGCGCCTTGAGGCTTTACAAAATCAAGGAAACATTAACCCATTCAATGCAGCCAATCAACCTTTAGTAGATGACCCCTTGTATGCCGGTTTTCAATACTATCAATATGATACCGATTGGATGAAAGCTTTGAAACAAACCGGAAATACTAAATGGTATAATCTAAGTTTATCAGGCGGCGGTGAGGCCATGCGTTATAATTTTAGTACATCATATACCGGCACGAGAGGCACCTTTATTAATTTGGGTTTTCAACGTTTTACCAGCAGCTTCCGTTTAGATTATAAGGTTTCTACCAAACTCCGTTTTTCTGCCAACGTCGCCTTCACGCGTAGTCAACGAAACGATCATGCTAACTATCAGGGAACCGTTTATCAAATTGGGCACTTGCGCAACCCTTCTATGCCTATATATGACGTGGACGTTGCCGGTAACCAATTGCCAAGTTATTTCTCGCTGCCGGGCAACCAGGGAAGCATGGATAACCCTGTTGCGTTTGCTAGCTCAGTAAATAACAATGCTTTTAGTACCAACCTTAAGCCTAATATACGTGCCGAGTTAGATGTTGCAAAGGGCTTAAAATATATAAGCAATGCGTCTTTAGAGTTTGTGGGCGAAAATGGAAATACATTCTTTCCACCAGAAGCCACCGGGGTAATATGGAATGATGCCAGATTTAATGCGGTTGATACAAGAGATTATGAACGTATGCAAATGGTGCTTGACAATTATTTAAACTATTCTTATTTGATAGGAAAAAAGCTGAAGACCAGTTTTTTACTTGGCAATCAATTCAACACATTTAATTCCAGCCAATTGAACGTAGGCAATTTTGCTACAGGATCGCTTTTGTTAAATACGCTAGGTGCTGCGGGCGGATATGGTAGAGTGTCAGCTTCACGCTCCACTGAAACGATACTTTCATTGTACACAAAGGCTGATTTTATTTACAACGATCGTTATGGCTTTAACGTAACAGTAAGAAGAGATGGCTCATCAAAATTCGGGGGCAATAATAAGTATGGCAACTTTCCGTCTGTAGGTGGCTACTGGCGCGCTTCTTCAGAGCCTTTTTTAGCATCGCTTAAATTTCTTACCGATCTTAAATTTAGAGCAAGTTGGGGGCAACTCGGTAATAGTGGTATTCCCAACTACGCATACATCAGTCAGTTTGGACCGGGTGCAAATTATAACGGCTATGTGGGTGTGAGCCAAATAAATCCACAATTAAATGATCTTAGATGGGAAACAGTTGAAAATACCAACTTAGGCATGGATATTACCCTGTTTGGAGGACGTTTTACCAGCTCTGTTGATGTGTACAACAAACTAACAAAAGATTTGCTTTACAGGCTTACAGTACCAACCTCTAGTGGACTTTCCGGAGCCGTTTTAACCAACTTAGGTAATATTCAAAATAGAGGAATTGAAGTTGATTTTTCTTATAACGCTATCAAAGCAAAAAAACCCGGTAAGTTTGATTGGAATATATCTTTCAATATAGGCCACAATCAAAATATTGTAACATCATTACCCGGAGGCACATTGAAAAACCCCAACGCGTTTGCAGGTTTTGGTTCACAAATTAAACAGGGAGATCCTTTAGGTACTTACTACGGCTTGGTTTATAATGGAGTTTATGCAACCGATGCAGATGCTGCGGTGAGAAATGAAAAAGGCGGAATTATTTACAACCTGGATGGTGTTACACCGCGCAAGATGCGTCTGAATAGCGAAACGGGTGACACATTACGTGGTGGCGATGCCATTTATACGGACTTTAATAATGATGGTATCATCAACGATCAAGATCGCGTGTTAATTGGTAACGGAAATCCCGACTTTTTCGGTGGCCTGAATAGTGATTTTACATACAAAAATTTTGGATTAAAATTATTTGTACAATATCAGTATGGCAATGATATTATAAATGGCATGCGCTATACGCTGGAGAAGATGGATAACAGCGACAACCAAGCCATATCTACACTACGCCGCTGGCGTAAGCAGGGTGATATCTCTGACATGCCGAGGGCTTTAAATGGAAGCACGCGGAATAGTCAGGGTTCAACCCGCTGGATTGAAGATGGCTCTTATGCCCGATTGAAATTTATTACGGTAACCTACCGTTTTCCACAGCCATTGGTCAAGCGTTTTAAGCTGAATGGTATTGATGCTTTTGTTACTGCAAATGATCTGTTTACCATTACCAATTATACAGGTGCAGATCCTGAAATATCACTATCACCATTTGGCAACGACCCAGGCTTTATTGGAGTAGATAGGGGGTTGAACCCGAGAAGTAGGGGCTATACCGTGGGCATTAATTTTAGGTTTTAAAACAACTGATATCTGATCAATCTATAAGACTAAAAAAATGAAATTCAAATTAATCAGTCTGTTGCGTTTGCTTTTTTCTGGAGTGGTGCTTATTCAACTAAGCAGTTGCAAAAAATACCTGGATCAGGTGCCGGAAAATTCACTAACGAGAGATGAATTTTTTAAAACAGAAGCAGATGCCAATGCCGCAATAATTGGAGTATACGACGCACTTCAGGCCGCAAATACACAGTTTTTGAGATGGAGCGAGTTTCGGGGCGATTTGGTTTCAAATGATGTAGATGCAACCTATCTACAACAGTTTGATAATACAAGCGCAATATCTAACTGGGCCGATGTTTACCGTTTAATAGGACGTGCCAATATTGTCATTGAAAAAATACCGGATATACCCGCATTAGATAGCAGATTTACGCTTGAAAAAAGCAAAGCAATTGTTGGTGAAGCATTGTTCTTACGAGCCCTGTCTTACTTTTATTTGGTAAGAACTTTTAAAGAAGTTCCACTGATTTTGCAAGCGCCAAGTTCCGATGCCGTTAATTTTTTAGTACCTAAAAGTTCGTCTGACAGTATTCTAAATCAAATTGAGAAAGATTTAGCCGAAGCTGAGGCCGGCGTGCCGGTAGAGTATGGGCGAACATTCGATACAAAAGGAAGAGTAACCAAGGGTGCCGTAAATGCCATGCAGGCCGATGTTTTTTTGTGGCGTAAGAAATATGCAGAGGCGGTTGTTGCAACGAGCAAAGTTTTGAACAACAACATGTATACGCTCGTATCAGGTGCTGATTGGTTTAACATATTTTCTCAGAAAAACTCCTCTGAGAGTATTTTCGAAATTCAGTACGACGCGCAATTGGCAGAAGTGAACTCACTACGGGGATTATCGGGTTCTAATCTGGTTAATAATTTACTATATAATTATTTTAGAGAAGAGAACGATTTAGTAAGAGGTTTAAACAACACCTATCGTGAGGCCGGATCTCGTCAATTTTGGAAATATACCGGGTTAACCAATACCAATGTAGAACGTGCCTCAAATGACCCAAATTATATTGTATATCGCTTACCCGATGTAATGCTTATGCGTGCGGAGGCGCTTATTCATATAGGCGATGCTGAACGAGTAGCAGCAGGCGTTATTATTAATAAAGTAAGAAGTAGGGCAGGGATTGACACTTTGGATTTTTTAGTAGGCAATACCCCCATTGCTATATTTAATCAGGTTATTTTAAAGGAGCGCGCCATGGAGTTAGCCATGGAAGGTAAGCGATGGTTCGATCTGGTAAGAATTGCAACCAATGAAAACGATCCTGATATACTTATTAGCCGGGTGGTCTCCAGCAGGTTAGTGGCCAGCCGTGCTCAGGTTCGCTCTCGTGTAATCGATCCACGCTCATGGTATCTACCCATACTTCGAGAAGAACTTGCGAGAAATCCCAACCTAAAACAAAATCCTTATTATCAATAAAGTTTGATAGCTGCCAGCTCCATAAAATAGTCATTATGAAAAAGATTTTTTTCAGTAAAAGCCCAATTGGTTTATCAAAAATTTTTACCGGTCTTGCCGCAATATTTTTGATGATACAAGGGTGTAAAAAAGATGCATTCTCTTTTCAGGAACAAAACCGTTCTGTACTTGCTTATGAAATGATGAAGCAGGATACATCACTATCATTGCTAGTAAAAGCATTAGAAAAAGCAAACCTTGCGTCAACCCTTAATACGTATGGCCCCTTTACGCTGTTTGCTCCTAACAATGCAGCATTTAAGAAGTTTTTTGTAGCAAAAGGTAAAAACAGTCTGGATGATTTTACAAGTGAAGAATTGCGGTTTTATATGATTTATCACATCATGCAGACCAGATTGAAATCTTCTGATTTTGTACAAGGCCCTCAGCCACAACCATCAGGTATGGGCGATTTTATAAGCCTTGATATTTCCAAAGGCTTTAAGTTTAATACATCCGCCAACGGTATAGCCAATGTATATGAAACAGATATTGAATATTCCAATGCTTTGATACATAAAATTGATGCGCTATTAGATCCTCCCACACTAACAATAGGTCAATATTTAGAGCAGAATAAAGATAGATTTAGCGTAATGATCGGTGGTTTAAAACGGGCGAATTTATGGGATACGTTAAACAACCTGAACGATATAAATGGAAACAGAATCAGGTTAACTTTTTTTGCAGAAAATAATGATGTATTGAAAGCTGCAGGCATTCAAAGCTTTGACAATATGGATTTGAATGATTTAGACACCTTAATGAGATATCACATTATTGAAGGAGCAGGTTTTAGTGCTACCTACACTAAAAAAACTGATGCAAAGCCTGCTATAGGAATTATAGAAAGGTGGGATAGTACAATACTTTCCATCAACCGCCAGCAATACATATACTTTGACCTAGCTGCACCAAAATTTGTAAACGATAACATCAATTTTATTGCCTCAGACGTAATTATGCGCAATGGCATTTTGCATAGTCTGGATAAGCACATGTCATTTAATAAAAATATAAAGCGTACACAAATTTACCACTGGCTGCGTGGCAACCTGGCCACTTCTTATGCTTTTGGTATACCCGGAATAAATTCAACCCAGCAAGCAGCAGTTAATGGATCAGGCAATTGGAGAACTTTTGCTGAAAACGGCAGGGAATTTATTTTTTATAATCCAGATGGCATTAATGATTCAATGGTGGTAGTGGTACCCAACATTAGAACCGGAAAATATATGATTGAAGTCAATTATAAAGCAGGCGGTCGCGGTGATTATCAGTTAATGTACAGAGAAGATCTTATTGGAATACCTACTAATATGGGAACCCAGGTGGGCTCATCAGTATACGACCAAAAGAGGCAACTGGGCGTGTACGATTTTAAAACCAGCGGTAATAAGCGGTTAAACTTTGTATGCACCCGCGTTGGCGGTTTGGCCTTAGAAAACATCATTTTAACTCCCGTTTATTAGCACCAAAAATTTAAGCACAGCAACCCTCCCTTACTCATAATATAGGTATAATGAAATCAATTTCTTACGTGTTTGCGGCATTCATAGGTATTGCAACTTCTGGCACATCGGTGGCACAAAACACCAACGGTAATAAGGTGTTAGACAGCCTGTCAAAAGTGAAACCTGCAGAACCACTCACTATAGGTTATCTAACATCGCAAAGCAGTGGTACTACAGCAGCCGTTTCTTATGTAAAAGAAAACAAGTTTAAAGAATTAGCCGGCATTTCAATAGATGCATTATTGCAAGGGCAGGCTGCAGGGGTTAAGGTGGCTCTTACATCGGGTGCGCCGGCTTCGGGTGCACTTGTAACTATACGCGGAGTTGCTACATTAAATGCAGATGCAACGCCTCTTTATATAGTGGATGGCATTCCCTTAAAAGCAATACGTTTTGGTGCGCTGGCACGCAATGTAGACAACAATCCACTAGCTGATATCAATCCTGCAGATATTGCATCTGTTACTATTTTAAAAGATGGCCTGGCCACTGCACAGTATGGTATGCGGGGTGCTAACGGAGTAATAGTTATAAACACATTTGGTGGCACTGCAGGTAAAACTTACTTAGATGTATCGGCCAACACAGGTATTATGCAAATGCCGGATGAGTATTCTGTTTTAAATGCTGACCAGTACCGGTCTTACATGCTAGAAAAAGAACGCGCAAGAGAAGGCATTACTCAAAATGATATTGACAATGGTATCGGGCGTTATCTATTATTGACAACCCCTGCAAGTGAAGTGGAGCGTTATAATAACAACACAAACTGGCAGCGTCTTGCATTAAGAGCAGCTGCATATAATGACTATCATTTAGTGCTGCGCGGTGGCGATGCTGTGGCTAAATACTCTTTAAATGTTGGTTATACTAAACAAGCAGGCGTTGTATCAAATACAGATTTTAGCCGCTTTAGCACCCGTTTTAATCTAGACTATAAAGTGGGTAAAAAACTTACGTTTTTAAATACACTCTCCTATGCAAGAACAGACAAGAATGTAAGTGATCAGGGAAATGCTTTTAACAGCAACCCAATTGTATTGACCACATTAAAAAGTCCTACGCTTGCGCCATTTCAACAAAATGCAAAAGGAGAAAATTTGCGCGATCTGGATAGCTCTGATTATGCAGGAAGAAATAATCCTTTAGGAGTTGTAGATATTTTAAGCAATAAAATAAACTCCAATCGTATTCTAGGTAGAATTACCGGTCAATACACTTTTTCGCCGCACCTCAATTTACGCATAACCGCAGCGGGCGATTATTACCGTCTTGATGAAACCCGATTTAGACCTGCTGAAGGTTTTGCTCCTGAATTTGAGGCCATAAGAAGCACCGCAGCTGCCAAAAGCTACGAGTTGATGCTCTTGAATGAAAACACATTGAACTATAGCAACAACTTCGGTAATAGTAAGCACACCATTGATGCTACTGTGGGCACGGCCTATCAAACTACCAATCAAGACTCAAAAACTGCGGTATATATCAATGCACCCTCAGACTTATTTAGTGGTATAACTTCAGTTGGTAATAATGGAGGTAGTAACCCGCAAACAGATCCTAATATTGACACGGTAATGAGTTTTTCACCTAGTTGGAAACTGGTGTCATTCTTTGCTACCGCACAGTATGCCTTTAAAGGAAAGTATATATTAAGTGCTAGTATCAGAACAGATGGTTCCAGCCGCTTTTCTGCCGGCAGTCGTTGGGGTTACTTTCCTGCAGTGGGCGCAGCATGGCGCATGAGCGATGAGGCATTTTTTAAACAAATGAAAGCCATCAGCGATCTTAAATTGAGGGCAAGCTTTGGCATTACCGGCAATCAGGAAGTAGGCTATTACAATGCATTCAATGCCCTTATTTCAGCGCCGTATAATAGAGTGTCTGGTATACGCATTGGTGTGTTGGGCAATCCTGATTTTCAGTGGGAGCAAACGCAGCAAGCCAATTTGGGCGTAGATATAACACTATTTAATCGTTTGGCATTTACTGCAGAAGTCTATAATCGCAAAACAGATCATTTATATAATACTATAAAATTGCCCTCAATAAGTGGCTTTAGTAGTTATGCAGTAAGCGAAGGATCTGTACAAAATAGGGGAGTAGAATTTGCTTTGAATGGAAAAGTATTAAACGGCGCTTTCGGTTGGACCATAGGGGTGAATGCAGCCTACAATAAAAACGAAATAAAAAGTTTGCCGGGTAAATCGTTACCGATAATTAATTATGGCGATTATTCGGGTATCACACAAACCGGTTCTTCTCTGGGGTCATTTTATGGCTACAATGCCATTGGCATATATACATCCACCAGCAGTGTAAATGTAAAAAATGGTGCTAATAATGCAAATCCTTTTAAAGGAGGAGATGTTATTTTTGAAGACCTGGATCAGAATGGCATTATTGATGAAAAAGATAGAAAAATTTTAGGCAATGTAAATCCAAATTGGTTTGGCGGCCTAACAAACATGTTTTCCTATAAAGGAATAGATCTTAATATTTTCATGGATTTTGCAACCGGAAATCAAGTATACAATGCGCACCGCCAGTTGTTAGAGTCACAAGCTAATTATGATAATCAATCCACTACTGTACTTAACCGTTGGAAGTCTGATGGTGATGTAAGTACGATGCCCCGTGCGTTGCATGGTGACAATGTGGGCAACAACCGGTTTTCGAGTAGATGGATTGAGGATGCTTCTTATGCCCGTTTTAAAGCAATCACCCTTGGCTACAACTTTCCCGTAACAGGTATATTAAAAACTACATTTAAAAGTGCTCGTTTGGCAATAACTGCACAAAACTTACACACGTTTTCAAAGTATTCAGGAAATAGTCCCGAAGCCGTTAATCTTTCAAACACTACCATGTACGGGGTTGATTATGGTAACATTCCACCACTCAAAGCGTTTTTAGTTGCAGTCAAGCTGGGTCTATAATCAACTATTCATTTATAGAAAAAATATTACGATGATTTATGTTTTAAAAATAGTGCAGCAAAAAGCCTTCGTATTTATACTGGCAGCGCTTACACTCACTGCATCTTCTTGCAAAAAGATATTAGAGCCCAAACCGAAAGACGTCATTTTAGAAAATGAATTTCTCAAAAACTATTGGGATGCTGAGTTCATGCTTCGCGGGGCCTATCAGGCATTTCAACCAGTTGTTGAATACAAATTTATTTTAGGAGAATTGCGTGCTGATTGGGTAAAACCCGGGCCGGGCGCTGATAATGATATGCTTGAGTTATTTAATCATCAAGTAACTGATCAAAATAGGTATACAGATTGGAAAGTGTATTACGACATGATTAACAGGGCAAATTATGTAATTGAAAACATACCCAGAGTACCGTTGGATGCTAACTTTTTTTCAGTGTACGAAAGGGATATGTACATTGGTGAAGGAAGATTTTTACGTTCATGGGCCTACTTTAATTTAATTATGAATTTTGACGCTGTGCCACTGAACCTGCGCGCAGTAGATGATATTTCAAAAGTGCCCTACCTGCCTGCAACGGCACAAGACATTATATTAGATACTATTGAGGCTGATTTGAAAAAGGCCTATGCCGTAGCTAGTAACGGAATTATCAATGTGCCTAACACATTTGATATTGGTAAACGCCCAAGTGAAGAAACGTACAGGCTTAGAGCCACAAAAAGAACCATTGCAGCGCTACAGGCCGAAGTTTATTTATGGCGCAATAAATACCAGGAAGCAATTGCAGCATGCATCAATTATTCCAATACAGGCGGCGGATCACCAGGCGGTACTTGGTTCAATCAATTCTGGGGTATATCTAATGCCAATTTATTTAATGGAGAAATGTTTTTCATACCTTTTGACTATTTAGGGCGCCAGGTTAGTCCATTAATGACATTCACTTCTAACGATCCGGCTTCAGGTGGCAGGTATATGGTTGCGCCATCTGATACTGCTATTAAAACCTATAATCCTAACTGGCCCAATAGTATTGGCACATCAAGTACCACCGATGAAATTAATAGAGGGTTTGGAAGATCGTATGCAGGAAGCGCGCCTTATTACAACCGGATCAATAGCGCCCCTGTAATATGGAAATATTTAGGAACCGGTACCGTTGCGCCCGGTATTGCCAATGTGTTGCCTAATGTAAGAAAACCTTATCAAAGCGATGCCCGCTTTCATATATATCGTTTTGCAGATGTGCACTTGCTTTGGGCAGAGGCACTCAATCGCGCCGGGGATAAATCTGCCGCCATATCGCGCATAAATGCTGTACGCAGTGCTAATGGTACCGGCATGCCAAATGCACCACTTACCACAGCTTCCACTACAGAGCAAATTGAAGATTTTATTTTACGCGAAAGAGGTTTAGAACTTGGATTTGAAGGAGACCGTTGGTACGACATCATGCGTTTTGCAAGAAGACGCGGACCGCAATACCTTATTGACCGTGTAAAGAAGCGCATTCCAACAGTAGAACATGCACGAATACAAGCCACGCTATCTGATGTAAAAAATTGGTATTTACCTTATAATGCTGAAGAGAAGCGATTAAATCCCAATCTTAAATAATTTGTAATTGTTAAATGAGGGTAATTGAATAGTACACGGGATTTATATGCCTTAAATTCCGCTTTGGCTTTTATCGCAAGTCCAAAATAAGAAACCCTGTAATGAGATGTCAAAGTGATAACATTTGTTTATACAGCATTATCATCATTGCAATTTGTTCAACATATGAAATTTTACAAGCTTTTACTGTATCCGTTTTTATGTACACTGCTGCCGGTTGCAACCTTGCATGCTAAAGATCCAATACACGATTATAAGAGTGGGCGTAAGGCGCACGCAAATAAAGATGCTATAACCAACTACAAGCCGCGTATCATTAACACCACTGATCTGGGTGCTGATCCGGATGATGAACAATCAATGGTACGTCAATTGGTTTCTGCCAATGAGTTCGATATTGAAGGGTTAATAGTAGCTACCGGCTGTTGGAAAAGATCGCAGCAAAACACTGCCATGCTTGATAAAATTGTGGATGCTTATGCAAAAGCATATCCAAATTTAAGCGTTCATGCGCAAGGCTTTCCAACGCCTGAATATTTACGTTCTATTTCAGTAATGGGGCAAAGAGGTTATGGCATGGGTGATGTAGGTACGGGTAAGGATAGTCCGGGTTCTGACCTAATTATTACCGCAGCCGATAAAGATGATCCGCGGCCCCTTTGGGTGGCGGGTTGGGGTGGTATGAATACAATTGCACAGGCAATTTGGAAAGTAAAGGAAACACGATCGCCAGAAAACTTCAACAAATTTCTGAGCAAACTTCGCTTGTTTGATATTTTGGGGCAGGATGATGCTGGCGCGTGGATCGCTAAAACATTTCCGCAAGTCTTTTACATTAGAGCTACCGGCGTTTATGGGTGGGCTCCATCAGATGAATACGTTAAAACAAATATTCAAAGTCACGGACCTTTAGGAGCAGCTTATCCATCAAGAAAGTGGGCTACTGAAGGCGATTCGCCTGCTTTTTTGCACGTATATCCTAATGGACTAAATAACCCTGAGCAAATTGACCAAGGTGGTTGGGGCGGACGATTCAACTTTACAAAACAAGAGGGTATTCGAAGTATGTCTGAGGTGGCCAAAATCAATAAAGATGCAGAACCACAATTTGACCCTTACTTTATGTACACCAATACAGCAGAAGCAGGAAGTTCCATCACGCGATGGAATCAGGGTTACAACAGCGACTTTGCAGCACGGATGGATTGGGCCGTTACACCAAAATATGCGGACGCTAATCACCATCCAATAGCTAAACTAAATGGCGATGCTACCCGTAATGTGCTTACTACAACAAGTGCTCCAGGCGCTATGCTTACGTTAAATGCTACAGCTTCCAGCGATCCGGATGGTAATCAACTTACTTACCATTGGTTTGTGTACAAAGAACCAGGCACATACCAAGGCGAGATAAATATAAAAGACAGCGCAGCCGCAAAGTTGCAAATTGAAGTGCCCAAAGATGCAGGAGGCAAAACACTACATATTATACTAGAGGTAAAAGACAATGGCACACCGAGTTTAATTGCCTACCGCAGAATGATTATAAATGTATCGCCATCACCTCAAGATCCAAATAAAAATAGTCTTGAAGAAGAGTCAGTTGCAGGTTCTCCTTATATGCCGCACCCAAGCAAAGTGTTGGTAACCAAAGTGCGCCATTTTGGTAATATGTGTTGGAAAATTGCTACCGCCGGTGGCACTTGGTATTTTGAGAATGGAGAAACAGATGGTAAATCAGGCTTTAATAGTGCGTTTGACCAGGGCGGTAACGATTGGATTGGCAACGATGCAGATAAAGGTTTCAATAAATCTTCCAACGCCGGTGGACGCCATGAGTACCGCGGCTGGCCAAATTTTGGCGAAGGCAACTTTGATCACCCTCAACGCAAAAGCGGCGCCAAAACGTATTGGATAAATGCAAAAGGCAATCAAATAGCATTTGATAATAAGCTCGAAGGCAAACATCTCATCATGCGTTCAACCAACGGTACGTACGAGCTTGAATATCATTTTTTTCCATCGCATGCGGCCATTAAAATTATTAAGGCAGATAATAAATATGCCTTTCTATTTGAAGGCCCTGTTGGTGGCGAACAAGAATCATCGGCCGGAAAAGATTATTATGTATTGAAAGATGGTAAACATCGTGAAATAAAAGCCGGCGGTCTTGGCTATCTCGACCCTGAATTTGGTAATAAATTTCCTTCGCCGTTTTTTTATTTGGTAGATAGTGCTGCAAAAAACCCGCAAGTGTTGTACGTTGGTGTAAAAAATACCGGTCCTCAGTCTGCCGGTGATGAGGGATGGCGTCAGGGACAAAATATGGTCATCTTTAGTTACGGAAGGGATAATGATAAACGGGCATTTACCGGCACGGATGCCGTATGTGTCTTCGGATTTCACATGAAAGGAGATCACCAAAAGATTTCAAAATTTATTGATGCACGCCTTAAAAAACCTTTCAAAGCTGCCCGGTAAAATAAAATAGAGATACTTTGACTATGCTCCATTTAATTTTTTTTAAAAAGACGTCAATGATCTCACCGAAAAATATAATGACACATAAGATACTTTATTGTATGTGTCTCTCCTTTGCTTGGTTATCCGGCATTGCGCAACCATCAAACATCCCACACTTAAAAAAAGATGGAGAAGTTTCGCGATTAGTGGTAGATGGTAAATCTTTTTTGATTTTAGGCGGAGAACTGGGCAACTCAACTTTTACAAGTGTAGAAAGCATGGCCCCCGTTTGGCCTAAATTAAGGGCAATGCACTTAAATACAGTATTAGCGCCAGTCTATTGGGAGCTGATAGAGCCTAATGAAGGTGCCTTCGATTTTAAATTGCTAGATGAACTTATTGCAGAAGCGCGAAAAAATCAATTGAAATTAATACTCCTTTGGTTTGGCTCGTGGAAAAACAGCATGTCAAGTCACGCACCATCATGGATAAAGAAAAATGATGAAAAATACCCAAGGGCAAAAGATGAACATGGAGTTAGCCAAGAGATTTTGACGCCCTTTAGTGATAATAATTTGAAGGCAGATGTAAATGCTTTTGTGGCGTTGATGAAGCACTTAAAAGATATTGACGCCAAAGAGCAAACCGTTATAATGGTTCAGCCTGAGAATGAAATTGGTATGCTGCCATCGGCAAGAGATTATCATCCCCTTGCAAATAAACAATTTAAAGGGCCGGTTGCTCCTGAGCTTTTGCAGTACATGCAAAACAATAAGCAAAATTTAGTACCTGAATTTTTAGCTGTTCTGGAGAAAAAATGGTTTTAGAACTAGCGGCAGTTGGGAAGAAGTTTTTGGAGTGGGATACGCTACAGATGAAATTTTTATGGCCTGGTATTTTGCAAAATTTGTACAAGCAGTTACTGAGGCAGGTAAACGCGTTTACCCATTACCCATGTATATAAATGCAGCATTGATCAGGCCGGGTAAAACGCCGGGTGAGTATCCAAGTGCGGGTCCCCTGCCACATTTAATGGACATTTATAAAGCCGGTGCACCATCTATAGATATGCTTTCTCCTGACTTTTATAATCCAGATTTTGAAATGTGGAATGACTTATACGTACGCAGTCAAAATCCGCTTTTTATTCCGGAGCATCGGTTTGATGGCACCGCCGCACCTAAAGCATTATTTGCCATTGGCCATTATAACGCTTTAGGTTTTTCACCTTTCGGTATTGAATCAACCTCCGGAACAGTTGCTGAAAACTTAGGAAAAGCATATAAATTATTAGAGCAATTGCAGCCCCTGATACTTTCTCATAAAGATGATCAAATTGAGGCAGTGTTATTAGACAAGGAGAAGCCTCAATCTACCGTAGTATTGGGCGACTATGAGTTTTCATTTAAAAATAGTTATTCACTTGGCTGGGAGGCCGGAGCCACCAATGAGAATTGGGATTATGGTGCTGCTATTATTATAAAGAAAGGTCCACAAGAGTTTTATGTAGGTGGCACCGGTATCGTTGTTACTTTTAAAAACTGGCGAAACCGCCAAAATATTGTGGGTATCCTAAAAAACGAAGAGGGAAACTTTGAAAGTGGTACCTGGAAAATATTCCGTCATTTAAATGGTGATCAAACGCATCAGGGACGGCACATTCGTATTGCTCATGGCAGTTATGGTATACAACGTTTAGAGTTGTATGATTATAAGTGATATCGTTTTAAAAATAATTTCAAAGTGATATCAGCAACATTTAATAAATAAATATTTCTATATAGTATGATGAAGCAGTTGCAAATAGTTACCGTTTTTTTTCTAATAAGTGCATCGTCTGCAATTGCACAGTTGCATATCAGCAATAAATACACTGGACAACCTGATCAGTTTGCTTTTGTAGACAAGGCAAATACGGCTAAGATCGTTTACGATACAGCGGAGAATATTTTGGTTAAAAAGGCAGCCGAGTTTTTGTCGTCAGACATAGAAAAAGTTACCGGAAAAAAGCCGCTAGTATCAAGTGATAGCAAAACTAAGTCGCCTTACCTTGTTGTGGTGGCCACTGTGGGTAATAACCCGCTGATCAATCAATTGATCGCACAAAAAAAATTAGATGTAAGCGCTATAAAAGGTGGGTGGGAGCAGTTTATTATTCAATCAATTAAAAAGCCATTTCCAGGTGTGGAGCAGGCATTGGTAATTGTTGGTAGTGATAGACGTGGTGCGGCCTATGGCGTATTTACATTATCAGAAAAAATGGGTGTTTCTCCCTGGTACTGGTGGGCTGATGCCCCGGTAGAAAGAAGCAGCGAATTATATTTGACAAATGGAATTTATACTTCTAAAGGTCCATCAGTTAAGTACCGTGGTATTTTTATAAACGATGAGGCGCCGGCTTTTAGAAACTGGGCAATAGAGAAATTTGGAGGCATCAATCATAAAGTTTACGAAAAAATCTATGAGTTGCTCTTGCGCAATAAAGCTAACTATTTGTGGCCATCTATGTGGTTGCCCACCATGTTTAATGTAGACGATCCTTTAAATCCAAAGACAGCCGATGAGTTTGGTATTGTGGTTTCAACCAGCCATCATGAACCCATGATGCGTGCCCACAATGAATGGTCTTTGTTTAATGGTGGCGCATGGAACTATAATACGAATAAGGACTCACTTCAAAAATTTTGGCGCGGAGGTGTGGAGAGAATGGGTAATTATGAAAGTGTGGTGACCGTTGGTATGCGTGGTGATGGCGATGAAGGAATGGCCAAAGAAACTGCGGTGGATTTGTTGCAAACCATCATTAAAGACCAAAGAAAAATTATTGCAGAAGTAACCGGCAAGCCCGCAGCACAAACTCCGCAGGTGTGGGCCATTTATAAAGAAGTGCAAGATTATTATGATAAAGGAATGCGCGTAGATGATGATATCACCATACTTTTTAGCGACGACAATTGGGGAAATATTCGTTACCTGCCAAAGGCAAAAGATTTAGGCCATAAGGGCGGATATGGTATGTACTACCATTTGGATTATGTGGGTTCGCCTGTTTCTTACAGGTGGCAAAATGTAACACAAATTGAAAGAATTTGGGAGCAAATGAAAATAACTTATGAGCACGGCGTAAAAAATTTATGGATCGCCAATGTAGGTGATATAAAACCTATGGAACTGCCCATTAGTTTCTTTTTAGATTATGCATGGGACCCTGAAGCTATACAGGCCAAAGATTTGCCTGATTACTACGTAAACTGGGCAGCGCAACAGTTTGGTGATGAATTTGCCAAAGACATTGCCAACATTTTGGCGCTATATACTAAGTACAATGCACGCCGTACGCCGGAGATGCTAACTGCCGAAACGTATAGCGTTGAGAACTATAGAGAAGCTGAAAGCGTTTTAAGCGATTTCAACGCTTTGGTTACAAAAGGAAAAATCATATATGACAAATTGGATAGTCAATATAAAGATCCATTTTATCAATTAATTCTTTCTCCGGTTGAAATGTGTGCTAACGTAAATGAAATGTACATAGCAGCGGGGAAAAATAAATACTACGCAGATCGAGGAGCATCACCCGCTAATTTCTATGCCGATAGGGTAAAGATATTGTTTGAAAAAGACGCTGAACTTACCCAAAAATATCATCAGTTACAAAATGGAAAATGGAACCATATGATGTCTCAAACGCATATGGGTTATACTTCTTGGGCCCACCCACCATTGAATAAAACGCCTCCGATAGCTTATGTTCAACTTCGCAAAAAAGCGGAACTCGGCTACTTTTTAGAGTATGGAAGTACACCTTTCTGGGGTTGGTTAGATGTAGAGGCCGATTGGTCATTTAGCGAATCTTTTCAGCCATTCGACTCCATTAATAAACAAGATTATTATATAGATGTTGTCAATCGCGGCCAGGAACACTTAAGCTATAGCCTCAAGGCACAAAATGATTGGATCGAATTATCAAAAGACCATGGCACTACTCAGTTTCATGAAAAAGTATATGTAAGTATCAACTGGGCAAAAGTGCCCAAAGGACAAACAAATGGCACCATAACCATTTCCGGCGCCGGTGCGGAATATAATATCAAAGTACCTGTTATTAATAATTTGCCGCCGGCCGTTGGTTTTGTTGAGAATAACGGAGTTGTTTCAATGGAAGCTGCTCATTTCACCAATAAAAAAGATGCAAAAAATATTTATTGGAAAGTAGTACCAAACTTGGGCAGAACAGAGTCATCCATTATTGCTGAACCTGTAACTGCAGGCAGGCAAGCAATAGAAAATTCTTCGCCTTACGTTGAATATGACTTTACGGTTTTCAATAGTGGGGAGTTAAATGTTGATGTTTTTATGTCGCCTACTCAAGATTTTAAAAAACAAGGAGGTTTACAATTTGCGCTGTCAATTGACAATGAAAAGCCTACCGTTGTAAACCTTAACGAAGGCGAGGTGAAGCCTGATTATCAGTATGCTGAGTGGTGGAGCAAATCTGTGGGAGATCACATTAAAATAAAAAGATCAAAACATACCATTCAGGCACCCGGTAAACACACTCTAAAACTTTGGATGATAGACCCGGGAATTGTTTTTCAAAAACTGGTCATTTATACTAAGCCTCAAAAAAGAACTTATTTAGGACCTCCAGAAAAGTAAGTTTATTCAACGTAATTAAGAATATGTTGTCAAGTAGCAATAGTACAAAAGAGAGATGATTTTAGGATTGCTCCGGTGAGAAACAAAATCTAAATAAGGCACCATTCTCACATATATAAAAAAGGCTGGCTCATTGTTTTGAGCCAGCCTTTTTTATATGATCGCTTTAAGCACTTACAGCAAATTCAAATGCAACTCATTAAAGTTTTGCAATGATGATAATTTGAGATCAGCTAAAGACCACCGCGGATCTTTTTGCGTTGAATGTTCCGGTACAACAATGCACTTCATTCGTGCTGCTTTTACAGCAATCACACCATTTAAAGAGTCTTCAAAACACAAGCACTCCAATGGCGAAGCATTTAAGATGCCGGCACATTGAAGATATACTTCTGGGTGTGGTTTGCCATATGGCAGTTTTTCTGCGGAGGCTATACCTTGCAAATAATGGCCGATACCTAAAAGATCTTTTACTGTATAAACTAACTCTAATGGAGATGAGGTAGCAATCCCTATTTTAAAATTGCGTTTGCTAAAATAATCAAAGGCATATAATGCACCGGGCATGGGTTTGCCATTACGTTTTATCTTTTCGGTTACAAGATCTATAATTTGTTTAGCTGCTTTCTCCAGCTCGGTATTATCAAACTTATAATCTCTCAGCCACCAGTTTACAAACTCACTTGTACGCAAGCCTACAGTGGTTGCATAATCCTCGGGCGTTAAGCGTTTGCCATAATAACTTAATACTTCATCGGCTGCCTCATTCCACAATGGTTCACTATCTATAAGCAAACCATCCATATCAAAAATCACTGTATTTAATTGCATTCCCATCAAAAATTTAAGGGTGCGAAGATAACCTGACATCCACTAACACCCTGCTAATAAGCGCAATATTTTGGGTAAAGCAAAAAGGATCTGTGCGTTTTAAAGCGACAGATCCTTTTTTATTAGAAGTGTAATCTTTTTTACTTCAAAGCAAATACTGTGTTTACTTCATATTGATATTTTATTTTCTTAAAATCAATATTAGGAGCAGAAGCGTTACCCGCATCTGCCATTTCAGACTTAGCCATACGCGCCTGGTACATCATAGGTTGATAAACATGCATTTCACCGGGTTCATTTATTGTAATGGCAGCTCCAATAGTTTCGCCAATTGCGGCTGAAAGATAGATGGCTTTTTCTTTTGCATTTTTAACCGCATCCATCTTCAATTGCTTTTTAAACTCTTTTTCTTTACTGTGTGCCACTTTTGAAATAAAGAAATTTTGTGTGGCCTCATCATCCAACTTTTCTACAAGTTGATCCATCTTTTTTGTGTTTGGCAGCTTAACCAAATAAGTAATAGATGCTTTTAAGTCGGGATTTTTTTTATTCTTTTTGTACCACCAATAGTTGCCATCCCAACCCTGATAACTTTGTACAGTAATGTTCGTATCACTAATACCAACACCTGTAACGGCCTTTATAAAGTTGTTCTTGATAAATTCTATATCAACTTTACCATTGCCCTTTTTATCATATTCCCTTAGTTCAACTTGTACGTAGATCTCATCAGGTGTTATTTCCATCTCGGCATTGCCGGTAACGTTAATGGTTCGCCTGTTATTCTGGTTATCATTCTGCGCGTTAGCACCAAGTGCCAGCGTAAGCATTAATAAAGCTGTCATTACATTTTTCATATTATTTTCATTTTATGTAGGATGTAAAGTTGTTACCAATTACATACCGTCAAAAATATGTAGCACCTGTCTTAACAATATCTTTACATTCCCTTACTTTGCACTATACATATTTGGTTGCACAAAAATTTAATTAATGGGCTCATTTGCAGAAAAGTTGAAACACATTAGAATTGTACGAAAGATAGTTTATGCAATTGTTGGCGTGTTTAGTTATCCCGGACTAATGCTTGTAAATAAGTTGAAGATAGAAGGCACAGAACATTTAACCAACTTGCCAAAAAGTAAAGTGTTATTCGTTAGCAATCATCAAACTTATTTTGCCGACGTGATCACTTTCCTGCACATATTTTCTGCAATAAAATGGGGCAAAGAAAACCGGCTTGGTGTGCCATATTATTTACTCAATCCCTTTACAAATGTGTATTATGTAGCTGCCGAAGAAACAATGAAGGGCAGTTGGATAAGTAAGCTTTTTACTTTGGCAGGAGCCTTAACTGTAAAGCGTACGTGGCGCTCAGAAGCAACAGAGGTAAGGCGCGGGTTAGATCCATCGGACACCAGAAAAATTGAGCGTGCTTTGGATAGTAGCTGGGTTATCACTTTTCCGCAAGGCACAACTAAACCTTTTGCTCCCGGTAGAAGGGGCACTTCTTTCCTTATAAAAAAGTGTCAGCCTATTGTTATTCCTGTAGTCATTAGCGGCTTTTGGCGGGCCTTTACGAAGAAGGGCCTAACATTTAAAAAAAGAGGTTCTTTACTAACTGTTAAGTTTAAAGAACCTCTGGTAATTGATTATAGTAAAACTAGCGAAGAAATTTTAGAGCAGGTGATGGATTCAATAGAACAAAGTAAGCGCTATAGAATGAAAGGAAAACACCACCGCATGTTGGCAGCTGAAAGACAAGCATAAAAAAAGCAATCTACATTGTTGCGGGAAAGAATAACAGTTTTAGTTCATTTGCATCATCAGGCTTCATTTTACCACCTAATATTAAACGTACTTGCCGTCTTCTTAAAGCGCCATCAAAAAGTTGTATTTCATCGGGAGTTTCAGGTATTAATTGCAGGAACTTTTCTTGGGCGGCCGGTAGGGTCAAGTGCTACGTAAGTAAAATAAGCCTCATTGCTTTCATACTTATATTGGTGTACAATGTCCTCTCCCCAAACTTTTAAAAATATTTCCATAGATGTATTAAAAGCTCGTGAAACCTGAGCTTCTATATGTACTATGTTTCCAAGCTTTATCGGATTTTTAAAACTAAGATTATCCACACTTGCTGTCATACAGGGCGCATTGCAATGTTTACCTGCTGCAATTCCTGCAGCTATATCCATCCAATACATTAGCCTTCCACCCATTAGATTACCAAAAGTATTGGTATCGTTTGGCAGCACAATTTCATTCATCATAATAAAACTATCAGCTAACCTTCTTTGCTTCCATTCAATAAAAATTTGGGCGAAGGTAGTTCGAATGATTGATGGTGATTAGAATAGCGAAATAAAAGCATTTGTTGTTAAGTAGTAGGTTCATAGTCAAACTTTCAATTCGGTGCTGCAACGCAATCAACCTTCAATAAGTATATTCGCATTGAATTTTGCCACAAATGAATATATCGTTCGATAATACCGAAAATGCCTTTGCTTATAAAACAAATAAAGAGCTAAAAAAAGCTCGTTTTTTATTTAGCACAATGGGTAACGATCTTTTAGTACAGCTAGGTGTGCGGCTTACTCCTATAGCTATGAAGATTGGCTTGCCGATACAGGGAATGGTTCGCAAAACTATTTTCAAACAATTTGTAGGGGGCGAAACCCTGCAAGAAACTGCCGCTGTTGGTGAGGTGTTGGGCAAATACGGCGTGCAGGTTATTCTAGATTATGGCATTGAAGGTAAAGAAGGCGAAGCATATTTTGATCAGGCAACGGAGGCATTTATAAAAGTTATTGAATATGCAGCCACCCAAAACAATATTCCATATATCAGCATAAAAGTTACAGGTCTTGCGCGATTTTCTTTGTTGGAAACATTGAATGAAGCGCCCAGGATAAGGTCAGGCATTCACGATCATGAACATGAGCAAGAGGAGTGGGACAGCGTGCGCGATAGAATGTTTCGAATATGTGAAGTGGCAGAAGAAAAAGGTATTGGTATTTTAATAGATGCCGAAGAAAGCTGGATACAAGACCCAGTAGATAGATTGACGATGGAGATGATGCAGGAATTTAATCAGGAAAAAGCAATTGTTTTCAATACCATTCAACTCTACCGCCACGACCGTATGGACTTTTTGAAATTATCACATCGAATAGCCAGACAGCAAAATTTCTTCTATGGTGTAAAATTGGTTAGGGGAGCTTACATGGAAAAAGAGCGTAATAGGGCATCTGACAAAGGCTATCCATCTCCCATTCAGCCTAATAAAGAAAGTACCGATAAGGATTACAACGATGCTGTTAGATTTTGTATAGATAATATTGAAACCATTACTACTATAGTTGCTACCCACAACGAGGAAAGCAATCTCCTAGCATGTGACTTACTGCAGCAAAAAGGATTGCCTTTAAACCATTCCCATATTCATTTCTCTCAGCTTTATGGCATGAGCGATCATATAACTTTTAATCTTGCAAAAGCAGGTTGTTCCGTTAGCAAATATTTGCCCTTTGGCCCAATTGGCGATGTAGTTCCTTATTTAATGCGTCGCGCGCAAGAAAATAGTAGCGTAAGTGGACAAACAGGGCGAGAGCTAAGTCTAATAAAGAAGGAATTGCAGCGGCGCGAAGGAAAAAAGGTATAGATAATTACTTTTTCTTCACATCTTCTCACCACCTAATTTACCTGTAGCCATGTAGTGTAAGTTTGCACTTTATGCAACAATACCTACAATTACTTCAGCATATATTAGATAATGGAGTATCTAAAACAGATCGTACCGGAACAGGTACTATTAGTTGTTTTGGTTATCAAATGCGTTTCGATCTGCAAAAAGGGTTTCCACTTGTAACAACAAAGAAACTTCATGTAAAAAGCATTATATACGAGTTGCTATGGTTTTTGCGTGGCGATACTAATGTGCAATATTTAAATAACCACGGTGTAAGTATTTGGAATGATTGGGCCGACGCGCAAGGAGATTTAGGTCCCGTATACGGTAAGCAATGGCGAAGCTGGAGCACACCCAATGGACAAACGATTGATCAGATAAGTGATGTAATGCATCAAATAAAAAATAAACCTGATAGCCGCCGAATGGTTGTAAGTGCATGGAATGTAGCAGAACTTTCTGAAATGGCGTTGATGCCATGCCATTGCTTGTTTCAATTTTATGTTGCCGATGGAAAACTAAGTTGTCAATTGTACCAGCGAAGTGCTGATGTATTTTTAGGCGTACCATTCAACATAGCTTCTTATGCATTACTTACCATGATGATGGCGCAGGCTGCAGGCTTGCAACCAGGAGAATTTATACACACCTTTGGCGATGTGCATTTGTATAATAATCATATAGACCAGGCAAAACTGCAACTAAGCAGAACTCCCTATGCTTTACCACAAATGATTATTAATAAAGATGTACCTGATATTTTCAGTTTCACTTTCGACGATTTTCAATTGAAGGACTATCAATTTCATCCACACATAAAAGCTGCGGTTGCCGTATAGAAACATTAAAATTGAACGTTCATGACCATTTCTATAGTAGTTGCCGCCTCAACAAATAGTGTAATTGGTAAGGGTAATGAGATGCCCTGGCATTTGCCAAACGACATGAAGTTTTTTAAAAACGCAACATGGGGTTTACCGGTTATTATGGGTCGCAAAACGCTTAAGTCTTTAGGTAACAAGCCACTGGCAGGCAGAATAAATATAGTAGTTACCAGGCAGGAAAAACTGCCTGTTGAAGGCATTGTTATTTCACACTCACTCAATGATGCATTGTTTGTAGCCGGCGAAACAGATTGTAATGAAGTGTGTGTTATAGGTGGAGGCGAAATTTTTAAAGAGGTGATTGATTCTGCCAACATCATATATATAACACGCGTGCACGCAGAAGTTGATGGAGATGTTTTCTTTCCTGAAATTGATGAGACTAAATGGAAACTAGTAAGTTCAAGAGATTGCTTTGCAGACGAAAAGCATGCGTACAATTATACTTTTCAAAAATGGCAACGCTCATAATTACCAATCTCACTCAGCTTACTGCTTCACCTATACTTTCTTTCTTATTTTAGCAGCTATGTATTCAACGGTGCAACTAGGTTTCAAGTTCATTAAATATTTTTTGACAGCCTCTAATGGCAAAGGCCATGGCATCCATTCTCCGTTTGTTTACAATTTTATTATTAGCGTACTGAATGATAAAAAGAAGCGCCCTGCCTACCATGCAATTGAAGCATTACGAAATGACTTGTTGAGTAATAATGAAATGCTTACCATACAAGATTTTGGTGCAGGATCTACAACATCGAAAAGTAATGAACGTAAGGTAAAAGACATTGCCGTTTCAGCATTGAAGCCTGCAAAATTTGGGCAGCTTTTTTATAGAATAGTACAGTACTATAAGCCAAAAACTATTTTGGAGTTAGGTACATCTCTTGGTATTACAACCAGCTACCTGGCCATGGACCACAATGCCAAAGTGTACACGTTTGAAGGTGCAACGAGCATTGCTAATATTGCCCGAAAAAATTTTGATAAGAATAACCTTGCGAACATAAAATTGGTAGAGGGGAATTTTGACAACACGCTTGCCAAAATTCTCCCCAACATTGCAGTGATAGATCTTGCTTATGTTGATGGTAATCACCGCAAACAACCAACCATTGATTATTTTCATCAATTATTATCTAAGGCAAACGATCAGTCTATTTTTATTTTTGATGATATACATTGGAGTGAAGAAATGGAAGAAGCCTGGGATTATATTAAACAACATAGCAGCGTTACACTTACCATCGATTTATTCTTTATTGGTTTAGTCTTTTTTCGCAAAGAGAAAAAAACGCCTGAGCATTTCGTTATAAGATTTTAGATCATTAACAAGTAAATATTTTGGCTAAGCTTCCTGCATCTTTTATTCAATCCTTGCAAAGTTTGCCCGGCTTTAATGAAGATGATTTTTTAAAAGTGCATGATTCGGGAGAGCAGGTAACTTCTGTGCGATTTAATCCACTTAAACAATCTGTTGCTGTATTAAGTAACACAGAAAATTTTGTTGCACCGGCAGCACTATTAGGGTCTGGTACAGACGAGGTTGAGATCAAAGTATCATCAGTGCCCTGGTGTGCATCAGGCAAATATTTATCCCATCGGCCATCATTCACATTCGATCCTACTTTTCATGCTGGTGCTTATTATGTGCAAGAGGCCAGCAGTATGTTTATTGATCATATTGTACGGCAAATCTCGCAAGAGCAGATACCTAAAAAAGTTTTGGACTTATGCGGCGCGCCGGGTGGAAAAAGTACGCTGCTTGCCGGCAGATTACCTGACAGTTTTATAGTTTCTAATGAAGTGATAAAATCCAGGGTAACCATACTTGCTGAAAATTTAAGTAAATGGGGTAGTAGTAATGTAATGGTTACGCACAATGATCCTAAAGACTTTAAGAAACTAGCCAACTATTTTGATTTGATGGTGATAGATGCACCATGTAGTGGTAGCGGCCTTTTTAGAAAGGACGTGCATGCAATTGAAGAATGGAGCGAAGCGAATGTGACCATGTGCAGCCTGCGCCAGCAGCGAATATTGCAAGATGCAATTGTGGCACTGAAGGCTGGAGGATACTTAATTTATAGTACATGTAGTTATAGTAAGCAAGAAGATGAAGATATTTGCGACTGGCTAGCCGATACGCTTGATCTGGAAGGCGTTGCAATAGAAGTAGATCAAGATTGGGGGATAGTAGAAATAAAATCGGATCATCATAATGTGCCGGGGTATCGCTTTTACCCAAACCGCTTAAAAGGAGAAGGTTTTTTTGCCGCCTGTTTTAGAAAGAAGGGAGATGCAGAGGAATTTGATCAAATGCATTCGTACTCGGCAACATTAAATAAAACGGAGAAAGAGATAATTGCTACTTTTTTAACTACCCAAGAACCTCTAGCCTTTCTTAAACAAAAGGAAACGATCATTGCCTTTCCAATGAAGTTTGCAAATGATGTTATCACCATACAATCTCTGTTGCATGTGCGTAAATCAGGTGTTGCAGTGGGCGTTATAAAAGGAAAGGATTTGGTGCCTCATCATGAGCTGGCATTGTCTAACCTCGTAAGCGATAATATTCCTACAATAGAACTTTGCTACGATGATGCCATCAAATATTTAAAACGTTTAGATTTTCAGGCATTGGATGCCTTATTAGGCTGGGCTATTATTACATACAACGGCTTCAGGTTAGGATGGGTAAAAGTGTTACCTAACAGAATTAATAATTACTATCCCACGGAGTGGAGAATTCTAAAACATTAACTTTATCCAGATTTTTTCACGTTTATATTTGTCGGTAACACAAGATGCAAGCATATATGCGGTATTTTTTTCTTATAGCCTTTACTTTATTGTGGTCTTTATCGTTTGCGCAAAAGCAGCGTGTAATGATCGGGGGTTACACGCCCGGGTTATTTGTCGAATATCCTTTAAATGAGGGTGAAACTTTTACATCCATCGCTGCTAAATATAATCTTGCTCCTGATAGTCTTGCAGAGTTCAACAACATGGATTATCATGAAAGTGCGCTGAAGGCAAAGACACTAAAAATACCGCTAACACCTGAAAATTTTGACCAGCAAGGCAACCCTGCCATTGGCGAAGGTTTAGTTCCTGTTTATTTTTTAGCTACCTATAGTCAAAGCTTGCAACAGATTACAACAAAGGTTAATTGGGTGCCAATTACATCTCTTAAACGCTGGAACACACAGGCTGATGATGTTGTAGCGAAAGGCACCGAACTTTTAGTGGGGTTTTTAAAAGCAAGGCTTGACAAACTTGCATTTTTTGAGGATACTGTTAGTTCTACCTTTGCGCGCGTTGATGTACAACCTAAAGATGAAATTGAAAAAGCAGATGTCAATAGTACACCCAAACCTGAAAAGTCAACAGTTATTGCTACTGAAAAATTGACGAAAAAAGATAGTGGTCAGCTTAAAAATGCTGAATTGGTAAACAATAAAAGTAATGTTGGTTACCCAAATAAGGGTGCTGCAAGTGCAGCTAAGCCAAAAGTAGATTCCAGTAGTTTAAAAGTGGGAGAGGTGAAAATTAAAGATCCTGAGAAAAAGCCTGGATCACTTTTAGTGGTAGCTCCTAAAATCCCAAAAACTCCTGCAAAAAATCCAATCACTACTAAACAGATTGACAGCCTTAACCTTGCCCTGAAGACAAACAACAAATCGGCTTCTGACATTAAAAAAAATCAAACAAACCTGCCTGATAAAACAGTAAAAATTGATGGTGATAAAGCAATTGTGAAGCTGCCAGTAAAACCGGTTGTAAAACCGCTGAGTAAAAAAGATTCAATTAATAATATTAGCAATACCACTATAAAACCGAATAGTAAACTGGACAGTATTAAAAATTCAGTAATAGTAAAAAAACCTTCAAAAACAGATTCGGCGAAGGCAAGCGCGATAGTTACTAATAAAGAAGTAATCGCCAAAAAGCCGGCCGATAAAAAGGGTACTGAAACTGTAACCAACAATAAAACGAAAATAGACAGCGTGGCTATTTCGAAAGTTACCAAAGATTCTAGTTTAGCTGCAAATTCAAAGCGGCCGGTAGTAATTACGGCACCCAAAGATGTTACGCAACCTTTGGGAAAAGGTAATACAGGTGATGTAGTAAAAACTGCTACGCCTGAGCCGGCAAAAAATGATATAAAGCCCACTTTGCCTGTAAAAGAGAACGCAACAGAAGCGAGTAAAACTACAAACAATACTTACATCGCTTTACTAAATAACCAGGCTTTTGAAAGCGTTTTTAATGTTGAAGTTGCAGATAAACCTGCGAAGCAATTAGTTGGTGATGCTTCCTTTTTTGAATCGCGATCAGGTTGGAACGATAAGAAGTTTTATGTTTTGATGCCGTATATCGCTGCCGGAACTGTAGTGAAAATCACGTCGAAAGATAACAAATCTGTTTACGCCAAAGTATTAGGAACGATGCCTACTATGAAAGAAAACAATGGTATTTTACTACGATTAAGTAATTCGGCGGTAGCGGCATTGGGTATTAATAATTCTAAGTTTCCTGTAGTAGTTAGTTACTATTAAGATGTCGATACCGCCAATGGCCTAATTGATAATTTGCGCCGTTTGCAATTTATTACCTCGTAAAAAATCTGAAACAAGCATCCGTTTTTTACCTTCAGGTTGTATCTCTATTACACTGATGAATCCATCATTACATGCAAATTTTAAAATACTTTTATTGTCGCTAAAAATTGTTCCCGGCTCAACTGTTAGGTCCATTTTTTCTGTTGAACATTTATAAATTTTAAAAATCTTTCCCTCCACCCTGGTCATAGCTCCGGGTATTGGTGAAAGGCCTCTTATCAAATTAAAAATCGTCTCGCAATCTTTTTCCCAATCAATCATGCAGGTTTCGGTAAATAGTTTGGGCGCATGGGGCATATCAGTTTCTAAATCCTTCGATACTAAATTCTGAGGTTTTTCGGCAATACAACCTTCGCTGATTTGTTTAATAGTTTCTACCAACAAAGCAGCGCCGATTTCTTTCATCTTATCGTGCAACTCTCCCGCTGTATCTTCTCTAGCAATAGGTATGCGTTCTTGTAACAAAATGTTTCCGGTGTCTATTGCATGCTGAAGTTTGAAAGTGGTAACACCCGTTTCTGTTTCTCCGTTAATTATTGCCCAGTTTATCGGCGCAGCGCCCCTGTATTTTGGCAGTAGTGAACCATGTAAATTAATGGTACCCATCGGCGGCATATTCCATACAATTTCTGGTAACATTCTAAATGCAACTACAACTTGCAAATCAGCATTCAAACTTTTTAAGTCAGCTATAAAAGTGAGATCTTTCAGCTTTTCGGGTTGCAGCAAATGCAATCCCATCTTCAATGCATATTCTGCAACAGCACTTTGTCTCAATTTCATACCTCTTCCTGCCGCCCGGTCAGGCGCTGTTATAACACCTATTATGTTGCATCCTGCCTCAACCAGCGCCTTTAACGATGATACTGCAAAATCAGGCGTACCCATAAAGACAATTCTAAGTTCTTTATAATCCATTGTTGTTATTCATTTAAATCCGCCAATCATCGTTATTCAAAATCAGGATACATTAAGTATCGCTTTCTTATTTTTTTGTAAGCATCAAGGCGGGGTTGCCAGCTAGCGCGTATCTCTTCTTCAGTTGTACCATTAATAATTTGTTGATATAGATTTCCATTTCCGGCAAGCTTATTAAAAAAGATCTCCGTTGGCTTTACATTGTCTTTTTTAGGTTTGATGAAAAAGTTTTCTTTATCGGGGAATAGCTGGTAAGCTTTTATCAAATATTGTAACTGCAGTTTTGTATCAGGAGTGTAAGAACGAGGGCTGTCTGTTAAGTTCCATCCAAAGCACAATTGGCCTTCTAACTTAGGATTTTTAGCACCATCCTTATCCGCAGGCGTAAACGAATACATATTTTTAGGTAAAGAAGGATGTCCAAAAATTACAAAGGGATGGTCAGTTCCCCGGCCTTCACTCAACACCGTTCCTTCAAAAAAGCACGTTGAGGGATACCAATATACACTAACTGCATCTGGCAAATTGGGAGATGGTTTAACCGGTAGATCGTAACGACTTTTATGCGTATAATTCAAACACTTTATCACGGTAATATTTCCTGCATTACTGTTTTCTGTTGCGTTGTTTAGGTGGTCTGCGGTTTTTAACGTCATCAACTTTACCATCGTTTCAGGGGATAGCCAGCCCTGTCCTAAAAGCAGATTAGCATACTCGCCCATTGTTAAGCCATATACAACAGGTATCGGTTGCATTCCAATAAAACTCTTGTATGTTGTATCTAAAACCGGTCCGTCAACATAAAAACCATTTGGATTAGGACGGTCTAAAATGATTAATGGCTTATTGTTATCAATTGATGCCTCAATATAATCCTGCAACGACGATATATATGTGTAAAAACGAACGCCCACATCCTGAATATCAAAAATCATTACATCAACATCTTCAAGATCTTTTTTTGATGGCCGCCTTTTTTTGCCATAGAGCGATACAACAGAAAGCCCTGTCTGTTTATCAATATAATTATCAACCTTTTCGCCGGCATCAGCAGTGCCTCTGAAACCATGTTCTGGCCCAAAGATTTTGGTTATTTTTACACCTAGTTTCTGCAGCGTATCCACCAAATGCATGTTGCCAACCGTAGCGGTATGATTTGCAAAAATTGCAACCCTTTTACCTTTAATTCGGGGCAGATACTCAAACATTTGATATGCACCGGGCTTTATATTGTTGTGTATAGATGCTTTTGGCACCACGGCTGGTTTCTTTGCTTTTTGAGCAAAACAGGATGTATTTAACATCACCACAAAAAGAAAAAGTAGTTTGCTCATAAAAGCTGTTGGGTTTAAATTTATTTGACTGTTCCTTAATTAGTGTTTTATTTTGAAGCCACAATCGTACTATAGTTGTTTGGCTTATTAATAGCTGTATGCTATATACATCGCACCAAATAATTATAGGTAAAGATGTATGATTTGTAAAAATTCTTAAAATAAAAATTATGGAGCAAGTAAAAGCAGGTGACACTGTAAAGGTGCACTATCACGGCAAATTAACTGATGGAACAACTTTTGACAGCAGCGAGGGAAGAGAACCATTAGAATTTGAAGTTGGAAGCGGAGCCGTTATTGCGGGTTTTGACAGTGGCGTAACCGGAATGACCGTTGGTGATAAAAAGACAGTGCATATACCTGTTGATGAAGCTTACGGACAAAAACAACCTGACCTCTTGATGGAATTTCCGAGAGATCGTTTTCCTGAAGATATGGTGCCTGAAATAGGACTGCAATTAAATATGAGCAATGGCCAGGGGCAGAATTTTCCGGTTGTTATCAGAGAGGTTAAGGATGATGTTGTTATACTCGACGCTAATCATCCCCTTTCAGGAGAAGACCTTGTTTTTGATCTTGAGCTAGTAGAAATACTTGCGCCAAAATCTAAAATTATTATGCCTTAATTGCAATTAGAAATTAGAAAAAAAAGCCGCGTTCAACAATTGTTGCACGCGGCTTTTTCAATTAATTAAGCTAAATTTTTAGATTGCCTTCCTATCAAATGTGGATGTAATTACTGACTTAGAAAAACTATCGGTATTAATTTGTTTACTTATTGTGTATTGTGGACTGCTATTAAGTGCCATCAAAATTTTTCCAACATATTCACCTAACAACCCGATAACGAAAAAAGTAACCCCGATTGAAAACAATAGTAGAATTGATAAAAAGGCCCAACCCGGTGTTATGTTGTTTAGAAAAAGTTTTTCATACATAATATAAAACGAAAGCATGAGCGATATGAACGAAATAGCAATACCAGAAAAGGTTACAAGTCGCAAAGGCTTATAAGAAAAATTGATAAAAATGTTTAAGTATAATGATACTAATTTTTTAAAGTTATAATTAGATTTTCCTTCTTGCCGGTTTACATGTAATACAATTTCTGATCCTATATTGTCAGTACTCCTTAGTATCAAAGCATCCAGGTACGGAAAAGGTCCTTTGTAAAGTATGATCTCTTCTACCAGTTCTTTTTTAATTAATTTAAAACTGCATAAATATAAACCCTTAGGTTTAGCAATAAGAAGAGAAGCAGACCAGCTATTTATTTTGCTGCCAATGTTTCTCAAAAATGAATGTTTTTTACTTACATATTTCGCATAAACAACATCGTAGTCAAACTGAATAGCTTTGTTTAATAAGGCAATAATTTCAGATGGAGGATTTTGTAGATCATCGTCAATTATAGCAACATAATCTCCTGTGCAAAAATTTAAACCACAAATTACAGCATTGTGTTCGCCTCTATTTTTACGAAGGGAGATGAATTTTACATTATGATTTGTACGAGCAAGATCTTCACAAATAGATTCGCTGGTGTCTTTACTGCAATCATTCACCAAAATAATCTCAACTTGATAGGTTTCTAAAACGTTAAGCAGTGAATTGACCAGTAACCGAATAGTTTGAGCGCTATTATAAACAGGGATTACAACAGATAGTTTCATTAGATATCTTTAAAAATTCGTTTTTTATAACGGATTTTCAAAAGAATGTAGGATTTCTTAGAACAAGTTCCGAAGATACTCGAAAAACTGAATATTACAATTAGAAAAATATTTGCGCTGCCATATCCTCGCCTTAATATTGACGTATCGTAAAAAGAATACAATTTGACATGACCAATGCAGAACGTTTATGCTTAATGTCTGCTGCTGCAGCACTGATAGCTTTAGTTTTATTATTAAATAAAGCACCTTTTTACGATGAACCAGCTTATCTGAAAAATGTTTTGCTACTTAATAAATATGGATGGGGCGAAACATATCTTTTAAACCACGAAGGTTCTGCAGGACCTTTATATTCGATTGTCCATTACCTTTTACAACCTATAACCGCGTTAAGAACTCCTTATATAAGATTAGTTAATGTAGGTTTTTTATTGGGCACGATTTGGGTCTTAAGTCGTACGTTTTTAAAATACGCACTTGCAAAAGATCTGGCACTTTTGACTTTAGCTGTTCCTATGAGTTATGTGATTGGCGGCTTAGCACTCACAGAAATGCCTGCTATCTTTTTTTTATCGCTTAGCATTTATTTACTCGTAGCTTATAGTAAGCAAGATAGACGCAGCCAGATTTATAAAGTGATTCTGGCAGCATTGGCGTTTGGGCTTTCAATAATAGGTCGTCAACCTTTTCTATTATTGATTGCAGCGTTACCTATTTTATATATCGATAAACGCGATTGGACCAAAGCGATCTATCCAACCATTGTATTCGGCGTTTTCGCGTTATTGATTCCAGCATATATTTTTTTCATATGGAATGGCCTAGTAGCTCCTGGGGATGCCGCATTTTATGATGACATCGCAAATCAAGGAAGTAATTTTCGCTTCGACTTTTTCTTTCTATGTTTTGCCTATTATGCAATTGTATTTGCCTTAATTGCGCCACGGCTTTTTGTAAGGTTAAACCGTTTTCAATGGTATGTGGCAGGGTTATTCTTTTTGTGTCTTATTGTTTTAAATTATTACTTTGATTTTATACTTTTTTTGCCTTTTAATTTCTTATTTACAAAGGTATTTTCTGTCAGATTAGCACACGTTGCATCTCTGATATTTGGCGCTTTTATCATATTAAGTTCTTTGTACTTAATGTATTCGTTGTATCAGCAATTACGCAAACAACTTTTTCCAACAATGCTTTTGTTTTATGTATTTAGCATTACACTAATTGCAATATCGTGCGTAAAAATTACGTGGGGTTTTAGTTCGAGATATCCAGCGCAAGCCATCCCTTTATTGGTACCTATTGCAGCTTATTTTTATAAGCGACATAGATATAACTTAATAAGGATTATTGTAGCAATTGGTTTAGGCATTACCTCATTACTCAGCTATTTGCTGTCCTAATCAAATCTTAAAAGAATTAATTGCATCGGCAACCAGCTTTACATCCTTTTCTGTATGTATGAAGGAGATAGGTAAACTAAGTGTTGTATTATGTATCTCTTCTGATATAGGAAAATCTAACCCCGCAAAATAGGATTTGTATGCCACCTGTAAATGCGGGGCAATTGGGTAATGTATCTCCGTTTGAATATGGTTATCGAGCAGAAATTGTTTTAACTGATCTCGTTTCTTGCACCTTACATTATAGATATGAAATACCTCTTCGGCATTGTCTTGAAACACGGGCAAAACAATATCGGGATTTGTGATTAAGCTATTATATAAGCGAGCCAACCTCTGTTTATGATTATTAATCTCGGGAAGACTTTTAAGTTTGATATTAAGAAAAACTGCCTGTAATTCATCTAACCTTGAATTAATACCAATGTATTGATTGTGATATTTTTTATGCGACCCATAATTGCGCAATGCTTTCAGTTTTGTAGCCATTTGGTCATCATTTGTAACTATGGCGCCTGCATCTCCTAAAGCTCCTAAATTTTTACTGGGGTAAAAACTGAAGGCGCCGAACATACCCCATGAGCCAACTGCTTTACCTTTATATGTTGCGCCATGCGCCTGGGCACAGTCTTCAATTATGTATAAATTATGTTGCTCAGCTAAAGCTGATATTGTATCCATTTCGCATGGCTTACCATATAAGTGCACAACAATAATACATTTGGTTTTTGGTGTGATTGCTTTGCTTAAAAGATCCGGATCAATATTATAAGTTGTGAGTTTAGGTTCGATGAGAACTGGCCGCAAACCGGCGTTAACAATACTTAATATGGTTGCGATATACGTGTTTGATGGAACAAGAATCTCACTTCCCTCAGGTAGGTCTAATGCAATTAACGAAAGGTATAAAGCATCAAGTCCGGAAGCGAGTCCAATACAATGTTTAGTTTGGCAATAGCTTGCAAACTGATTTTCGAACAGCGTTACCTGCTTGCCCAAAATGTATTGCCCGTGCGATACGAAATGATTAAAAGCCTCTGTAAATTCTAATTTGAATTGAGCATTTAGCCTCGCCAGATCTTCATATACTACCATCTCTAATGTTTAAGCTTCATTATTATGGCAGTAAGTTATGCTTCTACTGTTGACTTGGTTGCAACATCACTATGCGAATATGGTTCATATATATAATCCTCCTCGTTATAATGAGTAGATGCAAACACCATCAGTATGGCGTCAGACGTAAAATTATCCATTAGGTGCCAGTCTACTGAGTCAATGATCAGGCATTTTGAAGGAGAATCTAAAGTAAACTCTTCTTCTCTTTCGCCACTGCAACAAAAAATACGACAAGAACCCTGGATACAAATGGCCGCCTGAACGGTTGTTTTATGTCTATGCCCACCTCTTACTGAAGAATCTACTCCATAAATGTAAAACACCCTTTTAATATTAAAAGGCAATATTTTTTCAATTACCGTCAAGTTTCCCCGGTTGTCAGTAAAAGTTTTTAGGTCTATAAGCTTGGGCATATTCTACTTCGAGTGTTGCTTCAAAAAAAAATTGGTTATTGACAAAATAAGCATTTTAAAAACATTTTTATATAGTAATGAGGCCTTAAAAAGATTGGGCTATATAATAATCGTATCAATTTCCGTTAGTGATATTGATAAATGCTTGTAGATGTCTAATTGCTATATAAGATTATGTTTTAGTATATTTTGTTGCATCGGTTTTAAGGTAAACCTGACAGCGCAGGATAGCTTTGCACAAACCGCCACGGTCAAAGTAATTAGAGTTTTTGATGGCGATACAATTGAGGCAGAGGAAAATGGAAAGGTTTACAGAATACGACTTAATGGTATTGATGCACCCGAAAGAGGGCAGGAGTTTTTTGAAGAATCAAAACAAGTGTTAACTCAACTGGTTGCTAACCCTGTTATACTAATTGAAAAAAAAGGCAAAGATGCCTACGGACGAGTGATTGCTACCCTATACAGGTTTTCTGATTGTTTAAATATTAATTACGAAATTGTTAGACAGGGTTTAGCATGGCACTATGCCCGCTATAGTACCGATGTATATCTAGCAAAATTAGAAATGCAGGCTCGTGACCATCAAATAGGATTGTGGTCTCTTTTCCATTATGTTCAGCCTTGGGAATTTAGAAAGAATAAGTAACATTTCAACAAGGCTAGTAGTAAACTTCGCCATTCCGCTTTTTATTAGGATAACTCTTGTAAACTATAAAAACTAATATCCTACCATTTCAACTTAAGCCTGTTTTCGGGTTTAACATCCTATCATTTATATATTCCTGTATTAGAAAATTGTGTTTCCGAAGACTATTGTATTGCACTAGTCAGACGTATTTAAAGATTTTTTAACTTTTTTCAATCCGTATCAATTTCTTCCACGTATCTACAGGGATATTTAATTTCTGTACCTCAAAAAATTTATTGATCCCATGCACGACACATCTATTTTAAAATTTTTAAAAAATCAATTATGAGAGAAAAATTTATCCATTTAAAGGGGTGGAAATTGAGCATCATATTGGTATTGATGCTGATTTCATCCTTACAAACTTTTGCCTCCTCACATAGAGAAGCACCCTTAATTTCAACTGATCCTTTAGCTGATAACACAGATGTCTACGCTTTTAGAAGTCCCGATGACACGAATACAGTTACTATAATAGCTAACTATATTCCTTTTGAATTGCCTGAAGGCGGTCCTAATTATTACACTTTTGGTCCGAAATATCCGGTACGAAATTCATATTAAAAATAATTGACGAACTATCAGGGACGATATTACCTATCGTTTTACGTTTCTCCAGTGCTAATGAAGATACTACTACTTTCTTTAGTATCAGGTTAGGGAAAGAAGAATTTAAAAACGCAGGTATCTGGCTCAAAAAAGTATTGATGGTGGAAACCTTTTGCTATTATTCTGGATGATACATATGGCGCTAGTGGCTCCGCCTAATATTGGCCCTCGCTCAATTGATAGTGCAGTAGGCTTAGAATGCCCTACAACACTATTATGAACAATGCTATCAGAACAGCTTACTTCCGGAGAAAAGATTTTTATTGGTCCTGTTGATGATCCATTTTTTGTTGATCTTAGCCGGTGCTTTTGATGTAGGAAATTTTAGACCAGAATTCAATCCGAATAATAACAATACGGTTAATCCACCAAAAGATGGTTTGGCTCGTTTTAATGTTCATTCTATTGCATTAAAAATTCCCATTACTGCTTTACAAAAAAATGGCTTAAACACTACTGCTGCTACCAGCATTTTAGATCCCAATTTTGTTATTGGTGTTTGGGCTAGTGCAAGTCGTCAACAAATCACAACATTATCAGCAGGCGCTAAAGGCTATTCAGGCAACTGGGTGCAAGTTTCACGGTTAGGTATGCCTCTTACAAACGAAGTTGTTATTCCACTTGGACAAAAAGATCGTTGGAATACCGTAGCGTCAAACACGCCAAACGATACAACCTTCAACAAGTATTTTAAAAATCCGGAGGTTGCTTTATATATGGATGATGCACGTTTTGGTGGTGCTGTCCCTTCTTTAAATGCTTTACGAATTCAGGCAAGCTCTTTAGGTCTTTTGATTTTAGAAATGACAGACCAGGATTATTTGGATTAAGAAACACATCAGCAGTTGCAGGTACTGCACTTGCTGAAAATGCTTTCGGTCCAGTATTTGTTACCTGATAACAAAAGCCCAAGAGCGGTAGACTTATTGCCAATATTTATGACAGGTGTTCCCAACCTTAGGCCTTATCAATTGGCAACCGGTAAAAATGGCGATCCATTAGCAGCGGGTAAACCTTTCGTAAATAACTTTCTTCCCACGTTTGGCGATATGCTTAGACTAAATATGGCCGTACCTGTAACTGCCAAGAAACAATGCGAAATTTAGCTCTCTTGGTTTAGTACAGGCAGCAGTTTTAGGTTTGACTGATACTTTATATAACAAGTCCACAGCCTTACAATTCATTCCTAATATGGATGGTTTTCCTAATGGAAGAAGGTTAGAAGATGATGTAACTACTATTGAGTTACAAGCTGTAGGTGGAGTAGTATTGGCTGCCATTGGTTTGTGGTACGATGATTACAGCCCGGTGTTAGCCCTAGCCCTGTAACAACAAGCTTTGCCAACGTTCTAAATTTCAATGCAGGTCCAACCTACAAACGACACAACATTTAAAGCTTCTTTCCCTTATGTACAAACACCATGGAGAGGTTTTGATTACACTATAAAACCACGGTTCTATACAAACCAATAAAAGTAATTTTTATGAAAAAAAATCTAAATCATTTTTTAGCGATTTTGGTTTGTTTAGCTCTTAATCAAACCATATCCTTCGCTTCCTCTCACAGAGAAGCACCATTAATCTCTAATGATCCTTTAGCAGATAACACGGATGTGTATGCATTTAGAAGTCCTACTGATACAAATAAGGTAGTTCTAATTGCTAATTATATTCCCTTTCGAACATCCTGCCGGTGGTCCTAACTGGTATTACTTTGGCGAAAATATCCGTTACGAAATACACGTTAAAAATCAGTCTGATACAAAAACTGATGATATCGTTTATCGTTTTACTTTCAAGATAATAAACGAAGATTCATCTACCTTCTTTAGAATTAGACTTGGCAAAGAGAATCTAAAAAACACCTATACTCTTGAGCGTAGCATTGATGGTGGCGCCTTTGTTCCCATTATCACAAATGGCCCGGTTCCTCCTCCGAACATTGGCCCACGTTCTATTGAGAATGGTACAGTAGGTGTTGGTGCTGCTAACTATGATAGTTTAATGTTTAGTGCGGTAAGAACTGCAACAACTGGTGAAAAAGTTTATGCAGGTCCGGTAGATGATCCATTTTTTGTTGACTTAGGTGGTGCCTTTGATGTAGGTAATTTCAGAAGTCCGGGTCGTGATGGATTAGCTAAGTTCAATTGCCACTCATTGGTAATTGAAGTTCCTATTACAACCCTACAAAAAGGTGGTAAAAGAACCAACCAGGCAACAAGTATTCTCGATCCTGAATTTTATTATAGGTGTATATGCAAGTGCAAGTCGCCCTGCTATTACTACTTTTGATTCAACTTACTGGTAACCTTAGTACTAACTGGTCTCAACTATGTACAGGTTTCACGTTTAGGTATGCCGCTAACTAACGAAGTAGTGATTCCTGTGGGAAGTAAAGACAAATGGAATGGTGTAATGACCAACACCACTGCTGAAGATGAGTTTGATAAATTTATGAAAAATCCTGAGCTAGCGCTTTATATGGATACTTCTAAATTTGGTAATGCTGTACCTGGTCTTTCGGCTTTACGCATTCAATCAATATCACTAGGTGCATATGACTTTAGAAATGGTCGAAGGGATTATTTCCTTTAAAAGGTAGCACAGCGCTTGACGGAACTGCTTTAGCTGAAAGTGCTTTTGGTGGTTATTTATTACCAGATAGTATGAGCCCGCGTGCTGTGGATTTACTTCCAATTTTTAAGACAGGTGTTCCAAACCTACGTCCTTATCAACTAGCTACGGGCAAGCCTCGTAATAATCCATTAGCTGCAGGTAAGCCTTTCATCAACAACTTTCTTCCAACTTTTGGCGATATGTTGCGTTTGAACATGGCCGTGCCTGTTACTAGCAGAAGCGATTCAAAATTCAGTTCGCTTGGATTAGTACAAGCTGCAGTGTTAGGTTTAACTGATACGATGTATAACAAGTCTGCTGCGCTACAATTTATACCAAACATGGATGGTTTTCCTAATGGTAGAAGGTTGGAAGACGATGTTACTACTATTGAATTACAAGCTGTAGGTGGTGTAGTGTTAGCAGCAATTGGTTTGTGGTATGATGATTATGATGCTAACAATTCAAGTGCTAATCCTGTAACTCCGAGACTACTAAGTACAATAGGTTTCAATGCAGGTGTTACTAAAAATGACACCACATTTAAAACCAGATTTCCATACATGCAAGCTCCATGGAGAGGCTTTACAGGCCCTCAGTACATAGGCCCTAAAAGTACACAAACAGTGTTGCCGGTTAAATTTGTAAGCTTTACTGCTGACAAAACAGGCGACAATGTTCTACTTCGCTGGTCAGTTACTAACGAAATAAATAACGATCGTTACGAAGTTGAGCAAAGTATTGATGGTAAGAAGTATACATCTATTGGTTCTGTAAGAGCTGCCAGCGGCCTTACAAATAGCTACGAGTTACTGCACACATCGCCATCAAGAAATGTGGTGAACTACTACAGGATTAAACAAGTAGATAAAGATGGCAGATCTTCACTTACACAAGTAAGGTTAGTAAAGTTTAGTAATAATAACATACTTACTATTACGCCTAACCCGGCAAGAAACTTTATAAGAGTTTACTCAACGCAAAGCCCAATCAATGTTCGTATTATGGATGCAAGCGGCAAGCGTATGGCATCTCAAATACTTACAGATGGTAATGTTGAATTCAACATTAGTCAATTTGCAAGAGGAGCTTACATAGTTGTTGCAGAAAGTAATGGTCAGAGATTGGAGACCAAAAAGATCATAAAACAATAAGACTGGAGTTGTTATAAAATGCCTGGTTCTAAAAAGACCAGGCATTTTTACTTATTTTCACCCTGGCACTTTTTCAACCTTAAAACCTTTTTTATATAACACATCTATTTATGAAAAAATTTTTATTCATCTGTATGCTCTTAACATCTATAATAGGGTGTAATAGTTCAACAGATAATACTTCGGAAAACTCTCAATCAGGTGGATTGGGCATACCGGCACTCTTAGAGCGCAAAGGGCAACTGGCCAAGGCTGTAGAATGGCAAAAAACCAAAGACAAAGTAGCCGAGTTAAACAGAAAAATAGCAGAAGATCCAAATGATGTAAAACCCAGACTTCAGTTAGCTACAATTTATATAACAGAAGCTAGAATAACCGGCGAGCATCCTTATTATTACCCGGCCATTGATAAAATTGTTGACGGTGTTTTAGCCATCGATTCGAGAAACTTTGAAGCTACTGTTTTTAAGGCTTCTGTAAAAATGTCTCAACACAAATTTGATGAGGCTAAAGCACTTGCAGAAAAAGCTAAAACCATCAACCCCAATAATGCATACATATACGGCATTTTGGTTGATGCGAATGTTGAGTTAGGCAATTATGACGAAGCCATAGCAAGCTCCGATAAAATGCAGGCATTAAAACCATCATTAGAAGCTTACTCAAGAGCATCTTATTTAAGAGAAATTTTTGGTGATTATAAAGGCGCTATCGAAGCCATGAAACTTGCTGTACAAGCGGGTTTACCAGGTTCTGAACCTCAATCGTGGAGCCAAAGTACTTTAGGCGATCTTTATTACAAAACAGGAGATTTGAAGAATGCTGAAGATGCATTTAGAGGCATCCTTGCCATCCGCCCAAGTTACGCGTTTGCAATGGCGGGTTTAGCAAAAGTTGAACAGAAAAAAAAGAATTATGATAAGGCATTAGCTTTATTAGATTCTGCTGCGGCTATAATGCCTGAGTTTTCGTTTCATGAGCAAATGGCAGACATTTATGCTTTACAGGGTAACGAAGCAAAAGCGCAGCAGAAGTACAAGGAAGTGGAAGAGATGTTGCAAACAGATGCTAAATCAGGACACTCTGTATCGTTAGAATTAGCAAAGTTGTATGTGAAGATGAATAATTTTGAAGCAGCTAAAAAGCAGGCCTTAGAAGAGTTTTCAGTTAGACCAAATAATATTGATGTTAATAAAGAACTTGCCTGGATCGCCTTTAAAGAGAAAGACTTTGCAAAGTCTAAAATGTATTTAGAAACGGCTAAGAAAACTGGTAGTAAAGATCCGGAGTTATTACAACGAGCTCAGCTTATACAAGCATCATAATCTTGATGTCATAATCATTTTAAAAGCTTCCGTATAGGAAGCTTTTTTTGTTAGTCAAATAAGGTTTGAATAAGCTGTAAGAGTTTATATTAATAAACTTTTAATTGAAAACAGGATGGCTATTATTTGTAAAAAAAATAGTTTACAGCAATAATGAGGTAGTGTTTATTGTTATTACTAAAACATCACAATTATGGAATCATGGAAAACTACATTGTTTGAGCATTTTACAGGCAACAAACAAATAAAGGCAAGGTATTATAAGGTTGATCGTTTTTTTATAACCTACATACGTAAAGAAATCTGGTACGAAATGAAGTTTGAGCACAACTTAAATTAGTAGGAGCTATCAATTACTGTTGTATTTTCATGCTTAACATTTTCTAAAGCATTTGTTATCAATTCCTGTGCCTCTACTAAGGCTTGTGCATAAGGCACATACATATCTCTGCTTGGTAATTGCCCGCTTTCAATAAGATTAGCATCCCACAACCCTGATTTGTGCCATATGTGTAAATGATCCCAGTCGGGCCTATCAATAATAGGATATAGGCAAACACCCCACAATGGCACATTGGCTTCAATAACTAACGCACATTGCTCTGCTACCATATTCATCCACAATGGTCTGTCTTCTAAAGGGTGGCTCGTTTCAGTTAAGGCAATCGGTTTTTGAACTCTATGATAAGCCTCTACCAAAGAATGACTTAACGGTGTATAGCGTGGATCAGTTGGGTTTTTCCAATCTAAACATTCATTTACTGCGGGTACCCATTGATTATTGTAGTAGTAATTAAAGCCTGCAACATCTAGGTATTCAGGGCGTCCACCCAATTCTGGCGAAGCAAGGCCCATCAACATATCTACTGATTCGTATTGAGACTGATGCCGTTGGATCGCGAAATCAATTTGCTCTTCAGTAGCATCTAATGGCGGCACCATAGTTATCAGCGGCTCAGTTGTTAGTATGATAATGCCTGGATCAATTTCTTTCATAGCTGCGACACCTTCAATGTAAGCGCGCATAAGCGCATACTTTACTTCAGCGCCATGGCCAATGCAATAAGGCGATGTTCCTCTCACATCGCCACCAAGCCATGATATAAAACTCACCTCATTTATAGGAGTTACAATAAGTTTTTCATAAGGATTTATTGAGCGATAGAAAATCACAAAGGCACGACATAGCGCAGCAAACCTGCGTGCAAACATGGGATGAAGTGGCGTAAGATCGTCAGGGTAACCAAAGTGGCAAAGATCCCAAACTTGTTGGATGCCATTTGCTTTACCCACCTTCATCATATGTTCAACCTCAATCCAGTTGTATTGGTAAGCACGCTGCTCCACATTGCTCCATCTTATGCCTTCTCTTACGGTTTTTAGGTTGAATTGTTTTATTAGTTTATAATCTTCATCAATCAATTGTAAATGCCCACTTTCCATGAGTAAATCAACCCGGTTGCCAAATGCATTCAATTGATCACTACACTCAAAACCCGCCATCCAAAATGAGCTAAAAGGGTTTTGAATACTTGACTGAACTAATTCTTTCATAATCATATTGACATTATGTATAAAATTCGCGCCGTTATGCCGGTTGCTTTGTTTTAGGTAGTAAAGAATTGATAATAAAAAACAGAGCGATCTCTGCAGCAATCACAATTAAGTAGCTTAAAGAGTTTGTGTTGTACATGCCAGAAACCCAGAAAAAGGCTAATGCCGATAGAGAACAAATTGTTGCGAATAATGCCAAACTCCATTTGGTAAGTTCCAATATTTGAAAGCGTTTATGTGCTGCTTTTGAAGGCATCGAAACATCATGCCTCAATTTGCTTAAAAGATATATGTTCTCTATACCATCTAACACAAAAGCCAGTATTTGAAGCCAGGCAAGCAAGGGAAAAAAGAACTGACCAAATGTTCCCATTTTTTCAGAAACTTTCATACATAAAATAAAAATGCTTCCATATGCTGCGGGCATAAATAGAAAAAAATCAATAAAAATATGCCACCGCAAACTCTTAATTACTTTAGCACTTTGCAACATTGGTAAAGCAAAAATGCCATCAATAATGTTTTTGATTTCCTGGCCCGTAGCTGCAAACTCTAAGTCTAAAATGGTAAACTTCCGAAGTAACACATCTTGCGTGTAGAAGTGTTTACCCAGAGCACTCATTATTAATGTTGCCAGTAGCATAACACCAAGCGCAATTACAAATAGCATCCAGGCATCATAAATAATTAGCTTATACATTTTCTTTGCATTTTTGTTTTATTATAATTGTTGTTGCGTCTTTACCAATTGCTGTTGCATTTGTATCCTGTCGTTTTTATAATCACTCCAATTAAAGGCAATTAAAAACTCTGTCGCCGCTTCGGCACCTAGCAAAAACATTTCGAGCTTTTCATCATTTTTTAAAAAGAAGTTCAACCAATTGAATTGAGACAATTTTACTTTACCAATCCCTTTATCAAACATTTTATTTTTTAGTAAAAAATCTTTGTCATAATAAAAACGGATGGTATTAAACATTCGGCCTAAGTAGCCGCCAAGGCTCCAACTTGCTGCGTGTTTGGTAGCATTATTTGGTTTGGTATCGTCAAGATCAATACCGAAAGATGGTAAGCGTGGCGAGGTAATATTTGACTTGTAAAAAATATTTATCGGAAAATTAGAAAGTATGCCGCCATCAACAAAACGAGCTGTCTCAGGCGGATCTATTTCACCAAAAGTATCTAACCATGCCTGTTTAACTTGAGGATGGCTACACGGTATATTATTGATGAAATAAGATTCAAAAAATATAGGTATTGACATTGATGCCCTAATAAAACCTGCAGGCTGCAACTTGTCAACATCTAAAATAAAAAGCTTACACATTTCAGGAAACTGAATTTTATTTTGTGTAACAAGTTCTGACGTAATAAACGTTACATCACCCACCAGGCCGTTCAAGCCTTCCGGATGGTCTACCCGTAAATGCAAACCGTTTATAGGTGCACCTGCTTTTTTATTAAGGTCACTTACGGTATTAACCCCGTAAGATTTTAATTGCAACTTTATCCAGTCGTAAAAATAATCTCCGGGATTAATGCCGAAGCCCGAAAGTTTTAGCCGCTTTAAAAGGGTAGCGAGGTATGCAATAATGGTGGCAATTATTAGTAGCATTATACCTGTAGCAACAAACGAAACCCTAGTAATTTTAGCAACTTCATAATGTTTTTGTAAGCCTAACAGAAAAAAATCAGCAGAGAGCAAAACAATCAAAGTGAGCAATAAGCCCAAGATCCAATTGCGAATACTAGCTGAAAATTGTTTGTGTGTAATAAACTTTTTAATGATCATTTTCGCTACAGGGTGACCATCAACCAGATCAAAGAAATTGAGTTTGCAAATAGCATCTAAAACGTGGGTTGATTTTGCTTCCTCTTTATTGCCTATCACTGTCATAAGTGCCGTATTAATGGCACCGGCACTTGTACCTGCAAGACGCATAAAACGGATGCCCATTTCTTCTAAAATATAGGTATAGCCTACTAATGCAACACCTAAAACGCCGCCACCCTTTTGCACTAAATTCACATATTGATGGCCGTCTGCATCAATAGTATCCGAAACAATTAATGGGTTGTTTTCATTAAATGCTGCAGCTAATTTTTCTTTGCAAATCTTAATGCGTTCATGCGATGTAAAATCGCCAATAGAGAGTTCTTTGTTATTGATTGAGCTATTATTTGCAGTACCACTCATTATATAACTTGTTTGGTAGTTGAAATATAGAGTAAGATTTTTAAAGGGGAAAGGTTCTTCTAATTTATATAAAAATGCTATGAAGTTTTTTATCCTCGCTTGCCAAGCTCAATTACTTCACAATTTTTAATGTCTGCTCCATCTATTGTAAAGCGTATCAATGTTCTTACCTGATGCCAGCCGTGTCTGCCCGCAGCGCCGGGGTTCATATGCAGGCAACTAAATTTAGTATCATACATCACCTTTAAAATGTGCGAATGACCTGATAAAAAAAGTAGAGGTTTTAGCTCTGCCATTTTCTGTTTAGCTAGTGGAGTGTATTTATTTGGATAGCCACCTATATGTATCATTAGCACTTTTACATCTTCACAATTAAAGCTTAGTACTTCAGCAAATTCTTTCCTTACGTCTGCTCCATCAATATTGCCATATACCCCTCTAAGAGGTTTAAATGCTTTTAACTTGTCAGCTAATTCAATAGTTCCAAAATCGCCTACATGCCAAATTTCATCACACTTTTCAAAGTGCCTAAATACGGCATCATCCAAATAACTATGTGTGTCAGATATCAAACCAATTTGTTTCAAAGCCGCAGTTTAAAGTTTGTAATTTTATAATGAAACTATTGCAATATGCCACTTTGTAGAAATTTTATTTATTGGATAGATAAACGCGCATGGAAGTATTATTTTTTAATGCTAGCGATCAATGGCATGCAGCTGCATAATACAATTCATTACCTGAAAACTTATTTGTAGCCTTCATTATTTTCTCATTTCAATAAATAAAACGATGCCCCATTATTATACATTAGGAACTATACCGCATAAGCGGCATACGCAATTTAGAAAGCCTGATGGTGGGTTGTATGCTGAGCAACTTTTTTCAACAGAAGGTTTTAGTAACGATTACAGTTTGCTATACCATACCCATCCGCCTACAAAAATTATACATACCGGTAAGCCAATAAATGTTGCTCCTAAAATTGCTGAGGAACATATGCTGAAGCATAGAAGCTTCGAAGGTTTTAAAATAAAATCAACATCAGATTTTCTTGATAGTAGAAAAGCAATATTGGTTAATAATGACGTGCATGTAGTATTGGCTGCTCCGGAGCAAAGCATGACAACCTATTTTTATAAAAATGCTGATGCAGATGAGTTGATCTTTGTACATGAAGGTAGTGGAACCATTACTACACAATACGGCTTGCTTGATTTTGCATATGGAGATTATTTACTTATACCAAGAGGGAGCATTTATCAAATACATTTTAATGATGCGAATAACAGGCTTTTAATTGTTGAGAGTTTTAGCCCGATTAGGTTTCCTAAAAGGTACGTAAGCAAAAACGGACAGTTATTAGAAAATGCCCCTTTTTGCGAGCGCGACATTAGAACACCTAAAGCCTTAATTACAAAAGATGAAGTTGGCGACTTTTTAATCAAAACAAAGAAGAGAGGCATTTTATATCCATTGCATTATGGCACACATCCCTTTGACGTAGTTGGGTGGGATGGCTGCTGTTATCCGTATGCCTTTAGCATCCACGACTTTGAGCCAATAACTGGTCGCGTGCATCAACCGCCACCTGTGCACCAAACTTTTGAGGCAAATAATTTTGTGGTATGTAGCTTTTGCCCGCGCTTGTACGACTATCATCCAAACGCTATCCCTGCCCCATATAACCACAGTAATATTGATAGCGACGAATTGCTTTATTATGTTGATGGTGATTTTATGAGTCGAAAAAACGTTACGCGTGGTATGATGACACTGCATCCTGCAGGTATACCACACGGTCCGCATCCGGGTGCAGTTGAAAAAAGCATCGGTAAAAAAGAAACCAATGAATTAGCAGTAATGGTAGATACTTTTCATCCCTTACATCTTACTAATTATGCGTTAGAAATTGAGAACGATGGCTATACAATGAGTTGGGCAGAATAACATGGTATTCTAATGTTGTTTAAACCAGCAACGAACAAGGTAAAAAAAGAAAGGCAAATTATTTTTTGGTGTGTCAGCAAAATGGCTAATTTCAATCTTCATAAAAAACCAATTAAAATTTTAGTAAGATTATGATCAAATACAACGATTTACAGGTAGGCGATTATGTTATTGCTGATTATGATGGAAAGAAATGGGAGGGTGAAGTAATTAATTTGAATGGAGATGAAAAGCAAATTTGCGTGCGAACCGATGTACAAGAATTTTGGTTTGATGGTAATAATTTAGATCCAATCTTGTTAGATGAAGGTCAACTTTTTAAACTTGGTTTTCAAAAACAGCAAACTGATGATGGTGAGTTGAAATATATGAAAGGTGCTTTTAGGGTACTACTTCATAAAGCAGATGATTTTTCAAATGTTGAAGTGTGGTATAGAGAAGACAGAAGGCATTTTGATAAGCCGCTTTACGTACATGAGTTGCAAAATCATCATTTGCAAATGACCAAAATTCCGCTGAAAAGAGATTAAGTAATCATATTTGTTAAGAACCGGCTTTGGCCGGTTTTTTTGTTGGTTATATGGTTGTTGATTTTTAAATTAATTCTTACAAGCAAAGAACTTCGTTACTATAAATTTCGTTTTTATAAAATTACATTTCAATTAGAACTTGCATGATTCGTAAAACCATTGTTGTTGTCATCTATCACCTTATTGCGATAACATCCATGGCGCAAACATTTGGCGGCAACCCATCACGTATTAAGTGGCGCCAGATAAATACCGATACTGCAAAAATCATCTTTCCTGAAGGTTTAGATTCCACTGCACAGCGAGTTGCTAGTATTGTACACACACTTCAAAAAAACCATAATCAAACTATTGGAACACGGGTTAATAAAATTCCAATCGTACTTCAAAATCAACCAACCATTTCAAACGGATATGTAGGCTTAGGTCCGTTTAGAAGTGAGTTTTATTTATTTGCCCCACAAAATAGCTTTGATCTTGGTGGGCTTAACTGGGCAGATAATTTATCGCTTCATGAGTATAGACATGTACAGCAATACAACAATTTCAATGTAGGCTTGTCCAAAATTGCCAGAGTCATTTTCGGTCAGGAAGGGCAAGCGTTGGCAAACGCCGCAGCTGTACCAGATTGGTTTTTTGAAGGAGATGCTGTTTTCAATGAAACAGTATTAAGCGAGCAGGGGAGAGGTCGTGTACCCAACTTTTTTGCAGGGTACAAGTCGCTATACCAAAGCAAAAAAACATATTCTTATATGAAGTTGCGTAATGGCTCCCTCAAACACTTCATTCCCGACCATTATGAGTTAGGTTATCTTTTAGTAGGTTATGGCCGTGAGAAGTATGGAAAAGAATTTTGGAAAAATATTACGCAGGATGCTGCACGCTTTAGACCACTGTTTTACCCAATGCAGGGAGCCGTAAAAAAGTACAGCGGTTCATCATTCAAAACATTTGTTGATGATGCTTTTAAATTTTACCAGTCGCAATGGGATAGTATAAAAACTGGTTCCGGCCGGTATATAACACCTGCAAGTACCTATCCAACCGATTATAAATACCCTTATCTTTTTTCTAATGATTCCTATATTGTTTTAAAGCGAGGTTATAGGCAAGTGCCGGCCTTTTTCAAAGTATACAATGATGGAAACCAACAAAAGATAGCTACTAAGTCAATAGCTTATGATGACTATTATTCGTACAATAATGGGCAAATTGTTTATAGTTCCTTGAACCCACATATAAGGTGGGGTTATAAACAATTTGGCGATATCAGATTGCTGAATGTTGAAACAGGAAAGGAGCGAGTAGTATCTAAAGGTCAACGCTACTTTGCTCCCGACATCTCTCACGATGGTAAACAAATTGTTGCCGTAAACATGCATGTTGATCAATCGAGCAGTTTAGTGTTGATGGATTTATCTAGTAAGAAAATAATGGAGCAACCAAGTAAAGATGTTTTTACGCAACCCAAATTTTCTGCAGATGACAAATATATATATACTATGGTGCGCAGTGCCGACAGTAAAATGGCATTGCAAAAAATTAGAATAGACAAGACCGAACCTACAGTTACAATTGTTCCTTTTGGCAATAGAGTGCTGGGTTTTACAATGGTTCAAGGTGATACTATTTTATTTTCCAGCTCTTTCAAAGGCAGCGATGAAATTTGGGCTTTTACCGAAAAGGACAAAAAAGTATACAGGGTTGCAACAAATCCCACCGGTTTATATCAAGGAGTTAATACGAAGGGCCAGCTGGTAAGCTCAAATTTTACTTCAATAGGGTATCGATTAATTCAATTACCTGCTACATCTCTTTTATGGCAAGAAGTTCCTATGGGTGCAGACGCTCTACCTGATCTTTATATTAGCAAGGCATTATCTCAGGAAAGTAATCAAACACTACAAAATGTTCCGCCTGGCAATTATCCCATTTCAAAATATAGAAAGGCATCAGGCTTATTTAACTTTCATAGCTGGCGGCCAAACTATGAACAGCCGGAATTCTCCTTTTCATTATATGGTCAAAACGTTTTAAACACTTTTCAAAGTGAACTAGCATACACCTACAACCAAAATGAGGGTAGCCATAAAATCGGATTCAATGGTATTTATGGGGGGTGGTTTATACAACCTACAGTTGGTATAAATCAAACATGGAACAGAACGGTAAGGTTAAATAGAGATACACTTGTAAACTATAATGAATTGAATGGTAATATAGGTGTAACACTTCCAATGAACTTTACCTCAGGTAAGCAATTTAGAACGCTTACTTTAAGCAGCAGTTTAAATACCCAGCAAGTAAGTTGGATAGGCATAGGTAAAAGGCTTTTGCGTAATCAGGACTTCAATTACTTACAAAGCAGGGTAACTTATATAGGACAAGTACAAAAAACTGCACAACAAATATATCCTCGTTGGGCGCAAACACTGGTTGCACAGTACCGAACCATTATAAATAAATACACTGCTCAGCAGTTTCTTTTAAGTGGGTCGGCCTATTTACCAGGCGCGGCAGTCAATCATAATATTATAGTTTCAGCAGCTTATCAATCGCGCGATACGATGCGGCAATATTTATTTGGCAATAGCTTCCCGTTTTCCCGTGGCTATACTTCCATTGATTACCCACGTCTTTGGCGTATCGGATTTAATTACCATTATCCACTATTATACCCAGACTTTGGTTTGGCGAACATCGTTTATTTTAAGAGAGTTCGTGCCAATACATTTTACGATTATACAGTAGGTAAAAGTTTACGCACCGGAAAAACACAGCCTTTTGGAACTGTAGGGCAAGAATTATTTTTTGATACGCGATGGTGGAATCAACAGGATGTTTCATTTGGTATTAGGTACAACCACTTATTACATACAAATTTGTCCGGCACTCCAAATCGGTGGGAAATTATCTTGCCAATTAGTTTGTTTTAGCACAAACCAAGCTAAATATTTTAAAAAGGCAGGAGAGGCATTTTCATTATTTTTATCAAAATGGGCGCTTGCCAATGCAAATTCGAAGTTCGAATCGACCTCTTTTAGCGATTTTGAAGTTATTTATCAAGAAAAATGTGAAAATTTTCCCCAAAACTTTCTCCTTTACAATCCTTACTCTTATCTTTGCGCTCCCAAAAATAGTATGTCTAAACAAGCACTGATTAAACAAGATGGTTCAATTGTCGAAGCCCTATCAAACGCAATGTTCCGGGTAAAGTTGGAAAATGGTCATGAAATCATTGCAACAATCTCCGGAAAAATGAGGATGAATTATATTAGAATTCTTCCTGGAGATAAAGTTGGAGTTGAGATGAGTCCATATGATTTGAGCAGGGGACGGATTATTTTCAGGTATAAATAACTAAGCTAAAGGTCTTAATAAACAAAGCGGCGAATTGATAATTCAATGCAATAAAAAACAAAAGAGTTAGTCATGAAAGTAAGAGCATCTATTAAAAAACGCAGCGCCGATTGTAAAATCGTGAGAAGAAAAGGAAAGCTGTATATTGTTAACAAAAAGAATCCTCGCTTTAAGCAACGCCAGGGTTAATAGATTCAGTAATTAAGAGTTATAGCATGATTGAATTCATAATTCATCATTTATAAATATCATACAAATTAAAATATGGCTCGTATTGCCGGTATTGATTTACCAAAAAATAAAAGAGGCGAAATTGGACTTACCTATATCTATGGTATTGGTCATTCAACTGCTCAATACATTCTTGATAGCCAATGGCATTGACAGAAATAAGAAAGTAAATGAGTGGAACGATGAAGAGCAAACTGCTATTCGTAATACCATCACCAACGAAATTAAAGTAGAAGGTGCTTTACGTTCTGAAGTTCAAATGAGCATTAAGCGTTTGATGGATATTGCTTCTTACCGTGGTCTTCGTCATCGTAAAGGTTTACCTCTTCGTGGACAACGTACTCGTACTAACAGCCGTACAAGAAAAGGTAAGCGTAAAACAGTTGCCGGTAAAAAGAAAGCACCTAAGAAATAATAATATGCAATTACAAATACTGAGTTCTAACAGTTAAATGTTAGCATTTATCATTTGTAATTTGTTATTTATACAAGTCGTCGGATCTGCTGCATAGCAGGGAGAGACTATATTATTAACAGAAGATTACCTCAAAAAAATTATGGCTAAAGCACAACAAAGACAAGACAGCGCAAAAGCAGCTGCAAAAAAAAGAGTAGTAAAAGTAGACGCTTATGGCGATGCACATATCAGTGCTACTTTCAACAACATTATTATTTCTCTTACCAACAAAAACGGCCAGGTTATTAGCTGGGGAAGTGCCGGTAAAATGGGCTTCCGTGGTTCTAAAAAGAACACTCCTTATGCTGCACAATTAGCTGCACAGGATGCTGCTAAAGTAGCATTGGAAGCTGGTTTAAAGAGAATTGATGTATATGTAAAAGGACCAGGTTCTGGTAGAGAAGGTGCTATTCGTGCCTTAGCTAATTCAGGGTCTAGAAGTTACCATGATTAAAGATGTTACTCCTTTACCGCACAATGGTTGTCGTCCTCCTAAAAAGAGAAGAGTATAATAATGATAATTTAAATGCTCAGATAGTGATTTGATTTAGCATTTATAATAATTAATTAAAAGCTGGTGCAGGTCGAGTTTTAAGATTTTTGATGAACTGCACCTGGAACTAAAAAATCTAAAAAAGTAAAAAACATGGCAAGGTACACAGGTCCAAAGACCAAGATCTCCAGAATGTTTGGAGAGCCTATTTTAGGCAATGGCAAATGGTTAAGCAAAAACAGCAATCCTCCCGGAATGCATGGTGCACAACGTAAAAGCGTAAAACGTTAGGCGAATATGCTACTACAGTTAAAAGAAAAGCAAAAAGCAAAATACACTTATGGTTTTCTTGAAAAGCAATTCCGTAACACATTTACAGAAGCTGCTCGTCGTAAAGGTGTAACAGGTGAAAACCTTATCAAATTATTAGAAGCACGTTTAGATAATACTAGTTTTCCGTTTAGGTATTGCTCCTAGCCGTCCTGCTGCACGTCAGTTGGTTTCTCATAAGCACGTTACTGTAATGGTGATGTTGTAAATGTTCCTTCTTATCAATTAAAGCCAGGTGATAGCATTGGTTTAAAAGAAAAGAGTGCTGCTAACACTGCTGTTACAAGTCTATTCGTGGAAAAAATCATAAGTTTAGCTGGTTAGATTGGAACGAAACTGAATTAAAAGGTACTTTTATTGCTTATCCTGAAAGAGAAAGTGTTCCTGAAAATATTAAGGAGCAACTGATTGTGGAATTGTATAGTAAGTAATCAGCTTTAAGATGCTTATTGCTGAGATTAAAAGTTCAAACGATGTATTTAGAAGGTAGTTTCACAATTAAATTAAACAAATATCAATAACAAATGGCAATTTTAAATTTCCAAAAACCCGACAAAATCGTTCTTCAAAAAGCAACTGATTTTGAAGCACAGTTTGAATTTCGTCCTTTGGAGCCAGGTTATGGTCTTACCATTGGTAATGCACTTCGTAGAGTGTTATTAAGTTCACTGGAAGGGTATGCCATTGTGGGAATAAAAATTGAAGGTGCAGAGCATGAGTTTGCTACTCTTAAAGGTGTTACTGAAGATGTAACCGAAATTATTTTGAACTTAAGCAAGTTCGTTTTAAGAAGAATGTTGATCATGAAGTAGGAACTGAAAAGGTTACTTTGAGCATTAAAAATCAAACTGAATTTACTGCCGGTATGATTGGTGATGCAACACAGAGTTTTGAGGTTATGAACCCTCAGTTGCTTATTTGCACTATGGATAACACTTCTAAGCTTGATATTGAATTAACTATTGCTAAAGGCCGTGGTTATGTTCCTGCTGAAGATAACAAAGTAAAAGATACTGCATTTGGATATATTCCTATCGATAGTATTCATACTCCGATTAAAAATGTAAAATACAGCATTGAAAATACCCGTGTTGAACAAAGAACTGACTTTGAAAAATTGTTGATGGATGTTGACTACCGATGGTACTATTCATCCTGAAGAAGCTGTTAAGCAAGCTTCACGTATTCTTATTCAACACTTGATGATCATCACTGATGAGAACATCACTTTTGATAATAAAGAAGAGAAGAAAGAAGACCTTGTTGATGAGCAAACATTACAACTTCGTAAGGTTTTGAAAACTCCTTTAGAAGATCTTGATCTTTCTGTTCGTGCATTCAACTGTTTAAAAGCAGCTAAGATCAATAGCTTAAGCGAATTGGTTCAATACGAGCAGGAAGACTTGATGAAGTTTAGAAACTTTGGTCAGAAATCTTTAAGCGAAATTGAGCAAGTGTTGAACGAAAGAGGTTTAGGTTTCGGAATGGATCTTGAGTAAAATGGGTATTGATAAAGACGATTATTAAATAATCCTGCCTTAGTGAGGAAAATGAAGAAAATAATTATACATTATCTCAATTTCTTTAGAGTCAGGGTCGCTGTAATTCCTGACACGGTACAACGGATTAAAAACAAACAGTCATGCGTCACGGAGACAAAATCAACAATCTTGGCCGAACAGCCAGCCATCGCAGAGCATTGCTTAGCAACCTTGCTGCTCAATTGATACAACATAAGCGTATCACTACTACATTGGCAAAAGCTAAAGCTTTACGAACTTATGTTGAGCCATTGATTACAAAAGCAAAAGAAAACACTACGCACCAACGTCGTGTAGTGTTCAGCTACCTTCAGGATAAAGAAGCCATCAAAGAATTATTTGATGTAGTTCGTTTAAAAGTTGAAGGTCGTCCAGGTGGTTATACACGTATTATTAAATTTGGTGCACGGTTGGTGATAATGCTGAAGTTAGCAATGATTGAACTGGTTGACTATAACGAGATTTACGGTAAAGGTAAAGGAGCTGAAACAGAAACAGCAGCTAAGAGAACTCGTCGTGGTGGTGGTCGTAAAAAGGCAGCTACTCCGGTTGAAGGAACAACTTCACCTGTTGCAAATGTTGCTGAAACTGCACCTGCTGCTGAATTGAATGACGCACCAGTTGCAGAAAACACTGCACCTGAAAGTGCTGAACCAACAACTGCACCTGAAGAGAAAGCGTAATAATGCACAGATTATAAATTTATAAAGGCAAGGTGTTATACACTTTGCCTTTTTTTATGTGTGTAAGTTTTAGCATTACTTTTTTACAGATAATAATATTTTTGCGCTGCTTAATTAATTTGTTAGACGATCAACATTGAACAATTAAAATAATTACTTGAACAACATGAACTAATGAATAATCAACCTACAGCTATTTTCTTCTTGAAGATGGTACTATGTATTATGGAAAGCTTTTGGTAAAATAGGAACTACAACCGGTGAAATTTGTTTTAATACAGGCATGACGGGCTACCAGGAAGTTTTTACTGATCCGAGTTATTATGGGCAGATTATTATAATGAACAATGTGCACGTAGGTAACTATGGAGTAAAAGATTCTGATGTTGAAAGTGATACAGTTAAAATACGCGGATTAATTGGGCGAAATCTTGAAGAATTGTATAGCCGAAAGCAGGCTGAAGGTTCATTGAATGAATATCTAAAGAGCAATAACATTGTTTCTATTGAAGATGTTGATACAAGGGCATTGGTTGCCCATGTTCGGACCAAAGGCGCAATGAATTGCATTATCTCATCTGAAATTACTCGATGTAGATCAGTTGAAAGCAATGATTAGATAAAGTGCCTAGTATGGATGGTTTGGAGCTTGCATCTAAGGTGTCTACACAAGCAAGCTTATGAGCAGGGCGATCCAACTTCACCAATTAAAATTGCTGTGGTTGATTATGGCGTTAAGCAAAATATTCTTACCTGCATGACCTCTCGTGGTGCGCATATAAAAGTGTTTCCGTCTACAGCTAGCTTAAGCGAAATGAAAGATTTTAATCCCAATGGTTATTTTATATCAAACGGTCCAGGCGACCCTGCTGCTATGGATTATGCTGTTAATACAGTAAAAGAAATTTTGAAGGAGAATAAACCGTTGTTTGGTATTTGCTTAGGCCATCAATTACTTGCTTTGGCAAATGATATTCCAACATTTAAAATGCATCATGGGCATAGAGGTCTTAATCATCCTGTAAAGAATCTTTTGACTGGCAAGTGTGAGATCACCACACAAAATCATGGTTTTGGTGTTGATCCTGAAGCTGTAAAAAATAATGCGAATATTGAGATAACACATGTTAATCTTAATGATGACAGTATAGAAGGCATTAGACTAAAAGGAAAAAAAGCATTTAGTGTTCAATATCATCCTGAGAGTTTTCCTGGCCCACACGATAGCAGGTATTTATTTGATGATTTTATAGAGTCGATGAAAACGACGAACTAGCAAATTCAGTTTATTGAATAATATAAGTTGCAGCATAGCCGCTGCAACTTTTTTATTTATACCTCAGCCCGTATTCAGTACTTTCGTTTCAACTTCAATAACAAAGGAATGCGTATTGCCATCATCAACGGACCAAATCTTAATTTGCTAGGGAAAAGAGAGCCGGGCATTTATGGCAGTCAATCATTTGATGAATTTTTTACTGAACTACAACAGAAATTTCCGACCATATCATTCACTTATTTTCAAAGTAATATCGAAGGGGAGATTGTAAATGAGTTGCAACGTGTAGGCTTTGATGTAGATGGGATTGTTTTGAACCCTGCCGCATATACACACACATCCGTAGCAATTGGCGATGCCATCGCCAGTATAAAAACACCTGTTATCGAGGTTCACATATCAAACGTACATGCTCGCGAAGACTTCAGGAAAATATCGCACGTATCAGCAAAAGCAGCCGGCAGTATTATTGGGCTAGGCTTAAAAGGTTATGAACTTGCCATTCAGTATTTTGTTGGTCAATTTGAAGTTAAATAGAAGCACCATAATTAAAATTTGTATGAAACATCTTTTACCGCTGATTTATAAACTTCATGCAATAATAATTTTCAGCATTGTAGCATGTAATACAGGTGCAAAAACATCTATAGGCGAAACTAGCTATAGTGCTGAAAAGTTCCCAGCACCTAATGAAACTAAATCTACAACAAGGTTTAGTAAAGTAGTAGCTTGGCCTGATGGTCAAACTCCCCAAGCTCCGGCCGGTTTTGTTGTAACCCGTTTTGCTGATGGTTTGGATAATCCTCGATGGATATATCAAGCGGCTAATGGAGATGTTTTTGTTGCGGAAGCCGGTACAGTATTATCCGGTTTAAAAAAATTGGGCGCAAGTCTTCATCCAAGAATTAAAACCCAGAATTATGGTACCAGTGCTAACCGCATTACCATGTTTAGAGATGCCGACAAAGATGGCAATTACGAAACGCGATCTGTTTTTTTGCAAGGGTTGAACCAACCCTTAGGTATGCTTATCCTTAATAATTATTTTTACGTTGCCAATACGGATGGGCTTGTTCGGTATCCTTATAAGGTTGGAGACCAAAAGGTGTTAGGGCAGGGAAAGAGAATTTTAGAGCTACCAGCTGGCGGATACAACAACCATTGGACTAGAAACATAATTAGCAACCCACAGGGAACCAAAATTTATATCTCAGTTGGCTCTGGCAGTAATGTTGGAGAAAATGGTATGGAGCATGAAGTTCGCCGGGCGAATATTTTAGAAGCTAATCCGGATGGTACTAACGAACGAGTTTATGCAAGTGGACTAAGAAACCCAGTTGGGATGGCATGGGCACCCGGAACGGAAACCCTGTGGACATCAGTAAATGAGCGTGATGAATTGGGTGATGAACTTGTTCCTGACTACTTAACTAGCGTACAACCTAATGGTTTTTATGGATGGCCATATTCCTATTTCGGCAAACATTTGGACCCAAGAATGAAAGAAAATCCAAGACACGATCTGGTAGCTAAAGCAATTGTACCCGACGTCTCCCTTGGATCGCATACAGCTTCTTTAGGACTTGCTTTTTATGATAAGCAAGGTTTTCCTTCAAAGTATCATAATGGGGCTTTTATAGGGCAGCATGGTTCATGGAACCGATCAGTGTTAAGCGGATACAAAGTTGTTTTTGTCCCTTTTGCAAACGGTAAACCGGCAGGCAAACCAGAAGATTTTCTTACCGGCTTTATAAAAGATCTAAAAAATGCATCGGTATATGGTAGGCCCGTAGGTATAACAGTACTAGCAGATGGAAGTATGTTGGTAGCTGATGATGTAAGTAATATTATTTGGAGGGTTACTGCAACAAAGTAACATAAGAGCCATCTAAGACTCGTCTATCTATTTGAAATCAAAAAGTAGCACTGTAATTTTCCCTTACATGTTTGTTGATGTAAGTTGTAAGACCCTTGCCTAGAACGGCAAGCCGTTTCATTTCCTCCACGAGTTCTTTGCCGGGTCTGTTGTAATCATACAGGTAAGTTGTTCCATCTTTAAATTTCACCGTAATCTTATTTTCACCTATCTCATAAGAAAGTATTCCTCCGGTTGATGAGCCTTTGTAGTGAGTCATAAAGAGTTATTGATTTTGAGGTTAAGACTTTTTCAACACTATCAAAAACTACTGCCGTTTCCATGAAGTTATCCTAGAAAACCAATCAACTTTCATCAAAAGCCTAAACGTTGAAGAACAAAGCCTAATGATCATTCAACGGCAACCCTAACTCCTGATAGTCCTTCCAATTCACATATTCAGGTGCAACACGGTTTAATTCCATGGTTATGCAATTGGTAACGGGGCACATGAGCATGCATAGATTGCAGCCAACACATTCATCTTCTTTTACGGTGTAGGTGTTGTAGGGGTTGCCATAATCCAGGCGTATGCTTTGGTGGCTAGTGTCTTCGCAGGTAATGTAGCAGAGGCCGCAGTGGATGCATTTATCCTGATTGATTTTGGCGATGTGGTGGTAGTTGATATCAAGGTTTTCCCACTTGGTAAGGGTGGGTACGCTTTTGCCAATGAAGTCTGCGGTGGTTGCAAAACCTTTTTCATCCATCCAATTACTTAAACCTTCGCAAAGGTCTTCTATAATGCGGAAACCATGTTTCATAGCGGCGGTACATACCTGCACACTTGTTGCGCCTAGGAGCATAAATTCGGTGGCATCTTTCCAGGTGCTTATTCCACCAATGCCGCTGATGGGCACTTGACGTGTCACTTCGTTTTGAGCAATGGTTGTGAGAAACTTTAAAGCAATTGGTTTTACGGCAGGACCGCAATAACCGCCAAAAGCACTTTGTCCACCCACGTTTGGGTTAGGTACAAATGTGTCAAGATCAACGCCTGTAACAGACTGTATGGTATTAATGAGTGATAAAGCATTGGTACCCGCTTCAACACAAGCTTTGCCTGTTGGTACTACACTATGTACATTGGGTGTTAGTTTTGTTATAACCGGAATCGTTGCGATCTCCATAACCCATTCAACAACCATACGTGCAATTTCGGGATCTTGCCCAACCGCGGAGCCCATGCCTCGTTCATTCATACCATGTGGGCAACCGAAGTTTAGTTCAAGACCATGTGCGCCGGTATCTTCTACTTTTTTTATTAACTCGTGCCAACTGTTTTTATCATTGTCAGCCATCAGGCTAACGATCATTGCACGGTCAGGAAATAGTTTTAATACTTCTCTGATCTCTTTTAAATTTATCTCAAGTGGCCGATCACTAATCAACTCAATATTATTGAAACCCATAACCCGCGTTCCATTATAATCTACCGATGAATAACGTGATGAAACATTTTTTACCTGGCTACCCAATGTTTTCCAAACCACACCACCCCAACCTGCTTCTAAGGCTCTTAATACATTGTAAGCTTTATCAGTAGGTGGCGCACTTGCTAACCAATAAGGGTTTGGTGATTTGATACCCAAAAAGTTGGTATGTAAAGAAGCCATGGTATGCTACGATTATTTGATAATCAAAAATATTAACTGATATCAGTTATAACAACAAGTGTTGAAGTTAATAGATTCTATAAAACGTGATGCATTAAACAGTTGCGTATCGGTAATTTGTTAATTGTAATAAATCATTTGCTTACCAAGGCTTAATTATAAGCGATGTAAGATAAACACATTATTTTTAGGTATCATAACACCAGTGCTTAGATGGATCAATCTTTAAGTTCTCAGTTGCAGCATTCTTCAAATAGTCAATTGCTTTCAACAGCATTTTCGTTCTCACCTTTTTCAATAATTATTATAGATGTTATTGAACAAATGGTAATAGCAATAAACGATGTTGGTTTAGGCACACTTCAATACAATAACACGGAAATAGTAAATAAATCAGCAGCAGATGTGTGCGTTGATTATTCTAAGTTAATTACGCAAACAGGCTCTAGTATAAGCCAAATAGTATTGAAACGAAAGGATGGCACATTGTTAAATTGTAACGCAAGCATCTATACTTTTCATGTAGCAGACAAACAATATTTACACCTAACTTCTTTGGATGTCGATGATGCAAACAGTACCGAAAATCTCGCTGATAATGATAAGAGCTTTGATGTTGATACTAGTAAGCAACTGCAACTTGAAAATGAAAAACTAGCCGATCAGCGTAATAAGGAAGCGCTTATTAATACTACTGACGATCTGATATGGAGTGTAGATCGCAACTTTAATATGATAGCGGCTAACAAGGAATTTCTTAGAACAATAAAAAGGCTTGCAGGGGTTGAAGTTAAGACAGGTGATAATTTGATGATGGCTGAAAGTTTTCCAGATGAATGGATAAGTTTTTGGAGCGCATTATATATAAGAGGATTTAATGGAGAAGCTTTTACTGAAATAATGTACAACCCTGAAGCAGAAAAATATGCAGAATCATGGCACGAGGTAGTTATAAAGCCTATCAATGATGAAGGCATTATTAGTGGAATAGCATGTTATTCTAAAAATATAACATCGCGTAAGTTGCTTGAGCGAAGCGAACAAGAATCGCTTGTGCAGCAGCAACTATATGCTGCAATTGTTAAAACAACGGATGATGCAATTTTTAGTGAGACCATTGACGGTATCATCACATCATGGAATGCAGGTGCTGAAAAAATATTTGGTTACACTGCCGCAGAAGTTATCGGCAACCTTTCATCTGTACTCATTTCATTAGAAATAGCCGATTCTGAACACCAGGTTTTGCAAAGTATAATGCAAAAAGAAACCGTGCATAACTACGAGACTGAACGCGTTACCAAGAAAGGTGAAAAATGCTTTATTTCATTAACGTTATCGCCCATATTGGATGGTGGTGGACAAACAATAGGTATAGGTAATATTGTTAGAGATATTACACAGAAAAGAATGGTGGAATTGCAAACAGCAAAGAGTGAATTGCGATACCGCAGGATGTTTGAACAAAGCCTGGCCGGCTTTTACGAAACTACGGTGCAAGGCACTATTGTTAATTGCAATGAGGCATTTTCTAAGATGCTTAAGTACGATTCGCCGCAGGAACTTTTACATAAAAATGTAGTGGAATTGTATTTTGATGAAACGAATAGAATTGAATTTATAAATGCATTAAAACACAAAGGCAGTTTGCAAAATTATGAAGGTGTTCTTCGTTGTAAAGATGGTTCCCCGCTTCATTTTATAGAAACTGTTTCGTTGCAGATTGATGAAGTTTCAGGGCAGGAAATTATTGATGGCATTATACTAGACATTACACAACGAAAACTTACAGAACTTGCTTTAGCCAGTAGTAACGAGCGGTACGAATTTGTTTCTAAAGCCACTAATGATATTATATGGGATTGGAATATTGTGACCGGAATCATAACACGGTCAGCGCAAACTATGCAAAAAGTATTTGGTTACAGCAACAGTAACGAGATATCTAATTTCGGTTTTTGGAGATCTAAAATGCACCCTGATGATCTAGAGCCAATTGAAAATATGTTTGAAGTAAATTTTGCAAATGTTGACGAAAAATTTATGGACTGTGAATATAGGTTTATGCGTGCTGATGGTACCTATGCATATGTATATGACAAGGGCTATATTATTCGCGATAGTATGGGCAAGCCAATTAGAATGATTGGCGCCGTGCAAGATGTAAGTAAGATAAAAGAAAGTGAAACGCTGTTACAGCAACGAGCTTTCGAATTGGAAGCATCTAATAAAGAATTAGAGCAGTTTGCCTACGTTGCATCACATGATTTGCAAGAGCCTTTAAGAATGGTAACAAGTTTTCTTACACAGCTCAACAAAAATTATCATACTATTTTAGATGAGCGCGCCAGGCGTTATATACATTTTGCAGTGGATGGTGCAAGCCGTATGAGACAATTAATTTTAGATCTTTTAGAATTTTCGCGAGTAGGGCGTACTGATGAGAAAGAAGAATCGGTTGATTTAAATTTGATCATTGATGAAATAAATCTGCTCTTCGCAAAAAAGATTGAGGAGAAAGGGGTGACCATTACTTCAGATGTGCTTCCGGTTGTTCAGGCTGAAAGATCTCCACTGCGACAATTATTTCAAAACCTAATTAATAATGCGCTCACTTATAGTTCTAAAACTCAAATACCTCAAATACATATATCAGTGCAAGACAACAAAACGCATTGGCAGTTCGCAATAGCCGACAATGGAATTGGTATAGAAGAAGAATTTTATAAAAAAATATTCATCATCTTTCAGCGGTTACATAACCGAGAGGAGTATGCAGGTACAGGCATGGGTTTAGCCATAGCAAAAAAGATTGTTGAATTATTTAATGGTGAAATTTGGGTGCAATCTGCGCTGGGAAAAGGCAGTACCTTTTACTTTACCATTAAAAAGAATTAGCTTAATAACTTTCTTACAAGCATCATCATACAATATAAATCAACATGCTACAGTTTAATGCCATCCATATACTTTTAGTTGAAGATAATGAGGGAGACATTTTTCTAATTACAGAAGCTTTGCAGGAGGGTAAAATTTTAAATAAATTAAGCGTAGTTAAAGATGGTAAACAAGCAATCGATTTTTTAGAGAAGCGAGAAGATTATGCAACTGTAGGTAAGCCCGATCTCATTCTGCTTGACATTAATTTGCCCAAAAAAAATGGTCATGAAGTGTTGCAACAAATTAAAACTACTGAGCATTTAAAATCAATACCTGTTATTATACTTACCACATCATCATCTCAAAAAGATATTTTAGAATCTTATAAAAGTCATGCAAATTGCTACATTACTAAACCTATAGATGCTGAAAACTTTTTAAAAGTAGTTACCAGTATCGAAAATTTTTGGGTATCAATAGTTTCCCTACCAAACAATGGTGTACATGGCTAAAGAAAATGCTGCATACAAAATTCTGGTTGTAGAAGATAATGCCGGCGATGCTGAATTGGTTAAAGATTATTTGCATGAGCAGATCACAAATCCCCAAATTGCTTTTGCATCAAACCTAAGCGATGCCATTTTGCAATTGCAACGTAGCGATGTCTTTGACGTTGTATTATTAGATCTATCCCTGCCCGATAAGAATGGTAAAGAACTTATTGAAAATATTTTAAAACTTACTGCAGCAATTTGTCCGGTCGTTGTATTGACCGGCTACCATAATGTTGAGTTTAGCAAAAGCACCATTGCATTAGGCATATCTGATTATTTAATAAAAGATGAACTGAATGCGCCCATACTTTACAAGAGTATTATTTACGCTATAGAACGCTGGAAAACAACCCTGCGATTAGAAGAGTCGGAGCAAAAGTATATTGATCTTTTTAATCAAAGTCCTCAACCAATGCTTGTTCATAATGCGGACACTTTTCAATTTGTGAAGGTTAACAAGGCAGCCATAGAAACTTACGGTTATACTGAAGCAGAGTTTTTAAAATTGACTCTTTACGATGTTTGGCAAATTGATAAGATGGATAATGTTGATGCAACAGCGATGCACCATCAAAAGCCAAAGGGTCAAAACGGATATTCAGGTATTTTTCTGCATAGAAAAAAATCAGGTGAGCTTTTCAGTGTCGAGAAATATAGTGCTGTTGTAACTTTTAATAATGCGCCGTGTTTTTCATTAATAACAATAGATATAACTGAGCGGTTAAAAACTCAGGAGCAAATTAAGATAAGTGAAAGCCGTTATAAAAAGGCGCAGGCTATTGGCAAAATGGGCAATTGGGAGCTTGACTTGCGCAACAATCGAATAACATGGTCCGATGAGATTTATCGAATTTTAGGAGAGACTAAACAGGATAAAATACTTAGCCTGCAAGACTTTTTAAAATATATCCATCGTGATGATGTTGCAGCATTTAACAACGGTTTACAACAACTTTTAACTACTTCTCAAAAGATAGATTTACGCCATCGTTTGGTGCAACATAGTGGTAAAACTTTGCACGTACATCAACAGGCTGAGTTATTAAAAAATGGCAGAGGCGGCACAGACAAAGTGATCGGTACTATTCAGGATGTGTCTGATCAGGTACATAAAGAAATTGAACTAAAGCAAAGTCAGGATCGTTTGAGTGGTATAATAGAATCGCAGACTAACTATGTTATTAGAACCAATTTAGGTGGAGCTTACACCTATTATAATCAAATATTTTTCGAAGATTTTGGTTGGATCTACCGCAAGGATAATTTGATTGGGCTCAACGGCTTTTCATCTACAATGCCTTACGATCATCCCAAATTAATTACAACTGTACAACGTTGTTTAAGCAGCCCAAATACCGTTTATAAAATTGAAATTGACAAGCCCGGGCAAGGCAACACCGTACGTACAACGTTATGGGATTTTGTATGTCTGACAGATGAGCACAACCAACCCTTCGAAATGCAATGTATTGGTATTGATATTACCAATTGGAAACGCGCCGAAAGAGAGTTTTTAAAATCACTTGAAGAAAAAAATACCATATTAGAAAGCATTGGTGATGCGTTTTTTGCAATAAACAAACAATGGATAATTACTTACTGGAATAATGAAGCGGAGGCTGTAAGCAGGCTAACGAAGGCAGAGGTAATGGGTAAAAATTTTTTAGAGCTTTTTGAGGCACACATGAACCCTGTTTTTGTTCAACAGTTACAAAGGGCAATTGATTTGGATGAACCCGCACGGTTTGAGATCTTTAGTAAACTGTACAAACGTTGGTGGGATATTACTGCTTATCCATCTGAAAGTGGCCTGTCTGTATTTTTAAAAGATATAAGCCTTCGTAAACATAGCGATGAGGCTATAAAAAATAACGAGCGAAAATTGCAGGTTTTGTTCAACACAGTAAATGAGATCATTTATATGGTTGATGTTGAAGCTGGTGGTAACTATAGGTTTGCATCTATGAACAAAGCAGGGTTAAATGCAATGGGTTTGCAAGAAGATCAGGTAGTTGGCAAGCTTGTACAAAATGTAATCCCATCTCCATCGCTTGAATTGGTGTTGGAAAAATACGATGAGGCAATTAGCACAAAAAGTACGGTAGCCTGGGAAGAAGTAACAACTTATCCATCAGGTGTAAAAACAGCAAAAGTAAATGTGTCGCCTGTTTTCAATGACAGGGGTGTGTGCATTTTGTTAGTTGGATCAATTAACGATATTACTGATCAACTTGCGTATGAGGCAAAGTTGAAAAATTATAATGATGAACTGCGTTACTTAACATCGCACCTGCAAAAAGTGCGTGAAGAAGAACGATTAAAAATGTCCAGAGAAATACATGACGAACTTGGACAGCAACTTACAGGTTTAAAAATGGATATCTCCTGGCTGAGTAAAAAGATCATTGCTCAAGATGAAGTAAGCAAAAACAAAATAATGGAATGCATCAAACTTATTGATGGCACCATAGGATCCGTACGTAAAATTGCTGCTGAGTTACGCCCCAGCATAATTGACGATCTTGGCTTAGCCGAAGCGATGAAATGGCAAAGTAAAGAATTTGCCAAACGCTCTGGCATAGAGGTTAATTGCTACACCAATGTTGATGACATCAAATACTCATCTGATATTTCCATAGCACTTTTTAGAATACATCAGGAGAGCCTTACTAATATAATGAGGCATGCCAATGCAAGCAACGTCATCTGCACGCTAGAGCAGGTTGAAGGTTATCTGCAACTTACAGTTATAGATAATGGCAAGGGATTTATAAAGGGCCAGCAAGGTGCCCGAAAAACTTTAGGATTGTTAGGAATGAAGGAGAGGGTGGCAGTATTAGGTGGTGATTATATTCTAGAAAGTAAAATAGGAGAAGGTACTGCCATTTTTGTAAAAATACCTTTGCAAGTAAATGATACTTTGTAGTTTATAGTTGTGTTTGCCTCCATGTGTAAATTGGCTTACTTTGGCATAAAATTGAAAGCCCCATTCATGTATAGCAACAATTGCACACCATGCTTAGAATATTAATTGCAGATGACCACGCTATAGTAAGGAGGGGGTTACGCGAAATAATTCTGGAGCACTTTCCGTTCGCAGAAATTGAGGAAGTAGAAGATGCAGAAGCCCTGATAAAAAAGGTGATTAAGCAGCCATGGGAAGTTGTAATTACCGATCTTTCAATGCCGGGACGTAGCGGCTTGGAGGCACTGCAACAAATAAAAATTACTCATCCAAACTTACCTGTTCTTGTTTTAAGTGTTTATCCTGAAGAACAGTATGCATTACGCGTAATTAAAGCGGGTGCTGCAGGTTATTTAAATAAAGATATGGCGCCTGAAGAATTGGCTAATGCCATAAACAGAGTGCTATCGGGCAAAAAATATATTACAGCATCTGTTGCTGAGAAGCTTGCAACTACTTTAGATATTCATTCTCAAAAATTATTGCACGAGCAGCTAAGTGATAGGGAATACGAGGTTATGAAACTAATTGCCGCCGGCAAATCTATTTCTGACATTAGTAACTTGCTAAGTTTAAGCGCTACCACCATTAGTACTTATAGAGCCAGAATATTGGTGAAAATGAATTTTAAAACAAATGCAGATCTCACGCAATATGCAATGCAGCAACAACTAATTTAGGTCTGCAATTTTATGTAGTTGAAATACTACATCTACCCGAGCAATTAATCTACAAGAATTTCAGGTATTAATGTACAAGTAATAAAAACCTGTGTTACTAGGTTTGTGTGCACTATCTAAAAAAACATCTTTTGGAGCTTACTACACAACATTTTTCTTATGTGGCAAATGCTGCCGGTAATCTGGCAATTAAAAGCACGCAACACCTGGTTATGAAACGAATTATGATAGTGGATGACTCACCAATTATTGTGAGAAATATTTCAGAGCTAATTGATGAAGTCCGCGATGGGGTACTATCTATACAAGGTTGTTACAATTACGCTGAGGCACTTATTTCACTACACTCATTTAAACCGAATGTTGTATTGCTTGATATTGATTTGCCTGACAGAAGTGGCATTGAATTATTGCAATACATAAAGAAACATTTTGAAGCAACCATTGTGCTTATGGTTACTAACCAAGATCATCAATATTATAAAACGCTTTGCTATAATTTGGGTGCCGATTACTTTTTTGATAAGTCAAATGACTTCCATCAAATACCGGATGTTATTGGTTCAATTGAGTTTTAAAAGATGGTGTAGTAAATCATCTACATGCCGTAGTGTTAAGATGACTAAAATATGATAAATGATTCTACTGTGCAATCGGTTGTATTGTTGTTTTTTTGCATTTAAAGTTGAGTAGTATCCAATAAATAATATCAAACCCCCATGATAAGTATTCAATACTTATGAATGCCAGTCCGGTGTTTTATTTGAAAACCTTGCGTATTATGTGCCCATGGATGAAAGGCACACAAAACATTAAGCTTACAAATTTTTATCTGGATTTTACTCTCACCGTTTCCACGGTGAGGGTTTTTTTTTGGTTTGATGGAACTGTTTTAACTGACACTCATTTGTGTTTTTGATGGTGCATCAATATTATTTAGTCCTAAAAAATTTAATATTCCTTCCGCACCGTCCTTTCCGGCTTGCACGGCGTCTACAACCTCTTTGCCACCATTCACTGCATCTCCACCTGCAAAAACTTTTGGTAAACTTGTTCGACCATTTTCATCGATCAAAATCTTTCCATTTAAATGTTCTATATGTAGCGTATCAATCAAGTTGATGAATGGAGTTTGGCCGGTAGCTTTAATAACCATATCTACCTCCAAAGTGAATGTTTCTTTAGTTTCAATTGGAGAGCGGCGGCCGGATGCATCAGGTGCTCCAAGCTCCATAACCGCACACACTAATTGACTAACCTTGCCACTGACACCCTTAATTTTTTTAGGTGCTGAAAGCCATTTTATTTTACAGCCGTCAAGTAAAGCGATGTCCATTTCGTGTTGCGTGCAGGGCATTTCTGAATGGCTACGTCTGTAAACAATATAAACCTCTGACGCACCTAATCGCTTAGCCTGCGTGGCTGCATCAATGGCTGTCATTCCCAAACCGATTACAGCAACTCTATCGCCCACAGGCAATTGATCAAAGCCCTTATCTCGTAACTGATAAATAAAATCGATGGCATCTACCACACCCTCCAAGTCTTCACCTTTTATACCAAGGTTGCGCGTGAGACCAACTCCAATTCCCAGGTAAATGGCATCGTATTGTTGTGTCAATTCATCAAGCGAAACGGTGTTTCCTAAAGTCTGATTATACTTGATTTCAATACCACCTATGGATAAAATGTAATCTACTTCACTCTGGCAAAATTCAGGAGTTACTTTATATGCAGCAATACCATAAGTCATTAATCCGCCACCTTTACTTTCTTTTTCATAGATGGTTACGTCAACACCTTCTCTGCTTAAACTGTGGGCGCAGGAAAGTCCGGCAGGGCCTGCGCCAACAATTGCAACCCGTTTTCCGGTGGATGGCTTGCGCTCAAGTAATGGCCACTTGTCTACTATTGCTTTTTCGGTAGAGTAGCGTTGTAGCTTAGCAATCGGGATAGGAGGCTCTTCTAAGAAATTATAAACGCAGGCACCTTCACATAATTTTTCAACCGGGCAAACCTTGCCACAACCGGCGCCAAAGATGTTTGATGAAAATATTGTTTTTGCCGAGCCCTTTATATTCTCTGTACTAATTTGCTTGATGAACTTTGGAATGTCAATGCTGGTAGGGCACGATTTTGTGCATGGTGCATCATAACAAAATAAACACCGGTTTGCCTCCACCAACGCTGCATCGTAACTATCAAAAGGCGGATGAATATCAGCAAAGTTTTGATCGTATTGTTCGGTCGTTAGTCGGTTAGATGTGATTGACATTGAGTAGGATTAGGTTGAAAAAACATAGCAGATCAATTGCTTCTCTAAGTGTAAAAATAGCTTTTACAAGATTAAAGCCCGCTAAAGTTCAACCAGTTTTCCATAAGTCTCCGGTCGCCTATCTCTAAAAAATTGCCACGTGTTTCTAACTTCTTCAATCATATCCAAGTCAAACGAAGTGACTAATAATTCATCGTTGTATTCAGATGCTTCAGCAATGATTTGTCCACGCGGATCAACAAAGTATGACGTACCATAAAAGCGGCCAAGGTTCCAGGGCTTTTCTTCACCCACTCTATTAATGCAACCCATAAAGTAACCGTTGGCAGCGGCATGTGCAGGTTGCTCAAGCTTCCACAAATACTGGCTTAAGCCGGCAACAGTTGCTGATGGATTGTAAACGATCTCTGCACCATTTAATCCTAAAACTCTTGCCCCATCAGGAAAATGCCGATCGTAGCAAATGTACACGCCCACCTTAGCATACATGGTTTGAAAAACCGGATAGCCAAGATTACCAGGTTTAAAGAAAAATTTCTCCCAAAACCCGGAGGTATGAGGTATATGATTTTTTCGATACTTGCCTAAATAAGAACCATCTGCATCAATAACAGCAGCTGTGTTGTATAAAATACCTGCTTGCTCTTTCTCGTAAATGGGCACAATGACCACCATGTTATATTTCTTTGCGTAGGTAGCTATCAATTCCGTAGTAGGCCCGGGGCATGTTTCTGCGGATGCATACCATGCTCTATCCTGACCCGGACAGAAATAAGGAGTATTAAAAATTTCCTGTAAACATAAAATCTGTACACCTTGTTCTCCTGCTTGCTCAATAAGCGGAATGTGCTTTTGAAGCATGGCTTCTTTTATTTCATCTATAGTGCCTTCGCCCTCCGTTTTGGGCAAGCTCATTTGTATTAGTCCAGACTTTATTAATCGAGGCATGTTGTAGGTTATAAATTATAAGTTACGACAATTATTTCTTGACATTTAAATAGTAATTGATGGTAAGGTTTAGATAAAGCCCTTCACTTTATTACGTTTTATAAATTGTCCATAACCTTTATCAGCCAGGCATTCATTGTTGTCTATAACAACTTTTCCTCTAAGCAAAACTGTCTTTACTTTTCCGGTAACATTCCAACCTTCGTAGGCACTGTAATCAGTATTCATGTGGTGCGTATCAACAGAGATGGTATGCTTTTCGTGCGGATCGAAGATTACCAGATCAGCATCACTTCCTATGGCTATAGTGCCTTTGTTAGGGAACATTCCAAAAATTTTTGCTGCATTGGTACTAGTTACTTCTACATATTTATTTAAACTGATCCGTCCTTTAGCTACCCCTTCACTGAATAATAATTCCATCCTATGTTCGATGGCTGGGTGTCCATTAGGTATTTTTGAAAAATCATCTTTTCCCATCAACTTTTGCTCCCATCTAAAAGGGCAATGATCTGTGCCAACAACCTGCACCAAACCTTGATTGATACCTGCCCACAACGTTTCCTGATCCTTTTTCTCGCGTAGTGGTGGCGACATTACCCATTTAGCTCCTTCAAAATCTTGCTCGTATAACGTTGCATCTAGCAAGAGATATTGAATACAAGTTTCAACAAACACTTTTTGATTTCTTCTTGTTGCATTTCTTACTGCGTTTAATGCCCCTTCGCATGTGAGGTGTACAATGTAACCAGGGCATTCTGTGTAATGCGTCATATCTGCAAAACGTTCAGAAGCCTCTGCCTCTGTTACCTCCGGTTGTGATAAATAATGATACAAGGGCGACAGCTTGCCCTCGTTGCGATGTTTTTGAACAAGGTAATCAATCATATCCCCATTGGTAGCATGTACCGTAACCAAACCGCCCTGATGTTTTACCTCTTCCATCAGGCCTATCATTTGCCTGTCATCAATCATCAAAGCGCCTTTATACGCCATAAAAGTTTTGAAAGAAGTAATGCCTTCTTCAACCATTTCTTTTACTTCCTTTTTTGTATCATCATTAAAATCGGTAACAGCCATATGAAAGCTATAATCTCCTATAGCATTGCCATTAGCTCTTCCCCTCCATTCATCAAACGCTGCACGTAGGGAGTCACCTTGTTTTTGTAAAATAAAATCTATAACAGTTGTTGTTCCACCAAATAATGCAGCACGGGTGCCTGTGGTATAATCATCACTGGAAAAAGTACCCATGAAAGGCATAGCCAAATGCACATGAGGATCTATACCGCCAGGAAAAACCAGCATGCCTGAAGCATCAATTATTTTATCAGCTTCTATTTTCAGGTTACTTCCAATAATTGTTATTGTTTCTCCTTCAACTAAAATGTCAGCTACATAATCGTCGCTTGCAGTAATTATTCTTCCATTTTTAATGAGTGTTTGCATACGATAGTTCTTGTTGTGAATTGTTGAATGAGTCTGAAGCTTTGTGCTGAGCGGGCATCAGCCATAAGTAAGTACCTCCTGAAACTAAGAAACCTACAAACCATGCATAATGATATATGCCGGTCACCCAAGGCCAGAGTGCATCAGCGGAAATAATATTAATTGTTACCAGAAAACCAGGCACGTTTGGTATGATACCTAAAACCAGAGCAACCAATGCCTTTATGTTAAACCCTTTGCAAAAAGTGTATGCACCTGCAATTTCATACAACTCATTAACAGCAAGCGTTTGCTTTTTTAAAAAGTAATAATCCGCTATCATAATGCCACCAATAGGACCAAGTAAACTTGAGTAACCAACAAGCCATGTAAATATGTAACCGTTGGGGTCTGCAATCAATTTCCATGGAAATATTAAAATGCCTAAGATGCCGGTGATAAAGCCACCGGTTCTAAAATTAATTTTTGAGGGAGAAAGGTTAGCAAAGTCGTTGGCGGGGCTAACAATATTAGCGGCAATGTTGGTTGCCAAAGTTGAAAGCGCTACTGCTATCATAGCAATGCTTACCAAAAATTTCCCCTGAAACTTTCCGGCTAATACTAACGGATCCCAGATGGTTTCGCCATAAATAATTACAGTAGCCGAGGTAACAACAACACCAATAAATGAGAACAGCGTCATGGATGGTGGCAGCCCAATAATTTGTCCTTTTATTTGTGCTTTTTGACTTATTGCATAGCGTGTAAAGTCGGGTATGTTTAGAGAAAGGGTTGCCCAGAAACCAACCATACCAGTGAGTGCGGGGAAAAAGAAATTCCAAAAAGCAGTGTTGGTTGTAAATTTTGAAGGTTGATTTAATATGGGCCCTAAGCCATTGCCTGCATTGATAGCCCAAAATAACAAAGCCAACGCAGCAATGGGTAAAAAAAATGCTTTAAATACCAGTAGCTTTTTAATGCTTTCGACACCCAAATACACTACCAGCATATTAAGCAACCAAAAGAGAAAAAAGCACAGTGCAGGCCCTGTTTGCAAAGTCCATGAGGGAGGAAAAATTTGAGGCAGCAGTTCAATAGAAGGAATCCATAAGCGCGCCATTAAGTAGATGGCGTAGCCGCCAATCCATGCTTGTATACCAAACCAGCCACAGGCAACAATAGCTCTTAGGATAGCCGGTATATTAGCACCTCGCACACCAAAACTGGCACGGGCAAACACCGGAAAGGGAATGCCATATTTTGCGCCGGCATGCCCATTTAAAATCATTGGAACTAGTACAATAGTATTACCTAAGAATATGGTTAATATAGCCTGCCACCAGTTCATACCGCCACCAATAAGGCTGCTGGCGAGCATGTAAGTAGGTATACATAAGCTCATACTTATCCAAAGTGCTGTATAATTCCAAGTGTTCCAGGTGCGTTTATTGGCAGGGATAGGAGCCAGGTCTTCACTATACAATGCGGTATTATTTCTTGTGTCGCTCATGCATATTATTTTGTTGCAAACCTCAGATTTTCATGGCATCATCGTTGTGTCACTCACTTGTACTTCGTATGGTTATTCGACTAAGTTTCATAGTAGAAATGGTTGGGCTTAACCAACGAATATAATTACACCACTTCCGCGTCTGTAATTTTTAATGCTTCAGCAATAATGGCCAGGCCTTCATCTATTTGTTCTTTGGTTATGCACAAAGGCGGCGCAATAAATATGAAGCTCCAACGTACAAAAGTGTACATGCCCAACTCTCTAAGTTTGCCTGCAACTTTGTTCATAATTGCCATCTCCTCGGGCTTAGCATTAAAAGGTGCAAAAGGTTCTTTGGTAATTTTATTTTTTACAAGTTCCAAACAACCCAACAAACCTTCATTGCGCCAATCACCAATAGACGGGTGATGCGTCATCATTTCTTCCACTCGTTCGTTTAGGTAAATGCCCATGTTTTTGGCATTGGTAATCAGGTTATCATCTTCATAAATTTTTAGAACTTCCAAAGCAGCCGCGCAAGCCACAGGATGCGCTGAATAGGTGAGACCTAATGCTAAAACTTTGTCATCGTAAGCTGCTGCAATTTTATCACTCACCATTAGGCAACCAAAAGGCAGATAGCCACAGGTTAAACCCTTTGCCATGGCAATCATATCAGGTACAATATTATGATGCTCAAATCCGAACCATTTGCCCGTGCGGCCAAAACCACTCATAACCTCATCCATAATTAAAAGGATTCCATATTTATTGCATAGGGCACGCACAGCTGCTAAATACCCACCGGGATACATAAAACAACCTGAAGAACCACTCTGCCCTTCTAATAAAATGGCCGCAATATTTGCAGGACCTTCATAAGCAATTATTCTTTCTAAAGAAGCTACGGCTTCTTTTAATAGGGTATCTGTACCATAGTCCCAACGGTAGCTATAAGGCAAATCAAAGTGAACAAAGTTTGGTGCTTGCTGGCTATCAACAGGAAGCTTTCGGGGGTCTCCACTTGCCGCCATAGCAGCATTAGATGAGCCATGATAACTTTGATACCTGCATAAAATTTTATGACGACCAGTAGATAATCGCGCAAGTTTGATGGCATTCTCAATAGACGTGGCTCCGCATAGTGTGAAGAATGCTTTATTGAGATCACCCGGGCAAATTTCAGCCAGTTTTTTACCCAAGATCGCCCCTTACTTTTGTTACACAACTAGGTGTTACGTAGCTTACTTGCTCCATCTGTTGCACTACTGCCCGGGTAACTCTCTGGTCTCCGTGGCCAATGTTTACATTCATTAACCCGGAGGAAAAATCTATATAACGTTTGTCGTCATAATCATATAGATAAACTCCTTCGCCATATTTTACAGCAATAGGGTTAGTGCCTTTTTGTTTACTCCATGAGAAAAGTGTAAACTCCTGGTTGTTGTGTATGATCTTTTCGGTTAGCGATTGGGTTGTTGCTTTAGTGTCAAGCATTAGATACTATATTTTATTTTCAAAAACTCATTTAACTCATCCAATTTACACCAGCCTCCGGATTCCATTTGATCGTACTTTTTTTAAGCTTTGTCCAAAACTCAATGGAGCTTTTACCGGTAATATCACCCACGCCAAATTTGCTGTCGTTCCATCCCCCAAAACTAAAGGGTTCGCGGGGTACGGGCACGCCCACATTTACGCCTACCATACCTGCGCTAACGCGCTCAATTATGTACCGTGCAACACCACCGTTTTGTGTAAACACAGCAGCCGCATTACCATAAGGGTTGGCGTTTTCTATAGCAAGCGCTTCATCAACAGTTTTAGCACGCATAATGCTAATAACCGGTCCAAAAATTTCTTCTTTAGCCACAGACATTTCGGGCCTCACATGATCTATTACAGTTGGCCCTACGTAGTAACCATCTTCTTTGCCATTAACTTGTACATCACGGCCATCAACTAGAATAGTAGCGCCTTGTTGCTCAGCCTCAGTTATATATTTTTCTATCCGCTCTTTACTTGCTTTATTTATAACAGCACCTAAATTTTCTCCCGGAATTATTTTACGTGCTTCATCACAAATTTTATCAATAATGTTATCAACGTCTCCCACGCCAATCATAGCACTAGCTGCCATGCAACGTTGACCTGCACAGCCACTCATACTTGCAGCCACATTCTGCGCCGTCATGCCGGGTATGGCATCCGGCATCACCATCAAATGATTTTTAGCACCGCCTAAAGCAAGACATCTTTTATAATTATTAGTAGCACGCTGATATACAAGCTTTGCTACTTTAGTTGATCCCACAAATGACACAGCTTCAATACCCGGATGATCGCAAATAGCTTCAACAATTTCAACATCACCATGTACTATATTAAAAACGCCATCTGGTAAGCCTGCCTCTTTTAAAAGTTGCGCGAGTCTACCACAACTGATAGGCACTTTTTCGGACGGTTTCATAATCATGCAATTGCCAAGTGCTATCGCATTCGGTATGGTCCAATTTGGAACCATGCTAGGGAAATTAAATGGAACGATCGAAGCCACCACACCTAATGGAACATGCTCAGTACGGCATTCAACGCCGCGGCTAACTTCTAATAATTCTCCGGTTACCAATTGGGGCAGTGAGCAGGCAAACTCTGTTAACTCAATACATTTTTCAATTTCTGCTACAGACTCTCCGTAGGTTTTTCCATTCTCCTCCTGGCAGAGCATTGCCAACTCATCCAAATGTTTTTCAAGTAAAAATTTATACTTGAAGAAAACCTGCACGCGTTCTTTTATAGGCGTTTTACTCCATTTGTGAAAAGCAGTTCTTGCGGCTTCAACAGCATTGTTCAAATCATCAATATTCGACATGGGCGCATCAGTAAGTAATTGGCCATCGATAGGTGAGTGGACTGCAAGTTTTCTTGTACTTATGGCTGGCCTAAACTGTCCATTTATAAAGTTTTGGAGCGATGGATATTTCATTTGCGATTATGGGTTGAAAGAAGTTTGCAAACAATAAATATAATTTTTTTTCGAAGGAGTAATATGCTAAAGATGCTAGGGTTTGTAAGTTTTTTTGAAAATGAATGCTGCTAGCTGCAATTTTGCTATCAGTAATTATGACACCACAACGAAAAGAAAAGCTGTTATCAGTTTTACATAAAAGGCAGGCAAACATTACGGTAGTTTTAGAAAATGTTTTTGATCCGCATAATGTATCGGCCGTAATGCGCACTTGTGACTCTGTTGGCATTCAAGACATTTTTGTTTTAAATACTCGAATTGCTCCACATAAAAAGTGGGGTTTTAGAAGTAGCAGCAGTGCTTATAAATGGTTAACCATGCACCAGTTTACTGATGCAGAAGAATGCTTTACTGTACTAAGGCAACGCTTCTCAAAAATCTTAACAACGCACCTGAGTGATGATGCTGTAAGTTTATATGATGTGAATCTTACAGAGCCAATTGCTTTGGTTTTTGGCAACGAGCATTCAGGAGTAAGCGAAGAAATTAGAGATATGGCCGATGGTAATTTTATTATTCCGCAAGTAGGCATTATTCAAAGTTTAAATATTTCAGTAGCCTGTGCGGTTACTATATACGAAGCTTACAGGCAGAAGTTAAATGCTGGTCATTATAATCAGCCATCACTTGCAGCAGATACTACGCAAGCGTTACTAACAGAATGGGGTTTTAAAGAGAGCGACTTTTAAGTAAAAATATTATGAAGCAAATTGTATTTATTGCATGTTTTGTTTTGATGGGTGGCATATTAAACGCACAAGTAAAAAGTGTTTCAAAAAGTAAGGCTGTAGTTAAGTCATCTACAACCTATAACTCAGGCACTGCCAACTCAATAAAGAAGGTTTCTATAAAAGACGTGAAGGCAATAATGGACACAACAACAGGTCCTTTAATTGTAAACTTTTGGGCAACATGGTGTGGCCCCTGCATTCGTGAGATACCATACTTTGATAGTCTGATTGCTGTAAAAGGTAAGCCGGTAACCTTGTTGTTAGTGAGTTTAGATTTTCCGGATGCCTATCCAAAAGAACTAGGTGAATTTGTAACAAAGCAAGGCTATAAAGGAAAAGTGGTTTTTTTGAACGAGAGTAATGCCGATTACTTTTGCCCGATAATTGATAAGTCATGGGGCGGTGCTATACCAGCATCTGTTTTTGTAAACAACGATAAAAAAACGAAAGAGTTTTTTGGATTTCAACTTACACGAGAGCGTTTCGCGCTTGAGCTCGATAAGCTTGTTGATTGATAACCTTAGTTATAAAAGAATCTGGAACGATTAATTCTCAAATCTCTTAAGATACCAGACTTAGGACTTATGGTGATGCTAAAGGATCTATATAATCCTACTGGTGTTAAGTTGATAGACATCTGCCAGCAATGCATCTCGCGACTAATGAACATGGTTAATGTTTGTATATCGTTCGACTTAAAATCATAGTATGTACTTCCACCCATTTTCCATTTAGGTGTTAAACTGAAGTCTCCGTTTACACTAAGGTTGCTGTATGTTTCTGTTCTCAATCTGCTATAATCGCCGAAGGCAAATTGCCTGCTAAAACTTAATGAATACGAGAGGGAAACATTCCAGGGAATATTGAAATCGGTATACTCTGCAGGATTACTTCGTATATAATCCAATTGCCTTTGCTGTTCTTCAGGCGTCATAAATTCATCTTGGGGCAACTGGCTCTTTGCTTCTTTACCATCCTTTGTTTTGCTTCTGAAAGATGTAGATACAGCAACACTTCCATTAGTAATGCGGCCAAGTTTCGGCTGGTTGCCTGAAAGCATTAATTCATTCACTCTAAACCCTCTGTCATTTATTTGATAAGGATCTAATACAGCATTAGCAGTGATATTTATTTTTTCTAAAAGCGTACTTCTTACATACAAACTAAAAGGTGAAAGGGCAAAACTATCGGCCACCAGATTATAAGCACTACTAAAACCAAAGCCATCAATCAACCTTACTTTTTTAGTAGCATTGGCAGTTGTATCATTTTTGTTGCGCACCTTCATTTCAAGTGTGTTATCTACTCCAAAGCTTACACCACCAAATTTTCTATCACCAATAACGGAATTACCGGTTATTTTAGAGAAAGGAAGAAACAGCGTTCCGGCACTGTCAACTTGCACGCGCGAATAATTGCCTTTATTAAGATCGGGTTTGTAACTGAAACTAACATTCGGCCTTATCTCATGCCGTATGGCTTGCACGGCACTTGACTTTTTAAAATTATACGTTCCGAAAATTCTGGTGTTTGTTGATAGGCTAACTTGTGTTTCACGCTCTGCATAAAAGCCTCTAACAATTCTGGTTTTTACTGTCTTCGTGTTGTCATCCCAATAAGGTGATAAAGCTTGTCCAGTCCATCTTTCGCTAAAAGATACGCCAGGTGAAATTTGTAGAGGGCCTAATTGTGGTAATGATAAAGTGATTGGAATATTGTGTGTAGCACCCCATTGCGCTGTATCTAAAAGTCTGCGGATGCTAAATGCCGAATCGTAAAACGACATTTGATTTTGTATGTTACCAGTGTAACCTATACCAAGTTTCTCATACCATTTACTTTCGCCCACTTGCTCTTTAGGTTGAAATGGATAAAAAGTAAGCACACTAAAATTTACAGTCGGCAGGTTTAAATTAATTACTCTAGAAGCATTGTTTTGATTATGGTTAGCACTAACAGAAAGGTTGTATTTGCCACGCCAATCCTTACTATAATTTATTGATGAGCTTAACTGATTTTGAAAATTCAGGTTAGCATTATTGGGTACAAAGCGATTGAACTTTGTACTTCCTGCATTTACACTTGCAGAAAAGTTGGTACCTGGGTGCGCCTTCGGATCTCTGCTGTGGTTCCATCCGATCATGAAACTTCTATTGGTAGTAAATTCCTCTTTTACATTACCGGACGTGTTTAATATTCTGGTGTTTTGCACTGATAAATTCAATCCACCATTATAGCGGTATCTTTTTAAGTATCTGGACGATGTGTTGATATTCCAACCACCATAGCTATAAATGTTTGTGCGAACAGTAACATCCACAAAGTCATTGATCACTTTATAATAACCAAGTCCTTCTAACCCTAAACCAAAGCTCTTCATTTGCAGCAAATTGAGGCGCAAGCACACCGCTATGCCTTCCCCTGTTTAGAGGGTAAATTCCAAACGGAATTCCTATAGGCAGAGGCACCCCTTCAAACTCAGGAAATGCCGGGCCTGACACCGCCAGCTTTTTATTGATGATCTTCATCTTGGCTGTTCTAAAAGCAAAGTGTGGTGTATCAAGATTACAAGTTGTAAATCTTCCACGCCATGCATATAAAACATCGGCACTCACCTTTTTCACCGTATTGGCATACACATACATTTCACCTTCTTGCAGATAACTGCTTTTAGTTAAACCCTTTTGCGATTTTATGTTGTATAACAATGGTATCGCTATTGCTAGTCATGCCTCCCTGCACCAATTTCGGTTTATCTAAGGGATTGCCTAAAGTGTCTGTAGAACCGTAAGCAGTTATTAAATTCTTTTCCTGCTCAATGTTTATAGTTGATGCGCTAAGCTCTAGATCAATATATTTAGTAGTTGCCTTTCCATATAAAATGAACTGCTTTTTAGGAATTAGAAACACGCCACTGTCTTCAGCCTCATAACGTAATAATACCTTCTAAGGTATCTTTAGAAATTGGAAAATCAAATGTGTCGATGGTTTGCACCAACGCAGTTGAGTCTGTGTTTAAAGAGTCAATCTATAGAAAGATTGGTGGTATCCTTTCGTTTCTTAGTTGTGTCTTGAAGCACCCTAACATCAGTAACTGGTGTTGGATAACTGTTCTTTGTTGTGTGCAGGCTGTTGCTTGGCAGAAGAAATAACTCGATTAGTAACCGTAGTTTTCTTTTTTCCTCGGATAGTGTCAGTTGGGTTTTGCTCATCAAAATAAAAACTTTTATGCCCCTTAAAAGTAGCGTTTGTTGAAAACGTTATTAAGAAAACGTTGACAAGGACCACAAAGGCGGAAAAATTTTTTACCCTAACTTTACAACTAATGCTCATAAGGAGTTTGAACAAAAGTAGGGCTTTAATGCTTTAGGATTTGTGAAGATTACTGCTAACAAAAATTCAATATGCCAAAGAGATTTTATACGGTTTCTGTTCTGTTTTTTATTCTTTTATTTTCTACGTCGCTTAACTTTTTCTCAAAATACGTCTCAACAATCTACTTCTCAAAACCATTATTATTGATGCAGGCCATGGCCTACCAAACAGCAATGCTGAAGGAAAATATAGTTACGAAGCTGCTCTAACATTAGCCATCGCTTTAAAACTGGCGAGCCAGGTTAAAACAAGTGCTTCCCGATGCAAAAATTCTTTTTACCCGAAAAGATGAAAACCTACCGGCAGGTTTAACTGACATCAATGTTGCTAACCGCTACCGGGCTCAATTTGCTAACGATAATCATGGTGATCTTTTTATATCAATACATGTAAATACACTTGCTGATAAATACGAGCGAAGTATTGAGGGTTACAGAGATGAAACTTATACTGTAACCGTTGGCAAGGGTAAAAAAGCAAAGAGAGTAAAGAAGGTAAGAAGTGTTCCTATTTATCACTCGTATAAAGTGCCATGTACAAGAGCAGGCACCGAAACTTACATTTGGGCAATAGATAAGTATGATGAAAAGCAAAAGTCGGTTGGTGCCAGAAAAGATGATGAAGCTTAGTTTGAACACGACTCTTTAGGTGCTCCGTTAGAAACTCCTGAGAGTAAAATTCTTGCCTCGTTACGCACTAAAAAGTACTTCAATCAAAGTCTTATCGATAGCAACGTATGTTGAAGAAGAATTTAAAAAGATTGGGCCGTATAAGCTTAGGTGTAAAGCAAAGAAATAATCAGGGCATTTGGGTGTTGCAAGCTACCAATATGCCAAGCATTCTGGTAGAAACAGGGTTTATCTGTAACCCGGATGAAGAAGATTATTTAAACAGCGATAAAGGTCAAAACGAACTTACTTATGCCATTATGCGTGCTGTGCTTCGCTACAAGCAATCAGTAGATGCAGGGTTCAATGCCGATGCCCTGAATACAACTAGGAGTTGCTAAATAAAGTTTAATCTTAAAAAACAGCTGTACACAAATATTTAATTTGCCTCATTTGGTATATCAAAGGATGCAAAATGGTATGAAGCAATTTATCGATAGGAGTTTTAGGTTTGGTATTGTTAGCTATTGTGTTTGGGTTTAAAATGCCTGTTTCAAAAGGCTAAGTTTAAAACATTGGTTATTGATGCCGGGCATGGTGGGCATGATGTGGGAGCACGAGGCAAGTTTTCAACAGAAAAAGATATTTCACTTGATATTGCTTTAAAGCTGGGTAAATTGGTTCAGCAAGAAATTCCCGATCTTAGATGTAGTACTTACCGCGCACAACTGATATTTTTCACTCGCCACCCACCAAAGCTAATATTGCCAACTATAATAAAGGCGATCTTTTTATTTCTATTCACTGTAATTCTGCGCCTTCGATCAGGCATTCTCAGTTATCGGTTATAAAACTGAAGTGTACTATACCGGCAAAGGCAAAAAAAGAAAAAAGCACACACGCAAAGTGCCTCAATACAGAACCTGGACAACCCCAAACCCGGCAAGGGCACCGAAACTTATATTTGGGGTGCACATAAAACCGATGCAAAAGAAGAAGCCATGCGCGAAAATGAATCATTTATCTTGATAGCGCTACTGCAAATTTTGTAAAAGATTTCGATCCAAACTCTCCCGAAAAAATGATTTTATATTCTTTAAAAACCCAACAATATTTTGGAAGAAGTGCCAACCTTGCCTAACTGTTGAAGAAGAGTTTGTAAAGGTCGGCCGAATCAGCCGGCAGGCGCAACAAAGGCAAAAAGGCATCTGGGTTTTGCAGGCTGTAGCAATGCCAAGCATACTTGTTGAAACAGGATTTATATCAAACCCGCAAGAAGAAGCTTATCTTACAAGCGACAAGGGCAAAACGAAATTGTGCGATGTATTGTACAGGCTTTAAAACGATACAAAGTTTCTTTGCAATAGAAAAGTTGATATCTATTAAAGCAGAAACATTGTTAAACAGTTTATTAAGAAAAGTATACTTTATTTTGTATGGCTGTAATGTTGGCTTAATTTTTTAAGTGCCATCATAAATAATGAAATAAAGTATTTAGAGTCATGAAGATTTCAAATGAAACGAAAGTAGGGGCGTTAACAGCGGTTGCAATTACGCTTTTAATATTAGGGTTTAATTTTTTAAAGGGTAAGAAGCCTTTTTAAAACAGGAACTTTTATTTATGCAAAATATAAGGATACCAAAGGCATTATGGTTTCTAACCCTGTTTACATAAAGGGCTTGCAAGTTGGCAGCGTGTATGAATTAGAGGAAGCCAATAAAAACTTAAGTGAAATAGTTGTTGCAATAAAGCTTAGTAAGGAAGTAAATATTCCTAAAAATTCTGTTGCCAGTATAACCAGCAGTCCGCTGGGTACTACTACAATGGAAATTACTTTAGGAACAGTAAAGAATATTTAAGATCGGGCGATACCATACCTACTACCGATAACCCCGGCGCCTTTGCTGATATAACCCAAAGAGTACAGCCTGTTGTTGACCAGGTAAAAGTTACGTTGGGTACTATGGATTCGGTATTGAGAAATATGAACAGCATTTTTGATCCTTATACTAAAAGCAATATACAATCTACCATTGCTTATATGAACAGGACCATGGCAAGCCTTGTTGTAACATCAGCTGAGTTGCAGGAACTTTTAAATCAATGAAACCGGTGCATTAGCTAAGTTCATTGGAATAATGTAAATACGTTTACCGGCAATCTTGCTAAAAATAACGAAGGTCATAAACGGTACGCTTGCTAATTTGCAAACTACGTCGAGCAACTTTTCTCAGGCAGATTTACAAGGAACGTTGCACAATTGCAAACAACGGTAGCCAAGCTAAATGCAAGTGTCGAAAAAATCGATAGTAAAGATGGGTCTATAGGTTTACTGTTGAATGATAAACAACTTTATAATAACTTGCAAATACCACCCGAAGTCTTAAATATGCTGATGGATGATATAAGAGTAAATCCAAAAAGATATTTATCCATTGGTGTTTCCTTCAATTTATTTGGAAATAAAAGTAAGACACAACCATTAATGGCGCCGTTGCCGGTACCGGATACGCTGATTACCGCTTCGCGAACACAATAAAATGATCAAACAATATTTAAAACAATATAAGTCATGCTGGTACTGTAGTATCGGCATGTGTTATTTAGCAAATGCACAAGTCAACACCAGCACAAGCAATAGACTCTGCAAAACGCTTAGATATACTGCGTGCAGACAGGGAGAATTTTCAAAATAGAGACTCGTTGGGAACATTTGTTTCACTTGCCGGCAACGTAAGGCTGAAGCAGGAAAATACACTTGTTCTATTGCGATAGTGCAGTGCTCAATCAAAAAGAAAATGTGTTTGAAGCGTTTGGAAACATTCATATAAACGACTCCGATAGCATACACACGTATTCTCAATACCTAAAATATTTTGGAAACGAAAAGAAGGCAGTACTTAAGAAACGGGTTAAGGCTTACGGATAAACAAATTGTTCTTACCACTACGAGCACTGGAATACAACACCTTAACAAAGATTGGCACTTACCTAAAAGGAGGGAAAGTGATATCTGGCAAAACAGTACTTACTAGTACCGAGGGTTATTACTATGGTGAAACACGTGATGTATTATTTTAAGAGGAAAGTATTGTTGGTAGATCCGGAATACAGGATTACTACAGATACATTGTTGTATAATACTTACACTAGAATTGCGCGGTTTGTTGTACCTACAAAAATTGTAAGCGGTAAACGCACCATCAACACTTCAGAAGGTTATTATGATCTTAATGCAAAAAGAGCCATGTTTGGTAAACGCCCTGTGATACAAGATGCTGACTATACTTTGGTAGCCGATGATATAGCATTTGATGATGCACGCAAATTTGGCGAGGCGCAGGGAAATGCAGTGTATAAAAGCAAAGACACGGCAAATAGTTATACCGTAATAGCCAATAATCTAAAACTAAATAACAGTACAAGTGCTGTATTGGCAACTCAAAAGCCATTAATGATCATTAAACAGGGGCGTGATAGCATGTTTGTTACTGCAGATACTCTATTTACCGGTAAGCTTACAGAGGCTAAAAAAACACGTATAATTCCGGCTGTTATTGATTCTGTTGCGATGGCTATAAACGTTGCAAGTCGCAAGAAAAATGATAGCAGTAGTAATAGATTTTTTGAAGGTTATTATAATGTTCGAATATTTTCAGATAGTCTTCAGGCTGTAGGTGACAGTATGTTTTATTCTTTTGAAGATTCTGTATTTCGTTTGTTTAAAGAACCGGTTGTGTGGGCACAAGAAAACCAAATTACTGGCGATACCATTTATGTTTTTACTAAGAATAAGAAGCCTAAAGAAGTTGTTATTTTTGAAAACGCTTTAGCAATTAATCAGGTCAACAAGATGTTTTACAATCAGGTGAAAGGCACATCAATACACGGATGGTTTAAAGAGGGTAATATTGATTCGTTACGTGCAAAAGGCAACGCTGAAAGTGTGTATTATGCTGCTGATGAGCAAGGTGGATACATTGGTGTAAACCGCGCCACTTCTGATGTTATCGACATGTATTTTAAAGATCGAAGTCCATATAAGATTGTTCCGCGTAATAATTTAAGAGGGACGATCACTCCAATAAAGCAGGCCAACGCTGAGGAAATGAAATTGAGGGGATTTAAATGGCAGGAGAGCAGACGCCCAAAATCAAAATTCGACTTACTTGGCAGCTAAACATTCTTGTACAAATCAGTTAACTGTATGGAATAAACTTATGTGTTTTTTGTCACATTAGTTTGAGTGTAAGATTTAATTACTATTTTTCTCAAAAATATTTTTATGGGATTTGTAAAAGAGTTTAAAGAGTTCGCCTTAAAAGGCAACGTTGTAGAATTAGCAGTTGCTGTAATTATCGGTGCCGCTTTTGGTGCTATTGTTTCTTCTTTTGTTGAAGATGTTATAACGCCTTTACTGTTACAACCTGCTTTAGATGCAGCTGGCGTTAAAGATCTAGATAAGCTAGCTTGGGGTGCAGTAAAATATGGCAACTTTTTAGCTGCAGTTATCAAGTTCATCATAATTGCTTTGGTGCTATTCATTATGTTGCAAGGCATTAATAAACTAAAGCGCAAGAAAGATACACCTGCCGCGCCTAATGCTCCTGCAGCTCCTGTGTATAGCTTACAAGAAAAATTGTTGATGGAAATAAGGGACAGTTTAAAGCATTAAAATCAGCTGATAAAACATTTAAAAGTGCATCCGGACGGTGCACTTTTTTTTTGATGGCATTAAAGAGAAACATCAAAACATTTACCTTCACCATATCACAAAAAGGGAAATGGTGTCTTCCTAAACCAACCGCTACTAAAGCTAATGGCGCCTACGAATAGTTATAAAGACCTAAATTATTTGTGGGATGAAAAGTAACTTCTCTTTTGATGCCTTGAAAACAATACAAAAATTACTGCATTGGACCCTGCTGATTGTGCCTGTTTCCATTATAGTGGGCTCTGCCGTAGCATTATTTTTATGGCTCTTAGATGAAGTGACTCTCTTAAGGTGGCAAAACCCTACTTTAATACTACTACTTCCTCTTGCAGGTGTTTTTATTGTTTGGCTCTATCAGCGTTGGGGTAAAAACGCGGCCTTAGGTAATAATTTAATTATTGATGAAATACACGAACCCGGAGGTGGCATTCCTGCACGTATGGCACCGCTCGTTTTAGTAACAACCATTATCACTCACTTATTTGGAGGTTCTGCCGGGCGAGAAGGTACAGCAGTGCAAATGGGAGGTAGCATTGCACAAGTGTTTTCAAAGTGGTATAGGTTAAACATTGCTGACAGAAGAATTTTATTAATGTGCGGTGTATCTGCAGGATTTGGTGCCGTTTTTGGCACGCCTGTAGCAGGAGCCATATTTGCCTTAGAAGTTTTAGCAATTGGAAGTATTAAGTATGATGCTTTGATGCCTTGTTTGATTGCTGCCATTGTTGCGCATATTGCATGTATAGCCTACGGAATACAACACACTACTTACTCCATACATTTCATATCAAACCTGACAAACGCATTTCCATTTTTATATGTGGATCTATGGTTGTTATTTAAAGTAATAATTGCAAGTATTGGGTTTGGATTGGTAAGTAGATTATTTGCGGCTTTTACACATTGGATCAGTACTAATTCCAAAAAATATATCAAACGTACCTGGCTTATACCCGTTGTAGGTGGCGTATTAGTTTTGCTGATAAGTTATGCATTATCAACCTACGATTATTTGGGCTTGGGCGTAACCAATCCTAAAGGTGGAATAAGTATCGTATCAGCCTTTGAGCCCGGTGGTGCTGAAACATTGAGTTGGTTTTGGAAGCTTTTGCTCACGGCAATTACACTTGGCTGTGGTTTTAAGGGTGGAGAAGTAACACCGCTTTTTTTTATTGGTGCTACATTAGGCAATACTATAGCTATGTATAGTGGCAGCCCGGTAGACCTTTTTGCCGGTATAGGATTTATCGCAGTGTTTGCAGGAGCAACCAATACACCGTTAGCATGTACTATAATGGGAGCTGAGTTGTTTGGGGCTGATAATTTGTTATACTATGCCGTGGCTTGCTTTACCGCTTATTACTTTAGTGGGCATTCCGGTATTTATACGTCGCAACGTATTGCAGTAAAAAAAAACGGACGATAGGTTTTAGAGTAACCAATCGTCCGTTGATGAAGCTTTGTATAAAATTATTTTAGACGATTCTCTAAAATTGTTTTGAAGGAACGGCTTCTGATATCTTCTAAGGTAAGACCGGTTTTTAATACGTCTTCTTCGTTTATGGCGCCACTGTTTAAAGCTTTCAAAAAGAAATTAAGCAATCCCTGGCCGGTCGCTGCATCATCAAACACATCACCTATAAGGGAGGCACGCGCAGCTTTATCAATGAAGGTTTTTAAACGCTCAACTGCATCATCATAACTTTCTAAAAAGAAGGCAAACACCGCTGCATACCGCATGGGCAATTGTGCAGGATTTAAATCCCATCCCTGGTAAAATCCATTCCACAAAGAGTGCCTTATATGATCATACCCTTTTTTCCAGGCTCTTATAACTACCTCAATGTTTTCCTTTATTTGATCGTTGTTCAGTACACCATCTTTGTGAGGTCCTATAGGCATTGTGTTAGTGGCGCCGTCGGATAACCAAATGCCTGTATGGGCTAGTGCTACTTTAGTCATATGATGCGCAAAGTCGCAAACGGGGTGATCCATTTCTTGATATCTGGCTGTGATACCCGACGACGCTGTATAATCGTACGTACCAAAATGCATCGCTATACATCGCCCTTTGCTGGCTTTTATAAAACGCATCAATGGGTTAGTACCATCTTTAGCCATAATGGATTGGGTTGTCTCAACCATCATTTCCATTTTTAAGGTATTGGGCTCTAGCTCAAGTTCGTCCTCAAATATTTCAAAAAACTTTGCAAGTGTCTTAGGTTGTTGCGGTATGGTAACTTTTGGCAGCATCACCACAAAATTCTCAGGAAGTTTTCCCTGGGTTTCTTTAACGAGCGTCGTGAGAAAAATGTCGAGCGTTCTTAAACCTCTTGATTTCATTTCTTCGGTAAAAGGTTTTATTCTAATTCCTATAAATGGTGGAAGCGTATTAGCTTCCATTCCTTTTGCTACTTGCATTGCTGCATCCATAGCCGTCTGGTCTTCTTCTTGATCTGTTCTGTTTCCATAACCATCTTCAAAGTCAATTCTGAAATCTTCTATCGCTTCAGACTTAAGTTTATTCAATACTTTATGGTACACTTGGTAAGACAAGTGAGCGGGATGATTTTTTTGATGCTCAGGAGTAGTTGCTTCATATTCATCTTTCAGTGTTTGCACGCTTTTAGAAGTATCAACACCAGCAATGCCATCCAGATTAAATATTTTTCCAAACGTAATAAAGTCAGGTGCATAGGTCTCTAAGGTTTCAAGCGCTCTTGCACCCAATGTATGGGCTGAGTTATGTTTAAAAAGGTTTGCACCACCATATACAGTATGCACAGGCTGCCTTTCTGGTCTATCGCCGCTATACGTTTTTTGAAACGCAAGATTGGCTTTTTGTAAGCTGCTGAATAGCTTGTCTTTTTTACTTGTTGATATTGTATGCTTCATGTTTTGTAAGTTTCTATAGGTTGCCTAACTACCTCTATATGTAGTGTAACCAAATGGATTTAGTAATAAAGGTATATGGTAATGATGCTCATCTTTTACCCGGAAGGTAATCTCAACCACTGGGTAAAAGGATGCTGTATTAAGTTCACTAAAATACCTTGCCGTTTGAAAGACTGCCTTGTAATTTTCTTTATTTAAAACCCTTCCCGGAGGTAATAAGTCACTTATTCTCCCATCCGCATTAGTAACGCCTTGACAGAAGGTTAGCCATTGATTATTGGCACCAATTTTCTGTAATTGTATAGTGATATCTTTAGCTGGTTTGCCTAACGTAGTATCTAAAACGTGGCTTGTTATTTGGCTTGTTTTTATTATTGACCAATCAGCGTCATTTAAAATTTTTCTTAGTCTTATAATGGTGATCTTATACTGCTCGCCCATAGCAATCATTAACTCTTCCGCAGGGGAGTTCTGCAAACGATCTTCTAATAATCGAAGCATTTCTGCGGCCGTTTTACCTGTAGCGCACACCAAAAAAATGAAACCAAATTTGTTTTCGTAGTCAATATTTTTAAGCGCAAGTTTCTCAATAATCTCAGTTGTAGTGCTCAAAACACCGGCTTGCTCTGTTTCAGCCAAATGTTTCACGGTGCTAAACTTAGATTCAAGGCTCTTGATGTCGCCGATTTTTGGGTGATGGGTAAAGGCCTCTAACCAGTCCTTTTCTTCGCATTCGTCGTACCACGCAATGGTTGCTGCATTTACTAATTCTTCTACATGTTTAAATGGAAATTGTATAGCAACGAGTGATGCCCACTTGTTGCTACCACAACAAGTAAGTAGCAACTTTTCAGCCGCTGGTACATCTTTATTTAACTCAGTTATTGTCATGGATAATTATTTAGGTGACGCTCCTTGTTCTATCCAGCAGCGAATGATGTTTCTCTCAGCTTCGGTCATACCTGTCTTATTATTTTGAGGCATTGTTTTAGTGACAACAACGCGCTGCATAATTTTATCTTTCAATCGAATGATGTCTTGCGGTGTATCATATGCAACGCCATTTGGCGGCGCGGTAAACACATCATCGGTAGGTATAGATGAATGACAACTTACACATCTTTTTTGTATGATAGTGTTTACTTCACTCATGCTAATAATATCGTTACATGCCTGTGTGTTTTGGGCCGGTGCTGTGATCATAGCAACAGCAATGAGAATAAGAACAGAAACCGGCATTACCCAAACATTGAATTGTCCTTTTTCCCGCAGGTTTAAATAGTGTTTTACTCCCGCTGTGCCTAACGAGATGGCAGCTAAAACTAACCACGGATAGCTATGGCCAAATGTGCTGGGGAAGTGATTACTGATCATTACAAATAACACTGGTAAAGTAAAGTAGTTGTTATGTAGGGATCTTAAACCAGCATGCTTGCCCATTGATGGATCAAGCGGCTTGCCTTCTCTGGCTGCTTTAACCATTGCTTTTTGCGATGGTATAATGATGAAGAAAACATTGCCCACCATCAACGTGCCGATCATAGCTCCAAAGTGTATATAAGCCGCACGGCCACTAAAAACCTGCGTGTATAAATAAGCAAAACCAGTAGCTATAATAAAACCGATTAATGCAAACCAGACACCTTTTTTTACCAGAGTTGTTTTACATAGTAAATCATATATAAACCATGCAACAATAAAAGAACCGACGCCAATTGATATAGCCACCGTTGGATTTATGTCTAAAACATTTTGGTCTATCAAAAACGCTTTGGCGTTAAAGTAATAAACAACCATGAGTAAGCTAAAACCCGAAAGCCAAGTAAAGTATGCTTCATACTTAAACCAATGTAATTCCTTAGGTATTTCTTTGGGTGCTATCTTATATTTTTCCAAATAATAAAAGCCGCCGCCATGCACTGCCCAAAGATTACCAGCCAGTTCATCGCGCACATTATGTGTTCGATTTAAAGCATTTTCTAAAAACACAAAGTAGAAGGAAGCACCAATCCACGCAATGCCAAAAGTGACATGCATAAGCCGAATGATAATATTTAACCACTCCATCATGTGGCCCTCCCATGGGGTACCTTTTATGCTAAAGTAAATGATGGTTAAAATAACAATAATCGCAAGTATTATAGCGGTATAGATAAATCCTTTTGAAAGATCGATCCTTTTTTCCTGTTCCTCTAAAGCGATACTTTCTGTTCCATCAGCGTGTGGTACCTGCCTAAGCTGGTAGGATATTATCACAAGCATGATTAATATAAAACCTACAACGCCATATAGTATAAAGTATACCATTATTAATCCTTAATTCTTCCAAGAACTCTTAATCTACTTACGCCGCCATCAGGAAAAATATTAAGCCGCACATGAGAAAATTTTGATTGGTCTATAAGTTCTTTATCATAATCATGAGCGTGATTTTCAGTCAACTTTTGCTGTGGTAATATCAGGCTCCAGGCAACATTATTGTTGACTACAGCATTATCGTCGTTGCTAAAGCACCCCTCAATAGAACACGAATCAGGATAATTGCCTTTGAAGTGATGTGTATCTACTACAATACGATCAATGTAACCTGGTGTTGCAAGTTTAATGATAACCCAATCTCTATTGTTGGGCGTTCGGTTTCTTTTAGTTTCCCATCCATCACCCATATTTATACCACGACCCGGCATTAGTAAATTGCTCATGTCACTAAAAAACATATCGTTACAGGCAATAGCTTTTCCTCCATTGATGGCTGCTGCTAAATCTATGTCATCTTCATCCTTTAGTAATTCCCAATCTTTATGCACTTCGCCATATACCTTGAGTCTGGCAACGCCACCATCAGGATAAATGTGTAGGCGTAAATGAGAGTATATATTGGTGTCGACACAATCGAAAAAATTTTGGCTACCAGCATCTAAAGCTGATTTTGGTAAGATTTCTTTCCAGATGATATCAGCAATATCCCACTCAGAAACGGTGGTTTCCGGCGCGAGTAACGTTCCTTCGATTGACGCAAAGGGAGGGTGATTACCTAAAAAGAAATTAGTATCAATATCAAATCCAAAAATGTTGCCTTGCGTTGCTAATTCAACTACGCACCAATCATGCCCCGGCGTTCTTTTTCTTCTGGACTCCCAGCCGTCCATCCATTTACCACGATCAGTGTATTTATCGGCAATAAAAATGCCTCTGCCCGGTTTAATGAGATTTTCTTTCTCGGCAAAAAAATCATCTGTAGCATATAATACTTGCCCACCTAAACGCTCTGCAGCAAGGTCAGTTAGTTTGCAAAATTCTGGGGCTGTTTTTATCTTTTCTGTTACTTTCTCAAAAGGCATTTTCCTGCGTTTTTGTTTATGATGTTTTCGCCATTATACACCTGTATGCCATTGACAAATGTTGCATGTATACGGCCATGCAGTCTGTTATTTACATACGGGGATATCTTATGTTTATGCAAAATATCTTGTGCTTTTACTATAAATGTTTCTTCAGGAGACCATACTGTTATGTCCGCATCTTTGCCAACCTGAAGCGAACCTTTGTTGCGATCAATTTGTAAAAACGATACCGCATTACTAGTGACTAAAGGAATAAAGCTTTCTAAACTTAATTCAGCTTTTAAAGCCGACCAACTTGCCGGCAAAAGAAATTGTAAGCCCGCAATGCCGCCCCATGCCTTCAATAGATCGCCTGTTTCTAACTGTTTTAATGCAGGAGGAGCGGGAGAGTGATCTGAGGCTATGAAATCCAGTGTGCCATCTTTCAATGCATTTTTCAATCGCGTATTGTTAGATAGCTCGCGAATTGGTGGAGCGCATTTAAACATAGTTGTTGCATCTGGTACTTCTTCTGCGTTGAAATATATATAATGCGTACAAGTTTCTGCGGTTATAGGCAAGCCTTCGTTTTTTGCTCTATCAATTGCTGCTAACGCTTCAGCTGATGATACATGTACAATATGTGTTTTGCATTGATGCTTTTGGCACAATGCAATCATTAAATCAATAGCATTGTTTTCCCACACTTTCGGCCTGCTTGATAGGTAGACCTGATAGCTTGTTGGATGATCTTTCAAATCTGAAAAACTATATGAATTAGAAAGTTCGCAGTGCGCCAGTAGTGGTATGTTGTGTTTAGCAAGTATCGGCATAGCCTCATCCAGATCAGCTTCATCAACGTTGGGAAATTCATCAATACCCGAATGAGTGAGAAATACTTTGATACCGAATACACCGGCCTCAATTATAGCATTCAAATCTTTATGACTATTGGGAATTAATCCCCCATAAAAACCGCAGTTAACATGCAATTGATCTGCCGCTGCGTCAATCTTAATTTGTAAAGCCTGCTTATTTGTAGTGACGGGACTTGCATTTAAAGGCATGTCAACAATTGTAGTAATACCACCTGCTGCAGCAGCTTGAGTTGCCGTGTCAAATCCTTCCCAATCAGTTCTGCCGGGTTCGTTCACGTGTACATGTGGGTCAATAACTCCAGGCATAATTACCTTGTTGCCATAATTTTCAACATCAGTCGCTGGCGCATTTCCTGCTACAATATCTGTAATAATGCCGTTTTCAAAATGTATAGTTGCCGGTTGAAGTGTTCCTTCAACCCAGCACCTACTACTAAAAATGGCCGTTGGTTTATGCATTTGAAAAAAAGTCGAATAGAAACGTTGAAAAAAGATTGGAACAAATACTTCTGAATAGGTCTAATCAAATATAGTTGAAGAAATATTAAATATGGTAGGTGCCAGACTTCTTACTTTTCTATTGCATAACTTTAAAATGTTTAAATATTTCAATTTGATCAGCTTTTTATTGAATGATAAGTTAGTGAAGACGGCCTTACCTGCCGGAAGTCTGTTGTTAGATTTTGTGCGGTATCAGCAAAGGTTGACGGGAACTAAAATAGGATGTAGAGAAGGTGATTGTGGTGCGTGCACCGTGCTTGTTGGAAGTATTATGGGAGATGTAGTTAAATACCAATCTTACACGTCGTGCCTAACTCCGTTGGGTAATGTTGATGGTAAGCATGTGCTTACAATTGAAGGTGTAAATAATGAGGAATCGCTCAATGCAGTGCAACAAGCTATGGCTAATGCATCAGCTACTCAATGTGGTTTTTGTACACCTGGTTTTGTAATGTCGCTATCAGCGCTGTGTTTAAATGACAAGCCAGTAACCTATGCCAGTGCTATCGCTGCAATTGATGGTAATATTTGCAGATGTACTGGTTATAAGTCAATTGAAAGAGCCGCTGTTACAGTGAGCGATTTATTAAGACAACGAAGGGATGAAGACGCAGTAAGCTTTGGTATCAAACATAACTTTTTTCCTGCCTATCTTAAGGAGGTAAAAACGCAATTGCTAAACTTGCAAAAACAAAATTCTAGCCCAATAGAAATGCCTGTTTTTGTGGGAGGAGGAACCGATTTGTATGTGCAACGACCTGAGGAAATGCACAATGCAGCTGTAATGTTTTCAGCTTTTAAAAAAGCCTCGCCAGCAGTATGGCAGGAAGGCAATCAATGTATGATAAGCGCTTCTGCAACCGTTACAGATTTAAGCGAATCTGATATCTTTAAAAATTATTTTCCAGAGTTTGACAAATTGTTGAAGTTGGTGTCATCAACACCAATACGCAACATGGCTACTATAGCAGGTAACTTTATCAATGCATCGCCAATTGGCGATTTTACTGTTTTCTTTTTGAGCCTGAATGCTACTTTAAATCTATCAAATGGAACCAGCAAAAGGCAAGTGGCGCTTCGGGAGTTTTACAAAGGGTACAAACAACTTGATAAAAATCTTGGTGAGTATGTTGAGCACATTCAATTTACCGTTCCTGATGCTCCACTGCTTTTTAATTTTGAAAAAATATGCAAGCGTACTCATCTGGATATCGCCAGTGTTAATTCATCGCATGTCAATTTGTATGAATGATGGTGTAATTACAGATGCAGGATTGGCAGCGGGAGGCGTTGCACCTATACCAAAATTTTTGTCAGAAACATCAGTGTTTCTTGCTGGCAAAGTAGTGAGTGAAGCCTTAGTGATTGAAGCCATTGAAGTTGCACAATCAGAAATATCACCAATTACTGACGCAAGGGGAACAGCAGATTACAAGCGCCTTTTGTTAAGTCAATTGATTAAGGCGCATTTTATAAAATTGTTTCCTCAGTTAGGCATTGATACCTTATTAAGCGAATAGTTATCGCGATCCTGTAGTCATCTCTTGAATTACTTTTATGATCAACATTGATTCTTACACACATACGCGCGGCGAGTCTATTTACATTGATGATATTCCGTTGATTGCGGGTACATTGTACGGTGCGGTGTTCCCTTCGCCTATAGCACACGGACATATTAAATCTCTTTTTTTAGAAGATGCTGAGCAGGAAGATGGAGTGATAAAAATCTTCACATGTAACGATATAAAAGGAGTAAACCAGATTGGTGGCATTGTACCTGACGAGCCTTTGCTTGCTGACAAAGAGGTGCATTTTAGAGGTATGCCCATAGCTTTTGTTGTTGCAGAAACATATGAAGCGGCGCAGCGTGCTGTCACAAAGATCTCCGTTGATATTGAGGCATTACCCATAATAACCGATCCCCGCGAAGCACACGCATTGGGTCATTTAATAGTACCCGCCCGACAATTTCAATTAGGTAATGTAGATGAAGTATGGTCGCATTGCACACACATTTTTTCCGGTGTTGCAGATACTAATGGTCAGGAGCATCTATATATTGAAACTCAGGGAGCCTATTCAGTTCCGCAAGAAAATGGATATATCAAAATTTATTCTTCCACACAAAGCCCACGGGCAACGCAGACCGCCAGTTGTAAGGTCACAGGCCTGGCAATGCATCAGATAGAAGTAGAAGTTACGCGCCTTGGTGGCGGTTTTGGTGGTAAAGAAGATCAGGCGAACCCATGGGCAGCTTTGTGTGCCATGGCTACGCAGCAACTAAAGCGGCCTGTAAAATATTGCTTGCATAGAATGGAAGATATGGCCATGACCGGCAAGCGTCACCCATACTCATCGGATTATAAAATAGGTTTAAATGAGCAATTAAAGATCGTTGCTTATGAAGTGACTTTTTATCAGAACGCCGGGGCGGCAGCAGATCTTTCACCTGCAGTTTTAGAGCGTACTTTGTTTCATTGTACTAATGCTTATTTCGTTCCCAATGTGTTGGCTACTGCATATAGCTGTCGTACCAACCTACCGCCCAATACGGCCTTCAGAGGTTTTGGTGGTCCGCAGGGTATGTTTGTTATAGAAGCTGCTATTGCACATGCAGCAGAAGCTTTAAAGATTGACAGAGATGTTATACAACGGAGAAATTTACTTCAGACCGGCAACGAATTTCCTTATGGTCAAATCGCGCAAAGTGAGGCAGTTGCATGCTGGAATAAAGCCGATGAGACTTTTCAGTTGGATACTTTGAAAAATGACATCGATCAATTTAATACTCATAATAAAATTTTTAAAAAGGGCTTTGCGGTTATGCCGATTTGTTTTGGCATCTCCTTTACTAATACAATGATGAACCAGGCCCGGGCGTTGGTGCATGTATATGTTGATGGAAGTATTACTGTAACAACCGGTGCTGTTGAAATGGGGCAGGGCGTAAATACAAAAATGCTGGAGGTAGTTGCCAAAACATTTTCGGTTGGAAGTAGTAGGGTAAAAGTGCAAAGTACTAGCACGCATAAAATAGCTAATACCTCTCCCTCTGCTGCAAGCGCTACTGCCGACTTAAATGGAAAGGCTGTTCAAATTGCCTGTAACGCCATTTTAGAAAGACTTGCTGCATGTGCTGGCTGAAGAACTAAATACTCCTGTTGACAATTTATCGATTGTAAACGAACTGTTTTTCAACGATACAGTAGCAACCAATTATACATGGGAGAAGGCAGTGATGCTTGCTTTCACTAAGCGCATCAGTTTGTCTGAGCACGCGCATTATGCTACGCCAATTATTCATTTTGATAAAGTAAAGGAAAAGGGACATCCTTTTGCCTACCATGTTTACGGTACTGCAATTATTATTGTTACTGTAGATTGCTTACGCGGCATTTATGAATTTGACTCCGTTAAAATAGTGCATGATTATGGTCAAAGCATGAATGTGGACATTGATAAGGGGCAAATTGAGGGAGGGCTAATACAAGGTATGGGTTGGGTGACCATTGAGGAGTTGATCTATGATCTCGATGGAAAACTAAAGAGCAACGCGCTTTCAACATATAAAGTGCCCGATATTTATTTTGCTCCAAAAGACGTTACAATTATTCCGCTTGAAACTGATAAAGATAATATGGCTATTCTGAAATCAAAGGCTGTGGGCGAACCGCCTTTGATGTATGGTATTGGAGCGTACTTTGCCATTAGAAATGCAATTTTGGCTTTCAACAAAAACGCAACTATAGCTTTCTCCGCACCTATAACTCCAGAAAAAACTTTAATGGCATTATATTCTAATAAAGGCAAAGCGAAAGAACTTGCAAATGACCGTTCCTCAACCGTAACAATAGCCTGACCATAATTTGTCTATGGATATAAAACTGGCCACCTGGAAACTCATTCAGAAATCGTTGGTGCAACGCATTCCTGTTATGTTGTTGTATGTGCTACAAAGCAATGGAAGTAGTCCGGGAAGGGCGGGTTTTTTTATGGCAGTAAATGCTGCGGGCGAAGTAAAGGGATCGATTGGGGGCGGCATAATGGAGCACAAATTTGTTGAGTTAAGCAAAGAGCGACTTCATAAAAATGAGAGCGGGATTGTATTAAGAAAACAGTTTCATGATAAAGTTGCCAGCAAAGACCAAAGTGGAATGATATGTTCCGGAGAACAAACTGTGTTACTATTCCCAATGGGAAGCTCTGATCTCTTAACAATCGAAAATATCATTGAATGTTTACTAAATAAAAATGCAGGTTCACTAAAAATTACTCCGAGTGCATTGCATTTTAATAAACAAAATTTTCTAGCTGAAAATAGTTACACTTATAAGGCTGATGATGATTGGATTTATATTGAACAGATTGGTTATGTAAAACATTTATACATTATTGGTGCGGGGCATTGCGCTTTGGCGTTAAGTAAAATAATGAAGATGATGGACTTCTACATTCATTTGTATGATGATAGACACCCACTGCACACCTTTATAGAAAATGTAGATGCACATGAGAAGACCATCATTAATAATTACAGCCAGCTGAAAGATATTATACCCTCAGGTGTTCAAAATTATGTTGTAGTGATGACGATGGGCTACCGTACTGATGATATAGCTATTCGCAGTCTTTTAAAAAAACAATTTAAATACTTCGGTGTGTTAGGAAGTAGTAAAAAACTAGACAAATTATTTTCAGATTATAGTGCAGAAGGTATAGATGAGCAGAAGTTCAAAAATATATATGCTCCCATCGGCATACCCATCAATAGTAAAACACCCGAAGAAATTGCAATAAGCATCGCAGCAGAAATTATTCAGGTTAAGAACAGTCCAACGTGTGATTAGTAATCAATCTTGTCTGTTTTGTTTTGCCAGGCTTTAAATACTTTCAACGCTTCATCTCTCCCTAAAATTTTAATTGGAATTTTTCTGGTGGACACATCTGCCGCCAGTTCGTCATATATCATTGAATCGTCAAAGCCAATGTCAGCGGCATCGCTACGTGTGTTAGCATAATAAACAATTTTTGGCCGTGCCCAGTAGATAGCACCCAAACACATAGGGCATGGTTCACAAGATGTATAAATTTCGCAATCATCTAATTGAAAAGTGCCCAGGTTTTTGCAGGCATCTCTAATAGCCATTACTTCAGCATGCGCCGTAGGATCATTTAAAGAGGTTACTTTATTATTTCCACGTCCAACAATTTTATCGCCTTTTACTACGATGCAACCAAAAGGACCACCCTGGTTTTGTGTTAAACTCAACTCAGATAATGCTATCGCCTCCATCATGTATTGTTCTTCTCTACTCATAAAATAGTTGTTGTTACAAATGTATTGGAAGTTAGCGCGTGTAAAGGTTTTTAATCAATTTATGTAAAAACTGCACTGGTTTAAAATGTTAACCCTAAACCATTTAAAAGGTTATTTAGAAAATTAGACCTACAATTGTAGAAGTTACCTCTGGCAATTTTGTGCATTATAACTTGCTGAAAAGATGTCGTGAAGGTTTCCAGGATCATTTTAAATAGTCATTTTTCTTTTATGAGTAACGCTACATTTTCAATAGAATCAGTTCTTGCAGGTTTAAAAATAAACGCATTAAACGATATGCAATTAGCCTCAATCGAGGCCAATAAACAACACAAAGATGTAATACTTTTATCAGCCACGGGATCAGGCAAAACAGTTGCATTTTTACTCCCCATTTTGCAAAACTTAAATGTTGATAGTAAGCAAACCTGCGCATTGATCATCGTTCCATCCAGAGAGCTTGCTTTGCAAATTGAGCAAGTATTGAGGTTGATGCAAACCGGTTTTAAAGTTACCTGCTGCTATGGCGGCCACCTTAGAGAAACAGAAGAGAATAACTTGGTTCAACCACCTGCAATTATAGTAGGAACACCTGGTAGATTGGCCGATCACATTAGGCGTGGCAATATTACAACGGCTTCAATAGAAACATTGGTTTTAGATGAATTTGATAAGTCACTGGAGTTAGGTTTTCAAGATGAGATGTCTTTCATAATCGGATCGTTACCAAACCTGAAAAAGAAAATATTGACCTCTGCAACAGAGGCGGCAGAAGTGCCTGTATTCATTGGTTTAGATCAACCTGTGCAACTGAATTTTTTAACTGAGGCTGATGAAAGTGATACAGCCTTAGCCATCAAAAAAATTGAGTCTGATGATGTAGATAAGGCTGACACTTTATTTAGGTTGATATGTACTTTAGGCAACCGATCTACTATAATTTTCTGTAATCATCGTGATGCGGTGGAGCGTACTGCGCTATCATTGAGAGATAAAGGGATAGTGACCGAGTATTACCATGGAGCTTTAGAGCAACCACAACGTGATGCAGCTTTGTGTAAATTTAGAAACGGTAGCGTTAATTTTTTAGTCACTACAGACCTTGCTTCCAGAGGATTGGATATACCAAACATCCGTTACATCATACATTACCATTTACCTCAATCTGAAGACATATTTACGCATAGAAACGGGCGGACTGCAAGGATGGATGCAAGTGGAACAGCGATCCTGATTATTGCACCAGACGAAAAACTGCCCGCCTACATTACTGAAGCTGAAGACATTGAGTTAGCGGAAGAAATCGTAATTCCTGAAAAGCCAAAATGGACAACACTGTTTATCTCAGCAGGCAAAAAAGATAAGGTAAATAAGGTTGATATTGTGGGTTTTCTATCAAATCGGGGTGAGTTAAAGCAGGAAGATATTGGTTTGATTGAAGTGAAAGATTTCTTTTCATTCGTAGCAATACGCAAGGTTAAAGCAAGTAATGTGTTGCAACTAATTAGAGCACATAAGCTGAAGAATAAGAAAGTGAAAATAGAAGTAGCAAAGTAATTTGAAGGATATTGATCTGCAATAAAAAGAGCGCAATTATAAACAACTGTAATGCGCTCTTTTTATGTACCAACAATTTTACTTACACCAATCTCTTTATTTCGTTTTCAATCACATTATAAGTATCTGTTTCACTTAAAAGCTGCGGAACAAATTTTTCACCAATCAACACTTCATATAACTCTATATATCTTTTACTGATCGTTTCAACCCAATCGTTGGTCATCTCCGGCACGGTTTGCCCTTCTTTACCCATAAAATTGTTTGCAAGTAACCACTCGCGTACAAATTCTTTACTTAATTGCTTTTGCGGCTCGTTTGCAGCTAAGCGTTCTTCAAAGCCGTCAGCATAAAAATATCTTGAAGAATCAGGCGTATGAATTTCATCCATCAAATAGATAACATCGCCAATCTTACCAAATTCATATTTGGTATCAACTAAAATTAGTCCGCGAGAAGCGGCCAATTGTTTTCCTCGCTCAAATAATTTAAAAGTGAATTGCTCCAGTTGGGTGTAATCATCAACACTCACCAAACCTTTCGCTATAATTTCTTCTTTAGAAATGTCTTCATCATGACCCACTGAGGCTTTAGTACTTGGGGTAATGATAGGCGTTTCAAAATAATCGTTTTCTTTCAATCCTTCCGCCATGGTTACGCCACACAATTTTCGCTCGCCAGATTTGTAAGTGCGCCAGGCATGACCTGTTAGATTACCTCTAACAACCATTTCTACTTTAAAAGGCTCACATCTTTTGCCTATAGCTACATTAGGTGCGGGGGTTGATACCAGCCAGTTAGGACAAATATCTTTTGTAGCATTAAGCATGTACGCAGCTACTTGGTTTAAAACTTGTCCTTTATAAGGTATAGGTCTTGGTAAAATAACATCGAAAGCTGATATTCTATTACTGGCTATCATCACCAACCAATCGTTAGCAATAGAATATACGTCTCTTACTTTACCGCTATAAAAATTAGTTTGATGTGCAAATTGATACTTGGTCATGAAGCAAAAATAAGCGTGTAAGCTTAATTAAGCACTGTGATGAAGCACTGCAATTTGCATTTAGAAAATAAATTTCCTAAGCGTAATAACAATCTTTATTTTGCTTAACAAAATCATAACTAAACATGCCCCGTATGAAAAATTGCTATCGACCCTTAGCGGTTTTCTTTTTGGTCTGCTTATCGTTTCATGCAGCCATATCTCAAAACAAAACTGTAAGTGGAACTGTAAAAAATAGCGAATCGAAAGAGTTGCTGCCTGCAGTTTCCATACTTGTAAAAGGTTCCACTATTGGCACCTTCACTGCAAGTGATGGTAGCTTTAAGATAAATGTTCCTCAATTTCCAGTTACGCTTGTTGTCTCTTCTATTGGTTTTGCTAATCAGGATTTTACTGCTACAGGAACCAACGTAGTAGAAATTGAACTTCAACCTGTTTCAATCTTAGGCCAGGAAGTTGTTGTGTCAGCCTCCAGAATTGCTGAAAGAATTTTGGAGTCTCCGGTATCTATCGAGCGTGTAAGTGCAGCAACGATAAGAACATCGCCTGTTGCAAATTATTATGATATCATAGGTAACCTTAAAGGGGTTGATATGGTAACTGCAGGCTTGCTTTTTAAAACGCCAAGTACCCGTGGCTTTAATAGTAGTGGCAACCTTCGCCTTAACCAGATTGTAGATGGTATGGATAATCAGGCACCAGGCTTAAACTTTAGCTTAGGCAATGTTATTGGTATTACTGAGTTGGATGTTGATAACATGGAATTATTGGGAGGTGCATCATCAGCGCTTTATGGCCCGGGTGGTATGAATGGTACGTTACTTATTAATAGTAAAAATCCTTTTAAGTATCAGGGTTTAAGCTGGCAGGTAAAGCAAGGTGTAATGCATGTTGATGGTTATGAACGTAGAGCTGCACCTTTTTTCGACTGGACATTAAGATGGGCAAAGCAACTATCTGAAAAGTTTGCATTTAAATTTGGTGCAGAGTTTATACAGGCTAAAGACTGGGTTGGAAACGACTTTAGAAATTTTAGCAGAGGCACTAACCCAATTACCGGCAAGCTTATAGGTGGTGATCGTTATTCGGATCCTAATTATAACGGCGTAAACACTTATGGCGACGAAACTACTACACCTTTCTTTCCTGTGGTTAAGGCCGTTGGCGAAGGTTTTAAAGCAGGAGGTTTTCCTGCATCTGTTATTGATCCAATTGTAAACAGTGTATCAACCCGCGACTCTGTATCTAGAACGGGTTACATGGAGCGTGATGTTATAGACCCTACAACAATCAATGTAAAGTTGTCAGGTAGTGTTAATTATAAATTGACAAGTAGATTAGAAGCATCGCTAGCTGGGTATTTTGGAACAGGCAATACCGTTTATACCGGTAGCGACAGATACTCATTGAAGAATTTGAAAATGGGTCAATACAAACTAGAACTACGAAGCGACCGTTGGTTTGCCAGAGCATATACAACACAAGAAAACGCAGGCGAATCTTTTAACGCTACCGTAACTACTCAATTGTTTAACGAAGCATGGAAGCCAAGTTCTGCATGGTATCAACAATATGCCACACAATACATTCAAAGTAGGTTAAGAGGTGCAAACAACCTGAATGCGCACGATACTGCCCGTAGAACGGCAGACATTGGCAGGCCTACAGGCTTTATTGGCAACAGTGCTCTGTTCAAACAAGTCGCATCAACCCCAATACCACGGGGAGGTTTATTTTTAGATAAGAGCGATCTATATATGGTAGAAGGTCAATACAACTTTACTGATCTGCTTAACTTAAATGTTGCTGATAGCAAAACAGAAGTGTTGATGGGTGGCAACTTTAAACAATATGTTTTAAATTCTCAGGGCACTTTATTTGCTGACAGTGCAGGGCGCATAAAAATTGATGAAGTAGGTGCTTATTTACAAGCAACGCAGCGTCTCTTCAACAACAGATTGAAGTTGACGGCATCTGGCAGATACGATAAGAACGAAAATTTTAAAGGTCGCTTTACACCGCGTTTTTCAGCGGTAGTTGGTTTGGCAACTGATCACAGTCTTCGCTTATCTTATCAAACAGCCTATCGTTTTCCTTCAACACAAAACCAGTGGATCAATTTAACTATTGGTGGCGGTGTTAAGTTAATAGGTGGCTTGCCTCAGCTAAGAGATTTCTACAAGTTTAATACAATGCCGGTATATACTCCATCGGGCCTTGCAACTGGCACTCAATATAAATTTGGAGAATATAAGCCTGAAACTGCATCATCTTACGAAGTGGGTTACCGCGGTTCTATCAAAGGGAAATTATTAGTTGATGTATACGGTTACTACACTGAATACAAAGATTTCCTTAGTAGAATAGTGGTACTACAACCTACAAGCGCCACTGCTTTCAACGCTTACTCTGTAGCCGTTAATACCAATCAAAAAGTAAACACACGAGGCTGGGGAGCGTCAGTGGAATACTTACTGCCCTTAAATTTCTCAGTTAATGCCAATGTATATTCTGATGAGATCAGGAACGTTCCACCAAACTTTATTGCGGCATTCAATACACCTAAATACAGAGCTAATGTAGGGCTGTCTAATAATGGATTTCTGTATCAAAAGCGTGTTGGCTTTAGTATGGTTTATCGTTATTCTGATGAAATGTATTTTGAAGGGGATTTCGGTTCAGGGCATGTTCCCTCGTACATGACATTAGATGGACAAGTAAGTTATAAGTTTCCTGAAGTGCGGTCGATGATAAAATTGGGCGCAACAAACGTGTTTAATAAATACTATCAAAACGCCTTTGGCAACCCGAAGGTTGGCGGTTTGTATTATGTAAGTTTTGGTTACAATATTTTTTAATTCATAATGTATATATTAAAGTCCTTCCAAACAGGGAGGACTTTTTTGTGCCCATAAATTCATATTGAACATTTTGGGATTATCAACCATAAACGTATATTTTTGCGCAGCTTAAGCCAAGCTATACACATAACTCAACATAGAAATATGAGACAGATTGCTTTTAGAGAAGCCCTTCGTGAAGCTATGAACGAAGAAATGCGCAGGGATGACACTGTGTACCTAATGGGTGAGGAAGTTGCGGAATACAATGGTGCTTATAAAGTTAGCCAGGGAATGCTGGCTGAGTTTGGTCCGAAAAGAGTGATTGATACACCAATTGCCGAACTTGGTTTTACGGCAATTGCAGTTGGTTCTGCCCAAAACGGGTTGAGACCTATTGTTGAGTATATGACATGGAATTTCGCTGTACTTGCTTTAGACCAAATTTTAAATACGGCTAGTAAAATGCTAGCTATGAGTGGTGGCCAGGTTGGTTGCCCAATTGTTTTTAGAGGTGCTAATGGTAGCGCAGGTCAGTTAGGCGCGCAGCACTCTACTGCATTCGAAAGTATGTATGCAAACATTCCGGGACTAAAGGTTATATCTGTATCAAATCCATACGATGCAAAAGGATTATTAAAGAGTGCTATACGCGATAATGACCCTGTTGTGTTTATGGAGAGTGAGGTGATGTATGGCGAGAAAGGTGAAGTGCCTGAAGAAGAGTATTTGATACCGATAGGAAAGGCAAAAGTGGTAAGAGAAGGTACGGATGTTACCATTGTATCTTTTAATAAAATGATGAAGGTTGCTTTAGGTGCAGCTGATGAACTTGCAAAAGAAAACATTAGTGCTGAAGTAATAGATCTTAGAACCATTCGCCCAATGGATTGGCAGGCTATTTTGGAGAGCGTGAAAAAAACGAACCGTCTGGTAATTGTAGAAGAGCAATGGCCATTCGCTAGCGTAAGTTCAGAGATCACTTATCGCATACAAAAAGAAGGGTTTGACTATTTAGATGCTCCTATACGCAGAATTACAAGTGCTGATGCTCCAATGCACTACGCGCCTAATTTAGTTCTAGGTTACTTACCTAATATTGAAAGAACTGTGCGTTTAGTAAAAGAAGTGATGTATATGAAAAAATAAATCTGAAAAAATGATGTTTTGAAAAAGTCTTGCAGTAACTGCAAGACTTTTTTTATTAATATCCTTCCTCAATTATTTTGCAACAAATGCAGTGTTGTAAATTTTTGCTATTTTGATGGATATGAAAGTTGCCACATCTATCCAGGATGTTATTATTCAATTAGATGACATAATAATTTGGAGCAAGAAGCATCAAAGCCGCATGGGCTATTTTGCAATACTTTATAAGAAGATGACAGTTGCAGTGTTAAATGGCATCAATGCAGGTCAATTTGAAAATCCTGAAAAAATGGTGCAGTTAGATGTGAACTTTGCAAACCGCTACTTAACTGCCTTCAATGCATACATCAACAAGCAACCTTGCACTAATTCATGGCTATCTGCCTTTAACCTTTGTAATAGTAACAAACTAATTGTATTACAACATTTGCTGTTAGGTATCAATACACATATCAATCTGGATTTGGCCATTGCCGCTGCACAAACATCACCGGGAAATGATATACATGACCTAAAAAAAGATTTTGATAAAATAAACGATGTTATTCAGGCGCTAACCCAATCAGTGCAAGAAACCTTATCAAATATTTGGTTTCCGTTACGAGCCTTAACCAAAATATCCAATGGAAAGCAAGAGTCAGTGATCAATTTTAGTATTAAGGCGGCTCGTCAAGCCTCATGGTCAAATGCAGTTGCACTTGCTACCATCAGTGGGGCAGCACACGAAAATTATATTACTATGATTGATAAAACAGTTGCTACTGTTGCATACAAAATTGCAAACCCGGGCATAATGATGGCATTTTTATTACAACCAGTGCGCCTTATGGAGCCTAAGCTTATTGGAGATGTAATTGCAATACTTGAAAAGTAAAAAGACTAGGCAGCTTCTTCACTACTTTTTCTCAATGGTGTTTTAATAATGTAATAGGTAAGAGAGATACCAAGATATATCATAAAAATACCAGCTACCGTACTTGTTACAGACGCGGTTTTACCTTTGGTCAACTGTACTAACAACAACTAAAGCCACCAAAATTCCTATAGCTAAAAGGTGTTTGGCAAATATGGGAAAAAGTCTACGTATCATAATCTATAGGTTGCAAACATCTAGCCGTTTTTAAAACTACGCTTTCAGGCTGCATTTTTTCAAAATATTGATTTGATCTTATTGTGGGTGGTGAGTAATTTCCGCAACTAACAATTAGCCAACGAAAATGTAAAATTTTGTTCGCATTGCTTTAACATGGTGCACTGTCTCTACCATACTTTCTTAGCCCTTATCTTAGCACTCAACATAACTAACTAATGGCTAATATTTTAATAATCGATGATGAGCGCGCTATTCGTAAAACGCTTGCAGAAATTTTAGGGTACGAAGGTTTTAAAGTAGATGAAGCAGGGGATGGTGAAGAAGGTTTAAAAAAGTTCATGTCAACAACTTACGACGTTGTGTTGTGTGATATTAAAATGCCTAAGCTAGATGGAATTGAATTTTTATCGAAGGCATCCGAGAGCAATATTGATGTGCCTATCATAATGATAAGCGGCCATGGTAATATTGATACTGCAGTAGAAGCAGTAAAAAAAGGAGCCTACGATTACATATCAAAACCCCCTGATTTAAACAGATTATTAGTAACCATAAGAAATGCGCTGGATAGAAACAGATTAGTAAAAGAATCAAAAACGCTCAAGCGCAGGGTTAGTAAAGTACAAGAGATGATTGGCAATAGCGATGCTATTAATGCCATAAAAGAAACAATTGAAAAGGTTGCACCAACGGATGCACGCGTTATGATTACCGGCGATAACGGTAGCGGAAAAGAATTGGTTGCGCGTTGGATTCACGAAAAAAGTAATCGCAACGAAGGGCAATTAATTGAAGTGAACTGTGCAGCTATACCAACCGAATTAATAGAGAGCGAACTTTTCGGACATGAAAAAGGCTCTTTCACCTCTGCTATTAAACAGCGTATTGGTAAGTTTGAATTAGCAAATGGCGGTACTTTATTTTTAGACGAGATTGGCGACATGAGTTTAAGTGCGCAAGCCAAAGTACTACGAGCTTTGCAAGAAGGAAAAATTACACGCGTTGGTGGAGAAAAAGAAATTTCGGTTGATGTTAGGGTAGTAGTTGCAACCAACAAGGATTTATTAAAAGAGGTTGAGCAAAAGAATTTTAGATTAGATCTGTATCATCGCCTCAGCGTAATTCTAATACACGTTCCCTCTTTAAATGATCGTAAAGATGACATACCACTTTTAGTAAGTAAGTTTTTAGAAGATATTGCCGAAGATTATGGGCAGGCTGTAAAAGAAATTGATGCAGATGCAATTGAGGCATTAAAGCAACACGACTGGACAGGCAATATAAGAGAATTAAGAAACATTGTTGAACGCTTGGTTATTCTTTCTGGTAAAACTATTAGTGCCCAGGATGTACAAACCTATGTTAAATGATAAGGAGTTAGGTTAGTGCAAATTTCTAACAAGCCCTGCAAAGATTTAATAAGGTGTACATTATTGAATGAGTCCGAAAGTTCTTCCGTTTTTGGACCCGAGATGATGATTGCTTTATTGTGAAATGTTTCATGCAACTGCTTTACATAATTATTTAGTGGTTGGGCAGTAAAGTTGGTTATCAAGTGGCAGAAAAGATGAGTAGCAGGCATTGTTTGGCAATACTCCGATATGGTACTCAAATCGGTATTTGCACCAAAGTAAATAACCCGGGTTCCATTTTTTTTTAGCAGATAGTGAATGAACAAAATAGGAATTTCGTGATGCTCTTTAAGCGGGGTAAAAAGTAAAACAACATTTGTGTCATTTGTAACAGTGTTAGGCAAATCATCTATAGCCTTAATTATTTTGCGACAAATAATATAGCTTGTCAAATGCTCTTGTGCAGGTATTGCCTGGTCTGTTAGCCATAGTAAACCAATTTTTTCCAGGTAAGGATAAGCAATATTGATCATCACATTTTCTAATCCGTCACTGTGTATTGCCTCGGTTAATACAGCATCAAAAGCCGTTTCATCAAATTCAAAGGAGGCTTCTAATAATCTGTTTATTATGTAAGCAGAACTATCACTTTTAGTAGCCAAGTCTTTGGCAACTTCTTTACGTTCGTCTACTTTTAAGTGTGCTATTTTCGATATTTTAATTCCATTATGGTAGAGGTAGGCGATCTGTAGCAAACTTTTCAAATCATCATTATCATAAAACCGATGGTTGCTAACTTTACGCTTAGGTACCAAAATGCCATAACGTTGTTCCCAAATACGCAAAGTATGCGCCTTTATACCAGACAGGTGCTCAATATCTTTAATGGAAAATTGATTCATAATAGCAAATGCAGTTAGTAAATACTTTAAAAGTTTAGCTTACTATCTATAACGAATATGATGCTTTTTTAGATGATTATTAGGAAAAATTTTAAAGAGCGCTTCTCATAGCAATTGATTATAATGGTACATTTACCGCCAATCAATTGCTACTTATGGGTTGGATAATATTTACTCTTTTTGTTTTAGGATGGTTCGTTGGTATTTATGGCACATTTAAGAAAGCCGGCATCACGCCCTGGAAGGCACTAATACCTTACTATAATACATGGATCATCGTTGAAAAAACTCAGATAAAAAAAATTTGGTTTTGGCTTCAACTGATACCAATTGCTGGTCAGTTTATCACCATATGGATCACCATTATTTGGGTAATGCATTTTGGCAGAATGTCGTTGATTGATCATACTGCATTAGTTGTTGTGCCTTTTATATACTTGCCCTATGTTGGCTTCTCCGATAAAGTAAGATACATTGGTCACGAAGGTTTTAAGCGTTATCATAAATCGGGCGCAAGGGAGTGGGTTGATGCTGCTGTGTTTGCGATTGTAGCAGCCACTATCATTCGCACTTTTGTTTTTGAAGCATATACCATACCCACAGAAAGTATGGAGAAGACATTGCTTGTAAATGACTTTCTGTTTGTAAACAAGATGAGTTACGGAGCCCGGATTCCGCAGACACCATTGTCGTTTCCATTTGTGCATAACATAATGCCGTTTACTACTACAACACCCTCTTATACAACCATCATCCAACTTCCGTATAAAAGATTGCCTGGTTTTGGAGATGTAGTACGTAATGATGTAGTGGTATTTAATTTTCCGGCAGGAGATACTATTATAAATCTTCCTGAGTTTGGATCAAAAAATCCCTATTACGATGTTTTGAGAAACCAGCTTCGATGGTAATCGTGAAAAGTTGATGGCTGAGTATCCTGTTATCGTTCACCCGATGGATAAAACGGATAACTATATAAAAAGATGCATAGCAATCGCTGGTGACACATTGCAGATCATTGATGGAAAAGTTTATATCGATTCGAAACCTTCTCCAATTCCTGTTGCTTCTCAAACTGAATATATTGTAGAAACAAATGGCCAGCCTTACAGCCAGGAATTTTTAGAGACAGAAATGCACATTAATGTAGATGATACTAAGGGGCAAATGTATCCCTATGAGGGCAAGGCAAATTCTTATGTAATGAATATGACCCCTGTTGAGGCAGAACTTGTAAAGAAGCAACCAAATTTTAAGTCGATGGAGTTTGCTTACCAGAATATGGCGGGCATCACCTTCCCTTATGATACGGCACACCATTGGACTGCCGACAATTTTGGTCCTATATTTTTACCAAAGCGAGGCAGTGTTGTTGCATTGAATCCATCTAACATTGAAGTATACCGCAGGGCCATTGTGACCTACGAAAACAATACGCTTGAAGAGAGAAATGGTTCCTATGTTATTAATGGAACACCTGCTAGTAGTTATACATTCAAACTTAATTATTATTGGATGATGGGTGACAATAGGCATCGCAGCCAGGATAGCCGTTTTTGGGGCTTTGTTCCCGAAACACATGTTGTAGGTAAAGCCTCACTCATATGGTTTAGTTGGGAAAATGGCCCTCGTTGGAATCGCTTGTTCAAAACAATCAAATAACTTAACTTTAGTTTTTTATCGTCCTTCCAGACCTAGGTTTGGAGGGACTTTTTTATCTTAACTACTTTTAAGCATGATGCGGAAATTTGAATTTAATTTTGACGTGTTTCATTCTATTGATGAATTACCGGAAGCGGATGCAATCTTGCTTAAAGGGGCAATAGAGGCAACTAAAAACGCTTATGCTCCATATTCAAATTTTCATGTAGCAGCTATGGCCCGTTTAAGTAACGGGGAATATATTAGTGGAACCAATCAAGAAAATGCAAGTTACCCTGTAGGCATTTGTGCCGAGAGAACTTTGTTATCTGCCGTATCAGCCATATACCCAAAACAGCCTATAGAGGCTATTGCTATTACATACGATAACCTTAATGGTTTAAGTGATCATCCCATCACACCTTGTGGCATTTGTAGACAAACGCTGGTTGAATATGAGACAAGAACGCATCAACCTATACGTTTAATTTTAGGAGGGATGACCGGCGAAGTATTCGTACTGGATACCGCTAAAAATCTGCTTCCTTTATCCTTTTCTTCTGATGATATGACTACGATTTAAGACCCGCTGCTAATCGTTATCACAACGATGTCTTTATCATTTTATTACTGATTACTTATCCCCCGAGACTTTAAAATTGGGAACGCACCCATTTTTGGAATTGTGCCTCTTTCGGTTATACATGTACCTTTTACACTTACAAATTGGTGTGTATTTGGTTTTACTTCGCTTCACGTTACTGAATAACAATCTAAAAAAACGGAACATTCCGACGGTTGAAAAGGTAGCCCAAAAAAATTCAAAATAATCCAACATCCTTAATCGAAAAACACACCCAATTCTATGAAAACTTTTACACAAGCAACCGACACACAGTTAGTACAAGCGTTTCAACAAGGTAACAACCAGGCATTGGAAGTTCTGGTAAACAAGTACAAAGACAAAATCTTTACGTCTATCAACATTTTAGTGAAAGACAAGTATTTGGCTGAGGATCTTTTTCAGGAAGTGTTCATCAAAGTAATTGACACATTGCGCGCCGGTCGTTACAACGAGGAAGGAAAATTTTTGCCATGGGCTTTACGTATTGCACACAACTTATGTGTTGATCATTTTCGCAAAGTAAATCGCACGCCAACCATTAAGACAAGCGATGATACAGACATTTTTGAAGTACTAAACTTTTCAGAAGCCGGTGCAGACAATGGCATGATAAAAGGCCAGAGCCACAAAATGATTCGCCGTATGATAGATATGCTACCTGCAGAGCAAAGAGAAGTAATTGTGTTACGCCACTATGCTGATCTGAGCTTTAAAGAGATTGCTGAGATGACCAACACTAGCATCAATACAGCATTAGGCCGCATGCGTTATGGTTTAATAAACATTCGTAAAATAATGGAAGAAAATCAAGTAGCTATATAGTCCTCTATCAACTAACATTTAAAATTTAAACAAAAACGGCCTTCCGCAAAGAAGGCCGTTTTTGTATTTGGATAATCGCTTATTGCGCAACGGGAATCTTAATTACAATCTTTTTATCAGGTAAATTTTTTCCTGTTGTAATGTTAGGACGGTGTGCATCATTCGGAAAAAAGATAAACATTCTGCCAGGCTCTGAAACATAGTATTTTCCTTCAACATTATAATTGGCAACATCACGCTTATCATCGTAAGGCTTAATTACAGTTGCAGTTGTTACCGCGGCTACACCCATCTTTTCTTCCCCGCTAATTACATACTGTATATCAATTACCTTACGGTGAGATTCCCAATTGGTCTTTTCAAAGTTTTTCGTGCTATCATTCGTTACAGAAACGGTAACCTTGTCTGGTACAATAACATACTTGCCAACAGGTAACGTATTAAGGTCAGTGTTTTTTAAATAAGCAAATGCCTTATCCCAATAGTCTTTATTAGCCGCATATTGTTTTGCAAAAGTTACTTTGTCTGTTGATAGGTGCGGCTCAATGGTTAAGCCATTTAAGTAAGGCTTCCAGTTTGTTGAGGTTACCTTTTTGGTATTAGAGCAACTCGATGTAAATAATAGTGAAGTGACTAATGTTGCAATTTGAAACAATCGGGTGCGGTGCATAATTTTATTTTAGTGCAAGTAACAATAAAGTACCTAACATTTAAAGTTGAAAGTATATAGAGACACACTTATAAATTTTTAGTAGCAGTCCGCACCTACATTTATATTTGCAGCACTTTTAAAAAGTATTATATGAAAGTGATGAAATTTGGCGGCACCAGTGTTGGCAAGCCTGAAAGGATGTTTGAAATTGCAAAGCTTATTACCAAACATGACGAACCTACTATTGTTGTATTGAGTGCACTAAGCGGTACTACCAATGCCTTAGTTGATATAAGTAACAAAATCGCAGGAAGTGATCGTGCGGGTGCACAAGCTAGAATAAACGAATTAGAAGCACATTACAATTCATTCATCGAGCAACTAGTAAAAACGCCTGATGCACAACAGCGTTGTAAACAAATAATAACAGAGCACTTCGAGTTTTTAAATATCATTTTAAAGATCTCGTTTAGTGAGGCGTTAAATAAAGACATACTTGCACAAGGCGAGTTGCTTAGTACAAAACTTTTTAGCGCATATCTTTCTGAAAAAGGTATTAAACATGCATTTTTACCTGCGCTAGAGTTTATGCAGATAGATGCTTACGAAGAACCTCAAATTGGCAGCATCAGGGTAAAGCTTACTCAATTGCTCGAAGCTAATAAGGACGTAAATTTATTCATCACCCAAGGTTATATATGCCGCAATAGTAGGGGAGAAGTAGATAACTTAAAACGTGGTGGTAGCGACTACAGTGCTTCGTTGATTGCTGCTGCAATTAATGCAAGCGTTTGCGAAATTTGGACTGACATTAGCGGCATGCATAATAACGACCCGAGGGTAGTTGATAAAACAATGCCTATTGATCAATTAAGTTTTGATGAGGCTGCAGAGCTTGCATACTTCGGTGCGAAAATTTTACATCCTGCATCTATTTGGCCTGCGCAACATTATAAAATTCCGGTAAAGCTTTTAAATACAATGGAGCCAGATGCAGCCGGAACGTTAATCGCTGAAACTGCAGGTAGTGTGGGCGTTAAGGCTGTTGCTGCAAAAGATGGTATCGTAGCCATCAATATAAAGAGCAGTCGTATGTTACTTGCTTATGGTTTTCTAAGACGTGTGTTTGAAATTTTTGAAAAATACAGAACGTCTATTGACATGATAACAACCTCTGAAGTTGCTGTTTCAGTTACAATAGATAATGATGAGTTTTTAGATAGCATACTTAAAGAATTAGAAGCTTTCGGCGTAGTGTCGATAGATAAAAATCAAACCATTGTTTCTATTGTAGGCAACGAAATTGTGCAAACACCTGAGGTTATGAAACGTTTGTTTGAGTCCATCAAAAGTGTACCTGTACGTATGGTTAGTTATGGTGGTAGTAAACACAATATATCTCTGTTAATACCAGCTGAGTATAAAACCCAAACATTGCAATTATTAAACAAAGGCGTATTCGGTTTATAAGGTTAAAGTCTTTTACAGAAAAGCCTCAGCATTTTTAAATGCTGAGGCTTTCTTTATTTGAGGATGATTTTACTATACCGTTTTCAACACATCATTCATGGTTCTTACAGCATCAGCACTTTTATCAAAAGCAGCTTGCTCATCATCTGTAAGTTTAAATTCTACAATCTTTTCCCAACCATTTTTTCCAATTACAACAGGCACAACAAGAGATATATCTTTTTGTCCGTATTCGCCATCAAGGGCAACGCCTGTTGATATCAATCTTTTCTCATCGCGCACAATGCTTTCTACCATAGCCATGGTTCCTGCACCCGGTGCGTACCATGCAGATGTACCAATAAGCTTAGTTAATGTAGCACCACCAACCATGGTATCAGCAACAATTTTATCTTGTTGCTCTTGTGTTAGTAATTGTGTTACAGGAATGCTATTCCATGTAGCGTGCTTAATCAAAGGTATCATGGTAGTATCACCATGTCCGCCAATTACAACGGCATTCAAATCAGCCGGAGAACAATTCAATTGTTGACTTAAATAATATTTAAAACGGGCAGAATCTAATGCGCCACCCATACCCAACACACGGTTCTTAGGCAAGCCAGAAGTGGTTAAGGTTAAGTAGTTCATTGTATCCATTGGGTTAGATACTACAATGATGATGGTATTAGGCGAATGCTTTAAAATATTTTCGGTAACAGTTCTTACAATGTTAGCATTGGTGCCAATCAACTCTTCACGCGTCATACCGGGCTTACGTGGCAAGCCAGAAGTTATTACTACCACTTCTGAGTCAGCGGTTGCTGCATAATCACTTGTTACACCTTTTATCTTTGTATCAAAGCCAAGTAGTGCAGCAGTCTGCATCATGTCTATGGCTTTACCTTCAGCAAAGCCTTCTTTAATATCGAGTAAAATAAGTTCTTCAGCAAGTTCTCTACGAGCGATGTTATCAGCGCAGGTTGCACCTACAGCACCGGCCCCAACTACAGTAATTTTCATTGTAACAAAAGATTATTTAATGAATAGATATTTCGGGTAAAGGTAGGGAGGGTATTATAAAAAAAATGAGTTTATTAAAATGGATGTTTGGTTCATATGATAAGTAGTCAATCATCAGTCTCATCATTTCTTATTCATTTTCCATTTTAATTTATTTCACTCTAGCGACAAATGTTTGCCAGTTAATTCCTTTTTCATACACTGTAATCAAGTTTCCCTTTTTATCGTATAAAGCTGAGAATGGAGTGAATTCAACTTTGTAAAAATTAGCCACAAAACGAGTAGGATCTACGCCATATTTTACATTGCTGAAGCGGTTCAACTTATAGTAATTATAAAAATTTTTTACATCTTCAAACGGGCGTGTGGTTGTCATTACTATTTGCACATTCGATAGAGATTTCATGTTGCTAATCATCTCTTCAGTTTCCATTTGGCAATGCCCACAATCGGGACTAAAATAAATTACAAGCGTATACTTTTTCGGAGAAAGATCAGACTTAGAAAACCATGTTGTGCTATCCATCAACTGAATTTTAAATGGTGGCACAATAGGAAATTGTTTGTACAAGGGAAGGGTATCTTTGTTTTGAGACCATGCGCTTGTTGAAAACAATAAGACTGTTATTAATAGAGAAAGAAATTTCATTCACCGAAAATAGCATAAATAATGCCATAGGGTAAGTTAAGGGTTGGGCTTCAATCACTATTTTTGCACAGCTTTTTTAAACCTAAACTTTCTGTACGTAATGAACTTTAATCTTTCTCAAATACCCGAACGCAATAAAAAGCCACGTGATCATGGTATTACAATGATCATGGATAAAGGACTTAGTTTAAATGAAGCAGAAAACATGTTAAGCGTTGGAGGTCCACATATTGACATTATTAAGCTGGGTTTTGGAACTGCTTTTGTTACGCCTAACGTAAGAGAAAAAATTGATCTTTATCAAAACGCAGGTATTCCCGTTTACTTTGGTGGAACTTTATTTGAAGCCTTTTTAATACGCAATCAATTTAACGACTATATACAGTTGCTGCAAGATTTCAATATTGAATACATGGAAGTAAGTGATGGTTCAATAGAAATTCCACATGCTGAAAAATGTGGTTACATTGAAAAGCTTACAAAATACGGTACGGTGTTGAGCGAAGTAGGTAGTAAAGATGCAGCTCATATTATTCCTCCTTACAAGTGGATAGAACTGATGCGTGCTGAATTAGAAGCCGGATCGTCTTATGTAATTGCTGAAGCAAGAGAAGCAGGTAATGTTGGTATTTATCGAGGTTCTGGTGAAGTAAGAGAAGGTTTAGTACAAGAAATTTTAACCCAGATACCTGAAGAAAAAATAATTTGGGAAGCTCCGCAAAAAGCGCAGCAATTATACTTTCTTGAGTTGATTGGTTGTAATGTTAATCTTGGTAACATTGCACCTACTGAAATCATCCCTTTAGAAGCAATGCGTATAGGTTTACGTGGAGATACTTTTCATTTATATCTTGATAAAAAGATTGGGTAATGAAACGCTATGGTTTAATCGGTTATCCGCTATCTCATTCGTTTTCAAAAAAATACTTTACTGATAAGTTTGAGGCTGAAAAAATAAGCGCAGCCTATGAATTATATCCCTTGCAAGACATTGCAGAAGTAACAGACCTTCTAACTTCTGTCCAGGATCTTGCGGGACTTAACGTTACCATCCCATATAAAAAGCTCATCATTCCATATTTGCATGATGCTTCTGATGTAGTAAATGAAATGATGGCTTGCAACTGCATCAAATTTGAAAAGGGTAAGCTTATAGGTTATAATACCGATGTTATTGGCTTTGAGCAATCACTGTTGCCACAACTAAAAAGCCATCATACCAAAGCTTTGATATTAGGTAGTGGAGGTGCATCGGCCGCAGTCGGTTACGTTTTACATAAGATGAACATCCCTTTTAAAACGGTATCTCGCAACTGTAAGGATGATAAAGGTTTAATAAGCTATGAAGATTTGAGCGAGGCTGTTATGCAGGAACATCCACTTATTATAAACACTACTCCTTTGGGCATGTATCCTAAAGTAAATGATTGCCCCAGAATTCCTTATCAGTTTATTACATCACAGCACTATCTGTACGATCTGGTGTACAATCCATCCTTAACACTTTTTTTAAGCGAAGGCAAAACAAGGGGTGCCTCTATAAAAAATGGAGAAGATATGCTTGTAATTCAGGCTGAAGAAAGTTGGAAAATCTGGAACCAATAATCCTTAGTCGGGTATAACAGCTTCGTTGCCTGTCATCCTATCTAAAGCTTCCTGAGGTACTGGTACCATCTTTTTTTGCGAATAGTCATAACACAACATGCCGGTTTTTACTTTGGCTGCAGTCAGTTTTTTATCAGCATTTACCAAATACATCATGTAATGCAGATCAAAACCTAATCTATCAAATCCAGTAGCTGCAACGGCTACTTCTACCACATCACCATAATTTAGTTCAGTTTTGTATTCTATTGCAGCATCAGCCATAATTAAACTAGCGCCGGCAAATTGCAATTCAGAATAGCCATAATGTTTTAAAAATTGTTGGCGGGCTTCATGGATAATTGAGAGAAACGCATCGTTACCTACGTGGCCACCATAATTTAGATCTGTAATTCTGATTGCTATTGTGGTAGAAAACGTAAAGGTTTTCGTTAATGATAATTTTACCCGTTCCATTGCTTACAGGATGTTTTTTGCGCAAACTTAAAACGCAGGATTTCTAAAAAAAAGCGTTTTTATTGCGCCGGCTAATATTGCTACTGTTGCAAATATTGCCAATTTATCCCTACTGATTTTGGTAAACGGCATTATCAATTGATTGCCTTTAATTGGCTTGTTACGGTCTTGCTCATCAAGGGCTGACGATATTCTATCCCACATGTAAGCCGGAGGTGTAATTTCTTGTTGATTCATTGATGGAAAGGGTTTGCTACAATCGTTATTTAGTAAAGGCTTCAACTGTTTATTAATCGACGCCTTTTGTTTTTCGTAAATACTTTTTTTGGAAATACTTACAATTGATTTTGGTTTCATATCTACTGTTTTGCCTTTATTGCTAACAGATTGCAAAGAATAGCTGCTAGCAGAAGGAATGAATTATAAGTACGTAAAGAACCTATTTATTGTATAGATACGTGTTTTTAATAAAAGGTTGCATTTTTTGGGCCAACCTTCCACAATTGAGAAATAATTGTCCGTTAATGGGAGTGGTGTTTTAAAAAATTCAATAATTGTGTGGTAGCTTTTTGGCGATGACTGAATTGATTTTTTTCGTTCATATCCATTTCTGCAAATGTTTTTGTAGCACCATTAGGTCGAAAAATAGCATCGTAACCAAAACCCTTACTTCCTATGCGTTCTTGAACTATAACACCTGTGCAAATGCCTTCAAAAAGATAATTTTGATGTTTATAGTTTAGTGATATCACCGTTCTAAAATGTGCACTTCTATTTCGCTTATTTTTAAGGTTGCTTAGCAGCTTATCAATATTATCTTCAAAGTTTCTGTCCTCTCCAGCATAGCGGGCGCTTTTTACCCCGGGCTCTCCGCCAAGGGCTTCAACTTCTAAACCTGTGTCCTCTCCAAAACAATTCTTGCCGGTAAGTTGGTAAATGGTGTTTGATTTTTCAATAGCGTTTTCCTGAAGTGTTAAGTGAGGTTCGGGAATCTCGATATTTATACCCGCATCTTCAAGGGAAAGAATATTATATAAACTTCCAATGATCGCTTTTATTTCAGCTACTTTATTTTGATTATTGGTCGCAAAAATGATCGTCTCCATTACTATAAATTAAACGCAGTTTTCAAACTGATCCACAATTTGCTTTTAAGCAGGCGACTGTCTGCGCCAGCAAGCATACCTGACAAGGGTGGTGTTTCAATTATCGTACAGTTTTGATGAAACTGCAGGTCAAACTGCACACCTTGTAATGACAACTCAATTTTATTAGCAGGCACACCCAGTAAAAAGATGAATGATGGATTAAACTGCTGCTGAAGTGTTGCGAAAGTTATCGGTTGCTTATGAATATTGCAAATGGCTATGTCCGAGATATTTAGATTACAAGCCATCAAAATTTTTGAGAGAAACTCTAATTCGTTTTCGTTGATGGTTGCAGCCTTAAGTTCCTCTACTATCATTACTATTTGCTTCCGGTTTTCACCTAAATATTTTACAAGTGGCGGTTGCTTTTCTACCGATGGATTATCTAGTTGAGTAGGTATTTTTTCAATCGTAGCTAATTTTTCTGATTCTTCAAACTCAACTAAGCAATTTTTAAATATATCTGCTATCACAAAATCAGGCAGTTGCACAAATTCACTGTTCATCATCATCAATTTAAGTCTTAAAACAAAGGCATTTCGCTAAATTTGCAGCAAAAATAAGACTATGACAGCTGCATTGGATATAAACATCACCAAGGCTACAAGCTCTAAATTGGATCAAATTTCATGGGATAATATTCCTTTTGGAAAATATTTTACCGATCACATGCTGGAAGCTGATTATGAAGATGGCGAATGGAAAAATGTAGAGATTAAACCTTATCAGCCTTTGATTATTAGATCCTTCAACTGCTGCTCTACATTATGGACAGGCAATTTTTGAAGGTGTAAAAGCCTATAAACTTGCAGATGGCAGTATCTCAATATTTCAGACCCATTGACAATTTTAAACGCTTTAATATTTCAGCAGAAAGAATGCAAATGCCAAGTGTTCCTGAAGAAATTTTTATGGAAGGCATGAGAATGCTAATTGAACTGGACTGAAACTGGATACCTGATAAGGAGGATTATTCATTATACATCCGTCCATTTATGTTTTCTACCGAAAATACTTTGGGTGTAAAACCTTCAGAGTAGTTACAAATTTATGATTATTCTAAGTCCAACCGGTCCATATTACAGTAAGCCGATGCGCATTTATGTAGAAGAAAAATATGTACGTGCAGCACCAGGCGGAATTGGTTTTGCAAAAGCAGCCGGAAACTATGGTGCAAGTATGTTGCCAACAGCAGAAGCTAAGAAAAAGGATACGATCAGGTTTTATGGACAGATGCTATCGAACATAAATATGTTCAGGAGATTGGTACGATGAATGTGTTTTTCATGATTGGTAATAAAGCCATCACCCCGAGTTTGCAACAAGGAACTATCTTGAATGGCGTTACCCGAGATAGTGCTATTACCATTGTTACACGAAATGGGTTTTGAGGTAGAAGAAAAGCAAATTAGTATTGATGAAATAATGTGATGCATATAAAGCAAGGTCAGCTTAAAGAAGTTTTTGGAACCGGAACCGCTGCAACCATTTCAGTTATTCAGGAACTTAGGTATAAAGATTATGTAATGAAGTTTGAATCCGAAAACTTGTAATGTTTCGACAGAATTAAAAAAACGACTAAACGATATTAGGTATGGCAAAGCAGAAGATATCACATGGCTGGATGTTTAAAATTTAATAAAAAACGAGTAGCTTTTAATCAATGTTTTTAAGATGTAAATTTCAGAAATTTCTATTGAAACATTTTTGTTATTACCAAATTCACCAGTTACCTTTGCCGTCCGAAAAATTTTAAAAGGTTACAGATGCCTACAATACAACAATTAGTTAGAAAAGGTAGAGAAATTATAAAAGCGAAGAGCAAATCAAGAGCGCTTGATGCTTGTCCTCAGCGTCGTGGTGTATGTACAAGGGTTTATACAACTACTCCTAAAAAACCAAACTCAGCTTTACGTAAAGTAGCTAAAGTTCGTTTGACCAATAAGATTGAAGTTATTGCTTATATTCCTGGTGAAGGTCATAATTTGCAAGAGCACTCTATTGTTCTTATCCGTGGTGGACGTGTGAAAGATTTACCGGGTGTTCGTTATCACATTGTTCGTGGTAGTCTTGATACTGCAGGTGTTAAAGACCGTAAGCAAAGCCGTTCTAAATATGGTACTAAGAAAGATAAGAAAAGGTGCAGTTGCTGCCAAAAAGAAATAGTTAAGTAATAGCAATCATTAATAATAAACAAAGCAGTTTACTGCAATAAATAATAAGACCATGCGTAAAACGCAACCCAAAAAAATACCTTTAGCACCAGATCCTCGTTTTAACGATAAACTGGTTACCCGTTTTGTAAACAACATTATGTGGCAAGGTAAAAAAAGTATTGCTTTAACCATTTTTTACGATGCAATTGACAGAGTTTCTAAGCAAACCAATGAAGATGGGTATGAAATTTGGAAAAGAGCTTTAGCTAATATTACTCCTGCTGTTGAGGTTAGAAGCCGTCGTATCGGTGGTGCAACTTTCCAAATTCCTTCTGAAGTTCGTCAGGACAGAAAAATTTCTTTAAGCATTAAATGGATGGTTCGTTTTAGCCGCGAAAGAAATGGACGTAGCATGGCAGAAAAACTTGCTAATGAAATAATAGCAGCAAGCAAAGGTGAAGGTGGAGCTTTCAAAAAGAAAGAAGATACACACCGTATGGCTGAAGCTAACAAAGCATTCTCTCACTTTAAAATTTAAGGATATTTATATTCATATAAAGAAACCACCTGCAACGGTGGTTTTTTTTATGTCTTTTATTTTTTGGTCTTGTACAGCTTTACCTCCTTTACTGGAAAATAAGCAATACTATATTGGTCAATCTTAAAAAATGAAACTATCTTTTATGTATAATTTGTTTTGATTAATTTAAAGTTGATAGAATATTCAGTTTCATAACTAATTAAATTGAGTGCAATGAAATCGATGGTTTGCTTGTTGCTCTGCATTTTTCTAGCTGCTTCGGTCAGCGCCCAATCGATATATCTTTTAAAATATTATCAGAAGGATTCGCTTGATTCAACGTTGATTGAAGGGTTTTTTGTACGTTTTAATGATGGTGCTGGAATTTTAAGATTGAAATATACTGATCCAAAAACAAATGCAACAGCATTGAAGGAGGTGAATTTGCAGGAGCAATATAGTAACTCGCCGGAGGAACAAATGGCAGATGAGAAACTCTATTTCAAATCTGTAAGTAATAGAAATATAAGAGGAGGCAAATTTGATGACGTCAAACAAATAACAATTCGATTTCAGTTAGATAAAAATACTGAGGAATTTGCGCCAGAAGGTATAGCGGTCAATGTTAAGGACTCAAACACAATATTTAAATCTTTCTCTGATGTTCAATTTATCAATACAAGGGATTTGAAACAAGACTTTGTATTGCAATACTTTGAACAAACAGATCCATTTTATCGAAATTTATTTCAGATAAAAACCCGGGCACTTTCCATTTTCGAGCAGAAATCGAAACTGATACTAATAGCCGTTGCAAATACAAACGATCCAATATTAGGTCCCTCTTGTCTTAAAGATTTAAACCGCACTGTTGAAACGTTTAGCAATATGGCCAATTTTTTAGGGATTGGTACTACTATAAAAACTGTTTCAGGTGGTAATTACAGTAAAGTAAATGTGGAGAATGAAATAAAAAAACTTGCGCCAGGTAAAAACGACATTGTCATTTTTTATTATTCAGGTCATGGTTTTAGAAAAGATAAGGATAGTAGAACATTTCCATTTGTTGATTTGAGAACCAAACCCGACAATTCCTATCTGGTAAACTCCTTAAACATGGAAGACATTTTCAATAATATTAAGAGTAAGGGCGCACGTTTAAATCTCGTTTTAAGCGACTGCTGCAATAATTCCATTGAAGATTCCAATATAATAAGTACGCCTATACCTGCTAAAAAAGGTACCGGATTAGAGTGGAGTATGACCAACTGCCAGACACTGTTTCTCAATCCAAAACCACAATCTTATTTAGTGACTGCTGCTGATATTGGCCAACTAGCAACAAGTAATAATAAGTTTGGAGGCTTTTTTTCTTACTTCTTTAAAGTATCTATGGAGAACCAATGTGGCCTTTTTAAAACAGACGTTTCGTGGAATAAAGTGTTTGAAGATATGAAACGACAAACATCCTATAAAGCAGAACATACCATTTGCAAAACGGAAAGCGATCCGAAAAACATTTGTGAGCAAACACCAATTTGGAGATAATCTTTTATCTCGTAAGATTGTATTTTTCAATAAGTGTTGTCCATTTCGTGCTCGATCTGAGAGCATCAAAAAAAGGATCTTTTTTAACCACCAATGCGTAGTTGAATCCTTCTGCCAAAGACCTGTTTAACCAATTAAATGCTTGCTCTTTATCGCCCTGTTTTGCATATAATCTGGCTATTGTATAAGTTGCCGTAGATGGATGTTTGCTAATGAGTTGTTTATATAACGTGATAGCCGATTTGTAATTGCCGGCAAGCATTTCTGATCTGCCTTCCAAGCCTATAATATCTGATGAAGGATATGGGTAATTATTTGCTGCCTCTTTTAATAGTAGTTTAGCACTTTCATGTTGATCCAAGTGAATTCTCATTTGCGCAAGCAAAAGTTGTTGTTCAAAATTTATTTCTTTACGGGCATACAAAGAGTCTAACTCGGTTTTGGCTTCTGTTAATAAATAAGTTATAAGGTAATTTTTTACAAGCTTTACCCGGGTGCTTGCATTGGAAGGTTGTAAAGAAGCATACTTTTTTAAATAAGGAATTGCTCTTTCATTCAAGCCCATTTCAAAATATAGTTCTGCAATTTTGTTGCTGGCATCACCTAAAGCACTTTCATCAGCAAGCAAACTATCAGCTATCAAAAGCATTGCAAGCGCATCAGTGCGTGGTTGTGAAATCGTTTTCGAAAAAAGTATTTCTTCTTTTGTTCCCGGTATTGTGCTGTTTTCATTTAAATCTGCCTCGTGGCTTATAGATGTATTTATTTCTAAATGAGAATCGGGCAAAATTATTTTCTTATCATTTTCAAATCTTTCGGGATGTTTTTTGGCTACTCCATATAAGTAGGAGCCGCAGACATAATACCAATCGGCAACTCTTGGGTACCTTTTAATCATTCTTTGATAATATGCAGCAAGCTCATTTTGACCTGAAACTTCATTTGCTTTAAAAGAATATTCGATGATAGTGTTTTCTGCATCAAAATATCGCCCTGAGGTTTCTAATAAATTCCATAATTTATAATAGCCGGAAGCTTTATTGGGTGCTTCTGTTATTGCAGACCTGTATTCAATAGCTGCTTCGTCTACATGATTCCACTGCTCGTAAACGCCTCCTAAAAAAAAGTAATTGTCAATTTTAGGATAAAAGCTTTCTTTAAAAATTTGCTGCACACACGCAAACATTTTGGAGCTAGTTGCTGCAAGTGAATCGAGATACCGATTAAATTCTTTCTCGCTTAAATAATTACGTTTGGCAAGTCTAAATACGATCTCCGCCTCCTGCCATCGATGTTGCCGGTAATATAATTGACCCAAATAGTGATAGGCGAGTGGATTTAAACTATCGATGCTTATTACGATTTTAAATTGTTTTTCTGCCTCAGCAATGTTAGAATTCATAACGGTTTTACCCCATGCAAAATGACCCATTGCATCCTTCTTACCAATCATTTCTGTTTTTAAAGTGCAGTAAGGCTGAGGGGGATTCGCGTCTAGGCTAGCAAGTACGCCGTCTGCATCAAAATCTCCCGTAGAATGAAGCCCCATTTTTCTTAATGCGGCTTCTTTAAAAAACGAATCAGCCAGGGCATAATTTGTTTCGTTTAGGTAAACGAAACCTAGTCTTTCAAAAGGCAAATAATGTCTCGAGTTTAAGTAAATACTTTTTCTATAGAATTGCTCAGCTAACAAATAGTTTTTTTGCTTTTCTTGTAAAAGAGCATAATTGACGTAGATGTTTTGAAGCTTCGCATTTAATTTTAATGCCTCGTTGTAAGCGTTAAGTCCCTCATTAAACTTGCCTGTTGTGGCGTATAGGCCAATTAAGTTAGACCATGGCACTGCCCATGTTGGTGATAGTTCAGTAGCCTTAATGAAATTTCTTTCCGCCTCTATATAATTTTTTTTGTACTTGGTGCAGTATTCCGATTTCGTTAAATATATAGGCAGCATTTTCTTCGAGTGCAAGTGCTTTTCTTTGTTCTTTAAACGCTTCTGCTATTAATGCTTCAGGATGTTCTGTTAGTGGAATTTTTAAACGTGCGACAACACCTGCAAAATAATGTCGCTTAATTTGCAACGCATCTATAAGTCGCTTGTTGTTAGGGTCGGTTAGTTTAAGAGCGATGTCATACATCTTGACAAAAACGTCGTAGCCCTGGCTGCCAGAGTTATAATATCTACGTTTTTCGAGTTCAGCCTCATCACTTTCAAGATATTTGTTGATCACTTGTTGACCAACATCTGCAAAGGTTCTCCCCAATGCACTTTTAAAACGTTTTAAAGTTGCAGGACTTTTAAGGCCATTTTGTTGAAAATCGTTTAAAAAATTTCTTTCATCATTTGTATAAGTAAGATTTGTGAGTGCAAAAATTATTGCGTTGGTTATCAATGTGTCATCAAGTCCCTCAATTTCTATTTCTTTGGTTACAGGTTCAACACCTACCTTTTGAAGGATATTGAAAAATTGTTCTGAGGCTGTCAACGGTGTGTTCATTTCAGGCATTGTAGATGGTGCTTTGGATGAAGCAATCATATTGCTTTGAACTACCTCAATTTGAGCAGCCTCCGTTGCCTCCCGGTCAACTTTAGAAAGTATGAAATCTGTCCTGCCATTTAGTACAGGTGTCTGCGTTATATTTTCCCGCTTTAGCACCGCATCTTTTGCAAAAGAAGAATCCAGATAAGTGTTGATCTCACCTAGTGTTACTACACCATCTTTTTGCAGATCACCTAAACCTTTTAAGCCATTGATTAAATAATAGGAAAAAACGCCGCGGCCGCCGCCCCAATCTTCCATTTCGTTCGATAGTTGATTAGCGGCGCTGGAGGTTATACGCACTTCTTTATTTTTTACCGCCCTCAATTGTTCCCCTACTAAATAATTGCCTTTAAAGTTGCTGCCTGCAAGTTTGCCCGAGCGACAGGCATCTGTTATCAACACCACATTTGCCTGCGTTTGTACAGAAAGTGTATTAGCAATATCGTTTAGGTAATCGATACTTAAAGATTGTCGTACGTAGTTATTGGGCGGAGAATCATAACAAATTAAAAAACCGTTTTTATACATGGTGCTGTTTTCCACATCACCATGGCCTGAAAAATAGAAGTACACCAGATCATCTTTTTTACAAACGGTGGTTAGCCAGTAAACCGCATCGTACACGGCGGCTGTAGTTGCCTGATTGTTTGTTAGTAATCGTATGTTGTCATCCGGCACAACGCCTCCGGCTTTCGATTTTAGATAATCAGCAAAAATGGTAGCGTCTCTATCGGCAAATTGCAACTCGGGTATACCTGTTTCAGAATATTTTGATATGCCTATAATGAGCGCAAATGTTTTTTTTGAACTAGAGTTGGGCTGCGCGGTTTGCGATAAAAGAGGGATGCTAAAGGAAAGCAATAGAATACTTGCAAGCGTTTTTTGTAACATCGCAACGTATATTTTGGAGGAAGGTTATTTTTTAAATATAGCAATTAAAAGTGTGCAATGCAAGATGAGTAAAATTGAAAGCACGCCATAGGTAATCTTTGCTATACCATGCTGAGGGTACAGTTATCAAACAAACATCTCATACATTCGCGGCAGAAATTTTTAAAATGAATTAGAAACCTAATTACATAAAAACACCACGTAACCTCTACCCAAGGGCACATAGTCCCCCTTCGCACCAAAAATTAATTGATCAAATAAAATAACTAATTAAAAACAATATGAAGAACATTCCATTATTTGTATTTATTTTTTTCATTTCATTTTCTGCTAAAAGCCAGATTACCAAAGGGAATTGGTTAGTAGGGGGAAGTGGGTCATTTTCACATGATAAGGTCAAATTTGCTAACGGAGAGACCATTACAACACAAATTGAACTCCACCCACGGATTGGCTATTTTGCAACTGACCGATTCGCGACAGGTTTGTTAGGAAATTATGGACTGGTCCTAACTAATTTAAATAATACTAAAGCTACTTATGCAGATTATGGTATTGGGCCTTTCGTGCGGTATTACTTTTTACCAATTGAAAACAGGACCAATCTACTCATTGATGCCAGTAGCGCTTATAACGGCCGCGGCAACAGCATTACATCTAATATACCTGGCTTCATTACATATAACTTTTCAGCCGGACCTGTAATTTTTTTAAACTCAAGCGTAGGGCTAGAATTATTATTAGGATATAAAGGATATAAGGAATTAAAAAACGAAGCTAGAAGTAATGGAATTAATTTCAGCATCGGCATTCAAATTCACTTAGAAAAAGAAGACAATTAATTTTGTAGTAACCAATACCCCCTAAAACCACTTTCATTAATTCTTAACGCATCATTCCTTTTATTCCCATTCAAATCCATACCTTTGCGCCTCAATTTAAAAACCGAATCAGGTGCTTTTTTGTACTTCCGGCCAATAAAGTTGAAAAGGTAAGCGTCCCAAAACGTGGTGTTGCCTTTATTAAATCAGTCAATTAACAATACAAATAAACAAGTCATGGGCGACTTAAGATTTCAACGGAACTTTGGTATTGCCGCGCACATCGATGCGGGTAAAACCACCACTACAGAACGTATTCTGTATTATACCGGTGTAAACCACAAAATTGGTGAAGTGCACGATGGTGCTGCAACAATGGACTGGATGGCACAGGAGCAGGAGAGAGGTATTACAATTACTTCGGCTGCTACTACTTGTTTTTGGAACTTTCCTACTACTCAGGGTGAGAAAGGACCTGACACAAAGCTGTATAAATTCAACATTATTGATACTCCCGGTCACGTGGATTTTACTGTTGAGGTAGAACGTTCATTACGTGTACTGGATGGTTTATTGGCTTTGTTTTGTGCAGTATCTGGTGTTGAACCTCAAAGTGAAACTGTTTGGCGCCAGGCTAACCGTTACAAAGTACCAAGAATTGGTTTTGTAAATAAAATGGACCGTAGCGGTGCTGACTTCTTAAATGTAGTTAAGCAAGTACGTGAAATGTTAGGTGCTAAAGCAGTTCCACTTCAATTACCAATTGGTGCTGAAGATGATTTTAAAGGTGTGGTTGATCTTATTACCATGAAAGGAATTATCTGGGATGAAGAAACCCGTGGAATGACTTTCAAAGAAGTTCCGATTCCTGAAGATATGCAGGAAGAAGTTGATCAATACCGCCAGGAATTGATTGAAGCTGTTGCTGAATATGATGACAAACTTCTTGGAAAAATTCTTTGATGATCCTAATACGATCACTGAAGAAGAAGTACATGAAGCTATCCGTAAAGCAACCATTGATCTTTCTATCATTCCTATGATGTGTGGATCATCTTTTAAAAATAAAGGTGTACAAACTGCATTGGATGCAGTAGTTCGTTACTTACCTGGTCCTTTGGATATTGAGGCTGTAAAAGGCACTAATCCTGATACTGGTGAAGAAGTTACTTCGTCATGCTGATCCTAAAGGTCCTTTCGCTGCTTTGGCATTTAAAATTATGACTGATCCATTTGTGGGTCGTCTTGGCATTCTTCCGGGCTTATTCTGGTCGTTTAGATTCTGGTTCTTATGTGTTGAACGTACAAGTACCGGTAAAAATGAGCGTATCAGCCGTATCATGCAAATGCATGCTAACAAGCAAAACCCGATTGATTTTATTGAAGCAGGTGATATTGGTGCAGCAGTTGGTTTTAAAGATATTAAAACAGGTGATACACTTTGCGATGAGAAGAATCCGATCGCTCTTGAAAGTATGACTTTCCCTGAGCCGGTTATCTCAATTGCTATTGAGCCAAAAACTCAGGCTGACGTTGATAAAATGGGTATGGCGATTGCTAAATTGGTTGAAGAAGATCCGACACTAAGAGTAAAAACTGATGAGGATACTGGTCAAACCATTCTTAGTGGTATGGGTGAATTACACCTTGAGATCATTGTTGATCGTATGAAGCGTGAATTTAAAGTTGAGATCAACCAGGGTGCGCCTCAGGTTGCTTATAAAGAAGCTTTCACTCAATAAGATTGAACACAGAGAAACTTTGAAAAAGCAAACGGGTGGTCGTGGTAAGTTTGCCGATATCGTATTCGAAATCGGGCCCGCTGATGAAGAATATTTGAAAGAAGGTAAAGGAACTTTCCAGTTTGTAAATGACATTTTTGGTGGATCTATTCCTCGTGAATTTGTTCCTGCTATTCAAAAAGGTTTTGAGCAATCAATGAACACTGGTGTTCTTGGCAGCTTACCCTGTTGAAAGCATGAAAGTGCGTGTATTTGATGGTAGCTTCCACGCGGTTGACTCTGATGCTATGTGCTTTGAGCTTTGTGCAAGAGCAGGTTTCCGTGCGGCAGGTAAAAAAGCTAAGCCGGTTTTACTTGAGCCAATCATGAAAGTTGAAGTAACTACTCCTGATCAATACATGGGTGATGTAACAGGTGACTTAAACCGTCGTCGTGGTATGCTTAGAAGGTATGGATAGCCGTGCAGGTGCTACAGGTTATTAAAGCCAAAGTGCCTTTGAGCGAAATGTTTGGTTATGTAACTCAACTTCGTTCATTATCTTCAGGTCGTGCAACTTCAACCATGGAATTTAGTCACTACAACCCTGCTCCAAACAACGTAGCAGAAGAAGTGATGGCTAAGCAAAAAGGTAAATTGAAAGTAGAAGATTAGAAACTTTAGTTATAGCATTTATAAAGAGAGGCCTCGCGGTTAAGCGAGGCCTCTCTTTTGCTACGAAGTTTGACGAACTACTTTATTTTGATTTGTTGTGCATGGTCAAAATATTATGTGATACTTTTATTATCTTCCCAACCAATTTAATTTATTACTCACATGAGAAAGGTTATTCTGTTTTTTGCAGCGTTTGTATTCTTTAGTTTTCAATTTTGTGCTACCTCCAGACACGGTAAAAATAAAAAGGTTGCTAGGATGACCTATGTTGGTCACATAGAGCCGATAATTAGCACATCATGTGCACCCTGCCACATTCCCGGCAAGGGCAACAAAACGCCTTTAAATACCTTTGCTTCTGCAAAAGAGGAAATTGATGAGATAATAGAGCGCATACAAAAGAATCCTTCTGAAAAAGGCTTTATGCCTTTAAAGCACGCGAAGCTTTCAGCCGATACAATTCAAATGTTTACCCAATGGAAGGCAGACGGATTGATGGAGAAATAGCAAGTGTTGATTTGAAAAATGGGGATGACAATTAGGCAAGACTCTTCGCAATAGCTCCGCAAACATCTGCAGAAATCATTTTCTCGGAAAGTGCAATCATGTTAGCAAACGCAACCGCGTTGCTTATGCCATGACCAATTATTACAGGCTTTGAAACGCCTAAAACCGGGGTGCCGCCAATGTGTTCGTAATTGAAACGACTTAGGTAGTCGTCTTTATCAAGGCTTCTGGCTTTGGCAATATCAAATAAGCTTTCAGCCATTTTTAAAACAATATTTCCTGTAAAACCGTCGCAAACAATTATGTCTGCCTGATCTAAAAAAACATCACGGCCTTCTAGATTGCCTATATAATTTATATTGGTGTTACTTTTAAGAAGTGGGTAAGCAGCTTGCATTAACAAATTGCCTTTTCCTTCTTCATGACCAACATTTAAAAGTGCTACGCGAGGATTTTCTATTCCCAAAATTGTCGTAGCATAAACACTTCCTAACGTTGCAAATTGATTAAGGTGTTCGGGTTTACAATCAGCATTTAATCCAACATCTAAAAGCAAACCTGTTGAGCCATTTAACTTGGGTATAACTGTTGATATAGTTGGTCTTAAAACGCCTTCAATTGCTTTAATACTGTAAAGCGATCCCACAAGCATAGCTCCGGTATTGCCAGCACTAATAAAGGCATCTAATTTGCCGGATGCAAGCATCTGAAAACCAATTGCAATAGAAGATTGCTGCTTTTCCTTCATCGCTTTAGTAGGATGGTCATGCATTTCAATAACCTGCGCGGCATGGATGACTACTACGTCAGATGAATTTAAGCCAGTCTGTTCAAGCAAAGGGTTTATTTTCTCTTCATCGCCAATACAAAATAAAATAGCCGAACTTATTGATGTAGACAAATGAAGTTGCAAACCCTTAACCGCCTCAAGCGGAGCAAAGTCGCCACCCATCATGTCTATACCAATATTCATGTTCGGCTTAATTATATTTTAAAAAGAAGCTTCTAGGCTTTCAATGGAGCTTTCTCAGCAACCAGTTGTCCTTTGTAGTACAACTTTCCCTCACTTACATGAGCGCGATGGCGCAAATGTAATTCGCCGGTAGTGCTGTCTTTGCTCAATGTTACGGCTTCAGCTTTATAATGTGTTCTTCTTTTAGCACTGCGTTGTTGCGAGTGTCTCCTTTTAGGATTAGGCATAACTCAAAGTTTAAATATCAAAAAACGTTATTGTAAATTCTTAAATTGTTCAAGTCCTTTCCAAACGGTTCCGTTGCCAGTTTTGGCTTCTTCTTCCATTTTTTTCAGCTTCTCAAGTACTTCATTATTACATTGTGGACCTCCAATTTCAGATTCTGCGCACATTTTCTGAAATGGAATGCTCAGGTTGATGAACTCATAGATCCAATCCTGCACATTCAAATGGCTTTCATTTCGGCCAATATAATATACATCAGGGTCTTCTTCTTGTTCGTTCATCACGTCTGCATCATCTACAAGCTTAACAACAATGTTGAACTCATCCCACAATTGTTGTTTTAAAGTATTGCCGCAGCGGTCGCAGATAACATCGACACTACCATCTACATCAAACTTTAAAAGCATAAAACCGGTCTTCTTATCTAACCTCAATTTTATTTTTGCAACACAATTAATGAAATCTTGCTGTTGAAAAGGCTCAAAGAACTTGTCAGTTATTTCATAGTTATACTCATGCTCACCAGGCTTGAGTCCCACAAAAGCTATCTCATATTCTCTTCTCGGGTTCATAGACGATTTTTAGGGTGGGCGAAGGTAGCGGAAAATTTCAAAAAAACAAGGGTTTAGAAAGGCTGAAACACAGTTCTACCAATTATTTGACAAAAAAATGCGGAAATTGGTTCATTTTGCAACCTTAAGAAACGTTGATTGAGTTCTTCACAACTGTTCTGGCGTATAAAAGTAATGAATTTGGTTGTGGCGTTCGTTGTATTTGATTTGAAAGAGATGCTCTTGGTAAAGACTCGTCAAAATTTATCCTAATGAAGATTTATTTTGCTATTATTAATTTGTGATAACTGTGAGCAATAGCTATAAATATATCAATATTAAAAACAGTTGCTATACGCTAAACGGTCTATCTTAGTATTTTAAATTTAAAAAATTGAATAGTCGTGAACCAAACTGAAACACTTGCTATTATAAAGGAAGATCCATGGTTAAATCCTTATAAAGAAGACGCTCAGGAGCGTTACGACCGCTACTTAAAAGCGCGGCAGGATATTGAAAATGCAGCAGGTAGTTTACAAAACTTTTCTCAGGCACATAAGTATTATGGCATCAACTTCAACAACGAAAAGAATGGTTGGTTTTATAGAGAATGGGCACCTGCAGCAGAAAGTTTAGCACTTATTGGCGACTTTAATAATTGGAACCGGCAATCACATCATTTATCCAGAAACGACCAGGGTGATTGGGAGATCTTTTTACCTTATGATGACTACAAGAACACTTTCGTTCATGAAAGTAAGGTGAAGGTTCAGATAGTTGGTAATAACGGTTCAAAAGATAGAATACCTGCCTACATCACCAGAGTAGTTCAGGATTTATCTACACACGATTTTTCGGGCCAGCTTTGGTTTAATCAAACTTTCGAGTGGACGGATGCTCAATTTGATAGAAAGAAAAGTTTTAAAAACCCAATTATCTATGAGTGTCATATTGGTATGGCGCAGGAAACTGAAACCGTAGGTACCTATAGAGAATTTGCTGACCTGACTTTACCACGCATAAAAGATGGTGGCTACAATGCTATACAAATGATGGCAGTAATGGAGCATCCCTATTATGGTTCGTTTGGTTATCACGTATCCAGTTTTTTTGCTCCTTCATCTCGCTTTGGTACACCGGAAGATTTGAAGTATCTGGTAAATAAAGCGCACGATATGGGCATAACCGTAATTATGGATATCGTTCATTCGCATGCCGTAAAAAATCTCTCTGAAGGTTTAAACGAATTTGATGGTACAGACTACCAATATTTTCACGCGGGCGCTAAAGGCAACCACGATGGTTGGGATTCTAAAGTGTTTGACTATGGCAAATGGGAAGTAAAGAAATTTTTACTTTCCAATGTGCGCTATTGGTTAGAAGAATTTCACTTTGATGGCTATAGGTTTGATGGCGTTACGTCTATGTTATATACCCATCATGGGCATACGTCATTTGACCATTATGATAAGTATTTTAAAGAGGGGGTTGACCTAGATGCCGTCACATACATGCAACTTGCCAACGATGTTATTCATGATTTTAAAGAATACGCAATTTCGATAGCCGAAGATGTTAGTGGCATGCCTGGTTTATGTAGGCCTCCTGAAGAAGGAGGTTGCGGTTTCGATTTTAGGCTTGCTATGGGCATACCTGATTATTGGATAAAAATAATGAAGGAGAAGGCTGATGAAGACTGGGACATTTTTGAAATGTGGGGCGTTTTGAGTAATAGACGTTACAAAGAAAAGACGTTGGCTTATGCAGAGTCGCACGATCAGGCATTGGTAGGTGATAAAACAATGGCCTTCTGGTTGATGGATAAAGAAATGTATTATCACATGCACGTCAACGATCAAAATCATATTGTTGATCGCGGCATTGCAATACACAAGATGCTTCGATTAATAACAATTTCCTTAGGTGGTGAGGGATATTTGAATTTTATTGGCAATGAATTTGGACATCCTGAGTGGGTTGACTTCCCTCGCGAAGGCAACGGATGGAGCCATCATTATGCAAGAAGACAGTGGTCTCTTGTAGATAATAAAGAATTGAAATATCAATACCTTAATAATTGGGATAGGGCCATGATTAAGGTGATAAAAGACAATGAAATACTCGCTGCAAGTGGCGGGAAGCAGTTGCACATGGATGGCGAGAACAAAGTAATGGTTTTCGAACGCGGCTCCCTAATTTTCATCTTCAATTTTAGTCCGCAAAATTCAATCTTTGGATATAAATTCTGGGTTCCTAAAAAAGGAAACTACACCATCATACTTAATTCAGATAGAGGCGAATTTGGTGGTTTCAATCGTGTGGATGATTCTATTGAATACGCAACTGATAAGGATCAGATGCTTAGTATTTATCTAACCAACCGTACGGCATTGGTTATGAAGAAAAATTAGCTATAAAAAAAGAACTTATACTGCGAGGTATAAGTTCTTTTTTTAACTTTTAAAATTCAACTTTAGAATCGCCTATTGAATCTATTATTGTCGTTATTATTTCTATTTGGTCCGAAACCGCTGTTTCTGTTTTGCTCTTCGGCTTCCTTTACCACAATTGGCTTACGTTTAATGTTTGCTCCATCTAATGCCTCAATGGTTTCCAGTGCTTCAGTTTTATTAGGCATTTCTACAAATCCAAAATTTTTGCTTTTGCCTGTTGCTCTATCCATTACCAACTTAGCAGACTTAACTTCTCCATAGAGCTCAAACATCTCCTTTAGATCAACATCATCAAAATCGCTGGGAAGTCCTGCAACAAAAAGCTTCATAGTTTAAATTTAATTTCAAAAATACAACACTAAGTCTTTTACTCCTCAATACATTTTAATTATTATTTCGATGGTTTGTTGGTTACCCAAGAAAACTAAAATAGCCTTGTATTTGGCTAATAAAAAAGCGAACAGGATCGAAACTCGTAAACGCATAACAAGCAATCAGATAAAAAGCAGCACCTGATAAAGCGCCCCAAATGTGCGCTGAATGATTGGTATTACCTCCGCCGCGTTTACCCAGGTAGGCCGAAAATACCAAGAACAATGGAGCAAATATAAAGGCGGGTAAAAATGGAGGAATAATGAAGAAGCCAATTAAAGAGGTCGGGTATAACATGATGCCTACAAATATTACTGCAGACACTGCACCGGAAGCGCCCAAACTCCTATAATAATAGTTGTCTTTATGTTGGAAATATGTGGGAAGCAAACAAATCAACTGGGTTATCAGATATAGCGCCACATACACTACACCTCCATAGCCTGGAAAGAGGCTGTTGAACGAACGCTCCACGTGCTCGCCAAACATGTATAGCGAGAACATATTGAAGCCAAGGTGCGTTAAATCAGCATGTATTAAGGCACACGACCAAAAGCGATACCATTGATTGTTTCGGCTAATAGCAGGTGGCGTAAAAATGAGATCGTTTATAATTTTCTCATTAGAGAAAGCTGTAACGGAAACAATGGAAGTAAGTATAATGATGATAAGAGTGATGCTAAACATAGAACTCGAAAGATAATGATTTTAGCTATGATGGTATTTTTCGTTGCGAATAATGGTACATGCGCGGTATAGCTGCTCTGCCAGCATTAGCCTTACCATTTGGTGCGGGAATACAAGTGGAGATAATGACCAGGTAAAGTTTGCCTTCTTAAAAATTGCGTCGTCTACCCCAAAGGCTCCGCCTATAATAAATACGATCTGTCGGGTACTTTCATTACCTCTTTGTTCTATAAATTTTGCTACACCTTCCGAAGGTAACATTTTGCCTCTCTCATCTAACAGTACAATAAAATCGTCTTTTTGTAATAGGTTTAAAATGGTTTGGGCTTCGGTTTTTTTTACATCTGCCTCCTGAGTATTTACTGTTTGCTTTGCGGCAGGCAAAATTTTCCACTCGGTAGGATAATATTTTGATAAGCGTTTGGTGAAATCTTCAATGCCTTCTTTTACGTAGTTCTCATGCGGTTTTCCTACAGAACAGAGCAAAATTTTCATAGTGCGAAATTAGTAGGCACTCAGCTTTCAGCGGTAAAAAGATTAAATTGCTTAATGAAATTTTCTATGAAATTTTTACTCAGCGCCTTTCTGTTATTTGCCGCTTCTAATGGTGTAGGTCAAGTTCCCATTGATTCATCGCGCTTTCACAGTGGTAATGTTTTAAATATAGGGTCCGCTCAGTTTTTTCAAAGTGCTCTCATGAATAAGTATAATGTCAAGTACATGAAGCTTGACTTTGAAGTAGTTCCTAACAACAAATTCATTACTGGTAATTGCTTATATACTGTAACAACTGTTCAACTGCTTGACACCTTTGCTATTGAGTTTAAACAAAGCATGACGCTGGATTCAGTTAAGATTAATAATGCAAAAGTTTCATTCATCAGAAGTGCCGATCATATATATGTACCTATCAATCCTGTTGTGCCTTCAGGTACAAGTATGACCATTTATTTCTTTTACGCAGGTACACCATCCAACGGCATTTTTATTGGGCCTGAAACCAATATAGGATTAAACTACACTGCCAACGTTTCAGAATCTTTTCAAGCTAGAGAATGGTTCCCCGCTAAGCAATTATTAAATGATAAAATTGATTCTGCAGACATCTGGATCACTACTACAAATCCAAACCTTGCAGGTTCTAATGGTGTGCTAAAAGCAATTGTTGACAAGCCGGGCAACAAACGGCAATTTCAATGGTCAACACGTTACCCAATGAGTTATTACTTGCCGTGTTTTTCAGTAGCAAATTATATTGATTATAGAAATTATGCGAAGCCTGCATCTATGTTGGGCGACTCCATCCTCATTCAAAATTATGTAGTTAATAACACGCAATATTTTAACGACGTAAAAGTGCTGATTGATAAGACACCAAAGTTTGTTGAGAAGATGAGCGAACTGATAGGTTTGTATCCTTTTGCGAAAGAAAAGTATGGGCATTTGCATGCAAGTATTGGTGGTGGAATGGAGCATCAAACTATGAGCACCATGCAGAATTTTAATGAGTTTTTGGTAGCCCATGAGTTGGCGCATCAATGGTTTGGCGATAACGTAACGTGTGCCACCTGGAATGACATTTGGTTGAACGAAGGTTTTGCTACATATCTTAATATTTTAATGATGGAAAAGTTGCCATCATTATACCCAATAACAGTGGCTGCTGAGTTAGATGCCGTGCATAATCACATTATGTCGCTACCCGGTGGCAGTGTGTATGTGCCATTGGCCGATAGTTATAACGAAGGGCGCATTTTTGATGGACGGCTTTCATACAACAAAGGTGGCTCGGTACTGCACAACCTTCGTTTCGAAATGCAAAGCGATAGTTTGTTTTTTAAAACCCTACAAACGTACCAAACCAGGTATAAAGACACCTTTGCTACCACTGCAAATTTTAAACAAATTGCCGAACAGATAAGCGGTAAAAACCTCACCGATTTTTTTAACCAATGGATCTATGGCGAGGGCTTTCCAACTTACAGTATTACCTATTCCAAACAAGGGGATGATACGTTAGTTTTAAATGTAAATCAATCTACTTCAGTGCCTTCAATAACTCCATTTTTTAAAGGATTGATGGAGTATAAGATAACATCCTCCACAGGCGATACTATTATAAAAGTGATGCAAACTGCAAGCAATGAAACCTTCAGAATACGATATACCAAAACGCCGTCTGGTATTCAGGTCGATCCAAATAACTGGGTGACCAATCAGGTAGGTTCCATAATACCATTGCCCGTAAAACTTGTTAGGTTTACTGGCAGCGTTACAAATCGCAAAGGAAACTTGGAATGGCTTGCGGTTGAGGAAGGGTTACTTAAAAGTTATGAACTTCAAAAGTCTATGGATGGAATCAGCTTTGCAACTATTGCAACTATTAATCGTAGCAATTCTTCTGCATTACAAAAAAAGTATAGTTACGTTGATAATTCACTAGACGGAAAAACCTTTTACCGTCTCAAGCTAAATAGCATTAATAACACTTTCGCGTACAGCAACATTGTTGAACTTGATCTTGCAGGATCACCTATGCAAATGTATTATGATGCAAGCAAAAACATGATTGTGATAAAAATACACTCGGTTGAGATTCGCCAAATGGAGATTAATATACTCGATGCAATTGGACGGCGTATGATAAAGCAAATAAACAGGCTTTATCCCGGCGATAATAATATACAGGTACCAATAAAAAACTTGCACACAGGCATTTATATCGTGGATACCTACTCCAATGGACAAAGGCAATCCTTAAAGATCAAGAAATAATGCTTGTAGTACGACATAATAAAGAAAAATTTTAGGGTAAAAGCATCTTTTCCTTATATTTGCAACCCCAAAAGGGACTGGCTGCGTAGCTCAACTGAATAGAGCATCTGACTACGGATCAGAAGGTTTTAGGTTTGAATCCTAACGCGGTCACAAATAAAAAGAGCGGCATTTTATGCGGCTCTTTTTTTGTTTTGATGCGCTTATTCTTCTTAAAATTTTATGAGAAAACGACGGACGCAATTTAATTAACAGAATGTATTTCCATAACATCTGCCACAAACAAAAAAGGCCGCGTAACCGCGGCCTTTTTGATAATCTAAATTAGTGCCCGGGACTGGAATCGCAAGTGATTGATTTTTAGGTAAATATTAACGGTGATGGTCTTTAGTGTCACCTTATTCGTTGAGGTAGCTACAAAAGAAACTAGGATAATGGCAAAGGTTGCAAGGCTTTACCATCCTATTTAAAGTATGGTTAAAGGGAGAGGTGCAGATGGAAATTGGTATGCGCTTTATCTCTTTGATCCTCAGGAGCAGCATATAACAGAAGGTACTCTGGCATTATACGTTTTAGGTTCCCCGATGTCTTTGGGCCGCTCTGTTTGCAGCGCCTTTATGATCCTTCTTTTATCGCAAGGCTTTACAACTTTTTTTCAATGATATATTTGGCTACATCAAGCTCCATAGCAAGGTTAGCATACATCTTCTTAAGCCGAGCGTTCTCTTCCTCCAACTCCTTTATTCGTTTTAATTCCGATGCCTCCATTCCGCCATAGCGCTGTCGCCATTTATACAGGGATGCTTTACTTACACCGTGTTCACGCGTAATGGCCTCAGCAGTCTTTCCATTATCAAACTCTTTGAGAATACCCGCAATCTGTGCAGGACTGAATGTGCTTTTTTTCATGGTGATTTACGTTTTTAAAATTAAACATTTTGTCTACTTTTAAAACGTACTCTTTTTGGGGGAGCTTACACAGAAGGAAAAGATAGCCTTGTAAAAGACAGAATGATAGAAATTTTAGAACATCAATCAGAGAACCTGCAAGATGCAGTACTATCATGCATGACAAACCTAAACTTACTAACTAACTGCACTCCTGATGAATTAGACATGACAAAAGAAGAAATGGAAATTAGCTTATCAAAAGAAAAAAAGATGGCTGATAATTTTCTATTTTCTAAAGAAAAAATTGATTACTGGCTTGAGGAATTAAATAAAAATGAAAGAGATTTTGATGTACTGAAAGTCGAAATACTTAAAGAATTAAATTGGCTCAAGTTTTAGTACGGACCTCTTTATAAATACATGGCAAACAGCGGTTATATCTTGTAGTATAAAAGAAAGTAATGAATAACAAATCAAACATCTCCCTTGCGGAGTTTACTAACATGTATGATTCAGAAAATGCAATCGTCCTTCTTGAAGGAAAACGAGATGTACTGGAAAATGAAAGGGCCAAATTAACAAAACTTGGTAGACTGCTGTGTGAGCAAACAAAAAAGATGGTTTTCCGAAGTGGCAATGCGGCTGGTGCAGATTATTATTTTTCGCTGGGTGTTTCATCAGTTGACAATACCCGAATGCAGGTTATTACACCTTATGCCGGTCATCGTAAAAAACTAAATCAGGCTTATGATACCATTTCATTGGATGAGATAAATCTTGCATCAGAGCCTGACGTTATTTATCAATCAAAAGGAAATAAAAAAACTGAAAAACTGATTGACCAATATGTATCGGGTGATAAAAATCGTAATTCTATAAAGGCTGCATATATTATAAGAGATACAATAAAAGTTTTGGGAACAGCAGATATAAAGCCTGCAACGTTTGGTATTTTTTATGATGACTTGCAAAACCCCAACAGCGGTGGCACTGGGCATACGATGAATGTGTGTGAGCAAAACGGTGTCGCCATAATAAATCAGGAAATATGGTTTAGTTGGTTGGAAGAATAACGATTTAAATGTTTAATGATGGAAAAATATAATGACCCTATTAATATCCTGGGTAAAATCATTATTAGTGCTCTATCGGTTAAACCTGCTGTTGTTGTTACTAAAAAGGAATTCCGGTTTAAAGAAGATCCTAATAACAAAGACACAGTTGATGCTTTAAAGGTCTTTTAGAAGTCCTTTATACTTTATGTGAGTGTTGCCTTTGTTGTACTGATTGTAGTGGAATTATTATATTCCATATAAATAACAATAGCAGATGATTTTTTGATAATCGATTGCACTTTTTAATTTCATTATTTATGCTAACTGCAGCAGTAAAAAGTTTTAAAGAAAAAGAAAGAGCAAACCATATTATGATGACCGAAAGTGAAAATAACAATATCAAGCCAATAGGACATACTCGCTAAAAACAGAAAAAAAGCATTCGAATAAAATTTGACGAATCGGAATTATTTGAGGATGAAATTGTGCAGGAGATTATTATTGATTATGTAAGAAATACAATCAAAGAGATACTATCAAAGAGCCTTATGGCGGTAATTTGAGAAGGATAACATTTTTCTTTAAGGCATACAACAATTCAAATCAAGACTGAAAACGGGAATGTTGATTTACTAATAAAAGTAATAGAACAACGAATCAAAAGGTGTTTGCAATTTTGTTTTTGAAGTTTCCAAACATTAAGATATTTGACTCAGGCGGAATATGTAAATTTAAAAAAATTGATATGAACATTTTTAAAATTTTGGCGAGTGGGCATGGTAGTATAAGCGAAACTAACGTGAGTGCTTTTTTGGGATATATTTTGAACCCAAAAGCAGATCATGGATTAAATGCAGAGTTCTTAAAATCCTTTCTAAAACCTCTTATAGAAAAGGGTGTGGAGGAAAAGTGGAAGATATCTGAGGAGCTTTGGAAGCCTACACAGAAAGAAGTAAGAGACCTTTCACAGGTTTCTTCCTATGATGTAGATGTCTTTTATGAAAAGGCATTCACATCTTTGATACAACAACTGAAACATAGTTGATATAATCATCAAGATATCAAAGAAGCCACAACCCATAAGAAAAGGTGAATCGATTTTTGAAAACAACACTTTGGTCGCCCTGATATTGGTAAAAATAAAATTGGAAAAGGGTCAACAAATAGAGCGAAGATTAAAGGAGAAAAAAGTAATCAAATTATTTCTCAATATGATGCTACAATAAAGCTATTAAAACTTTAAATTTAAATAAGGATATAGATAAAAGTCTTCACGACAAGCTGTATACAATGTTCGTAACTCCCAATCATAAGGAGTATAATAGCCAATGGACACAGTTTAGCGATATTAAAAATAGAGGTTGAAAATTTTATGGACTGATACTGATGATACAGCTGAAGACTTAGATGATGATACTTCAGAAAAATCAACTGATGATCAGACTAATACTAATGTTAACGAAAGATCGGCAGTGAAGACGAATTGAAATTTGAAAGAATGGATCGGATTTAATCCAATAATTGAGATGAGGCTCTTGGAGCTTATAGAGACGCTGTTCAAGATTATACCAAACAGACCTTAAGGGATGATTCTCTTTAATATTTATTAAATTCTGATTCAGATCTGAAATTGATGAAAGATAGAATCAGGTGGCAAACACGACCAAAAGACCATGTAACAAATAAACTATTTTTCAACACATTGACGATATTAATGAGGCTATAGGTATAGAAATGAGGATGCTTCATAAAAACTTACTGAGGGTTCATATCCTCCTACCCGAGGTTTTCCCGAAAACAAAAACGACTTCTTGTTTATTATGAAGCAATATAAAATTTTTCGTTTACAATCGATATTCTTTTTCCGAAAGGTTGTATAGATGTATATTATACAAGTAGCGATAAGATGGCCCCCTCAGATAATACACATTTACTTAAAAGTGGTAAAGTATTACTATTACCGAAGACTCCCCTTCAGCTCGATAGTAGAAAAAGACGTTATGAACTTGTACGAGAATAGCTATGCACACATGAAAACAAGATAGATGCCCTACCTGACTAAATTCGCAATTCAAACTTGCCTTTGAATGCACCAAAAAGCTTTACTATAACGATAATAAGCAATATACCAACAATGCTTTTGAAGTTGACTTTTTAAAAGAATTGCGCAAGGATGGTTTCAAGTTGGTGTATTAACGCATTCTAAATATTAGTGATTATGCTATTCAAGCTTATTTAATTTATGCTAACCCTAAACAACGTTCACCAACAATTTGCCGAATTCTTCAAAAGCGAATCACTTAAACCATTTGCGTTTTTGGTTTCAAAAAAGTTGGCAGAGGGGCACATATGCCTCGATTTAAATGATGTGGAGGAAGAACTTGCTGATTATTCATTTTTACGATATCGAAAAGGTTTTAAAAAATAAACAAGCATTATCGAATGAACCGCTTGTTAGTGCAGATAGTGGTATTGTTCAACCTTTTATTCTACATCGACAAAAGTTATATCTGCAACGTTACTTCAACTACGAAACGCAGATATTGAGGCGGTTAAAATCTTTCACAGAGAATGAAAAACTGCACCTTGAAGAAAGAGTAGATGCACTGAATAAAAATAGCGGCATTTATACAATCATTATTTGAGGAATCAAATAACAAAGAAAGCAGCATAGCGATAGAAAATATAAACTGGCAACTAATAGCAGCTATCACAAGCGTGCTTAATGATTTTTCGATAATAACCGGCGGGCCTGGTACTGGTAAAACCACTACAGTAGCTAAAATCCTTGCTATCTTATTTACTATTAATCCAACTTTAAAAGTAGCATTGGCTGCTCCAACCGGTAAAGCTGCCGTTCGTATGGCTGAGTCGCTAAAGAAAGCTTCTTCCGATATGCCTGAATCGATTAGCGCATTGTTTGAAGCAATCGTACCTGGAACAATCCATCGCTTATTGCGCTATCAGCCCGGCTCACCCTACTTCAGGCATAATGCAGAAAATCCAGTAAATTTTGATGTTGTTATAATTGATGAATCGTCAATGATTGATGTAGCATTATTCTCCAAGCTACTACAAGCTATAGGCAATAATACAAGACTAATTCTATTGGGCGATAAAGACCAGCTTGCATCGGTTGAAGCAGGCAGTTTGTTTGGCGACCTCTGCAATGCACAAGCTGGATTTACTATATCACCGCAAAGAGCAGAATTAATTAACGGCTTCATAAGCTTCAGAGCACGTCAAATTCCGGATGAATTTATTGTACGTAAAAACGAGCATCTCTTATTTCAACATATTGTAGAACTAAAAAGAAGCCACCGTTTCTCAAGTGAAAAAGGTATTGGGAAGTTTAGTAAAGCGGTAATCAATAACGAGCAGGATATTTTAGAGCTCTATCTTAATACAAAGAAAGACGATCAGGTAACTATTGATAACACTTATGATGAAGGTGTTTTTGAAAATTTTATTAAAGGTTATATAGAGTACATAAAAGAACCAAACATCAAAGAAGCGCTTAACAAACTAAATGGACTTAGAGTTTTATGTGCAATCCGTGGGGGAGAACAAGGTTTAATAAATATCAATCGGAGGATAGAAAAATTTCTTCATCAAAAAAGGCTTATTAAACCGACAGCAGGGTTTTACGAAAACCGTCCAATTATAGTTACAAAAAATTATTATGATTTGGATCTTTTCAATGGTGACATCGGAATAATAAGATATGATGAAAACAAAGTGCTTAAAGCATGGTTTGAAGATAGCTCAGGCGAACTCAAATCAGTACTTCCGGGTTTTATATCAGAAGCTGAAACTGTATTTGCCATGACGATTCATAAGAGTCAGGGCAGCGAATACAATAATGTACTTATAGTTTTACCTAAAGCAGCCGACATACCAATACTTACAGCGGAACTATTGTACACCGGAATAACAAGAGCAAAATCAAAAGTAATAGTGCAGGCGACCGGGGAAGCAATAATAAAAACAGCAGAAAGAAGAGTAAAAAGGATCTCCGGGATTATTGACCGATTTGATGAAGTACAAGATTCCTAAAGCTTCTTATTAGTCATTTCGTTTCCTTTTTCCTCTTTCATGTTTTACAAAATTCATTATAACAATGGCTTTAAACTTAAATGTTTCTAATTCATTAGCAGAGCTTGCAAACAAGTTATCAAACGATTTGATGCAGTGGCAGGGCAATGTTTTTCTACCTCGATATATAATTACGCAGACAGAAGGAATGAACAATTGGTTGAAGTTGGAAATAGCTAACAATAATGGCATTGCAGCCAATTATCTTTTTGTCCGTCCCAATGATATCATTCAAAAAGTGTATTATTTTTTAGGAGGAAAGTATCCTAACATGCTTACTCCTCAAAATCTTTCATGGCTTTTATACAGCATTTTGGGAGAGCAGGATTTCATACGTCGTTTTCCTAATATAGCTTCTTATTATAACAATGATGGGTACGATAAGGACTTGAAGCGGATGGCATTAGCGGAGAAGACAGCAGACCTTTTTGATCAGTACCAGATTTATCGTCCAGACTGGATTGAAGACTGGAACAGTGGGTCAGCGGTAGAAATGCTTGGAGAAAAATGGCAGGAATATATCTGGATAAAAGCTAAAGAGCAATCAAAAGGAAGATTACCTGATAAAACAGTTGCTGGCAAATACATAAAAGAGGCATTGAAAGATCCTGAAAACCGAAAAAGGCTTCGGGCAAAAATTCCTGCATTAAATGTATTTGGCTTGTCTATCACCACGGATTACCATCTAAATCTTTTGTATGAAATCTCCTGTTGCATTGATATCTCTTTTCATATACTTAATCCTGCTCCATCCGTCTATTGGTTTGAAGACAGGAGCGAAAAGCAACTGGCAGCTCTGAAGCGTAAAGGACTTGTTGATAAAACAGAAAGTTATACCGGCAATACTTTGCTTACAAGCTGGGGAAGAGTAATACAGGACACATTTATGATGTTGTTTCAAAATGAAGAATTGCTGAATAATTTTAGTGAAGTAGGTGTACATGAACCATTGACAAATACACTTCTTCACAAACTTCAGAACGACATCTATAACAGCTTTGGCAGAGAAGAAAGAAACAAGATTTCATTGACCGATATACAAGACAGTTCAATAACTATTAATTCATGCTTTACCATTGCGCGTGAAGTTGAAGTACTATACAACTACCTTGTCCATCTTGTTGACCAGAAAAAGGAAGCTTTATCGCCAAGAGATATAGTGGTAATGGTAACTGATATTGACTCTTATGCACCTTACATAAAAGCCGTTTTTAAAAATGCTCCGTATAAGTTTCACTTCACCATTGCTGATGAAAGTTTTGGCAACGGCGATACCATTGTCTCCGCGTTAACTGCCATCCTTAAAATAAATCGTCAGAATTTTAAAGCTGAAGAAGTTTTGCAATTATTGGATTCAGGGTTTATAAGAAGGCGTTTTAATATCTCCAATCTCGAACTTATAAGGAGAGTTGTTAACGCTGCAAACATAAGATTTGGCATCGATGGCAGAAAAGAAGATGATACAATATTTGTAAGCTGGCAATATGGAATAAAAAGAATAATGTATGGCATTTGCATAAGTGGAGCAGGCGAATATTCTAACGATAGCGGAGAGTCTTTATTTCCTGTTGATATAGTTGAGGGAAGTGAGTCGCTTGAGGTAATTCGCTTTTGCCATTTTATACAAGTACTTATAGAAAGCATTAATGAAAGAGATAGAGCAAGAACAATAGCGGAATGGGTAGAATATACTGAACGGCTTATTCAAAACCTGATCTGCGAGCCCCAGGAAGAGATTGATGAAGACTATATAATGCTACAGGACCAACTTAAAAATTTAAATCTTGCTAATGAGTTCTTTGATGAGAAAATAGACTTTAACATCTTCACCCATAGCCTGCTAAAGTCAATGTCTGGTTCCGGACGAACGGGCTCCTTTGCCGGTGGAGGTATTACTTTTTGCTCACTTATCCCAATGAGAAGTATTCCATTTAAAGTGGTGGCTTTGCTTGGGTTAAACTTCGATAAGTTTCCACGCAAAGAAACAGCGGCAAGCTTCAACCTAATGCAAAAAGATAAAAGGCGCAGAGGCGACAGAAATGTTAAGGAAAACGACAAGCATCTTTTCCTGGAAACGGTCTTATCAGCTAAAGAATATTTATACATCAGCTATCTGGGGCAAAGTGCTAAAGACAATACCCCTCTACCGCCTTCTGCACTGGTCGATGAGTTGATAGATTATATAGAAGCAGGATGCGAACAGCCAAAAGAAGTAAGGGCAACATTAGTCAAAAGGCAGCCGTTGCATAGTTTCAGCACCAAGTATAGGCAAGCTTTACCCGGCTATTATACTTACTTAGATGATAAGAAATCCATAGCGGTTAAACCATTTAATGCAGAACCTGCCAACCAGCAAATATCAACTGAAGAAATAACAATCGGAAGCCTTGTAGCCTTCTTCAAAAATCCATTCGAGCACTATTACAACAAAGTCCTCAACATAAGGTATACCAGCGAGAACGTATTGCTAAGTGACACCGAAGTGTTTGAATTGGATAGTTTGCAAAAGTGGCAACTGCGAAATGAACTTATCAAGCTTGGAGAATCAGAAATGGACAAGCATCAAAAATGAGAAAGTAAAGAAAGGGGAACTGCCGCTTAAGAACATGGCCAATATTGCTATTGCTAATGTGAGTGAGGATATTGAAGCAACCAAAGCCCTATTTATTGATTGTGTTGGTGATGCTATAGAACGATCTATACCAATTGAAATGGTTATAGATAACAGCACATTAAAAGGAACGTTAACCGGCGTTTATAATGATAAACTTGTAATGGTTTGTTTTTCAAAAACAGAAGATAAATACCTGATCGAAGCTTATTTAAAACACCTTATTGCATCAGCAGCAGGGGAACAACTCCAGTTTATTTACCTATCAAAAGAAAAAGGAAATTGCTACTCTGCCAACCCGTTGTCGAAAGAAGAAGCAACAAACCGACTGCAACAGCTTGTGCAGATATACAAGCAGGGAAGCAAAGCTATTGTTCCTGTATTTCCTCATTTAGGTATAAAGCCAGCCGAAGTGGATGAGTTAACAGCAGACATGTTTAACGATAAGGATTGACGATATGTTCAATCGTTTTACCAGCCCTTGTACAGACGAGTACCTGCTGAACGAATATCGGTTTGGTTTCTTTGAACAGGAGCATGTGGTAGAAGAATTTAAAGCAAACGCAGCTTTAGTCATTAAGCCTTTAGCAGAAATTTTCCCGGGGTATTACAACTAAAAATTGAAGCAGTTGAAAACAAAAGCCATATTAGCAGAGCCGGAAGTTAAACCGGAAATCATAAAGAACCTGCCCTTAGAGTTTTCATCTTTTGATGCTATAACGGTACCACTTGAAGGAAGCAATCTTATAGAAGCAAGCGCCGGTACAGGTAAAACTTATTCTATCGCCATTCTTGTACTACGATTGTTACTTGAAAAACCAATCACCATCAAAGAAATATTGATGGTCACTTTTACCAAAGCTGCTGTAGCAGAATTGGAAGAGCGTATAAGACTGTTTGTAAAAGAAGCCTACAAAGCAAGCAATGGAGAAAGCATAGCTGACAAAAAAATTGAAGCGCTTGTTCAAGATAAATTAATTGATTCAGCGGAAGAGAAAGAGCGTGTACAACAGGCACTAAAAGATGCAGTATTATTTCTTGATGAAACCTCTGTACTTACCATTCACAGCTTTTGTCAAAACGCATTAACGGAGTTTGCTTTTGAAACGGATCAACTTTTTGGTGCAGAAACCTTGCAGGATCAAGCCTCGATATTAGATGATGAGATCAATAACTTCTGGAGAAAACACATCACTACTATACCCTCCGACCTGCTTCGGTATCTTATAGAAGCCGGACTTAATCGTGATGCTCTCTATTCAGTGATAAAAGAACATTTAAACGGCAAGAAATACTACCACTACAAAGAAGGGCATGAGTATTCTTTTTGTGAGGAAGATCAGCTAAAGCTGGTGCAGGAACTAAAAGCTGTAAAGCAGCAAGAAGAAAAGCTGATCAGCGAGATGCATAAATACATTACTACTCATCGGGACAGGTTGCTAAAAGCGGGAAACAGTAATCACCATGCAAGGAGAGCTAATATGCACCTGTTTGAACATCCGGAAGAGCTTGCTCAATTTGTAAGAAGTAAAAGTGATAAAGATTATGTGCGAAAACTATATGATGATATCATAGAACATTGCAGCACTTGCGACAAAGTATCTGAAGACATCAAAGCTAAAATAAGCAATGTTGTAAACGATACTATTTGCCAGGCTATCAACTCGGTTGTTACCGGCCTTGAAGTTTTCAAGCAACGTAACAACTTGCTCTCTTTCGACGATATGATTGTCAACCTGCACAAAGCACTAACCAAGCACAATAATTCAAAACTGATAGCATCGCTTTCCAACAAGTACAAAGCGGTGTTTGTAGATGAGTTCCAGGATACTGACAGGCTGCAGTACGAGATATTTCAAAAGGCTTTTGCGGGTAACAGTATCCTCTTTTACATTGGAGATCCAAAGCAGTCAATCTATGCTTTCCGTAAAGCAGACATTTTCACTTATCTAAAAGCAAAGCACGATGTTGATCAAAGGTTTACGATGAATACCAATTATCGCTCTGCTAATAACATCATCAGTGCTATGAACCTGTTCTTCAAGCCGAATAACACGTTTGACACCTTTGCTTTTGAAGGACAGGCTGATCGTATTGATTATATAGAAGTAGATGCACCGGTTGATAATAGGAAAGGAAGCTTCCTTGAAAATCATTCAGACGATGTGCCTATCATTATAACAGAAGGCTCGAATAAAGGTGACGTATGGACAAACCTTACTGCACAAATCATTGCCCTGCTAAACAACCCTGCTTATACCATAGCAGAGAAAGGCAAAGAGCGAAGAATAAAACCATCAGACATCGGCATATTGGTAAGAGTCGCATAACCAGGCTTTAAACATAAAAGCCCGGTTAGCATATCATTGTATTCCTGCCGTTACCATTAACGATGCAAAGGTTATGGACACACCTGAAGCAAGTTATGTACTATATCTGCTTGAGGCAATGACAGAAATCAAAAAGGCAAACATCAATAAAGCACTGTTATCATCTTTTACAGGTTATGATGCCAATGATATTCTTCGCCTTAATGATGAAGCTGCTGTAACCCTGTTTCAAAAATACAACAGCCAATGGCAGGAAGAAGGCATTTACACTGCGATGATAAGTTTCATTGACGACTTTAATGTAAGAGATGTTTTACTAAGTACGGATGCAGAAGGAGGTGAACGTACCATTACTAATCTCTATCAAATCATAGAGCTGTTGCACAAGCTGCAGGTCAACAAAAAGTTTTCTTCACTTGAATTAATCAGTTGGTTGCAGAGAACAATAGAAGGCATGGAAACAGAAGGTGACGAATACCAACAACGCGTAGAAAGCGACGAAGAAGCGATTAAGATCGTTACAATTCATAAGAGCAAAGGACTTGAATACAACATTGTTTTTGCACCGCATCTTGACTTTAACATTGATACCAAACTTTTCAAGGTCTTGAGTTTCCGCGACCCTGCCACTTCTGAATATATCTCAAAAGAAAAAGGAAAGCTGACCAACCGAAGAAGATGGATGGTTTAAGCAACAGACCGAGCAAGAATATCGCAGGCTGATATATGTGGCTATAACAAGAGCCGTGTATAAGTGCTATATCTACCGCATAACCAGCAAGTACTACAATAACTCATCGTTAGGCAAATTTTTAACAGCTATAGGCAGACAAGATGAATCACTAATAGCATACAAACCTGCTCCTGCTGCGGACAAAACATACAGGTACCGCGAAACTGAGCAAGAACTGTTGGCAACACCAAAGCTGCCTGTTACGTTCCTACTACAGCATAGTAACTGGACCAAAATGAGTTACACAATGTTGGCACAAAAACATGAAGGCACATCCTTGCCCAGAAGCAGGAATAAGTTAGGTAGTTACGATCAATTTATATTTAGCCAACTTGCAAGGGGTAATAAGACAGGTAATCTGTTACACTACATTTTCGAAAACGTACATTTTACTGATGATCGAAACTGGAAGCATGTCATAGACGAAGCATTAAAGTCGCATTTACCCCAGCATAGTGAACAGTATGCTCCTATGCTCCTCGAGATGTTGCAGCAAGTCCTCAACGCACCAATAGAAGTGAATGGCAATAGCTTCAAATTATCTGAAGTATCATTGGAAAACAGGATACATGAGTTTGAGTTTGACTTTCCTGTTCCGGAATACAATCCGTCTGATCTAAACAGCCTTACAAATGAAAATATAGAAGTGCGGGTATCGTGGGATAAGCCACTTGAAGGGATCATTAATGGCAAGATTGACCTCTTCTTTGAATGCCGTGGCAAATACTACATCTTGGATTGGAAGAGCAATTATTTGGGAGATAGTCTGGACGCTTATTCAGCAGAAGCTCTTGCTTTTGCTATGAATGAAAGCAATTATCATTTGCAATACCTCCTTTATACTCTTGCTGCCAAAAAGTATCTTCAGAGCCGCGTCAAAAACTTTGATTACAATGAACATTTTGGAGGAGTAATATATCTGTTTGTTCGTGGGATAAGAAGTAATAGTGATAGCAGGCATTTATGTTAATAGACCCTCAGCTGAGCAGTTAGAGACTTTGGAAAAGGTTATGGGTAGCAACGATACAACGACAGACAAATTGCAGGTGGCTTAGGAAACAGAAATTGTAAATTATTTAAAATCTCGTTATACTTAGCCTATGTTAAATTAATGACGTTATGCATTTACCGTTTGGTAAGCATGACTTACAACTTTTATTTTGCTTGATCCGCCGGGCTGTTTACTTACTTGTATCTGCGTTCCTATACGCTCTTTTAATGCATCAACATGAGAGATGATTCCTATTGCCTTTCCATCAGCCTGAAGATTTTCTAAAGCAGATATTGCAACGTCTAATGTATCAGAGTCAAGCGTTCCAAATCCTTCATCAATAAATAATGAGTTGATTTGAACTTTACGGCTTGCAAGGTCTGATAAACCTAAAGCAAGAGCAAGGCTAACGAGGAAGCTCTCACCTCCTGAAAGCGTTGACATGGGTCTTACGACATCTGCCTGATAGCCATCGATAATTTGAAGGTCTAAATCCTTTTCCGGAGTTTTTAAAATAGAATAGCGGTCACTTAACTTTATCAAATGTCGGTTTGCTAATTCCGTCAATCGGGCCAATGTTAGGCCTTGAGCAAATCGACTAAATTTTTTTCCGTCAGCAGAACCAATTAACGATGAAAGCTTACCCCACCTTCCAAATTCCTTTTGTTGAATTTCTATTTCATTTGCAACCTGTTGGTGCTTTACTTTCAGATCTTCATCATCTTCTATTATTTTGTTCGTTTTACCAACTTGCTGATTAAGTTCGGCTAAAGCTGCAATGGTCTCTTCCATTCTTGGCAATAACTCACCCTCAGTTTCCTCCGTTAGTCTCTTTTCTCTTGCAGTATGTAAATCTTTTTCTGTTGCATTAAGTAAACTTTTAGCAGAAGATATCTTTTGAGAAGCCTCTTTTTGCAAAAGTTCTACTGCCATTGCTTCTTCAGTAGACATGAAAAGCTTTTCAACAGCCTCAATAGAATCTATGCTTTGTTTATTGAGATTTACAATAAGACTTCTTGTATGTTGAGCCAAGGTCTCTTTATATTTTTGAATGTCAGCGTTTCCTTTTAGTATTCTGTCTTCAAAAAGCTTTACATCTTGCTGCTTCTGCTGAACCTCCTTTTGCAGATTCTCCACCAGTCCCCTTGCCTGTTTAATAATTGTATTTAATCGTTCTCGCTCGGTAATTGGATCATTTGTTCCAAACAACTCAATCCGCTCTGCTTCCATTTTTTGAAGCAATTCTTTATCAGACGCTAATTGAATTTCCTGTGTTTTTAGAAAATCATTCTTTTCACTTAATACCTTTATTAAGTTCTTTTGTTCTGTATCAAGTTGTCTCTGCTCAAGTTCCCGACTATTTAATTCTTTCGTAAATGTTTCATAGTTTTTAAAGCGCTGACCTAATGATGTTTTGATTCCTTCTACATTATCAAATTCAAATGCTATTGAAAAAGGCGCAAGTAGTAGCCGTGCCTTTTGTTCTGCTTCTACCTTCTTTTCTTTTAATAATACAACTTCTTCAAGCTTAGTCTTAATATTATCAACGGAGTGATTAATTCTAATTTTCGCTTGTTCCACTTTACCCTCTAATTGCACTAATAGTTCACGCTGCTTCGCTGTTTCAGCGTCATTGGCAACTATTTCTTTTTGAATTGAGCGAATATGACTGATTAAATTTTTAAGTTGAAAGTGCTGTTCTTTCTTCTTTATTATCACCTGCATTGATTACATTTGCCTTTTCAATTTCGAGGGCCTTTGGTAACAACATATTGTTGCTTTTAAAGTCAGCAACGGCTGTTTCTAACACTGCCTGAAATTGTTGCAACTGCTCAGCCCCGCTATCTAATTTATTTGTCAAAGTATTTACAACAAGTGATTTTGCATCTACGTACCCGGTTATTTTTTTCAATACTTGCCTTTGATCATTTCGTCTTTGCTCTGCTTCATTTACATGTCCTACATAGCCTCCCTCTACATAAGGATGGTGTGAGGATCCGCACAAAGGACATGGTTCCTCTGGTTGCAAATCCTGCCGAGCATCATCGTACTTCTGAATTTTTATTTCAAGGTCATATAAGTCCTGGAGAGAATTGAGTTTTTCATTAGCAGTATTTTTTTCCTGAATAAGCTGGATTAGTTTGCCATTCTCATCTATATGCAATTGCTTATTTAGCTGATTTTGATTCTGCTGCTTTTCGACGTCCGCCCTTGTTTCAATAATTGTTTTAGCAAGCTTTAACTGTTGTTCACAAATGTTAATCAATGTGGGCAGTTGAGCTACTTCAGTTTCAAGTTCATCTAACGTTTTTCCTGAAAATGCTGTCTCCAGTTTCTCTTTGGCAATTTTGTTCAGCTCACCAAGCTGTTCAATAAGCTTCTTAAGCTGAATACAACTCTTGTCATTCTGTGCAAGCAATTGTTCATCCTTAATTTTTTGTCGTTCAGTCTTCTTAGTATCAGCAGAAACACCATCTATTGCTAAATTTAGCGCTGCTATTTCTTCCGCATGGTTTGAGAAATTGATCAACTCTTTATCCAATCTGCCATCTCTCTCGTTTTCAGTTAACCATTTTTTCAGCTTGTCTATCCGTTCGTTTACCTGAACATGTTTTTTCACAACCTCATCCCGATCCTTGCTCAATTGTTTCAGCTCCGCTTCAGACTTATTAAAAGCTTGTTTAGCTTTTGTTAGCTGTATTTTAGCACTTCCAATTAGTGCGTCTTTCTGTATGACTGATTCAAATACCGGCTCTTTAAGTGTTAGCTCATTCTGTGTTATTTCAACTGAAAGTTTTGCTTCATTTAAAGCTTTTAAACTTTCTGCTGCCGAAGTTTGTAATTCAGGCAGCTTTTCTGATAGTGCGTCTACTCCGCCATAGTCCTGTTAACCAGGTCTTCAACGGTTTTTATCTCTACTAATGCAGGTTTGAATATTATAGCCTTTTGATGCTCCAAAAGTTTTTGGAACTGTAATTCGTTGTTTTTATAAAAGTCTTCAGCTTCGCGTACAGATATTAATAATTCTTGTTGCCGTATAGTAAGCTGTTGAATTGCTCGCAGCCAATCTAATTTATCTTTAAGATCCTTTTCCTGAAGCCTCAGTTTCTTCTCATCTTCCTGAAGCTCTAATAAACGTTGCATCAGCGCTGCTTTCTCTTCCGATGGAAGCAGAACCACATCTTTAAGACGTTCACGAAGGACATCTAATTGGGCCTTCTCTTTCTTCGTCTTATCAAAGGTGAAAATTGATATGTTTGAATAAATAGCAGTGTCAGTGATCTTTTCTAAAAGATCACTTCTCTCATTTTCGTTTGCTTTTAAAAATCGAGTGAAATCACCTTGAGACAGGATTACTGAACGAAGAAATTGATTATAATCAAGTCCGCAAACTTCTACAATCTTAGCATGAAAACGAGTAATGGAATTATTCTCTATTATTTCACCTGTTGTTGCATTTGATAATTCCAGTTTTACACCCTGCAACTTACCAGTTGCTTTTTTATGTCGCCCGGTAATTCGACCACTTAGATCGATAATAGAGGCCCTTCACTTCAAATTCAACTTCTGAAAAAATTTGGCTGTGTGTCTCGTCATTATTTCAGAAGGATCACTTTTATCATGCCTGTGAACTTCGCCATACAAAGCCAAGGTGATTGCATCCAATATTGTTGTTTTACCTGCGCCTGTAGGACCAGTGATAGCAAATAAACCGCTTTCTGTGAAAGGAGGTTGATCAAATCTAATGTTGTGCTCTCCTCGTAAAGAGTTTAGGTTGAGAAACTTTATGCCTATAATTTTCATCTACAAGAATTAATAAGTTGTTTTTTATACTTCTTCTTTTTGTGTCATCAGCTCAAGGGCTTCACCAAAAGTTTGCAAAAGTTCTTGAGAATACCCTTCCGGAAATTCTGCTTCACAACGTTTAAGAAATACAGTGGTTGGAGTTAGATCATTGAGTGCCATGGCTTCTTCCGTCTGTTCATCAAGATTTTTTGCAGGCCGCAACTTATTTTGCTTAATAAATAAACGTTCTATAAAGGCTTTTTTAGCAATTAATTTATTCAATTTATCTTCCAGCTCATGGTCAAACTGTTGAACTTCTACTTGTATTTCCACCCATGCAGGATATTTTAAACCATCATCTTCCAATAGCAGTAGCTTATTTTGTACTGTTTTAAAATCTCCCTTTATTCTTAATAACTTTCTGCAACAAGGGACTTCCAGCTCTTGAATTTCTACAAGTTTTCCCTCCGTAAATTCAAGTATAATTACCAGTTTAGTATGATCGCTTTCAGAAAAACTTAGAGGCACCGGCGAACCTGAGTACCTAATATGGTTCATTTTATTCACCAACTGGGGGCGATGAATATGACCCAAAGCAATATAATCGAATTCAACAGGAAATTGGTCGCCACAAACCTGCCCCAGGTTACCTACATGAATTTCTTTTTCACTATCAGATGCGCTTGATCCCACTGCAAATAGGTGCCCGGTAGCAATCACCGGGATATTGTTTGATTTATACTGATCTATATGCTCTTTGAATTGATTGTAATGATCACAAATACCTTGTTTAATCCGCTGTTCCCTTTCTGTAGCTGTCTCACCGGAAATAGATAAACGTATGTCTCTGTCGCGTAAAAAAGGTACGGCGCAAACAAGAAGTTCAACTTTACCAGCCTCATCTTTTATTGGAATGATCTGTTCAACAAATTCATCCGGCACTCCACCTACGATATGTACATTAAAATATTTAAGCAGTTCTTTTGGTGCATTCAATGTACTGATTGAATCATGGTTGCCACCAATGATAATCACCTCCCTGCAACAAGTGTTTTTTACTTGTCGGAGGAAGCGATAGTACTGTTGGAGTGCTGTATTGGAAGGGCTACCTGTATCAAACACATCACCTGCAACAATTAAGACATCTATACACTCACTACTTAGCTTTTCAATTAGCCAGTTCAGAAACTGCTGGTGTTCATCTGTGCGCTCGCTTTGTTCGAGTTTTTTACCGAGGTGCCAGTCGGCAGTATGTAGGATTTTCATTGTCCAAATCTATTTTTTAATAAACTCGCTAAAAGACGTCCTAATAATATTTTTCTAATCTCAGCTTCTGCCGTTCGTATTGTTTCTTCAGCTATTTTTAATTCAGTCATTCGGGTTGTGAACTTTCCCAATTGATTCACAATATCATTATTTCGTTCTACGATCTGAAGTTGGATTTTTAAGGGCATTTTGCCATTAATTTCCTGAAGCTTTTTCAAGCTCAATTGATAATCCTTGATTACAAGCCTGAGTTTTAAAAGTACGGTATTTTTATGAATTTTAAATCATCATCAAGACCTTTTACTGCTTCATATATATTTTCAACTTCATTACTGGTTCTCGAATGAATAAAGTTGAAATTAAACTCATCGAAAGAATGGTGCTCTTGATTTATTCCCTTATAGTTAATTTCATCCCTCTTCAACACCTTTAAATGCTTATTATCCGGAAGGTCATCCTCAACTTTCCTGTAGATAGCGTGTAACAAAGCTTTCAATAGAAAGATGAAAATCGTTTCGTTTTAACGTGCAGGTTCCGAATTCGATATTTCTTTCCATACAATATTGTTTCGCTAAAGTCTCAAACCAAATCCTGCTATAAAGTAAGACTTACCCAATATCAAAGTAGTCTAACGCATCTTGAATTTTTTCCCGAAAGCTTAATTTGTAGTTATAATGAACTACTCCCTCGTTTGTACATTTTAATACGTAACCAGCTTGTTTTGCTTGAAGATTTTCTATGCTAAATCTTTCCCAATAAAGTCGGTCATGGGTAGAAATAATTTGCTGAGTATTTTCTAAGTAATCATCTTTTATCATCATTTCTATAATGTTTGCTCTATGATCTGAGTCAATAGCGTTAACAACGTCATCAAAAATGACAAATGGTAGATTATTAATTTTGGCGTTCGCAAGAAGTATTGATAATCCTAATGACCTCAAATGACCTTCGCTAAACATATTAGAAGCATCCTCGTAAGTCGCTGTCCCCGCAATTCTAAATTCTATTTTATAATCGGTATCGGTATTATTTATTTTAAACACTTCCACAGCCTCATGTATGGGGTCATTTTTATTTATTTGCCTGTAAAATCCCGCTATTTCACTTTCAATTGTACCGAACTGCAGCTGAAACTCCCTCTCCTTAAACGCATTCAAATCAGCGTAAAAAGATGGATATATCCTAATGATCTTGTCAACAAGAATATTATACTCATCTTCTGCCTGCTTTTTTATTTTCAATTTGCTTAGATCTGATGAATAACTACCTAACGAATTATTAATCTCTTGAACCTTTAAATTTGATGCTTCTATATTTTCCTTGAGAGTTTTTAATATCCCTTTTCGCTCGTTCAAATCATTTACTTTTTCACCATTAGCTTCTAATGTTTTTTCCTTTGAATCTTGTTTTAATATTAAAGCATTTAGAAGAACAAAGTAATTGTCTAACCTATCTATTTCTGTTTGATACGACCTTATAGATTCGTTAAAGCTTTCTTTATTAGATAGGTCAAAATCCTTGTTTTCATTTAAAAAATCGGATTGTGTGTTGAAGAGATTTCTAAGACTTTGAGATGAATTAATATTATGGTAGACGTTCTTGTGTAACGTCTTTATCTTCTTTACGTTTTCTTCAATGTTTTTCTTTTCAACTTCAGCTTTTTCTTCTTGTTCGCTTAAACCTTGAAGTTTCCCCAACTCCTCGTCTGCTTTATCAAAAGGATTAGTGGTAACTTGAGTTAAAGGAGTATCACAAGCGGGGCAAGTATCATTACTGTAATTACTTAATTCTGAAATGGCAGAATAAAGATTCCTAAAACTGAGTTGGTCTTTTGCTTCCTGTAGTAATTGCCTTCGTGTTTCAAGACTTGCAAAATCAGCTTCAATTGCTGCTTTTAAATCATCAAAATCTTTATTGGTATGTAGAAAAAATGTTGAGGTAGACAACAAAAGATTTTCTCTATTAATTTTCTTTACTGCCTCGTCTATAATGGACAACTCTGCATCTATTTGTTGAAATTGAAGCAGAAGGTCTATTTAAAAGCTTGTCTAATTTATCTTGATGACTCTGCACAATTTTCGCATAGTTCTCTATCTGCTTAAGACTTGCTAAATTATTTGAATCAAGTTGTTTTATCTCATCTTCCACAGCAGTACGCTTGAAAGCTTGAAGGTTTGTTTTGAAGGAAGGATGTAGAACAAACGATTTTACTAACGAGGTTAATTCATCCATTCCAATTAGCACCGAATGTAAGTGTGTGCCTTTTTTATTCCTGTATCCTTAGAACCAAACAAACTAAATTCTTGAATACGATTTTTTTCAATGAATGCTTGAGAAAACAATTTCTTTTGTTCGTCGGTCAATTTTTCAGCATCAATTGTGTTATCCGTAAAAGTGAGAATGATTTTAGGGGTGGAATTTGAACCAATTCGTTTAACGTATTCTGAAACTCTTCTTGAGCGCCGAGAACATTCCCTTACGTCACCGGTGAGCTTATATTCAAGTGCATCACATAGAGACAATTTGCCGCTTCCATTTGGTCCATAGAAAATAGTGTTGTACCGGTGGAAATCGATTTTTACTCCTTTATCATTTCCGTTGAAATCTTTACCAAATCCCCTAAAATTTCTTATTTGAATAGAGTCTAATTTAGGAATAGAAGTCCTGATGCTTCTTAAAGATGAAGACCCTAAATTTTTAAAAAGAAAGGTAGCGCCATTTCTAACTTTTGAAATAGTTCTACCCTCAAAGTTGAAATCTCTAATAGTGGCTTTTAAGTTTTCCCAAAAACTTATTCCCTTCTTTTGTAGAAATTAAAGCTGAATATGTGAAATAGAGTAGCCACACGTACTCATCGGACTTATCATTTATATTCTCGGATGCAAATTTCTTAAAATAATATTTCATCTTATGCAGTTATCGCTTTTGTATTCATACGTTGTTTATTATTTACCACTGACTCAAATTTCTACTCTGCAGATATTATTCTTTCCCCTTGTCTCGCTAACATATAGCTTCCTAACTGCCATGATTCATCCCTCGTACCATCGCCTGCTCTACATTACTTCCAATCCTTGCAAATCCAAACATCTTTGCTGTTTCTCTTATCAGTTCATCTTTAGAAATACTGATTTGTTCTTTTGCTACCTGCTTAATTGCATTTGCGACTTCTTCAGGACATATATCCTCTGCATCTCTTTTTTCAGCATCTGTTTTTGGTACCCGATAGACATTATATTCTCCTGGTATTTGCCCTGGTCTCCAGAAAGAATAAGTTACTTTTATCACCGGTGCTTTGGAGATTAAGTGTAGGTAATAAGATATTGAAATGTGTTGACAGCCTTGTACCAAGTCTTGATATTCCCCATGCAGCTAATACACGTTTACACAAAAGATTTCGACTAATTGGTGCTTCGGTTTCTATAACTTCTAATATTTGACTGCAAATCTTTTGTCGGTTAATAGGAAGTAAAAAATCATCAGATGAAGCTGCAGACTCATAAGCTAAACGAGCTACTGTGTATTCTTTTAAAACGTCGTTTTCTACAGGTTGTTTTTTGAATTCATTTGTAGTTACAACAACAGCCTTATTAAATACAAGGTCTTCTTCTTTAAGCGACACGGCAGGCTTAAAAGGTTCTGGTTCTTTTAATTGAACGGGAGCAGTTTTTTTTCTTTCTTCTGCTTCTTTAATAGCCGCAATAACGCCTTCCACTTGTCTGTCTGCATTTTCCCACCATTCTGTTGACCAAATTTTATGAATATTCCAGCCCAGTAATTTTAATACATCTACCTGTACAATTTCTCGGTCGCGTGCCGTTTTAGCTGCACTATAGTTGTGTCCGTCACACAATATTCCTAATATATATTCTTTAGTATTTTCTGTATCAACTATACCTAAGTCAATTTTATAACCTGAGCATCCAATATTAGTATGCACTTCGTAACCAGCCTTTCTGATTTCATCGGCTATAGCTTCAACAAGAGCAGAAGTATTTAGAGACTTGTTTGCATTTTTATAATGTAAAACTTCTTTGCCTTTTTCAGCATACTCAAGGAAAGACTTTAAACCTGCCACACCTTCCGATGCTGTTCTTGTAATATCTATTTGATCAGCTTTAAGTGTAGAGAATACTTTCATTTCATACCGGGCTCTTGACACTGCAACATTCAATCTTCGCCATCCACCATTTCTGTTAATAGGTCCAAAGTTTAGGCTAACTTTTCCTTCTTTATCAGGCCCATATCCTACAGAAAATAAAATAACATCTCTTTCATCACCTTGTACATTTTCCAGATTTTTAATAAAGATTGGTTCCGCAGCCTGCATCACCAATGCTTCCAGGTCTGGTCGTGTTTTAAGTACTTCGTTCAGCATATCATCAATCAAAATCTGCTGGATAGAACTAAACGTTACTACGCCAATACTTCGTTTAGATAAAACAGGATCCGTTAAACGAAACACGATTTCATCCACTATTGCTTTTGCCTCAGCCTTATTATGTTTTGACTTGCCACGATCATAATATCCCTCAACATGTATAAATTTTACCTTTGATGAAATATCATCGGGAGAAGGAAATGTAAGAAGTTTGTTCTCATAGTATTTACTATTGCTAAATGCAATCAGGCTTTCATGCTTGCTTCTATAGTGCCACAGTAAATGCTTTGAAGGCATAGACAATGCAAGGCAATCATCCAAAATACTTTCGAGGTCTTCTTTATCGAAGTTCTCTTCATCTATATAATTAGAAGAGAAAAAGTTAGTGGGAGGCATTTGTTTAGGATCACCTACAATCACTACATTATTAGCTCTTGCTATGGCACCTACAGCGTCACACGTGGGCATTTGAGAAGCCTCATCAAATACAACCAAATCAAATTTGGCAGTACCTGCATCGAAGTATTGTGCTACAGATATAGGGCTCATCAACATGCAAGGATTCATGCGCGGCAAAAGGTTCGGAATCGAATCAAAAAGCTTTCTGATTGAATTACCTCTTCCATTTGTTCTTATTGCCCGTTGTAAAATTCCTACTTCAGAACTTTGAGATGCTTCTTGTGTGAAGTTTGGAATTTTGGAGGCGAGCTTTGCATACAGCTCTTCTTTAGTGAGCTTTTCAAAAGCCGCACTTATTTCACGGAAACGCCTAATCTTTTCCTGAAACTGTTTACCATTAAACGAAGCGAGTTGTTGATTTTTAGTAAAAATATATTCGGCACAAGAACGATATAAACCTTTCTTATAATTATTTACTACGTCATTGCTTTGTATATACCCTTCTTCTAAGGCTGCAACGAGGGGAGACAAACCGGCATTGATAGCCTTTTGTTTTATAGTATTCCAGTTGCACCAATCTTTTATGCCTTCAATATTTGCAAGCCATCTTTCAGCAGTGACTTTACATGCTTCTACTTTATTTGTATCGCTTCCTTTAATGCTTGACAAATCAACTCCCAATAGTTTACTTATGTCGTTTTCTATTTTGAATATAGAAGCATGAGCGTCTAAATACTTATTTAAAATATGGGCGTTGTATTCCAACAGTGACTTTGTTCCTTCTGCACATTCCTGTGAAAATTCTATTCTCCATCTCCTGGCTTCTACAGCATTGCCAAATAGCATTATAGCCTGTCGATTAATCTGCAACAAAGTATTTGAAATTGTAACAAGGTTAGTCCAATCGCAATTTCCCGCTTTCCAAAGAAAGCCAAGTAGAGGAGCCAGGAATGTTTCATGCGAATCCAAATAGCGATTGTTCTTCCTGGTAGTTAATTATATTCTCAAATAGAGGAATAATATTATCGTCATCAACTGTTCCTGATAATGATAATTTTTTGACAGCTTTCTTTATTGAAGTCTGTTTTAGCCACTTCGGTAAAAACCATTTTGTTGACGCTGCATTCCATTCGGCTAAATATTGTTGTGCATCAAATGAAAGGATGGACTTATTATAGCCTTTTGTCAATTCATCTCTTAGCGCATCCCTTTTTTTACCGTGAGCAGTTACATCAATAACCTGTGATAACGTTTGCTCGATGTTATCAGCGGCTATCATGGAAGAAGGAGTGTCAGGTAACTGCAATAGTAACGTTGCAATTAATTTCAGAACATTCAACTTGTCCGTTGAAGTCGGGGGAACACTTACTTTCAAAAGGCTGCTTACCTCTACGCTTGCAGATCTTAATTCTTCTAAAGCTTTGATGTATTTGGGTATTACCTCACGGGCTTCACTTTTTAGTGAAGGAGTATAATCGCTAACATAAATTTCCTTTAGCGAATGGTTATGCGGCTGTCCTATGATAGTCGCTGCTATTTGCAATTCTTCAGCAAGATCGCTCCACTGTGTTAACTGTTGCTTTGTAAGCTTATCTATAGTTTCATGCTTAAAAATGATACTTCCATTCGCATTTGCAAATTGTGCATAGCCAGTAAATGCATCATATAGAGAAAAGCCAAAACCATAAACATGATGTAACGCTTCAACATAACCGTTAAGTTCGCTACGTAGCGTTTGTAATCGCTCAGCTTCAAATGCAAAAGTTTCAGGCGGCGTTGTCCTTGTTACTTCAGATGTTTTCTTTAACTGTTCAAGTACTGACGACTTTTTTGTTTTATTTGAATGTAATTCAAGGCAAAAAGGTGCAAGGCCAATTGCTTTCAACCGTTTTTCTACTACATTCAGCGCAGCCATTTTTTCCGCGACAAACAGAACTTTCTTACCATTATATAAAGCATTCGCAATAATGTTGGTAATTGTTTGAGACTTACCGGTTCCGGGGGGACCATGAAGGATAAAGCTTTTGTTATTAACCGATGCGGCTATTGCTTCCATCTGGGATGAGTCGGTACTTATAGGTAAGGCTATGTCAGAAGGATGATAATGCCGGTCTAAATGTTCGATTGTTTCTTCAACTCCGGCATCCCATTCCATTTTACCAGACATTAAACTCGCAACCACCTTATTTTTAGACAGTTTATCGGCGTTATTATGTATGTCATTCCACATGATGAACTTGCTGAAAGAAAAGGTTCCTAGAAAGGCTTGTTCTTCAACATCCCAACGCTTTTGAGACATAATGCCTTGTCTAATAATGCTGAAAACTGCTCTTACATCTACGCCATTTTCGTCTTTAGGCAAAGTTTCAAAGCCGCCTATATTAATACCAAAGTCCTGACGCATCATTTCCAACATCGTAATATTCATCATGGTGTCTTCTTCTCTGCTTCTGATAACAAAACCCTTTTGAGCGGACTTCTTGATGATATCAACAGGCATTAGTAAGAATAGGAGCATAACGAGGACGTTCACTGATGTTTGTCTCATACCACTTTAATAAACCTAAAGCAATGTATAATGTATTCGCACCATTTTCTTCAAGCGACAGACGAGCAGCACGATAGAGATTAGTTATACTTGCTGTAAGCTCGTTTTCGGGTAGATAAGTCCTTAATCGCTTTTGCAAAAACTCGTTCTTTATAAGATCTGATATAGGATCAGATTGATTTAAAGATTGATAAAGCCCTGAGCTACGAAGAGGATTATCCCAATCAGCGGGCTTAGGTAGTACTTGAAATTCAGTGCCACTAGCAAGAGCGTCTTCCAGCTTGTTTAGATTAACTGAAATAAGCTGAATTGTAGTCTTAGTAATGCGAAGGTTGAGGAGATTATTTCTGAGGCTCAGGTCTAAAAGTTTTCGTTCCCAAATAGATTGCTTAGAAACTTTCAACTTATCTACATCAACTAATTTAGGACCACTCATTAGTTCTTCCGGAGCACCGGTATCTCTTGTAGCAGAAACAGGTTCAACTATTTCCCATCCATTTAATGTTGGAATTCTTAATGGCAATGGCCTAACCCCACTAAACCTTGAACGCTTTACATCTACAAAAAGTAAGAAATCTTCTACCTTAACTAAATGATGATTTGCCGCTCTTACAGCATCGTCAAATGATGCCTTTTGACCTGCATTCATGCATGTAGTTTCTACAATTGCAATCTCATGAATACCCTCTGCCGTTCTTTTAGTAATTAAGGAAACATCATCATTAGCACTATCGGCAAAGGAATCATCAATAAGCCAGGCACCGGCAAAAGCATGACCTTTAATAATAACAATTAAACCATTTATTCCCACCGCTTCCAGGCAAGCCGAATACAATAAAGAGAGATCAAGGCAATTCCCGATTTTATGCGAAAAGATTGAATCACATAGACGTACTCTTTGACCTGCTGCTTCAAAGCTTGCAGGAACAGTAACATAGGTTATTTCCATTTCAGTAATGGCTTCATATATCGCAGCCATTTGCTTTCGTACTCTATTTGGGTTTTGTGTTTGATAAGAATCGAAAGATGGACTACCGGTCCATTTTTCAAGTATTAACGAAGCGCGCTTAATAACATTGATTATTTGTGGATGGTTTGGAGTAATGAACGCCGCTAACATTTCCGGCAATATTATTATTCCATTCCATTGATCAAAAGCGAGAATACTTACATCATATACTTGCTTTGAAATCACCTGCTCATCTGAAGAAATTCTTAATGTAAATGTTCCTGCAACTCTTTCAGTAAGGTCTGATAAATACTTTGATGATAATCTTAGATTGACTGGAGTAACCTCGATGCTTTCATCTTTTACGAGCAGCTCAATGTTATGCTTCCATGTAACAGCAAAATCAGGTTCAGAAGTTATTTCTATACTTATATTTTCGAGATCTTGCCCAGTAGTGTTTTTGATTAACAACTTGCGAACCACCGGTACGTGGTTTTGCTGCATTGCGAAATTGATAACAGGAGTATAGACGAAA